>JAHFPV010000001.1 GCA_023266575.1 Sphingobium sp.
GAACCTGAGCCTCTGCAAGCTCAACCAAACCCAAAAATGTAGTGGTAACACTCGCGCCGGTGCGTGCATGTCATTGAACAAAAATGCCTTTTCCAAAAGCACTGTTCAAGTTGGGTCAAGGATTATGACTATCAGAGCGCGGGCGTGGCGATCGGCATCCGCGACCGGATCGAGCTGAGCTACACGCATCAGGATTTCAACACGAACGAGATTGGCGCAGCGCTGGGGCTAGGCAAGGATTTTGCCTTTTCGCAGGATATTTTCGGCGCGAAGGTCAGGCTTGCAGGCGATCTTGTCTATGACCGGCTGCCGGCCATCGCAGTCGGCATCCAGTATAAGAACAACAATCAGGGCGCGATCGTCCGCGCGGTTGGCGCGAAGAGTGACGAGGGCGTCGATTATTATGCCTCCGTCAGCAAATTATTCCTCTCTCGCTCCATCCTGCTGTCCGGCACTGCGCGGCTGACAAAGGCGAACCAGATGGGGTTGCTCGGCTTTGGTGGCGGCAAGCAGGGCGGCCATACGCTTCAGTTTGAAGGATCGGCCGCCTGGCAATTGTCCCGCCGCATCGCGATTGGCGGCGAATATCGGCGCAAGCCCGACAATCTGAATATCGCGCGGGAGGATGACTGGTTCGACGCCTTCGCCGCCGTCGCGATCAGCCGCAATGTCACCGCGACCATTGCCTATGCCGATCTGGGTTCGATCGCCACGGTGAAGAGGCAGCGTGGCGTGTTTCTCCAGCTCCAGACCGCCTTCTAAAGGACGCAATCCCATGTCCATCATATTGTCGCTGCTGCTGTTGCAGGCCCCCCATGCGCTGCCGGGCGAAACTGCCGTCGACCCCTATGTAGCCGATAACCGCCATGCCGGGGCCGCGCCGTTTGAGGGGGATGGCATGGCGCTGGCCTTTGGCGGGCAGGACGGCATCCGCCGCATCGTCGACCGCTTCGTTACGATCAACTTTGCCGATCCGGTCATTGGCGAGATTTTCGCCAATCATGATCAGGTCCGCTTGAAGCGCACCTTGTTTGAGCAATTCTGTTTCATCCTGAACGCCGGGTGCAACTATACCGGGCGGGACATGGCCAGCGCGCATAAGGATCTGGGCGTGCAGAAGGCGGACATGAACCGCCTGGTCGAAACGCTCCAGCGGGCGATGGGGGAGGAGGGTGTGAGCTTTCAGGCGCAGAACCGTTTTCTGTCCAAACTCGCGCCGATGCGCCGCGATGTGATTGAAAAGTAACGTTACGCCTGCGTTCCGGCGGAAACCCTTTCTCCATGCGCTCGTTTAACATGTGGAAATCACGCAAGGAGTAAATCAGATGGGTGAAGCAACCGACAAGCTGAAGGCCGCTGGCAACAAGGCCGCTGGTGCCGTCAAGGAAGGCATCGGCAAGGCGACCGACAATGAGCGTCTGGAGTCCGAAGGCAAGGCGCAGAAGGCCAAGGGCACGGCACAGGACGTCGCCGGTTCGGTCAAGGGCGCACTTGGCGACAAAATCTGAATTTGAGTTGCTCCCAAGCAGGAGAAAGCCCCGCCCTTATCCGGCGGGGTTTTCTTTGTCCGCGAGATAGGTACGCACCTCCCGCCGCAACTCGCCTGCGCACAAATATAGCGCGATGACATTGGGAATCGCCATCAGGAAGAAGCTGCTGTCCACGATGCCGACGACCCGGCCAAGGTCGATCGCGGCGGCGGGTGGCAGGGCGACGATGTAGAGGATCTTGTAAGTCCACTGCGCGCGCGGACCATGGCCGAACAGATAGCCCCACGCCTGCAAGCCATAAAAGCCCCACGCCACCAGCGTGGAATAGGCAAACAGGAACACGACGACTGCGAGCAGCCAGGGGAACCAGGGCGACACCTGCGCAAAGGCGGCGGACGTGATTGCGATGCCCTCCAGCCCGGTATTCCAAGTTCCTGCGACGACCAGCGCCAGCCCGCCCAAGGCGCAGACGATCATGGTGCCGAGCAGCGGTTCGAGCAGCGCGACCAGTCCTTCGGATACAGGGTGCCGCGCCCGCGCGAGGCTATGTGCCATCACCGCCGATCCGACGCCCGCTTCACTGGCGAACACAGCGCGGCGCATCCCCGCGACGAACGCACCCACCGCGCCGCCGGTCGCCGCCTGACCGCTCCATGCCCCGTCCCAGATCAGGGCCAGCGCGCCGGGAATAGCGCCTGCATGCAGGATCAGAATCGCCAGCACGCCCGCCAGATAGACCGCGACCTTCAAGGGGGTCAGCCGCTTGGCGACCTCCCCCAGCCATGCCGCTCCGCCCAGCGTCACTAGCGCCACGGCACCGGCCAGAAACACGCCATAGGCCCAGCCATTGGTCAGGCCGGTGACAACCTTCACCTGCGCGAAACTCTGGTTCACCTGCACCATCGGAATCGCGCCGAACAGGGCGAAGAAGGCATAGGCGCCGCCCAGCATCATGCCGATCCTTGGCCAGCCGCGCGCGGCACCGACGGCTTTCAAGACATACATAGGCCCGCCATGGACATGGCCAGCCTCATCGAAGATGCGATATTTAAGGCCCAGCGTGACCTCCGCCATCTTCACCGTCATCGCGAACCAGCCGATGATGAACATCCACAAGATAGCGCCCGGCCCGCCCATCGTCAGCGCCACCGCGACCCCCGCGATATTGCCCAGGCCGATCGTGCCGGACAGCGCGGTGCTGAGCGCCGCCCACTGGCTGACATCGCCCTGTGCCTCGCCCTTGTCCGGCTGGGTGCGCAGGATGCGGATCGCCCGTCCGACCTGGGTGATATTGGGGAAGCCCAGCCACAGGGTGAAAAACAGCATCGGCAGCGCCAGATACAGCACGATCAATTCGATCTGCGCGCCCGCGACCGGCACCTTGAAGAACACCGCGCCCGAAAGCGCGTCGATAAACGCATTGAAACTGTCCATCGCGCCGGGATGCCGCGAGGCCGCTGGAAAGTCGATCAAGAAAAACTTGGGCTTTCTCTCCTCCCGCTCAGCCCGAACGGTTCTGGGGTTGATACGGGGCGCCTCCCCGGTGCATGAGAAACGCATGACCAGACGATATTTCGGCACCGACGGCATACGCGGGCGCACCAACGCATGGCCGATGACGGCGCAACTGGCGATGCAGGTCGGCATGGCGGCGGGGACCCATTTCCAGCGCGGCGACCACCGCCATCGCGTGGTGATTGGCAAGGATACGCGCCTGTCGGGCTATATGGTCGAAAATGCGCTGGTCGCGGGCTTTACCGCCGTGGGCATGGACGTGGTACAGTTCGGGCCGATCCCGACGCCCGCCGTGGCCATGCTGGCCCATTCGATGCGTGCGGACCTTGGCGTCATGATCTCCGCCAGTCACAATCCCTATTTCGACAATGGTATCAAACTGTTCGGGCCGGACGGCTATAAGCTGTCGGACGAGGATGAGCTGAAGATCGAGGCGCTGATCGATCAGCAGGTGCCGCTCGCCGCGTCTAAGGATATTGGTCGCGCCCGACGGGTCGAGGATGCGCGCGGGCGCTATATCCACGCGGTCAAATCCAGCTTCCCCGCCGACCTGCGGCTCGATGGCCTGAAAATCGTCATCGATTGCGCCAATGGCGCTGCCTATCAGGTCGCGCCGTCGGCCTTGTGGGAACTGGGCGCGACCGTCGTGGCGGTCGGCGTCAATCCCAACGGCACCAATATCAATGACGGCTGCGGATCGACCGCGCCCTTGCTGTGTCGGGAAACGGTCGTCTCGTCGGGCGCGGATATCGGCATCGCGCTGGATGGCGACGCGGACCGGCTGATCGTGGTCGATGAGAAAGGCCAGATCGTCGATGGTGATCAGATCATGGCGCTGATCGCCGCCAATTTCGCCCGCGCTGGCACGTTGCGCGGCGGCGGGCTGGTGGCGACGGTGATGTCCAATCTGGGGCTGGAGCGCTTCCTGACCGGGCAGGGCATCGGGCTGGAGCGCACCAGCGTGGGCGACCGTTATGTGCTGGAGCGGATGCGCAGCGGCGGCTTCAATGTCGGCGGCGAACAGTCGGGTCATATGATCCTGTCCGACTATGCGACCACCGGCGATGGGACGGTCGCTGCGTTGCAGGTGCTGGCCGCGCTCGTCCGATCCGGCAAGCCCGCCAGCGAGACGCTGCACCAGTTCGACCCGGTGCCGCAATTGCTCAAAAATGTGCGCTTTTCCGGGGGCAAGCCGCTGGAGCATGACGACGTCAAGCGCGTCATTGCGCAGGCGGAGGCAGAGCTGACCGGGGTTGGCCGTCTGGTCATCCGCCCGTCCGGCACCGAACCGGTGATCCGGGTGATGGCTGAGGGCGACCGCGAGGAACAGGTGCGCGACGTGGTCGATCGCATCTGCGCGGCGGTCGAGAAGGCGGCGGCGTGAGGAGGTTCAAACATGCTTGAAATGCGCCCCGATTGCGAACGCTGCGGCACGGACCTGCCCGCCGATGAACCCGGCGCGTTCATCTGCTCGTTCGAATGCACATACTGCGCGCCCTGTGCCGAGGCGCTGGACGATCGCTGCCCCAATTGCGGCGGCGAGCTGATGGACCGGCCCAGTCGGACGGGCAAGGCGCTGGCGGGCAATCCCGCGTCCACCATGCGCCATTATAAGGGATGAGCATCGCGCGCATCCTGATCATTGCCGGGTCCGACAGCGGCGGCGGCGCAGGTATCCAGGCGGACTTGAAGGCAGTGACGATGCTGGGCGGCCATGCCATGACCGCGATCACCGCGATCACCGCGCAGAATACGCTGGGGGTGCAGGGCGTGCATCCGGTGCCGACGGACATGGTGCTGGCTCAGATGCACAGCTGCATCAGCGATATTGGCGTGGATGCGGTGAAGATCGGCATGATCGGATCGGCGGACACGGCGATGGCAGTGGCGGAACTGCTCACCGGCCTGAGCGACGTGCCGATCGTCTTTGATCCGGTGATGGTGGCGACCAGCGGATCGGTGCTGGCTGATGCGGCGACGATTGCGGCGTTCGAGAAGCTGATGGCGATCGCGACGCTGGTGACGCCCAATATCCCCGAACTGGCGGCACTGGGCGGCGAAGGTATTGCCGCGCGGTTCGGCACGTATGTGCTGGCCAAGGGCGGGCATGGTGTGGGTGCGCTGCTGGTGGACCGGCTGGTCGGGCCAGAGGGGCTGGTCACCGACTGGACTGACCCGCGCATCGACACGCCGCACACCCACGGCACCGGCTGCACGCTGGCCAGCGGCATTGCGACCGGGCTGGGGCAGGGGATGGCGATGGGTGCCGCGATTGCGCGCGCGCGCGCTTATGTGCGCGCGGCGCTGACGATCGCGCCGGGGCTGGGCGGCGGGCATGGGCCGATGGGTGCGCCGCCAGAATTTCTTGCGCATTTTCATGCCTGATTTTGTCTATGAACTGCGCCACCATCCGGGGCTTGTCGCCGGGGTGGATGAGGCGGGGAGGGGACCGCTTGCCGGACCGGTGGTTGCCGCTGCCGTGATCCTGCGGGCGGAGGATTGCCCGGAGGGACTGAACGACAGCAAGAAACTCTCGGCCAGTCGCCGCGCGGCGCTGGAGGTGGAGATCAAGGCGCGCGCGATCTGCTGGGGGCTGGGGGTGGCCAGTGTCGAGGAGATCGATCGGATCAACATCCTCTGGGCGACAATGCTGGCGATGACGCGGGCGGTCGAGGCTCTGGGGCAGGAGTGCCAGCATGTGCTGGTCGATGGCAACCGGGTGCCGGACTGGCGCTGGGCTGCTACCGCGGTCATCGGCGGTGACGCAAAGTGCCTGTCGATCGCCGCTGCCTCCATCCTGGCCAAGGAAGCGCGGGACCGGATGATGCTGGAGGCGGCGGCCAGCCACCCTCATTATGGATGGGAGAGCAACAAGGGCTATGGCAGCGCGCAGCATCTGGCCGCGCTGCGGACCCATGGACCGACGCCGTTGCACCGGCGCAGCTTTGCGCCTGTCGCGCAGATGCTGCTGATTTAGGGGAGAGTTCCACCCCACCTCCGTTCGTTTCGAGCGAAGTCGAGAAACTTGTGCGCCCCGTTTCTCGACTTCGCTCGAAACGAACGGGAGGCGGTGGCCCCCTGTCCCAAGTCGGGACCGATGCGGTAAAGCGCTTGGCTCCCCTCTGGCGCGCGGCGGGGTTATGGTTAAGAAAGGCTTATGCTTTTCCCCCGGCTGTTCGTCCTGCTGTGCTGCCTGGCTTTGGGCGTTCCGTCCGCGCGGGCGGAGCTGGCGGATTTGCCGCTGGCACCCGGCGCGTTTCGCTGGGCGGATGACGCCACCGCCAGCGGACCGCTCTATCTGATCGTCAGCATCGCGCGGCAGCGTGTACATGTCTATCGCGGCGATCGGCTGATCGGCGCGGCCAGCGTGTCGACGGGGACGAAGGGCCACCGCACCCCCACCGGCAGCTTCCCCATCCTGCAAAAGCGCCAGTGGCACCGCTCCAACCTCTACAGCAATGCGCCCATGCCGTTCATGCAGCGGCTAACCTGGGACGGCATCGCGCTCCATGCCGGGCATAATCCCGGCTACCCCGCCAGCCATGGCTGCATCCGCCTGCCCTATGCTTTTGCCCGGCAACTCTTCGCGCTGACGCGGATCGGCACGCTGACGGAGGTTACGAGCGACCGGCTGAACGCCGCGATCCTGCTCGACCTGCTGGTCGTGGGTGATGCAGGGAGCAGCGTGGTAACCTTTGGCATGGGGGGCGGCATGGGCAGTGGCGACAGGCGGGTGGGCGCGGGGACGCGGGTGCCGCTGCTGGAGATCGACCCGGATATTTTCGGGGTCTGGGGCCGGCGTTGAAGGGACGGGCGGGACTTATGCAGTCTTGCCAAATCAGCAAAGTTCACGCCATCGCAGGCCACGCAAAAGCGTGGGAGCAGACTCCGCTTATGGACTTCGCAATAGGATATTTTTTGCAAATTGTGCCGCGACGCCCGTAGGCGCGCGGAGACGATCAACCGGACGGAGAGAAAGAGCCGGGGGGATTATGGCATGGGGTGGGGGGTAGGACAGGGGGGTATTGGTCGGCTCCCGTCTGCAAGGGGGGCGGGCTGCAAATATGGACCGTCGGCCGTTAGGCATGATGTCTGGGCGCGTCAGACGGTCACAATGCAAGGCCCGCATACGGCGCTGAACTCAAATACCGCGATCCGTCACCACAGAGGTGCGTGGCGATCTGCTCCTCGCCAAACGGCCGACGATGTTTGATACTCTTGAGAAACAACCGATTGTTTGGGAATGGCTCCAGTCCTGACACATTCCGGCTAGCTTCCAACGGCTTCAGCAATCTATAGTTGATCTTCAGTTTAGCCGACGCGAGGCACTGAAAGTCTTAAATTGGTCGGTTCGGCGCGGCGGACGCTAGGTTGTAGGGGGCAAACGTGTTGCAAATTCCAGAATCCGGCCTTTTCAAGGCCGACATCCGCAAAGGTTTAAATCTCTTCGTCGGCGCAGGTTTTTCTACTCTCGCTCGCAACAAATTTAATCATCTTCTTCCAGTTGGTGATGAATTGAAGAATGGATTGATTGAAGAATTCAAATTGTATTCATATGCAGAACTCGATTTGGCAAGTATATACGCAATTTTGCTTGCTGATCGCCGCGATTCTCTCCGTACATATCTTTAAGATGTATTCACTGTTTCTAAGTATGACAATCGATATGATGCTCTGAGATCACTTGATATTGATTTTCTGTACACGACAAACATCGATGATCTGCCGTATCATATTTTTGATGCCCGAGGTGACGACGAAGGCCGGGTTTTGCATGACCTCTCGATGTACGGCGCACCTAGGCAACCTTCACAAGTTGCTCAGTTCATTGCTTTACATGGTAACGTGCGTCATGAAGATGCCGACTATCTTTTTACGCCGGGGCAAATTTCATCTGCATTCGCTTCAGATAGGCAGACTTGGTACGTCTTTCAGCGTGAGTTACAGGCGCGCCCTACTTTTTTCGTCGGCTATGGAATGAGAGACGCTGGCGTTCTGCAGGCCTTAGAGCCTGATTCAAAATTATCCTTCGTAAATTCATAACCTTGCGATGCGGCGGGCGAAGAGCTGGATCGAGGCTATGAACAGCCATGCAGTTGCTGACGCGATGGTTTGCTCGAAATCCTTGGCCAGTCGGCGGTTTCGATTCAGCCATGCCAGCGTCCGCTCCACGACCCAACGGCGTGGAAGGACCACGAAACCCCTGGCGGTATCGGACCGTTTGACGATCTCGAGGGTCCATTTGCCGATCCGGCTCAGCGCCTGCCGGAGTTTGTCTCCAGCATAGCCGCCATCGGCAAACACATGGCGCAGCCACGGGAAGCGCTTGATGATCTCGGTCAGCACCAGCGGTGCACCGTCTCGGTCCTGAATGTCGGCGGTGTGGATAACGGCGTGGACCAGATTGCCCTCGGTGTCGGTGAGGATGTGGCGCTTGCGGCCCTTGATCTTCTTGCCCGCATCATAGCCGTGAGGACCGCCGGATTCGGTGGTTTTGACGCTCTGGCTGTCGATGACCCCGGCACTGGGCGAGGCATCGCGCCCGGTCGCCTCGCGCCCGATCAGCAATAGGGCATGATTGAGCGACAACCAGAGCCGGTTGTCCCGCCAAAGGTAAAACCAGCGCCGCACTGTCGAGACCGGCGGAAAGCACGGTGGCAGCATCCGCCACGGCAGACCGCCGCGCAACAGATACAGGATCGCCTCGACAATCCGCCGCAGCGGCCACTTGCGCGGACGGCCCACATGCGACGGCGGCGGCAAAAACGGCTCAAGCAGCTCCCATTCAGCGTCGGTCAAATCACTTGGCAAAGCCAAGTCCGCGCGGGCATACTGCGCCCGAGTGGTGTCGGTCCACATCGTTGATCTCCGGTAGTCTTCGCAAAACCACCTGAATCAACGACTTGGGCTGGCGTCAAGCTAACCCACTGATACCACTCAACTTAGTTTCGGATCAGGCACTTACAGGACGGTGGGGTGCAAACGCAGGTCAATCGTTGGATATTACTTCGGAAAGACGATGAAGCAGCGCGAGCCCTCTATACCAGCCTCGGCTTTCACATTGCAGTGGGTGATACCGAAGATTTGTTGAAGTTTATTTCCATAGACCTTCCTGATAAAGTTGGAACAAAATCGACCAACAGCCGCCGTATATTTACTGGTCATGTTCCAAGTGTGGCGGAGGTCGCACAGCGTCCCATTCGCAATTTTTTTCTCGGCGCTGAGCCGGAATGGTCGGATGCTTATTCTAGCCAAGTGGTTCGGCGGCGGATTAATTCTGCAGTTAAGAATTCAATTTACAACGGGAGGCACGTGGCGATCGTCGGTCTTCCACTGTCAGGTAAATCAACAATTTTACGGCAGGTCGCTGCGGAAATTGGGGCTGATCGCCCTACACTCTTTTTCGAGAGGATCACTGAGCCTCAAACTGACAAGATCGTCGCTGAGCATACCGGACAGTCCAGCCGCGCGCTGATTTTCGTTGATAATCTAATTGATTCTCGTGAAGCAATCGACCGTTTGGTGGGTTCAATCGGAGCGCAAATCGTATCTGCGGAACAGAGTATCTACTTTGACTCGGTTACACTCAGGTCGATGCAGGGAAAGCTTGACGTCCATTCCAGCTCCGAAATAGCAAATCAAGACCTGCAAATTATTATAGATTCAATACCAGTTGATATAAGGCGATGGCATCCAGACAGTTTAGATTCCGTTTTTAATGATAGCGGGGAATTTGGACTATTTGAGTCGTTTCGAAGGCATGTTTACGATGAGAATCTTACGAGTAGATTTCGTTCAAAATTAAATGAATTTGAAGCAAAAGATCAGGAAGCATTCGATGTATACATAATGGCTTGCTATGTAGCATCATGCAGAACTATAGTTTCATTTGATATGATATATACGTTTTTGCCTAAAAGAGACAAGACGTATATTGATGTTTATGATATAGTAAAACGTATTGGTAGCTTTCTTGTGGAAGTCGATCTTGCAGATGATCCTGATCAAGATCACTTTTCCGTTAGATCCGGCGCGCTGGCTCGAATTGCGCTGAGAGAGTGTAAAGCCCAATCCTTTGGTCGAATTTACAGTCGCTTTCACAATTCTGTACCGCCTCGACTTACGGTAGATTACGAGGTCTTCCGCAGGTATGCATACGATAATGACCATGCACGTCGAGCCTTTCCAAAACTAGAGGATGGCCGAAAGTTCTACGAGCAGTTGGTTAGAGTTAGCGACAATGCTTACGACTATCAGCACGGTGCTATATACCTCTCAAAAATGAAAAGCTTTACAGAAGCTTTTTCATGGATTGATAAAGCGATTTCTAAAAGCCGTGGAAGAGTATTTTCAATCAGAAATACTCATGCTCGAATTTTGTTCGAAGCAAACATCGACATTCTTAAGCTCAACACATCCGACAGCACGGCGCTCGACGGAATCGAAGAAAGCATGAGTGTTTTAGAGGGCTGCATTAAAAATGATGCAAGGCGCTCATATCATCTTCTCAGATTTAGTGACCAAGCACTCCAATATTCCTCAATAATGGATGATGAGAATCGTAGAATATGGCTTAACCATTCCTATGATAACCTTCAGCAAATGGTAGAAAAAGCGGCGATATCTAACAGTAGAGAAATTTATAATCTCCGGAAATACAGAAATTTGTACAATGAAGCGCGAATTGCGCTTGGACGATAAGCCAATGATGGAAGCGTCGAAATGGCCCGGATGCTATCCTGAAGCCATCGGCATATTCGGTACGGAGCGACGAACCTGTCGCTTTGCCCCGATGGGCAACTATCCACATTTAGAGTTTTTTGACGCACAGCAAAATGCTTACCGATTCAGCATTCGGTGATCTAGGGAGCCTCCGTTTCTAGGGAGCTCACGGTCTCCGTGCAACGGTCACAAGTGGGGTATCCGACCACGCCACCCCCAAAAAAAACGGCCAACCCGTCCCCGGATCGGCCGCTTCACATATGTCCAACTCGCTGTCGGACTTATCTCGTCACGCTGCCTGTGCGGCTTCTTCGCTCGCGGGCAGGCGGATCAGATAGTCGAAGGCTGACAGGCCCGCCGTTGATCCCGCGCCCATGGCGATGACGATCTGCTTGTAGGGGACCGTCGTACAGTCGCCTGCCGCGAAGATGCCCGGCACGCTGGTTTCGCCACGGACGTCGATTTCGATTTCGCCGCGGGGGGAGAGGGCGACGGTGTCTTTCAGCCATTCGGTGTTGGGAACCAGGCCGATCTGGACGAAGATGCCTTCCAGTTCGATGTCATGTTCGGTGCCGCTGTTGCGGTCCTTGTAGGACAGGCCGGTAACGCGATCGCCATTGCCGTCGACCTTGGTGGTGAGCGCCGAGGTGATGATCTTGACGTTGGGCAGGCTGGCGAGCTTGCGTTGCAGCACCGCGTCGGCGCGGAGCTGGCTGTCAAACTCGATCAGCGTCACATGGGCGACAATGCCCGCCAGGTCGATCGCGGCTTCGACACCGCTATTGCCGCCGCCGATCACCGCGACGCGCTTGCCCTTGAACAGGGGGCCGTCGCAATGGGGGCAATAGGCCACGCCTTTGTTGCGATACTCTTCCTCGCCCGGCACGCCCATCTGCCGCCAGCGCGCGCCGGTGGAGAGGATGAGGGTGCGGCCCTTGAGCGACGCGCCATTTTCCAGCACGACCTCATGATAGCCGCCTTCGGTGCGGGCGGGGATCAGCTTGGTCGCCTTCTGCAGGTTCATGATCTCGACATCATAATCCTTCACATGGGCTTCCAGCGCGGACGCTAGCTTTGGCCCTTCGGTGCGGGACACAGAGATGAAATTTTCGATGTCCATCGTGTCGAGCACCTGGCCCCCGAAGCGTTCGGCGGCGACGCCGGTGCGGATGCCCTTGCGCGCGGCATAGATGGCTGCCGCCGCGCCCGCTGGCCCGCCGCCGACGATCAGCACCTCGAACGGCTCCTGTTTTTTGATCTTCTCGGCGGCGCGGGTGGCGGCGCCGCTGTCGATCTTCGCGACGATCTGTTCCAGCTCCATCCGGCCGGAGCCAAAGGGTTCGCCGTTCAGGAAGATGGTGGGGACGGCCATCACCTTGCGCTCGTCCACCTCCGCCTTGAACAGTGCGCCGTCGATGGCGACGTGGCTGATGCGGGGGTTGAGGACGCTCATCAGGTTGAGCGCCTGCACCACGTCCGGGCAATTCTGGCAGGAGAGGGAGAAATAGGTTTCAAAGGCGAAGTCGCCGTCCAGCCCCTTGACCTGTTCGATCAGGTCCTGCGCGGCCTTTGACGGGTGACCGCCGACCTGGAGCAGGGCGAGGACCAGCGACGTGAATTCATGGCCCATGGGAATGCCAGCGAAACGGACGCCGATATCGGTGCCCACGCGGCGGATCATGAAGCTGGGGACGCGCTTGTCGGTGCCGGTGGTCACGCTGACCTTGTCGGACAGGGCGGCGATTTCGCCCAGCAGGTCATTGAGTTCGCGCGATTTGGCGTCGTCACCCAGAGAGGCGACGAGTTCGATAGGCTCACGGATGTTTACCAGATAGGCCTTGAGCTGCTGCGTCAGGGTGGCGTCGAGCATGGAATAATCCTTCGTTAGATACAAATATGGCCCGGAGCGGAGGAGAGGTTCCACTCCGAGCCACTTTGCGACCCGCTTGGGGAACTATGTTTTAGATCTTGCCGACCAGGTCGAGCGAGGGGGCGAGGGTTTCTTCGCCTTCTTCCCACTTGGCGGGGCAGACTTCACCGGGGTGCGCGGCGACATACTGGGCAGCCTTGACCTTGCGGAGCAATTCGGTCGCGTTGCGGCCGACGCCTTCGGAGGTGATTTCCATGAACTGGATCACGCCTTCGGGATCGACCAGGAAGGTCGCACGGTCGGCCAGGCCAACGCCGGGGCGCATCACGTCGAAATTGTTGGTGATCGTGCCCGACTGGTCACCCAGCATATAATAGTTGATCTTGCCGATGGCAGGCGACGTGTCGTGCCAGGCCTTGTGGCTGAAATGGGTGTCGGTCGAGACCGAAAAGACTTCTACGTTCAGACCCTGCAGCGTCGGGTAGATGCTGGCCAGATCTTCCAGCTCGGTCGGGCAGACGAAGGTGAAGTCGGCGGGGTAGAAGAAAAAGATCGCCCACTTGCCCTTCACGTCCGCGTCGGTGACGTCCACGAACTTGCCTTCCTTATAGGCGGTCGCGGCGAACGGCTTGATGGTGGTGTTGATAAGAGCCATGGGCTTGTCAGGTCCTTCTGAGGGGTTGCTGTTGCGAACACCATGTAGGGAAGCCGACGGCCCAAGGGAAATTGGTTTTCTCGGACTTGGAGAGTGAGAAAAGCGATCACGGCATATCGGATTGATCGACCCAGTCGCCGCGCCCCCCGTCACCCCTCCATTGACCTAGTGCCAGCATCATGGCGCGTTCGACCATGGCCTGTGCTTCCTCTGCCGAGAATGTTGTCGAGTCGAGGCAGATTTCCAGCCACAGGCCATCGACCAGCGCAGTCAGACTGATCGCGGCCAGGCGGGCGCGGTCCTGCGGCATTTCGGGAACGATGGCGCACAAAAGCGATTCGAGCTGGGCGCGGGTGCCGCCATAGACATCGGCGTGTATCGCGGCGATGCGGGGGTCGGTCTTGACCAGACTCCAGAAGGCGGTCCAGGTCGCGAGCAGATCGGGATCGAGGATTGGCGCGCGAAAATTGGCCTGGAGGCAGGCGCGCAACTGGTCGCGCGGATCGTCGCCCGCTTCCTCGACCGCCTGTTCGAGCGCAGCGGAGACTCGCGCGCCGACATCCTCATAGGTGGCGACGATAAGCGCATCGACGCCGTCGAAATAATGGGTGAGCAGGCCCGACGACACGCCTGCGCGGGCGCAGATGGCGCGGACGGACGTGCCAGCGACGCCCTTCTCGGCAAGGCAGCGCGCGGTCGCCTCGATCAGGGCCTGCCGTCGCACGTCTGCCGTCTCGCGGATGAAGCGCGCTCTTGGTTTTGCAATTACGCTACGTTTTGCTAGATTTTCTGTCATTATTCCCCCCGAAGACTCCCTTTGGGGTCTGGCGGCGTGGCTGGCAAGATAGGCCGTTGCTTGGGATATGTCTCTAGCGACGAAAATCGTCGGCGGCTGCACTGGCCAGCCGGTCGGCGCGTTCATTTTCGGGGTGGCCGGCATGACCCTTGACCCATTTCCACGTTACCTGATGCGGGGCGGCGGCTTTCAGCAGCGCCTGCCAGATTTCGACATTCTTGACCGGCTTGTTGTCCGCGGTGCGCCAGCCCTTCTTCTGCCAGCCGAACACCCATTTGGTGATGCCGTCCATGACATATTTGCTGTCGGTGTGGAGCGTGACGCGGCAGGGTTTCTTGAGCGCGTTGAGCGCCTCGACCGCGGCCATCATCTCCATGCGGTTGTTGGTGGTGAGTGCTTCGCCACCCGACATTTCCTTTTCCGTATCACCAAAGCGCAGCACAGCGCCCCAGCCGCCGGGGCCGGGATTGCCCTTGCACGCGCCGTCGGTGAAAATGTCGACTGTGGGGGTATCGGTCATTATTAGCCTTGCGCTGCCAGTCGGTTTCTCGACTTCGCTCGAAACGAACGGATGTTGGAGTTAGGTGCCCAGCAGGTCCGCCGGATTGGCGCTGGAGTAGAAATCGAGGCGGCGCAGATAGGCGAGCGGGTCCTTGCGGGTCACCAGCGCGTCAGGCGGCGTGTTGATCCAGTCATAGGCGCGGGTCAGCAGGAAGCGCAGCGCTGCGCCCCGGCACAATATCGGGAAGGCGGCGCGTTCGGTGTCGGTTAGACCATGGGCGGCGTCATAGCCTGCGGCTAGCGCTACCGCACGATCGCCAAAGAAGGTCCCGCCGTCATGGCTGAACACCCAGGCGCTGTGGGTGATGGCGAGGTCATAGGCGCGAATGTCGGTGCAGCTGAAATAAAAGTCAATGAGGCCCGTGACCTGATCACCCAGCATCAGCACATTGTCGGGAAACAGATCGGCATGGATGACGCTGCGGGGCAGGTCGGCGGGCCAATGGGCGTCGAGAAAGGCAAGTTCGTCGCGGACGCGGGCGGCAAGGCCCGGCGCGATCTGGTCGAAATTCTCGCCGCATTTGTCCGCTAGATCATGCCAGCCTGCAAGGTCCAGCGTATTGCGCCGTTCAAGCGGAAAGCCTTCCGCTGCGCGATGCAATTCGCCCAGCGCCGCGCCGGTCGCGCGCGCCTGCTCCGGGGTCGGTTCAGTGAGCGAAATGCCGGTCAGAAATTCGATGAGGCAGGCGGGGCGCCCCGACAAGGTCTGGAGCCGCTGGCCGTCCCGGTCGGCGATGAAGCGCGGGACGAGGCAGCCGCGCGCGCCCAGATGATCGAGCAGGTCCATGAAGAAGGGCAGGTCCGCCTCATCCACCCGCTTTTCATAGAGGGTCAGGATATAGCGGTGGCCGGAGCCATCATGGCCGGTGGTTTCGAGCAGATAATTGCTATTCTCCACCCCTTCGGCAATGCCCTTGGCCGACACGAGGCGGCCTGCGTCATAGCGGGTGAGGAAAGCGTCAATCTCTTCGGCGGGAACATGGGTATAGACGGCCATGACTTATGCCGTCTCCAGCCCGCGCGGCAGCTTGAAGGCAATGGTTTCGCGCGCGGTTTCGACCTGCTCCTCGGTCACGGTGAAGCGAGTGGCGATGGCTTCAACCACTTCGCGCACCAGTATTTCGGGCGCGGAAGCCCCAGCGGTAAGGCCCAGCGTCGTGACGCCTTCGAGCCAGGCAAAGTCGATCTCGTCCGCGCGCTGGATCAGGCGGGCAGGCGTGCCTTCGCGTTCGGCCACCTCGACCAG
Source organism: Sphingobium sp. (assembly GCA_023266575.1). Classification (GTDB taxonomy): domain Bacteria; phylum Pseudomonadota; class Alphaproteobacteria; order Sphingomonadales; family Sphingomonadaceae; genus Sphingobium. The sequence continues at coordinate 15,856 of JAHFPV010000001.1, forward strand.
CCGCAGCGAATTGGAGCTGTTGGGCGCGCCGATGACATAGAGCGCGTCGCAGCGCGGCGCGATCGCCTTCACTGACGTCTGCCGGTTGGACGTGGCGTAGCAAATATCCTCCCCCTTGGGCGCGACGATCGAAGGGAAGCGCTCCAGCAGGGTGGCGACGATCGCGGCGGTGTCATCGACCGACAGGGTGGTCTGCGTCAGGAAGGCAAGATTGGCGGGATCGGCCGGGGTGAAGGCCTGCGCATCCTCGACAGTCTCGATCAGGGTCATGGTGCCGTCCGGCACCTGGCCGAAGGTGCCGATGACTTCGGGATGCCCCTTATGCCCGATGAACAATATGTGGCGGCAATCCTTTACCTGCCGTTCGGCCTGACGATGAACCTTGCTGACCAGCGGGCAGGTGGCGTCGAGATAGGAGAGGCCGCGTTCTTCCGCCTTGGCAGGCACCGCCTTGGGAACGCCATGGGCGGAAAAGACGACCGGCACGCCGTCCGGCACCTGATCCAGTTCCTCGACAAAGATCGCGCCCTTGGCCTTCAGACTGTCCACGACATATTTGTTATGGACGATTTCATGGCGGACATAGACCGGCGCGCCATAGGTTTCGATCGCCCGTTCGACGATGATGATGGCGCGGTCGACCCCGGCGCAGAAACCGCGCGGGGCGGCGATCAAAAGGGTCATGGGCGGGCGGGCGGCGGCGCTGTCGGTCATGGCTTTGCGCTTAGGCGAATGTAGGCCGGGAGGAAAGCCGCTTCCTTGCGGTTGCGCGAGGGGCGGGGGATGGATAAGGAAGCGCAAAGCTTCTGGCCGACGGGCCATGCCAAGGAATTTCTGCCTGTGCCAAGGAATATCAGCCTGTCTCATACTGCCCCGTCTCGCGCCGTGCTGGCCCGGATCGTCACGACCGGCATGGTGGCGCTGGCCCTGGCAGGTTGTTCGCGCCGGGGTGAAATTGATGCGACCGGCGGCATTGTCGCGGTGCGCTCCGCCTGCCCGACTGCGGCTGTGCCGGCCTATACCGGCGACATCACCTTGTTCAATCCGGCGCAGAGCCGCGACGCAGCGGCGATCGACGTGGTGGCGGACATCACCAATTTGCGGTCGACCTGCACCGATGGCGCGCAATTCTACACCGAGGCCAGCTTCACCGTGAACGCCCGGCGCAGCGACGCCAGCGTGGCGCGGCAGGTGACCTTGCCCTATTTCTCCGCCGTGGTGCGCGGCGGCAATGCCGTGGTCGCCAAGCGGGTTGGCCAGGTGACGCTGAACTTTGCCGCAGGCGACTATCGCGCCAGTGCGCAGGCGAAGGCCGGTTCCTATGTCGACAAGGCATCGGCGTCGCTGCCCGCCGACATTCAGGCCAAGATCACCCAGAAGCGCAAGGCAGGCGACGCGGATGCCGCGATCGATCCCTTCGCCCAGCCCGACGTCAAGGCGGCGTTGCAGCGAACCAGCTTCGAGCTGCTCGTGGGGTTCAACCTGACCCAGGACCAGCTCAAATATAACGCCACGCGTTAACGGCTAGCCCCATCATCCGTTCGGGCTGAGCTTGTCGAAGCCTTGCACTTCTTGAAGAAAAGAGCAGCCCTTCGACAGGCTCAGGGCGAACGGGACTTTTAGAAAGTTTCGTCTCGTGTCCCTCTATACCCGTTTCACCGCCCATCTCGACACTGTGCTGGACATATTGGAGGCCGATGGCATCCTGCCGGCTGGTCTCAATCGCAAGCCGGTGACGGTCGAGCCGCCGCGCGATGCGTCCCATGGCGATCTGGCGACCAATGCCGCGATGGTGCTGGCCAAGCCTGCGGGAACGAACCCGCGTGCGCTGGCCGAGGCGATCGTGGACAAGCTGGAGGGGCTGACCGAGGTGGCGAGTGCGTCGATCGCCGGGCCGGGCTTCATCAATCTGACGCTGACCGATGTGACATGGCGGTCGGAACTCGCCGTGCTGGCAGCGGAGGGTGACGATTATGGCCGCTCCGACATCGGGCAGGGCGTGACCGTCAATGTCGAATATGTTTCCGCCAACCCGACCGGTCCGATGCATATGGGCCATTGCCGGGGCGCGGTGGTGGGCGATGCGCTGGCGACGCTGCTGGAATATGCTGGGCATAAGGTGATCCGCGAATATTATATCAATGACGCGGGCGGGCAGGTGGATGTCCTCGCCCGGTCGGCGCATCTGCGGTATCGCGAGGCGCTGGGCGAAGATGTCGGCGCGGTGCCCGAAGGCCTGTATCCGGGCGACTATCTGGTGCCGGTGGGGCAGGCGCTTGTCCAGGAATATGGCGATAGGTTCGTTGGCGCGCCTGAAGCCGACTGGCTGGTGACGTTCCGCAGCTTTGCCGTCGCCAAGATGATGGACATGATCCGCGCCGATCTGGCGCTGCTGGGCATCCATCACGACATCTTCGCGTCCGAAGCCGAATTGCAGGCGGCTGGCAAGCCCGACGAGGCCGAAGCCTGGCTGCGCGCGCATGACCTGGTCTATGACGGGGTGCTGGAAGCGCCCAAGGGCGAATTGCCTGACGACTGGGAGCCGGTCGTGCTGCCGCTGTTCAGGTCGACCAAGTTCGGCGACGATCAGGACCGGCCGATCAAGAAGTCGAACGGCAGCTGGACCTATTTCGGTGCCGACATGGCATACCATTATCAGAAGGCCCAGAGCGCCGACCAGTTGATCGACATATGGGGCGCGGACCATGCCGGCACGGTCAAGCGCATCCAGGCGGCGGTTGCCGCGCTGACGGAGGGCAAGGCGCGCTTCGACGTCAAGCTCATCCAGATGGTGCGGCTGCTGCGCGATGGCGAGCCGGTGAAAATGTCCAAGCGCGCGGGCAATTTCGTGACGCTGGCCGATGTCGTGCAGGAAGTGGGCAAGGATGTCGTCCGCTTCACCATGCTGACGCGCAAGGCCGACGCGCAGATGGATTTCGACTTTGCCAAGGTGGTGGAGGCGTCGAAGGACAATCCTGTATTCTACGTCCAATATGCCCATGCGCGCATTTCCTCGCTGGGGCGGCGGGCGGAAGAGGCGGGGATCGTGCTGCCAGCGCCTGACCTGTCCCTGCTTGGGACAGCGGAACTGGGGCTGATCAAGCTGGCGGCGCAGTTCCCGCGTGTGGTCGAAGGAGCGGCGCTGACCCGCGAACCGCACAGAATTGCATTTTATCTTAACGACTTGGCTTCGGCTTTTCATGGTTGGTGGAATATGGGCAATGACGATCCGCGCGCGCGCGTGATTCTGGCCGACGATCCGGCGCTCACGTCGTCGCGGCTTTTCCTGAGCCGTGGAATAGGGCAGATTATACGCAATGGCCTTGCGCTCATGGGCGTGGCGGCATTGACTGAGCTGAACTAGAGCGGGCGGAGTTTCGGACGATGGGCGATTATGCACGGGGCCGGCTGGATTTTGACGATGAGGACCGGCTGCCCTGGCTGGAGCCTGCGGTCGATGACGAGGATGAAAATGGCATCTCGCCGCTGCGTCTGCTGTGCCTGATCCTGCTGGGCCTTGCGCTGATCGGCGTGGTCGTGGCGGGCATATGGTGGGTGCAGAATCGCAATGGTCCGAGCGCAGCGGGCGAGGGCCAGCTGATCGCCGCGCCTGCGGACAATTACAAGATCGCCGCCAATGAAGCCGACGCCAAGAAGTTCGATGGCGAGGGCGACGCGAGTTTCGCGGCAAGCGAGGGCGTGCTGCGCGACGGGCGGATCGATGCCAGCCGGGTGCCGGAAGCGCCGATCACCAAGACCGCGCCCGCGCCGACCGGGACCAAGCCGGTCGTCCCGGCCAAGCCTGCACAGAGCGTGAGCGCGCGCGTCGCTGACGAAACCAGCGAACGCGCAGCGGTCGCGCCCAAGGCGGCCAGTGGCGGCGCGCTAATCCAGCTGGGCGCCTATGGCAGCGCGGCGGGGGCCAAGGATGCCTGGACCCGGCTGTCCAAGCGCTTTGCCTATCTCGCCCCGCTCACCATGGTCGTAGAGCCGGCGGAAGTGGGCGGCAGCACCGTCTATCGCCTGCGGGCTAGCGCGGGCGGGCAGGCCAGCCTGATCTGCGGCAAGCTGAAAGTCGCTGGCGAAAGCTGCATGGTGGTCAACTGAGCCTTCGACATCGGGCATCCTGCCCGTTACCATTGGCCTATGAAACCCGTCATCTTCGGCCTGTCCGGCGCAACCCTGACCCCTGACGAGCGCGCGTTTTTCGCCGACTCACAACCTGCCGGATACATTTTGTTCCGGCGCAATATCGTCGATCGGGCGCAGCTGCGCGCGCTGACCGATGATTTGCGGGCGTTGCATGGCCGCGACGACCTGCTGATCATGATCGATCAGGAGGGTGGCCGGGTGGCGCGGATGCAGGCACCGGTCTGGCCGACCTTTCCGGCTGGGGCGCTGTTCGACCGGCTCTATGACGTCGCGCCGTCGAGCGCGATCGCGGCGGCCCGCGCCAATGCCCGTGCGATTGCGCTGACGCTGGCGGAGGTCGGCATCACGGTCGATGCGCTGCCCTTGCTAGATGTGCGGCAGGAGGGCGCGAGCGACATCATGGGCGACCGCACATTGGGCGCTGAGCCGATGCGGGTCGCGGCGCTGGGGCGGGCGACGCTGGAAGGGCTGGCCGATGGCGGCGTGGTCGGCATCGTCAAGCATATGCCGGGCCATGGCCGCGCGCTGGTCGACAGCCATCTGGAACTGCCGGTGGTGCGGGCGGAGCCGCAAGCGCTGGCGAGCGACCTGCAACCCTTCGAGCGGTTGCGCGACGCGCCGATGGGGATGACCGCGCATGTCGTTTATACCGCATGGGACGCGGAGCGCCCGGCCAGCCTGTCCCCGACGGTGATCGAGGAGATTATCCGCGGGCGAATCGGCTTTGACGGGCTGTTGATGTCGGACGATCTGGACATGAAGGCGTTGCAGGGCAGCATCCCCGATCTGGCGGCGGGCGTGGTGGCGGCGGGGTGTGACCTGGCGCTCAATTGCTGGGGGCGGATGGAGGATATGGTCGGGATTGCCGACCGGCTGCCGGAGATGACGGACTCGGGCCGGGTGCGGTTCGACCGGGCGATGACGTCGGTGGTGCGCGGCGGGGATCAGCCGGAACTGGGCGAGTTGTTGGCGACGCGGGACAGTCTGCTGGGGTTGGTGGCGGCTTGAGGGGCGGTCTTGAAAATTCCTCCCCTGCAAGGGGATGGGGGAGGACTATTGCGCATGACGTTCGGTTATCCCTCCAACGTCATGCTGAATTTATTTCAGCATCCATTTCTCGTTACAAGCAACTGTGTGAGCTGGAAAGATGGATCCTGAAACAAGTTCAGGATGACGGTGAAATAGAGGGCCGTTTCATATGCCATAGCCCTGGCCCATGGGGGAGGGACTAGACGTGGACGACCTGTTCATTGCCCCCGCCATCCCAAGCCCCGACACGCTGACCGTCAGTTTCGACGCATGGGAGGGACCGCTTGATCTGCTCTTGACGCTGGCGCGGTCGCAGAAGGTGGATTTGCGCGAGATTTCGATCCTGGCGCTGACCGAGCAATATCTGCAATTCATCGACGGTGCGCAGCAGATGAAGCTGGAGCTGGCGGCGGATTATCTGGTGATGGCGGCGTGGCTGGCCTATCTCAAATCCGCCTTGCTGTTGCCGCGTCAGGAACAGGCCGATCCCAGCCCCGAAGAACTGGCGCTGCGGCTGCAATTGCGGCTCCAGCGGCTGCACGCGATGCGTGACGCGGCGGCGCGGCTGATGGCGCGCGACCGGGTGGGGCGTGACGTGTTCGTGCGGCGCAATCCCGAAGGATTGCGGCTGGTGCGCAAGGCCAAGTGGCAGGCGAGCCTTTATGACCTGATCCAGTCCTACGGCCAGATTCGCGCCCGGACCCAGCCTGCCGTCCATGTGATCGCCGTGCGGCCGGTGATGACGCTGGATGAGGCGATCCAGCGGGTTGGCGCGCTGGTCGGCGCAGCGATCGATTGGACGCGGCTGGAGGCGTTTTTGCCGACCGGGCTGGACAGCGCCAAGGCGAAGTCGGCGTTGGCGAGCAGTTTCGTCGCGGCGCTGGAACTGGCGCGGCAGGGGCGGCTGGAAATCCAGCAGGACGGGATTTTCCAACCCATCTTCTTGCGCGCCGGGGTGCCGGATTTGGAGACAGGGGTATGAACGGGGAACCGGACGATTATCTGCGGGCGGTGGAAGCCGCCTTGTTCGTTGCCGAAACGCCGCTGACGCCCGCTGAGTTGCGGCTGCATGTCGGCGACGCGGGCGATCTGGCGGCGGCGCTCCAGCAACTGACGGACGACTATGCCGGGCGCGGTATCAATCTGGTCGAGCGGGGCGGGCGCTGGCATTTCCAGACCGCCGCGGACCTGGCCCATATCTTGCGGCGCGAGAAGGATGAGGCGCGCAAATTGTCGCGGGCGGCGATGGAGACGCTGGCGATCATCGCCTATCATGAGCCGGTCAGCCGGGCCGAGATAGAGGCGATCCGCGGCGTGCAGGTGGCCAAGGGGACGCTGGACGTATTGATGGAAGCAGGATGGGTGCGGCCAGCGGGGCGGCGCGAAGTGCCGGGGCGGCCGCTCATCTATGCGACAACCGTAGATTTTCTGTCACATTTCGGGCTTAGCAGCCGCCGTGACCTGCCCGGTATTGACGATCTGCGCGCGGCCGGGCTGCTTGATCCGGTGGATTTGGCGCTGGAGGGTCTGGGCGGGCAATCCGTTCTGGAAAATGACGATGATGTGGCCTAGATAGGTTGCCTTACAGGAGTATTTGAAATGGGTTCCTTCTCGCTGATGCACTGGGTGATCGTGCTCCTGGTCGTCATGCTGCTGTTCGGTGGCGGCCGGATTTCCGGCCTGATGGGTGACGTGGCCAAGGGTATCAAGAGCTTCAAGAAGGGCATGGCCGACGATGACGACGTCGCCACCCCGGCCAAGCCCGCGACCCGGCTGGAGGGCCATCGCGTGCCCGAACAGGATGCGACCACGGCTACCGAAGAAAAGACCAAGGCCTGACGCTCAGGCGCCGGGTGGTAGGGTAGCCACGCATGTTTGGTATCGATTCGACCGAATTCCTGCTGATCGTCATCGTTGCGGTGATCGTGATTGGCCCGAAGGATTTGCCGCGCGCACTCTATAAGGTGGGGCAGATCGTCGGCAAGGCGCAGGGCATGGCGCGCCATTTCCGCACCGGGCTGGACGCCATGGTGCGCGAGGTCGAGCTGGAGGAGCTGGAAAAGAAGTGGGCCGCGCAGAATAAGCGGATCATGGACGAGCATCCGCCGGAGATTGCCGCGCCTGCGATGGAGGCGCTGCCCTCGCCGGAAGCTGAGGCCGCGCCCGACGGGCCGCCGCCTTTTGTGGCGCAGTCGGCACCCGTGGCGTCGGCCAATGATGCGCCGCCCTATCTGGCCGGGGAAGCGGCGGCTGACGGCAAGAGCGGGTCGGCGGCATGATCGGTGATATTGACGAGAGCAAGGCGCCTTTGCTCGACCACCTGATCGAATTGCGCGGACGGTTGTTGAAATGCGTCTATGCGCTGGTGCTGACTGGCGCGATCTGTTTCTATTTTTCCGCCGAATTGTTCGCGATCCTGGTCCATCCGCTCAAGGAAGCCTTTGGCGATGGCGGCGGCAAGCTGGTCTATACCAAGCTGTACGAGGCCTTTTTCGTGCAGGTGAAGATCGCCTTTTTCGGGGCTTTCTGCTTGTCCTTCCCGATCATTGCCAACCAGCTATGGGCGTTCGTCGCGCCGGGCCTTTATGCCAAGGAAAAAAAGGCGCTGCTGCCCTTCATATTGGCGACGCCCTTCCTGTTCGGTCTGGGCGCGAGCCTGGCCTATTTCGTGGTGATGCCGACCGCCTTCCACTTCTTTCTGGAGTTTCAGGGCAATAGCAGCGGCCTGCAGGTCGAGGCCTTGCCGAGCGCGGACGCCTATCTGGGGCTGGTAATGCAGTTCATCCTGGCGTTTGGGATCAGTTTCCTGATGCCGGTGCTGCTGATGCTGCTCAACCGGGCCGGGTTCGTCAGCCGGGCGCAGCTGATTGGTCTGCGCCGTTACATGATCGTGGCGGCGTTCATCGTCGCGGCGGTGCTGACCCCGCCCGATGTCGTGTCGCAGCTGATGCTCGCGATTCCGCTGCTGCTGCTCTATGAGATCACGATCGTCGCGATCTGGTTCACCGACCGGCGGCAGGCGAAGATGCAGGAAGCCGAAGAAGCGTCCGCCTGAAACAAAAAGCGGCCCGCCTTTTTGAGGGACGGGCCGATGCTTGGGAGTCGGGTAATCGTAAAGCAGACGGCGATCAGTCCGCCGCCTTCTCCACGGCCTGGCCAGCGCTCTGCACGTCGCGGCCTGCGCCTTCGACAGTGTTGCAGGCGGCGACCATCAGCGAGCCGGTGAGCAGCAGGGCTGCGAGAATCTTTTTCGTCATCGAAACTCTCCTTGAGAAACGTGCGACCGCATGGGGTGAGCCATACCAGTGACGGGATACAGAACCCGCCGCTAGCCCAAGCGTTCCGACCGCGAAAAATTTAATGATGTCAAGAAGAAAAACGCCCCAAAAAATCTGAGCCCGGAACGCGTCGGGGGGGGGAGGCGTTCCGGGCTCATATTGTGTGGATAGCAAGAGCGGGGGGCAAAAGATTTGCTATCCGAAATAGAGAACCCACAATATCGCCATCCGGTTCCCGTAAACGCCCAAAAAAATGCATTTTTAATCCCCCGCGATTCCAGATATTTGGCTGGTATCGCGGGGGTTAACCGCAAAAAAGTTGAGGATCAGACGATCGGGCGGCCGCTGTTGCGATATTCCGGGCGGATGGTGGATTCCGGCAGATTGTCGTCGCGATTGGCGGGGGCCGGGCGCGTGACGGGCGCGGTCCAGCCGGTCGATGGCAGGGTGGGCGCAGCGCTGCCGAACGGGGCGACGAACGCCCCGACCGGGGCAACCGGTTTGGCGGGCCAGACGCGGCGCGCCGGGCCGGATATCGTTTCGCGCCCCAGATAGGCGGCGCGGAAGGCGGCGGGGGTGCCGTTGAAGCCAGGGTTGCGGTAGAAGATATGCGCGCCGATGACGGCGACGGGCTGGAGGCTGGACGACCAGTTGGGGCGCACCGCCAGCGTATGATAATGGGTAGCGAGGCCTACGGGGGCATAGACGCGGCCCGCCAGCGCATCCTCCGCCACCCGGCGCGCGCGCACCCATTGGGTAGCGGCGGGCAGGCGCGCCATCGCGCCGTCGCAGCTGAAGGTGAACTGGCATTTATAGTCGGTGCGTTCCGACCCTTCATAGACCACGCCGCACACTGTGTTGGGCCAGAGCTGGCTGCGCACGCGGTTGAGGACCACTTGCGCCACGGCGCGCTGGCCATCGTCCGGCTCGTTCCCGGCTTCATAATAGATGGCCGATGTCAGGCAGTTGAGCGCGCGATAGCTGTCGAGGCCGGTGATGCCGCGAAACACGGCAGCGGGCGCGGCTTTCACTTCCTCCAGCCCCATGACATGCTCGCTCTGGACGGTCAGCGCGCCGGGAACTGGATCGAAAGCGCCCTCTGCGAAGAAGAAGGCGGAGCCGGGGAAGTTGGCGGCGGCTTCCTCCGCCGGGTCGTCCTGGGCGTGATTGCCGTCGAGCATGTCGAGCGGGGCGGCGGTGATGAAGCGCGGCGCGACGAGCGCGGCGAGGACAAGCGCGATGATGCCGCTACGTCCTTTCCATCCGATCGCCTGCATATGAAGCCCTCATGTGCCGCGACCCGCTGTCGCCCATGCCGCCCATAGACGCATTTCCTTTCCACTTCCTCCCCCGATTCTGCGCTGTGCCGCGATGGGACAGGGAGAGGGGCCGGGGTTAACGCGGCGGTGAAACAGCAAGATCCTCCCCTGCAAGGCAGGGCTATCGCATATGACGTTTCGTTATCCCTCCAACGTCATGCTGAACTCGTTTCAGCATCCATCATGCCTCAAAAGCCGCAGTTCGAGACGAGAAATGGATCCTGAAATAAATTCAGGATGACGGTGAAGGAGGGAGCAGTTTCATTGCGATAGCCCTGCCTTAAGGGCGAGGATTTGGAGTATGAAACGCGCTCTTTTGAGCGGCCATCATTCCCTTGCTTGGCAAAGGTGCGCGGGGTCCGCTATGCGTGGGGGATGCTGCTACAACCCCATAGTCTCGCGCTGATCGGCAATACGCCGATGGTGCGCCTTGCCGGTCCCTCCGATGCGACCGGTTGCGATATTTTCGCCAAGTGCGAATTTGCCAATCCCGGTGCTTCGGTGAAGGACCGTGCGGCTTTGTTCATCGTCAATGATGCCGAAGAAAAGGGGCTGCTCCAGCCCGGCGGCACCATTGTCGAGGGGACGGCAGGCAATACCGGCATCGGTCTGGCGCTGGTCGCCAATGCGAAGGGGTACAAGACGATCATCGTCATGCCCGAAACCCAGAGCCGCGAGAAGATGGATACGCTGCGCGCGCTGGGGGCGGAATTGGTGACGGTGCCGGCTGCGGCCTATTCCAACCCTGGCCATTTCGTCCATACCTCGCGCCGCCTGGCGGAGGAAACGGAGGGGGCGATCTGGGCCAACCAGTTCGACAATATCGCCAATCGCAAGGCGCATATCGTCGGCACCGCCGAGGAAATCTGGACCCAGATGGAAGGCCGGATCGACGGCTTCACCTGCGCGGCGGGGACCGGGGGGACGATTGCGGGCGTAGGGCTTGGCCTCAAAGCCAAGGATGAGGCGATCACCATTGCGCTCAGCGATCCGCATGGCGCGGCTTTGTATGCATATTATGCCTGTGGCGAGTTGAAAGCCGAAGGTAGTTCGGTTGCCGAAGGGATTGGGCAGGGGCGGATCACAGCCAATCTGGAAGGTGCGCCGATCGACGCGCAATTCCGCATTTCCGACGAGGAAGGGCTGGAATGGGTTCGCCGCCTGCTGGCCGAGGAAGGGCTGTGCCTGGGCCTCTCATCGGGCATCAATGTTGCGGGCGCGGTCGCGCTCGCGCGGCAATTGGGGCCGGGCAAGCGGATCGTGACGATCCTGTGCGACACGGGGTTCCGCTATCTGTCGACGCTGTATAACCGGCAATGGCTGGAATCTAAGGGCTTGACGGTCTTTCCCTGGCTGGCGCAGACTGCATGATCGCCGACACGGGTCGCGGCGAAGAGCATAAGAGCGCAGGCATGGCTGAAACACCCCGCCGACTGGAAGGGTTGCAGCGCGTCCAGATCGGGCTGACCGGTCTGGCGGGTGTCGTGTTGCTGGTGGGGTTGGCGAACATCGTCATCGACAAGGCGCGGCAGGATGATGCCGCGCTGCCGCCGCCGGTGGTGCCGACGCTGTCGTCGACCAATGCCGTGTCGCCCAAGGATCCGCTCGCCGAACTGGGTGTGCAGCCCGCGCCGGAACAGGCACCGGTCGTGCCAGACCTCCAGCCCGATCCCAATCTGCGCAAGCCGATGGACCGCGATCCGCAGCAGCGCTGAATGATGGGCGGATGAGGGTGCCGCGCCGCCTGACGATTTTTCTGGTCCTGTTGCTGCCCGTCCTCGCCGTGCTGATGGCGGGGATGGCGCGTGCGTGGCGATCGGGCGGGCAGGCCGATCCTTGGAGTTGGGCCTTGCCCGCTGCGCTGATGGTAGCGCTGATGGCACAATTGCTGGCCAGGGATTTATGGCGGTGGCTGGTGTGGATCGCGGTTGGCGCGGCGGGGGCGGCGTTGATTTTCTGCATGATCGCGGCGGGGCGGCTGCCTGATCCTCTCGCAGCTGTTGGGCTGTTGATCGTGGCGCTGTTGGGGGGCTTTGGCAGTCGGGCGTTGCGCACGCCCGGCACGCGGCTGATCGGGGTCGGGCTGCTGGCGCTCGCCGGCTTGCTATTATGGCGCGGCCCGGCGCAACCGATCGCGCCGATGGCTCAGCGGCCAGCGTTGGCTGTCATTACCGCCTTGCCCTTGTTTTGGGATAAGGCGGGACTGGCTGACGCGCCGATTGTCACCCTGTTGCGGACACGCTTCACCGTTCAGCCGCTGGATGATCCGCGCGCATTGCCCAAGTCGGGTGCGCGCGCCTTGCTCCTGGCGCAGCCGCGCGCGATGACGCCCGACCAGCTGGTGGCGATCGATACATGGGTGCGGGCGGGCGGCACGGCGCTGGTGCTGGCCGATCCGTTGCTGCGCTGGCCGTCCGACCTGCCAGCGGGCGACCGGCGGCGCGCGCCATCGGCCAGCCTGATCGACCCGCTGTTGCGGCATTGGGGCGCTGTGCCGGATGCGCTGGTGGAAGTGGAGACGCGGCAGTTTCTGGACGATGGTTGGCTGGTCACTCTGTCCGGGGCGCAATCGTTCAAGGCAGGCGGAGCATGTGCGGCGGGGCGGGGTGGCGCGATCGTCCGTTGCCGGGTCGGGCAGGGGCGTGCCGTGCTGGTGGGGGATGCCGACCTGATCGATGACCGGCTCTGGCTTGCCGATCCGGTCCGTCCGCTCGACCCGCGGGCATGGGCAGCGGATACGCCTGCGTTGGTGGCGCAATGGCTGGGCGGATCGATAACGGGCGAACGGCGCTGGTTGCGGGATGGGCGCGATGTGGTTCTAGGGCTGCGCTGGGTGTTAATCCTTGGGATAGTCTGGGCGATGGTGGGAATGGCGCTGTTCGGCCGAACGGGACAGCGAGCTGGACATAGCGACGATGGGAACAAACCATGAAAATATGCTGGAAATGCCGATGAAAATCAGTTAGACCCATTTTCTAACGACTGATCCCAGTTTCTCCCGACTTTTCCCTTTCCAGTTACCCCCTTGCTTGATAGGTAATCAGCAATTGGGGTTAATCAGGTGTTGGCGATTCCTGCGGGCCGGATATCCATTCAGTGATTCCGGCGACAGGTGGCCTGTGCCCCGCATGAAAGGGGCGAATTTCCAGCGTGTCGGACGTCATTCTCTATTCGGGCAACGCATTCAGCGTCGCGGACGGCAAGGGCCGTTTCGTGCTGCCCCTGGAGATGCGCAAGCTGGTCCGCCAGGCCAGCGGCGATGAAAATCGCCTGTGCCTGTCCGTCCACATGGATAATGGCTGCGCCACCGGCTTTGGCCTGTCGCACAAGCGCTTCCTGTTCGATGAGGTTGCTGAACTGGAACGGCTGGCGCGCGAGGCGAACCGGCCCTTCAACGGCGATCTGGAACGCGAAAATCGCCTCGGCACGATCGAGGACGTCAATTTCGATGATGGCGGCCGCTTCTTCCTCCACCCCGATATCAAGGATGAAGCCGGCATCACCGACGTGGCGTTCTTCTATGGCGTGGGCCGCTATTTCCAGATCTGGAACCCGCAAGCGCTGGTCGAAAGCCCCGATCGCCCGGCGCTGATCCGCAACAAGGTGAAGCGCTGGCTCGACGCGCGCGTAGCGGAGGGCGGCAAGTGAGCCTGCCCGACGCTGATACTGCGCCGCATATCCCGGTTCTGCTCGACGAAGTCCTCCATGCCCTGGCCATTACCCCTGGCGAGATTCATGTGGATGGCACGTTCGGCGCGGGCGGCTATTCGCGGGCCATGGCGCTGGCGGGGGCAAGCGTCTTTGCGCTCGATCGCGATCCCGACGCCATCCGTGAAGGGCAGGCCTTGGCCGAGACGCATGGCATCACGCTGATCGCGGGCGAATTTTCGCGCATGGCGGAATTGCTGGCGGAGCGCGGCATCGAGAAAGTGTCGGGCATCACGCTCGATATCGGCGTGTCGTCGATGCAGCTCGACCGGGCCGATCGGGGCTTTTCCTTCCAGTCCGATGGTCCCCTGCTCATGACCATGAGCCAGGACGGTATGAGTGCAGCCGATTTCCTGAACAATGCGCCGGAAGAGGAGATCGCTAATGTCCTCTACCGTTATGGCGAGGAGCCGCGGTCGCGCCGGGTTGCCCATGCCATTGTCGATGCGCGCCCGCTGGAGCGCACGGGGCAGCTGGCGCATGTCATCCGCCGCGCGCTGGGCCACAAGCCGCATGACAAGAAAGACCCGGCGACCCGCGCCTTTCAGGCGATCCGCATCCATGTGAATCGCGAGCTGGAGGAGCTGGAACGCGCGCTGGAGGCGGCAGAGGCGCTGCTGGAGGAAGGCGGGCGTCTGGCCATCGTCAGCTTCCACAGTCTGGAAGATCGCATCGTCAAGCAATTCCTGCGCAACCGCAGCGGCGGCGAGGGCGGCTGGTCGCGGCACATGCCCGAAAAGCGCGCCGCCGATGCTCCGACCTTTGCCAAGCCTGCCAAGGCGGTACGCGCAGGTGAGGCGGAGCTGGCGCGCAACCCCCGCGCCCGGTCCGCCACGCTGCGCAGCGCCGTCCGCACATCTGCCCCTGTTTCGTCCTCCGGGAGTCCCCGCTCATGATCGCCGTCAAAAGGTTGCAGAGCCTGATCTGGGTGCTGCTGGTCGCGCTGGGCGCGCTGGGCGCCTATCTGGTATCCCTGAAGGTCGCGACCGAGCGCAACGAACTGATGCAGGTGCGGATGCAGATCGCGCGGGCGAAGGGCGATATTCGCTATCTGGAGACCGAATTCAGCGCGCGCGCGTCGATGCGGCAGCTGGAAAGCTGGAACCAGCATGACTTCATGTATGGCACGCCGACCGCCGGCCAATATCTGGCTGGCGAGCGGGCGCTGGCGCAGCTCGATGGGGTGCAGCCCAACGGGCCGGACTATGTCGCGCCGCCGGTGATGGTGGCGATGGTCGAGACCCCCGCCGACCTGCCGTCCGCGCCGCAGGCCGCGCCCGCCAGTCCCGCCGCGACCCAGATTCGCAGCGACATTGCCGTAATCCGCGAGGCGCACGCCGCTGACAATGTCGAGAAGCTGGCCAAGCCCGCGCCGCGCACCCCGGCGGTGCAGGCCAAGGCCGATGCCGACGTGTCGAAGCCCAATCCGGTCGCGCGCAAGGCGGAGCGGATGGCGATGCTGGACGCCAAGCTGCTGGACGACAGCACGCTGGGCGAGTTGAGCGCCACGGCGGCGCGCGAGCGCAAGAAGGGAGCGCGCTGATATGGCCACGATCATCGTCCAGCCCGGCGGGGCGCGGGCGGGACGGCAACGGGTCAGTCTGACCGCCATCGCCCATAACCGGCTGATGTTGCTGCTGATCCTGTTCATGGCGGTGACGACGGTGTTGATCGGCCGGCTCCTGTGGGTCGGCGTTTTTGCGCATGGCGCGACAGGGGACGATGCCCTGTCGGCCTTCCTGCCCGCGCGCGCTGACATTGTGGATCGCAACGGCGTGCCGCTGGCGCGGACGATGGACGCCTATTCGGTGGCGGTGCGCCCTTCCAAGCTGATCGGCGAACCGGCCGAACTGGCGCGCAAGCTGCACGAGATTTTCCCCGATGAGGCCGAGGCTGTCTTTTACAAGAAGCTGACCGGTCGGGGCTGGGCCTATCTACGCCGCCGCGCCATGCCGGAGCAGGTGGCGGCGGTGAATGCGCTGGGCGAAATCGGCATCGAATTTCCGCGTGAGAAGGAACGGCTCTATCCGCAGCGCACGCTGGCGGCCCATGTGCTGGGCTTTGCACCCGATGCCAATGGCGTCGGCGGTATGGGCGTCGAATCCGCCTTTAACGACCGGCTGACCGACGCGGCGCTGCGCGGCCAACCCTTTGCCATTTCGATCGACAGCCGGGTGCAGGGCGCGCTGGAAAGCGAACTTTACGCCCAGATGGTCGCGCAACATGCCAAGGGCGCGGGCGGCATCATATTGGACGCCAACACGGGCGAAGTGATCGCCATGGCCTCCATCCCGGTGTTCGATCCCAACAAGCTGCAAAATTATGCGGGCAAATCGTGCAGCCAGTCGCCTTTGTGCAACCAGATGGTGCAGGCCCGTTATGAGCTGGGGTCGACCTTCAAGCCGATCTCGATCGGGGCGGCCATGGACCATGGCGTCGTGACGTCGATGAGCAAGCGCTATGATGCGACCGCGCCGATCGCCATCGGCGGCTTTCGCATCAAGGACGACCATTCGCTTGGCCGCTGGATCAACGTGCCTGAAACATTGGTCCACAGCTCCAACATCGCGACTGCGCGCATCGCCGACGAGATGGGCGCCGCGCCGATGCAGCAGATTTTCCGCGCTCTGAAATTCGACCAGCGCGCGCCCATCGAGCTGAAGGAACAGGCCGGGACGATCTGGCCCAGCAATTGGGGACGGATCACCACCATGACCGTATCCTATGGTCATGGCATTGCGGTGACGCCGCTGCATCTGGCCAGCGCCTATGCCGCGCTGGTCAATGGCGGCATGTATCGCCCCGCGACGCTGCGCAAATTGAAGCCGGGCGAAGCGCCGGAAGGACAGCGCGTCTTTTCCGCCGCGACCAGCGCGCGGATGCGCCAGCTGTTGCGATTGATCGTTGCGGCGGGTACAGGGCGTAGCGCCGACGCCACGGGTTTCCGGGTGGGCGGCAAAACGGGTTCCGCCGAGAAACCTGAGGATGGTCGCTATAATAAGAGTTCGCTGGTGACGACATTTGCTGCCGCTTTCCCGATGGATAATCCGCGCTATGTCGTGCTGACCATGATGGATGGCGCGACCAGCGCGATCGGCCTGCGCACCGCCGCCTGGACCGCCGCGCCGGTGGTCAAGCGGGTGATAGAGCGCACCGGGCCGATGCTGGGCGTGATGCCGGACGAGCGCCGCGACGTTGATATTTCGGACCTGACGCCATTGCTGTGGAAGCCCAAGGGAGAGAGCGAATGACGCGCCTTGGCGGTCTGATCGACGGGCTGGATGCGGCGGTGAGCGACGGGGCGGCGCTGGACGCCAACGTCACCGGCTTTGCCATCGACAATCGCAAGGTCGCGCCCGGCACAGTGTTTGGCGCATTCCAGGGGCTGCGCGTCAATGGCGAGGATTATATTGCCGACGCGGTGAAGGCGGGCGCGATCGCGGTCGTTGCCCGGCCTGAGGCCAAGGTCGACGGCGCGATCCATATCGCCCACGCCAATCCGCGCCGCCTGTTCGCGCAACTGGCCGCGCGCTATTTCACGCCCTTTCCCGACGTGACCGTTGCCGTCACCGGCACCAATGGCAAGACGAGCACGGTCGAACTGACCCGGCAATTGTGGCGGATGATGGGGCATCATGCCGCGTCGATAGGCACGCTGGGCGTCACCACATCGGTCGATCAGGTATCGACCGGGCTGACCACGCCGGACATCGTCACTTTCCTGTCGAACATGTCGGGCCTGCGCCGCGAGGGCATCACCCATGCCGCGTTCGAAGCGTCGAGCCATGGCCTGGCGCAATATCGCACCGAAGGGCTGCCGGTGCTGGCGGGTGGGTTCACCAACCTGTCGCGCGACCATCTCGACTATCATGGCGACATGGACAGCTATTTCGACGCCAAGATGCGGCTGTTCGATGAAGTCGTGGCGTCGGATGGCGCGGCGGTGGTCTGGGCCGATGACGCATGGTCGGACAAGGTGATCGCGCGGGTTGCCACGCGTGGCCTGCGGTTGCTGAGCGTCGGCGAGAAGGGTGAGGCGTTGCGGCTGGTCACGCGCACGCCGACGCAATTGGGGCAGACGCTTGGCATCGAGGCGCCAGGAGACGGTGGCGGCAAGACATATAAGGTCAATCTGCCGCTGATCGGTGCCTATCAGGCGGCCAATGCGCTGACGGCGGCGGGGCTGGTGATCGCGACCGGCGGCGATACTGCCAAGGTGCTGGAACTGCTGGGCCGGGTGCAGCCGGTGCGCGGCCGGCTGGAACGTGCGGTCATCAGCAAGGCGGGCGCGCCGGTCTATGTTGATTATGCCCATACGCCCGATGGCCTGCGCGCCGCGATCGAGGCGTTGCGGCCGCACACCAAGGGCAGACTGATCGCGCTGTTCGGCGCGGGCGGGGATCGCGATGCGGGCAAGCGGCCGCTGATGGGGCAGGTTGCCGCCGAACTGGCCGATCATGTCATCGTCACCGACGATAATCCGCGGTCGGAGGAACCGTCTGCGATCCGCGCTGCGGTGATGGCGGGGGCGGCTGGCGCGCAGGAAATTGGCGGGCGTCGCGCGGCTATCGCTGCTGCCATTGCGCTGGCCGGGGCTGACGACATCGTGCTGCTGGCGGGCAAGGGGCATGAACAGGGCCAGATTATCGGCGATCGGGTGCTGCCGTTCGATGACGTGACGGTGGCGCGGGAGTGCGCGGGTTGATGCAGTTCTCAATTCCGTTCGCCCTGAGCGAAGTCGAAGGGCTCGGCCGACCGATAGGGAGGCCACTTCGCTCCGCTCAGCGGAGGGCTTCGACTTCGCTCAGCCCGAACGGATGGGGCGAGTAATGGCGGACCTGTGGACCTCTGCCGAGATCGCCGAGGCAACAGGCGGCGGCGCGTCGGCGCCGTTTGCCGTTTCGGGCGTGGCGTTTGACAGCCGCGAGGTGACCGGCGGCGACCTGTTCGTCGCGATGAAGGGCGAGGCGACCGACGGGCATAAATTCATCGGCAAGGCCTTTGCGCAGGGGGCGGCGGGTGCGATCGTCAGCGAGCCGGTCGATCATCCGCATATATTGGTGCCTGACAGCGCCGCCGCCCTCGAAGCTTTGGGCCGGGCGTCGCGGGCGCGGATGGATGGCAAGGTGATCGGCGTCACCGGATCGGTTGGCAAGACCGGGACGAAGGAAGCGCTGTTTCAGGCGTTGGACCGCGCCCATCCGGGGCAGATTCACCGGTCGGTCAAAAGCTATAACAACCATGTCGGCGTGCCGCTGAGCCTGGCGCGGATGCCGCGCGAGACGGCATTCGGCGTATTCGAGATGGGGATGAACCATGCGGGCGAACTGGCCGCGCTGACCCGGCAGGTGCGGCCCCATGTCGCGATCGTCACCGCTATCGCGCCCGCCCATATCGAATATTTCGGCACCGAAGCGAAGATTGCCGAGGCCAAGGCGGAGATTTTCGAGGGGTTGGAGCCGGGCGGCACCGCGATCATCCCCTATGACAGCCCGCATGTGGCACTGCTCTACAACAAGGCGGAACGGCACGCCGCTAATATATTGACCTTTGGCCTGAGTGACGAGGCTGACGTTCATGCGCGCGAGACGGTGCCGGCGCCCGGTGGCGGCACGCTGGTGACGGCGAAGCTGCCGGACGCCGAACTCTGCTTTACCGTGGCAGCGCCGGGCGATCATTGGGTGTCCAATGCGCTGGCGGTGCTGGCCGCGGTGTCGGCAGTGGGTGGCGATCTGGCGGCGGCGGGGCTGGCGCTGGCGGAAATGCCGGGGCTGCCGGGGCGGGGCGAGCGGCGGATATTGCCGGTCGCGGGCGGCGAGGCGCTGCTGATCGATGAAAGTTACAACGCCAACCCGCTGTCCATGGCCGCGACGCTCAAGCAATTGGGGCGTGAAACGGCCGACCGGCGGATTGCGGTGCTGGGCGGGATGCGCGAACTGGGTGCGCGCAGCGCTGAACTGCACGCCGATCTGGCCGGGCCGCTGGAGGCGGGGCAGGTCGATTATGCCATCCTGGTCGGCGCGGAAATGGCGCCGCTGGCCGATGCGCTGGACGGTAGCATGGCCTATGCCCATGTCCCCGACACGGCGAGCGCCATCACCCTTTTGACCACTGACATGCGCGCGGGCGATGCTATCCTCGTCAAAGGCTCCAACGGCATCGGGCTGTCCCGGCTTGTCGCGGCGCTTGGCGAACGCGCCTGCGACGGAGACACACACTGATGCTCTACTGGCTGGCCCAGACCATGGATTTTGCGGGCGGGTTCAACCTGATCCGTTATCTGAGTTTCCGCGCGGGCGCGGCGATCTTTACCGCTTTGTTCATCGGCCTGCTGATCGGTCCCAAATTCATTGGCTGGCTGCGCGTGCGGCAGGGCAAGGGGCAACCGATCCGCACCGACGGGCCACAGACCCATCTGGCCAAGCGCGGCACGCCGACCATGGGGGGGCTGATGATCCTGACCTCCATGGTGATTTCGGTGCTGCTGTGGATGGACCTCAACTCCATTTATGTCTGGGCCTGCCTGTTTGTGACTTTGGGGTTCGGCGCGATCGGTTTTCTGGACGATTATGACAAGGTGACCAAGGCCAGCCACAAGGGGCTGTCGGGCAAGGCGCGGTTGTTGTTCGAATTTCTGATCGCGGGCTTTGCCGCCTGGCTGATCGTGTCGCAGCATGGCAATACCGCGCTGTACGTGCCTTTCTATAATGGTCCGGCGATCGAGCTGGGGCCGTTCTATTTCCTGTTTGCGGCCTTTGTGATCGTGGCGTTTGGCAATGCGGTGAACCTGACTGACGGGCTTGACGGGCTGGCGACGATGCCGGTCATCATCGCCTGCCTTGCCTTCATGCTGATCGTCTATCTGGTCGGGCGCGCGGATTTTGCCGAATATCTGGGGATTCCGCATGTGCCGGGGGCGGGGAACCTGACGATATTGTGCGGGGCGATCATTGGCGCGGGGCTGGCTTTCCTGTGGTTCAACGCGCCGCCAGCGGCTGTGTTCATGGGCGATACCGGCAGCCTGGCGCTGGGCGGGACGATCGGCGTGATCGCGGTGACCGCGCATCATGAAATCGTGCTGGGCATCATCGGTGGGCTGTTCGTGGTGGAGGCGATGAGCGTCATCATCCAGGTGTTCTTCTACAAACGCACCGGCAAGCGCGTGTTCAAAATGGCGCCGATCCACCATCATTTCGAACAATTGGGCTGGGCCGAACCGACCGTGGTGATCCGTTTCTGGATCATCGCCTTCATCCTGGCGCTGGCCGGTCTTGCGACGTTGAAGCTGCGATGATCGTTTCGGACGTTTTTGCGGGCAAGACCTACGCGGTGCTGGGGCTGGCACGGTCTGGCCTGGCCACCGTCGATTGCCTGTCGGCCAGCGGCGCGCGGGTCGTGGCATGGGACGGGCGTGAGGAAGCCCGGGCGGCGGTTGCGGGCAAGGCGGAACTGGGCGATCCGATGGAGATCGACCTGACAGGCTTTGACGGTATCGTCGTGTCGCCGGGCGTGCCGCTCAATCGTCACCCGATCACCATGCGCGCCAAGCTGGCGGGCGTGCCGATCATCGGCGACATCGAACTGTTCGCGCTGGCCCGTCCCACGCTGCCGCCGCACAAGGTGGTCGGCATCACCGGCACCAATGGTAAGTCGACCACCACGGCGCTGATCCACCACATCATCGAGCAGGCTGGCTATCCCACTGTGATGGGCGGCAATATCGGCCTGCCGGTGCTGGGCCAGCCGCCGCTGGAGCCGAACCTGCATGGCGTGGGCGTCTATGTGCTGGAACTGTCGAGCTATCAGATCGACCTGACGCATAGTTTGGACTGCGATGTGGCGGTGCTGCTGAATATTACGCCGGATCATCTGGATCGCTATGATGGGTTTGAGGGGTATGTTGCGAGCAAGGCGCGGCTGTTTGCGATGCAGTCGGCGGACCATGTCGCGGTGATCGCGGCGGAGGATGAATCGAGCCGGGCTATCCTTCATTCCATCCGTCATTCCCGCGAAAGCGGGAACCCATCTCCCGATATCACGGGCCAAGGCGAGGCTGGGGAGATGAGTCCCCGCCTGAGCGGGGATGACGTGAAAGAGGTTGGGTCGAGTGACATTGATCCCGTCGCGCAACTCGGCTGGCCTGCCCTGCAAGGCCCGCATAATGCGCAAAATGCTGCCGTCGCGATCGCTGTCGCACAAGCGTTGGGCATTGATGAGGCGACGATCGCCAATGCGCTGATTAGCTACGCAAGCCTCCCCCACAGGATGCAGGCGGTCGCGACCCGCAATGGCGTCCTCTACGTCAATGACAGCAAGGCGACCAATGCCGCCTCGACTGCGCCTGCGCTGGCCGCATGGCCAGCGATCGACGGCAAGCCCCGCATCCACTGGATATTGGGCGGGGTCGCCAAGTCGGACAATCTGGACGAGTGCGTGCCGCATTTCGGCAATGTCGCCCATGCCTATACGATCGGTGAGGCGGGGCATATGTTCGCTGACCTGCTGCGCGGGTCTATGGCGGTGGACGATAGCGAGATGCTAAGCGCCGCCGTGCGCCGTGCGGCGCGCATCGCGCAGCCCGGTGACATCGTGCTGCTGTCGCCCGCCTGCGCCAGTTTCGACCAGTTTCGCGATTTCGAAGCGCGCGGCGATGCTTTTGTCGCGGCCGTCGCGGCGCTGGAATAGGGTGATGGCGCGGGACCAGCAGGGAAGGGACGGGGCACATGTCTAGGGCAGGCGAACTGGTGAAGGGGTTTCGCACCCGCACCGTGCCGCGCGAACGCACCGCGCTCGCCATCTGGTTCTGGGAGATTGACCGCGTCCTTCTGTCACTGATCGTCGCGCTGATGGCGATCGGGCTGGTCGCGGTCGCGGCAGCGTCGCCTGTGGCGGCGATCGATCGGTCGACCGCGCAGATCGCCGTCAATCCGCTCAATTATTTCTACCGCCAGCTCGTCTGGGTCGGCATCGGCCTGCCGATCATGCTGGTCATATCGATGCTGCCCCGGCCGCAGGCGCGGCGGCTGGCGACGTTTCTGTGTGTCTTTTTCTTCGTCATGCTGCTGTTCGTGCCGCTGCTGGGCAGCACGGTGAACGGGGCCAAGCGCTGGATCGACCTGCCCGGTTTCCGCTTCCAGCCGTCGGAGTTTCTGAAACCCGTCTATGTCGTGACTTTGGCCTGGCTGCTGTCGCTGCGCGGCAAGGATGCGACCCTGCCGGTCATTCCGCTGACCGGCGCATTGACGCTGCTGATCGCCGCGATCCTGATGCGCCAGCCCGATTTCGGCCAGACCGTCATTTTCCTAGCCTGCTGGGGATGCCTGTTGCTCTTGTCGGGGATGCCGATGCGCTGGATCGCGGCGCTGGGTGGCATGGGGCTAGCGGGCCTGGTCGCGGTCTATATGTTCTATGAAAATGGCCGTCAGCGGATTAACGATTTTCTGGGTATCGGCGTCGACCAGAGTGCCGGGCCGGACCAGACGGACCTTGCCTTCCGCACCATCACCCATGGCGGTTTTACCGGGGTGGGGCCGGGTGGCGGGCAGCACAAGTTCCGCCTGCCCGAAGCGCATACCGACTATATCTTCTCGGTCATCGGGGAAGAGTTCGGCCTGCTGGCCTGCATCGCCATCGCGCTTGTCTATCTGGCCATCGTCGTGCGGGTGCTGCTGCGCCTGCTGGATGAGGAGGATAGTTTCACCATTTTGGCGGCGGCGGGGCTGACGACGCAGTTCGGATTGCAGGCGATCATCAATATGGGCGTCAATGCGCAGATATTTCCGTCCAAGGGGATGACGCTGCCCTTTATCAGCTATGGCGGCTCCTCTATGCTGGCGCTTTGCATCGGCGTCGGCCTGTTGCTCGCCTTCACGCGACGCAACCCCTTCATGGGTCGGCATACGGTCGTCAAATGGAGTGGTCGATGAGCATTTCCCGTCACTTCGTCCTAGCCGCCGGCGGGACGGGTGGTCATATGATTCCGGCTCATGCCGTGGCCGAGGAGCTGATGGCGCGCGGCCATCATGTAGCCCTTGTCACCGATGAGCGGGGAGCGAAGATCCCCGGCATCTTCGACAAGGCGCAGGTGCATGTGCTGCCCGCCGGGCGCATGACGCCCAATCCGAAAAGCTGGCCGGGAGCGCTGAAAGCCATATTGGCGGGCCGGGCGATGGCGCGGCGGCTCAATGAAACGTTCCGCCCGACCGCCGTGGTCGGCTTTGGCGGCTATCCGGCGATGCCTGCGCTGCTGGCGGCGCTGGCCGATGGCGTGCCGACTGCGGTGCATGAGCAGAATGCGGTGCTGGGCCGGGTCAACCGGCTGCTGGCCGGGCGGGTCGATGCGATTGCGACGGCCTATCCGGGGGTCGAGCGGTTGAAGGACAAATATACTGCCAAGGTCCACCTGATCGGCAATCCGGTGCGTGAGGAAGTCAAGCAGCTGCGCGAGGAGGATTTCCCCGTGCTGACCGACGAGAGCGTGTTCCGGGTGCTGGTGATCGGCGGCAGCCAGGGCGCGTCGATCTTGTCGAGCGTGGTCCCTGAAGGCCTGTCGATGCTGCCGGTCGCACTGCGCCGCCGCTTGCAGGTGACGCAGCAATGCCGGGCCGAGGATATTGAGCGGGTGCGCAAAGTCTATGCGGAGATGGAAATTCCCGCGGACCTGGCCACCTATTTCAACGATGTGCCGGAGAAACTGGGCTGGTCGCATCTGGTGATTGCGCGGGCTGGGGCATCTACGCTGGCGGAACTGACCTGCGCCGGACGGCCTGCGATTCTTGTGCCATTGCCGAGCGCGATGGACGATCATCAGACCGCTAATGCCCGCGAAATGACCGAGGCGGGCGGCGCGCGCACGATACCGCAGGCGCGCTTTACCGCAGTGGAACTGGCCAAGCAGATGCAGAAGATGGCGATGGAGCCGGGCGCGTTGCAGAATGCAGCGAAGCGCGCGCGCGGCTGCGGCCGCCCCAATGCGGCGCGGGATATGGCGGATTTGCTGGAAAGCATCGGCCATGCGCCGATCGTCAACGATCCGGTACGGGTCGGGCCGACGCCTACGACGCTGAATCTGGCGGGGGTTCCGGCTTGAGGCGGACTGCCCTTTCCCCGTTCGGGCTGAGCCTGTCGAAGCCTTCTGCTGAGCGAAGCGAAGCTGCTTCGCCTGCGGCTCTGCATGGCCCTTCGACTTCGCTCAGGGCGAACGGAAATTCTTATAAGGAAATATACTCATGAAGGGTGTCGGCACGGACATCGGCACGATCCATTTCATCGGCATTGGCGGCATCGGCATGTCGGGCATTGCCGAGGTGATGCACAATCTGGGCTATGATGTGCAGGGGTCGGACGTGGCCGAAGGCTATGTGGTCGAGGGGCTGCGGGCCAAGGGCATCCGCGTGATGATCGGCCATAAGGCGGAAAATCTGGGGGATGCGGCGGTGGTGGTGACATCGACTGCGATCAAGCGTGGCAACCCGGAGGTTGAGCTGGCGCTGGAAACGCGCGTGCCGGTGATCCGTCGGGCGGAAATGTTGGCCGAGTTGATGCGTCTCAAATCCACCGTCGCGGTGGCGGGGACGCATGGCAAGACCACGACGACCTCCATGGTCGCGGCGTTACTGGACGCGGGCGGGGTGGACCCGACGGTCATCAACGGCGGCATCATCAACAGCTATGGTTCCAACGCGCGGCTGGGCAATAGCGACTGGATGGTGGTGGAGGCCGACGAGAGCGACGGCAGCTTTTTGCGGCTCGACGGCACGATCGCGGTCGTCACCAATATCGATCCTGAACATCTCGATCATTATGGCAGTTTCGACCGGGTGAAGGACGCCTTTGTCGAATTTGTCGGCAATGTGCCTTTCTATGGCGCGGCCTTGCTGTGCCTCGACCATCCCGAAGTGCAGGCGATTTTGCCGCGCGTGCAGGACCGGCGGATCGTGACCTATGGCTTTTCCGCGCAGGCGGATATTCGCGGCGACAATGTGGTGAGCTTCCCCGGCGGCAACCGCTTTGATGTGCAGATCCGTGAGCGGGACGGGTCCACGCGCAGGATCGAGGGGATCGAAATGCCGATGCCCGGCCGTCACAATGTGCTGAACGCCATGGCGGCTATCGGCGTGGCGCTGCACATGGGGATTGACGACGCGACGATCCAGACCGGCTTTGCCAAATTTGGCGGGGTCAAGCGGCGCTTCACCAAGGTTGGCGAGATTGCGGTCGGTGACGGTTCGGCCACGGTTATCGATGATTATGGCCATCACCCGGTCGAAATCAAAGCCGTGCTGGCGGCTGCTCGTGAGGGCGCGCAGGGACGGGTGATCGCCGTGGTCCAGCCGCACCGCTTCACCCGGCTGCGCGACCTGATGGATGATTTTCAGCAGGCGTTTAATGACGCCGACATCGTCTATGCCGCGCCCGTCTATACCGCGGGTGAACAGCCGATCGAGGGCGTGGACAGCGCGGCTCTGGTCGCGGGATTGAAGCGGCGCGGGCATCGCCATGCATCGACCATTGCCGACGCCGATGCGCTGGCGAGCGCGCTGGCGGCGGACATTCAGGCGGACGATATGCTCATCTGCCTGGGGGCGGGCGACATCACCAAATGGGCGGCGGGGCTGGCGGCTGCTGTCTCTGCCAAAGCGAAGGAAGCAGTCTGATGTTCGAGCTGTTCGCCGTAGGACTGGAAATGCAGAAGCGCATGATCGACGTCCAGATGCAGGGCGTGGAGGCTGCGCGCGACATGGTGCAGGCGGCGCAGCAAAATGCCAAGGCCGGGATGGCCGCCAATCAGGCGGGCGAGGCGGGGCTGAAGGCGATGAAAAGCTGGATGAATTTGTGGGGCGTGCGCGGTTGAGCGACAGCATTGCCCTTCCGCCGGTGCGCGGCAGTTTGAAGGCGGATGCGCCGCTGGCTCCGCTCGTCTGGTTCAAGGCGGGCGGCGCGGCGCAATGGCTGTTCGAGCCGAAGGATGCCGACGATCTGTCGGATTTTCTGGCCATGCTCGACCCGGCGGTGCCGGTCATGGCGCTGGGGCTGGGGTCCAACCTGATCGTGCGCGATGGTGGGGTGCCGGGCGTGGTGGTGCGGCTGGGCAAGCCGTTCGCCAAGGTTGAGCGGTTGGACGAGGTGACGCTGACCTGTGGCGGCGGGGCGTCGGGCATTTTGGTGTCATCGACCGCGCGGGACGCGGGCATAGCGGGACTTGAGTTTCTGCGCTCGATCCCCGGCACGGTCGGCGGTTTCGTGCGGATGAATGGCGGCGCTTATGGCCGTGAGACGCGCGATATCCTGATCGAGTGCGAGGTGGTTCTGCGGTCGGGCGAGCAGGTGACTCTCTTGAACCGTGACCTGCGCTACACCTATCGCCATTCGAACCTGACGGACGGGGCGATCGTCGTCAGCGCGACCTTTCGCGGCGAACCGGGTGAACCGGCGGCGATCCAGGCGGAGATGGACCGCATCGCCGCCGCGCGCGAGGAAAGCCAGCCGCTGCGCAGCAAGACCGGCGGATCGACCTTCAAGAACCCGGATGGGCACAAGGCGTGGCAGCTGGTGGATGAGGCGGGCTGTCGCGGGCTGCAACTGGGCGGCGCGCAGGTGAGTGAGAAGCACACCAATTTCCTGCTGAACACCGGCGAGGCGACCAGCAGCGACATCGAAGCGCTGGGCGAGGAAGTGCGGCGGCGGGTGAAAGACAAGAGCGGCGTGGAACTGGAATGGGAAATTCAGCGGGTGGGGTTGGTGAAGTGAGTGGCGGAATGAAGTTCCTCCCCGGCACGGGGAGGTGGCTGCGCGCAGCGCAGACGGAGGGGGCGTGCCATGCCTCACTCCCCCTCCACCACGCCCTTCGGGCGCGGTCCCCCTCCCCGTGCCGGGGAGGAACGGCATGACCCGTGGCCCCTGGCATGTCGCTGTCCTGATGGGCGGTTGGTCGGCGGAGCGGCCCGTTTCCCTCATGAGCGGCGAAGGCGTGGCCAAGGCGCTGGAATCGCGCGGGCATCGGGTCACGCGGATCGATATGGACCGTGATGTCGCGGCGCGGCTGGCTGAGGCCAAGGCCGACGTGGTGTTCAACGCGCTGCATGGCGTGCCGGGCGAGGATGGCACGGTGCAGGGGATGATGGACCTGATGGGGCTGACCTACACCCATAGCGGCCTCGCCACCTCGGTCATCGCGATCGACAAGCAGCTGACCAAGCAGGCGCTGGTGCCGCATGGCATCCCGATGCCCGGCGGGCATATCGTGCAAAGTGAGAGCCTGTTTGCGGGCGATCCGCTGCCGCGCCCCTATGTGTTGAAGCCCGTCAATGAGGGCAGCTCGGTCGGCGTGGCGATCGTCACCGCCGAGGGCAATTATGGCAATCCGATCGGCCGCGACAGTGTGGGGCCGTGGCAGGATTTCCCCGAATTGCTGGCCGAACCCTATATTCGTGGGCGCGAACTGACCACCGCCGTGCTGGGCGATGAGGCTTTGCTGGTCACCGAATTGCGGCCCAAGAGCGGCTTTTATGATTTCGACGCCAAATATACCGATGGCATGACCGAACATGTTTGCCCTGCCGAGGTCCCTGACGACATCACGGAGGCGTGCAAGGCGCTGGCGCTGCGGTCGCATCAGTTGCTGGGGTGCAAGGGGGCGTCTCGATCCGATTTCCGCTGGGATGATGAACAGGGCGTCGAAGGGCTGTTCCTGCTGGAGGTCAATACCCAGCCGGGGATGACCCCCTTGAGCCTGGTTCCCGAACAGGCCGCGAAGCTGGGCATTGACTATGCCACGCTGGTGGAGACTATTGTCGAGGAGGCGCTGCACCGCGCCGGGGGTGAGAAACATGGCTGAGGCACGGATCCGGCGCGGCGGCACTGCGCGGCTGAGCAGCGCGAAGGGTAGGGCGACGAAGGGCGGTCGCGGGCGCACGCTCAAGCGCCAGTCGACGCTCGACCGGCTGATCGAAGCACTGCCGGTTAGCGAAGCGACGCTGCAACGTCTGGCCAGCTGGACGATCGTGGGGATTTTCGGGGCGATCCTGATCGGCTTTGCGATCTTCTTTGGCCTGCCCGCCATGGCGCAGCAACAAGCTGCCCTGATCGCCGCGCGCGCGGGTTTCGAGGTCGACAAGGTCGAGGTGCGCGGCGTCGAGCGGATGGACGAGCTGCCGGTCTATAACATTGCGCTGGGGCAGGTGGATCGTTCGATGCTCTCGCTCGATCTGCCCAAGGTCCGCGCGGATATGCTGAAACTGGGCTGGGTCAAGGATGCGCGCATTTCCCGCCGTCTGCCCGATACGCTGGTGGTCGATATCGTCGAGCGTGATCCGGTCGCGGTGTGGCAGCATGGCGGGCAATTGCATCTGATCGACGTGGCGGGGGTGGTGCTGCAACCGGTGTCGGCCAGCGCGATGCCGGACCTGCCGCTGGTCGTCGGTCCCAATGCTAATCGCCAGACTGCGGGGCTGAACCGGCTGATGGAAAATGCGCCTGCGTTAAAGCCCATGCTGGCGGGCGCGACCTGGGTCGGCAACCGCCGCTGGGATCTGCGCTTCCAGTCGGGCGAGACGCTGTCGCTGCCCGAAGGGGACAAGATTTCTGCCGCCGCTCTGGTCAATTTCGCACGGATGGACGGCGTCAACCGGCTGCTGGGCCGGGGGATCGTGAAGTTCGACATGCGCGATCCCGACCGCTTTGTCCTGCGCCTGCCGCAGGGCAGGGTCGAGGAGAAGCCGGTGGATGCGGCCGACACGGCGGCCAGCACCGTTGCGCTGGGCGAGGAAGGCTAAGCCCCATGGCGCAGCCCAAGGTCGAAAAGCTCATCACCGCGATCGACATCGGATCGTGGAAGGTATCCGCGTTGATCGCGGGGCGGACCGACACGGGTGAGCTGGCGATTTTGGGCACCGGCCAGCGCGAAAGCCGGGGCGTGCGGCGCGGTTTCATCGCCGACATGGAGCGCACCGAACTGGCGGTGCGCGAAACGATCGAGCAAGCCGAGCGGGTGGCTGGCACCAATATCGAGGATGTCTGGGTCAGCTTTTCGGGCGGCAGCCTGGTCAGCGATGTTGTGACGGTCGAGCGCGATATGGGCGGATACCGCATCGAACAGGCCGATATTGACGATCTGCTGACCACTGGCCAGCAGGGGATCGACCCCGATGGCCGGGTCGTGCTGCACGCGCAGCCCACCTGCTTCACCATCAATGGCAAGGTGCCGGTCAAGAAACCCGCCGGGATGCACGCCGACCTGCTGGGCGTGGATATTCATGTCGTGCTGGCCGACGGCGCGCCGCTCGCCAATCTGGACCTGTGCGTGCGGGGCGCTTATCTGAACGTCAACTCCATCGTCGCCTCGCCGATCGCGACGGGGCTCGCCTGCTTGTCCGAAGAAGAGCGCGATCTGGGCGTGGCGCTGGTGGAATTGGGGGCGGGGGTCACCAATGTGTCGCTTTACGCGGGCGGGATGCTGGTGGGACTGCATTCCATTCCTATCGGCGCGTCCGACATTACCGACGATATCGCGTCGGCCTTTGGCATTCGCCGCAGTCAGGCCGAGCGGATCAAATGCTTCTATGGCTCCGCAATGCAGAATCGTCGCGATTTCCGCGAGATAATCGAGATCGCAGCCCCCCATGGCGATGTCGCGGTGCCGGGGCAGAGCGCCGGTCCCAATGCCGAAGGGGGCAAGATCACCCGCGCCGCGCTGGTCGGGGTCATTTGCGAGCGGCTCAATCAGCTGATGTCGGAAGTGAATGCGGCGCTGGCGGGCATGGGCTTCAATTCGCCCACCGGGCGGCAGGTGGTGCTGACCGGGGGCGGCGCGGAAATGAAGGGCATTGCCGATTATGCGCAGGGTGCCTTGGGCCGGGCGGTGCGGATCGGGCGGCCACGGGGCTTGTCCGCCATGCCCGAAGCGCATAGCGGCCCGGCCTTTGCGACTTTGGCGGGGCTGGCGCTTTACGGCGCTTCCAACCCGGTTGATCTCCGCACGATGGCGCCCGCGCCGCAAACCGTGCATCGTCTGGGCGCACCCTTGTGGTGGCAACGGATGATGCGGGCGATAAAGACCAACTATTGAACGAAATTACAGTAAGACGAAAATAGCTGGTGAAATACTCCAGTTTCTGGTGTTAACATTTGGTGTTGGTTGTCGCTTCCTGACGAGGAAGCTGAGGGAGCAGAATATATGAGCATTGAGATCAGCCCTCCGCATGTGGATGAACTGAAGCCGCGCATCGCGGTGATCGGTGTCGGCGGCGCGGGCGGCAATGCCATCGCAAACATGATCGCGGCCCATGTCGAGGGCGTGGATTTCATCGTGGCGAACACGGATGCGCAGGCCTTGAACGCCTCGCCCGCCGAGCGCCGCATCCAGCTTGGCCCGCAAATTACCGAGGGTCTGGGCGCCGGGTCGCGCCCCGAAATCGGCAAGGCGGCGGCGGAAGAAACCATCGCCATGGTCGAAGCCGCGCTGGAAGGCGCGCATATGTGCTTTATCGCCGCTGGCATGGGCGGCGGCACCGGCACCGGTGCTGCTCCCGTCATTGCCAAGGCGGCGCGGGAACGCGGCATCCTGACCGTTGGCGTGGTGACCAAGCCCTTCACCTTCGAAGGCAATCGCCGCATGAAGTCGGCGGAAGCGGGCATTGACGAGCTGCAAAAGCATGTCGACACGCTGATCGTCATTCCGAACCAGAATCTGTTCCTGATCGCCAACCCGAACACGACCTTCAAGGAAGCGTTCCAGATGGCGGACGAAGTGCTTCAACAGGGCGTGCGCGGCATCACCGACCTGATGGTCATGCCCGGCCTTATCAACCTCGACTTTGCTGACGTCCGCTCCGTGATGGGCGAAATGGGCAAGGCGATGATGGGCACCGGCGAGGCGGAAGGCGATGGTCGTGCGCTTCAGGCGGCGGAAAAGGCGATCGCCAACCCGCTGCTCGACGGCGTGTCGATGCGCGGCGCGAAGGGTGTCATCGTCTCGATCGTCGGTGGCGAGGATATGCGCCTGATGGAAGTGGACGAAGCCGCCAACCATATTCGCGAACTGGTGGACCCGGACGCGAACATCATCTGGGGCAGCGCGTTCAACGATAACCTCAATGGCAAGATCCGCGTGTCGGTGGTCGCCACCGGGATCGACAATGATGTCGGCAATCATGCCGCGCCGCTGACCCAGCCGTTCAGCTTCGCCAGCCGCCCCGCCGTGTCGGTGCCGCAGTCGGCGACGCCCAAGGTCGCTGCGCCTGCGCCACTGGCGGCTCCTGCGCCTGCCCCTGCGCCAGAACCTGAAACGCTGGAACTGGACGTGCCGGAAGCGCCTGCGCCCGCTCCTTTGGAGGCCGCAGCACCCGCACCCTTTGCCCCGCCGCGTCCGGCCGCCGTCTTTTCGGACGACGATCCGGCCGAGGACGAGCTGGTATTGGGCGCTGAAAGCGCTGCCCCGGCTGCGCCGGTGGAACCTGCGCCGCGCGTCGCATCGGGCGGCACCTTGTTCGAGCGGATGGCGGGCCTGACCCGTGGCACGGAAAAGGCACCAGGGGCGGACGAGCCTGCACCGGGTCTGGACATTCCGCGCTTCCTCAATCGCCAGAACAACCAGTAAGCGATCCGCTTGCAGGGGCATCTGTCCCGCCAAAAGCGCGCCGTCGGTCCCACAAGGCAACCGGGCGCGCTTTTTCGTGGGGGGTCATTTCCCATTCAGCACGGCATCGGCTAGTACTAAATCCGATGATGGTGACTCATCTCCCCTCCCTGGCGGGGAGGGGTTGGGGGAGGGGGAGCGAGGCGAAGCCGAGCGTCCACGCTGGCGGCCGCACACCCCCACCCAACCTCCCCCTCAAGGGGGAGGGGCCTTATAGGTCGCGATCAATGAGGCTTCGTATAAGGCACGGATGTGAAACGCTCTCTTCCCTGGATCATTGCCGCGCTCATGCTTTCGGGCGGGGCGCAAGCGCAGGTTGACCAGTCGCAACTGGTGCGTCCGCCGGATGCGGCGGACCTCAACACATATCTTGCCCGCCTGTCCACCAATCCGCGCGACGTGGCGGCGCTGATCGGGGCGGGGGAGGCGGCGCTGGCGTTGGACGATCCGCGCGCCGCGGCCGGTTTCTTCGCCCGCGCCGATGCGATTGCCAGCGGCAATGGGCGGATCAAGGCCGGGCTTGGCCGGGTGATGCTGAAGCTGCAAAATCCGGGCGAAGCGCTGCGGCTGTTCGATCAGGCCGCACGGCTGGGCTATCCCGACGCGACCATGCTGGCCGATCGCGGGCTGGCGCGCGACATGACGGGGGATCAGGCCGGGGCGCAGCGCGATTATCAGGCGGCGCTGCAACGCACGCCCAATGATCTGGAACTGCTTCGCCGCTATGCCGCGTCATTGGGGATAGCGGGCCAGGTCGAGGCCTCGGACAAGGTGATGCAGCCGCTTTTCTACAAGAGCGACCGTGCGGCCTGGCGGTCCCGCGCGTTCATATTGGCGATGAACAACCGGCAGGCTGAAGCGCAGAAGATTGCCGAGCAGACCATGCCCGCGCAACTCGCTGCCGCCATCATGCCCTATATGCGCAAAATGCCCTATCTGACCCCGGCGCAAAAAGCCGCTGCGATCCATTTTGGCCATTTCCCAACGCAGATCGGCACGACCATCGCCGCGATCGTGCCAACTCCGCCGGCACCCGGCTACAGCCAGCCGGTTGTCGCCAAGACGCCGCCGGTTGCAGTGGCGGCGGCACCGACCAGCCCGGCGCAGGATCGCCGCGCGCGCCGTGCCGAACAGCAGCGCCAGCGCCGCGAAGCGACCCGGCTGGCACAGGCCGGCACGGTGCGCCCGGCGATGGTTCAACCAGCAGCGGCACCCACGCCTACGCCCACACCGACCCCCGCGTCGCAGCCGCCCGCGCCGCAACCGGTGCAGCCGCCACCGGCGCAGGTGCAGATGGTCCAGCCGACGCCCGCCGCGCCCGCTCCGGTCCAGACCGCGCCGCCGCAACAGGTTGTCGCTGCTTCCCCGCAAGTGCAGGGGCCGCCTGCGCCGGGCTTTGAATCGGTCGATACGTCCCGGCCGGCTGCCCCTGCCGCGAGCCAGGCTGCGCCTACAACACCGCTGAATGCCATCAGTCTGGCGCAGGCGACCGTCCCGCCGTCCACGCCCCCCAGCGCGCCGCCTTCGTCGCCGGTCGTGCAACCAACGCCAACGCCTGCCGCGCCGCCACCTCAGCCCGATCCGCAGGCGACCCGCACCCTGGCCGACATCATCCGCGCGATCGACGTGCCGGAAACCGAACGTCAGTCGGCGGTCGCAGCCGTCGATCTCGCCGAGATCGAGAAGATCCAGGCCGCGCGCCGGGCCGAGCGTCTGGCCGCGGCCGACAAGGTGAAGAAGGCCGCCGCTGCCAAGGCCAAGGCGGAGGCTGACGCCAAGGCGAAGAAGGAAGCCGAGGAAAAGAAGCGCCTGGCCGACAACCCGGCGCGCAACTGGCTCCAGATCGCGACCGGCGCGAGCAAGAGCGCGTTGGGCTTCACGCTCAAGAAGATGCGCAAGAAATATGACGCGCTGGCCCCGCAAAGCGCCTGGGTCGCCAGCTGGGGCCGGACCAATCGTCTGGTCGTTGGTCCCTTCGCCAGCTTCACCCGCGCCAAAACGCTTGAAACCAAGCTTAAGGGCGAGGGCGCGGACGTTTTTGCCTGGCAAAGCGATGCGGGAGAGGTAGTCGAAAGGCTGGGCGGCGAGTAGAGGAGCGTCTCATGACGATCCTTGCTTCCTATGCCTGCCACCCCGCCGCCAGCCGTGGCCGCCTCCACCCCGAAGAGGGCGGGGAGGTGCGCGGCCCGCGTGACATGTTCCAGCGCGACCGCGATCGCATCATCCATTCGATCGCGTTCCGCCGCCTGCGCCACAAGACGCAGGTGTTCATCTCGCCCGACGGCGATCATTTCCGCGTCCGCCTGACCCATAGTCTGGAAGTCGCGCAGATTGGCCGCACCACCGCGCGCACGCTGGGGCTGAACGAGGATCTGACCGAGGCTTTGTGCCTGGCCCATGATATCGGCCATCCACCGTTCGGCCATGCGGGCGAGGATGCGCTGGAGGCGGCGATGGAGGCGCATGGCGGCTTTGATCATAACGCCCATACACTGCGCACGCTGATGCTGCTCGACAGTCCCTATCCACGCTTTCGCGGGCTGAACCTGAGCTGGGAAATGCTGGAGGGGCTGGCCAAGCATAATGGGCCGATCGCCAATCCCGGCTGGGCAATGCGTGAACTGGATGGGCTGTTGTCGCTCGACCTGACCAGCCATGCCTCGCTGGAGGCGCAGCTGGCGGCGATTTCGGACGATATCGCCTATGACAATCACGATATTGACGATGGCCTGCGTGCCGGGCTGCTGTCGCTGGAGCAGTTGCTGGAGGTGCCGTTCGTGGCGCGCTGCTGGGACCGGGTGCGCAGCCGCTATCCCGATGTCGCGCAGGACCGGCTGCTGCGCGAACTGGTGCGCGAGCAGATTGGCGTGATGGCCAATGACCTGATCGCCGCGACCCGCGCCAATATCGCGGAGTCGGGGGTGCAGACGGTGGAGGATGTCCGTGCGCTAGGCCACACGCTGGTCGCCTTCTCGCCGGAACTGGCGGCGCAGGAGCGCGACCTCAAGCGTTTCATGTATGCCAGCCTTTATCATCATCCCGAACAGCTGGCCGCTGCCGACCGGGCGCGGGTGATCGTCACCGACCTGTTCGCCGCCTATCAGGCAGATCCCGCGCTGATGCCGGACGAATGGCGCGACGAGTGCGTCCTGCAAGAACCCGATCGCAGCCGCCACATAGCCGATTTCATTGCGGGCATGACCGACCGCTACGCCGAAAAGCGCCATGTGGAGATATTCGGGGCGCTGGCGGATTGACGCGCCGGTGCGTTTGACGCAATGCAACACATGTCTCCGGCGCTGAGGATTCGGCACCGGGCACGATGCGGGAGAGCATGGGCGGTCTTTCAGGCCAGGCCCGTCGCCGAAGGAGCAACCGCCCCGGAATCTCTCAGGCCAAAGGACCGCATCGCGCGCAGACACTCTGGAAAGCGGACGGGGAAACCTGTCCCACCGAAGGGGTAAGCCGTTTCCTGCACCAGGACGGTCAAAGCTCTCAGGTTCCCGTGACAGAGGGGGTGACGAACAGGGCGGTCCCTTGCGGGCCGGGTTGATCGTCGCTGCGCCCTCTCACGGAAAGGCCGTCCTATGACCGCCAATGATACCATCGCTACGCTGGAAGACGCTCTGCCGCTGGAGGCCTTGCCGCTCGACGCCTGGCATCGCGCGCGCGGCGCGCGGATGGTCGGTTTTGCCGGTTATCATATGCCGATCCAATATGATGGCATCATGGCCGAACATGGCTGGACCCGCGAACATGCGGGCCTGTTCGACGTCAGTCATATGGGGCAGTTGACCTTCACAGGTGAGGGCGTGGACGATGCGCTGGAACTGCTGCTGCCCAGCGATATAAAGGGGTTGAAGCCCGGTCGTCAGCGCTATTCGATGCTGCTGGATCAGGATGGCGGCATCCTCGACGACCTGATGGTGTCCCGTCCCGCAGACGGCGCGTTCGATGATGCGGCGATCTATGTGGTCGTCAACGGCGCGACCAAATATGACGATATTGGCTGGATGATCGAGCATCTCCCCGACGACGTCATCATGAACCATATGGCCGATCAAGCGCTGCTGGCGTTGCAGGGACCGGAAGCGGGCGAGGCGATGGCGGTGCTGGTGCCGGGGACTACTGACCTCGTCTTCATGCAGTGCGGCGCGTTCGACTGGAATGGGGTGCCGCTGTGGATCAGCCGGTCGGGCTATACCGGCGAGGACGGGTTTGAAATCAGCTTGCCTGCGGACGCCGCCGTCGCCTTTGCGGATGCCTTGTGCGCGCTGCCCCAGGTCAAGCCGATCGGCCTTGGCGCGCGCGATTCGCTGCGGCTGGAGGCGGGCTTGCCGCTCTATGGCCATGACCTGACGCCCGCGGTCAGCACGATCGGCGCGGATCTGGGCTTTGCGATCCAGAAGCGCCGTCGCGAGGAGGGCGGCTTTATCGGCCATGGCCGGGTGATGAAGGAACTGGCAGACGGTCCGGGCGCAAAGCGGGTGGGCCTGACGATCGAGGGTCGGTTGCCTGCGCGCGAGGGCGCACAGATTTATCTCGGCGATGTGCAGGTCGGCGATGTCACCTCCGGCGGGTTCGCGCCCAGCGTCGGCGCGCCGATCGCGATGGGCTGGGTCAGCCTGCCCCATAGCGCCATCGGCACCGCGCTGGAGATTGAGGTGCGCGGCAAGCGCATCGCCGCTGTGGTTGCGCCCATGCCGTTCGTGCCGCACCGTTACCGCCGCAAGGCCTGATTCTCACGCAAATCATTCCGGGGAGACTATCCATGAGCCGTTATTTCACCGACGAACATGAATGGATCGACGTCGAGGGCGAGATCGCCACGGTCGGCATCACCGATTATGCGCAGGAGCAGCTGGGCGACATCGTGTTCGTCGAACTGCCCGCCGAAGGCACGACGTTCGACAAGGGCGACGACGCCGCCGTGGTCGAATCGGTCAAGGCCGCGTCGGACGTCTATGCGCCGATTTCGGGCGAAGTGATCGAGGCCAATGGCGCGCTGGAGGATGAACCCGCGCTGGTCAACAGCGATGCCGAGGAAGATGGCTGGTTCTTCAAGCTGCGCATGACCGACCCGTCCGAGCTGGAAGGGCTGATGACCGAGGCGGCCTACAAGAAGTTTGTGGCCGCGCTTTAATCTTTAGTTCCCCTCTCGCTTGCGGGAGGGGTCAGGGGAGGGCGTGTCGCGCCTCTCCGTCACATGCCCTCCCCCACCCCCCCCGCAAGCGGGAGGGGGGATGAAGGGGCGAGGGGGGAGTATTGGACATGCGCTACCTACCCCTGACCGACACCGACCGGCAGCAGATGCTGTCCGTCATCGGCGCGGCGTCGATCGATGATCTGTTTGTCGATGTTCCCGCCGAGGCCCGGCTTTCGGCCAAGATCGCGGGCCTGCCCGATCATGCCAGCGAACTGGCGGTCGAACGCCATATGAGCAAGCTCGCGCGGCAAAATCTGTCGGCGGGGGAAGCGCCCTTCTTCCTGGGTGCGGGTGCCTATAAGCATCATGTCCCGGCCAGCGTCGATCATCTGATCCAGCGCGGCGAGTTTCTGACCGCCTACACCCCCTATCAGCCGGAAATCGCGCAGGGGACGTTGCAGGTGTTGTTCGAGTTCCAGACGCAGGTCGCGCGCCTGCTGGGCTGTGATGTGGCGAACGCATCCATGTATGACGGGTCGACCGCCTGTTGGGAAGCGATCGGCATGGCACGGCGGATCACCAAGCGGAGCAAGGCGATATTGTCGTCGGGCCTGCACCCCCATTATGTGTCGGTCGCCAACACGATGGCGAAGTTCACCGGCGACCAGTTGGTCCATGACGCGCCGACGTTGAGCGCCGACGCTGATATCGAGGCGCTGATCGCGGGGATCGACAAGGACACAAGCTGCGTCGTCGTCCAATATCCCGACATATTGGGCCGTATCGCCGACCTGACCCCGCTAGCCGAGGCGGCCCATGCCGCCGGTGCGTTGCTGGTCGCGGTGGTGACCGAGCCGGTGGCGCTGGGGGCGCTGATCCCGCCGGGCGAGATGGGCGCGGACATTGTGGTGGGTGAGGGCCAGTCGATCGGCGTCGGCCTGCAATTTGGCGGGCCTTATCTCGGCCTCTTCGCGTGCAAGCAGAAATATGTCCGCCAGATGCCCGGTCGCCTGTGCGGCGAGACGGTGGACGCGGCGGGCAAGCGCGGTTTCGTGCTGACGCTCTCCACCCGCGAACAGCATATCCGCCGCGAGAAGGCGACGTCGAATATCTGCACCAATTCAGGGCTTTGCGCGCTGGCGTTCAGTATTCACATGACCCTGTTGGGGGAAAAGGGGCTGCGCGAATTGGCGGCGCTCAATCATGGGTTGGCGGTGCAGGCCGCCGATCGATTGGCGCGGGTGCCGGGCGTGACTTTGCTCAACGACAGCTTCTTCAACGAATTCACGCTGGTCCTGACCAAGGACGCGCGTGAGGTCGTGCGTAGCTTGGCCGACAAGGGCGTGCTGGCGGGCGTGTCGCTGGGTCGCCTGTTCCCGCAACACACGTCCGTGGGCAACGGTCTGGTCGTCGCGGTGACCGAGACGGTCACGGCGGAGGATATCGAAACACTGGCCCAAGCGCTGGAGGAGGAACTGGCATGACCATGCTTAAGGAAGGCCGCCCCACCGCGCCTGTCGCCGTTGCAGACGCGCATATGGCCCCGGCCACCGTCACCGGCAACCGTGCGCTGATGCTGGAAGAGGCGCTGATCTTCGAGATTGGATCGACCGACACTACCGGCGTCGATTTCGCGCCCGCGCCCAAGGTGGCCAGCCGCCTTGCCGGGCTAGAGCGCCGGGCGATCGGCCTGCCGGGCCTGTCGGAACAGGAAACGGTGCGGCACTATACGCGCCTTAGCCGCCAGAATTACGCCATCGACCTCGGCCTCTTTCCGCTCGGCAGCTGCACGATGAAGCATAATCCGCGCCTCAATGAAAAGGTCGCGCGGATGCCCGGTTTTGCCGATCTGCACCCCCTTGCCCCGCAATCGACGGTGCAGGGCGCGTTGGCGGTGATCCATGAACTGGCGGAGTGGCTGGTGACGCTGACCGGGATGCATAGCGTCGCGATGTCGCCCAAGGCTGGGGCGCATGGGGAATTGTGCGGCCTGCTGGCGATCCGTGCGGCGCTCGAAGCGCGCGGTGACGCACGCAGCGTCGTGCTGGTGCCTGAAAGTGCGCATGGCACCAATCCCGCCACAGCGGCTTTTTGCGGCTATAAGGTCGAGGATATTCCCGCGACCCCCGAAGGCCGGGTCGATCTGGCGGCGTTAACTGCGCGGCTGGGACCGGATGTGGCGGCGGTGATGATCACCAACCCCAATACGTGCGGCCTGTTCGAGCGCGACCTCAAGACCATTTCCGACGCGGTCCATGCGGCGGGGGCCTTCGTCTATTGCGACGGCGCGAATTTCAACGCCATTGTAGGCCGGGTACGCCCCGGCGATCTGGGCGTCGATGCAATGCACATCAATCTGCACAAGACCTTCTCCACCCCCCATGGCGGCGGCGGTCCCGGTTCCGGCCCGGTCGTGCTGTCGGCAGCGCTCGCGCCTTATGCGCCGCTGCCCTTCGTGGAGAAGCAGGGCGACACATTCGTCCTGATCGAGGAGGAATCGGCGCAGGATCATCATGCCGGGACGTTCGGCCGCATGGTGGCTTTCCATGGCCAGATGGGCATGTTCACCCGCGCTTTGGCCTATATCATGAGCCATGGCGCGGACGGGCTGCGGCAGGTGG
This sequence comes from Sphingobium sp., assembly GCA_023266575.1. Taxonomy (GTDB): domain Bacteria; phylum Pseudomonadota; class Alphaproteobacteria; order Sphingomonadales; family Sphingomonadaceae; genus Sphingobium. The sequence goes on from JAHFPV010000001.1 coordinate 55,743, forward strand.
CAGAGGATGCGGTGCTGAACGCCAATTATATCCTGCGCAGCTTGGACGATGTGCTGGACGCGCCGTTCGGCGACAGCGGTCCCTGTATGCATGAAGCCTTGTTCAGCGATAGGGGGCTGGCCGACGGCTTCACCACGCTCGACATTGCCAAGGGGCTGATCGACGAGGGTTTTCACCCGATGACCATGTATTTCCCGCTGGTCGTGCATGGTGCGATGCTGGTTGAACCGACCGAGACCGAAAGCAAGGCCGCGCTCGACCAGTTCATCATGGCGCTGCGCAGCCTGGCGCATCGGGCCAAGGCGGGGGATGAGGCCTTGAAGGGCGCGCCCTATCATGCGCCGCGCCGTCGCCTGGATGAAACACTGGCGGCGCGCAAGCCGGTGCTGACCTGGGAAGCGCCGACGCTCGCACAGGCGGCGGAATGACGCTCTGGGTTCCGGGCGAAGCGGGCGGCGAGGCGCAGAAACGCCACGCCCCCGCGACGCTGCGGAACCGGGACGCCATCCTGACCGTCCTGCGCGACGCATTGCCGCCCGCCGAGCTGGTGCTGGAAGTAGCGAGCGGCAGTGGCGAACATGCGATCCACTTTGCCGCCGCGCTGCCCGCGCTTGAGTGGCAACCCAGCGATCCCGATCCCGCCGCTTTGGCTTCGATCGCGGCGTGGCGGGCGGAGGCGGGGTTGCCGAATGTGCGCGCTCCGATCCTGCTCGACGCGGCGGGTGACTGGCCGATCGACCGGGCCGATGCGATATTGTGCATCAACATGGTGCATATCAGTCCGTGGGACGCGACTTTGGGATTGCTGCGCGGGGCAGGGCGGGCATTGCCGACCGGCGGTCTGCTCTATCTCTATGGTCCCTACATCCGCGACGATGTGGAGACCGCGCCCAGCAATCTGGCGTTTGATGCCTCGCTCAAGGCGCGCGACCCGCGCTGGGGCGTGCGGCGGCTGGAGGATGTCGTGGCGGCGGCGGAGCGCCAAGGGTTGCGCTTTGACCGGCTGGTCGAGATGGCGGCGAACAATCTGTCAGTGATTTTCAGGCGAGCGGACTTCTGAAATCCGTTCGCGCTGAGCCTGTCGAAGCGCTTTATTGTCCAGCGAGCAAGAACCGGCCTTCGACAAGTTCGGGCCGAACAGATAAGGGGAGCGCAATGTCCAGCCAACTCCTCCCCCTCGTCACCGCCGAACTTGCTACCCCCGCCGATGCGCGCGCGGCGGCGATGGCGGGTGCGCTGGCGGCGAAATATCCAGAGGCGGCGCGGGCGGTGCTATTTTACGGCTCGTGCCTGCGGGAGGCCAATCTCGACGGGCTGATGCTCGATTTCTACCTGATCGTGTCGGACTATCGCGCCGCTTATGGCAAAAGCTGGCTGGCGCGGGCCAATGCGCTGATCCCGCCCAATGTCTTTCCGTTCGAGCATCAGGGGCTGATCGCCAAATATGCGGTGCTGTCGGAGGCTGACTTTGCCCGGCTGTGCAGTCCGGCGGCAGATAATGTGTCGGTCTGGGCGCGCTTTGCGCAGCCGTCGCGGCTGCTTTGGGTCGCGGATGATAGCGCGCGGAAACTCGCCATTGCTGCCGTGGCGCAGGCTGCGCCGACTTTGCTGTCGCTGGCCCGGCCAATGGCGCAGGGTCAGGACGCCCTGTCCTTGTGGAAGCAGGGCTTCACCCTCACCTATGGGGCCGAATTACGCGCCGAGCGCAAGGGGCGGTCGCTCTCGATCGTGGATGCTGACCCGGATCGCTATCGCCGTTTCGGTGAGGCGGCGCTGGCCGACGGCCTGCCGCCGTCGCCCGATCAGGCCGCCCGGCGCTGGCATCAACTCCAGCGGCGCGGCAAGTGGCTGTCGGTGGTGCGGCTGGCCAAGGCGAGCTTCACCTATGCGGGCGGGATCGACTATCTGGCATGGAAGATCAATCGCCACGCCGGAACCGCGATCGTCATCAAGCCCTGGCAAAGGCGCTGGCCGCTGCTGGGCGCGCTCACTCTGCTGCCGCGACTGTTCCGCTCTGGGTCGATCCGCTAAGCGCGGTCGACAGCGCATTGGCCAGCGCCATCAGCGTATAGGGTTTGCGCAGCACTTCATGGCCGACAAAATCGGCGCTGGCGGTCGCGTCCCCGGCATAGCCGGTCACGAACAGCACCGGCAGATGGCGATATTGGGCGGGCAGCGCGCGGATCATTTCCGGGCCGGTGAGGTCGGGCATCAGCACGTCGCTCATGATCAGGCCAATGTCGCTGTTGTTGGCCAGCAGCTTGGCGGCCTTGGACGGATGATCGCAGGCGATGGGCAGGTGGCCCAGCTCCGCCAGCGCCGCGATCGTCTGGTTCAGCACACGCGGATCATCCTCCACCACCAATATGCGCGTGGGCGGATGGAGCGTTGCGACGCGCGCGGGTGATGCCGTATCGACCGCATCGTCCGCCGCGCTGCCCATGCGGCGGGGCAGATAGATATGGACGCTGGTGCCTTTGTCGGGTTCGGATTCGATGCGGATTTCGCCCTCGCACTGGCGCACGAAGCCGAAAATCTGGCTGAGGCCAAGGCCGGTGCCCTTGCCGACCGGCTTGGTGGTGAAGAAAGGTTCGAACACGCGGGCCAGCACTTCCGCGCTCATGCCGCAGCCATCGTCGGCGACGGTCAGCACGACATAATCGCCCGCCACGCAATCGCCCACTTCGCCCGCGGCCAGCACCGCCTGGCCGGTGCCGATGGTCAGCCGCCCGCGCCCGTCCATCGCGTCGCGCGCATTGACGCACAGGTTCAGGATCGCATTTTCCATCTGATGCTGATCGACGAAGATGCGCCAGCCCTGTGCCTTGGGTGCGAGGGCCACGATAATCTGGTCGCCGATGGTGCGGTCGATCAGGTCCGCCATGCCCGACACCAGCGCGTCGGGATCGACCGCGCTGGGCAGCAGAGGTTCGGACCGGGCAAAGGCGAGCAGGCGACGGGTGAGGGCGGAGGCGCGGTTGGCCCCCTCCATCGCATTGTCGAGATGGCGGGATGCTTCTGTCGGCTTCAAGCGGATATTGCGCTTGGCCAGTTCCAGTCCGCCGACAACAACGGCCAGCATATTGTTGAAATCATGGGCGATGCCACCGGTCAGCTGACCCACTGCGTCCATCTTGTGCATCTGGCGCAGATTTTCCTCCGCCGCCTCGCGTTCGATCGATTCCTGTTTCAGCCGTTCATAGGCGTCGGTCAGTTCAGCCGTCCGCGTGCGCACCGCAAGGTCCAGCCGGTCGGCGCGCTCGGCCTCCGCCTCCGCCAGCCGCCGGGCGTTGCGGCGGTCGCTATAGGCGACATGGGCGAACCAGGCGGCGAACAACACGCACACCAGCATCGCCAGCCCCAGCAGGCGCGATGTCTGCCCCATCCATTCGGTGCGATCTCCCGCCAGCGTCACCGCCAGGCTGCGTTCGCGCAGGCGCAGATTTTCCGCCTGGATCACCCGGTCGAGCAAAGCGGTGATGCGTTTGAGGTCGCGCGATGTCCCGGCCTCATGAAAGCGGCCCAGCGCGGCCATTTTCTGGTCATAGGTGGTGCGCAGCCCGATTTCGTTGAGCGTCTTGCCGCGCGCCATATAGGCATGTTGCAATGCCTCGACATTACCGCGCTGCCAGCCGGTGCCGCGCGTCGCATAGCCCAACGCCTTCAACTGCGCGCCAGCGGTGCGCCACTGGTCCTGAAACAGGCGGCCCGTATCCGGGTTCAGCCCGATGACATAGCGGGCCAGCGTCACTTCGGCGCGCGCGGTCTGGGCCTCGAACGCGCGGGCGAGGGCAATAATCTCGAAACTGCGCTGTTGTTCGGCCAGCGCCTGCTGATGTTCGCGCGACGCGTTGCTGGCACTATAGAGCAAGGCGCCGAGCGACCCGACCAGCAGAATGCCGAGCAGGAACGGCAACAGGCGTCGTATCGCCACGCGCCAGCCCCTTTCATGATCGTCCATGGTGTCGCTGTCCGCCATCACTCGTCACACTAGCCGAATAAGGATAGCAGCGAAACGATCGCGATCAATGGCGCACCGGGTCAGGCGATTGCGCCGGTCGCTTTGCCTGCGACCTCGAACATGCCGATAATCTGTTCGACCTGTTCGTCGCTATGGTCCGCGCAGAGCGAGCAACGCAGCAGGAAGGTGCCGGCCGGGGTCGCGGGCGGGCGGGCCATGTTGACGTAGAGGCCCAGTTCCAGCAGCGTCTGCCAGATCGCAACCGCCTGGGCCTGATCGGTCAGGATCACCGCGATGATCGCCGATTGCGGCGTCTTGGTCCCCAAGGTGAAGCCAAGATCGGTCAGTCCCTGATGCAGGCGACGGCTGTTCTTCCACAGATGGGCGCGCTTTTCGCCTGCGTGCATCAGCTTGCGGATGCTGGTCGCGGCGGTCGCGACCACGCTGGGCGGCAGCGAGGCGGTGAACACATAGGGTCGGCAGACCAGGCGCATGATTTCGAACTTGGGATGGTTGGAGACGCAGAAGCCGCCGACCGTGCCGACCGATTTGGAGAAGGTGCCGACGACGAAGTCGACGTCCTTCTCGACGCCCTGCTCCTCATAGACGCCGCGACCATTGGGACCGAAAAAGCCCATGCCATGGGCTTCATCGACCAGGATCATGCAATTCTGATGCTTGCGCACCGCCGCCACCATATCGGGCAGGGGAGCGATGTCGCCCAGCATCGAATAGACGCCTTCCAGCACGACCAGCTTGAGCGCGTCGGCGGGCAGGCGGCCAAGGCGCTTGTCCAGATCCTCGACGCTATTGTGGCGGAAGCGGACGATTTCCGCGTCACCCAGGAAGCAGCCATCATAGATGGAGGCATGGCTGTCGGCGTCCAGCACGACATAGTCGCCGCGCCCGGCCAGCGTTGAAATCACGCCCAGATTGGCCTGATAGCCGGTCGAAAAGACCATGGCCGACGATGTGCCGTAAAATTCCTTGAGCGCATCCTCGACTTCGCGATGGCCCTGATAGGTGCCGTTGAGGACGCGGCTGCCGGTGGTGCCAGCGCCAAATTCGTCCAGCGCCTTCTTGCCCGCCGCCACCACATCGGGGTCGAAGGTCATGCCCATATAATTATAGGTGCCGAGCAGGATCGTTTCCTTGCCCTTGATGATCGCGCGGGTTGGCGAGAGCACCTGATCCATCACGATCGAGAAGGGATCGCGCACACCCGTGTCCAGCAGCGCCTGACGCTCGGCGATCAGGGGATCGAATTTGGACAATAGGTCGCGGGTTTCGGCGGCGATGGCGGTGTCGGTCATATCTCTTCTGTCTTTCCCAATTCGTCATGCCGGACCTGATCCGGCATCCAGGGCTCCATGCGGAGTGCCTGGCGCACTGGACCCCGGATCAAGTCCGGGGTGACGACAATCTCAGGCGGCCTTCAGCTTCGCGACGGCATCCACCAGCTGGCCGATCGTCTCGATCTCGGCCTGCATGTTCATGGTGATCAGGATATCGAATTCATCCTCGATCGCAGCGACGAAATCCATCACGGTCAGGCTGTCCCATTCCAGATCGCCTGCAAAGGTGGTGGTTTCGGTCAGCGCGACGCCCTTTTTGTTGAAGGGGGCAACCTGCGCAGTGACGCTGTCGAAAATTTCGGTGCGATCCGTCATCTTTTGCTTCTGTCTTTCCGTAAAGCACGGCTTTTGCCGCCTCGGCCTGCCCTATGGCAAGGGAATAAGGCGGCAATCGGGCAGCATCGCGCCCGAATTTGCGCGGTGCTTTTGCGCCTTTACCGGAAATTGTCGGCGTAGGCCTGCAATTTCAGCGTCTTGGGCGGGGTCGCGATGACGGTATAGGCCACGCCCTGCTTTTGCGCATAGGCAATGGCGGCCTCCTGCGAGGGGAAGCTGAGCTTGAGCTGCTGCTGCGTGTCGCCAGAGCCAGCCCAGCCGGTCAGGGGATCGGCCTGCTTGGCTTCGGCAGGCACATATTCCAGCACCCATTTATGGGTCAGCGCCTTGCCCGATTGCAGGGCGTTCTTCTGGATCTGGTAAATGCGCGCGCTCATCGCGAAAGACTCCGGTAAATCGTCATGCTGCGTTGCACCAGCGTCCGGCGTGAAGTCAAGAGCGGGTGCGGGCATCGGCGCGCTTGGTGCGCAGCGTGGGCGGCGCGGCGGTCGGATCGTCGGGCCAGGGATGACGGGGATAGCGGCCGCGCATTTCCTTGGCGACATCGCGCCAGTTGCCCGCCCAGAAGCCGGGCAGGTCGCGCGTCGTCTGGATCGGGCGGCCAGCGGGCGAGGTGAGCGAGAGGATGAGCGGGATGCGCGCGCTGCCAACGGTCGGATGCTCGGCCAGGCCATAGAGCGCCTGCACCCGCAATTCGACGCGCGGGCCGCCATCGGCCATATAGTCGATCGCGTGGCTACTGCCTGCGGGGGATCGGAAATCGGGCGGGGCGAGCCGGTCCACCTGCTGCTTGCCATCCCAGCCGATCAGCCCGTCCAGCACGCCCGACAGTTGCGACCGGTCTATGTCGGACAGGCGGCGCTTGCCCGCCAGCAAAGGCGGGAGCCAGTCGTCGAGGCTGGCCATCAATGCTGCGTCGGACAGCGCCTCGACCCCGGCGAAATCGGCGCGCATCCGCAGCGATTGGGCGGCCTCCGACCAGGGGAGCAGGTCCAGTCCGCCCTGCCGTACCCCGTCCAGCAGCGCCGCGACCACTGCCGCCGGATCGGGCCGGTCGTCGGAGCCGGACGACAGGCGCACCGCGCCCAGCCGCCGTTCCCGCAGCGCCTCTATCCCGCCATTGGCGGGTCGGAAGCGGACGGTGCGGCTGGTCATGATCCGGTCGGGGAACAGCGCCAGCACGTCGGCTTCGCTGATCGGCGCGGCGGACAATATGCGTGCGCCCGCCGCGCTGCCCTGCACCTCGCCCACGGCCAGCCATTCTTCGCGCGCTAGGGGTGAGAGGGGGTCAAGCCGGAAGCCGCGCCCGCCCACGCTCGCCCAGTCCGCGCCATCGGCGGAGCGGCGCTTGGATACGCGATCGGGGAAGGCGAGGGCGAGGCAGAGGCCGGTCGCTTCCGTAGCGCTGACTGTCCCCCTCCCGCTTGCGGGAGGGGCTAGGGGAGGGCGTGTCGCTAGATTAGCTGTTACAGACCCTCCCCCGACCCCTCCCGCAAGCGGGAGGGGAGCAAGACGGTCGGGCGTCGCCACCAGTCTCGCCCACCGTTTCGCCAGCGTGCGGCCTGCGTCCGCGCGTTTGCCGCTTTCGCGCCGCCAGCGTTGCAGGCGCAGGGTGAGGTCGGTGTCCTGCCCGCCAATGCCGCGCTCACCCAGCAGCACGGCGATTTCGGCGGCGGTCTGGGCCAGACCCATTTCGCCCGCCCGCACCAGCATATGGGCGATGCGGGGGCTGAGCGGCAGTTTGGCCAGCGCCTTGCCATGCGGGGTGATGCGCCCGTCGCTATCCAGCGCCTCCAGCGCCGTCAGCCGGGTGCGCGCCTCCGCCACCGCCGCAGCGGGCGGCGGGTCCAGCCAGCGCAGCGTCGCCGGATCGCTCACCCCCCACAAAGCGCAGTCGAGCAGCAGGCTGGAGAGGTCGCTTTCCAAAATCTCCGGTGGATCGAAGGGTGGCATTCCCGCGCTGGCGGCTGCCTCCCACAGGCGATAGGCGACGCCGGGCCGCTGGCGGGCGGCCCGGCCCGCGCGCTGGGTCGCCGAAGCCTGACTGGCGCGTTCGGTGACCAGCCGGGTGACGCCCGCCGCCCGATCATAGCGGGGGCGCCGCGCCAGCCCGCTATCGACCACGATCCGCACCCCGTCGATCGTCAGACTGGTTTCGGCAATGCTGGTCGCCAATATGATCTTGCGCGCGCCCGACCGCGATGGCCTGATCGCGGCGCGCTGGGCCGCCGGGTCGAGCGATCCGTGGAGCAGATGGACCTCATAGGGACCGCCTTCGATCCGTTCCGCCGTCCGCTCAATCTCGCGCACGCCAGGCAGGAAGGCGAGCAGGTCGCCCTCTGCTTCCTCGCTGATGGCGCGGCGGATGGCGGCGGCCATCTCATCCTCGATTCTGCGTTCGGCATTGCGACCGATATGGCGCAGTTCGAGCGGCTGGATGCGGCCTTCGCTCTCAATCACCGGCGCGTCGCCCAGCAAGGCGGCGAAGCGCGCTCCATCCAGCGTTGCCGACATCGGCACGATGCGCAGGTCGGGGCGCAATCCCTCCTGCGCGTCGAGTGCTAGGGCGAGGCCGAAGTCGCTGTCCAGGCTGCGCTCATGGACTTCGTCGAACAGCACTGCCGACACCCCGGCAAGTTCCGGGTCGTCCTGAATCCGCCGCACGAATATGCCCTCGGTCAGGACCAGCAGCCGGGTGCGCGCGGACATCTTGCTGTCCATCCGGGTGGCATAGCCGACCGTGCCGCCCGGCTGCTCACCCAGCATTTCGGCAATCCGCTCGGCAGCGGCGCGCGCGGCAAGGCGACGGGGGGAGAGCAGCAATATCTGACCGCTGCACCATGGCTCGTCCAGCAGGGCGGGCGCGACCGCTGTCGTCTTGCCAGCCCCAGGCGGCGCGACCAGCACGGCGTTGCTGCCGGTGCGCAGCGCGGCAAGCAGGTCCGGCAGGACGGCGTGGATGGGCAGGGCGGTCATCGCCTTCCCTCTCGCGCCAATCCCGCCAAACCGCAAGCGGAACGAAAAATGCACGGCCATGGGAAAGAATCGCCATTCCAGGCGTTCGCGCGGCAGGCAGGCATTCCAACCCCTGCGCCACCAAATGGAAGATCAGGGGGACAATCGGGGTATGTCGGCATTTACAGAAGATGCGGAACGCTATCGCACGCTGTTTGAAACGATGGACGAAGGCTTTTGCATCATCGAATTTTTCGATGGACCGCACGGACCGTTAAGCGACTACATCCATATCGAGGCGAATGCCGCCTATGAACGCAATGCCGGCATCCCCAATGTTGTTGGCCAGAAATTGCGTGAAATGGTGCCGGACGAGGCCGATGGCTGGGTCGAGCTTTATGGCCGCGTATTGCACACGGGCGAACCGATCCGCTTCCAGCGCGAACTGGTCGCGACCGGCCGCTATCTCGACATCTCCTCCTTCCGCGTTGGCGCGTTCGAGGACAAGCAGGTCGCGGTCCTGTTCAAGGATGTGACCGACCGCATCCGCATCGAAAACGAACTCCGCCAACTCAACGAAACGCTGGAGGCGCGGATTGCGCAGGCGCTGGCCGAGCAGGAGGAGGCTGAAGCCGCCCTGCGACAGGCGCAGAAGATGGAGGCAGTGGGCCAGCTGACCGGCGGCCTTGCGCATGATTTCAACAATTTGCTGGCCGGCATTTCCGGCGCGTTCGAGATGATCGGGCTGCGGCTGGCCGAAGGGCGCACGGCGGATGTCGAACGCTATCTGGCCGCCGGGCAGGGCGCGACCCGCCGCGCCGCTGCGTTAACCCATCGCCTGCTCGCCTTCTCCCGCCGCCAGACGCTGACCCCGAAGCCGACCGTCATCAACCGGCTGTTCACCGATTTTACCGAACTGGTACGCCGCACCGTCGGACCGCAGATCGAGGTGCAGACGATCGCGGCGGGCGGGCTGTGGCCTGCGCTGGTCGATGCCAACCAGCTGGAAAATGCGCTGCTCAACCTGTGCATCAATGCGCGCGACGCCATGCCGGACGGGGGCAAGATCACGATCGAGACCGCCAATCGCTGGCTGGACGATCGCACTGCGCGCGACCATGGGCTGACGCCCGGCCAATATGTGACGGTGTGCGTCAGCGATACCGGGACCGGCATCGACAAGGCGATCCTGGACCGGGTGTTCGATCCCTTCTTCACCACCAAGCCGATGGGGCAGGGGACCGGGCTTGGCCTGTCGATGGTCTATGGTTTTGCCCGGCAGAGCCACGGCCATGTCCGCATCTATTCCGAGATAGGGCAGGGAACGATGGTATGCGTCTATCTGCCCCGCCATCGCGGTGAGGAGGATGAAGAGGCACCCGTCGCCCCGGACGCCACAGTCGAGGCGGAAGCGGGCGAAACCGTACTGGTTATCGACGACGAACCATCGGTCCGCATGTTGATGGTCGATGCCCTGACCGATCTGGGCTATGCCTGCGTCGAGGCGGGCGACGGTCCGTCGGGCCTTAAAATCCTGGAATCGCGGACGCGGGTGGACCTGCTGGTCACCGATGTTGGCCTGCCGGGCGGGCTGAACGGGCGGCAGGTGGCGGATGCCGCGCGGGCGCTGCGGCCCGACCTGCGGATATTGTTCGTGACCGGCTATGCCGAAAATGCGGTGCTGAACCACGGCCATATCGAACATGGCATGGAAGTGCTGACCAAGCCCTTCGCGGTCGAAGAATTGCGCCGCCGGGTGGCTGGGCTGCTCCAGCCGGACGATCAGCCGAACAGATAGATGTGGATCGGATTTTTCGGGTCGATCAGCATCTTGGCGGTCAGCGCCAGCGACATGATGATCAGCAGCGGCTTGATCAGCCGGGAGCCGAACCGCATGGCAAGGTGCGATCCGACCTGCCCGCCAATGACGCTGCCGATTGCCATGGTGAGACCCGCGACCCACAGCACATGGCCGCCCGCGACCATGGTGAGCAGGCCCGCGACATTGCTGGCGAAATTGGCGGCCTTGGTCTGGGCAGTGGCGCGCAGGATGGAGAGGCCGCCGAGCGCCAGGAAGATGGTCGTGTAGAAAGCGCCGGCACCGGGACCGAAAAAGCCGTCGTAAAAGCCGATGACGCCGATCAGGCCGCTTAGCGCAGCAATGCCGACGCGCGCGTGCCGGTCGGCCTCGCCCAGCTTGGGCGAGAAAGTGAAATAGGCGGCGATGGTGATGAGCAGGGCAGGCATCAGCCCGGCCAGGATCGACGGATCGACCCGTTGAAGCAGCCAGGCGCCACCGACCGATCCGATAAAGGCGGCGATCACCGGCCCCTTGTAGGTTTTCAGGTCCATATGCCCGCGCCGGGCATAGGCGAGGCAGGCGCCGAAGGTGCCGAAACAGCTTTGCAACTTGTTGGTCGCGACCGCCTGCACCGGCGGGATGCCCGCGGCCATCAGCGCTGGCAGGGTGATCAGGCCACCCCCGCCCGCCATCGCGTCGATACAGCCCGCCATCAATGCGGCGGCCATCAGGAAGGCGAGGGTTTCGGGGGTCAGGATCATGGGTGCTTTGGCCCGCCATCTCATCCCGTTCGGGCTGAGCCTGTCGAAGCCTTGTACTTTCTAAGAACGACCCTTCGACGAGCTTAGGGTGAACGGCGTTTATTGGTCAGACGAAACGCAGACCCAAATCCTCAATAAGCGCGGATCGTCGCGAATTCGACCGCTTCAGTGAGCGCGGCCTTGGCCTTGCCATTATCGAACATGCCGAGCGCGTCGATTGCGCGCTGGCCGTAGTGGCGGGCGCGGGCGAGCGTGTCGGCGATCGCGCCGGTGCGGCGCAGCAGGGCAGTGGCGTGGGCCAGATCGTCGTCGCCAATCTTGTGGCCGGCAATCGCGGCCTTCCAGAAGGCGCGATCCTCATCACTGCCACGGGCATAGGCGAGGATGACGGGCAGCGTCACCTTGCCATCACGGAAATCGTCGCCCGCATCCTTGCCCATGGTCGCGCCGTCCGATTCATAGTCGATCGCGTCGTCGATCAGCTGGAAGGCGATGCCGAGGTTGCGGCCATAGACGTCGAGCGCCTGTTCTTCCCGCTCGTCCCGGTCGGCGACCACGGCGGAGATTCGGCAGGCGGCGGCGAACAGCGCAGCGGTCTTGGCACCGATAATGTCGAGATACTGGTCCTCGCTGGTGTCGATCTTGCGCTGAGCGGTCAGCTGGTTGACTTCGCCCTCCGCGATGACAGCCGACGCATTCGCCAGGATTTTGAGGACTTTGAGCGACTCGGCCTCGACCATCAGCTCAAACGAGCGGGAGAAGAGGAAGTCACCCACCAGCACGCTGGCGCTGTTGCCCCAGATGATGTTGGCGGTCTTGCGGCCCCGGCGCAGGCCGGATCCATCGACGACATCGTCGTGCAGCAGCGTGGCGGTGTGGATGAATTCGACCGCGGCGGCCAGCTTGTAATGGCGCGACCCGGCATAACCGACCAGATCGGCGCAGGCCAATGTCAGCATCGGCCGCAGCCTCTTGCCCCCGCCCGCGATCAGATGGCCGGCCAGTTCGGGGATCAGCGGGATGCGCGACTGCATCCGGTCCAGAATCACGGCATTGACCTGGTTCATGCCGTCGGCGACCAGGTTCATGATGGGGGCCAGCGACGGCGCGCTCTTGGCGCGGCCGATGGGGTGGACGTTACCGGGGGCGGGTGCTGTCATGACCTGCGTCCCTTGGCGGGGCAAAATGCAGATGGCAAGCGGGAATAGCTTGCCTGAAAGGCCATATGGCGCAAAAAGCGCGCCGACTGAGCGGAGGACGGACGTGACCGACACATTGCAGCGCTATCGCGAGAGCATCGACAATATCGACGCGGCGCTGGTGTTCATGCTGGCCGAGCGGTTCAAGATAACCCAGGCAGTGGGCGAATATAAGGCGACCCACGCGCTGCCCCCCGCCGATCCGGGGCGCGAGGAGCGGCAGGTCGCGCGGCTACGCCAGCTGGCGCTCGACGCCAATCTGGACCCGGATTTCACCGAAAAATTCCTGCGCTTCATCATTGATGAGGTGATCCGCCACCATGAAAGGTTGCGGGAGGGTTAGGCCGGTTCGGTCAGGTCGGCTTTTTTCGCCGGGGCCGATCGACCGAGCAATACGCCGCCCAGCGCCAGCGCAAAGCCGATCAGCTGTATCGGGCCAAGCCGTTCGCCAAAGAGCAGCCAGGCCTCGATCGCGGCCAGCGGCGGCACGAGCAGCAGCAGCATCGACATGGCGGTCGGCCCCTGATGCCGCACCAGCCAGACGAGCAGGCTGAGACCAGCAGCTGACAGGACAAGCACCGACCAGCCGAGCGCCGCCCACAGCAGAGGATCATTGTCCCAGCGCCATTCGCCCACGATCAGCGTCGCGGCGATCGCGACCAGTGCGCCGCCGATATTCTGGACGCCGCCCGACACCAGGATCGGATCGCCCGCGAGTCCCCCGCGCTGGATCAGCGTGCCGCCGGTCATGGCGATGATCGCGACGATGCCCGCTATGGCGAGCACGACCGTGATCGAGCCGGTGCCGGTGCGGGCGATGGCAGGCAGCAGGACGCAGGTGACGCCCATGATCGCGATGGCCAGCCCCGCCCAGGTGCGGCGCGGCAGCCGGTCGCCTAGCAGGACGACGCTGGCGACAGCGACCATCAGCGGCTGGAGCGACCCTAGCAGCGCCATCACGCCTGCGGGCATCCCTCGGCTGACCGCCCACCAGCTGACCGTCAGATAGACGCCATGCAGCATCGCGCCGGCGACCAGATGCAGGGCCAGCCTGCGCCCGCGCGGGAAGCCTTGTCGCGCAAACAGCGCCGCGCAGCACAGCAGCAGCGCGACTAGCGAGAGGCGTATCGCCAGCACCAGTTCGGGCGCACCATGCGGCACTACTGCGCGGGCGACGATGAAGCCGGTGGACCAGATCAGGACGAACAGGGCGGAGGCGGCAAAAGCAAGCATGGCCGCGGCTTTGGCGCAGGCGCAACGCGATGTCGAGTGGCGGAAGGGATAGGGAGGTGCGGCTCTTGGCTCCCCTCCCGCAGGCGGGAGGGGCTGGGGGTGGGCCAGCGCGACCTTCGTGTTACTCCCGCCCTGCCCGTATCGCCGCGCCACCGGCAAAAGGCGTGATTGCGACCAGCAACAGCGAGGCGGCGGCGAGAAATTTGAGCGCTGCGCCGCTGCCATCGCCCAGCGTGCCTGCGCCAAAGATCAGCAGCGGCACCGCCAGCGGCAAAGCCAGTAACCCCGCCAGCGCGCCGCTCGACCGCAGGCCTGCGGTCAGCGTTGCAACCAGCAGGCCGAGCGCCGCCAGCGCCGGGGTGCCGACCAGCAGGCCCGCCTCCAGCATCCATATCGTGTCGCCATCCAGCTTCAGCAGCGCGGCGGCGGGCAGGGTGGCGATCATCAGCGGCGGGCCAAAGCCCAGCCAATGGGCGATCAGCCGGGCCAGCACGACCATTTCATCGCTTATGCCGCGCAGCGCCATCTGGTCCAGCACGCCCGCGTCCCGATCCGGCGCGATCAGCCGGTCGACCGGCAACAGGCTGGCGAGCAGCGCGGCGATCCACAGCATGCCGCCACCGGTACGGCGCAGCAGGCTGAGGTCCGGCCCGACCGCGAAGGGATAGAGGCTGGCGACCAGCAGCAGGAAGGCGACCGGCAGCCACAGGCCTGATGATCGCCAGGCCGCACCCAGATCGCGCGAGGCGAGCAGCCAGAGCATCCTCATGCGTCCCACTCCGCTGGATCGGGCAGATGGTCGGAAAGCGACAGGATGACCGGCGTGCCGAGCGGCAGCGGCTGGTGCGACGCGGTCACAACGATGCCGCCGCCCGCCAGATGCGCGGAAACGGCCGCGCCCAGCAATACCAGCGAGGCGGTATCAAGCCCATTGCCCGGCTCGTCCAGCAGCCAGATCGGCGCGCCGCTGGCGATCACCCGCGCCAGCATCGCCCGCTTGCGCTGCCCGGTCGAGAGCATCCGCACCGGCACATCGGTGAGCGGGGTAAGTGCCATCGCATCGAGCGCTGCTGCGACCGCGCCGTCCGCACTGTCGTCCAGTCGCGCCCAGAAATCGAGCGCGCGGGCGAGCGGCAATTCGCTGTCGAGCGCCAGCCGCTCATCGGCCAGCGCGACCGCGCCAGTGCGCTCGATCGTACCGGAAAAGGCGGGGAGCAACCCGGCGCATAGGCGCAACAGGCTGGACTTGCCGACGCCATTGGGGCCGGTCAGCAATGCGCTGGCGCCCGCATTCATTGTCAGGTTGACGCCCCGGAACAGCATCCGGCCGCCGCGCAGGCAGGCGACATCGGACAGATGCAGCCCCGCCCCGTTCATGGCGCGACCATATCCTCCAGCACATGCATGTCGAGGTCGGACAGGCCGAAATGATGGCCGATTTCATGGACGACGACATGGGTGATCAGCGCATCCAGCGGCACGCCCGTCTCCACCCATTCGTCGAGCAAAGGGCGGCGGAACAAATGGACGGTGGGCGGCGCGTCCCCTGTCTGCGCCTCCTGCCCGACGGGGCGACCAGTGTAGAGGCCGGTTAGGCCGAACGGGTCGTCAATCTCCATGTCTTTTAAGGTCTGCGCGTCGGCAAATTCCTCCACGAACAGGACGACATTGTGGAGATGGTCGGTGAAAGGGGCGGGAAGGCGCGCGAGTGCTTCGAGCGCCAGCGCCTCAATATCCTGCGCGGTGGGAGCGAAGCGGGGCGGTTGACCGTTGTGCGACATGGCTGCCACATAGGCGAAACTATTTTCAGAGGATAGGGACATGATCGAGAAGCTGAGCGATGAGGCGCGCGCGCTGGCGCTGGCTAAGCTGCCCGAATGGACGGTTGTAGCCGACCCGGACGGCATATCGCGCCGCTTTACCTTCCCCGATTTCGTCGCGGCGTTCGGCTTCATGACGCGGGTGGCGATAGTCGCGGAGAAAGCGGACCATCATCCTGAGTGGAGCAATGTGTATAACCGGGTGGACATGGTTCTGACCACCCATGATGCGGGCGGGCTGTCGCAACGGGACATTGATCTGGCCCATCAGGTGGAGGGGTTGTTGTAATATGCATCCTCCCCTTGAAGGGGATCGTTGCGAAATTCCCTGTTCATAGATTTTTACGTCATCCCCGCGCAGGCGGGGATCCATCTCCGAACCTGAAATCACGGCGATAAGGCGGGAGATGGATTCCCGCCTGCGCGGGAATGACGAAGCCTTATAGGTTTATCGAGTTTCGCCATGATCCCCTTGCAGGGGAGGATTTAGAGCTACTCTTCCTCCCGCCCCTCGATGCGGTCCTCATAGCTGTGCAGCGCGGCGGTGACGGCGGGGTCGGTGGCGTAGCGGCGGCGGAGCATGGCCAGGGTCGCGTCGGACCCGTGGCACAGTTCCGCGACATTTTCCTCGATATAGGCGCGGCGTTCCGCGTCATAGGGTTCCTCGCCCCGGAAATGGTCACAACTGTCGCGCGCGACCATGAACTGGGTCACTTCGCGCGGGAAAGGGTCTGCGCTGGCGGCGACGTCGGACGGGGGCAGGTCAAGCGAATGCCAGGGCGCGGGTTGGGCGCGGACGGTGACCACGGGACCGGCTTTGGGGGTCGGACTGACCACCGGTTCGGGCTGCGGCGCGACGGGCGCGGGGGTAGCCACCATGGCTGCGGGCTTGGCAGGGCTGGCATCGGCCTGCGCGACCTGCGGCGACGGGTCCCCACAGCCCGCGACGAGCGCCAGCATCATGCCTATCGGAACCAGCCTTAACCGCCTGCTCACCCGATTTCCTCCCGCAAGCTGGCGATCAGGTCCGCGACATGGGGTAGCCGCGACTCTTCTTCGTCCAGGATCGCCAGAAAAGCCGCCCGCCTATAGTCGCGCAGCGCGTCGGGGGAAAGGCGGCTTGCGGCGGGCATGGCGGAAATCACGATGTCCAGCAGCCGCTCGACCCCGTGCAGGCGGCCCCACAAATAGTCATTCTCCCGATAGACCCTGCTAAAGAAAGCCCCGAAATTATTGAATTCTATGCCTTTGAGCGTGGCGGCCGCTCCGCCGGGCCGGATCGCGGAGCAATCTTCGGGCGAAATCCGGTCGACCTTCACCGGATCATATTCGTCCATAGTGTCACCCTGAAGCAACGGTAGGGTGGCGATGTCGTAGAAGGGAAAGCCCAGATAGGCGAGCAGCATGGACCGGCGGCCTGCCTTGGGAAGCGCAGCGAAGGCTTCGGCCAGGATCAGGTCCGCGCCATCGTCCCGCGCCCGCAGGTCACGGTCCTGCGCCACCGCCTCCAGCGCGGCGGCGGCGTCGCCCGCCACGGTGCGCGCGGCGGCCAGCACCGTGGCGCCGTGGAAATCGCTCTCCTCGCACGCGGCATAGAGGGCCAGCGCGCGGTAGATCGCGTCATGCATGGCCAGCACGGCCTCATCCTCCGCCGCGCCGTCGCTTTCCAACGTGTCGGCCAGATGCCGCGCCAGAAAGCGCAGCCGGCGGATGCGGAAGGCCAGATCATGGGTGCGGAAGAAGGTGACGGGGGCGGAACCTGACCCGCCGCTGTCGTTCAACTGGTCCGCGCCATCCTTGCGCACCTGCGCCCAGATCGCCGTGCGGTAGGTTTCGCGCAGCATCCGGCTGTCCTCCCCCGACAGGCGGAACAAGAGGGTGGCGAGCGATTCCACGATCCCCGACAGTTTCAGATGACCATAAGCGGGGAAGGCAAAACCCGCAGAACTGGCCGCCCGCTGCTGCGCCTTGGCGCGCCAGGCCGACAGGCGGGCAGGGGTGGGCCGGTCAAGGAACAGCATCCCGCCAATCGCCCCTTCCACCTCCGCCTCGATACCGGGGCGCAGCGCGTTCAGGATGCGGCGCATCCGGCGGATCCGCGCGGAATGGCGGTCGATCGCCTCCAGATTGTCACGGATCGGCTGTTCGCGCGGAATGTCGCTCAAAGCGCCGAAAATGGTGCGGAAGAAGCCGGGCAGCGGCGCGTCCTCGCCGGTCGGCACCGCGACCTGATCACCATGGCGGTTCAACTGGATGGTGCGGTGGCCGGGCTTGGGATCGATATAGACGAAGCGCCGGTCAACCTCCCGCCGTGACGGTCGGTTACGCAGCGCGCCGATCGCCTGCGCGAAAGGAGCGTTGGCCAGCACCGAACCGTCGATCAGCACCGCATCCTCCGCCGTGCCGCGCGCCCAGTGGCGGGGCAAAGCGCGGGCGAGAAAGGCGTCGCGTGTCGGCCAGACGCGATGACGGCGCTTCAACACCCGGTCCAGTTCGCGCACGGTGAAGGGCGGGAAAGCGCCGGGGAAGCTGGCGGTCGCACGCGCGGCGAATACCAGTTCGGCGGTGTCGGCGAAGCTGCGCGTCCCCCGCCCCCGCGCTCGGAAGCCGATCGACAGGCGATGCTCGGTCTCGATCACCTGCGGCGGGCTGTTGAGGGTCAGGCTTTGCGGATGGCCTTCAAAATCGGTGACGGTGACGAACAGGTCGAGCGGATGACCGTCGGGCAGCAGCACCGGGCCGCGTTCGCTGGCCGCCATCGCATCGAAGGCGTCGAGAATCAGGGTGGTGAAAATCTCCCCGCCAAAGGGCGGCTCGAACCAGCGCGAGCGGATGAAGCGGGACAGTTTCATCCGCACTTCCTCACGCGTTTCCGGGGCAACGGTGCGCTCCACCGCGTCGCCCGGTCGTCGCGCCGCCATCCAGACGAGCGGCGTCGCCCAGAACTTCGTGAGCGCGCGGGCGGGGCGGGCGTCGGGGTCGAGCAGGCTGTCGACATCGGCATTGTCGAGCCACAGATCGGTCAGTGGTTCGAGCGACTGGCCGGTCTCGATCGCCTGCGCCAGAAAAATGCCGTTGATCCCGCCAGCGCTGGCCCCGGCGATAATGTCCGGCAGCACCCGCAGTCGCACGCCGCTGGCGGCTTCCATGTCTGCCAGCAATTTGTGATAAATCGCCTCGCTGCCCGTGGTCGGCGGCACGCCATCATGGAAGGCGCGACTGGCACGCGCTAACCGCCACACCTCCTTGGTGATGCCATGCATGTAGATCGCCAGGCTGATGCCGCCATAGCAGACCAGACCGAGCCTGAGTTCCCTCTCCTTCATGCAAGGAGATTCGCAGAGGGCAGGGCTATTGTCGAGAGCAACCAACCAAATTCCGTTCGCCCTGAGCCTGTCGAAGGGGCGCCCTTCTTCGCGAAGAAGGGCAGGGCTTCGACAGGCTCAGCCCGAACGGGGAGAGGGAGTTCATTCAGCCAACCGTCAAATCGGCCCAGATCGGCAGATGGTCCGACGCCTTGCGCGACGAAGCGCTGTCATGCACGCCGCAGTCGGTCAGCGTCAGGCGGGCGCAATGCATGATCCGGTCGAGGCTGGCGACGGGACGGCGGGCATGGAAACTGCGGCCGCAGGGTGCGAAGCTGTAATGATGGGCAAAGTCGGCCAGACAGCCGCGATTGGCGCTCCATTCGTTTAGGTCGCCCATCAGGATGGTGGGCATCGCATCGCCCTGCGCCGCCGCGTGGATCACCGCTGCGGCCTGTCGCCGCCGCCACAGGCCCGACAGGTCCAGATGCATCCCGAACACGCGCAGCGACACGCCATTGAGCGTCACTTGCGCCATGGTCGCGCCGCGCGGTTCCAGATAGGGCAGGTGCAGCACATCGCTCATGTCGATCTGCGCGGCCTTGCGCACCAGCAGCGCATTGCCGTGCCAGCCCATCGAATCGATCTGCACATTGAGCGGCACGGGTTTATAATCGCTCAGTCGCTCCATCAGCGCGGGCGGGATCGCGGCAGAGCGCACGCCAAAACGGCGGTCGGCCTCCTGCAGGGCGACAATGTCCGCATCCACCTCGCTTAATACCTCCAGCACCCGTTCGGGCATCCGTCGCCGGTCGGTGCCGATGGCCTTGCGGATATTGTAGCTGGCAACGCGGATTCTTCTCATCGCCGCTTCAATGCCTGAGCCGTGGCGATGTTTCCAGTGTGTCGCTAGATGTTCTTGCAATGTTCGCGCGTGATCGGCATATCTTCGCCATGGCCAAGGCAAAGCGTAAATTCGTCTGTCAGCAATGCGGCACCGTCGCGGCACGGTGGCAGGGGCAGTGCGAGGATTGCGGCGAGTGGAACAGCATTGTCGAGGAGGCGCCGGAAACCGCCTTTTCCGCGCGGCACGATCTGCACGCTGGCGGGCGGGCGATCACGCTCATCGGGCTGGACAGCAAGATCGAGCTGCCGCCGCGCACCAGCACCGGCATTGCCGAGTTTGACCGGGCGCTGGGCGGCGGGATCGTGGCGGGATCGGCGACTCTGATCGGCGGCGATCCGGGTATCGGCAAATCGACATTGCTGTTGCAGGCCGCGGCACGGGTCGCGTCGCGCGGACTGTCGGTGGTCTATATCAGTGGCGAGGAAGCGACCGATCAGGTGCGGTTGCGCGCGCAGCGGCTGGGGCTGGGCAGCGCGCCAGTCATGCTGGCGAGCGCCACGTCGGTGCGGGATATTTTGACCACGCTGGGGGAGGGGGAGCCGCCCGCTCTGCTGATCATCGATTCGATCCAGACGATGCATAGCGACCTGATCGAGGGGGCACCCGGCACGGTCAGCCAGGTGCGCGCCTCGTCACAGGAGCTGATCCGCTTCGCCAAGCAGCGCAACACCGCGCTGGTGCTGGTGGGCCATGTCACCAAGGATGGCAGCATCGCCGGGCCGCGCGTGCTGGAGCATATGGTCGACACGGTGCTGGCGTTCGAGGGCGAGCGCAGCCATCAATATCGCATCCTGCGCGCGATCAAGAACCGCTTTGGCGGCACCGACGAGATTGGCGTGTTCGCGATGGTGGCAGAGGGACTTGAGGAAGTCTCCAACCCGTCCGCCTTGTTCTTGACCCATCGCGACGAAAGCGTGACCGGCGCGACGGTGTTCCCCGCGCTGGAAGGGACGCGGCCGGTGCTGGTCGAGATTCAGGCGCTGGTCGTGCGCCTGTCGAGCGGGGCGACGCCGCGCCGGGCGGTGGTGGGCTGGGACAGCGGACGGCTGGCGATGGTGCTGGCGGTGCTGGAATCGCGCTGTGGTCTCAGTTTCTCGACCTGCGAAGTCTATCTGAACGTCGCGGGCGGCTATCGCCTGTCGGACCCGGCGGCAGACCTGGCCGTCGCGGCGGCTTTGGTGTCGGCCCTGTCGGAAAAGCCGGTGCCAGCCGATGTCGTGCTGTTCGGCGAAATCGCGCTGTCGAGCGAAATACGGCCCGTCGCCCATGCGCCGCTGCGTCTGCGCGAATCGGCCAAGCTGGGCTTCAACCGCGCCTTCATTCCGGCTGCCGCCGCCGACGGGGTGAAGGGGATTGCGGTCAATGGTTTCCGCACGTTGGCCCAACTGGTTGACCAGATGCTGGGCAGGGGATAGCCACGCTGGCGATGAACGCCGTCGATATTCTCGTCCTGCTCGCCATTGGCGGTTGCGCCGTGCTGGGGTTGCTGCGCGGTTTCGTGCTGGAAACCCTCTCGCTGATGGCCTGGGTGCTGGCGATCTTTGCGATCCGCCTGTTCCATGCGTCGGCGACTGACTTGCTGAGCGCTTTTGTTGGCACGAAGAGTGGCGCTGCGGTGCTGGCGCTGGTGCTGGTGTTTGGCGTCACTTTCGCCGTGGGCAAGCTGGTCGCCCACGCCATCGGTCGCCGCACGCGCCAGTCGGTGCTGGGTCCGGTCGATCGTGTGCTGGGCGGCGGCTTTGGCGCGGTCAAGGGGCTGATCGGCGCGACGCTCATCTTCCTCGCCTTCAGCCTGGTTTACGACACCATGTATGGCAGCGGCGCGCGCCGTCCCGACTGGCTGTCCGACGCGCGCACTTTCCCCCTGCTCAATGCCAGCGGGCAGGCGATCAGTGAATTTCTGGCGGAACAGCGGGCCAAGAAGGTGGTCGAACCATAACTACCTCCGTTCGGTTCGAGCTTGTCGAGAAGGTTGCGCGTTGTTCTCGACAAGCTCGAACCGAACGGAGGTAGGTTAGCGGACCGGACTTACACCCAACCCTTGGCCCGATACGCCTCTGCCGTCGCCTTCAATCCCGCCTCGGTCGGCACCTGCGGCATCCATAATTGTTTCGGTACATGCGCGCCGGTCGCGGCGACCCAGTCGGGGTGGCAGAAATAGTCGACCCGGTCGGGTGTCAGCTTTGCGCCTTTGCCCCGGATCATCCGGTCGGTCCGTGCCGCCACGCCCAGCAGCCAGGCGGGGGTCGCCAGAGTCCGGACCGCCCGACCCATGGCGCGACCGATGGCCGCGCCAAAATCCTTGTGGTCCCAGCCGCCCACCGTGCCGTCATCCGCCTCATAGATGTGGGTCAGGCTAATCTCGCGTTCACCGGCCAGCACCAGCAGCAACCGCGCCAGATCGCCCACCTCGATCACTGAAAGCCGCCCGCCCGGCGGCAGCATCATGATGCCGCGCTTGGCCATGCGGAACAGTTCGAGCATTTCCCGGTCATTCGGCCCGTAAATCGCCGGTGGCCGCACGATGGTCCAGTCAAGCCCGCTGGCCTTCACATGGCGTTCGGCCAATGCCTTGGACCAGCCATAATCGGACAGGTCCGGCTCGCGCGCGGCTAGCGACGACACATGCACCAGCCGCCGAACCCCGCGTTTGCGCATGGCGTCGATCACCGCAATCGTCCCGCGCGCATTGCCCGCCTCGAACGCATCGCGATCAGGCGCATTCACCACGCCCGCTATATGCACCACGACATCGGCGTCGCGCACCAGCGTATCCAGGCTCGCCGCATCGTCCAGCGACCCCGGCACCCATTTCAGCCGCGCGCGCGGCGGCTGCGCCTTTCGGGTCAGCGCGGTGACATGATGCCCCGCAGCCAGCGCCTGATCCAACGTCTCCGCGCCGACGAAACCCGTCGCGCCGGTCATAACCATCCGCAATGCCATGGCGTCAGACCATCGCCATATGGTCACGATGGACCAGGACGGATCGGGGCAGGTGGCCGAGCAGCGTGGCGATATCCTCGCTGCGCTTGCCCGCGATCCGCGCCGCTTCGTCGCTGTCATATTCTGACAGGCCGCGCGCGATCACCCGGCCATCGGCGGTCATGATATCCACCACATCGCCGCGGGCAAACACGCCCTCGACACTGGCGACCCCGGCGGGCAGCAGGCTGTTGCCCTTGCCCAGCGCCCGTTCCGCGCCCGCATCCACGATAATCCGCCCGCGCACGGTCAGCCGTCCGGCCAGCCAGCCCTTGCGCGCGCGTTTGGCAGGTGCGGCCAGGAAGATCGACCCCTTGCCGCCACCCGCCCAGTGCGACAGCGGCGCATCGACCTTGCCCGAAATGATCGCCAGATGCGCGCCCGCGCCCGTCGCGATCTTCGCCGCTTCGATTTTCGACGTCATGCCGCCCGATCCCATGCCGGATGCGGAACCGCCATCCGCCATGGCGGCGATTCGCGCATCGATGCGCTCTATTGTTTCGATCAGCATGGCGTCCGCATCGACGTGCGGATTGGCGGTGTAAAGCCCGTCCACGTCCGACAGCAGTACAACTGCGTCAGCCCGTGCCGCCTGTCCGATACGCGCCGCGAGACGATCATTGTCGCCAAAGCGGATTTCGGCGGTCGCCACGCTGTCATTCTCGTTCACCACCGGCACGACGCCCAGCGCCATCAGCCGCTCCAGCGTCGCGGACGCATTGAGATAACGGCGGCGATTTTCCAGATCATCGAGCGTAACCAGCATCTGCGCGGCAACTATGCCCTGTTCGTCGAGCAGGCTCGCCCAGCATTGCGACAAAGCGATCTGCCCGGTCGCCGCCGCCGCCTGCGCATCCTCCAGGCTCCCGCGCCCACCCTTGGGCAGTTTCAGCCGCCGCGCGCCCAGCGCGATCGCGCCCGACGACACGATGATGACCTGCTGCTCCGCCGCCTTGCGGGCCGCGACATCGGCCACCAGCGTGCGCAACCAGTCCACCCGCACCTGCCCCGCCGGATCGACCAGCAGGGCAGAGCCGATCTTAATCACCAGACGGCGGATGAGGGCGGGGGGAAAGCCGGAGAGGGGGGGCATGGGATTAAAACAACATCCGTTCGGTTCGAGCCTGTCGAGAACTATGTGCGCCGTTCTCGACAAGCTCGAACCGAACGGGGGTGGGCGGGTTGACGCCTAGAGCGGCGACCATGGGCTTTCGCCTTCTTCGTGCGCATCGCTTTCAGGCTTTGCATCGTCCAGCGCTTGGCCCACGATCGGCAGGATCGCGTCGAGCAGCGCTTCCACGCCCTCGCCGGTGCCGGCGGAGATGATGAACACATCCTCCACGCCTTCCTCGCGCAGCTGGTCGGCAATATCTTCCATCAGCTCCGGGCCGAGCAGGTCGCCCTTGTTGAGCGCCACGATCTGCGGCTTTTCGTCCAGCCCCTCGCCATAAGCGGACAGTTCGTCCTGCACGATGTGGAAGGCCTCGATCGGATCGTCCCCGGTCGCGTCGATCAAATGGAGCAGCACGCGGCAGCGTTCGATATGGCCCAGGAACCGGTCGCCAATCCCCACGCCTTCGGCCGCGCCCGCGATCAGGCCCGGAATGTCGGCCAGCACGAATTCGCGCTGCTTGTGCAGCACAACGCCCAGTTGCGGCTTGGTGGTGGTGAAGGCATAGGCACCAACCTTCGCCTTGGTATTGGTCACCTGATTGATCAGCGTCGACTTGCCCGCATTGGGCATCCCGACCAGGCCGACATCCGCCAGCAGTTTGAGGCGCAGCCACACCCACATTTCCTGGCCCGGCCAGCCCGTGCCATGCTGGCGCGGGGCGCGGTTGGTGCTGGTCTTGTAGGACATGTTGCCCCGCCCGCCATCGCCGCCGCGCAGGAAAGTGATGCGCTGCCCCACCTCGGTGAAGTCGGCCAGCACCTCTTGTTCCTCATAATCGGGAATGCCGTCCTCATCCTCGCTGCCCTCGATCGGCTTGGGATCGGACAATATCTGGGTGCCGACCGGCACCTTGATGACCAAGTCCTTGCCACCCGCGCCATAGCGATTCTTGCCCATGCCCGGCGTGCCGCGCTGCGCCTTGAAATGCTGGGTGTAGCGGAAGTCGATCAGGGTGTTGAGACCCTGCACCGCTTCAAAAATGATGTCGCCGCCCTTGCCGCCATTGCCGCCGTCCGGGCCGCCATATTCCTCATATTTTTCGCGCCGGAAACTGACCGCACCGGGGCCGCCCCAGCCGGACTTGATGAAGATTTTTGCTTGATCGAGAAAATGCATGGGGCGCCCATAGCGCCTAATGGCGCGAAATTAAACCTTTGCGCGCGACGATAAACGCGCGCGGCTTGACGGAGGGCGGACGACAGCCTTTGATCGCAGCATGATGACCGCATCGCTGCTCCATACCGACCGCCTGATCCTGCGTCCGCACGTGCTTGCGGACTATTCCGCCTGCTGCGCGCTATGGAGCGATGTGGAGGTCGTCCGCCACATCGGCGGATCGCCGCAGGACGCGCAGGCGGTGTGGTTTCGTCTGCTGCGCTATGCGGGCATGTGGTCGCTGTTGGGCTATGGCATGTGGGTGATGGAGGATCGCGCGACCGGCGCGATGATCGGCGAGGCGGGCTTGCTGAGCGCCGCGCGTGGCCTGCCGGAGTTGGACGGTGTGCCGGAGGCGGGCTGGGTATTGGGACCGCAGGCCTGGGGCCGGGGGCTGGCGACCGAAGCTATGGAGGCGGTGTTGGGCTGGGCCGACGCGCATCTGGAGGCGGATGCAATCCGCTGCATCATCGAGCCGGACAATGGCGCGTCGATCAGGGTGGCGGAGAAGCTGGGCTTTACAGCATTGGGCGACGCGGTGCTGGGGGGCAAGGTGATTAGAGTGTTTGACCGGCGGCTACTCCTCCCCGGCACGGGGAGGGGGACCGGCGCAGCCGGTGGAGGGGGCTAGCCGTCTGACACAAGTCTCGCGTCCAGACGCCCTCCGCCTCCGTCACGCCTTCGGCGCGCCACCTCCCCGCGAGCGGGGAGGATCAAGCCGCCATAGCGGGCAGGGCGTCGGCGTACAGATCCATCGCCGGATCATCGCCTTGCCGAGCCACCGCGCCTTCCTCGAAGACCAAACACGGCGCAGTGCCGCCGCGCGCGGGGCTGAAGCGCGGCTCGACGCGGCCATTATGGCGAAAGCCCAGCTTGCGCAGGACATTGCCCGACGCGCCATTGTCGGCGAAATGCGCGGCGCGGATGTCGCCCACGCCGTTGGCGCGCGCCATGCGCAGCACCGCGTGCGCGGCTTCGGTTGCGAAACCCAGCCCCCAATAGGGACGGGCGATCCAGTAGCCCAGTTCATGGCCGCCAACTTCGGCGCGCATGACGCCGCAGCCGCCGACCAGACGCGGCGCGCCATGGGTGCGGGTGAAGGCGAGCAGGCTGGGCTGGCGCACATCCTGCGGTCGGGCCAGAAATTCCTGTGCGTCCGCCAAGCCATAGGGGCTGGGCGCGCGGGTCAGGTTGCGTAGGACCGCCGGGTCGCCGATGGCCTGGGCCAGGGCAGGGGCATCCTCCATCCAGCCCGGACGCAGGAGCAGGCGGGGGGTACGGGCGAACATTCTCGTCTCTCCTCTTTGTCTGCGCCGATAGCCGCCAATGATGACGGCTTGACGACGCTGTGGCTTTCCGGACTGGCCCCGCCCGCATGACGCGCGGGAAGGGCTTTAGTTCCAGGGACTTGAGGGAAAGTGGAGGGGAGCCCCGTAACAATGAAAAAGGGGCGCTCCTTGTGGAAGGAGCGCCCCTTTTTCCCTCGAAAACCGACTGCGCCTGATGGCCCTGTCGGGAGGATCGCCCCTTTGCGGAGGGACGATCCGTCATTGATCGTCCGTTATTCGGCGGCCTGCGCCATAGCGTCTACCGACACATATTTGCGGCCCTGCTTGCCCGCATGGAATACCACGCGACCTTCGCCCAGCGCGAACAGCGTGTGGTCCTTGCCCATGCCGACGTTACGGCCGGGATAGACGCGGGTGCCGCGCTGGCGAATGATGATGTTGCCGCCGATCACTTCCTGACCGCCGAACTTCTTGACGCCAAGGCGCTTCGATTCCGAATCACGACCGTTGCGCGACGAACCGCCAGCTTTCTTATGTGCCATTGTCTAAACTCCTAATTCTAGTCGCGAAGCGATCAGGCTTCAGCAGCGGCAGGGGCCGCGTCATCACTCTTGGCAGCGGCCTTCTTGGCCTTCTTTTCTTCGCTGCCGATCGACACGATCCGCAGGATCGTGTGACGCTGACGGTGGCCGTTCTTGCGGCGATAATTATGGCGGCGGCGCTTCTTGAAAACGATGACCTTTTCGCCCTTCGCCTGCGCGATGATCTCGGCTGCGACGGTCAGACCGGCCACATCCTTCAGGTCGCCGCCTTCACCGGCCAGCAGGACGTCGTCCAGCGTGATCTTGTCACCGGCCTCACCGGCCATTTTCTCGACGACGATCTTGTCTCCGGCGGCGACGCGATATTGCTTGCCGCCTGTGCGCACGATAGCGAACATGGCTTGTCTCTTCTCGTTCAAATCTGCTTTACGCAAATCACCAAAGACATGAAGCCTTAGCCGACCCGCGCGGGAATGTGGCCCGGTAGTGGAATGACTCGGACCTGTCAACCACGATGGGCCGGTTCAGGGGGTGGTTTTCCACCTGCCTTGCCTTATCTATAGCAGGATAAAGGGCCGGATAAAGGGATAGTGGCACGCATGAAGCGCATCGGAGCAGACAGCAAAGGATTCGCGGGTCAACGCCTGCCAGTCATCGCTGCCCTGTGGACGTTGGTTGCTATCGTCTTGCTCTCCGCCCTCGCGCCGCTGGGGCCGCCGCTCAGTCGGGTCGCAGGGTCCGCCTTCAATCCCGCGACGAGCGATGTGGTGATCAAGGCGCGCGCGCCGCTCCCTCCGCAGGCAGTGCAGACCGCCCGGCTGGACGGTGATGGTCCCTCTGCCTTTCACCTGCTGCTGGCAGTAGCGGCAGCCACTTTACTCATCGTCTGGCGGCTATGTACCGTTCCGGCATTGTCTCTCTCAGCAGCGATGGTGCGATCCGGCGTCCACTCCCGCACCAGGCTCGCGCGCGCACCCCCTGCCTGTTCCTGACGAATCGACTCCGGCCCCTGTGCGCGGGCCTTCGTTCGGAACAAGGATTTGCCTATGCCCCATCACACGCCCTTGATCGGCACCATCGTTGCCGGTCTTGTCGTCGCCTTCATCATGGGGGCGATCGCGCATCGCCTCAAACTTTCGCCGCTGGTCGGCTATCTCGTCGCCGGGATCATGGTCGGTCCCTTCACCCCCGGTTTTGTGGCCGATGCCGGGCTGGCCAATGAACTGGCCGAAATCGGCGTCATCCTGCTGATGTTCGGGGTGGGGCTGCATTTCTCCTTAAAAGACCTGCTCTCGGTCAAGCATATCGCCATCCCCGGCGCGCTGGTGCAGATCGCTGTCGCGACCGGCCTTGGCATGGCGCTGGCGCATGTCATGGACTGGCCGCTGATGGGCGGCATCGTCTTTGGCCTAGCCTTGTCGGTCGCCAGTACCGTCGTGTTGCTGCGGGCGTTGCAGGGCGCTGATCTGGTTGAAACCCGGCGGGGCCGAATCGCTGTCGGCTGGTTGATTGTCGAGGATCTGGTGATGGTCCTTGCGCTCGTCCTGCTGCCCGCCCTCGCCGCCGTCATCAATGATGCGGATTCCGGCGCAGGGGCGGGCGCACTGATCGCGCCTCTGGTCGGCACCCTGCTCAAGGTCGCGGGCTTCGTCGCGCTGATGCTGGTGGTCGGGCGGCGGGTCATCCCCTGGGCGCTGCACTGGGTCGTCCATACCGGATCGCGCGAGCTGTTCCGCCTCGCCGTCCTCGCCATCGCGCTGGGCGTCGCGTTCGGCGCGGCCTATGCGTTCGATGTGTCCTTCGCGCTGGGGGCATTCTTTGCCGGCATGATCCTGGGCGAAACGCCGCTCAGCCGCCGCGCGACCGAAGAAACGCTCCCGCTGCGCGATGCCTTTGCGGTGCTGTTCTTCGTGTCGGTGGGCATGTTGTTCAATCCCGCCGTGCTGGTGCAGCA
Organism: Sphingobium sp.; assembly: GCA_023266575.1. Taxonomy (GTDB): domain Bacteria; phylum Pseudomonadota; class Alphaproteobacteria; order Sphingomonadales; family Sphingomonadaceae; genus Sphingobium. The sequence goes on from JAHFPV010000001.1 coordinate 84,472, forward strand.
GCCGCTGCCGCTGCTCGCCACCGTCGCGATCATCATCGTCGGCAAATCGATCGCCGCCTATGCCATCGTCCGCCTGTTCGGCAAACCAGGCGACACTGCCATGACCATCGCGGTCAGCCTGGCGCAGATCGGCGAATTTTCCTTCATCCTTGCGACGCTGGGGACAGGCCTTGGCGTGCTGCCTGCGGACGCCCGCGACCTGATCCTGGCGGGCGCGATCGTTTCGATCTTCCTTAACCCCATCCTCTTCTCGCTGGCGGTGCGCGGTCGCAAGCAGGAGGAGGTCGATGCCGAAGCCGCCCGTGTCGCCGCTGCGCGCCCGGCGATGGGCCATGTCGTGCTTGTCGGCTATGGCCGTGTCGGCAAGCTGATCGCCACCCGCCTGACCCAGCGCGCCGTCCCCTTCGTGGTGATCGAGGGAGACGCGGAGAAGGCCGAGGAGGCGCAAGCCGCCGGGCTGTCCGTGGTGCGCGGCAATGCGCTGGAGGACCGCCACCTTATAAAAGCGGGCGTGAAGGAAGCGCATCACCTGCTGATCGCCGTGCCGGAGGGTTTTGAAGGCGGCGCGATCCACGAACATGCGATCCGCCTGAACCCCAAGTTGGCTGTCATCGCCCGCGCCCATAGCGATGCGGAGGTCGACTATCTCGAAAAGCTCGGCGTCCCCCATGTGGTGATGGGCGAACGGGAACTGGCGGGCCGTATGCTCAGCCTGTGCGGCGCGAATTAATCGAGTGACGCCAGAAACCGCGCGGCCTGATCCCTAATCGCCGCGCGGTCCTCCTGTGCCATCTTCGCCCAGTTGCGATAGGGCATGGCCAGCCGCACATTGCCGCCCAACAGCTTTTCGTTGCGGGCCAGAAAATCCCAGTAAAGCGCATTGAATGGGCAGGCATCCTCGCCCACCCGCTGCTTCACATCATAGCGGCAGGACGCACAATAATCCGACATCCGGTTGATATAGGCCCCGCTCGCCGCATAGGGCTTTGACCCCAGCAGGCCCCCGTCGGCAAACTGGCTCATCCCCAATGTGTTGGGCAGCTCGACCCATTCATAGGCGTCGGCATAGACTTCCAGATACCAGACATGCACGGCATGCGGGTCGATGCCCGCCAGCAGCGCGAAATTGCCGGTGATCATCAGCCGCTGGATATGATGGGCGTAGGCATGGTCGATGGTCTGGCCGATCGCTTGGGCCATGCAGTGCATGTCCGTGTCACCCGTCCAGTAAAAGCCGGGCAGGGGCCGCGTCGCTCCCAGCGCATTGCGCTGCGCATAGTCCGGCCCTTCATGCCAATAGATGCCGCGCACATATTCGCGCCAGCCGATGATCTGGCGGATAAAGCCCTCCGCTGCGTTCAGCGGCACCTTGCCGGCCCGATAGCGCGCCTCGACCGCGCGGCAGAGCGCCAGCGGATCGAGCAGCCCGGCGTTGACATAGGGCGACAGGACCGAGTGCCACAGGAACGGCTCGTCCGTCAGCATCGCGTCCTGATAATCGCCAAAGCGCGGCAGTGCCTCGTCCAGAAATCGGCGTTGCTGGCGTAGCGCTTCCTCATGCGTCACAGCGAAATGGAAATGGTCGAGGCTGCCGATATGGTCGGCAAAGCGAGCTGCGACCAGCGCCAGCACATCCTGCGTGATGGCGTCGGGCCGGAAGCGGATAGGCTGGGGCATCAGCAGGTCGCGCCGGGGCGGGGGCTTGCGATTGTCCGCGTCATAATTCCAGTCGCCGCCTTCCGGCTTGCCCGTCTCGGTCATCAAAAGCCCGGTCTTGCGCCGCATGTCGCGATAGAAAAACTCCATCCGCAACTGCCTGCGCGCTGCCGCCCAAGTGTCGAACTCCGCGTGGGAACAGAAGAAACGGTCATCCTCATGGATCGTGACCGGCAGGCCGAACCGCAATGCCCAGCTGTCGAGCATCGCGCGCACCCGCCATTCGCCCGCCTCGGTCACATGGATGGATGCGGGCTTGTGCCGCTCGATCGCACGGGCAACCTCGCCAGTGAAGCTGCCGCTATTGGCCGGATCGTCCAGCGTCACATAATCGACGGTCCAGCCCAACGTGCGCAGCCGTTCGGCATGATGGCGCATGGCCGACAGGATGAAGGCAATCTTCGCCTTGTGGTGGCGGACATAGGTGGTTTCATCCGCCACCTCCATCATCAGCACGACGATACGCGCCTTGTCCGCGTGACGCAGCGCGGCGATGTCGGGCGTCAACTGGTCGCCCAGTAACACAATGAGAAAGGGGCCGTCGGTCATGCTTATAGCAATGACCGACGGCCCCTTTGGCTCCTAGCTGTTCTAAAGGGTGTTACCCCAAACCCGTTAAAAGCCCCTCCCCTAAAGGGGAGGGGTGAGTCTAATGTTACCCCCGGCTGCGCGGCGGACCCTTGCGGGGGCCACCGGCGCCAGCGCCCTTGAACGGACGCGGGCTGTGCGGGGCTGCGCCGCCACGCGAAAAATTGCCCGGACCGCCACGGGGCGGACCGCTGCGGTTGGGACGATCGCCATTGGCGGGGCGCAACTGCTTGCGCTTTTCGCGGGCTTCCTCGCGCGGGGCGCCATCGACCGGATCGAACAGCACGTCCGCGCCCTCGTCACCCGCTTCGCCGGTGCGGCGGACGGCGGCCAGGAATTTGGACGCGATCGCCTTGGGGATTTCGAACATCGTATCGTTGGTGGTGATGCGGATCGCGCCGATGTCCCCGCGCGACACATGCCCGCGACGGCAGATCAGCGGCAAAATCCAGCGCGGATCGGCATTCTGGTTGCGGCCGATATTCATGCGGAACCACTGGGTATCCTCAAAACCGGGACGCGGCCCTTCGCGGCGGGCCGGGGCATCGCTGCCGTCCAGCAGCTCTTCCGGCGCAGGCAGCGCGGCGCGGGCGCTGCGCACCAGCATCGCCGCGATTTCCTTGGCGCTCTTGGCCTCCAGCAGTTCGCCGCCCAGCGCCCAGTCGGACTCTTCCAGCTCCATGGGCTCCAGCAGGCGCGCGCGCAGACGCTCGGCATCCTGCGCGGCGATCGCTTCCTTGGTGGGGGCGGACGTCCATTCGACGGGAATCTTGGCACCTTTCAGCATCCCTTCCACCCGGCGACGGCGCGGATAGGGGACGATCAGCACGGCGGTGCCTTTCTTGCCCGCACGACCGGTACGGCCCGACCGATGCTGCATGGTTTCCGCGTCGCGCGGAATTTCCACATGCACAACCAGCGTCAGCGTGGGCAGATCGATGCCGCGTGCGGCGACGTCGGTCGCGACGCACACCCGCGCCCGCTTGTCGCGCAGCGCCTGCAACGCATGGTTACGCTCATTCTGGCTATGTTCGCCCGACAGCGCGACAGCGGCAAAGCCCCGCTCGGTCAGGCTTGCGTGCAGATGGCGGACATTGTCGCGCGTGGCGCAGAACAGCATCGCCGTCTCCGCCTCATGGAAACGCAGCAGGTTGACCACGGCATTTTCAATGTCGGCGGGGGCGACGGTCATTGCCTGATAGCTGATGTCACCATGACCGCGCTCGGTCGATGTGGTCGCGATCTGGATCGCGTCCTTCTGGTAGCGACGGGCCAGCGCCACGATGGGCTTGGGCATGGTCGCCGAAAACAGCAATGTGCGGCGGCCATCGGGGGTGGCGTCGAGTATGCCCTCCAGATCTTCGCGGAAGCCCATGTCGAGCATCTCGTCGGCTTCGTCCAGCACGGCGGTCCTGAGCGCCGACAGGTCGAGCGCGCCGCGTTCCAGATGGTCGCGCAGACGCCCCGGCGTGCCGACAACGATATGCGCGCCCTGCGCCAGTGCCTTGCGTTCCCGCGCAGCGTCCATGCCGCCCACGCAGGTGGCGATGCGCGCGCGCGCGCCGGCATAGAGCCATTCCAGTTCGCGGCTGACCTGCAACGCGAGTTCGCGCGTCGGCGCGATCACCAGCGCCAGCGGCCAGGCTGGCGGCGGCAAGCGACCTTCTTCGCTCAGCAATTCGCTGGCCATGGCCAGGCCGAAGGCGACGGTCTTGCCCGACCCGGTCTTGGCCGACACGATCATGTCGCGGCCAATCGCTTCGGGTTCGATGACGGACGCCTGCACTTCGGTCAGGGTCTCATAGCCCTTGGTCGTGAGCGCTTGCGCGAGGATAGGGGGGAGAGTTTCAAATGCCATGTCTATATTGTCCATCGGGAGTGCGATTCCGCCTCTACCGACGGCATCATGAGAACCTTCCATGCTTCCAACATCGCGGAAGCCTGGGGCGTCAGGTCAAGCGCCCCAATCACTAATCTCCGTTCGGGCTGAGCGAAGTCGAAGCCTTCCACTGAGCGCAGCGAAGTGCCTTCGCTATGCTCAGGCGAACCCTTCGACTTCGCTCAGGGCGAACGGGAGGAAGATGGCGGCAACCAAATTCCAAAACAGGAAAGCCTCCTTCCCCATTTCGCGAGGAAGGAGGCTTGCCTGATTGTCTATAGCGCAAAAATCAGATTGCGGCGACTTCCGCCACATCGACCTTCACGCCGGGACCCATCGAAGAGGACAGGGCGATCTTGCGCACATATTTGCCCTTCGAACCGGTCGGCTTGGCCTTGACGATCGCATCAACGAAGGCGTCGAAGTTGCGACGCAGATCTTCGGCGGTGAAGCTCGCCTTGCCGATGCCCGCATGGATGATACCGGCCTTTTCGACGCGGAATTCGATCTGGCCACCCTTGGCGGCTTTCACGGCTTCGGCCACGTTCGGCGTCACGGTGCCAAGCTTGGGGTTCGGCATCAGGCCCTTGGGACCCAGAACCTTACCCAGACGACCGACCAGACCCATCATGTCCGGCGTCGCGATGACGCGCTGGAAATCGATGTTACCGGCCTGGATCGATTCGAGCAGGTCCTCGGCACCCACAATGTCGGCGCCGGCGTCGAGCGCCTGCTGTGCCTTGTCGTTACGGGCGAACACAGCGACGCGCACGTCCTTGCCGGTGCCGGCGGGCAGGGTGACGACGCCACGGACCATCTGGTCGGCGTGACGGGGATCGACGCCCAGGTTGATCGCGATTTCGACGCCTTCGTCGAACTTGGCGGTCGCGTGGGTCTTGATCAGGCCCAGCGCTTCATTGACGCCGTGCAGCTTTTCCTTGTTGATCGCTGCGGCCAGAGCCTTCGCCTTCTTGGTCTGCTTTGCCATGGTCTTAGCCCTCCACCACGTCGAGGCCCATCGCGCGAGCGGAGCCTTCGATGATCTTCGTTGCTGCGTCGATGTCGTTCGCGTTCAGGTCTACCATCTTGGCCTGCGCGATTTCGGTCAGCTGGGTGCGGGTGATCTTGCCAGCGACGATCTTGCCCGGTTCCTTGGAACCCGACTTCAGGTTGATCGCCTTCTTGATCAGGAAGGTGGCAGGCGGCTGCTTCATCGTGAAGGTGAAGCTGCGATCCGCATAGACGGTGATGATCGTCGGCAGGGGCGTACCCTTTTCGACATTGGCCGTCTGCGCGTTGAACGCCTTGCAGAATTCCATGATGTTCACGCCGCGCTGACCCAGTGCTGGGCCGATCGGCGGGGCAGGCTTGGCATCTCCAGCGGGCACCTGGAGCTTGATATAGCCCGTAATTTTCTTGGCCATGATGACTCACTCTGTTGCTGGGCGGCCCCGAAAGGCACGCCCGGTTCAAGTTTAGCGGTGCAAACGAAGGCAAAGCCTCCTCCCGCGCTTATTCCCGGTTGCCCGGAAATCTTGTTATCGTCATGCCAGCGAAAGCTGGCATCTCACTTTATCTTCCTCAAGCCCTGGCGAAGAAGGCAGTGGGATCCCAGCCTTCGCTGGGATGACGAAATTACTTCGACAGCTCTACCTGCTCGAAATCCAGTTCCACAGGGGTGGCGCGACCGAAGATCGACACCGACACCTTGACCCGGTTCTTCTCGAAATCCAGTTCCTCGACCGTGCCGTTGAAGCTGGCGAAGGGACCGTCCAAAACCTTGACCGCATCGCCGATTTCGTAATCGACGCTGACCTTGTGCTTGGGGGCGGCTTCGGCTTCCTTGCGGGCGCCGAAATAACGTGCGGCTTCCGATTCGCTGATCGGCTGCGGCTTGCCCATCGACCCCAGGAACCCCGTCACCTTGGGCGTGTTCTTGATCAGGTGATAAATGTCGTCGTTCATGGCGAGCTTGGCCAGGACATAGCCGGGCATGAACTTGCGCTCGACCTGCACCTTCTTGCCGCGCTTCACCTCGGTCACGGTTTCGACAGGCACTTCGACCTGCTCGACCAACTGCGTCAGGCCCATGCGCTCCGCTTCGGACAGGATCGATTCCTTGACCTTGTTCTCGAAGCCCGAATAGGCGTGGATGATGTACCAGCGCGCCATGTTACCGTTTCAAACTCCCAAAAACCAACGCAGTCACGTTCACGCCTGACCCGCCGCGAGGCCCAGCAGCCACTGGACGATCGCACCGAAAAAAGTGTCGATGCCAAAGAAGAAGAGGCCCAGCAGCGTCGTCATGATGACGACCATCACGCCGGTCATGACCGTTTCGCGACCCGTGGGCCACACGATCTTCGACGCTTCGGTTTTCACCTGATTGACGAATTCGCCGGGGGAAACCTTCGCCATCGCCTGCCTCAAACCCTTTGCACAAACACCAAAACGCGAAGCAATAGTCCGCCCTCCCGATCCCGCCCATATCGGCGTCCGGGGGATGCGGCCGCATGGCTTCGCGACACAATTTCGACGGCGCGTCTAGCGGCAAACCTCATGGAAAACAAGGATGCTGCTGGAACGCTTGGCAGGAGTGGAGGGACTCGAACCCACGGCATTCGGTTTTGGAGACCGACGCTCTACCAACTGAGCTACACTCCTGTGCCAGCGAAGGAGGGCGCTTTAGCGTGGCCTGCCGGGCAGGGCAAGCGCGATTATGCAGCTTTTTCTTGGGGGTCGGCGATGGTCGTTTTGGCACTGGTCTGCCGCTCCGCCTCCGCATTGATCTGTGCGCCCAGCAGCACGACATAGGCCGACACGAACAGCCATAATTGCAGCACGACGACCGCGCCCAGTGACCCATAGGTCTCGTTATAATTGCCAAATGTCGCGACATAGACGGACACGCCCAGAGTCACGACCAGCCAGAACAGGGTTGCCGTGACCGACCCGACCGTCAGCCATTGCCACTGCGCCTGCCGCCGGTTCGGTCCGAAGCGATAAATGAGGCCAAAGATCACACTGGCCAGCAACCCTGCGCACATCCAGGTCACCGCCTTGATCGCGAACAATACGCCCGGCCCCCAACTGATCAGCCATGTCTGGATGAGGCCGATGACCGTGGCGGTAAATACGCCTGCCACCATCACAAGTACGGCGGAGAAAGTGATGCCCATCGACACACGGGTAAAGGCGATGATCCCGCGCCCTTCCTTCTGCCCATAGACGATGTTCAGGGCTTCCATGATCGCCGAAGCCGCCCGCGTCGCGCCATAAACCGCAATGCCCAGCGCCGCCGCCAGGCCAAAGCCGATAGCAGGCTTGGCGGTGCTGACGACGCCTAGCAACTGGTCATTGATCAGCTTGGCCGCATCGGTCGGCACCACCGCGATGATCGCCTGCATATGCCGCCCGACCATCGCCGGATCGCCAAACAGCCCATAGGTCAGCACGACCGCCGCCATCATCGGCGCGATCGACAGAAAGGCATAATAGGCAACGCCCGCCGCCAGCAATCCCACATGATTGGACGACAGCGCGCCATAGACCCGCTTCAAAATCTCCCACCAAGCCCGCGGCGGTATCTTCCACGGCGCATCGACATGCACCTGCTGCGCGACTGGCTGGTTCATCGGCGTTCCCTGTTGCTCAACCGGGCAAGCGCATGAAGGGGGAGGGCGGTTCCCACCCTTTATCCCTCTCCCTTGAGGGTCGGCCAGAGTCACGTGCCTCTGGCCGAGGTTGCGCAGACTTGGTAGCGTGCTGCCTTAGTCGTAGCTGGGAAAGGGTGTTCTGCGCCATCGCCACCAGCACCCCCTCATCCAATTGCGCCTAACCTCATAGCTTTCGGTAAGGCTCCATATCCTTCTCCCCCAAGGGAGAAGGTAATATGTTACAAAAACACCCCGCCCTTCATGATCCGCCGGGCGCGGCCCTGCACCGGCACGCGGTCGAACGGCGTATTGCCTGCCGCCGCCGCCATCTTTGCGCTGTCCACGATCCACGGCGCGTCGGGATCGACAAAGATCAGGTCCGCCGCGCTGCCAGGCGCAAAGCTGCCCGCATTGACGCCCAAAATCAGCGCCGGATTGGCGCTCAGCAGGGTCATCAGCCGGTTGAGCGACACATGCCCCTCCCGCACCAGATTGAGCGAGAGCGCCAGTAGCGTCTCCGCCCCCGCCATGCCGGGCGAGGCGTCTGCGAAGGGCAGGCGCTTGTCCTCCGCCCCGCGCGGATCATGGCTGGAGGTGATGACATCGACTGTTCCGTCCGCCACCGCCGCGATGCTGGCCTTGCGGTCATCCTCCGACCGGAGCGGGGGCGACAGCCGCGCAAAGGTGCGGAAGTTGGACACCGCATTATCGGCCAGGAAAAGATAGGCGGGACTGATCCCGCAACTGACCCGCAACCCTTCGGCCTTCGCCGCGCGAACGAGGTCGAAGCCCGCCTTGGTCGTCACCAGCCGGAAATGGATCGCCGCGCCCGCCTGCCGCGCCAGCATGATGTCGCGCGCGATCGCCATCGCCTCGGCGCAGGCTGGCGCATGGGGCAGGCCCAGCCGCGTCGCCGTCTCGCCCGATGTCGCCACCGCCTTGCCCGCCAGCCCGCCATCCTCGGCATGGGCGATCACCGTCAGCCCCAGCCCCGACGCATAGGACAAGACCCTCAGCATCACGCCGGAATCCGCAATCCACTGCCGCCCGGTGCCAACCGCCTTTGCGCCCGCCGCCTGCATCATGCCGATCTCGGCCAGTTCCGTGCCAGCCAGGCCGCGCGTCGCCGCCGCGATCGGGTGGACCCAGAAATCGGGTTTCCCCGCCCGCGTCGCCTGCCGGATCAACCCCGCATCGTCGAGCAACGACGACTGATCGGGCATCAACGCCGCGCGGGTGATCCCGCCAAAATGAAAGGCCGGCTTGTCGGTCGCGAATACACCCAGGTCGATAAGGCCAGGCGCCACCACCAGCCCCTGCGCGTCGATCCTCTCCGCGTCGGCAGGCACGACAATGTCCCCGGCCGCAACGATCCGGTCGCCCTCGATCAGGATGGAGCCAGAGACCAGCGCATCCCCCGCCGGATCGGCCAGGCGGCCATTGATGATGGCGAGTTTAGTCACGCGCTATTCCCTCAAACCAAAACCCGTCATTCCCGCGCAGGCGGGAACCGATCTCGCCTCCCATGCCTTGGCCAGCGACGGCAAAATGGGTCCCCGCCTGCGCGGGGATGACGGATGTGGATACGAGCATCACGCCCACCCCTCCACACCGCGCGCCCCGCGCGTCAGTACGTCCAGGCACGCCATGCGGATCGCGACGCCCATCTCCACCTGCTCGGTGATCGCGGAGCGCGTCGGATGGTCCGCCACCACGCTCGAAATCTCCACGCCCCGGTTCATAGGCCCCGGATGCATCACCAGCGCATCGGGCTTGGCCAGCGCCAGCCGCTCCGGCGTCAGCCCATAGAGCATATGATATTCGCGCGCCGACGGGATGAACGCCCCGTCCATCCGCTCATTCTGGAGCCGCAGCATCATCACCACGTCCGCGCCGTCCAGCCCCTGCGCCATGCTGGTAAAGGGCGTCGCGCCCAGCATCTCCACCTCCGGCGGCATCAAGGTGGGCGGCGCCACCGCGCGCACCTGCGCGCCCAGCGCGGCCAGGCACAGCATGTTGGATCGCGCGACCCGGCTGTGCAGTACGTCGCCGCAGATCGCGACAATCAGCCCCTCGAAACCGCCCTTGCGCCGCCTGATGGTCAGCGCGTCCAGCAGCGCTTGCGTGGGATGCTGATGCCAGCCATCGCCCGCATTCAGCACCGGGCAGTCCACCTTGTCCGCGATCAGCGCGACCGCGCCGGAACTGGCATGACGGATGACGATGACGTCGGCGGCCATGGCGTTCAATGTCATCGCCGTGTCGATCAGCGTCTCGCCCTTCTTCACGCTCGACTGGCCAGCATGCATATTGACCACGTCCGCGCCCAGCCGCTTGCCCGCAATCTCGAACGACAGCAAAGTCCGCGTGCTATTCTCGAAAAAGGCGTTGATCTGGGTCATGCCCGCCAGCCTGTCATCATGCTTGCGCGCCCCGCTGCGGTTCGCCCGCGCCCAATGCTCCGCCTCATCCAGCAGAAAACGGATTTCCCAGGGCATCAGGTCCGCAATGGACAGCAAATGCCTGTGCGGAAACAGCGCCCGACCAGTCAGGTCGGACGAAGCGGGCGCGGCGGTCGTTTCGGGCATGGGATGCGCTTTAGGCGAGGGGAGGGGCGAGGGCAAGGCGGAGATGCGAGAGTGCATACTCACACCCATTGGCACTGAGCTTGTCGAAGGGTCGTCCCGAACCTAAAAACGAAAAGCGTATGGCCATCACGATTCTAACACTTCCCAACGGTCATCTGTCGCTAGAGTTCGACGTCATCGACCTACCCAATGTCATTGCTGCTGTACGCAAACACTATGGCGTCCCATTGATACAACAATACCCAGTTCTAGCGGTGTTTGCCTTTGGCGGCTGTTCATTCACTTTTCAGAACGAATGGGATGATCCCTGCCTGATTTCCAGTTCATCCGACGGTGATGAAATTCTGAACAAGCTATGCGCAGAATTGAACGGCTGACAGGTCGACCTACCCCCGCCGCCACAACCGTCCAAACATCGCCCCGTCCCGCAAAACCTCCCGCGCGGCATTATGCCCTGGCGCGCCGGTCACCCCGCCGCCCGGATGCGTGCCAGCGCCGCACATATACAGCCCCTTCACCGGCCCGCGATAGGCGCCATGGCCCAGCACCGGACGCGCGGCCCACATCTGGTCCAGCGACAGATGGCCGTGCATGATGTCGCCGCCGACCAGCCCGAATTTGCGCTCCAGGTCGAGTGGCGAATGGATCTGCCGCGCGATCACGCTGCCCGCAAAGCCCGGCGCGGCGGCTTCCACCGTTGCGATGATGCAGTCCGCCGCCGCCTCCCGCTCATCGTCCCAACTCCTGCCATCGGGCAGTTCCGGCGCGAATTGCTGGCAGAAGAGGCTCGCCACATGACACCCCTCCGGTGCCAGTGAAGCGTCGATGGTGGACGGGATCAGCATCTCGACGATCGGTGCTTTCGACCAGCCATCGCGTTTGGCGTCCATGAACGCCCGGTCCATATAATCCAGCGTCGGGGCAAGGATGATGCCTGACTGGTGATGCTCGCCAACGCCCGGCAAACAGGTGAAGTCGGGCAGGGCGCTCAGAGCCACATTCATGCGGAAGGTGCCGGACCCCGCCTTGAATGTCTTGATCCGCTTGACGAAATCGACAGGCAGATCAGCGGGCGCCATCATCTGCTCATAAAGCAATTTCGGCCCGACATTGGCGATCACCGCCTTGCCCATCACCTCTTCGCCGCTCTCCAGCCGCACGCCCACGGCCCGCGCGCCATCCACCAGCACGCGATCGACGGGCGCTTCCAGGCTGATCTCCACCCCCATGGCGCTCACGACCCGCGCCATGATCTGGGTGATCGCCCCCATGCCGCCGATAGAATGGCCCCATGCGCCCTTCTTGCCATTCACCTCGCCAAAGACATGGTGCAGCAGCACATAGGCGCTGCCCGGCGTGTCGGGCGATGCATAATTGCCGACCACAGCGTCAAAACCGAAAGCCGCCTTCACCGCATCGCTCTCGAACCAGCTGTCGAGGAAGCTGCGCGCCGATTTGGTGAACAGGTCGAGCGCGTCGCGTTGCTGCTCGATCGACAGCCCCGCAATCCGCCGCCCCTGTTTCAGCGCATCGACGATCATCGACAGCCCGTCACCGACATTAGGCGGGCTTTTCAGCACCATGCCGCGCAGCACGTCCGCGACCACCTCCAGCGCGTCATAATAAGCGAGCAGGGCAGCTGCATCCTTCGCGCTGAACCGCGCGAATTCCGCCTGCGTCCGCTCCAGCCCGCCGCCCAGTTTCAGATAACCGCCATCGGGCTGGGGCAGGAAATTGCTGATCGGCCGCTCGATGACGCGATAGCCATGATCGGCCAGCTTCATGTCGGCGATGACCTTGGGATTGAGCAGGCTGACCGTGTAGCTGGCGGTCGAATTGCGGAAGCCGGGGTGAAACTCCTCCGTCACCGCCGCCCCGCCCACGACGTTGCGGCGCTCGAGGATGCGGACCTTATACCCCGCCCGCGCCAGATAAAAGGCGCAGACCAGCCCATTATGCCCCCCGCCGATGATGACGGCATCGTAGCGTTGAGTCATGGCGGGCTTCCTTTGGAAAGCCCCTCTCCTTCAGGGGAGGGGTTGGGGTGGGGGCGTGCCGCCTGAAATGTGGTATCAATGGGGCACGCCCCCACCCCTCGGTCCCCTCCCCTGAAGGGGAGGGGATGAGGAAGGCTCCACCCCGCCGCCGGCGCGCGATGCTGCCGCGCCTGCGGGATAATCCCCCGCATCCGCCCGCAAAAATGGCGCAGCGCCACTTCATCCTGGTGCAGCGGTCCCACGGTAAAACTGTCCGACGCCATCCCCGCCTGCACCCGCGCGATCAAGGCCGTATCCTCGGCATTGACCTGCCGGTTGATCCGCCAGTTGAGGTAGCGCGCCGCTTTCATCTCCCGCCGCGCGTCCGGCACCGCATAGCTGATCTCGCGGATCAGCGTCTGGGTCGGCGATACCGGCAGCCAGGCCATGAAATCGACCTGATCGGGATAGATGTCGAAGGCGACATTGGGCCACGGCTTGAAATAGGTCCAGAGCCGCTGCCGTTCGGGTGGCAGATGCGGCACGTCCGGCAGAAATCGCTGATAGGCCCGCTCGGACCAGTTGGCCGATGGCCGCTCGACGATCGGTCCCCACATCTTGTCGACATGGGTGCTTGCCTCGACACCATAGCCATCGCCCATCAGCCGTTTTAGGCCCGGATGCGCGACGCTGATGTGCAGCCCGTCAGAATAATTGTCGCCGATATTTTTCCAGTTCACGTTTCGGGGCCGCAACGTTACCCGCCCCAGCGCGCGCAGATCGGCAAAGCGATAGGGCGTGATTTCCGCGACATAGGGCGCCATCATCTGCGCCACAGACGGCCCGCCATCATCGGTCAGCCGGACGAACAGGAAGCCGTGAAAATCCTCGACCTCCACGCGCGTCAGGCCATGGTCGGCCATGTTCATGGCATAGCCCGCTTTCATCGGCACGCCCGTCAGCCGCCCGTCATTTTCGTAAGTCCAGCCATGATAGGGGCAGACCAGCTTCTTCGCGCAGCCCGAAGCACCATCCATGATCCGCGCACCGCGATGGCGGCACACATTGGTGAAGGCGCGCACCGCGCCATCCTCGCCCCGGATGACGATGACGCTCTCGCCGATATAATCGAGCGTGTGGAAATCGCCGGGGTTGGGGATGTCGCTCACATGGCAGACGATCTGCCAGCTTGGGCGAAAGATGCGTTCGACTTCGGCGGCAAAAAATTCCGGGTCGCTATAGGTCCAGGCTGGCAGGCTCCAGCCCGCATCCGGGTCTGCCCCACCTTCCGCCTGCTCCACCATCTCCGTGCATCCCCCGACGCTGCCGATCAATTTTACGAACGTATAATAAATGCGCGAAAAATGCCAGCTATATGTCCAGCTCAGTGTCGGCTTTTTCCGCCTGCGCACCGTAGCGTCGCGCCAGCACCGCGCAGGCCATCAGCTGAATCTGGTGGAACAACATCACCGGCAACAATATCGCGCCCACTGCACTGGCCGGGAATAGCAGCCCCGCCATCGGCACCCCGGTCGCCAGGCTCTTCTTCGACCCGCAAAAGACCAGCACGATCCTCTCTGCCCGCGACAGGCCCATCATCCGCCCCAACCCCCAGGTGAAGCCCAGCACCACCGTGAGCAGAGCGACGCAAAGCCCGGCAAGCAACGCCATCTCCCCCGCCGACACGGTCTGCCACAGACCCTCGACCACCGCCGCGCTAAAGGCGGCATAGACCACCAGCAATATCGATCCGCGATCGACCCGCCCGATCATCGCCTTGTGCCGCGCCACGAACCCGCCGATCCACGGCCGAGCCAGATGGCCGATCAGGAAGGGCAGCAGCAATTGCAGCACGATCCCCTCGATCGAGGCCAGCGAGATCAGGCTGCCGTTGCCCGTCCGCTGCATCAGCAGTGCGACCAGCAGCGGCGTCAGAACGATGCCCAGCAGGTTGGAGAAGGAGGCGCTGACCACGGCGGCGGCGACATTCCCCCGCGCAATCGCGGTAAAGGCGATGGAGGATTGCACCGTCGATGGCAGCAGCGTGAGAAACAGCAGCCCCGCCCGCATCCCGTCCGGCACCGCGCCGATATGCTGGCTCGCCAGTCCCAGCAGCGGAAAGACGGCGAAGGTCGTCGCCAGCACTGCAAGATGCAGCCGCCACGCCTTTGCCCCCTCCCATATCGCCGCCCGCGACAATTTTGCGCCATGCAGAAAAAACAGCAGCACAATGCCCGCATCCGCCACGGCATCTGCGATCCGCGCTCCGTCGCCCCGCGCAGGCAGGATTGACGCTAGCGCAACCGTGCCAAGCAACAGCAGCAGGAAGGGATCGATCAGTTCACGAAGGCGGGTCATCAGGCAACCTGGGCAGGGAAGGGCGAAAAAAGGGGGATAGACGCCGCCCCATCGTTGAGCCAACAGATTCGCACAAGTCACAGAGGGAGCGGATCGTGAGCGAGTCTATTGCGGTGATCGAGCAGGGCGGCGTGCTGGAAATCCACATCGACCGGCCCGACAAGAAAAATGCGCTGACCGGTCCCATGTATCGCACCATGACTGCCGCGCTGGCCGACGCCTCTGCCCGTGCCGACATTGGCGTGGTGCTCTTTGCGGGGCGCGGCGACGCCTTTTGCGCAGGCAATGACCTCAAGGACTTCATGGCCGGGCCGGAAGGAGGCGCTGCGGCCTTCGCCTTCATCCGCGCCATCGCCGCCTTCGACAAGCCGCTGGTCGCTGCCGTACAGGGGCTGGCCGTGGGCGTCGGCACAACGATGCTGTTCCACTGCGATCTGGTCTATGCCGCGCCCGATGCGCGCTTCATCATGCCGTTCGTCAATCTGGGGATCGTGCCGGAAGCGGGGTCCAGCCTGCTTGCGCCGGCCGTGATGGGCCATGCCAAGGCAGCGGCGATGCTGATGCTGGGCGAACCGATGGATGCGGAAGGGGCCGACCGCGCGGGCTTTGTCACCGCCATCGTCCCGGCCGACACATTGCTCGACCATGCCCGCGCTAAAGCCGCCGCGCTGATGGCCAAACCGCCCCAGGCGCTTGCCGCCACCCGTCGCCTGATGAAGGGCGATCCGGCAGCACTAACCGCCCGGATTGAAGAGGAGGCGCGGCTTTTCCAGCAATCTCTGGCCTCGCCCGAAGCCCAGGAAGCCTTCACCGCCTTCTTCGAAAAACGCCCCCCGGTCTTTAAGAGGGGATAGGTCCGTCCACCTGTTTGCCAAAGCGTAACTCGCTCACGATCACCGCAGCAACGATCAGCACCCCGCCCAGCAGCGCCATGGGCGGCAGGCGGTCGCCCGCTATTCTGCCGATGATCCCGGCCCAGACCGGTTCCCCCGCATAGATCAAAGTCGCCCGCGTCGGCGACACGGTGCGCTGCGCCCAGTTCATCACCAGCTGGATGATCGCGGTCATCGCGCCAAGGCCACAGGCGGCGATCACCACTGCCCAGGAGAAGGGCGGGATCGCCTCACCCGCCGGGACCATGCAGGCAAAGGCGAGCAGGGACGTCACCGCCAGTTGCACCACCGTCACCCGCAGCACGTTCACGCTGCCTGCCCACAGGCTGATGAAGATGATCTCCAGCGCAATCGCCACCGTGCTGATCAGCGTCAATATCTCGCCCCGGCCCAGCGCCATGCCACCCTCTGGCGCGGCGACCAGCAAAAGGCCGATGAACGCCAGCGCCACCCCGATCCAGCTGGCGAGTCTAGGTCGCCGCCGCAGGATGATCCATTGCAGCACCGGCACCAACGGCACATAGGCGGCGGTAATGAAAGCCGAAGCGCTGCTCGAAATCGTCTGAAGTCCCCAGGTTTGGAGCGTGTAGCCGACGAAAATCCCCAGCCCGATCACCAGCCCCGCCCAGGCTTCACGCCAGGTCAGCCCGCGCAGTACCGGGATCGCCAGTGGCAGGGTCAGCAACGCCGCCGTGCCGAAACGCAGTCCGACAAAGTAAAGCGGTCCCGACTGCGTCATCGCGCCATGGACAATCAGGAACGTCCCGCCCCACAGCATCGTCACGCCGATCAGCGCGAGTTCGGGACGGCCGATCAGCCAGCGGCTGGGGGCAGGGGGACGGTCAAGGACGGCGGCGGCTTGGGTCATGCGCCGACCGCTATGGACCCCGCAGGGCGCGGTCAAGCCGAGGGTGCGCGGCATGAGGGCCGCGCCCCGGACGGATCATTCGTTCTTCAGGTCCTTGCCTGCTTCTTCCAGCGATGCGCCGACATCGCGCTTGGCGGCGTCCGCCTTGCGTTCAGCGTCGCTGGTTGCTTCGCTCGTCGTCGCGCCGATCTTTTCCGCGCCCTCGTCGATTGCGCGTCCGGCCTTGTCCAGCCCATTGTCGATCTTGTCGCCAGCGCGATCGACCGACTGGCTGATGTCATTGCCGATCGAAGCGCCGGCATTTTCGACGCTATCCTCGGTCTTTTCCGAGCAGGCCGAGAGGCTGGCGACCGACAGGACCGCAAGTGCGGCCAGAACAGATGTGCGCATGATGGCTCCTTTTCCCATTTGCGTGGAGCGACATAAGCGCAGCAGGCGCGATAAGGTTGCGTGCTATCCGCCGCGCAGCCCGAACACCATCGACCGGTCCTGATCGGGGATCAGCCCTTCCAATACCCGCCAGAAACCGGTGACCGACCCTTGCCCCGCCTGCGCATAGGCCGCGGCCATCTTCTCGCGCAGCGCGCGGAACAGTTCCGCCTCCAGCGTCGCGCCCGCCGCGCTCAGCCGCAGCAATTTCTGGCGACGGTCGTTGGGACCGGGCCGCGTCTCGATATAGCCGCGCTCGATCAGGTCATTGAGAACCCGCCCCAATGACTGCTTGGTGATCGCCAGCAACCGCAGCAGATCCTTGACCGTCAGGTCGGGCTGGCGCGAGATGAAATAGAGTGCGCGATGATGCGCCCGGCCCAGCCCGATCGCCGCCAGCCCTTCGTCAATAGACCGGGTCAGGGCCGAATAGCCGAAATAGAGCATCTCGATCCCGCGCCGTATCTCATCCTCGCGCAGGAACAGCGGGGAGGCAGGCGACATTTGGGCGGAGGAAGGCGATGAACTGGTGACGGTCATGGCTGCGTTGATCCAGCGCGGGAGGAAAGTATCCTAATGCCGTCCCAAAAGGATGATGACTAGGCTTTCCTTTCGCCAATCACACGCTATATGCCTGACCGCGCCGACGAAAGTCGGCCCTGCTGGGGCGTCGCCAAGCGGTAAGGCAGCGGCTTTTGATGCCGCCATGCGCAGGTTCGAATCCTGCCGCCCCAGCCAAACACAGATTTTCCTTATAATACATAAACTTACGGGTAATTTTTCTCTGATTGTGTGACAGGTCTGTGTGACAGGTTCGGATGACTTCTTTAAACCATCGGGATCAGCGGATGATGGCTTTGACCCTGTCGCATCATTGCCGACAGACAGGATTGAACGTGCCCTCACCTTCCGCACCGCCTTAATCAATGAAGCAACTGGCGGCTCAATGAGTAGCGCCGTCTACAAGGTTCTGCGGGCTGAGCTGTTAGCCGATCCGAGCTTAGCCTCGCTCGTGCCCCGTTTCATCCGCGTCTGTCAGGACAGCGGCGATTTCTGGCAGTTCATCAAGGCCGAGTACAGCACTTATGCCGAGCGCAGAACGTATCTGAGGGAACAGTTTGCGCCGCTCATGGAAAGGATTGAGCAAGGGGCCAGCCCTAGCTCCACCTTCATTACGGAGGGGTTACAGACATTCGATGCGGCGGAGGTGCATCGTGTTTGGTCGAAGGCCATCTCTCGATGTGAGCAGGACCCAGAAGGAGCGGTCACTTCAGCGCGCACACTGCTTGAAAGCGTCTGTATGTACGTCCTTGACGGTATTGATGCCAATACACCCCTCTACGGCCCTGGTGATGATCTCCCGAAACTATATCGGCTGACTGCCGAGAAGCTTAATCTTGCCCCGTCCCAGCATACTGAACAAGTTTTCAAACAGCTGCTCGGAGGATGCGTGACGGTGGTTGAGGGTGTGGGCGCAATCCGAAACCGCCTTGGTGATGCCCACGGCAAGGGGCGTCGGCCTGTACGGATTGCCGCTAGGCACGCGCATCTAGTCGTCAATCTTTCAGGCGCTATGGCGCTTTATCTAGTGCAGACCGCTGCAGCGCGCGGTATTTGATCGGACCGCAAGGTTTTTACGAGGGGGGGGGGCCGGGTGCAGGGACAGTGGATCGGACGTTGCGAAGGAACGAACTCGGGAACGGTCATTATCGATGTGGACGATTGCGGGCCATTTTTTCAAGGCACCGCTGCTCTCTTTGAGGATGAGCAAGGCTTGCCGGGGAGCTTTGTCAGCTTTAGGACACTTGACCGTGGAAGAGAACATCAGTTCGATGAACTAACCGTTACGCCTTTAGACCCCACCAATTATAATTTCAGCGATCGTGATGCCCTCGTTGCGTATTATAAAAACGCTGGTCACGAGTTGACATTCCCAAGGACCGCCAGTGTTCACCTGAAGCTAGAAGGCGATGTCCTAAACGCGAGCTGGAAAACCGACATAGGGACGACCGGAAGCGCGGCTAGGCACCTGCTTGAGCCAGCCGACGCTGGGGCCGCGCCGCCGCCTTGATAAGAATACGCCGTAGGTTGTGTGGACGGAGCCGCCGGGGGAGCCTTGGAACAACGCCCGGAGTTCGGTGAAGGTTGTCGGCGTCCCCGACCGGCAGGCCATCGCGGCGAACATGAATACGGCCATTTGGGTTGATGACAGGCGGGTCGGGGTGGCGGACGCCAAAAACGCAAGTCCCAGCGCCCATGTGCGCAAGCTAGGAATCGCCTCCATTTCACTTACAGTCCCGCGCACCCTTCCTGCCCCTTCTCCGCCCGGTGCATTGTGGCGGACGGCACGATGGTTTGTCACCCGTGCCAATCGACTTTTCTTCGACCAGAAAACAGAAAGTTACGGCGGGTCGATTCCCTCAAATGTCGGGAAATGAACTGGACTGCGTCGTAGCAGTAGGAGCAAGGCTCCTTTATGCGGAAGGCAGGTTCACGCCGGGATATGCGATCATCGCCACGATTGACGCCATGCGCGCCAGCGACACGGTCTTGCCGTAGGTCTTGAACGTAAACACCTTCTCGTGTCCGACCAGCTGCGCCACCTCGTTGGCCGGAATGCCTGCCTCTTCCAGCTGCCCCACGAAGTTCTTACGAAACGAGTGGAACACCTTGCGCCGGTCATTGAAGCCCCGCGCTTGCTTCAGCCGTGAGAACTCCCGGCCAGCGTCGGCCCCTGCTTTCTTCCCCGGCCCTTCTTCGTTGAATTGAGGCCACACGCGGCCCGATGATTTGCCCGCAGCGCGCTCCGCCAGCCATGACAGGGCGGGATGCAAAGGCAGCTTCTTCGCGAACGCGGGCGTAAATCGCGCGCAATGACCCGGTGGTCGGGTCTGCCGTATTTGCCAGCCCGCTCCACTCCAGCCGCAGGGTCGCCTCCCAAGCCCCTGCCTCGACCCGCGCCAGTTTCCTGTCGGAGGTTCCTAAGGTTTTCTGGAGGAACTCTTTGCCGTCGTAAAGGAGTTGCATTTCCTTCGGAATGCGGACCTTGGCGGAGTAGCGATTGTGGCGGAGGATCAGGGTAGCCATGTGTCATCTTTGCCCGTGTGTGACAGGTTTGTGTGACAGCTATGTGTGGCATAACCACCGGTAAATCAACAGAATATATACGATCCAAGGCCTTAACCCCTGTCTGGCTCAGCCTCCTGCCGCCCCAGCCAATTTTCCTGAACATCACCGAATCACCCTGACAGGGGAGGCGGAGAAGGCTTCTGCCTTCCGCGCCTCCCGTCATGGGGATGTCTTACCGCCCCAGCAGTCCGCGGGCCTGGCCCGCAATCTCCGCCAGCATCGCGACATTGGGGGTTGCCGCCGCTTTGGCGCGTTGCACAAGGGTGCGGAACTGGCGGATACGCGGACCGCGCTGGATCAGCCAATGTTCGACATGGGCCGAAATATCCTTGCCTTTCCCCTGCGCCAGGAAATCGAGCCGGACCTGCTGCATGTCGCGGGCGACGCCGGAAATCAGCAGTCGCTCCCACGGGTCGGTCGGTTCCATGCGCGCGGCGGCGGACTGGACCCAGTCGATGCCCACTGCTTCGCCCAGATGGGTGAAGGCGCGGGTCAGCGCGATTTCATCCACGCCCATCTTTCCGGCCAGCGCTGCGATGCCGACCGCACCGTCTAGCTTGAACAGCCCCGCCGTGCGCCGCGCCAACGCCTCTGGCGCGCCAAGCGCCAGCAGCCTGTCCGTCACCGCATTGGTGCGTCGCTGCGCCTCGCTGGTCAGCAGATCATCGACCTGCGCCGCCAGTGATCCGACGCCCTGGGTCAGTGCCGTCAGACCTGCGCTGGGCAGCGTGCCCGCCGGCTGGCTGCGCAAGATATCGGCAATCTGCGCCCGCATCCCGCCGGCAATATCGCCGAACAGGGCAAGACGCGCGCTTTCCGCCATATCGGCCGCGTCAATGTCTGCCCATAGCGTGCCAATGTCATAGAGCCGCTCGGCGATCAGGAAGGCGCTGGCCATGTCGCCCAGCGAACAGCCTTCCTCCTCCACAAGTTCGAACGGATGAATGAGGCCCAGCCGGTTGACGATGCGGTTGGCGACCTTTGTGGCGATAATCTCTTTGCGCAGGGCATGGGCAGCGATCGCGTCAGCTTCCTTCTCCTGCATCGCAGCGGGGAAGGCGGCCATCAGCTCGCCGGTCATGCTTTCATCGCTGGCGAGGTCGCCTTGTTCGATCGCGTCCTGCAAGGTCAGCTTGGCGGTGGACAGCAGCACGGCCAGTTCCGGCCGGGTCAGCCCCTGTCCATCCTGTCCGCGCCGCAGCAACTGGTCATTGGCGGCAAGTCCTTCAACCTGCCGGTCCAGTCGCCCGCTTTCCTCGAACGTCTCGATCAGCCGCACATAGCTTGCCAGATCCGCCGCGCCGCCACTTTCGGCAATCGACAGGCCAAGCGCCTGCAAGCGGTTATCCTCCAGCACGATCGCGCCGACCGCATCGGTCATGCTTTCCAGCAGGGCATTGCGCTCCTCGAACGGCAGGCGGCCCTCGGCCATCTCCTTGTTGAGGGCAATCTTGATATTGACCTCATTATCCGAACAATCGACGCCTGCGCTATTGTCGATGAAATCGGTGTTGATCCGCCCACCGCGCAGCGAAAAGGCGATGCGCCCCGCCTGTGTCGTGCCCAGATTGGCGCCTTCGCCAATCACCTTGACCCGCAGCTGCTCGGCATTGACGCGCAGCCGGTCATTGGCCGGGTCACCGACATCGCCATGGCTCTGCGCTGCCGCTTTCACATAGGTGCCTATGCCACCGAACCAGAGCAGGTCGGCAGGGGCTTTGAGGATCGCGGAAATGAGTGCGGTCGGCTCCATCTCCGCTTCCGTCACGCCCAGTATCGCCTGGATTTCCGGGGTCAGCGGGATGCTCTTGAGCGCGCGGGAAAACACCCCGCCGCCCTTGGAGATCAGCGCCTTGTCATAATCCTCCCAGCTCGACCGGGGCAGCTGGAACAGCCGGTTACGCTCCTCCCAGCTCTTGCCCGGATCGGGCGCGGGGTCGAAGAAGATGTGGCGATGGTCGAACGCGGCGACCAGCTTGATCGCCTTGCTGAGCAGCATCCCGTTGCCGAACACGTCGCCCGACATGTCGCCACAGCCCACGACGCTGACCGGCTCACTCTGCACATCAACGCCCATTTCGGCAAAGTGGCGCTGCACCGAAATCCATGCGCCACGCGCGGTGATGCCCATCGCCTTATGGTCGTAACCATTGGACCCGCCGCTGGCAAAGGCGTCGCCCAGCCAGAATTTGCGGTCGAGCGCGATGGCATTGGCTACGTCGCTGAAAGTGGCGGTCCCCTTGTCGGCGGCGACCACGAAATAGGGGTCGTCGCCGTCGCGCACCACGACTTGCGCGGGATGCTTCACATGGTCGTTGACGATATTGTCGGTGACCGACAGCAGCGCGCGGATGAAGATGCGATAGCTTTCGGTGCCTTCCGCCAGCCAGGCGTCGCGATCGACCTGGGGGCTTGGCAATTGCTTGGGATAGAAGCCGCCCTTGGCCCCGGTCGGCACGATCACGGCGTTCTTGACCCGCTGGGCCTTCATCAGGCCAAGGATTTCGGTGCGGAAATCGTCGCGCCGGTCGGACCAGCGCAGCCCGCCGCGCGCCACGGGGCCGGCGCGCAGATGGATGCCTTCGACCCGCGGGCTATAGACCCAGATTTCGCGCCATGGCAGCGGCGCGGGCAGGCCGGGCACCTGCGCACTGTCCAGCTTGAACGCCAGCGCCTCGACCGCTGCCTTGCTGAAGAAATTGGTGCGCAGCGTTGCGCTGATGACCGCGCGCAACAGGCGCAACACCCGGTCCTCGTCAATTGCCGTGACCGCTTCGAGTCCGGCGTCGATCGCGGCCTGCGCCTCTGCCACCCGCGCGTCCGCGCCATCGCGCGCGGCGGGATCGTGCAGCGCTTCGAACAGGGTGATCAGATTGACCGCAACCCCCTGCGCCCGGCGCAGCGTTTCGGCAAAGGTCGCCATGCCATAGGCCATGCCGGTCTGGCGCAGATAGCGGAACAGCGCGCGGAACAGCACCACCGATCGCGGGGTCAGTCCGGCGGTGACGATCAGTTCGTTGAACCGGTCATTTTCCGCCCGGCCTTCCAGCACCTGGGCGATCGCTTCGGTGACTATGTCGGCGCGGGCCACGACGCCCTGCGCATCGCCGCCCGCGGGCAGTTCCAGCACGAAACGCTGGACATGACCCAGCGCGCCGCCATCAATCGCCGTCGTCATTTCCTCGATCACGCGGAAACCGAAATTCTCGAACGCCGGGACCACTTCGGACAAAGCGATCGTCACATGGCTGTAGAGTTTGAGCCGCAGCCGTTCGGCGCTGTCCTCCGGGTTGCGATAGATGCGGATCGCCTTGTCGCCCGGACCGGACAGACCGTGGATCAGGCGAATGTCGATCGCCGCTTCGGCTGGCCCCGCGCCATTGCGATAGACCGCCGGGAAGCCCCCGGCGTAACGCTGCGCCAGCGCGGCGGCGCGGCCCGGCTCTTCGGTCTGGGTCAGCGCTTCCTCGACAGCGGGCAGCCAGCCACGCACCATTTGCTTCAATTGATGGTCCAGCGCCACATCGTCCGGCACCACGCCGCCTTCGCGCAGGTCGAGCGTGATGCGCAGCAGCGCGAGGCCACCTTCCTCCAGCGCGATCGACCAGCTGAGCACCGGGCCATTGGCGGCTTCCGACAGCATGTCCTGCACCGCTACCCGTCGCGCGGTCGACAATTCGTCGCGCGGCAACCAGACGAAGGCGTAGAGATGCCGCGCCAGCGCACTGGTCGCCAGCGCCAGCTTGGGCCGGGGCCGGTCGGTCAGCGACATGAAGGTCAGCGCCAGCCGCTCCAGCGTCTCGCGATCGAAACCGATGGTAATGTCATGGGGCAGGGCGGTCAGCGCATGGGCCAGCGTCTTGCCCGCATGGCCCGCGGGATCGAAGCCGAACTTGTCCATCAGATTCGACAAGGTCGAACGCAGCAACGGCACCTTGTCCGGCGTCGCCGACAGGCCCGAACTGGTCCACATGCCCGCATGGATCGACAGCGCCTTGACCTCGCGCCCTTCGCGCACGGGGACGATGATCAGGTCGAGCAGCACATGGCGATGGATGCGCGAGATGCGGCTGGACTTGATGATCAGCGGCGTGCGCTTGCCTTCCTCGAACCAGACGAACGCCGCCTCCAGCGATGCGGGCGCGATCAGCGTCTTGTCGCGCAGGGTGCAGATGCCCAGCCGCGACTGGGTGGTGCCGTCGCGGTTGCACAGCTCATGCCCGGTCTGGGTGAAATGGCGCGCCAGGAACCAGCGCAGCAGCGCCGCGCCTTCCTCGTCCGGCACCGCGTCGGCGTCCGCCGCCATCGCCGCCTGCATCGGCGCCCAGTCGGCCACCGCCGCCCGCACATCGGTCAGCGTATCGCGCAGCGCCTTTTCCAGCCCCCGGCGCGCCTTGGCGTCGGCCCGGTCAGCCTCGATATAAATCATCGATTCGCGGCGCGCGCCCGGCACGTCATCGTCCAGGATCGCGGCGAGCGTTCCGTCGGCATGGCGCGTCACCGACAGGACTGGGTGCAACAGGCGGTGGATGGTGATGTCGGCGGCGGCCAGCGTGTTGGCGATGCTGTCGACCAGGAAGGGCATGTCGTCATTGACGATCGCGATCCGCATGTAGCGGCCATTGGCGCCTTCGCCCAGCGTCTCGACCATGATCGCGGCGTCGCCCGGCTTGCGCCCGTTGGCGGTGCGGCCCAGGAAGGCGGCGGCGGCCGCTATGCCCTGCTCGTCCAGTCCTTCGCGTTCGCCGGGCAAGGCACCCCGCTCCAGCGCTGCCTCCAGCGCCTCCCGGATGAACGTATCGACTTCCTTGATGTTCGCGTCCGCCAGCGCCGTCATTCGCCTAACCTCTCACGCGGGCTTGTCCCGCTTGGAATTGAACGGAGGAGACGCTGGATCGCCGCCATGCGACTCCTCGGCTTTTGACCGTCTATATGCCTCCGCCCATGGGGAGGCTCAACCCTGTTTGTGAAATAAAGTGTCTTAGCGTTGAAATAATATGATGCAGCGCAACATGCCCCGCGCGTGGTGGCGGGGCAGATGGTGGCGCGACTATCGGCCAGCCCGCGCCGCATGTCGAGCGCGGATAAGGGCGCTTCTGGAGCATTTTCCCGCGATCCGCGCCGACCGGGCAGCGCGTCGTGCCGTATTGGCATCCTTGCTCACGATGTGCGATTTCCGGCACATGTGAATAATGCGATTTCGAAGCCAGGATTAGGATAGGATGATCTGTTCGCTCATAAGTTGGTATGAGTTGGGCCTAACCCTTGTCACAACTTGCGGGTGCCAAATTGCCCCGTTTTGAGGGTTTTATTAGTTGTAAGGTATCTCTTAAGGTGGCCCATCGTGGCCATATTTGGTTAAGATAGCTCAAATAATAATCCATAATTTTCGGCATGTCTGTTACACTATTACCTGTAATCAGTACAGCTGCAGATAGCATTCCGAAATAAAACTCAACAATTTTCTTATAAGGATTATCAGAAAGTTGATGATGGCGCAAAAATTCTGCTATAGTTAGCTGGGTGCACCAAGATCTAATATCAGAACTGGAATGGGTGTTATTAAAAGTATAATATTCACTATCGCGGTGAGGAATTGCATCGTCGCCGAGGAACATAAGAAATGAACACACTAAAGAAAATTCTGCTAAAGCTTCGGGATTGTTAGCCGAAAATTTGAGAAACTCCGGTGCTTTTGAATACCGATTATTCATAGTACTCTGTACCATATTCAACCAGCCAATTGCCGCGAAAGCGTCAGCGTCAAATTCCAGAGTGTTTTGGGTTCTCAAGGATGAGATTTCATCCGCAAACAAAGGAATTCCATCCATGTAAAGGAAATCATTTTTAGATAATATAAAATCTAAATGACCATTTAAGATATGGCCAATTTCATGGAATATCACCGTCCCAAATGTTCCGCACAATAATTTGAAAATTGAAGGGTCTTTACTAGTTATGATATCTGGTATCCCATCATATCTGGGCAGATTTTTATAATTTTGTTCTGTTATTGTATCGTGCAAGTCATTTGATATGCCAGTGAATTTTTTTCCTGCTTCGGTGCATGGCCATATGCTGCAATTCCTAAGTAGTAAGCCAATAAGTCCACTAAAATAACAAATGACATATCTATCTTTTATTTTTGCGCAAAACGCATTGGACAATTGATCGGAATCTATAAAACAAATATTTATATTTGATTTACATTCCCATGTAATTTTGCAAAAATTAATAATATTGTCTGCAAGATTGCATAGGACGGCATTTATAGGTGAAAAATGATAAATGTCTTGATGGCTTATTATTTTACCTATAATTCCCTTTTTGATCATTATTTGTTCGACATCTCCAAATCTATTATCAGGCAGATAGTATTGAAAATAATGACCAAATGATCCTGAATATTCGTCATCAGATATATTCATTTAAATAATTCCCGAAAATATTATGACGAAATTCAATTAATATCACAGAAATTTTTATAAATATTCTCTATTTATAACTATAATCTGCATAATTTTTCTGCAAAATATCGAATAATTCGCTGAATATTTTATCGAAAAATTCTGCTAATCAAATGAATACGCATGGCATTATTTAATTTCATGCGTATTAAATATAGTATCGCATTAATGACCGCACGCGCATCATTACCTTTTATGGCATGTCTTACTTCGCTGTCCTTGAAACGGATTTCTGGTTGGGCGCGCCAACGCTGTCGGATGGTCTCGATGCGCTCAAATGACCAGAATCCGGTCGCTCTGCTTCCCTTGCCTTCGAGTTGGACAAAAGGGGGGCAAGATAATAGCCGGTGAAACTGCGTGGCTCCTTCGCGACCTTTTCCGGCGTGCCTTCCGCCACAACCTCGCCGCCCTTGACGCCGCCTTCCGGTCCCATGTCGATGATCCAGTCCGCCGTCTTGATGACGTCCAAATTGTGTTCGATCACGACGACGCTGTTGCCCTGGTCGACCAGCGCGTGGAGGACTTCGAGCAGTTTGCGGACATCTTCGAAATGCAGGCCGGTGGTGGGTTCGTCCAGGATATAGAGGGTCTGGCCGGTGGCTCTGCGGGCGAGTTCCTTGGCGAGTTTGACGCGCTGGGCTTCGCCGCCCGACAGGGTCGTGGCCTGCTGGCCGACCTTGACATAGCCCAGGCCCACTTCGGCGAGCATGGCCATCTTGTCGCGGATGGGCGGGACGGCCTTGAAGAACTCGACCGCATCCTCGACCGTCATGTCCAGCACGTCGGCGATCGAGTGGCCCTTGAACTTCACCTCCAGCGTTTCGCGATTGTAGCGCGCGCCGTGGCACACGTCGCACGTCACATAGACGTCGGGGAGGAAGTGCATCTCGATCTTGATCAGGCCGTCGCCGGTGCAGGCTTCGCAGCGGCCGCCCTTGACGTTGAAGCTGAAGCGGCCGGGCTTGTAGCCGCGCGCCTGGCTTTCGGGGAGGCCCGCGAACCAGTCGCGAATGTTGGTGAAGGCGCCGGTATAGGTAGCCGGGTTGGAGCGGGGGGTGCGGCCGATGGGCGACTGGTCGATGTCGATCACCTTGTCGCAATGTTCCAGACCCGTCACCTTGTCATGCGCGCCAGCCAGGATGCGCGCGCCGTTCAGCGCGCGGGCGGAGGCGGCGTAGAGCGTGTCGATGGTGAAGCTGGACTTGCCGGAGCCGGAGACGCCGGTGATGCAGGTGAAGGTGCCGAGCGGGATGCTGGCCGTGACGCCGGTCAGGTTGTTGGCGCGGGCGTTATGGACGGTGATCTTCTTGCCATTGCCCTTGCGGCGCTTGGCCGGCACGTCGATGCGGCGGGTGCCGTTCAGATAATCGGCGGTGAGGCTGTTTTTGGCTTTGAGGATTTCAGGCAGCGTGCCTTGGGCCACGATCTGGCCGCCATGGATGCCTGCGCCCGGCCCCATATCGACAATATAGTCGGCGTGGCGGATTGCGTCCTCGTCATGCTCGACGACGATGACGCTGTTGCCGAGGTCGCGGAGGCGCTTCAGCGTCACGAGCAGCCGGTCATTGTCGCGCTGGTGCAGCCCGATCGAGGGTTCGTCGAGGACGTAGAGGACGCCGGACAGGCCGCTGCCGATCTGGCTGGCGAGGCGAATGCGCTGGGATTCGCCGCCCGACAGCGTGCCTGACGTGCGGTCTAGGTTAAGATAATCGAGGCCGACATTGTTGAGGAAGCCGAGGCGCTCGACAATTTCCTTGAGGATGGCCTTGGCGATCTGGTTCTGCTGGTCATTCAGCTTCTCCGGCATCGCGGTGAAGAAATTGAGCGCGTCCACGACACTGCGGCGGGTGGAGAGGGAGATGTCCTCGCCAGCAATCTTGACCGCGAGCGCTTCGGGTTTCAGGCGCGCGCCGTGGCAGGTTTCGCAGGGCTGGGCGCGCTGATATTTGCTGAGTTCCTCGCGCATCCAGGCGGATTCGGTTTGCAGGAGGCGGCGGTTCAAATTGCCGATGACGCCCTCAAACGCTTTCTTCACCTCATAGCTTTTGCGGCCGTCCATGAATTTCAATGTTACCGGCTTGCCGCCGGTGCCGTGGAGGATGATGAGCTTCACCTCGCCGGGCAGGTCGGCCCAGGGCGTGTCGAGGCTGAACCCGAATTCGCGGGCGAGCGAGCCGAGGACTTGCATATAATAAGGCGAGGGCGGGTTGGATTTGGCCCAGGGGACGACCGCGCCCTTTTTGAGGGACAGGGCTTCGTTGGGGACGACGAGTTCGGGGTCGAACTCCTGCCGTTCGCCGAGGCCATCGCAGGCGGGGCAGGCACCCATCGGGGCGTTGAAGGAGAAGAGGCGCGGCTCGATCTCCGCGATGGTGAAGCCGCTGACGGGGCAGGCGAATTTTTCGCTGAACACGATGCGGTTGGCGGGGATGCCGGACCCCTTCATCCTCTTGTCGGCGGCGGGGGCTTCATCCTCGCGGCCCGGCACGACGCCATCGGCCAGATCCACAAATGCCAGCCCGTCCGCCAGCTTCAGCGCCTGCTCGAAACTGTCGGCCAGGCGGGTGCCCATGTCGGGTTCCACGGCCAGGCGGTCGACCACGACTTCGATGTCATGCTTATACTTCTTGTCGAGCGCGGGGGCGTCCTCGATCAGCATCATTTCGCCGTCGATGCGGACGCGGGTGTAGCCCGCCTTCTGCCATTCGGCCAGTTCCTTGCGATACTCGCCCTTGCGCCCGCGCACGACGGGAGCGAGGAGGTAGAAGCGCGTGCCTTCCGGCAGCAGCATCACGCGATCGACCATCTGGCTGACGGTCTGGGCGCTGATCGGCAGGCCGGTCGCGGGGCTGTAGGGGATGCCGACGCGCGCCCATAGCAGGCGCATATAGTCGTAGATTTCGGTGACGGTCGCAACGGTGGAGCGCGGGTTTTTCGACGTGGTTTTCTGCTCGATACTGATCGCGGGGCTTAAGCCCTCGATATGCTCGACATCGGGCTTCTGCATCATCTCCAGAAACTGGCGCGCATAGGCGGAGAGCGATTCCACATAGCGCCGCTGCCCTTCGGCATAGATGGTGTCGAAGGCGAGCGAACTTTTGCCCGATCCCGACAGGCCGGTGATGACGATCAGGCTGTCGCGCGGCAGATCGACATCGACGCCCTTGAGATTATGCTCGCGCGCGCCGCGGACGGATATGTGGGTCAGACTCATGGGGCGTGTTGTTCCAGATTTGTTCTGATCCGGCAAGACCATCTGCCAGTCGCCCCGACAGATGGGGCGAGGGCAAGGATTTGAGAAGGGAAAATCCGCAGCGTGGGGCGGAAAGAGGCTTGTCCTGCACCAAAGACATGGGCGCGCGGTCAGATGCTATGTCGGATTTTCTTAGCCATGACGTAGCGTTATCGGCCCAAGTCGAGGGTGCGCTGGCTATCGCTGGATGGCCGCCGTTGGACGCATGATGTCGTTGGTGGACGCAGGTTGACGGTTTGTCGCCCGATCATGCTGCCGGGCGTGTTGCGGGGGCAGATTGTCGAACGGTGGGTTCGCGCCGCCGTGTTGGAGCTATGATGGGCGTCATGCAGGATACGGTTACGCGAATGTCGCACCGTCTTTCCCGCAACAGTTTATAGCGATCCCGGTGCCCGACAGCATCCTGGATACGCCCCCGGCCATCCCTTGCGCCGGGGGCGTTTTACAAAGCCAATCGACAATTAGCCCATGTGGGCCTGCAAAGCGCGATTTTCTGCGCTCCGGTGCTCACCTACTTTGAGTAGGCTGCGCTCCGGTGCTCCAAAATCACACTTTTCGCCTCCACCTGAACTCACTGTCGATCGGCTCTGGCTTGCTTTCCGCTCCGAACGAGCCTTCCCCAAACATAATAGTTATGAGCGTGGGCTTTCCGTTACGGCAGATGTCGTTTGGCGGGGCGGTGATGTCGTTCGTCGCGCTGTTTGTCTGTGCCGCGCGGCGCTTTGTCGATGGCAGTGTCGTTGGCCGATGCGGGGTGCTGCCGGTCGAAGTGGGCGGGCGCGCTGACCGCCATGCGCCTAAACAGGGTGGGCGAACGGGAGACGGCGCCGCCCCCAAATGACCCTAAGGCCCGCCCCGTTCGCACCCGAACCGCCGCCAGCCCCTAACAGGCAGCGGCCGGGCCACAGCAGATTTTGAGGAGACAAGCCGATGTTCCGTTCGACCCTTTTCGCCGCGCTGGGTTCGCTTGCGCTGATCGCCACTGCCGGTTCGGCCAGCGCTGGAGAATTTATTTCTAACGGCCGCACGAGCGAAGTGCGCCATGGTGACCTGGACCTGTCCAAAGCATCTGACCAGCAGCAACTGCGCCAGCGCATCGCCCGCGCGGCAAGCAGGGTGTGCAAGTCGGACGACCGCTCCACCGCACAGGCGTGCAAGGCCATGGCGATCGCGCAGGTCGAAGCGCCGATCAGCGCCGCCATTGCCCGCGCCGAAACCAGTGAACGCTATGCCGATGCAGGTGCGAAGGGCGTGCAGAACTGATTGCTGCAATGCCAGCCCAGACGTGAAAAAGCCCGGCGGATGCCGGGCTTTTTTGCGTGGGGCTTGCGCATGGCCCCTCCGTCAGCGCTTCGCGCTGCCACCTCCCCAAGACAAGCTTGGGGAGGATTTTTTAGCGTCCGGTCATGGCGCGGGCGTTGGCGAGGAAGGTGCGGCCGATGCGGATTTCATTGCCGTCGGTGAGCGCGGCGAACCAGACGCCGCTGCCGTCGTGACGCAGGCGGGCGATATGGTCGCGGCGGACGATGTGGGAGCGGTGGAGGCGGACGAATTGCTGCGGGTCGAGCCGCTCCTCCAGGCTGCTGATCGTCTGGTGCAGCAGATAGCTGTGGCTGCCGACATGCAGGCGCATATAGTCGCGCTCGGCCTCGATCCTGTCGATCTGGTCGGTGGCGATGCGGATCAGTTCGGATCGGTGGGGTACCCAGAATTCCTCGGCCCAGTCGGGTTGCGGCTCGGCAGGGGCGGGGGTGGTTTCGGGCGCGCGGTTGCGCAGCGCCGCCTCCACCCGGTCGATCGCGCGGGTCAGGCGATCATGCGCGACGGGCTTGAGCATATAGTCGATAGCGGCAAGGTCGAAGGCTTCGACGGCGAAACCCTCGAACGCGGTGACGAAGATGACCGCCGGGCGGATGCCCATGCGCCCGACGGCACGGGCGACGCCGATGCCGTCGAGCAGGGGCATGGCGATGTCGAGCATGACAAGGTCGGGCTTCAACCCCTCGATCAGGCGCAGCGCGGCTTCGCCATCGGTGGCGGTGCCGACCAGCGCAATGCGCGGTTCGCGCGCGCACAACATCTGGAGCCGCTCGACCGCGAGCGGTTCATCGTCAACGATCATGGTGCGGATGGACATGGGCGTTAGCAACCCCGGCGGATGATGGGTAGGGTGATGAGAACGGAAAAGCCCTTCTCCTGGCGCGGACCATAAGTGATCTGGCCCTGATCACCAAAGCGCGCCGTCAGCCGATCCCGCACATTGGCGAGGCCAATGCCGCTGCCGCTGTCCGACAGGCCGGGCGGGTTGTCGCCATCGTCGGTGACGGCGATGTGCATCAAGCCGCCATCCTCCCGCGCGGTGATGCGGATCTCCACCGGGCTGGAGGTGCGCGAGACGCCATATTTGATCGCGTTTTCGACGAGCGGCTGGAGGATGAGGCCGGGGACGCAGGCGCTCATCAGGGCGGGCGGAATGTCGATCACCGTGTTGAGCCGGTCGGGAAAGCGGACCCCTTCGATATCGAGATAGAGTTTCTGGAGATGCACTTCTTCTTCCAGCGGCACGTCGTCCAGCGGATCGCCGGTCAGGCTGGTGCGGTAGAAGTTGGAGAGCGACATGATCATCTGTTCGGCCTCGTCCCGCCGATCCTTCATCACCAGAGAGGAGAGGGAGTTGAGCGTGTTGAACAGGAAATGCGGGTTCACCTGATAGCGTAGCGAGCGCAGTTCGGCCTGCTGGGCGGCGCGTTCCAGCCGGGCGGCGCGGCGTTCGGTGCGGTGCGCTTCGCTGGCGTAAGACAGAGCGAGATAGAGACCGGCCCAGGCGGCGAGGAAGAAATAGCGGCTGATCGCATCCTCGACGATCTGGACGAAGGCATAGGCTTCTTCGCTGCCATATTTGCTGTGGTCGGCATCGGCAAAGATGTTCACCGGGTCATAGACGTTGAACATGTAGAAATTGGCCGACGCCATGGCGAGCGCGAAGGGCGCGGCAAGCGAGAAGGCGGCGACGATGCGGACGCTCAAGGGCTTGGCGTCGAACCGGCGCAGCACCAGATAGAGTATCCAGGTGACGACGATGCCGATCACAGTGACGACTGCGCGGCGGATGCCCAGTTCGCCCTGCGATTCAAAGCCCATCACGGCGGCGCGCAGGGTCACGAGTATGGCGTAGAAGAGCCAGAAACCCAGAATGGAATAAAGCGCGATCGCGGGCGATACGCCGCGTTCGTCGTCGTCGGGAAGGCTTGTCATCCTGTCCTTTTACGCGCTGCCGGGGGAAATGTCGCCCCAGCCGCGCGTAGCTGGTCGAACTGGCCCGACAGTTGGTCGAATTGGGCCGGAACCGCAGCCCGCCGCCGCCCGTTGATCTGGCCTAGAAGGAGAGAGCGATGAACGAGCAAGATGGCGTCCGTCCCAACAGCCGCGAGGAAGCAGGCGACGACCGCGAATCCGACGCGCAGGACCATGTGCTGGGCGAGGAAGAGAAGCTGGACGAAGGGTTGAAGGATTCGATGGATGCGTCCGATCCGCCCGCCAACAGCCATCCCGATGACAAGGGTGATCCGGTGCCGTCATCCGGCTTCAAGCAAGATCAGGATTGATGGTTATTTGCCGGGAATCATGCTAGTTTTGTGCAGCGGGACGGCGAATACGCGCCTGCGCTTTTGAGAGGAGCGACCAATCTATGCCGACATCTGCCACCCCCGCGATCGAACGCATTGCCCGCGTCCTGGCCGGCCGCCAGCTGAGCCATAATGGCGGCGGCAGCGACCCCCATGCCGCCGGTGCAGTGGATGCGGCGTGGCCCAATCATGTCGATGACGCCTATGCGATATTGCACACGCTGCGTGAGCCGGATGCGCAGATGGCGCAGGCTGGCGACGTGGCGGTGTGGCGCAGCATGATCGGCGCAGTGCTGGAGCGGCGACCGGGTGCCTGACGCTGCGCGGGCGGCTATGACATTTTCATGTTGCGCCGCACAAAAAAATCTGGTCCCTTGTGAATGGCCGTGGAACAGGTGCTTAAGCCTATAGTAACCATAACAGGCGCATGTTCTGACGATCGACTTCAAGTCGGAGGGCATGACAATGGGTACGAGTGCAAGACCTGCGGACGGGGCCGTTACCCTGGCGGAGTTGCGTGAATTCGCCAGTTTTCCGTCTGCCACACAACGCTATATTCGCCGGTCGCTCGACATCGGCCTGCATCGCCGCGATGCGATGAAGCTATGGTCGCGCGATCTGGTGGAGGAAGCCTCCATCCGCGCGCAGGCGCGGATCTATGGCCGGATCGAGGAAATCAAGGCGCGCGTCCCCGACGACAGCGGGTTGGACCAGGTCGAGCCGTTCATGGCCCCCCTGGTGACCATCTCCGCTTTCGACCTGGGGCAGGACCGGCTGGCGAGTTTTTCGGCCTATCGTTTTCTCTATGAGCGGCTGCTGGGTGCGGGCGCGCGGCCATGGTTGCCGGGCGCTTTCTGCGCGGCGGCCAGCCTGCCGCATCTGCATCCTGAAAAGCGCCGCGTGCTGCTCCAGTCAATCAGCGAAGCGGCGGCGACGGCGGTGGGCTGGTCCAACCGCGAGCCGACCTTCTACCCTGAATGGGTAGAGAAGGTGGATTTGAGCAAGGCCAACTAAGGCCGGGCAGGGCGGCACTTCCGGGGGGAGGTGGCGTTTTGCCGTTGATCGTCCCCTGTAAGGAGAGGTGGCTGGCCGTAGGCCAGACGGAGGGGGAGGCTTTTGATCCCAAAGCGGGAGTCAGGTCTCCCGTCCCCTCCACCGGCTTCGCCGGTCCCCCTCCCCGTGCCGGGGAGGAATTATTGGGCGCTGATCCAGACTTCTACCGGGGTTTCGTCCTGACGCAGGGCCAGGCGGATGGGCAGCTGTTCTACCGGGCCGTTCTCCAGCGCTTGCGCATAGATCGCCTTTTTGGCGTCTCCGCTGATTTGCAGACAGATATGGCGTGCGGCCAATATGGCGCTGGCGGTCAAGGACAGGCGCTGGTGTGGCGCGGCGGGGGGTGTGACGGCGATGGTGCGGGCGGTGCTGGTGAGGCCGTTGGCGAGTTCCGCGGCGGCCGGGAAGAGCGAGGCCGTGTGGCCATCCTCTCCCATGCCGAGCAGGACGATATCGAGCGGCCAGCGGATGGCGGCGAAGGCGCCTTCGACGGCGGGTTGAGCTGCATAAGCGTCGGGCGCGTCATTTTTCATCGGGACGAAATGCGCGGCGGCGGCGGGGCCGGTCAGCAGGGTTTCGCGCAGCAGCCGTTCGTTGCTGTCGGGCGCATCCGGGGCGACCCAGCGTTCATCGACCAGAGTGACGACGACCTTGCTCCAGTCGAGCGGGGTGCGGGCGAGTGCCTCCAGCACGGGTTTGGGCGAACGACCGCCGGACAGGGCCAGGCTGGCAGTGCCGCGGGCCATAATCGCGTCGGCCAACAACGTGGCGATGCGGGTGGCGAGGTGGGCGGCGGCCTGATCGCCGTCGGCAAAATGATGCTCTATAGGCATGAGATTATTCCACAGGTTCGGGCAGGGTGCAGATGTCGATCCACGTTGCGCCGGTGAGATCAGCGAGACGCGCAGGGCTGAGTTCGACCGAGCTGGTGCGCGACCCGGCGGCGGGAAAGACGGTGGCGAAGGCTTGCAGCGACACGTCGCAATAGATGGGCAGGGGCGTGGCGAGGCCGAAGGGGCAGACGCCGCCGACCGGGTGGCCGGTGATCGCCTCAACCTCGTCCGCGCCGAGCATCCGGGGCTTGGCGCCTAGCGCCGCCTTCGCCTTGGCATTATGCAGGCGCGCGTCGCCGCGGGTGCAGACTAAGGCGACAGTCTCGCCGACGCGCAGCGAGAGCGTCTTGGCGATGCGGGCGGGTTCGACGCCCAGCGCTTGCGCAGCCTCGATCACGGTCGCGGTGCTGACGCCCTGGTCGATGATGGCAATGTCGGGCGCGTTTATCGTAAACCAGGCGCGGACAGAGGCTTCGCTCATGCGCGTTCGCTTAACGTCCGCTCCCACGCCAGCGCGTGGCGGACGATAAGGTCCAGGTCGGCGTAGCGCGGCTCCCATGGAAAGGTGGCGATGATGGCACGATTGTCGGAGATCAGCGCGTCCGGGTCGCCCGCGCGGCGCGGTCCCATGGTCCGGTCGATCGTCATGTTGGTGACGCGATCGACTGCGTCCAGAACTTCAAGGACCGAAAAGCCCTTGCCATAGCCGCAGTTGAGCAGGTGGCTGCGCGCCGGATCGGCGATCAAGGCTTCGAGCGCGAGGACATGGGCGGCGGCAAGGTCGGTCACATGGATATAGTCGCGCACGCCGGTGCCGTCCGGGGTGTCAAAGTCGGTGCCGAATACGGAAACGCCGTTGCGCTTGCCCAGCGCGGCTTCCACCGCGACCTTGATGAGGTGGGTCGCGCCAGCGGTCGACTGGCCGCTGCGGCCATGCGGGTCGGCACCCGCGACGTTGAAATAGCGGAGCGCACAGAAGTTCATCGGGTGGGCCGCTGCGACGTCACGCAGCATATATTCGGTCATCAGCTTCGACATGCCGTAGGGATTGATTGGACGCTGCGGCGTTGTTTCCTTGACCGGGCTTTCTTCGGGGATGCCGTAGGTGGCGGCAGTCGATGAGAAGATGAAATGCTTGACGCCGATGCGGACTGCGCTCTCGATCAGGTCGCGGGTCTTGGCGCTGTTATTGTGATAATATTTGAGCGGGTTTTCGACCGATTCCGGCACCACGACCGAGCCTGCGAAGTGCATGATCGCGGTGATATTGTGATCGCGCAGTGTCGCTTCGACCATTGGCTGATCGGCAATGTCGCCACGTACCAGTGGCACGCCTTCTGGCACGGCCCAGTCGAAGCCGGTGACGAGATTGTCGATGACGACAACGCCATAGCCAGCATCCTTGAGCGCCAATACCGCGTGGCTACCGATATAGCCTGCGCCGCCTGTGACCAATATCGTCGGTTTGTCGCTCATATGCTCACCTCATAAACTGTCGTGTCCCCGCCCGCGCGGGAACACGATATATGGGAGGGAGACCTAAACGAGGGACGTTACGAATTACAGTCTTTTCATGCTGCGGCGCGGGAGAGGGCGGGGCGGTAGAAGGTGCCGCCGGTCGCCGCCATGGCGCGCAGTTGCTCGGTGGCGGCGAAGCGGTCGCCATGAGTGGCCCGCAAGCGGTCCAGCACGGCGACGACATGGGCGATGCCGACCGTATCCATGTGAGCAAACGGCCCGCCGGTATAGGGCGCAAAGCCCCAGCCGAAGATCGCGCCAATGTCGCCATCTTCCGGCGTTTCCAGCACGCCTTCCTCGAAACAGCGGGCGCATTCGACCAGCTGACGATAGAGGAGGCGTTCCTTGACCGCATCGACATCGGGCTGGTCGTCCGCGCGGGGGAACAGGTCAGCAATGCCGGGCCAGAGCAGCTTCTTTCCGTCTTCGGGATAGTCATACCAGCCCTTGGCGTTCTTGCGGCCAAGGCGGTCCATCTGAACCATCTGCGTCATGACCTCGTCGGAGCGTTGCGCGACATAGGCGTCGCCCAGTTCCTTCTTCGCCGCCGTCATGACCTTATAGCCCAGTTCGATCGACACTTCGTCACTGACCGCGAGCGGGCCGACCGGCATTCCGAGTTGCTTGCCGGCATTTTCGATGAGCGCGGGGTTGATCCCTTCGGCGACCAGTTCCGCGCCCTCCTGCACATAGGTGCCGAAACAGCGCGAGGTGTAGAAACCGCGCGAGTCATTGACGACGATCGGCGTTTTCTTGATCTGCGCGACGAAGTCGAGCGCCTTGGCAATTGCGGCAGGGCCGGTCTGTTTGCCAAGGATGATCTCCACTAGCGGCATTTTCTCGACCGGTGAGAAGAAATGGACGCCGATGAAATTTTCGGGCTTGCCCCAAGCGCCTGCCAGTTTGGTGATCGGCAGGGTGGAGGTGTTGGAACCGAAGATGACGTCCGAGCCGAGGATAGCCTCCACCTGTCTGGTGACTTCGGCCTTGATCGCGACATCCTCGAACACCGCTTCGATTACGAAGTCCGCGCCTGCGAGGTCCGCATAGCTGGCGGTGGGGGTGACGCGGGCGAGAGTGGCGGCCAGCTTTTCAGGCGTCATGCCCTTGCCCAGCCGCTTGGACAGGACGGATTCGACATGGGCCTTGCCCTTTTCCGCATAAGCAATGTCGCGGTCGAACAGGATGACCTCCATCCCCGCCTGCGCGGCGACGGTGGCGATGCCTGCGCCCATCATGCCCGCGCCGAGCATGGCGAGTTTCATGGTGGGGGCTTTGGGCTGATCCTTGGGACGGCGCGCGCCGCGTTCGGCGGCAGTCTTGTTGACGAACAGGCTGCGGATCATGTTGGCGGCCTGCGGATCGGCAGCCACTTTAGCGAAATATTTGCTTTCGATGCGGATCGCCCGGTCGAAGGGGAGTTGCGCGCCTTCATAGACGGCAGAGAGCAGCGCGACAGGCGCGTTCATGTTGCGCTGGGTCTGCTTGAGCGTCATCGGCAACGCACCGACCATGGTTTGCACGAAGCCGGGATTGAACTGGCCGACGCCACCGGGGAATTTGAAGCCCTTGACGTCCCAAGGCTGGGTGGCGGCGGTGGGATTGGCCTTGACCCATTCGCGCGCCGCCTCGACCGCCGTGCCCTGCGGCACGACCTGATCGACGGCCTTGAGCATCGCGGCTTCGGCGGGGCGGAACAGCTTGCCCTGGAGCATATACATGAGCGCGGCCTGCACGCCGATGAGCCGCGGCAGGCGCTGCGACCCGCCGCCGCCGGGGAAGAGGCCGATGAGGATTTCGGGCAGGCCCAGCTGGGTTTTGGGGCTGTCGCCGACGATGCGGCGGTGGCAGGCGAGGGCGAGTTCAAAGCCGCCGCCGACGCAGGTGCCTTCGATCGCGCAGGCAATGGGCTTGCCGCAGGTTTCGAGGCGGCGGAACAGCTGGTTGAGGACGAAAACCTGGTCGAAGATCGCGGCTGGTTGCGGGCGGCTGCCATCGCTGGTGGCGAGCATCGAGCCGAAATATTTAAGGTCCATCCCGGCCATGAAGCCGCTGTCCTTGCCCGAAGCGATGACCGCACCCTTGATGGCTTCGTCCGAGGCGATGCGGGTGATGGCGGCGTCGAGATCGGCGATGAAATCGGGACCGATGACGTTCATCGACTGGTCGGGTACGTCGATCGTCAGGGTGGCGATGCCGTCGGCGTCAGTGGTGATTGTGATGGTGTTCATTTTGATCTCCTCTCCCCCGTTCGCCCTGAGCCTGTCGAAGGGCTCGCCTGAGCGGAGCGAAGGCATCTCACTGCGTTCGATGGGGGGCTTCGACTTCGCTCAGCCCGAACGGAAATTCTCTAAATACGTTCGATGATGATCCCGGTGCCCATGCCTGCGCCCACGCACAGGTTGATGAGCGCAGTGCCCTTGCCCGACCGTTCCAGTTCGTCGAGCGCGGTGCCCAGCACCATCGCGCCGGTCGCGCCGAGTGGATGGCCCATGGCGATCGCGCCGCCATTGACGTTGATCTGGTCGTGGCTGAGGTTCATCGCCTGCATGTAGCGCAGGACGACGCTGGCAAAGGCTTCGTTGAGTTCCCACAGGTCGATGTCGGCGGTGGTCATGCCAGCGCGCTTGAGCAGCTTGCCAGCGACGAATTCCGGGCCGGTCAGCATGATGAGGGGTTCAGAGCCGATCGAGGCCATGGCGCGGATGCGGGCGCGGGGTTTCAGGCCATATTTGTCGCCAATATCCTTGCCACCGACCAG
Source organism: Sphingobium sp. (assembly GCA_023266575.1). GTDB lineage: Bacteria > Pseudomonadota > Alphaproteobacteria > Sphingomonadales > Sphingomonadaceae > Sphingobium. The sequence continues at coordinate 124,063 of JAHFPV010000001.1, forward strand.
CACGGCGGCGGCACCATCGACGATGCCGCTACTGTTGCCGGCATGGTGGATATGGTTGACCCGCTCCAGTTCGGGATAGCGCAGCAGAGCCACGGTGTCGAAGCCTGGCATCTCCTCGCCGAGCGCGGTGAAGCTGGGCTTCAAGGCGCCAAGCGACTGCATCGTGGCTTCGGGGCGCATATGTTCGTCATGGTCGAGGACGACCTGGTCGATCACGTCGCGAACAGGGACGATCGAGCGGGCGAAGCGACCTTCGTCCCATGCCATCTTGGCGCGCTTCTGGCTTTCGACGGCATAGGCGTCGGCATCGTCGCGGCTGATGCCGAATTTGGTGGCGATGACGTCCGCGCCGATGCCCTGCGGCGCGAAATAGGTCTTGTAGGCGACTGCGGGGTCCATCGCGATCGCGCCACCGTCCGAGGCCATCGGCACGCGGCTCATCGATTCGACGCCGCCGCCAATGGCGAACAAAGCCTCGCCCGACATGACCTTGGCCGCCGCGATGTTAACGGCTTCAAGGCCGGATGCGCAGAAGCGATTGACCTGCACGCCCGGCGTGGTCTGCGCATAATCGGCGTTGAGGACGGCGGTGCGGGCAATGTCCGCGCCCTGTTCGCCGACCGGGGTGACGCAGCCCAGGATCACGTCATCGACATCGACCGTATCGATTGCCGAGCGATCGCGGATCGCCTCCAGCACTTGCGTTGCCAGCTGCACCGGAGTGATGTCGTGCAGCGACCCGTCGGCCTTGCCCCGACCACGGGGCGTCCTGACGGCGTCGTAAATATAGGCTTCCATAAGATTTTCCCTCTCCGTGGGTCACCCTTGCCAGGCGCATCGGATACGGACGTGAATGTATTTACGTTTACGTAAAGTGCAAGCGAGAAATGCGGTTTTTGCGCACTGCCGCCATGACGTAGGGGCAGGGCGGACGAGTCTCGGGTTTGACGCTTGGGCGATATTCCGCTTCATGGGGGCGTGCCCGATGTCGATTCCCCCAAAGCCCCGTCGCCGCTCTCCATTCCCATCTTTCGCGCGATCTGGACGGCCAGTCTGGCGTCCAATTTCGGCGGGCTGATTCAGTCGGTCGGCGCGGCGTGGATGATGACGTCGCTGTCAGCCTCTCCGCTGCTGATCGCGCTGGTCCCGGCGGCGACGACGCTGCCGATCATGCTGCTGTCTTTATGGGCGGGCGCGGTTGCGGACAATCTGGACCGGCGCAAGGTGATGATCGGCTGCCAGCTGGCGATGCTGGTCGTGTCGGCGGTACTGGCGATCACGGCCTGGGCGGGGCTGATCACGCCCTGGTTGCTGCTGGCCTTCACCTTTGCCTTGGGTTGCGCCACGGCGATCAACGGCCCGGCCTGGCAGGCGTCGGTCGGGGACATGGTGCCGCGCGCAATTTTACCGAGCGCAGTGGCGATGAACAGCATGGGCTTCAACCTGGCGCGCAGCGTCGGACCGGCGCTGGGCGGGGTGATCGTTGCGACGGCAGGGGCGGCGGCGGCGTTCCTGACCAATGCAATGAGCTATGTCGCGCTGCTGACAGTGCTGTTCCGCTGGAAGCCGGACCTGCCGCCCAAGCTGTTGCCGCGCGAACGGCTGGGCGTCGCGATGCGGGCAGGCGTGCGCTATGTTGCGATGTCGCCCAAGATCCAGCTGGTGCTGCTGCGCGCAAGCGTGTTCGGCATTGGCGCGAGCGCGGTGTCGGCGCTGATGCCGCTGGTCGCGCGCGACATATTGGGTGGCGGGGCGCTGACATTTGGCGTGACCAGCGGCGCTTTCGGCATCGGGGCGGTGATCGGGGCGTTGTCCACCCGCTACCTGCGGGCACGTTTTTCGATCGAGACGATCGTGCGCAATGCGGCACTGGTGCTGGCGCTGGGGACGGCGATTACCGGGGCGAGTAGTTGGCTGGCGCTGGCCTTGCTGGGCTATTTGCTGGCAGGCTTCGGCTGGGTCACGGCGCTGGCGACATTCAACGTGTCGGTGCAGATGTCCGCGCCGCGCTGGGTGGTGGCGCGCGCGGTGTCGCTCTATCAGATGACGGCGTTCGGCGGCATGGCGATCGGGGCCTGGCTGTTCGGCTGGCTGGCCGAGCATCATGGCGTGGTCGAGGCGCTCTATGCGTCCGCAGCGGCCCAGTTTGTCGCGGCGATGATTGGCCTTATCCGTCCGTTGCCGCAGATTGGCGATGATAATCTGGACCTGCAAAATAGCTGGCGTGAACCGGACACGGCAGTGATGGTCGAGCCGCGCAGCGGGCCGGTGGTCGTGACCATCGAATATCGCATCCCGGCCGGGTCGATCGTGCCGTTTCTTGCCGCGATGAGTGAGCGGCGGCGGATCAGGCGGCGTGACGGCGCACATGGCTGGTCGTTGATGCGGGACCTTGGCGATCCTGAACTATGGGTCGAGCGCTATCATGTATCGACCTGGCTGGATTATGTGCGCCACAACCAAAGGCGCACCGTGGCCGATATTGCGAATAGCGATGCGATCTGGGCGCTGCATACCGGGCCAGTCCCGCCGATCGTCCATCGGATGCTGGAGCGACAGACGGGGTCGTTGCCGATCAGCCGCGCGCCCGATCCGCGCGAAATGGGCGATGCGATGACCGACCCGACGCGGTCGAGCTGATCAGTCCGGCGTCACGGGTCGCCAGCCGGGCAGATCCTCCGGCGTGTCGATGTCATGCAGGACTTTGCTGGTGGTCTCGATCTGAAGTCCGTGGCTAAGCAGCGCGCGCGCACCCTGATCGCCCTTCAGAGCCAGCAGTTCGGGGAAATGCTTGCGGCCAATGAAGGCGGGGGGGGATGAGGAGAAGCCGTCGGTGCTGGCGACGACCGAACGTATGTCCTCCGCCGCCAGGCAGATGCGGTTATAATGGGTTTGCGGCACGTCGGGCATGTCGGCGAGGCAGATGAGGATGCCGCGGATGCGGTTCACTGACATGACATGTTCGACCGCGCGCACAATGCTGCCCGAAATCCCCTCTTCAGGGTGGTCGTTGACGATGATGGTGTAGCCGCGCCGGTCGAGTTTGCGATGGAGGACCGGGGCGAGCGCGATCGGGCGGACGACGGCGATCAGTTCGGCAAAGGCCATCGACGCCACGGTTTCAAGCGTATGGGCAGCCAGCGGCTTGCCGCGCAGTTCCGCCATCAGCTTGTCCTCCTCGCCAAAGCGTGACGAGGTGCCTGCCGCTAGCAGAACGGCAGCGATTCGCTCAGTACGCATGGGAAGAGGGAATGAATGACATATTTTGCGATAGCGGCCCAGATATTTGTCCGATTTGCCATCAGTGCGATGTTGTGTCCACCGCCGTGAAAGGGTCTGGTCATCGGCGGGGCTAATCGCCATATGCGGGGCCGATACGATAAGGAGTGGCCCTGTTCATGGCATATGACCCCGATGCGGATATGGTTGGCGACGGCAAGGAGCCGGTTCCGGCGGATGTCGCGGAAGCGATCCGCACGCTGATCCGCTGGTCGGGCGATGCGCCCGAACGCGAAGGGTTGGTCGAGACGCCCGAACGGGTGGCGCGGGCCTGGCGTGAATATTGCCGGGGCTATGGCGACGATCCGGCCTATCATCTTTCGCGCATCTTTCATGAAGTCGGCGGCTATGACGATGTCGTGCTGCTGAAGGACATTCCGTTCCAGTCGCATTGCGAACATCATATGGCGCCGATCGTGGGGAAGGCGCATATCGCCTATCTGCCGGGCGACTATGTGGTCGGCATTTCCAAGCTGGCGCGCGTGCTCCACGCCTTTGCCAACCGGTTGCAGGTGCAGGAACGGCTGACGTCGGAAGTCGCCAACTGTATCTGGGAGCATCTGAAGCCCCAGGGCGTGGCCGTAGTGATCGAGGCGACGCATGGCTGCATGACCGGGCGCGGGGTGCGCACCCCCAATGTGATCATGAAAACCAGCCGGATGCTGGGCGTATTCCGCGACGATGAAAAGTCGCGCGAGGAAGTGCTGAAACTCATCGCTTCATGAGCGAAGAGGACGTCCCCTATCGCCCGTTGGGCAGTGCGCGTGGGGCGGCGGAGGGGGGTGCCTTGCCGATCGCGGGCAAGCGGCTGGCTCTGGTGACGGGCGGGCATCGGCGGCTGGGCGGGATCATTGCCGGGGCGCTGGCCAGGGCGGGCCATTCGCTAGCGATCCATGGCAGTCATGATACGCGGCTCGATTCGCATCTGGCGCTGACGCTGGAGGAGCAGGGGACGCAGTGGGAAGGGTTCGTGGTCGATTTCGCCGACCCGGAAAATGCCGAGGAACTGATCGCGCAGGTCGCGGCGCGCTTTGGCCGTCCGCCCGACATTCTTGTCAACAGCGCCGCAATGTTCGGGCAGGACCGGCTGGACAGCGTGACCGCCGATGACCTGATGCGCCATTATGCGGTCAATTGCGCCGCGCCCACCATGCTGACCAAGGCGTTTGCCACCGTGCCGGCGGGGGTGGGCGACCGGTGCATCATCAACATATTGGACCAGCGGATCGACCATCCCCATGGCGACCAGCTGGCCTATACATTGTCCAAGCTGGCGCTGGCGGGGCTGACGCGGACGAGCGCGAGCAGCCTGGCGCCGCAGGTGCGGGTCAATGCGGTTGCGCCGGGGCTGACGATCGCAACGCCTGATTATGACCCGGAGCAGATGGCGCGGCTCGAAGCGATGATGCCGCTTGGATGCCTGCCGCAGGCCGAGCAGATTGCGGAGGCGGTGCTGTATCTGGTCAATGCCAGCGCGGTGACCGGGCAGACGCTCTATGTCGATGGCGGCGCCCATATGCGCAGCTACGACCGGGACTTCATGCATCTGTGCCGATAGGTGCGGCGCAAATGCGGGGCAGCGGGGACTGGCGGATGGCGCGCGTCGGCCATAGAGCAGACCCAAAGGCATAAGGGAGATGGCGATGACCTATGAGACGATTTTGGTGGAACAGCGCGACGCGGTGACGCTGATCACGCTCAACCGGCCGCAGGCGCTGAACGCGCTCAATGGCAAGGTGCTGAGCGACCTGAGCGCGGCCTTTTCCGCTTATGACGCCGACCCGACCCAGCATTGCGCGATCCTGACCGGCAGCGAAAAGGCGTTTGCGGCTGGTGCGGACATCAAGGAGATGGTCGACAAGGACGGGGCGGATTTTTTCCTGCAGGATTTCTTTTCCGGCTGGCAGACCCATGTGGTCGCGACCCGCAAGCCGTGGATCGCGGCTGTGGCCGGTTTTGCGCTGGGCGGCGGGTGCGAACTGGCGATGATGGCGGACTTCATCATTGCGGCGGATACAGCGAAATTCGGTCAGCCGGAGATCAAACTGGGCGTCGCGCCGGGCATGGGCGGATCGCAGCGACTGACCCGCGCGGTGGGCAAGGCCAAGGCTATGGATATGTGCCTGACCGGGCGGATGATGGGCGCGGAGGAAGCCGAGTGCTCCGGGCTGGTCAGCCGGATCGTGCCCGCCGCCGATCTGCTGGACGATGCGCTCAAAACGGCTGCGGCGATCGCTGCGATGCCGCCCATGGCCGCGATGATCAACAAGGAAATGGTCAATATCGCATTTGAAACGGGCCTGGCCCAAGGACTGCTGACCGAACGGCGCATGTTCCAGATACTGACCGCCACCGAGGACAAGAAGGAAGGCATGACCGCCTTTGTCGAGAAGCGGCCGGGCGTCTGGAAGGGGCGCTGAGCGACAGCGTCGCACTATGAAGCAGCGTGTTCCCGCGGAGGCGGGAACACGCGGTTTTCTATCTATTTTGCCGCGATACGCTGAGAAATTCTCATTGGTCGATGGCGGGGTTTCCCGGCACTTTCGTTTCACAAGAAAACTAAAGAACGATGGACGGACGCAGATGCGTTCGCCGCAGTCGTCCGGGGAGGTGCGGCGCGCGATGCGCCACCTGATTGGCTCGTTGTGAAACAGGGAGCCTTTTGCATGTCCGTCATTTCGTCGATCCGTCTTACCTCGCGCGCAGCGTTGCTGTTCGCCTGTGCAACTGGCGCGCTAAGCGCTGCTTATGCGCAGGAGCCGGTCGCTGATGACGAAACGAACATCACCGTCACGGGCCGCCGCATTTCGCAATCGTCCGAAGCGATTGGCGAGGATAAGGTGAGCAATGTCGTGGCGGTGACGCGGGAAGCGTTGCTGTCCGCGCCAGCAGGCGTTTCGGGCCTGAAAATGCTCGAGCAACTGCCCGGCTTCAACGTCCAGACCGATGGCGCGCTGGGCCTCTACGAATTTGGCAACAGCGTGCAGACGCGCGCTTTTAACCTCGATCAGATCGGCTTCGTGGTCGATGGTATTCCGACAGGGCGTAGCGACGCCTTTGGCGGCAGCCCTGTGTTCCGCTATGTCGACAATGAAAATCTGGGCGTGGTGGAAGCGTCGATCGGCGCAGGCGATGTCAGCCTGCCAAGTTATTCTACCCTTGGCCCGGTGATCCAGTATAACAGCATCGCGCCGCAGGAGGAGATGGGCCTGTTCGTGTCGCAAAGCTTTGGCGACCAGAATCTGCGCCGCACCTTCATTCGCGCCAGCACCGGCCGGGTCGGACCGTTCGCCGCCTATGTCAGCCGCACGAAGCTGGACACGGACCTTTGGCGTGGTCCGGGTTCGGTGGATCGCGAGCATTGGGAAGGGCAGATCCACGCGGACCTTGGCGGCGACAGTTGGGCGCGGTTCAAATTCGTGTCGAACGACTTTTTCGACTATGACTCGCCGACCATTACCCGCGCGCAATATAACTGCACGGTGAAGAATGCGCTTGGCCAGTGCGGGCGCGATTATGCCTATATTGAAAATCTGCCCAACACGACGCCGGGCTTTGCGCCGCTGGCGACTGCGCCGGGCGTGCCTTATTCCAACGCAGCTTATACAGCAGTCTATAACCTCGCCATCAACGTGCGGAAGGACAAGCTCTATGGCGCGACCTTCCACGCCGGGATTGCCGAGGGCGTCTGGGCGGAATCGACCCTCTATTGGGAAGATAAGGACGGTTATGGCGTGTCGCCCGATGGCTATGCCAATTCGCTGAGCCGCTACACGCCGCAAGCGCAAGCGGGGCTTCCGGTGGTCGCGCCCAAAGGCGTGCAATATGGCCTGTCGGGCGTGGGTGGCGACCGTTATGGCATCACTAACAAGCTGCATTGGGAAATGGGCAACAATACGCTCGAAGCGGGCGTGTGGGCCGAAGTCGACAAATATCACCGCACCCAGGCGCGCTACAACACGGTCAACGGCGCGCCCGATGGCGCACCCAATCTGGATGAGCTGGTCTATCTGCGCCGTGATTATCGGTCCAAGCGCGATACGCTCCAGATCTTCCTGAAGGACACACTCAAGCTGGCCGATGATCGCTTCATCATCGACGTCGGCTTCAAGGGGCTGAACCTGGATTATGTCCATAGCGGCTATCGCGAATTTGACGATTATTACCGCCTTGTCGCTGGGCGTGGCGTGCCGGGCTATGGTCCGCAGACGAATACGGCCCATTATAGCGACTTCTTCCTGCCGATGGGCGGGTTGCTCTACAAATTTGACGAGCGCACGCAGGTCTTTGCCTCCTATGCTGAAAATATGGCGCTGCCCAAGGGGATGGACGATATCTATTCGGTCATCCGCCCCGGCGGTGGACTGGTGCCGCAGCCCGCGCCCGAGCGGTCGAAGAATATGGAGTTGGGTATCCGCACCAATCAGGGGCAGCTTTATGCGTCGCTGGCGGCTTTCTACACCAAGTTCGACAATCGCATCCAGTCGATCACCAGCTTCGTGCCGGGCGGCGGCGCATCGACCGAAACCTTCTTCCAGAATGTCGGTCGGGTGCGGTCCTATGGTGTGGAATTTGCCGGCACCTATAAGCCCTCTTTCCTGAACGGGCTGGCCTATAGCAACCTGAACGTCACCTACAATAATGCCAAGTTCAAGGATAATATTCCGGCGACGACGCCCATCCTGATCGCCGACAAATATATCCCCGACAGCGCCAAATGGATCGTCAGCGGTGGCGTGACAGTGGAACCGGCCAGCTGGCTGGTCGCCAATATCACGGGCAAATATACGTCCAAGCGCTGGTCGACCTTCACCAACACGCCAGGTTCCAGCGTGCCCGCCTTTACCGTGTTCAGCGCCTATGTCGATATTGGTGACGGCATCAGCTTTGGCCCGGTCAAGGGGATCAAGGCGCGGTTCAACATCGACAATCTGTTCGACAAGGATACGCTGTCCTTCATCTCATCGACGGTGACCGGCGATGGCGCGTTCCGCCCGCTTAGCCCGCGCACCTTCCAGTTCACCATTTCGGGCGAAATCTGATGCGAATGGGTGTGGTGATGGGGGCAGCGCTGATTGCGCTGCTCTCAGGGTCGGCGTGGGCGCAGGCGGTGCCCAAGAAGGTGGTGCAACTGCATCAGAAATTGCTCACGCTCGACAGCCATCTGGACACGCCTGCCTCGCTCGATCTGCCGGGCTGGTCGATCGACGAGGAGCATGGGGTCCATCTGGATTATACCCAGGTTGACCTGCCCCGAATGAAGAAGGGCGGGCTGGATGGCGGTTTCTGGGCGATCTATACGAGCCAGGGGCCGCTGACGGTCGAGGGGTTCCGCAAGGCGCGCGATTTTGCGTTGCTGCGCGGGGTGTCGATCCGCGAGATGGTAGCGGCGGACCCGGCGAATTTCGCGCTGGCGCTGGAAGCCAAGGACGCCGCGCCGATCGCTGCGGCGGGCAAGCGGGTCGTCTATATGTCGATCGAAAATGCCTATCCGCTGGGCGAGGATGTGTCGCTGCTCCAGACCTTCTACCACATGGGCGTGCGGGTGGTGGGCTTTGCCCATTTTGCGCATAACCAGTTTGCCGACAGTTCGACCGACCCGTCCAAGAAGCCGCGTTTTGGTGGGCTTAGTCCGCTGGGCAAGCAATTGCTGGGCGAGATGAACCGGCTGGGCGTGGTGCCCGATGCGTCGCATAGTAGTGACCAGGTGCTGGACGATCTGCTGGCGCTCTCCACCACCCCAGTGCTGTTGACCCATTCGGGGTGCAAGGCGATCTATGACCATCCGCGCAATATAGACGACGCCCATCTGAAGGCGCTGGCGGCGAAGGGCGGGGTCATTCAGATGAATGCCTTTGGGACCTATCTCAAGGCGTCGAAGCCGAACCCGGAGCGGCAGAAGGCGATGGGCGCTTTATTTGCGTCGATGCGCGAGGGGGCGAAGGTTTCGGCGGAGACGCGGGCGCAATTGCTGGCGAAGCGACAGGAGATTGACCGGCTCTATCCCGATACCGACCGGGCGACCTTTGACGATTTCATGGCGCATATGCTGCACGCGCTGAAGGTCGTGGGGCCGGACCATGTCGGGATCGGCGCGGACTGGGATGGCGGCGGCGGCGTGGTCGGCATGGAGGATGTGCTGGACCTGCCCAAGATCACGGACGCACTGCTGAAGGCTGGCTATAGCGAGGCGGATGTCGCGAAAATCTGGTCGGGCAATGTGCTGCGGGTTCTGGCGGCGGCGGAGGCTGGGAAGGGGAAGTAGATACTGCCCCCGTCATCCCGGCGTTCGCCGGGATGACGGGGAGGGGTTATTTCCCCTCCAGCATCTCGATCATCAGCGAGAAGTCGCGGCCTGCTTCGCCCTGGTTGGCGAGCAGCTGGTAGAGGGATTCCGCCGCGTTGCCCATTGGCACCGACGCGCCGACAAGGGCGGCGGCTTCGGTGGCGAGTTTCAGATCCTTGAGCATCAGGCCGACGGCAAAGCCGCCCTGATAGCCATTGTCGGAGGGGCTTTGTGGGCCGACGCCGGGGACGGGGCAGTAGCTGGTCATCGACCAGCTCTGGCCGGACGAGACGCTGGAGATGTCGTAGAAGGTCTGGGGATCGAGGCCCAGCTTCTTGGCCATGGCGAAAGTCTCGCAGGTGGCGACCATGGTGGCGCCCAGCAGCATATTGTTGCAGATTTTGGCAGCCTGACCATTGCCCGCGCCGCCCGCATGGATCACCGCCTTGCCCATGGCCGACAGGATGGGCTTTGCCTTCTCGAACGCAGCATTGGTGCCGCCGACCATGAAGGTCAGCGTGCCGCCATTGGCCGCGGCGATGCCGCCGGAGACGGGGGCATCGACCATGTCGAAGCCGCGATCCGTGGCGGCTTCTATCACGCGGCGGGCGGTGGCGACGTCGATGGTGGAGCAATCGAGGAACAAGGCGCCGGGATTGGCCGCGCCATAGACTTCGCCGGCATAGACGCTTTCGACATGCTTGCCCGCGGGCAGCATGGTGACGACGGCGTCGGCTCCGGTGGCCGCGTCAGCGGCGCTGCTGGCGCGGGTCGCGCCATGGGCCTCCGCCTTGGCAAGCGCATCTTCCGACAGGTCGAAGGCGCGGACGGCATAGCCGTTCCTGAGCAGATTGGCGGCCATGCCGCCGCCCATATTGCCAAGGCCGATAAAGGCGATCGTCTGGGTCATGATGGCATTTCTCCTGCTTAACTTCGCATATTTCCCGGTAAATCGGACATATTCTTGCGCGGCCCTGATCCTATCGGAAAGCGGGCGGCATCTGGCAGGCGGCGTCCGTCGGGACCATAGCAGGCGCCTGCCATGTAGGACATATCAGGTCGCGACAGCGGGCAGCGGAGTCCATTGCTGGTCAGCGGGCAACGGCACGAAAATCGCGTCGATCATCGCGTCGCTCACTTGCTCCAGCGTCGCCGGGTTCCATTGCGGCTTGTTATCCTTGTCGAAGATCAGGGCGCGCACGCCCTCGACAAAATCGGGGCGGCGGATGATGGCGCAGGCCAGGCCATATTCCATCGCCATGTTGGACGCGAAATCGGGCTGGGCCGCGCCCTCGATCAACTGGCGCAGCGCGACCTTGATCGTCTGGGGCGATTTGGTGGCGAGGGTGCCGCGTTGCTTCGCGGCCCATTCGCCACCGTCGGCGTCGAGCGCGGCGACAATCTCCTCCGCCTTGTTCGAGGCGAAGAGGCGGTCGATGTCGGGGCGGGCGGCCTCCAGCTTTGAGGGCGGCGGGGTTTGCGTGGCTGCGTCGAGGATCGCGCCAAGGCTGGCGGGGTCGGCCAGGATGCGCGCCTTGACGTCCTCCAGCGTATCGGACGGCATATAGTGGGTGGCGATGCCGATGGCGGCGCAATCCGCCCCGTCGATCCGCGCGCCGGTGGCGGCGAGCCATGCGCCGACCCGGCCGGGCAGGCGGGGGAGATACCAGCCGCCGCCGACATCGGGAAAAAGGCCGATGCCGGTTTCGGGCATGGCAAAGGTCGTCCGCTCGGTCGCGACGCGGTAGCGGGCGGGGAGGGAAATGCCCACGCCCCCGCCCATGACGATGCCGTCGATGAAGGCGACGATCGGCTTGTCATAGACGAACAGCAGATGGTTCATCCGATATTCGAGATGGAAGAAGCGCTCCGCCTCGACGCAGTCCGTCTTGGCGCTGTTGGCGATGAGGGCGATGTCCCCGCCTGCGCAGAAGCCGCGGCCTTCGGTGTGGTCGATCATGACGGCGGTTACGCCATCGTTCGTCCGCCATGCCAGCAATGCGCTGTTGATCGCGTCGCACATGTCGGGCGTCAGCGCGTGGATCGCCTTGGGCCGGTTCAGGCGGATGCGGCCGATGCTGTTTTCAATGAAGGTCAGGACTTGGTCGGTCATGTCTCTCTCCTGCCTCTCCCCGGCGGGGAGAGGATACGAAGCCTTGGCGCGGCACGCGCCTAGGCGAAGTTTGAGAGGGGGTGCGCCGCGCTGGCCCTGTCCCCCTCTCCCAGCTACGGCTAGGCAGCACGCCGCCAAGCCTTCGCAACCCTCTCCCCCAACGAGGAGAGGGGGGTTAATCCCGCAACATATCCCGCGCGATGATCATGCGCATGACCTGGTTGGTGCCTTCCAGGATGGAATGGACGCGCAGGTCGCGCCAGAAGCGTTCGATGGGATAGTCCATCAGATAGCCATAGCCGCCATGAAGTTGCAGGGCGCGGTCCACGACGGACGATCCGGTGTCGGTGGCGAAGCGCTTGGCCATGGCGGCAAAGCGGGTCTTGTCCGGGGCGTTATCGCTTACCTTGACGGCGGCGGCGTAGAGCAGGGTGCGGGCGGCCTCCAGCTCGGTCTGCATGTCGGCCAGGGTGAATTGGGTGTTCTGGAAGTCGGCAATGGATTGGCCGAACTGCTTGCGATCCTTGGTATATTGGACCGCTTCGTCGATGCAGCGTTGTGCGCCGCCCAGCGAACAGGCGCCGATATTGAGGCGGCCACCGTCGAGGCCGGCCATGGCGATGGCGAAGCCCTGTCCTTCGCTGCCCACAAGGTTGGCGACGGGGACGCGGACGCCATCGAAATTGACCTGCGCCGTGGGCTGGCTGTGCCAGCCGAGCTTGCGTTCCTGCGCGCCGAAGCTGACGCCGGGCATATCCTTGTCGATGACGAGGCAGCTAATGCCCTTCGGCCCGTCCTGCCCGGTGCGGACCATGGCGACATAGACTTCATTCTCGCCGCCACCGGAGATGAATTGCTTGGAGCCGGTGACGACATAATGGTCGCCGTCGCGCACCGCCTTGGTCTTGAGGCTGGCGGCGTCGGAGCCTGCGCCCGCCTCGGTCAGGCAATAGCTGGCGATGCGAGTCATGGGGATGAGGTCGGGGAGATAGGCGTCCTTGACCGCTTGCCCGCCGAACGTGTCGATCATCCAGGCTGCCATATTGTGGATCGAGATGAAGGCGCTGGTCGAGGGGCAGCCATAGGCCATGGCTTCCATGATCAGCGCGGACTCGAGGCGACCAAGGCCGATGCCGCCGGAGCTTTCAGAGACATAGATGCCGCCAAAGCCCAGTTCTGCCGCTGCGCGGATCGTGTCGCGGGGAAAGATATGCTTTTCGTCCCACTCCGCCGCATGGGGCGTGATCGCGTCGGCGGTGAAGCGGCGGGCGAGTTCCTGGATTTCGCGCTGGTCGTCGGTCAGGTCGAACTGGGTCATATTTTCCTCATCCCCAACTGGCGTCATGCCGGACTTTATCCGGCATCCATTTGGCGCTTCCTATGCAATCATGTCGAACCAGCCATGCGTCTATATTCTTGCCAGTGGTCGTCATGGCACATTGTATATCGGTGTAACGGGTCATTTGGTCGAGCGGGTCCACCAACATCGCACCGGCGTAGTCGAAGGTTTCACCAGCCGCCATGGGGTCCGTCGCCTGGTCTGGTTCGAGCATCAGCCGGACTTTCCTACTGCCATTGCGCTCGAGAAAAAGCTCAAGAGTGGCGACGCGACTGGAAAGTTGCGCTCATTGAGAAAGACAATCCCTTCTGGGAAGATCGGGCTATCATGCTCGGTTTTTCGCCACTGGAACGAAGCTAGGGTGAATGGATGCCGGATCAAGTCCGGCATGACGGCAAACGGAGGAGAGGGGAGCCGATCGTGCGATCCTCTCCCCCCATCCCCTCACCCCATCGTCGGGATGACGAAGGCGCTGTCGGCGGAGGCGCCGCCGTCGGGCCAGCGTTGGGTGACGGTCTTGACCTTGGTCCAGAATTTCACGCCTTCCATGCCGTGCTGGTTGGTGTCGCCAAAGGCTGAGCGTTTCCAGCCGCCGAAAGTGTGATAGGCGACCGGGACCGGGATCGGCACGTTGATGCCGACCATGCCGACGTCGACGCGGGCGGCGAATTCGCGGGCGGCGTGGCCGTTGCGGGTGAAGAGGGCGACGCCGTTGCCATATTGATGCTTGCTGGGCAGCGAGACGGCTTCCTCGAAACTGTCGGCGCGGACCATTTGCAGCACGGGGCCGAAAATCTCTTCCTTGTAGGCGCTCATGTCCGTGGTGACATGATCGAACAGGGTCGGGCCGACGAAGAAGCCTTCCTCATGACCCTGCAATGTGAAGCCGCGACCATCGACCACCAGTTCCGCGCCTTCATCGACGCCGGTCTGGATCCAGTTTTCGATCTTCTGCTTGTGCGCGGCGGTGACGACCGGGCCATAATGGGCTTCGGCATCGGTGGAGACGCCGACGCGCAGCGCCTCGATCGCCGGGATCAGCTTTTCGCGCAGCGCGATCGCGGTCTTTTCGCCGACGGGGACGACGACCGGGAGCGCCATGCAGCGTTCGCCAGCCGAGCCGAAGGCCGCGCCGGAGAGGTCGTTGACGACCTGATCAAGATCGGCGTCGGGCATGACGATGCCGTGATTCTTCGCGCCGCCCATTGCCTGGACGCGCTTGCCGGCGACAACGCCGCGATTATAGACATAGTGCGCGATGTCGGAGGAGCCGACGAAGCTGACGCCCTTGATATCCGGGTGGTCGAGAATGGCGTCGACCATTTCCTTGTCGCCCTGAACGACCTGCAAAATGCCTTCGGGCAGGCCTGCTTCCAGGAAAAGTTCAGCCAGACGGACGGGGACCGAGGGATCGCGTTCGGAGGGCTTGAGGATGAAGGCGTTACCGGTCGCGATGGCGACGCCCGACATCCAGAGCGGGATCATGGCGGGAAAATTGAACGGCGTGATGCCCGCGCCGATGCCGATCGGCTGGCGGAAGCTATAGACGTCGATGCCCGGACCCGCGCCCTGGGTGAACTCGCCCTTCAGCACATGGGGGATGCCGCAGCAAAATTCGATGACTTCCAGACCGCGCTGAATGTCGCCCTTGGAATCCGCGATCACCTTGCCATGTTCGGAGCTGAGCAGATGGGCCAACTCGTTCATGTTCGCTTCGACCAGCGATTTGAAGTTGAACATGACGCGGGCGCGGCGTTGCGGGTTGACGGCGGCCCAGCCGGGCTGCGCCTTCTTGGCGGCGGCGACGGCCAGGTCGAGCAGGGCGGCGTCGCCCAGTGCCACGCGGGCCTGAACACCGCCATTATTGGGATCGAACACGTCGCTGTAGCGCGTGGGGTGCGCGTCGTGGACGAAGGCGAGCTTGTGCGAAATCTCACGCATGGGGAGGCATCCTCTCGGTTGATTGCCGCCTTCTAGGCTGCTTGCGTTATTGCAAGCAATGGCGAAGTCTTGCATAGGCAGGCTGCAAATTTGCAGGCAGTGGCGGCGATGTTCGACTGGGACGATCTGAGGGTATTTCTGGCGGTGGCGCGGGCGCGCAAGGTGGCTCCGGCGGCGCGGGCGCTGGGGATCGACGCGACCACCATTGCCCGGCGGCTGGCGCGGCTGGAAAAGGCGCTGGACGCCGAGCTGTTCGAGTTGAGCGCGGGGGAGCGGACGCTGACGGCGCGGGGGCAGGAATTGCTGGGCCATGCCGAAGCGGCGGAAAGCGCTGCGCTGGCGGCGATCGAGGATGCGCAGGGGCACGAACATCGGCTGGCCGGGCAGGTGCGGCTGTCAGTGGCGGAGGGGTTTGGCACCTGGGTGCTGGCGCCGGGCATGGGCGATTTCAACCGGCGGCATCCGGGCATAAGGCTGGACCTGATCACGGCGTCGGGCTTCCTCAACCCGTCCAAGCGAGAAGCCGACATGGCGGTGATGCTGGCGCGGCCGCAGCGCGGGCGGTTGATGGTGCGGCGGCTGGGGGATTATCGGCTGCATCTTTATGCGTCGCCGGAGTATCTGGCGCGGGCGGGGCGCCCGGAGCGGGCGGCGCAGCTCAAGGATCATACGTTGATCGGCTATGTGCCGGAATTCATCTTCTCGCCCGAACTGGATTATCTGGACGAAGTGGAGGCGGGGCTGGAGGCGACTTTGCGGTCGACCAGTATCATCATGCAGCAGCGGATGATCGCGGAGGGCGCGGGAATTGGCGTTTTGCCGGACTTTATCGGGCGGCGCGACGCGGCTCTGGTGCCGCTGATGCCCGATCAGGTGGAGATCATCCGCAGCTTCTGGCTGGTCATGCATGGCGACCTGCGCAAGCTGGCGCGGATCGCGGCGGTGGCGCAATGGCTGCAAGAACGCATTGAAACGCTAAAGCCAATCGACGGCACGCCTCCGGCTCGTTAAGGGAGTCTGGATGGATAGAGAGCGGTCGCATTTCGCCTATGCAGCATAAGCCCAAGCGGAGCCGGGCAATCGCTTTGCCACGCGGGGAATTTCGCGCCCGTGCCACCGAATATCTCGATTTTCTGGCGGCCTGGGTGCAGAAGCCCCGCCAGACCGCGTCGGTCGTGCCGAGCAGCCGCTATCTGGCGCGGCTGATGGTGGCGCAGATCGACCCGGCCGATGGCCGGGTGCTGGAACTGGGCGGGGGGACCGGCGTGTTTACCCGCGCGATATTGGGCACCGGTCTGCCGCCCGAAAAGCTGGAAGTGGTGGAGATTAATCCCGCCTTTGCGCGCGGGTTGCGGCGGCATTTTCCCCATGTGTCGGTGCTGGAAACGCCCGCGCAGATCGTGTCGACGGCGGCGGCTGGCGAACCGGGCAGTTATCAGACGGTGGTGAGCGGCCTGCCGCTGCTGGCGATGGACCGGCATGTGCATCACGACATATTGTCCGAATCCTTCCGCATGTTGCAGCCGGGCGGCAGCTTCGTGCAATTCACTTATTCGATGCGCCCGCCGGTGAGTCGTGAGGTGATCGACGCACTCGACCTGGATGTCGTTCGAGTTGGACAGACGGTGCGTAATTTTCCGCCGGCAACGGTGTTCCGTTTCACACGGCGGGGCGAATAGGGCGCGGCGCATAGGTTGCGTTTGGCAATCTGCCTCCTATCTTTGCCGCAACGCAAAAGGGGCAGAGCCATCCATGGCATCCATCATAGACATTCAGGGTCTCACCAAACGCTATGCGTCGGGGTTCGAGGCGCTCAAGGGCGTTGACCTGAGCATCGAGGAAGGCGAGATTTTCGCGCTGCTGGGGCCGAATGGCGCTGGCAAGACGACGATGATCTCCATCATCTGCGGCATAGCGCGGGCGACGGGCGGCAGCGTGAAGGTGGCCGGGCATGATATCGTCCGCGACTATCGCGGTGCGCGCGACGCGATCGGGCTGGTGCCGCAGGAATTGTCCACCGACCAGTTTGAGCGGGTGATCGATACGGTGACGTTCAGCCGGGGGCTGTTCGGGAAGCCGCGCAATCCCGCGCATATCGAGAAGGTGCTGCGCGACCTGTCGCTATGGGACAAGCGCCATGCCAAGATATTGGAGCTTTCGGGCGGGATGAAGCGCCGGGTGATGATCGCCAAGGCGCTGAGCCATGAGCCGCGCATATTGTTTCTGGACGAGCCGACCGCGGGTGTGGACGTGGAGTTGCGCCGCGACATGTGGAAGCTGATCGGCGCGCTGCGCGAAACCGGCGTCACCATCATCCTGACCACCCATTATATCGAGGAGGCCGAGGAAATGGCCGACCGGGTAGGGGTGATCAACCGGGGCGAGTTGATGCTGGTCGAGGACAAGACCGCGCTGATGAAGAAGCTGGGCAAGAAAACGCTGACCGTGGTGCTGGCCGAACGGCTGGCGGCGGTGCCGATGGAACTGGCGGAATGGAATGTGACGCTGAAAGGCGATGGCCAGGAGATTGAATATATTTTCGATACCCAGGCGGAGCGGACCGGCGTGTCGTCGCTGCTGCGGCGGCTGGGCGACCTTGGCATCGGCTACAAGGATCTGAACACGGCGCAGAGCAGCCTGGAGGATATTTTCGTGAGCCTGGTCCATCAGGAGAAGGCGGCATGAGTCTGGTCAACCTGCGCGCGATCGCGTCTATCTACAAATTTGAGCTGCATCGCTTCCGCCGCACCCTGCTGACCGGTCTTTTGGTGCCGGTGATCACGACGACGCTCTATTTCGTGGTGTTCGGCGGGGCGATCGGATCGCGGATGACGGAGGTGGATGGCATTCCTTACGCCGCCTTCATCGTGCCGGGCCTGATCATGATGGCGATGTTCACCGAAAGCATCTTCAACGCCAGTTTCGGCATTTATATGCCCAAATTCACCGGCACCATCTATGAATTGCTGTCCGCGCCCGTTTCCGCGACCGAGACGATCATCGCCTATGTGGGCGCGGCGGCGACCAAGTCGCTGATCATCGGCACGATCATATTCGTGACCGCGCATCTGTTCGTCGATGTGCCGGTGGCGCACCCGTTCGCGATGGCGGGGTTCATGATCCTGATCGCGATCAGCTTCTGCCTGTTCGGCTTCATTTTAGGGATTTGGGCGCAGAGTTTCGAGCAGTTGCAGGTGATCCCGATGCTGCTGATCATGCCGATGACGTTTCTGGGCGGCGCCTTCTATTCGGTGCAGATGCTGGGGGAACCGTGGCGCACGATCACCCTGTTCAACCCGATCGTCTATCTGATTTCCGGTTTCCGCTGGACCTTCTTCGGCAAGGGCGATGTGGCTATTGAGTTCAGCCTGATCTTCGTCGCGGGGATGCTGGCGGTGTGCCTGGGGATCATCGGCTGGATGTTCAGGACGGGGTATCGGTTGAAGAAGTGAGGCTTTGCAACGACCCCGTCCGTTCGGGCTGAGCGAAGTTGAAGCCTTGTCCTGAGCGGAGCGAAGCAGCTTCGCCTGCGGCTCAGCAGAGCCCTTCGACTTCGCTCAGGGCGAACGGGTAATATGTGATGGGCAATCGCCGACCAATCAGGCGGCGGCGCTCTCCGGCGCGACGGCGAACAGGGTGACGTTCCGATATTTGTCGTCATTCTGGTCGTAGAGGCCATGCATCGCCTCGAACGGCTGGTCCAATACCTTAAGGTCGGACAGGCCCACCAGCTTGAAGGTGCCGAGTTTAAGCTCGCGCGGGGGCTTGCCGTCGCGGTCCACGGTCACGGCGTCGATGAACAACTCATCGTGGCGCGTGTAGAGGATGTGCGGGGCCAGGGTGACGACCATCTTGTTATAGGTCACCATCAGGCACTTCTGGAGCGCGATCGCTTCAAAAATCTCGGTCGGGGCTTGCATAGTGATCAACATCTGACCGATTTGGGCGATTCGATCAATTGCTTTGTGCGCTGCACCATTTCCGGGCGGCGCAATCGTATCACCCGCGTATCAGTCCCAATCGTTCGCGCATCGACCAGCGGGTGACCAGCAGCACGGCGACCGATCCCAGGCCTGCGGCCAAGCCCAGCCAGATACCCAGCCCCGCCATCCGCAGCGGAAAGGCCAGGATCGTGCCGACGCCAATGCCCACGACCCAATAGCCGATCATCGCGAAGATCATCGGCACCCTTGTGTCCTGCACCCCGCGCAGCACGCCTGCACCGACGGCCTGCGCGGCATCGACCAGCTGGAATAATGCCGCGACGGCGAGGAAGCTGACAGCGAGCTGGACAGTGCGCGCATTGGCGGGATTGTTGAGGTCCAAAAAGGCGGAAACTAGCGTGCGCGGCAGAAGGATGAGGGCGAGAGCGGCGCAGCAGGCAAAGCCTGTGCCGATCATCAGCGCCAGCCAGCCCGCGCGACCCACGCCCGCGCGGTCATGGCGGCCATAGGCAAGGCCCACGCGGATCGTCGCGGCCTGGCCGATGCCCATCGGGACCATGAACACCAAAGCGGCGATCTGGATCGCCACAGCATGGGCAGCGAGCGAATCGCGGTCGATGAGGCCCATCAGCAGCGCCGAGGCATTGAACACGGTGGTTTCAAAGCCCAAAGTGATGGCGATGGGCAGGCCCAGCGCCCAGACCTGCCGATGGCGTTCGCGATCGCGTGTCCAGAAGCGGCCCACCAGCGCGTAGCGGCGGAAGCGGCGGTCGATCCGGATGACGGTGAGCAGCCCGAAGAAGAGGAAGCAGGAGGAGGCGGTGCTGGCCAGCCCCGCGCCGAACAGGCCGAGCGGAGGGAAGCCCAGATGGCCAAAGATGAGCGCCCAGCCCGCCAGGACATTGAACGGGATGGCGGCGAGCATGATGAGCAGGCCCCAGACCGGGCGTTCCAGTGCGGCGATGAAGGTGCGCAGCGTCGTGAAGCCAAGGAAAGGGAGCAAAGCCCATTGCAGGCCGCGCATCAGCCGGCCCGCGCCATGGGCGAGATCCGCGTCCTGCCCCATGGCGAGCAGGATCGCCTCGCTCTGCCACAGGATTGCCCAAGCGGGGATGACGAACAGCGTGGCGGCGCGCAGCGTCTGGTGAACGGTGCGGCGGACGTCGCGCACCGAATGGCGGCGACGGCCCCGTTCGCTGGCGATCAACGGCGATGCGGCGGTGACCAGCCCCATGCCGAACAAGAGCAGCGCATGGAACAGGTTGATGCCGAGCGCGCCCGCCGCGACCGATTCCGCGCCGAGACGGCCAAGCAGCAGCAGATCGGTCGCGGCGATCGCCGACCAGGCGATATTGCCCGCGATCATCGGCAGCGCAAGGGCGACAAGGGCGGTGGCTTCAATGCGCCAGGGCGAGGACATGGGCTTGGCTTTATTGCTTTCGGGGAATGAGATGCAGGGCGGCGACGATGATGCCGCCGACGACCAGACCGACGATCGCGCCGCCGATGGCGTTGACGGTCCAGTCAATGAGCGGGCCGATAGCGGGCAGGGCGCTGGCAGCACCCTGCGCGGCGTGGTGGATCGTGCCGGGGATCGCGTCCCAGTGAAATTCGTGCAGGCCATGGACGATCAGGCCGCCGCCGACCCACAGCATCGCGGCTGTGCCGACGACCGCCAAAATGCTCATGATGACGGGCATCGCCTTCACCATGCCGCGCCCGATGACGCGGGTAATTGCTGAGGTGCCTTTGGCCAGATGCAGGCCGATATCGTCCATCTTCACGATGAAACCGACGACGCCATAGACGCCCGCGGTGATCAGGAAGGCGACGACCACCAGAATGATCGCCTGTTCCCAGATCGGTTCGGCTGCGACCGTGCCGAGCGAAATCGCCATGATCTCGCCCGAAAGGATGAAGTCGGTGCGGATCGCGCTCGATACTTTCTGGTTTTCCAGATCGGCCGAGCTGTGCGTTTCCAGCGCCTCCTGCGCGACATCATGGCCGCCCTGGATTGCCTCCAGCAGTTTTTCCGCCGCTTCGTAACAGAGGAACGCGCCGCCCAGCATCAGCAGCGGGGGCAGCAGCCAAGGGGCCATCGCGCTGATGAGCAGCGCGGCGGGCAGCAGGAACAGCAGCTTGTTGCGCAGCGATCCCTTGGCGATCTTCCAGATGATCGGCAACTCGCGGTCCGGGGTCAGGCCCATGACATAGCGCGGGGTGACGGCGGCATCGTCGATCACCACGCCCGCCGCCTTCGTTCCCGCCTTGCCGGCGGCGGCGGCAACATCGTCCAGCGAAGTCGCGGTCAGTTTAACAATGCCCGCCACATCATCGAGCAGCGCGATCAGACCCGAAGGCATAAAGTGAGATTCCCCAGTTTAAGGCAGGCCATCGGCCGCTCGTCTTGCCGCCTCAATAGGGGGCGGGCAGGGCGGGGGCAAGGAAGGGTGTGTATTCCAGAGCGCGATGACTTCAGCTTGTATCATATCCGTTCGTGTTGAGTAGAGACTGAGCTTGTCGAAGGCTCGTATCGAAGCATCATGCACAGCGCTTGATCCTTCGATACGCCATTTGACCTGCGGTCGTCTCCGACTCCGACTTCGCTCAATGGCTACTCAGGACGAACGGATAAGGGTAAACTGAACGAGTCTAAAGTCCCCCCAGCTTTAAGGGGAGGATTTGGCCCCCGGTCAATAATTGCCCGGCGGGTCGCTGGCGGGGAAGGATTCGTCGGATTGTTCGTCGACCCTGTCCCAATCTTTTGCCGCCACCCCCTCCTGCGGGCCGGCGTCGCGGACGATGCCGGACGAGCCGACCGGCCCGCGATCGTCAAGGGGCTGGGCGGTGCCCATCCAGTCGCGCCATCCCTTGACCGCGAACGCGCCGAGGCCGGTGACGATGGCGAGTTTGATCAACCCCTTCATGGCGATGTCTCCTGTGGCGTTTGCAGATGGACCCAGTCGGCGCGGTTGGTGCCGACGGCGTCGGGGGACAGGCGGATTTCGCCTTCCTCATCCGCCCCGGCGGGCGGCTGATCGTCGGCGGCAGGGGGCGTCACCGTCCAGCGTTCGCGCAGCGCGGCGTCGATCATCGCTTCCCACGCGGCTGCGTCCCCTGCCGCCAGCATGGCGCTGTCGGGTTGCTTGAGGATCGCCAGGATGCTGGCAGCGTCCTCGACACGGGCGGGCCAGTCGTCGGGGGTGGCGGCGAGATGTCGGGCGAGGCGTTCGATGAGGGGGCGGTGTTCCATCACGGGCAAACGCGCCTTACCAACCTGCGTTCCGCGCCATCATGACGGTGTCGCATCATTCGCCGATCCCCTCCAGCGCCGTGAAGCGTTGCGACCAGAGCGCGCCATAGACCGCCATCCACTGCACCACCGGGGCCAGCCCCTTGGCCCGCGCGCTGTACCAGGTTTCGCGGCCGGTGCGGCGGGCGGTCACGAGCGCGGCGCGTTTGAGCTTGGCCATGTGGCGCGACACCATGGGCTGCGATACGCCAGAAATGGCGGTCAGCGCGTGGACGCTCTGTTCGCCCTCGCGCACCAGATATTCGAGCAGGGCGCGGCGGGTGCCGTCCGACAGCGCCTTGAACTGGGCGTCGATCGTGGCGGGGGCGTTAGGGCTGTTGGTCATCATAGCGGCATAACCATATGGTTATGATATGGTCAAGCCGAGGGGTAATTTCAGCCGCCAGCGCCGCGTTAACCAAAAAAAGTCTGGCGGGCGATGGGCTGAGTCTTTTGCGCCACACTGGCCGATATTGAGTCCCGCTTGGGCCTCACGACTCAACATATAGTGGCTACCCCCTTCGTTCCGCCCCATGTTAACCATTTTAAGAAAGGTTAACGCTAAGCTGCTGATCTTGACGGGAGTCTGCCAAGGACTCATCGCTGGGCCTTAGATCGAACGGGGGTTGCATTATGGGTGTCATGGAACGGGTCGCGCCGCGGCGGAAGAAGGCGGTTGCACTCGCGCCAGTCACGATCGAGGCGGATCGCCTGCTACGCGGCGACTGCATCGCCGAGATGGCCAAGCTGCCCGATGGCTGCATCGATATGATTTTTGCCGATCCACCCTATAATCTGCAACTGGGCGGCGACCTGTTCCGGCCCGAAGGCGGGCGCGTCGATGCGGTCGATAATGACTGGGACAAGTTTGACACGCTGGGCGCCTATGACCGCTTCACCAAGGCGTGGCTGGCGCAGGCACGTCGCATTTTGAAGCCCAACGGCACCATCTGGGTGATCGGCAGCTATCATAATATCTTCCGCGTCGGCACCGCGTTGCAGGATGAGGGCTTCTGGATCCTCAACGACATCATTTGGCGTAAGGCCAACCCGATGCCCAATTTCAAGGGCACGCGCTTTACCAATGCGCATGAGACGCTGATCTGGGCCAGCCAGGGCGAGGACGCCAAATATACGTTCAATTACAAAGCGATGAAAACGCTGAACGATGAATTGCAGATGCGGTCTGACTGGGTCCTGCCGATCTGCGGCGGGCAGGAGCGGCTGAAGCGCAACGGGACGAAGGCGCATCCGACGCAGAAGCCGGAATCGCTGCTCTACCGCGTGATGCTGTCCTGCACCAAGCCGGGCGACGTGGTGCTCGATCCCTTTTTCGGCACCGGCACCACGGGCGCAGTCGCCAAGCGGCTGGGGCGCAAATGGATCGGCATCGAGCGTGAGGACGCCTATATCGAGGTGGCGCTGGAGCGGATCGAGGCGGCATTGCCGCTCGATGAATCCTCGCTCACCATCATGCAGACCGCGCGGCAACAGCCCAAGGTGGCGTTCGGCACGCTGGTCGAGACCGGCTATATCGCGCCGGGCACGAAGCTGAGCGACGTCAAGCGCCGCTGGAGCGCGGAGGTGCGGGCAGACGGATCGCTGGCGGTGGGAAGTGACACTGGATCGATCCACAAGATGGGCGCGACCTTGCAGGGCGCGCCTAGCTGCAACGGTTGGACCTTCTGGCATGTGGAGATTGAGGGCAAGTTGCAGCCGATCGACACGCTGCGGCAGACCTATTTGCTGGCGAACGAGCCTTAAAACTCCCCATCCGTTCGCCCTGAGCCTGTCGAAGGGTCGTACTTTTCTTCCAAGAAGAACAGGGCTTCGACAAGCTCAGCCCGAACGGAGATTTTATGGTCGCTCTCCCCACCATCCCCGCCCACGCCCGGCTGCATCTGCGCCCGGTCTGGTTCGTGCCGTCGCCCTTCGGCCTGCCCGATGGCGCGGCGGCGCGGATGGGGAATGGGTTGTTGTGGTTTCAGGGTTATGAATTGACCGCGCTGCGCGGGAGCGACCGGGTGGCGCGGGTGACAGTCCCGGTGGCGGAATTTGAGGCGGCGGTGGCGGGCCTGCCCGAACCGCTGGCGCCGCGGGCGCGGATGCTGGCTGCCAACATCTCGGCGCAGCGCGCGCCGTTGGTGCTGGGGGAGCGGACGATCCGCTTCGACGGGCCGCAGGTCATGGCGATATTGAACATCACGCCCGACAGCTTTTCCGATGGCGGCAAGCATGTCGGCGATCCGCAGGCGGCGGCGGATGCAGGTTTTGCGATGGCGGCGGCGGGGGCGGCGCTGGTCGATGTGGGGGGCGAATCCACCCGGCCGCGCGCGGAGAAATTATGGGAGGGCGACGAGATCGCCCGTGTCGTGCCGGTGATCGAGCGGCTTGCGGCGGCTGGCGTGCCGGTGTCGATCGACACGCGCAAGGCGGCGGTGATGGAAGCGGCGCTGGGCGCGGGGGCGAAAATCGTCAATGATGTGAGCGCTTTGCAGCATGACCCGCGCGCGATGGAGGTCGTCGCGGCGGCGGGTTGTCCCGTCATCCTGATGCACGCGCCGTCGGCGGGCGATGACCCACACGACAATCCGGGCGGCTATGGCGATGTGGTCGCCGATGTTTTCGACCATCTGGAGGCGCGGGTCGCGGCCTGCCTTGCCGCCGGTATCGCGCGTGAGAAGATCATGGTCGATCCGGGGCTGGGTTTCGGCAAGGGGCTGGCCGACAATCTGGCGCTGGTGAACGGCCTTGCGACCTTTCAGGGGCTGGGCGTGCCTTTGCTGTTTGCGGGCAGTCGCAAGCGGCTGATCGGCGCGCTGTCGAACGAAGCGCCCGCGTCGGACCGGCTGGGCGGATCGATCGCGCTGGCTTTCCGTGCGGCGGAGCAGGGCGCGCAGATGGTGCGGGTACATGATGTGCGCGAAAGCGTGCAGGCGCTGCACCTGTGGCGCGGGCTGGCCGATGCGGGGTTGAGCGCGGTTTAAGTCAACGGAGGCGGGGTTTTAAGGCGCGACTGGCTTCGCTGCCGCGCTGTTACCCGCTTCCGCCGGAGCCGCCGCCTCGCCCTTGGGCGCGAAGATGCGCAGGCTGGCGAGGGTTTTTTCGACGATGGGCTGATATTGTTCGCTCAGCATTTCGGGATAGACGAAGGTGGCGGTCACGATCGATCCGTCGGGCTGTTTGAGCAGGCGGACCGCGACATTATTGCCTTCGCCGTCATTGGCGGTGCCGCGATATTCATTGTCGCCGATATAATCGCCATCGACCCCTTCGGCCCCGCTGCTGACCGCTTCGACGATCTGCTGGAGCGTTTCGTCATTGTCATTCTTTTGCCAGAATACGCGCACGTCCGCGCCCGCGCCCTTATCTTCATAGATGGCGCCATCGGCTGTGCTGCCTTGCGCATTTTTCATCCAGCCTTCGGGGAAGCTGACGGAAAAACCCCGTTCCAGATTGACGTAATTGCGGGGTTCCGCGTCCTCGGCGGCCTGTTGCGTGGCCAGCGCGCTGGCAGCTGCAGCATTGGCAGCGGCGGCCAGTTCCTCCTGGCTTGGCATGTCGGCCACCGGTTCGGTGCGACCGCAGGCGGCAAGGAGCAGGACGGGCAGGCAGGCGATGAGCGCGACGTTTTTCATACGCCGATCCAAAGCATAGCCGGGGGGAGAATACAACGGTCGAGCGACGGAGGACCGTTTCACGCCGCGCTGTCGATGCCCAGTTCGGCCAGTTTGCGGTAGAGGGTGGATCGGCCGATGCCCAGGCGGCGGGCGACTTCGGTCATGCGGCCGCGATAATGGCCGATGGCGAGGCGGATGACATCGGCTTCGATCTCGGCAAGCTGGCGGACATGACCGTCGCCCTCAAATAAAGTAATGCCTGCGCCATCACGGTGCGGCTGGCTGGCGGCGCGCGGGCGGATGGTCAGGCGGTCGATCGGGTCGCCCGCGCGGATCTGCGCCGCGATCTGCGGGAAATCCTGCGGCGTCAGCGCGTCGCCATCGCACAGCACGGCGGCGCGGAAGAGGGCGTTTTGCAGCTGGCGGACATTGCCCGGCCAGCCATGCTGCATCAGCAGCGCCAGCGCATCATCGGTAAGGCCCAGGCCGCGCAAGCCCGGCTGGGTCGCGATGCGCGCGAGCAAATGGCGGCAGAGCGCGGGGATATCGCCCATCCGTTCGCGCAGGGGCGGAATGGTCAGCTGGACGACATTGAGGCGGTAATAGAGATCCTCGCGGAAGCGACCGGCCTCTATTTCCTCGATCAGGCGCTTGTTGGTGGCGGCGATGACGCGGACATCGACATGGATCGGGCGGCGCGCGCCGATCGGCTGCATTTCGCCATCCTGCAATACGCGCAGCAGCTTGACCTGCGCATCGAGAGGCATTTCGCTGACTTCGTCGAGGAAGAGGGTGCCGGTGTCGGCGCTGGCGAATTTGCCGACATGGCGGTCGAACGCGCCGGTGAAGGCGCCGCGTTCATGGCCGAACAGTTCGGATTCGACCAGATTGGCGGGGATCGCGCCGCAATTGACCGTGACCATCGCCTGCTTGTGGCGGGGGGAGGCGGCATGGATGGCGCGGGCGATGACATCCTTGCCGACGCCGCTTTCGCCCTCGATCAGCACCGGCACGCGGGCGCGGGCGGCCTTGGCCGCGATGGCGAGGGCGGCGCGGAATTGCGGGGCGGAGCCTACGACATCCTCGAAGGACAAGGGCGCAGTGATCTTCTCGGTGAGCGGGCGCAGTTCGCCATGGGCGGCACCCTCGCTGATCGTCGCATTGAGCGCGGCGAGCAGCCGTTCGGGCGCAATTGGCTTGGACAGATAATCGGTCGCGCCTGCGCGCATCGCCTCTACGGCAACCGCGACATTATTATGAGCGGTGAGAATCAGGATGGGCAGGGCAGGGCGACGTTCGCGAATCTCGCGGATCAGGCCAGCGGGCTCGTAATCGGGACTCCACTGGTCCAGGATGATCGCATCAAGCTGCATCCCGTCCTGCGT
This sequence comes from Sphingobium sp., assembly GCA_023266575.1. Lineage (GTDB taxonomy): Bacteria > Pseudomonadota > Alphaproteobacteria > Sphingomonadales > Sphingomonadaceae > Sphingobium. The sequence continues at coordinate 151,262 of JAHFPV010000001.1, forward strand.
GCCAAGCGTCGCAATGGCGGTTTCGCCGTCGCCCGCAAAGATCGTCCGCCACCCGGCGCGCGCCGCCAGCGCCGAAACCAGCCGCCTTTGCGCCGGTTCGTCGTCGATCAGCATCAGCATCGGTATGCCGTCGCGCGCCATTTATACCCCTCAATAGCTACAGGCGACCTATGGTAAGGACGGGGGGTAAAGGCGGGCTTAACCGCGAAAGATTTTCTTGTGGCGCTACGGGTTGAGGGGGGGGGCGCGACAGGATAAGAGGTTCGCCGCAACCGCCACAGAAGGGGACCGGACATGGCGTCAGACGGAAATATCAAAAGTGCGACCGAAACCTATGCCGGTTTCATCGGCGTGATGAAGTGGGGCACGATCGCGTCGATCGCGGTGGCCGCCCTCGTGGTGCTGCTGATCTCCGGCTAAATCCGGGACGCGCAAACAGGAGGGGATGCCAAAATAATGAAGATTGCAGTTTTGAAGGAGCAAGCCGCGGGTGAAGCCCGTGTTGCCGCTACGCCGGAGACGGTGAAGAAATTTATCGGCCTGGGCGCGCAGGTCGCGGTCGAGGCCGGCGCCGGACTGACCGCGTCGGTCGCTGATGCCGATTATGCCGCAGCCGGGGCCAGTGTGGCCGATCGCGCCGCGACGGTTGCAGGCGCGGACATCGTTCTGGGCGTGCAGGGGCCGGATGTCGCCAGCATAGCGGGGGCCAATCCAGGCGCGTGGATCGTGGCGGGCCTCAATCCGTTCGGGGAACGGGCGCGGGTGGATGCCTATGCGGCGGCGGGCTATGAAGCGCTGGCGATGGAATTCATGCCGCGCATCACCCGCGCGCAGTCGATGGATATCCTCTCGTCCCAGTCGAACCTGTCGGGCTATAAGGCGGTGCTGGATGCCGCCAGCGAATATGGCAAGGCCTTCCCGATGATGATGACGGCAGCGGGTACGGTCTCTGCCGCCCGCGCGTTCATCATGGGGGTGGGCGTCGCGGGCCTGCAAGCGATCGCCACGGCGCGTCGCCTGGGCGCGCAGGTCAGCGCGACCGACGTGCGGGCAGCCACCAAGGAGCAGATCGAATCGCTGGGTGCCAAGGCAATCTTCGTCGAGAAGGTCGCGGGCATCGAGGGTGAAGGCTCTGGCGGCTATGCAACGGAAATGTCGGACGAATATAAGGCGGCGCAGGCCGAACTCATATCGTCGCACATCGCCAAGCAGGACATCGTCATCACCACCGCGCTCATTCCGGGCCGCCCCGCGCCGCGCCTGATCACCGACGCGCAGATCGCGTCGATGAAGCCGGGCAGCGTGATCGTCGATCTGGCGGTCGAGCAGGGCGGCAATGTCGAGGGCGCAGTGGCGGGCGAAGTGGTCGTGCGCCACGGCGTCAAGATTGTCGGCCATCGCAACGTGCCATCGCGGCTGGCCACTGACACATCGGCCTTGTTCTCGCGCAACCTGTTCAATTTCCTGTCCGCCTTCTGGGACAAGGAAAAGGGCGCACCGGTGCTGGACGAGGAAATCGGCAACGCCATCCGCCTGACGCAGGGCGGCAAGGTCGTGAACGAGCGGCTGCTCGGTTAGGGGAATCGCCTGTTCGCGCGGCGCGCGTTCAGGCCAACGTCCCGCAGCCAAATCGGGACGAACGGGGAGTAGGATGATGGACTTTATTTCCATCCTGTCGGTTTTCGTGCTGGCATGTTTTGTCGGCTATTATGTGGTGTGGTCGGTTACGCCGGCGCTCCACACGCCGTTGATGGCGGTTACCAACGCCATTTCGTCGGTCATCATCGTGGGCGCGCTGGTCGCGTCGGCGGAAGCGGGGAGCGCTGCGGCCAAATATCTGGGCCTGCTGGCGGTCGTCTTTGCATCGGTCAACATTTTCGGCGGCTTTGCGGTCACGGAACGGATGCTGGCGATGTACAAGAAGAAGGAGCGCAAGTGATGCATGAGATCGCACAGATCCCATGGGGCGTGAGCCTGGCCTATCTGGCCGCTGGCGTCCTGTTCATCCTGGCGCTGCGCGGGCTTTCCAGCCCGGCGACCAGCCGTCGCGGCAACCGCATGGGCATGATCGGCATGGCGATCGCCGTGGGGACCACGCTCTATACCCATGATGTGGTGAGCCTGCCCGAAATCATCGGTGCGATCGTCATCGGCGGCGGCATCGGCTTCATCATCGCGCGGCGGATCGCGATGACGGACATGCCGCAGCTGGTGGCGGCGTTCCACAGCCTTGTCGGCATGGCCGCAGTGCTGGTGGGCGCGGCAGCCTATCTCAATCCAGGCGCGTTCGGGATTCTCGATGCCGCTACCGGCGAGATTCACAATGCAAGCCGCATCGAAATGGGGCTGGGCGTGGCGATCGGCGCGATCACCTTCTCCGGCTCGATCATCGCCTTCCTGAAACTCAACGGCAATATGTCGGGCAAGCCGATCATGCTACCGGGGCGTCACCTCATCAACCTGGGTACGCTGGCCGCGATCCTGGGGCTGATCGGTTATTTCGTGACCGATCAAAGCCCATGGGTATTCTGGACCGTGACAGCGCTCAGCTTCATCATCGGTTTCCTGCTGATCATCCCGATCGGCGGGGCAGACATGCCGGTCGTGGTGTCGATGCTCAACAGCTATTCGGGCTGGGCTGCCGCGGCGATGGGCTTTACGCTGGGCAACAGCGCGATGATCATCACCGGCGCGCTGGTGGGGTCGTCGGGTGCGATCCTGTCCTACATCATGTGCAAGGCGATGAACCGCAGCTTCATCAGCGTGATCGCGGGCGGCTTTGGTGCCGATGCGGGACCGGCTGGGGCTGGCGGGCCGGTGATCGACCGCGCCTACAAGCGCGGATCGGCCGAGGACGCCGCCTTCCTGATGAAGCAGGCCGACAGCGTCATCATCGTGCCGGGTTATGGCATGGCGGTGAGCCAGGCGCAGCACGCGCTGCGTGAAATGGGCGACCTACTCAAGAAGGAAGGGGTGAAGGTCAAATATGCGATCCACCCCGTCGCAGGTCGTATGCCGGGCCATATGAACGTGCTGCTGGCCGAAGCGAATGTGTCCTATGACGAAGTGTTCGAGCTGGAGGATATCAACAGCGAGTTCAGCCAGGCCGACGTCGCTTTCGTCATCGGCGCGAACGACGTGACCAACCCGGCGGCCAAGACCGACAAATCGTCGCCCATTTACGGGATGCCGATTCTGGACGTGGCCAACGCCAAGTCGGTGCTGTTCGTCAAGCGCTCCATGGGCGGGGCCGGCTATGCCGGTGTCGACAATGAGGTGTTCTATATGGACAACACCATGATGCTGCTCGCCGACGCCAAGAAGATGGTCGAGGAAATCGTCAAGGGGCTGGCGCACTAAGCGCTTGCCCCTTGACGGCCAAATCCCCTAGGCCGTTCGTGCTGAGTAGCCATTGAGCGAAGTCGAAATGGCGTATCGAAGGATTATGCGCTGTGCATGATGCTTCGATACGAGCCTTCGACAAGCTCAGTCTCTACTCAGCACGAACGGATGGGGTGATTTCACATTATGCACAAACTTGGTCTGATCGGCGGTCTCAGCTGGACGTCCACTGCCCGCTATTATGAGATCATCAACCAGGCGGTGCATCGGGCCCGCGGCGGGCAGCATAGCGCGCCGCTACTGATCGAGAGCCTGGACTTTGCGACCGTTGCAGCCTGTACTACCGACGAGGAGTGGGACAGCGCGGCAGGCGTGCTGATCGAGGCCGCGCGGCGGCTGGAGACGGCGGGCGCGGGGGCGCTGCTGATCTGCGCCAATTCGATGCACCGCGTCTATGACCGGGTGCAGGGCGCGGTGAACGTCCCCATCCTCCATATCGCCGAGCGGGTCGGCAAGAAGATGCAGGCCGACGGCGTGGAGAAAGCCGCATTGATCGGCACGCGCAACGTCATGACCGAGAAATTCTATCGCCAGCGATTGGTGGCGCATGGCGTGTCGCTGCTGCCCGCCGACATGGAACTGGCCGAGCGGATCGACCGCATCGTCTATGACGAGTTGACCGTGGGCAAGATCAGCCGCGAATCCGAACGCTATATGAAGTCGGAAATGACCGACATCGCCAAGCAGGATGTGCAGGCGGTGGTGCTGGCCTGCACCGAACTGGAACTGATCGTCGATGTGAAGGCCAATGTGCTGCCGATTTACGACTGCACGTCGATCCATGCGAAGGCCGGGGTCGATTTCATCCTGGAGTAGGTGAATGCAATTCAGGCGGGCATTCTGCCATCCTCGAACAGCCAGGTCATGGCTTCGTCAGGATCGGTAAAGATCTGAACATGGGGTTGGGGCAGGGCGCGCTTGGCTTGCAGCTTGTTCAGCATCGATCCGACGACAATCGCATAATGCCCTTTGTTTTCGGCCATGATCATATCGAAAAATGCGCCGAAGGCTTCACTGATTGCAGCAGATTGCACCGGAAAGTGGCGGCAGTCTGCCAGGACGCGATAGTTCTGGTTGGTCCTGCGGATGGTCGTGTGCAGTTTTGTAAATTCAGATTCGAAGGCACGGAAATCCGCAAGAGACCAATAATCCTCTTGCACCAGACGCATCAGATTCCTGTCAGGATCATAGGAAAAATCAAACATCGTCCCCTCACATTTCACATCTTTTCGCTTATGTCCTCCATGTAACATCAGTGTGTGAACAGCTGTATCAAACCGGGCGAAAATACGCCCGATCTGTCGATTTGTTCGCGTTGCGACAGATCGGCCACAACAGACCTTAACGCACCGCCGTCCATGTCTGGGTCTTGCAGAAGAAGGCGATGCAGCCCTGGACTTTCAGGGTGCCATTGGGGTTACGGCTGATTTTCGACGTGTAGCTCTTGCCGCTTTCAGGGTCATAGATCGTTCCCTTCCAGATACTCCCCGCATCGGAAAATCCGGTCAGCAGGGGCAGGCCCAGCAACGGGCGGGAACGCAGGGCGGGGTCCGCATTTTCCACGTCGGTATTCGGGCGGCCCGGCGTGGGCTTGAGGATCTTTTCGATTTTACCGCACAGGCTTTTGCCGCAGGGGGCAATCTGAACGATCGCCTTGGCATCGACCGTGGCCCAACGACCAGTGACCGGTTGTGCGGCATGAGCGGGCAGGGCGATGGCCGTGGTCAGGGCGGCGAGGGTAAGGCTTGCAGCTTTCATGCGATCCGTTTCTCCGTGTCTTTTGCGCAAGGATAAGCCGCAAATGACGACGCCCGCCACCGCCTTTTTGGGCGGAAGCGGGCGTATTGGGTCAGAACGCTACGGCAGCGAGCCGTGGCGCGCTCAAATTTTCAGAAGGCCGTGCTGATCGAGCAGGCCGCTGGACCCAGGATGACGACGAATAGCGTCGGCAGGATGAAGAGAATCAGCGGCACGGTCATGATCGCGGGCAGGCGGGCAGCCTTTTCTTCGGCGCGCATCATGCGTTCGTGGCGGAATTCAGCCGACAGCACGCGCAGCGCCGAGGCAAGCGGGGTGCCGTATTTTTCGGTCTGGATCATGGTGGTGACCACGCCCTTGACCGCGTCCAGCTTGACGCGGGTGGCGAGATTTTCAAAAGCCATGCGCCGTTCGGTCAGGAAGCTGAGTTCGATCGCGGTCAGCTGAAATTCGTCGCCCAGTTCGGGATAGGCCTTGCCCAGTTCGCGCGCGACCCGGTTGAAGGCAGCGTCGACAGTAAGGCCCGCTTCGGCGCAGATGACCAGCAGGTCGAGCGCGTCGGGCAACCCCTTGCGGATCGCGGCGGAGCGCTTCTGCACCTTGTTGTCGATGAAGATGTCAGGCGCTTTATAGGACAGCAGCAGCGCGACCGCGAAAGCGAAGAAGCGCTTGACCGGACCCCATTCGGGCTCAATGCCAACGCCATAGAGCAGCAACGCCGCGCCGCCACCAATGACGATCGGCATGATCATGCGGCCAAAAATGACGGCGACGGCCATGTCCTTGGACCGGATACCGGCCTGCGCCAGGCGGATCTGTGCGTCCTTGAGTTGATCGTCCTGCAGGACTTTCAGGCTCGACAGGAAAGACCGCATATGATCGGTCGTCTGGTTGCGCTGGACCAGCTTGGCGCGGCGCTTGGCGGTCGAGGCGGTGATGCCCGCCTTCAACTGTTCGCGCCGGTCGTTCAGCGCCTTGACTCGCTTTGCCATCGGATCGCGCACGGTCATGATCGCATAGAGAGCGAACAGCATGGAGAGCGTCGCAAGGGCCGCGAGTAGCGTGCCGAAATCGGTGGCGGTCATGCCGAAAAGCGTGCCGGCAGGGGTAGGGGCGTCCATGTCTCTTATCCCCGATCAGATTTCAAAATTGACCATCTGGGCCATGATGAAGGCGCCGATGCCCATCCAGCACATACCCCCGATGCCGATCACCTGCATCAGCGAAAGCCCGAAAATGCCCGCCGGATCTGGCGTGAAGAAGGGGCTCATATAGTTGAAGTTGATGTAGCAGATCATGAAGAACACAAGGAAGGGCAGGCAGCCGATGATGTAGGCGGACGCCTTTGATTCCGACGACATGGCGCGAATCTTGAGCTTCATCTGCGCACGCTGGCGCAGCACGGTGGCCAGGTTCGACAGGGTTTCGGCCAGGTTGCCGCCGGTTTCCCGTTGGATCGCCAGGGTAATGACGAAGAACTGGAATTCGGGCGTGCCGAGGCGATCGGCAGTTTCCTGAAGCGCCTGCTCCATCGTCTTGCCGATCTTGATCCGTTCGGTGATCAGCTTGAATTCCTCTCCCACTGGTCCTGGAATTTCGCTCGACACGATGCCCAGCGTTTCAGCGATGGGCAGGCCGGAGCGCAGGCCGCGCGTCAGCAGTTCGAGCGCGTCGGGGAATTTGGCGTTGAAGCGGTTGATCCGCTGCTTGATCAGGCGGCTGACCCACCAGTGCGGCAGAAACAGACCGGCGGCCAGACCGACCATGATGGCCATCAGGAAGGGGAAGCCGCGCACCATCAGCAACGCCGACAGCATCAGGAATACGCCCGCGCTGGCGGTCATATATTGGCTGAGCGTCCATTTCTTGCCGGTCATCCTGATCCGCTTGGTCAGATTTTCCGGGTTGGGGATGAGCGACACCAGCATCTTGGCTTCGACGCCGGTCGCGCGGTTTGAAATGGCCTTGCGCATCCGCGCTTCGAGCAGGGCTTCGGCCGATTCGCTGTGACGGCCGCGGATCATCGCAACCCGGCGCTTGCGCGCTGTTTCCGGCGATGGACCCGCAAAGGCTATGATCGCCACCCCCAGGATGGTCGCCACCAGCACCGTTATCAGGATGAAATTGCCGTCCATCTGTTCGCCCGTTCCCCAGTCAACGCCGCCGCCCGGTCAGGCGGCGTGCGCGGTCAATCTTCCAGTGCGGCTATCTTGGCCTTGCGGCGCGACGGGATCATGTTGCGGAAATCGCCGATCTTGCCGAGCAGGGAGTCGCCCTTTTTGCGCGATGCTGCGGTGCCGGTCGGGGCCTCATCCGCTTCGCTCGCGCCCATCACCCGGTCGAGCAGGGCGGTGCAGGCAGCGCCGACCTTGCTACCCTTGGCAGTTTCCGCCAGCGTCTTGCCGAGCTTTGCCGCCTGTGAGCCGATGCGCAGGTCGAACGGGATGAGGACATCGACCTTACGCTCGATCGACGTTTCGAAATCCTTGCGGCTGATTTCGGGCGAGCCGGGATGGACGCGGTTGGCGACCACCAGCACGCGCGATTGCGGCGCATTGCTCTTGAGCCAGGACAGGATGCGGATGGTGTCGCGCGCGGCCGCCAGCGTCAGTTCGGTCACGACCAGCGTGACATGGGCGTCGGTCATCAGATGCGGATGTTGGATCAGCATGTTGCGCGGCAGATCGACGACGCTGCATTCAAACACCTGACGGAATTCTTCCAGCAGCTGGTAGAAAGCCCCACCATCGGTCAGCATCGGCTGGCTGATCGGCGCTTCGGCCGACAGGATCGCCAGCGTGTCGCTCGCCCGCACCATGGCGCGTTCGATGAAAAGGCCGTCGATGCGGCTGGGATTGTCGATCGCGTCGGTCAGGCCACGACCCGGTTCCAGATCCATCGCCAGCGCATTGGTGCCGAAATGGACGTCCAGGTCGAGCAAGGCGGTCGGGCGCTTCTTCTTTTCCGACAGCATCCATGCCAGCGAGGTGGCGATGCTGGACGCGCCCACGCCGCCGCGCGTGCCGATGACCGCAACGGTCATGTGCGGACGTTCGGGCGCGGCGTCGCGCGGGGCCATGAACACGGCCTGCGCATTGGCAAGAGCGTCGCGCAGCTGGTCCGCGCCAAATGGCTTGAGCAGATAATCCTGAATGCCGCTGGCGACCAGATCACGATAGAGGCGCACGTCATTGACCTGCCCCGCCGCGATGACGACAGTGCCAGGCTCGCACACTTCGGCCAGGCTGTTAATGTCGTTGAGCGGATCGCCGCTTTCGGACATATCGACGAACAGGATTTGGGGCGACGCGGTGATCGACAGGCTCTGGACCGCATTGCGCATCCCGCCCTTGTTCACCTTTTCCGGTGCCCAGCCCAGTTCGGAACAGACCGACCGGACCAGATCATAGCTATGATCGTCGCAGACGAAGGCGTGAAAGGGATCACGCGGCCCAGTGAAGCCGGGTTTCCATGGGGCGTTCATATCACTGGCCTCCCGCTGTCATTTGCTTGAGATCGCCGGCACCCGTCGGCGGCTTGTCGCGATAGGTGGAAATGGCGCGGTTCGACGTGGCCGTGCGCAAATTGCTGTCGGTGCCCTGACCCCGGACGAGATCTTCGGGATTGGCGACCATCGCGGCCAGATTGCTGTTGGTGCCGCAGCCGAAATTGGATGTGGCGCCCAGGCTCATGTCGGTTTCCTGCTTGCTGCTCCAATCGGGGCAGCCCGGCACGCTGGCGGTGGCGCGGCGCACGATCAGGCGGACGCTGCCCTGCGGCGCGTCGCCAGCGGCAGCCGAACTGTCCTCTGCGACCAGCAGGCCGTGGCGGGCGACGACATCGGCAATACCCTCACGCAGGCCGGGACTATAATAGCCAGCGTCCGTGACGATCGCGACCTGATCACCATAGCCAAGGCCAATGGAAGCGAACCAGTCGTTGAGGCGGCCCGCCTCATAGGCGGACAGCGAGTCGCCGCTGGCCTGCACGTCGAACGTATAGGCGGCGTAGCTGACGACCGGCTGATGCACCGATTCGACGCTGCGGTTGGGGCTGTCGGTGACGCAGCCAGCCAGTGGCAGCGCCAGTATGGCGAGGGCCGTGAGGGTCTTGGCGGACAGATAGGTCATGTCTTTCGTCCTTCCGTCAGAAGCTGAAGCCGGGGGCGGCTTTGCCGGGCTTGCCCGACTTGGCGCCTGGCGTGGCGACCGGCACAGCGGCGGACGCCTGCGGGCCGGGGGTGACCGGCGTGGGTGATCCGGGGGCGCGGCGCGGCATTTCGCCGCGCTTGCCGCTGATCCCGTCATTGCCCTGCTGGAGCAGCAGCCCCTGGCCGACATTGGCGTTGCGGAAACCATCGGTCGGCAGACGCACGTCCGATGCGTTCATTGGCTTCACCAGATAGGGGGTGACGACGATGACCAGTTCGGTCTCGCTGCGCTGGAACTGGCGCGACTTGAACAGGCTGCCCAGGATCGGCAGGTTGCCGATGCCCGGCACCTTGTTGATGCCGTTGCTGGTTTCATTGTTGAGCAGGCCCGCAATCATGAAGGCCTGACCCGAACCCAGCTCCACCGTGGTTTCAGCGGTACGGCTTTTGAGCGCAGGGACGTTGGCGTTCAGCGTGAAATCCAGGCTGGACACGGTCGGACGGACGCGCAGCGAAATGCGGCCATCGGCCAGCACGGTCGGCGTGAAGGCCAGTTGCACGCCATATTGCTTGAATTCGATGCTGTTGCCCTGCGTGCCATTGCTGACCGTGTAGGGATATTCGCCGCCTGCCAGGAAGCTGGCGGTTTCACCCGACAGCGCGGTCAGGTTGGGCTGCGCCAGCGTAGTGGCAAGACCGCTTGATTCGGCCAGATCCAGCGCACCCGCAATGTCCATGCCGAACAGACGGGCTACGCCGCCAAGGCTATAGCTGCCATCGGACGGGTTATTGAACGTCCAAGTCTGGCTGCCGCCTGTCGTGGACTGCGTAACGAAGTTGCGCGTGCCCCCGCCGATATTGCCCAAAACTTTGCCGCCCGACAAATCCATGCTGGAAAAATTGGTGCCAATCTTGTGACCGACATCCTTGGCGACTTCGGAAATCTTGACCTGGAGCATCACCTGCAACGGCGTAGCCATGCGCAGGCGGCTGACCACGGTGGTTTCCTTGCCGACGAAGGCCTGCGTCAGCCGTTCGGCTTCGGCGGCATCTTCGGGGGCCTGGATCGTGCCGGTCAGCAGGACCATGCCGTTCATCTTGTTGACCGCGATGTTCGCGCCGGGCATCGCCAGGCGCAGCATGTCGTCGATGCTGGTCAGGTTGTTGCCAACCCGGACCGTGCCGGAAAACAGCACCTTGCCATTGGGCGCAGTGGCGAACACGGTGGTTTCGCCCGCCTTCTTGGCGATCAGGTAGAGCTGGTTCTGCGAGCGGACATGGACGTCGACCACTTCGGGGTTGCCGATCACCACGTCGGACATCCTGTCCGACAGGTTGACGACGCGGCTGCCGCCGACCGACATCAATATCGCATTATCCTGCGCGCTGGACGGGGCGGCGTTGAGTGCCGTTCCGGGGACCACTGCCGTGGCAAGGGCCAGGCCGACTGCAATCGCAGGTGCGGCGATCTTGTGCATCGACTTCATCTTACTTCCCCCCGACCGGAACTTCGGTCACGCTGGTGCCGCGGGCCACGCGGATGACCGGGCCTCTGACGGCAACCGGCGCAGTTATCTGGGCACCAGTGCCAGCCATCTGGCCGCCCTGGTTTTCGGCCTTGGCCGGGACCGAGCTGCGCTGGTAGCGCGACACGTCCGCACCGGTCGAATAGGTGGAGCCGCGATCGACCGGGCGCGACGCGATCTTGGCGATGATCGCCTTTTCCGCGTTCGGGCTGGCGCCATCGGGCAGATCGACGTCAGCACCGGCAATGGCGGCGTCGAGGTCCGAAGCGGTATCGGCGATCGAGCGCAGGGACATCGACAGCGAGCCGATGGTCTGGGCGACGGCGATCTTTTCCGCGATCTTGGGCGTCACTTCGATCGTGACGTTGGAATAGGTGCGCACTTCGGGCTTGCCGTCCGCACCCATCGCATCCATGCGCTGGTCGGTGGCAAGAACGCGCAGGTTGCGCAGGATGGTTTCGGAGACTTTGAGCGCTTCGCCATCGCCGCCGCCCGCCACGCTCTGCGTCAGGACCAGGTCGATGCGATCGCCGGGAAAGACGAAGCCTGCGACCGAGCTTTGCGCCGAGACAGGAACGGTGACCGCCCGCATACCAGCGCCGAGCGCTGCGGCCAGGAAGCCGCGATCGCCGGGTTTGACCAGGCCACCCTGGGTCAGCGGCTGCCCGGCGGAGATGGCGGTGCGTACGACGCTGCCTGCCAGCTTTACCGGATCAGCCTGACCCTTGAGGTAATAGGCCTGTTCGATCAGATCCTTGGGCCAGGGCTGAAAGCGGAAGCTTTCCGCGTCCAGGATGGTGCCGACCGGCAGAGCCTTGGTCGCGACCAGCACATGGGGCTGGTCAGCCTCCACCGGCATCGACGCGGCATTGAGCTGCGGTGCGCTGGATGAGCTTAACATGCTGCGCGCAAGCAAGGCTGTAGTGACCGCTATGATAAGCGCTCCAACCAGCAGCACGATTTTCTTGGCATCCATGACGAAATTCGCCTCCCTGTAGTGGGTGCACTGCCCCCAGTGCTTCACTCATCACGTAAATTGGTTAAGATATCGTTGGCCACGGCAGCAGCCACAGCGCCGCGAGTGAAATCGCCACGCCATAGGGGATTTCCGGCTGCCCCAGCCGCCGGGTCATGCGGTGGTGGATGACCGTCACCAGCGTGACCACGCCGCCCAGCAGCGCCATCAGAACGATCAGCGACAACACGGCCTGCCATGGGAACCACAGCGCGAGCGCGGTCAGCAGCTTGACGTCGCCGCCGCCCATCATGCCCAGCGCAAACAAAGCGGCAAACAGGGTGAAGATCGCCGCGCCGACCAGCAGTTGCACCGCCATGTCGGGCCAGAGCGCATAGCCATTGGCCAGCCACCAGAGCGGGGCAAGCAGCGCGACCGCCAGATTGAGCCGGTTGGAGATGATCCGAGCACGCAAATCGGTGATCGCCGCCGCGATCAGCAGCGCGCCAAGGGCGCATAGCAGCGCCACCCTGAAATATTCGCCCGTCATGGGATTTGACCCTAGACCCGATGGCTTACCAAACCGTAACCATGACCCGCATGGATTCGCCCCTTTTCAACGCACCGCTGTTCGACCGCCGCGCCTGGCCGATGGGTGGGCGGCTGGACTATTGGACGGCGCCCGACGGCTGGAAAATTCGGCGCTATCAACTGGGCGACGGGACGCGCGGCCGGATGCTGGTGCTGGGCGGTCGCGGCGACATGATCGAAAAATATCTGGAGGTGATCCATCATTGGGCCGAGCGCGGATGGGCAGTCACGACGTTCGACTGGCGCGGGCAGGGCGGGTCGGGTCGGCTGACCGATGATCCGATGACCGGGCATATCGGTGATTTTGCCGACTGGATTGCGGACCTGAAGGCTTTGGCGGCGGAGTGGCGCGCGGAGGGGAGCGGACCCTATGTGATGGTGGCGCACAGCATGGGCGGGCATTTGTTGCTGCGCGCGCTGGCCGAAGGGATGCCGTCGCCGGACGCCGCGGTGACGGTCGCGCCGATGCTGGACGTGCATAGCGCGCCCTTGCCGCGCTGGTTTGCGGTGGCGCTGGCCCGCGCGATGCTGTGTCTGGGCCGGGGCGAACGGCAGGCCTGGACGCAGAAGGAAGGGTCGGAACGGCAGCGGCGGATGCGGCAGAAGCGGCTGACTCACGACCCCGACCGCTATGCCGACGAACTTTGGTGGCGCGACCATAGCCGCGACATCGCGCTGGGACCGCCAAGCTGGACTTGGGTCAGTCAGGCGCTGGAGTCGACGCGGGCGTTGGCGGAGGGGGATGCGATTGCGCGGATCGCGACGCCCTTGTTTATCCTGGCGACCCGCGCGGACCAGCTGGTGTCCACCCCGGCAATCCGCCGCGTTGCCGCGCGGATTCCGGGCGCGCGGTTGTATATGTATGGGCGGGAGGCCGCGCATGAGATATTGCGCGAACTGGATCCCGTCCGGCTGGATGCGCTGGCCCGCATCGACACCTTTCTGGATGAGGTGGCGGCGTGAGCCACGCTGATATTGTCATCGTCGGGGGCGGCATTGCCGGGGCCAGCCTGGGCGCGGAGCTGGCGGCCCATGCGCGGGTCGTGTTGCTGGAGATGGAGGATCGCGCTGGCTATCACGCTACGGGGCGTTCTGTCGCTTTCTGGGAGGAAAGCTATGGCGGCGCGGTGGTGCAGCCTTTGACCACGGCATCAGGGCCGTTGCTGAGCGCGCCGGACCCCGATTTTCACGACGGCAGTTTCCTGTCGCCGCGCGGCACGCTGCATATCGGCCGGGCGGGGGATGAGGGGCATCGCGATGCGCTGATGGCGGAATTCGCGGGCAAGGTGGTGCTGGAGCCGGTCGATCCCGCTGCGCTGGTGCCGGGGTTGCGGCCGGATTGGATCATTGGCGTTATGGAGGCGAGCTGTCAGGATATCGACGTGGCGGCACTGCATCAGGCCTATCTGCGCCAGTTCCGGCGGCGCGGCGGGGACGTGCGGCTGGCGACACAGTTGAGCGCCGCGCGGACAGAAAGCGGTGGCTGGCACGTCGAGACGCCGGCGGGGAGAATCGCCTGCGCTGTGCTGATCAATGCCGCGGGGGCGTGGGCGGATGATGTCGCGCGAGCCTGTGGCGTTGCACCGATCGGCATGACGCCGCTGCGGCGTACGGTGGTGCAATTGCGCGTGCCGTCCATGCCGTCGCAAGACCTGCCGCTGATCATGGACCTGGCCGGGCAATTCTATTTCAAGCCGGAAGGGCAGGGCCGCATCTGGCTGACCCCGCATGACGAGGCGCCATCCCCCCCTTGCGACGCTGCGCCGGAAGAATTGGCGGTGGCGGAAGCGATTGCGCGGTTCGAGCAAGCGGTCGACTGGCCGATCGCGAGGGTCGAACATAAATGGGCGGGCCTCCGCAGCTTCGCGCCCGACCGCGCGCCCGTTTATGGGTTCGATCCTGACGCGCCCGGCTTCTTCTGGTTTGCCGGGCAGGGCGGTTTCGGCATCCAGACGGCCCCTGCCGCCGCGCTGCTGGCGGCTGCTCTGGTGCGGGGCGAGGCGCTGCCGGAAAGCGTTGCGGGGATCGCTGCTGCTGCTTATTCTCCGACCCGGTTTCGCTGACGAAACGACTCTGGAGGCATGACATGGCGCACAAGTTCGTGATCGAGAAGAACAAGGCTGGCGAGTTTGTCGCCAAGTTCAAATATAATAGCGAAACGATCTTCTGGACCGAAGGCTATAGCAGCAAGGCTGGCGCGAAAAACGCGATCGAATCCGTGCTGAAGAACGGACCGGGCGCGGAAATTGAAGAGGCGGAATAAGGCCACTTCCCGGCATCCAACAAAAAAGCCGCCCGTTGCGGGGCGGCTTTTTCATTTTGTCCTGACGGAAAAGCTCAGGCCTCTTCGGCCGGGGCTTCTTCGGTGAACGCGGCGAGATCGCCGGGTTCTGCGTTGGGATCATAGTCTTCGGTGAAGCCGGCTTCGTCCTTTTCGAACAGGTCGGCCATGACGTCGACGCCCTGGCTTTGCAGTTCGGCCTCTTCAGGCGAACGCGCCACGTTCACCTTAATGGTGACGGACACTTCGGGGTGCAGCGCGACCTTGACGTCGAACACGCCGAGCGTCTTGATCGGGCGTTCCAGAACGACCATCGCCTTGGTGACGATGGTGACGCCCTGCGCCTGCAGCGCTTCGATGATGTCGCGAACCGCGACCGAACCATAGAGCGCACCAGCGTTGGACGACTGGCGGATCAGGACGATCTGCGTGCCGTTGACGCTGTCGGCGGCCGCTTCGGCATCCGAACGGCGTGCGGCATTGTCGGCCTCGATCTTGGCGCGGTTGGCCTCGAACACCTTTTTATTGGCGTTGTTGGAGCGCAGCGCCTTCTTGTTCGGCAGCAGGAAGTTACGGGCGTAGCCGTCCTTGACGGTTACGATGTCGCCAATGGCGCCGAGCTTCTCGATACGTTCGAGCAGAATGATTTCCATGGGGCTTACTCCCTTACTTCACGATGTAGGGCAGCAGGCCCAGATGACGGGCGCGCTTGATCGCCTGCGACAGTTCGCGCTGCTTCTTGGCAGAAACGGCGGTGATGCGGCTGGGGACGATCTTGCCGCGTTCGGACACGAAGCCCTGAAGCAGACGGACATCCTTATAATCGATCTTCGGCGCATCCTTGGCGGCGAAGGGGCAGCTCTTGCGGCGGCGGAAAAATGGGCGTGCCATGATCTTGTGTCTCCTTATTCGCCAGCGATTTCGTCGCGGCGCGGGCCACGATCACCACGGTCGCCGCGATCTTCGCGCGGACCACGATCGCCGCGGTCACCACGGGGGCCGCGATCGCCACGGTCGGGGCGGTCCTGCTTGCGCATCATGACCGACTGGCCAGCTTCCAGCTCATCGACCTTGACGGTCATGTAGCGGATGATGTCCTCGTTGATCTGGGTCTGGCGTTCCAGTTCCGCGATCACGCCGCCGGGGGCGTCGATGTTCAGCATCACATAGTGTGCCTTGCGGTTCTTGGCGATCTTGTAGGCGAGCGAACGCAGGCCCCAGGTCTCGACCTTGGTCACCTTGCCGTTATTTTCTTCCACGATCTTGGTGGCGTTTTCCGCCAGGGCGTCCACCTGCGCCTGTGCCAGATCCTGGCGCGCAAGGAACACATGCTCGTAAAGAGCCATGATGATACCTTCTCTGTTGGCCGATTGCTGACGCCCACCCCATGTGGAACGCCCCTCCGGCTGTCGTCTTAACATGCTCCGCACACGGGCCGAGTCACCTCTGGCCCGATGCGAAGGCGCGCCTATGGCGGAAAGGCAGGGGAAAGGCAAGGGTGCAACCTGTCAAAACCCCGTTCGGGCTGAGCTTGTCGAAGCCTTGTCCTTTCTTCTATCCCCGTGGAGAAGAAGGTCAGCACTTCGACAGGCTCAGTGAGAACGGTTGAGAGGTTTAGCTTATGGCAGTCGGCATTGCAGCACTATCCCTGATCCTGCTGATGATCGCGGCCTATCGGGGCATGAGCGTCATCATCATGGCGCCGTTGCTGGCGATGCTGGCGGTGTTGCTGACTGATCCCGCTGCTGTCCCCGCCGCCTTCTCCGGCCTGTTCATGGAGAAGGTGGGGAGTTTCCTCAAACTCTATTTCCCCGTGTTCCTGCTGGGCGCTTTGTTCGGCAAGCTGGTCGAGATTTCCGGTTTTTCCCGCGCGATCGTGACGGCTGTGATCGGCATCGTCGGGGCGAGGCGGGCGATCCCGGCGATCATGGCGGTCACCGCGCTGCTGACCTATGGCGGGGTGTCGGTGTTCGTTGCGGTGTTCGCCGTCTATCCCTTCGCCGCCGAGATGTTCCGCCGTGCCGACATTCCCAAACGGCTGGTGCCAGCGACGATCGGGCTGGGGGCGATCACTTTCACCATGGACGCGCTGCCTGGCACGCCGCAGATCCAGAATATCATACCGACCAGCTTTTTCGGCACCACCGCCTGGGCCGCGCCGGTACTGGGGCTGATCGGCTCCGCCTGTATTGCGGCGATGGGGCTGGCCTATCTGGGCTGGCGGCGGCGCGCGATGATGGCGGCGGGGGAGGGCTATGGTGCGCCGGAAACGCTGGTGAACGAACCGGATCTGGTCGACGACGCGGCGAAGGTGCATCCGCTGATAGCGCTGCTCCCATTGCTGGTGGTGGGCGTCGGCAATCTGCTGCTGACGATGGCGATCCCGCGCTGGGTGAGCGGCGATGTCGTCACTTTGTCGCTGGTCGGCATGGCCGAACCGGTTGACGTCAAGGTGGCGCAGGTGTCAGCGCTCTGGGCGGTGGAGGGCGCGCTGTTGCTCGGCATCGCGACGATATTGGCGTTTGCCTATCGAACCGTGGCGAAACGCTTTGCCGAAGGATCAAAGGCAGCGGTCGGCGGCGCATTGCTGGCGGGGATGAACACGGCGGTCGAATATGGTTTTGGCGCGGTGATCGCCGCGCTGCCCGGCTTCCTGATCGTCAAGGAAGCGCTGCGCGCCATCCCCGATCCGTTGGTCAATGAAGCGATTACCGTCACATCGCTGGCCGGGATCACCGGGTCCGCTTCCGGTGGCCTGTCGATCGCGCTGGCGGCGATGGCGGACCAGTTCATCGCGGCGGGCGATGCAGCGGGCATATCGCGCGAGGTGCTGCACCGGGTCGCGTCGATGGCGTCGGGCGGCATGGACAGCCTGCCGCATAATGGCGCGGTCATCACCCTGCTGGCGGTAACCGGGCTGACCCATCGTCAGGCCTATAAGGATATTTTCGCGCTGACTTTGATCAAGACCGTGACCGTGTTCATCGTGATCGCAGTCTATTATCTGACCGGGCTGGTGTAGCGCGGGTCAGGCCGCCGGGCGGTGTAACTCGGCTGATCCCATGAAATGGGCGCGGGTCGAAGGACCGGCGCTCGCCAGCAAGGCGGCGACCACATCCTTGAGGGTATCGGTCGGGCGGAGCGGATCGTCATAGGCCATGGCCCATTGGCCGAATTCGCGGCTGTCGATCGCGCCTTCGCGCAGTTTGACCACGCCGCGATGGCGGCTGTCGCCATGGATGCGGGCAAAGATGCGCTCGACCGCCTCCTTTGGCCCTTCCAGCACCTGGAGGAAGCGGCGGGAGTTGAACAGCAGCAGGCCAGTGACGTCGTCGCGTCGGTTGCTGATGGCCGATGCGCGCGCGATGGCGGCGCATTCCTGCGGCGTGACCGTTCCGGTGACGGAGCTGATATACATGATCTGATGTAGTGACATGGTCGTTCCCGATGCGCCCCCCGGCTTGGGACTTTTGCAGGACAATCCCTTAATATCGGGTATTTAACCTGCGTCAGGTGCGCCCACGCAAAAATGCCCCAGGGGAGGAGAGTTCCCTGGGGCATCATGCAGATGGGATGTTTTAACGGATCGCGCCGCCGATGACCGCGCCGATGATGCCGCTGGTGATGGCGATCAGCACCGCGTCATTACCCGACTGGACCCACTGATAGCCGCGCGGCGGAGCGTTCAGGCGATAGCCGCGATAATTGTTGATGACCCGATAGTTGCTCGCCTGGCGCCGGTCGAAACGCTGGCCCTTGGCCCAGCGGTGGTTCGACGTGGCATAGCGATTGTTGCGCACATCCTTGCGAACCACGGTCTTTTGCTTGACCACGGTGCGGCCGTTTGGCTTCTGCTTGACGACCGTGCGGGTCTGCTCCTGACGGTGCGGCTGGCCATAGCCCTGCGCCTGCGCCTGGCTGCTGATGATCGGGCTGGCGACCAGGGTCGTGGTGGCCAGCGCCATGAGGATTTTCTTGAACATGTCTTGCTCCTTTGCCGTGTTTCGGGCGCCCTCTGCGGCGTCGAGAACAGAGATAGGCGGTGCTTGTCGCAGCCATGTGTCGGGAAAGGGCAAAGAGTGTCGGAAATTGTAACAGATTGAGATTTAACATGAATGGCTGTTCAGAAAAGTGGCTTGCCGGGCAAAATAAAGCCCCGCAGCGGGGCTGCGGGGCGTCTGACAGTGCGCGATGGCATGAGGGTCAGCCGGGCAGCGGTGACGCGGTGACGGTCATGCGCTGAAGCAGGATGGGGTGGTCCTTGCCCTCGATCAGCGGGGCGGCCTGGACGGGCTGCGCGATCGCAAAGGGGGTGAGGGTGATGCCCAGGACCAGCAGGCTGGCGGTGATGCTGAGGACTATGTCTTTCATGATGGTTCCCTTTCGCGGCACCATGAAGCAGCGCCGTGAGAGAGTGATGAACCCAGCCTGTCGCAGGACTGTGCCGGATGCGCGGGAAATTGTCGGAAAGTGTAACGATTATCCGTCCGCGCTTCGGTCGTTGCTGGTTAAACTCCAACGGGCCTTGCGCGCTATTCGTGGCGCAGCGCGTCGATCGGGTTGAGCGCGGCGGCGCGGCGGGCGGGGAAATAGCCGAACACCACGCCGATGACGGCGGAAAAGACGAAGGCGATCAGATTGACCTTCAGGTCGAAAATGAAGGGCACCTGCATTAGCGGGGCGATGGCCCAGGAGGCGACGAGGGCGATCAGCAGGCCGATGACACCGCCCAGGCAGGACAGCACGATCGCCTCGACCAGAAACTGCATCAACACTTCGCCCGCGACCGCGCCGATGGCGAGGCGGATGCCGATCTCGCGCGTGCGTTCCGTCACTGACACGAGCATGATATTCATGATGCCGATGCCGCCAACCAGCAGCGAGATCGCCGCGACCGCGCCGACGATTTGCGTCAGGATGGTGGTGGTGCCGGTCAGCGTGTCGCTGATCTGCTTGGTATCGAACACGTTGAAATTATCTTCGCCCCCGGCCTTGATCTGGCGGCGTTCGCGCATCAGCTCTTCCAGGCTTTGCTGCACGGTCGACGTGTCATAGGCGTCGTCCACCGCGATCATGATCTGGCTGATATCGCGATTGCCGGTAAAGCGGCGCTGGACGAATTTGATCGGCATGACGACGACATCGTCCTGATCGCCAAAGCCGCCCTGGCCGCGTGTCGCCAGCGCGCCGATCACTTGGCAGGACACCCCCTTGATCCGCATCCGCTGGCCGATCGGGTCGCCGCCTTGAAACAGGTTGGTACGCACAGTATTGCCGATGATGCAGACCGGGCGACCGGCCTCTTCCTCTTCGGGCATGAACAGCCGACCGCTGGTCACCTTCCAGCTCTGCACCTCGAAATAGGCGGCAGTTGTGCCATAGACGGTCGTGGACCAGTTGTTACCTTCGTAAATGGCAGTGCCGCTCGATTGCGCCATGGGGGCGACCGCGCGCACGCCGGTCAGCTGGTTTTCGATCGCGGTAAGGTCAGCCGGTTTGAAATCGGGCGGGCGCGGCCCGCCACCACCACGGCCAAAGCCCTGACCGGGGCGCAATTGCAACACATTGGCCCCCAGCGAACTAATCTGTTCGCGCACAGCCGCGGTCGCGCCATTGCCCAGCGTCACCATGGTGACGACCGCGGCCACGCCGATGATGATGCCCAGCGTGGTCAGGAAACTGCGCAGCTTGTGCCGGTTGATTGCGCGGAAGGCGAGGATGATGGTCGTGCCTAGCATCCCGATACTCCTCGCCCCTTGGGGGAGAGGATAGCGGCGCTTGCCAGCTTGCTGGCTAGCATAGCTTGGAGAGGGGGACGCGCGCCGTCGATGGGGCGCTTCCCCCTCTTCCAACTGCGCCTAAGTTCGCTTCGCTCACCAAGGCTCCGTATCCTTCTCCCCCAAGGGGAGAAGGTTTGCGCTTGCATATCCTTCACCCCGCCAGCCCCTTCTCGATCCGCTCGACCAGCCCATCGCGAAAATGCACGATCGTCCGTGCGAACGCCGCCATGTCGGGTTCATGGGTCACCATCAGCACGGTGATGCCGCTATTCCTGTTAAGGTCGGTCAGCAATTCCATGATCTCGATCGAGCGTTCCGAATCGAGGTTGCCGGTCGGTTCGTCGGCCAGCAGCACGTCGGGGCTGGTGACGATGGCGCGGGCGATGGCGACGCGCTGTTGCTGGCCGCCGGACAGTTCGGCGGGGGTATGGTCCCACCATTGTTTAAGGCCGACCTTGTCGAGCGCTGCCATGCCCATGTCATAACGGGTCTGCTTGTCCTCGCCGCGATAGAGCAGGGGCAGCTCGACATTTTCGAGCGCGCTGGTGCGCGACAGCAGATTGAAGCCCTGGAATACGAAGCCCAGATAGCGGCGGCGCAGCAGCGCGCGCTGGTCGCGGTCCAGCGTTTCGACATGATGCCCCTTGAACAGGAATTCACCCGCCGATGGCACGTCGAGACAGCCAAGAATGTTCATCGTCGTCGATTTGCCGGAGCCGGACGGCCCCATCACCGCAACGAAATCGCCCTGCGCAATGTCGAGGTCAATGCCCTTCAAGGCCTGAAACTCAGTCGCGCCGCTGCCATAGACTTTGGTGACGCCGCGCAAAGTGATGATGGGATCGACGCTCATGGCGATCAGGGCTTGGCCGTCACGGGCGCGGTCTGGGGCGGGGCATCGCCTGAATTGCCGAGCTTCCCCACAGTCGCGGGCGTGCCGTCGGTTGCCGGATTGCGCGGCGCGCTGTCCTTGCGCGGCGCGCGCTGGTCGCCGCCATTGCGCGCCTGATCTTCGGCTGGCGGTTCCTGGCCTGCCGCCAATTGCCCGGTGATGACGCGCATTCCCGGTTTCAGATCGCCGCCGGTGATGACGGTGCGCGACCCGTCGCTGGCACCGACGACGACCTGGATCGCCTTGGGCTTGCCATCTTCCCCCACGACATAGACGGTCTGGCTGCTGCCTGCGCCGAAGCTGACTTCGCGGGCGGCGCGATTGCCGCGGCGGCGGGGCATCAGCGTGCTGGTAATGCCGCCGCCCTGGGCCGCGCCCGCGCTCGGCTTGAAACGCAGCGCGGCGTTGGGGACGAGCAGCACGTCGCGCAGTTCCTGCGTCACGATGTCCGCCGTCGCGGTCATGCCGGGGCGCAGCGTTTCGTCACCATTATTGACAGTCAGCACGGCTGTATAGGCGACGACGGTGCCAGACGAGCTGCTGGTGGTGCTGGTCGTGGAAGAAGAGGATGTGCTGGCGCTGTTCGACCCGACATTGACCCGCGTGACCCTGGCCGGGAAGCTGCGGCCGGGGGAGGCGTCGACGGCGAAGGTGGCGCTCTGGCCTTCCTTCACTTGGCCGACATCGGCCTCGTCGACCGATACCTCGACCTCCATCTGGGTCAAATCTTCGGCCAGGGTGAACAGGACCGGGGCGTTGAGCGATGCTGCGACGGTCTGGCCCGGCTCGATATCGCGCGACAGGACGACGCCGTTCACGGGCGACACGATCTGGGCGATGGTCAGGTTGGTCTGGGCGGACGACAGCTGCGCGCGGGATACGTCCACCTGCGCCTGCGCCGACCGCAGCGAGGCAACCGCGCCTTCATAATTGGCGCGGGCCGAATCGATCTCGGTCTTGGCTGGCACCTTGCCGCCCGACAGCTGGAACACGTTAAGCTGCCGGTCGAGCGTCGCCTTGGCCAGCGCGACCTGCGCCTGAGCCTGTGCGACCTGCGCCTGCGACGCGGCCACCTGCGCCCGGTTCTGGTTCACCGTGTCGACCAGACGGCGCGTGTCGAGTTCGGCCAGTCGCTGGCCCTTCACGACGCGGTCGTTCACATCGACATAGACGGCGGTGATCTTGCCCGATTGTTCGGACCCGACATCGACCTGATTGACGGGCTTCAAATTTCCGGTGGCCGATACGCTGACTGTCAGGTCGCCCTTGCGGACCTCGCGGGTCGCATAATTGGGCTGATCCTCGTCCGCGAAACAGCGGCTGACGAGCAGGACGAGCAGCAGCAGGCCGACGCCGATCGCGCCGCGCACCGCCCATTTGCGCCATGGCTTGGCCGGTTTCGCGCCCAGAAATGCGTCCAGCGCCGGATCGGTGGTGGTGTCATTGCTCATTCGGGACGGCTTTCCATGATCTGCCAGCCGCCGCCCAGCGCATTGTAGAGCTGGGCGAGGGCCAGGATTTCGTCCGACCGCGCGCCAGCCAGACTGTTGCGCGCGTTCAAAAGGGTGGATTCGCTGCTGGACAGCGTCTGGAAGTCAGTCAGGCCCGCCTGGTACTGGCTGCGCGCCAGGATCGCCGCATTGTTCGACGCATCATAGGCCGTTGCGAACTCCGCCTTGCGCAGGCGGGCGCTGGTCAGCGATGCCATGGCGTTTTCAACATCTTCCAGCGCACCCAGCACGCTCTGTTTATAGGCCGCAAATGCGCCGTCGGTCGCCGCCTTCTGCGCGCGAACTTGCGAGGCGAGGCGGCCACCGTCGAAGATCGTCTGCGCGACATTGGCGAACACACCGCCGGTGATCAGGCTGAACAGGTCTTTGAATGCGTTGGAGGTGGTGCCGATATTGCCGCTGATGCCAAGCGAGGGATAAAGCTGCGCCTGCGCCACGCCGATCCGCGCTGTGGCAGCGGCGAGGTTGCGTTCGGCGCGGCGCACGTCGGGCCGCTGGCGCAGCGTGTCGGCGGGGATGCCGGTAGCGATGTTTGTCGCGGCGGTGGGAATGGGGGCAGGGGTTTCGAGCGCACGGGTCGCTCCGCCCGGTGCCTGTCCCGTCAGCACGGCGATGCGGTTGAGGCTGCCGCGCAGGCTGGCCTCGATCTGCGGGATCGATGCGCTGGTCTGCGCCAGTTGCGCGCGCGCCTGCTGCTCGTCGAGCGAGGAGACGAGGCCCGCCTGCAACCGCCAACGGGCAATGTCATAATTATCCTGCTGCACCTGCCGACTGTCGCGGGCGACGCGCAACTGCTCCTGCGCCAGCCGCGCCTGCACATAATTGGTGACCAGTTCGGATATGATCGTCATCCGCACCGTCGCCAGATCATAGCCCGACGCGGCAAGGTCCGCCCGTGCCGCTTCGGCGCCGCGCGACAATTCGCCGAACAGGTCGATTTGCCAGCTGGCGTTGGCGTTTGCCGAATAGCTGCTCGACCAGTTGCTGGAGCCAAGGCTGATGACATTGCCGCTGCTGTCGGTTCGGGTGCCGCCCGCCTGACTGCGGTAATTTTTGCCGCCGCTGCCCGATCCGCTGATCTGTGGCAGGAAGGGCGCATTGGCCTGAACCAGCGATTCCCGCGCCTGCCGCAACCGCGCCTGCGCCTGAACGACGTCGAGATTGGCGGTGACGGCGGTGTCGATCAGCGCGGACAGAGCGGGATCTTTGAGGCGCGTCCACCATTGGCCAAGCTCTGCGTCGCTGACAGGTGCGCCGCCACCCTGATCATAGGCGGCGGGGACGCCGAGCGCGGCAGGTTGCGGCGCGCGATAGTCCGGCCCCGCTGCGCAGGCGGAGAGGGCAAGCGCCGATCCCGTCATCCAGACAATGCGATATCGCACCTTTTCCTTGCACTCCGTCATCGTTAAAGGGGCCGTCATTCAGTCCCCCGGCAAAGGGGGCAGGGTGTCGGATGCCTGCCTGCCGCAGACATGTGTATGCCTCAATGCCATTTATGTCTCAAAGTGTAACACCATTGAAATTACGCGCTTTTTTGCAGCGCTTGGGTCAGGGGATGACGAATGCGGGCTTTTCTATTTCCGGGGCAGGGCAGCCAGTCTGTCGGCATGGGCAAGGCGCTGGCCGATGCCAGTCCCGCCGCGCGCGAGCTGTTTCAGGAAGTCGATGACGCGCTGTCGCATCATTTGTTCCGCCTGATGACCGAAGGGCCAGAAGATCGGTTGACCCTGACGGAAAATGCCCAGCCTGCGATCATGGCCAATGCCATCGCCACGCTTCGGGTGATGCAGCGCGAGGGCGGCTTTTCGCTGAGCGACAAGGGTGATTATGTCGCGGGACACAGTTTGGGCGAATATAGCGCACTGTGCGCGGCGGAGGCGATGGGCGTCGGCACAACTGCGCATTTGCTCAAGCGGCGGGGCTACGCGATGCAGGAAGCCGTGCCGGTGGGCGAAGGCGCGATGGCGGCACTGCTTGGGGCGGATATTGAAAAGGCGCAGGCTCTGGCCGACGCAGCGGCTCAAGGCGAGGTCTGCACCGTCGCCAATGACAATGACCCAAGCCAGGTCGTCATTTCCGGCCATCGCGGCGCGATCGAACGGGCCGTGGCGATGGTGAAAGAGCATGGCATCAAGCGCGGCATGTTGCTGCCGGTGTCGGCGCCCTTCCATTGCCCGCTGATGCAGCCCGCCGCCGACGTCATGCAACAAGCGCTCGCGGAATCCGTCATCCAAGCCCCGCTGCTGCCGGTTTACGCCAATGTGCTGGCCGCGCCGATCGCCGACCCGGACGAGATCCGCGCGCGGCTGGTCGAGCAGGTGACGGGCCGGGTGCGCTGGCGCGAATCCGTTGCCGCCATGTGGGAAGCAGGCGTGACCGATTTCGTCGAGCTGGGCGGCAAGGTGCTGGGGCCGATGGTCAAGCGGATCGCGCCCGACGCCACCGTGCGCAGCGTCGTCACGATGGACGATATCGAGGCGGCGCTGGGATCGCTATGAGCGCTGTCCTCACCCAGCGCGACGGGCCGGTGCTGACGGTCACGCTGAACCAGCCAGACCGGCGCAACCCGATTTCCGACCCGGCGATGGTCGATGCGCTGTGCGCTGTGTTCGAACAGGCCGATCGTGATATCTCGATCCATGTCGCCATCCTGACCGGTGCGGGCAGCGCCTTTTCGTCGGGCGGTGATTTGAATGCCATGCGGCCCGATGCGGGTGGCCTGCGGGCCGGTTTGCCCGCGCAGACGCGGCGCAACTATCGCGCGGGCATCCAGCGTCTGCCGATGCTGTTCCAGGCGATCGAACTGCCGGTGATCGCGGCGGTCAATGGCCCGGCGATCGGCGCGGGGATGGACCTGACCTGCATGTGCGACGTGCGGATTGCGGGACAATCGGCGCGCTTTGCGGAAAGTTTTGTCAAGCTGGGCCTAGTATCGGGCGATGGCGGGGCGTGGCTGCTGCCGCGTATCGTGGGTTTCTCCAAGGCCGCGCAATTGTCGCTGACCGGCGAGACGATCGATGCCGCCGAAGCGCTGCGTATCGGCCTGGTGAGCGAAGTCGTGCCGGACGAGGATTTGATGGCGACTGCGCGCAAGCAGGCCCACGCCATCGCCGCCAACCCGCCCCACGCGACCCGCATGACCAAGCGGCTGCTGCGCGCGGCGCAGACGGCAGAGCTTTCACAGATATTGGAAATGGCAGGCGCGATGCAGGCGCTGGCCCATGCGACGGCGGACCATGATGAAGCGATCAACGCCTTCTTCGACCGCCGCCCGCCGACATTCAAGGGAGACTGACATGTTCGATCTGACAGGCATGACCGCGCTGGTGACCGGCGCTTCGGGGGGGATTGGCTCTTCCATTGCCAAAGCGTTGGCCGCGCAGGGGGCGACGCTCGCGCTTTCGGGCAGCAATGAGGATAAGCTCAAGGCGTTCGCGGCGGAACTCGGCGGGGATCACAAGACGATCGTCTGCAACCTGTCTGACCCCGCATCTGTCGATGCGCTGGTGCCGCAGGCTGTGGAGGCGCTGGGGAAGATCGACATTCTGGTCAACAATGCCGGCGTCACCCGCGACAACCTCATCCTGCGGATGAAGGATGAGGAATGGTCGAGCGTGATCGCGATCAATCTGGAGGCCGCGTTCCGCCTGTGCCGCGCGGCGGCCAAGCCGATGATGAAGGCGCGCTTTGGCCGCATCATCTCGATCACGTCGGTGGTCGGTGTCACCGGCAATCCGGGCCAGTCCAACTATTGCGCGTCCAAGGCGGGCATTATCGGCATGTCCAAGAGCCTGGGCCAGGAACTCGCCAGCCGCGGCATCACCGTCAATTGCGTCGCGCCCGGCTTCATCCGTTCGGCCATGACCGACGCGCTCAATGACGCGCAAAAGGGTGCGATCCTCCAGAAAATCCCGGCAGGCGATCTGGGCGATGGCGATGATATCGGCGCCGCGGTCGTCTATCTGGCGAGCAAGGAAGCCGGTTATGTCAATGGCCAGACGCTGCACGTAAACGGCGGAATGGCCATGATCTGACGCCAGCGAGCGCGCCGTCCAGCAGGATGGCGCGCCGCGTCGCCAGCGCCAGCACGGCGATGGCGGCGATCAGATTGACCGGGATCAGCGTCCATTCCGATACGGCCCGGCCAAACAGCGGGGCGATCCACGCATAGGCCAGCCATGTCGGCTCCCAGCGCAGCGTCCCGCGCCCGGCCATGTCCGCTGCCATGAAGGCGATGGCGACGCCCAGCAGCACGAAATCATAGTCCAGCACATAAGGCGTACAGAGGAGAGCCGCACTCAGGGCCGCCGCGCCGCGCACCGCCATCGACCCGCGTCGCGCCACCAGCGCTGCCGCTGCGATGGCGAGGGCAGAAACGATCGCTTGTACTGCATAGGCGGCGGGAATCGAGCCACCCCATTGGCGGATCGCGGCGAACGGGCTTTGAATCTTTTCCCACCCCGTCGCACCCGCCTCTATGATGATATGACGGGTCAGCGTCAGGGACTCGATGAAGGCCTGCCATACCGGCCAGCCCCAGATCGCCAGTGTCAGCAGGCACAGCGCCGTCACGGTCAGCCCCGCCGACAGGAAAGCGCGCATATTCCCCCGCGCCAGGATCAGCACCGGAATCAGCACGGCAAATTGCGGCTTATAGACCAGAGCGCCCAGCAGCATCCCCGCGACCCATGGCCGCCGGTCGAGCAGCAGCATCCCTGCGCCCAGCAGGCTGGCGGTCAGAAAGGCGTTCTGGCCATGGCCCAGGCACACCAGCACCACCGGCGCGCCCAGCGCCACCAGTATAGCGTCGCGATCATCGGGCAGGATGCGCCGCACCAGCGTCAGGCACAAAGTCAGGCTCAACCCCTGCCAGATCAGCAGCGCTAAGACATAGGGAAATTGCGCCAGCAGCGTGGCGATGATCAGGAAGGGCGGGGGATAATGCCAGCCGTAGAACGGGATGGCGTCATTATGGTGGACCTGTTTCTGCACTTCGTGCTGGGTTGGCCAGTCCCATGCTTCGGGCGCGCGGCCCTGATCGACCATCTGTCCCGCGGTCCAGACGTTGGAAAAATCAGTGCCGAGCGGCCGCCCCAGCGAATCCACCGTGCCATGGGCGGTGGCAAATAGCGTGCAAAGGCCGATGATCGTCGCCGCCAGGACCAGCATCGCGGTCAGCCGGACGCGCGCGCGAGTGATGAAGCGGTCGGTGGCTTGCGGCATGATCATGCCCCAATCCCTCGCACAAGCCGCTGAAATTTTGGTAAATGAAGCGTTGCCATGCCCCGATTGGCGCTATTTTGTTGCGGAATCATTGCCTGGCGCGAATGTGGGGGCTTGGCGGCCTTGCCTCTTGCCTGTATCGGCGCTTGGCACTAGGGCTGCCTTAACAGTTATTCAGACCCACCAACGATACCAGTCAAGAAGGACCACTCATGAGTGAGACCGCGGATCGCGTAAAGAAAATCGTCGTCGAGCATCTGGGCGTTGAAGCCGAAAAGGTGACCGAGGATGCCAGCTTCATCGACGATCTGGGCGCTGACAGCCTCGACATCGTTGAGCTGGTGATGGCGTTCGAGGAAGAATTCGGCGTCGAAATCCCTGACGATGCGGCTGAGAAGATCGGCACCGTCAAGGATGCGATCGACTATATCGACAGCAAGCAGTAAGGCGCTTTGCGGCCTGCCCCATGGGCGGCGGGCCGGTAATGCGTTGAGAGAAACGGCTCCTCCTGTCCGGTGATTCCGGGGTGTGGGGAGCCTTTTCGTATCTGGCGCGCCGTTCACAACTGTCGCACAAGCGGCTAAGGGAACGGCCAGGCGCCAACAAGGAATTTCGGAGCTAGCATATGCGTCGTGTCGTCGTAACCGGTCTTGGCATGGTGACCCCGCTGGGCGGAGATGTCGAAACCACCTGGAAGAACATCATTGCGTCCAAATCCGGCGCGGCGACGATCACCCGGTTCGACCCCACCGACTATAAGTGCCGCATCGCGTGCGAAGTGAAGCCCAAGGACCATGAGTATGGCTTCGACGCCAATCTGGAGGTGGATCACAAGGTCCAGCGCCAGGTCGACCTGTTCATCGTGTTCGGCATTGCGGCGGCGAGCGAGGCGCTCAAGGATGCCGGCCTGCTCAATATGAGCGAGGAGGAACGGCTGCGCGCCGGTTGCTCGATCGGTTCGGGTATTGGCGGCCTGCCGGGCATCGAAAGCGAATCGCTGGTCCTGGCGACCAAGGGACCAAGCCGGGTCAGCCCGCATTTTGTCCATGGCCGCCTGATCAACCTGATTTCCGGTCAGGTCAGCATCAAATATGGCCTGATGGGTCCTAACCATGCCGTCGTCACTGCTTGTTCGACCGGCGCCCATTCGATCGGCGACGCGGCGCGGATGATCGCGATGGACGATGCCGACGTCATGCTGGCAGGCGGCGCGGAAAGCGCGATCTGCCCGATCGGCATCGCTGGCTTTTCGCAGGCGCGCGCGCTCAGCACCGGCTTCAATGACGATCCGACCCGCGCCAGCCGCCCCTATGACGTCAACCGCGACGGTTTCGTCATGGGCGAGGGCGCAGGCGTGGTCGTGCTGGAAGAATATGAGCGGGCCAAGGCGCGCGGCGCGAAAATCTATGCCGAAGTTCTGGGTTACGGCCTGTCGGGCGACGCCTATCACGTCACCGCCCCGCATCCCGAAGGCTCCGGCGCGTTCCGCTCGATGGCGATGGCGCTCAAGAAATCGGGCCTTAGCCTAGAAGATATCGACTATGTGAACGCCCATGGCACATCGACCCCGCTGGGCGACGAGCTGGAGCTGGGCGCGGTCCGCCGCCTGTTCGGCGACCAGATCAGCGCCATGTCGATGAGTTCGACCAAGTCGGCGATCGGCCATTTGCTGGGCGGTGCGGGCGCGGTGGAAAGCATTTTCTGCATCCTCGCCATGCGCGACGGTATCGTGCCGCCGACGCTGAACCTGGATGAGCCAAGCGAAAGCTGCAAGGGCGTCGACCTGGTCCCCCATGTCGCCAAGCAGCGCAAGGTGCGCGCGGTGCTGAACAACTCGTTCGGCTTCGGCGGCACCAACGCCTCGCTGATCATGAAGGCGCTCTGAGGCCATTTCCATGCGACGGCTTGGCTGTATCATTCTGCTGATCGGCCTGGCCGTTGCGGCGTTTATCGCCTTCCGCTTCGTGGTGGGCTGGACCGAGAAAGGCCCGGCGAAACAGGATATCAGCATCGTCGTGCCCGACGGGGCCACGCTGTCGGACGCTGCGGTGCTGCTCAAGCGGTCTGGTGCGGTGCTGTCCGCCGACGCTTTCCTGACGCGGGCGAAGATATTTGGCGGCGGCACGTCGATCAAGGCGGGCGAGTTCGTCATCCCAGCCGGTGCCAGCAACAGCGACATCCTCTCGATCCTGCAAGGCGGCAAGACGCTCACCCGCCTGATCACCATCCCTGAAGGGATGCCGTCGATCCTGGTGCATGAGCGGCTGATGGCCAATGACCAGCTGACCGGCGACATCCCGGTGCCGGAAGAAGGCAGCGTGCTGCCCGACAGCTATGCCTTCGACAAGGGCGAACGCCGCGCGGCGGTGCTGGCGCGGATGCAGGCGGCGATGGACAAGGAGCTGGCAAAGCTGTGGGCCGAACGCGCGCCGGGCACGGTCGCCAAAAGCCCGCGCGAGGCGATCATCCTGGCCAGCATCGTCGAAAAGGAAACGGCGCTCCCGTCCGAACGGCAGATGGTCGCGGGCGTCTATAGCAACCGGCTGCGCACCAATATGATGCTTCAGGCTGATCCCACGATCATCTATCCGATCACGCGGGGCAAGCCGCTGGGCCGCCGCATCCGCAAATCGGAAATCGCGGCGGTCAACGACTATAATACCTATGCGATGGTTGGCCTGCCCAAGGGGCCGATCGCCAATCCGGGCCGCCTGTCGATCGCCGCCGTGCTGCACCCGGCGCAGACCAAGGCGCTCTATTTCGTCGCGGACGGCAAGGGCGGGCATATCTTCGCCGACACCTACCAGCAGCATAATGAAAATGTGCGCAAATGGTTCGAGATCAGGCGATCAAGGGGTGAGCTATAAAGCCGCCGTCATCCTGACGAACGTCAGGATCCAGAGCGTCATAGGGCAATGCGGGCCGCTCTGGATCCCGGATCAAGTCCGGGATGACGAGGTGTTTTACGCCAACACCCCTCTGGCCTTCATCGCCCGCGCATAGAGCAGTTGCGCAACCCCAGCGACAAAGATCAGCGCAGGCACCAGCACTGCGTCCCATCCCTCCACCGCCAGCATGTCGGTCGCCAGGAAATTCTGCGCGAACAGCAGGATGATCGCCGCCAGCGAGAGTGCATAGACCGGCACCGCCAGCGCTTTCTTCAACAGCAGCAGCACAGCCCCCAGCGTCCCTGCACCCACGGCGACCGCGAACACGGTCCAAACCCAGCCGGGCATCTGGCCATAAACCCGCGCCATATCGGGCGAGGTTCTGGCCAGCTCGTCCATGTCCATCGCATATTGGGCGGCAAAGGACATGTCGCCCAGCAGGTTCCACGCCAGCGCGGCGAGACCAACGGGCCAAAAAGAACGCGGTGTCTGCATGATCCAGTTCCTCTCCCTCCCGGCTCCTCCACGCTGGCGTGTGGATTAACTCAGCACGCCCTTGCCCACCAGATTACGGGCGTAGAGCAGCTGGAGGATTGCCATCACCACGATGAAGGCGGGGAAAGCGAACACCGACGGTCCCTTCACCGCCAGCAGATCGGTGCCAAGGAAGGTATAGCCGAACTGCACGATGACCGCGATGACGGACATCAGGAACAGGCTGGCGGCGGCGGCCTTCTTCATCAGCAGCGCGATCGCCCCCAGCGTCCCTGCGCCAACGGCGATGGCATAGGCGATCCACACCCATGTCGGCATGGCGGCAAAGGCCTGCGCCGTCGTCGGATCGGTTTTGGCCAATTCCGTCAGGTCAGCTGTATATTGCATGACGAAGGCCGCCAGTCCCATCAGGTTCCACAGCAGCAGGATGATGGCAATGACGGTAAAATAGCGTGGCGTTTTCATGATTCATCTCCCCCCATGACGTGTCCCATTGCAGGGCCGCCGTGGACCGATCATATACCTTTCGCAGGCCGCGCGGAAGCGGTGAGACATGTAAGGACATGAGCCATGCTAGGACGATCCGTACCGAATGTGATCCTCAAGACGCGCGTGCGCGACGAAACTGTCGAGGGGCCGAACCCCTTTCGCTGGCAGGATGTGCAGACGGGCGATCTGTTTGCGGGGAAGCGGGTGGTGGTGTTTTCGCTGCCCGGCGCTTTCACCCCGACCTGCTCGACCGAACAATGCCCGGCGTACGAGCGCACTTATGATGATTTCAAGGCGTTGGGCGTGGACGATGTCTATTGCGTGTCGGTCAACGACGCCTTCGTCATGTTTCAGTGGGGCAAGCAACTGGGGTTGCAGAAGGTCAAGCTGCTGCCGGACGGGTCGGGCGATTTTACCCGTCGCATGGGGATGCTGATCAAGAAAAATCACCTGGGCTTTGGCGACCGCAGCTGGCGCTATGCGATGGTGGTGGACGACGGCAAGATCGTCGCCTGGTTCGAGGAACCGGGGATCAACGATATTGGCGAAGATGAAGATCCCTATGGCGAATCCATGCCCGAACCTGTGCTGGACTGGCTGAAGGCGCATCCCGCCGGGTGAGCGCCCCTATTATCGTCAGCGCCTTGATGGGCGCGGCGGACTTTGCCTGGGCGGATGGACTGCGCCGCGCGCATTTCCCGCCGGAGCGTAATGTCCTGTCCGCGCACATCACCCTGTTTCACCACCTGCCGCCCTCCGCACTGGGCGAGGTGGGGGACCGGATCAAGGCGCTGTGCCGGGGCCGCGCGCCGGTCGCGCGGTTGAGCGACGTCATGCTGCTGGGGCAGGGGGTCGCCTACCGGATCGATAGCCCGGAGTTGGCGGCGATGCGGGATGAACTGGCCGACGCTTTCACCGGGCTGTTGACGCCGCAGGATCAGGCCCGGCCACGCCTGCATGTCACGGTGCAGAACAAGGTGAAGCCGGCGGAGGCCAAAGCGCTGGCAGAGGCTTTGCGCGCAGATTTCCAGCCCCGCCCGTTCGTCATCGCAGGGCTGGCCGCCTGGCATTATCGCGGTGGCCCGTGGGAACTGGCGATGAAGGCCAGTTTTCGGGGGTAAAGCCTTACCTCCGTTCGTTTCGAGCGAAGTCGAGAAACGCTTGGCGCGCGCTGCCGGCTTCTCGACTTCGCTCGAAGCGAACGGATGCAGATTTTACGCCATTCCCACTTCCTTCAAAGGCACACTCGCGTCGGCCAGCTGCGCCTGATCCAGCGCGGCGCCCGCCAGCACATGCGCGCGGCCCTGGACATAATCCTTGACCATGTTGACGCAATCGAGCGCGATGACCTTGCCGCCCTTCAGATAGACGACCGAAAAGCTGCGCGCCGCCGGGTCGCCGCGCAGGATCGCCTGATCATAGCCGGTCGAAAGGCCCACGGTCTGGAGCTTCAGATCATATTGGTTCGACCAGAACCATGGCACTGCGTCATAGGCCTCTTCCTTGCCCATGATGTGCGCCACGGCGGTCTTGGCCTGGTCATTGGCGTTCTGCACCGATTCCACCCGCATCTGCGCGCCACCGGCAAAACGGTTGGCATGCGCGGCGCAATCGCCCACGGCATAAATGTCGGGCAGGCTGGTGCGGCAATATTCGTCCACGTCCACGCCATTGCCACCCGCAGCTCCGGCGGCGATCAGCGGGCCGGTTTCGGGGATGATGCCGATGCCCACGATCACCATGTCGGTGGCGATCCGCTCACCGTCCGTCATCAACACGGCGGTTGCCTTGCCATCGGTGACTTCGATGCAATCCATCCGCGCACCGGTGCGCAGGTCCACGCCATGGGCGCGATGCTCTGCTTCATAGAAGCGCGACAATTCCTCACCCGCAACCCGTGCCAGCACCCGGTCGAGCGCTTCCAAGAGCACGACCTTTTTGCCGAATTTGGACAGAACAGCCGCCGCCTCCAGCCCGATATAGCCGCCGCCGATGATCGTCACATGGTTGATGCTGTCGATCTTCGCCATCATCGCGTCAACATCGTCGCGGCGGCGCACGGCATGGACATTGGCGGCGTCAGCACCGTTGCAGGTCAGCATGCGGGGATTGCCGCCAGTGCACCAGATCAGCTTGCCATAGCCGATTTCCTCGTCCCCAGCGGTCACGAATTTGCCGACCGCATCGACGCTCTTCACGCGACGGCCAAGCAGCATATCGACATTGCGCTCACCCCAGAAGGTGGCGGGGCGGATCAGGATGCGGTCGAAACTTTTGTCGCCCGCGAAATATTCCTTCGACAGCGGCGGACGCTCATAGGGCGGGTCTTTTTCGTCGCCGATCATCGCGACCGAACCTTCAAAGCCCGACTGGCGCAGGGAAATCGCCGCCTGCGCCCCCGCATGGCCCGCGCCCACGATCAACACGTCATAATAGCTCATTGGCCCGCTATCCTCTTTATCCCCGTTGCGCCGCTGATTGGCGCGCTTTGTCGGTGGTGGCAAGGGGGGATATGCGGCGATCCCGGCCAAAAAAGGCGCGGCTTGCCGCCGCCGCGCCCCCTTATGTCACCTGGATCAGGCCGCGCGGCCCACCGTCGGGTTACGATAACGTTCGTGCAGGAAATGCACCACCGCATGACGGGCCGCAGCATATTCGGCCATGTCGAGCGCCTTCAAGCGATCGCGCGGACGGGCCATGGCAACGGCATGATCCTCGCCAATGCGTGCCGCCGGGCCGTTGGTCATCATGACGACGCGATCGGCGAGCAACACCGCTTCATCGACATCATGGGTGATCATCAGCACGGTGTTGTTGAGGCTCGCCTGCAATTCCATCACCACATCCTGCAACGCCGCCCGCGTCAGCGCGTCGAGCGCGCCGAACGGTTCGTCCATCAACAGGATGCGCGGCTTCATTGCGATGGCGCGGGCGATGCCGACGCGCTGCTTCATGCCGCCCGACAATTCGCCCGGCCGCTTGCGCGCGGCATGGGCCATCTGTACCAGCTCCAGATTGTGCAGCACCCAGTCGCGCCGTTCCGCCTTGCTCTTGTCCCCGGCGGTCTTATCGACAGCGAGCCGGACATTCTCCTCGACTGTCAGCCAGGGGAGCAGCGAATGGTCCTGAAACACCACGGCGCGGTCAGGGCCGGGGCCGCTGATGACGTCACCGTCCAGGAACAAGACGCCCCGGCTGGGCTTCACCAGCCCCGCCACGACATTGAGCAGGGTGGACTTGCCGCAACCCGAATGGCCGATCAGCGCCACGAATTCGCCGCGCTCGACCGACAGGTCGATCGACTGGAGCGCGCAGAACGGACCCTGTTTGGTCGGAAACTCGACCGTGACATCCTCGATCGCCAGATAGCTTCTCTGTTTCATGGAACCGGTCCTTTCAGTTCGATCGGGCGACGATGCGGCCAATGGCGGCGACGATGCGGTCGAGGGTGAAGCCGACCATGCCGATCCACAGCAAAGCGACGATCGTGTCGGTGAGGAGCGAGCTGTTGTAGCTGTCCCAGATGAAGAAGCCGACGCCGGTGCCGCCCTGCACCATTTCGGCGGCAACGATCGCCAGCCAGCTCATGCCGATGCCGATGCGAAGCCCCGTGAACATCGGCGGCACGGTGGCGGGCAACATGATGCGCAGGAAATATTCCACCGGGTTCAGACCCAGCACCCTGGCGACGTTGCGATAGGCCAGCGGGATTTGCTGAATGCCCGACGCGGTGTTCAGAATGATGGGCCAGATGGCGGTGATGAAGATCAGGAACAGCGCCGATGGCCCGGCATTCTGGAAGATCGCCAGGCTGATCGGCAGCCAGGCCAGCGGCGGCACGGTGCGCAATACCTGAAACAACGGATCGAGCGCGCGATAGGCGAAGGGGCTTTGCCCGATCAGCACGCCCAGCGCGATGCCCGCAACCGCCGCCATGCCATAGCCGATCATGACCCGCGACAGGCTGGTCAGTATATGGGCGGCAATGCCGACATCGCCCTGATCGTCGATATGCAGGCCGGTCAGGTCGAGCGATACGCCCTTGAAGGGGTGGACGATCACCTCATGGCTCTCTTCCCACACCTTCATCGGGCTGGGGAAGCTGGCGTCAGGCGCGCTGCAACTCAGCTGCCACACGAACAGCAGCGTGATGATCATCAGCATCGTCGGCAGGACGGACGCAGCAACACTCCGTCCGCGGTCCAGCCAGAGCTGCGCCAGCCCCGCGACCGGGGCGGCTTGCGGCATGACCGGCGCGACAACCGCCTCGACCGGTGCAGGCGTCGCCACCACGGCGGCGGCCTGTGGGTCGTCCCGCCTCAACGGCACGACCTTGAGAGTGGAAAGAGAGGACATGATGACACTCCGGTTTTGGGCCTGCACACTAGATCTTCTTGATCTTCAGGCTGGCCAGATAGGCTTTGGGATTGGCGGGATCGAACGTCTTGCCGTCGAAGAATTTTTCGACGCCCCGGCTGTCGCTGGCCGGACCCTTGCCGCCCAGCACGCCCGCTGCCTTGCGCCAGATGTCGGCCCGGTTGACCTTGGCGATGATCGCGCTGGTGTTGAGGTTGGCGGGCAGCTTGCCCCAGCGCTGGTTTTCCGTGAGGAACCACAGGTCGTGGCTCTTGTACGGGAAGGACGCATAGCCGTTAAAGAATTTCATCTTGAACGGCGCATTGGGATATTTGCGCCCGTCGCCCATGGTAAAATTGCCCTGCAAACGGTCGGCAATGTCGCTGACCGGGCATTTGAGATAATCGCGGCCCGACACCATCATCGCCAGCCGCGAAATATTGGCCGGATTGTCGGCCCAGCGCTGCGCTTCCAGCACGGCGGCGGTGATCGCCACGGCTGCGCGCGGATTTTGCGCGATCCAGTCGGACCGCATGGCAAAGCATTTTTCGGGATGGTTCATCCACATCTGCCCGGTCGATACCGCAGTATAGCCCAGCTGCTGCGCGACCAGCTGGTCGTTCCATGGTTCACCGACGCAGAATGCGTCCATCGTGTCGGCCTTCATATTCGCTACCATCTGCGGCGGCGGCACGGTGATCAGGTCGACGTCCACATCGGGGTTGATCCCGCCCGCCGCCAGCCAGTAGCGCAGCCACAGATCATGGGTGCCGCCCGGAAAGGTCATGGCCATGGTGATCTTCTTGCCTGCGCCCTTGCGCTGCTCGATCACGCCCTTCATCGACGCGGCGTTCAGCCCCGCCTTGGCCGCCAGATACTCCTTCGACACCGAAATGCCCTGACCATTGACGTTCAGCCGCGCCAGGATGCTTATCGCGGTCTGCTTGGAATTGATTCCCAGCGACATGAAATAGGGCATGGGGCTAAGGATATGAGCGCCATCGATGCCGCCGCTCCCTGACCCCAGCACCAGATTGTCGCGGGTCGCGCCCCAGCTGGCCTGTTTGGCGACGACCACATCGGGCATCCCATGCTTGGCGAACAGGCCCAGCTCCTTGGCGACGATCAGCGGCGCGCAGTCGGTCAGCGCGATGAAGCCGAGCTTTGCGCCCTTCACCTCCGGCCCGGCCCCGGCGGCAAAAGCGCCGCTTGGAAAGGCCTGATGCACGGCGGTGAACAGCGCGGCGGTGCCTGCGCTGCGAATCACCTGCCGCCGGTTCGGTGTGCTGCTCTTGTCGGTCTTGTTATACATGGCGAAGCCCCCTTCGAAAAAATCTGATGATGGTGAAAGCGCTTCGGCGGGGCAGGCGGATTGATCGCAACGCCCGACGCCAAAACGAAAAAAGCCGCAGGCCAGACTTTCGCATGTGCGAAAAGCTGGACAGCGGCTTTGCTGTTTCATGAGGGGCGTCCCGTTCCCCCGTCGGAAGGAACACCCATAAGGCACGTCATCGCGCCGACACAGACTATCCGTCGATTCGCGTTTCGACGCAAGCGGATATTTGGTGCGCTGCAAAATCGAACGGAGCAGCAGCACATTGGTGCGCCGCGGGGGATATTTTAGCGCGTCAAGCGCTGCGCTGGCCCTAGCGTGCAGCGGCCAGGATCACCCGTTGCGCCAGGTCCGATCCTTCGGGCAGCGCCGCGACCAGCACCACCGTGCCGTCCGCCTCGCGCCGGGCGACGACGATCGCCAGCCCGTCCGCATCGGTGGCCAGTGCCTGCGGGTCGATTGCGGCGGCGGCCTTCATCGCGCTGCGGGCATTTTCGCGCCTGTCCGGGCGCGGCGGGGCTTCGGCCCGGCGCAAAGCCCGCTCGTCGCGCACCAGCGCCTTGAGGCCGCCGCTATAGTTGGACAGATGGTCGGCCAACATGCCCACGCCCAGGCCCAATGCCCAGCCATGGTCGAGCGCGGTCGCATATTCGGTGATCCGGGTCTTGTCATAGGCCGCGCCGAAAACCAGCTTGATGATCGCGGTCATCGGGCTGCGCGCCTGCACCTTGATGCCGCAATCGGCCAGCAGTTCGGCATAGTCGTCTGGCCGGGCCTGCGCCACCAGAGCGAAATCATAAGCCAGGCCAATCGCGCGATAGAGCGCGGCATGACTGCGCGCCTCGCTGGTGCGGACCTGATCCGCGCCATCGCGCGCCAGCGCCAGCCAGTCGGCCAGCGGCGCGTCCTCGGTCGGGCTTTCCATGCCGGACAGGTCCAGCGGTTCCTCGTCGTACGAAGCGACGGGCGTAGGCAGGGGCTGGGGTGCTGGTTCGACCGTCTCGCCGCCCGCCGGACCATCGGCCCATACCGGCGCGTCGTTGCGCCCCGGCATGGCGTTGGCCAGCGCCGCGCTGACTTCCAATTCCAGCGCCTGCCGCTCGTCGCGGCTCGCCAGTTCCTTCCAGTTGATCACGCCGAACACGAAATCGATCGTCTCGTCATCGGACGAAAAGGGCATCAATATGCCGCGATATAATATCTCTGCGTCGCGCTGGTTGACGAATTCCGCCTCAAAGCCGATCGGTGCGGCATTGGCGACGATCTGGAGATAATGGTCGGTCAGCCGCGACAGCAGCGATCGTGCGGGCACATCGTTGATATAGCTGATGTTGCCTTCAATCTCGCACTCCTGCCGCAAGGCGGTGCCCAGATAGACGATGGCCGGGTTGTCGAGGCCGGTGGAAAAATCCAGCAACACGCTGTGCGGGCCGAAATCCTCCAGCTGATCGGGCGACAGATCCTCGATCGATGGCAGCGCGCGGTCACCCAGCAGCGACGCCCAATAATTATAGGCGCGCACCTGCATCCGTCGTTCGTCCGACACCACCGTCAACGGTGCGTCGATCGCCGCATCCTCGGCATAATCGAAGTCGTCCTGGTCGTTGGCGACGTCATGCCCCCGCAGAGTGTCCATCCGGTCGGTCCCTATTTCAGGCAAAATTCTACCTCTTTGGGACTCGACAGTGGCACCGGATGGTAAATTTGCCGTAAAGATGGTGGCGATCAACGCCCCGTCCGTTGCGTTCCCCACAAAAAGACCGGCTCGACAATGCAATTGCCCGCTTGTCCTTCGGACCAACCACTGTTATCTGCCCGCCGCAACGCCGCTTTAGCTCAGTTGGTAGAGCATCGCATTCGTAATGCGGGGGTCACAGGTTCGAGTCCTGTAAGCGGCACCAGCGCCTTCATAGGCAAATTCCTGACATCAGAGCGAAAATGCCTTCCGGCTTAGAGGCGGCGGGTTGCCTTGTTTGTGAGCTTTTGGGCTTGTTTCTGGGGCGTCCCAGTGGGTGGAGCGTGGGTGAACGGCCGGGGAAGTTCTGGATCGTCTTCACTCATCCGTGAAGAAGTCCTCATCGAGCCTTTTTACCTCGACCGTGCGGGCGACTCTCACACCGACGCCGAATTCCACCATCAATTCGGTCAAGCGCGCTCCGTTGATCAGTATGATCCTCTGCTGCAAACCGCGCGCAAATTCTATTGCAGGTGCGCTGAAGTTGGAGGTTGTGACGAAAACGCCTTTCGTTGCCCCAAGCCCGACTAAACTGCCGACGAAACCCTGGATCTCTGGGCGACCAACGCTGACATGTGCGGAGTAGCGCTTAGCTTGAACGTAAATTCGATCGAGCCCCAAGCGGTCTTCATCGACGATGCCGTCAATGCCGCCATCCCCGGACTTGCCCAGTCGCATCGCGGCATTTTCGTGCGATCCCCCATAACCCATGGCGACAAGGAGATCGACGATGACGCGTTCAAAAAACGTCGGGGTTTGCTCCATGATTCGGGAGAGCAAATCAGCTTTCAGTGCTGAGGTAAGCACCGAATGAGCAGC
The DNA here is from genome assembly GCA_023266575.1 of Sphingobium sp. Taxonomy (GTDB): domain Bacteria; phylum Pseudomonadota; class Alphaproteobacteria; order Sphingomonadales; family Sphingomonadaceae; genus Sphingobium. The sequence continues at coordinate 191,446 of JAHFPV010000001.1, forward strand.
ATCAATCTGTTCCTCCGGTGTGACGGAGGATGTCGTTGATGCCTTGGTCGCAGGCATGTCGTTCGGTGACACTGTTGCAGCCGTTGCACTGTAGAATTCCACGAAAGGCTGATAATCTTTTAATTTCTCGACGTCCAAGATGTGCGGATTGGTCGTCAATAACTCTCTGCCAGCGTTGCTTGCGATGAACACGCCGCGCTTGGGTGTGTCGATTAGTCCAGCCTTGGACATATAGAATTTGGCCCAGTGGATGCGGTTATGGAGTATCCGCTGCTTCCCACTGCGTAGCATTTCTTCCCGCTCGGCTTCGGTCAATCCTAGCGTGGCGGCAAGCTTTTGGGCCGCGACAGGAACGCGAATCTCGCCCTCTGCTGCGATTGTGAGAACAGGGAGCATCAGTTTTTGGTAATCGGGTATGGCCATAGACTGATCGGTAGCAGGCAGCATGTGCAACGCCAACGGTTCGCGCGCAAATCCAGCCACCTTACATGAATAGGCCGCAGCAAACGTTTAATGCGAAGGAGCCAGTTTACGTAACAACGATTATGTTCAGCAGGGACGACCAAATATGCGGCGACATCGAAGCATGTGGAACGCAAAGTTCCATTTAGAAACCCGTTCAAAGTTGCGATAAGCTGGCCCGGCTCTTCATCAGCGGTTGTATGCGTGTTCCGAACGCTTCCACGCCTTCCAGGAAATCGTCGAAGGTCAGCAGCACGCCACCGGTGTTGGGCACTTCGGCCATTTCGTCGAGCATACGCGCCACGCTTTCGTAGCTGCCGACCAATGTGCCCATGTTGATGTTCACGGCGCCTTCCGGCGCGGCGAGTTGGCGGACGTTGGTGTCGGTGTTGACAGTGTCCCTGGCGCCCTGATCGGCCAGCCATGCGATGGCTTCGACATCGACGCCGTCATTATAGCGCCGCCATTTGGCCATGGCTTCCTCGTCTGTCTCAGCGGCGATTATCATGACCAGGACAAAAACCGAGACGTCGCGGCCTGTCTCTGCGGTGAACTTCGCCAGCCGGTCGTTATTGGAAGCGAAAGCGGTCGGCGTGTTGACGCCCTTGCCAAGGCAAAAGGCATAGTCTGCCCACTTGGCCGAGAACGCCAGTCCCGCATCGGACGATCCCGCGCAGATGATCTTCATATCCGCTTGCGGTTGGGGCCGGACGAGGCAATCGTCCATCTGATAATATTGACCCTTGAAGTCGGAGCGCCCGCTTTCCCACAACTCGCGCAGTATGCGGGCATATTCGTCGAGCACGTCGTAGCGATTGCGAAAATGCTCGTCGCCTGGCCAGAGGCCCATCTGGGTATATTCTGGCGGCTGCCAGCCGGTGATCAGGTTGATCCCGAAACGGCCATGACTGATGCTGTCAATGGTATTGGCCATGCGCGTGGCGAAGGCGGGCGGAATGATCAGCGTGGGGCAGGTGGCGAAGATCTTGATCCTCTCCGTCACCGCTGCAAGGCCCGCCATCAGCGTGAAGCTCTCAAGGCCATATTCCCAGAATTGCGTCTTGCCGCCAAAGCCCCGCAGCTTGATCATCGACAGCAGGAAATCGAGACCATATTTCTCCGCGCGCTGGGCAATCTCCTTGTTGAGATCGAAGTTTGGCAGATATTGCGGGGCATTCTCGCTGATCAGCCAGCCATTATTGTTGATGGGAATGAAAACGCCGACCTGCATGGACTTCAACTCCTGAGGAATTTGAGAACGACGCGGTTGAAATTGTCAGGATCAGTCACGTTGCAGGCATGACCGCCCCAATCGAACGTGGCAGTCCGGGCGTGCGCAACCGGCTGGGCGAGATCGAGCGCGGTGGCGAACGGCACGAGGAAGTCGTCGCGGGTGGCAATGACGAGCAGCTTTTCGAGCGTCGACAGCCCCGCAGGACAGGGCGCATAGGCCTGAACGGCGGCGATGCGCTTGGCCATCGTCTCGACGCCCGGAAAAGCCGCGAGATGGTGTTCAAGGTCAGCCGTCAGCTCTTCGTCATGAGCCGCAATCCAGTCGGGCGGATAGAGGAAAAGCGGCTGCGCTTCGAGAAAGGCCCGTTCGCCAGCGCCATGCAGCAATGCGAGGCGGGCGGCGAAACAGCGCCGCGTATGGGGAGATAACAAGCGCCAGCCGTTGATGACGACCAACCGGTCGATCCGCCCCGTACGGATAGCGGTTTCGACGCCGATGGCTCCGCCCAGCGCATGGCCGATGCAATGCGCACGCCCGATGCCGAGGGCATCCATCAGCGCGATCATGTCGCTTGCCATGTCCTCGACCGATATAGTGTCGGCAAGCGCGCGGTCGCTGCGGCCGGTGCCGCGATGGTCATAGGCGATGACGCGAAAATGCGCAGCCAGCGCCGGCAGGTTCGGCGCCCAGTAGGTCGCCGAACCGCCAAGGCCGCTCGACAATATCAGCGGTGGCGCATCCGCGCTCCCATGGGTTTCGTAGTAAAGCCCTGCCGCCTCAGCCAAGATGGGCGACCGAGGCGATCTCGACCAGGCAGTCGGGCTTTACCAGTTCGCATTTGATGCAGTAGCGCGCTGGCTTGTCGCCCGGAAAATACTCGGCATAGACCGCGTTGAAAGCGGCATAATCGTTGAGGTCCTTGAGGAAGATATGGTTCATGGCAATGTCCGCCATTGTGCCACCCGCCGCCTCGACCGTGATCTTGATGACGTCCAGCACATGGCGCGTCTGCGCGGCGGCATCGCCGATATGCAGCACCGCTCCACCCTCTCCAAGTGCCAATACGCCCGACACATAGACCGTGTTGCCCGCTTTGGCCCCGGCTGAATAGGGCGCGATGGGCTTGGGAAATTGCGGCGGATTGATCGGTTCGAAAGGCATCAGGCCTCCTTCTTAGGCAGTTGGCCGACAGCGGTGCGGAAATCGGCGACACTGCTTACCCAGCCGAAGAATGTCTCGACATTGTAGAGGCTGGCTTCGCGGATGAAGTCCGGCCCCAGATGATGCACTGCGTCCTCCAGCAGCACGCCAAAATATTCGAGGTGGAAGCCGTCGCGCAGGGTCGATTCGACGCAGACATTGGTGGCGATGCCAGTGAAGATCAGCGTGCGGATGCCGCGTGCCCGCAGCACGGAATCGAGCTGCGAGTTGAAGAAGGCGGAATAGCGCGGTTTGTGCACGCGCAGGTCGCCCTCCTGCACATGCAAGCCATCCACAAGGTCATAGTCCCATCCACCGCGCGCTAGGAACTTGCCGGCCAGCTCGGGTCGCGCCCGCATGGTCTTTAGCGCATTGGATTTGTGCCAGTTTGGCGAGAGCGCCGTGCCTGCCTCGACATAGTGGGAATCCCAGCCATTCTGCAGGAACACCACCGGCATACCCGCTGCGCGCGCAATATCGACGACTTCGGCAATCTTTGGGATCACACCCGCCGCCGGGCCGGTATCGAAGCCAGCCTCGTCCACATAGCCGCCCTCGCTGGCATAGGCGTTCTGCATATCCACGACGATGACTGCCGTCGTCGCGGCATCGAGACGGATCGCTTCAGGCCGCGCCAGGAGCACCACAGAGGGGCCGGAACGGAAAGGCGCTGGATCGACGATAACTTCGTTCACTCGCGCAGGATTGAGCAAATGCATCCAGTGGTCAAGCCGAGTGCGCCCATTTGCTCGACCCAACCAGAATGATCATTACCAACCATTCATCGCCTTGGCGGCCAAAGCTGACCGACAACTCCACTATTGAGTTGGCGCTGGTTCAAGCCATCCGCGATAATGGACCAGTCGCCCAATCAACGGCAGGGCGATCGGTACATCGAAGTGGAAGCGACCGCCTTCCGCCCATTCCCGTGCGTTGGAGCGTGGGGCCAGCCATTTCGGCAGGGGCAATGGTCCAAGCCACCACCGCCGCATCACCATGCGCAATCCCTGGTCGTCGCTCGGCAGGTCGAAGGCGAAGCGCAGCGGGCCGAACCGTTCGACAAGCCATCCATTGCGCTGGCTGAGTTGGCTTCGGAAGCGCCGTCCGCTGAAATCGCGTGTCTAGGTCTCTCGGCCGTCGGCTTGAGCCGGCCTGAACCCGGCAGTTGGATATGCCTGTCGCCGTACAGCCGAAGTGCCGAGCGAGGGATAGAGAAACACGCAGAAAATAGCCGCGCGGTCATTGTCGCGGCCCTGACTGTCTTCATACGCTCACCTGCGCCGGAGTCTCTTGCCCCGGCGCAGGCCGCGTGATCAGAATTTGTAACCCAGCGTCATGCCATAGGTGCGCGGCGGCAGGTAGGTGACGCCGATGATGCGGCCGGTGGAGATCGCAAAGGTGCTGCTTTCGCGCAGCGTGTTGTTGATATTCTTGATCCACAACGACGCCGTCACCGTGTCCGTCCGGTCGATCCAGCGCAGCGATGCGTCGAACATCGTATAGGCGCGGGTGCCTTCGACCAGCCGCTTGAACTCGGTGAAATAGACATTGCTCTTGCCCGACATGTCGCCGCTCAGCGTCAGCGTGCCGGTCTCGGTCAGGACCGGCAGGTCCACCTCTATCCCGGCACTATAGGCCCATGTCGGCGAATTGCGCGTCGGGTTGCCCGCCAGCTGGATGTTGCACGGCGCGTTGGCGTTGAGCGCACCGGGGCCGCATGGCGCGCCAAAGGCCGTCGGATCGGGATTGGTGACGGGGTTATAGGCAGGCTGCCCCGCCTGCGCGACGTTGACGGGGTTCAATGGATCGACCGTGATGAAGTCGTCATATTTGCTGTCGGTGTAGGACACGGAGCCACGCAGGCGCACGCCATCGACCGGGCGGGCCATCAGGTCCGCCTCGACACCGGTGGCCGACGTCTTGGCCGCATTTTCAAAGATGGTGGTAAAGCCCGCAGGTCCGCCGCCGATCGTCTTGTTGATCTGCAAATCGTCCAGCTTGTAATGATAGGCCGCCAGATTGATCTGCAAGCGCCGGTCGAGCAGTTCAGCCTTGATACCCAGTTCGTGGTTCTTCATCTTTTCCGGCCGCACGATCGTGGTGCTGCCCGCGGCATTCTCGCCCGACCCGGCCTTGAAGCCTTCCGAATAGGTATAATAGAGCAGCAGGTCGCGGTTGGGCTGCCATTGCAGGCCGATTTCCGGGGTGAAATCCTTGAACGTCTTTTCGCGGTAGGTGCCTGCGACCGTCGTCTTGCGCACCTGCGCCACGGCGGGATTGCCGTTGGCGGTCAGGATGATCGACGGGTTGGCGCTGTCGACCTTTTCATGGCTGTAGCGGCCGCCCAGTTTCAGCGACACGCCGTTCAGGCCAAACGCCTCGCCCATGTCGAAATTCAGCTGCCCGAACGCGGCATAGGCGCGGGTGCCCAAGCTGGATTTCAGGCAGACGCGGTTGGGCGACGTCCCGGCCGGGAAGTTGCACATCGCCAGCGCTTCGGCCAGCGTCACGGAACCCACAGGCGCTGCGACATTGTCGACGAAGGTTGGCCGCGTCGCCAGCACGGTGATATTTGATGCCAGGTCGTTGGTCGAACTCAGGCCAACCTGATCGCGCGGACGCTGCCGCTCATGGAAATAATAAAGGCCGACGACACCTTTCACGATGGCGCTGTCATATTTGAATTGCAGCTCGTTGCTGAACTGCTGCGCATCGATAGTGCGGGTCTGGATCGACGTCGAATTGGGCAGGGTGGCGACCAGCGCCGATCCGTCGAGATCCTGAATGAGCTGCGTCTTGAAATCGCGATAATTGGTGATGTTGCCAATGCTGAAAGCGTCGCTCAGCTCGATATTGAGCGTGCCGGTAACCGAATAGCTTGTGGTGTCGACCGAGGGCGGCTCGTCGCTGCCGAGATCGCGCGGGTTGGTGGCAAAGCCGCCCGTGCCGGTGGGGGCCAGCCGGGGGACGCCGGGAAAGGCAGGGCCGCGATAATGGACTGCGCCGCTATTGTCATTCTGGCGGAAATATTCGCCCGACAGCAGAAAATCCACCTTGTCCGATGCGATCAGATGGACCTGCCCACGGACCATATAGCGGAACAGGTCATCGACATCGCTGCCGCCCTTGAACGGATTGCCGCCATAGCCATCGCGCGCCTCGACCTTGCCCGCCAGACGGAAGCGGATGGCATCGACGATCGGGCCACCGACCGCGGCTTCGGCGGTCATGGCATTATAATTGCCATAGCCGATGCGGGCATAGCCGGCGAAATCTGCGGTCGGTTTGGCGGTGATCAGGTTGATCGAACCGCCAACCGCGTTGCGGCCATAGAGGCTGCCCTGCGGCCCGCGCAGTACTTCGACCCGCTCCAGATCGAACAGCGACGTCAGCTGCGCTTCGGCACGGGCGACATAGGCACCATCGACATGCAGCGCGACGCCAGTGCTGGACCCGGTCGTGGAAGTATTGGCACCCACGCCGCGAATGAACACCTTGGCCTGATTGAAGTCATTGCCGAAGGTGACCGATGGCACCAGCTGCTGGATGTCCTGCAAATTGCTGACCCCAGCATTGGCCAGCTGATCCCCGCTGACCGCCGACACCGCGACGCTGACGTCCTGCAAGGACTGGCTGCGTTTTTGCGCGGTGACGATGATGTCCATGCCGTCGGTTTGCGCCTGAACAAGGGAGCTCAGCCCGATGCTGGAAACCGATGCGAACAAGGCGCACATGGCGCGCGCATTGATGGATGCTTTCAAAGCGTCTCTCCCTGGAACCGGACATCGTGAAAATGTGTCCTGGGAATACAATTAGCACGGTGTGTTGGTGCGCACAATCGGCCCCATCACCTGTCTTTAGGATCATGTGGCTTATTAGCCACTATCGCCTCTAGCGCCGTCAGGATCGGCGGCAGTGCCTGGCTCAATCCTTGCGCGCGCGGGCTGAACAGCAGGCCGATCATGCGCCGCGCGCCGAAGTCCTTGAGCGCCGCGCGCGCCATGCCCGGCCAGCCATAGCCCATCGGCATCACCGTCACGCCCAGCCCGGCTGCGACCATCTGCATCACCCGCTCGTCATTGGTCGCGCGAAAGGCGAAATGCGGGCGCACCCCGCGATCGACGAAATAGCGGCTGGTCGCCGACAGCGCCTCGCAATGGCGCCGCACGATCATCACTTCGCCCGCCAGTGCCTCCGCCGCGATCATGGCTCGCCCGGCCAGTGCATGGCTGGCGGGCAGGGCCAGGCCATAGCCTTCCTCCGCGATCGCGCGCGCCGCATAGCGATCCGCCCCGTCGCGCACCAGGGTCAGCGCCACGTCGATCCGCTCCGCGTCCAGCCGCGCCAGCAACTCGCGCTCGGTCCCCGGCACCAGTTCCAGCGCCTGCGCATCGCCGGGCACGCAACCCGCCACCGCCTGCGCCACCAGCGCGCCGGGGATGCTGGTCAGCAACCCGATGCGCAGCGGCGCGCCCTCCGCCGATCGCGCGCCTGCCTGCTCGGCCAGGTTGAACTCCCGCTCGATCCGCCGCGCATGGCCCAGCAGCCGCGCCCCCGCGCCGGTCAGCTCGACCCGCTGGTTGCTGCGCAGGAAGAGCGGCGCGCCGACCGTCTGCTCCAGCTTGGCGATGCCCACCGACAGGGTCGGCTGCGACACATGGCAATGCGCCGCCGCACGGGAAAAATTGCCCTGGTCGACCACGGCCAGGAAATAGCGCAGCAGATAGCGTTCGATCATAGATATAAACTATACACTATGCCGCGCCCTTTCAATTTTTCTCTTGGACTGCCAGCCGCTAGGATAGGGACAATGGAGAGATGCCAATGACCGATTTCGATTTTGCCCTGGGCGAGACTGCGGACATGATCCGCGACACCACCCGCCGCTTCGCCGATGACCGCATCGCCCCGCTGGCCGGCCGTATCGACGCGGAGGACTGGTTCCCCCGCACGCTCTGGCCCGAAATGGGCGCGCTCGGCCTGCACGGCATTACTGTGGACGAAGCGGACGGTGGCCTTGGCCTTGGCTATCTGGAGCATGTCGTCGCGCAGGAGGAAGTCGCCCGCGCGTCCGCCTCCATAGGTTTGAGCTATGGCGCCCATTCCAACCTTTGCGTCAACCAGATCCGCCGCTGGGGCAATGCCGAGCAAAAGGCGCGCTACCTCCCCAAACTCATATCCGGTGAGCATGTCGGCAGCCTCGCCATGTCGGAAGCAGGCGCGGGGTCGGACGTTATGGCAATGAAGCTGCGTGCCGATAAAAAGGGCGATCGCTATATCCTGAACGGCACCAAATTTTGGATCACCAACGCATCGGAAGCCGACACTTTGGTCGTCTATGCCCGCACTGGCGAGGGATCGAAGGGGATCACCACCTTCCTCATCGAAAAATCCATGCCGGGCTTCTCGATCGGGCAAAAGATCGACAAGGTCGGGATGCGCGGATCACCCACCGCCGAACTGGTGTTCGACGATTGCGCCGTGCCGGAAGAGAATATCATGGGGCCGCTGAACGGCGGCGCGGGCGTGCTGATGTCGGGCCTCGACTATGAACGCACCGTGCTGGCGGGCATCCAGCTTGGCATCATGCAGGCCTGCCTCGACGTCGTGCTACCCTATGTCCGCGAACGCCAGCAATTTGGCAAACCGATCGGCGCATTCCAGCTGATGCAGGCCAAGATCGCCGATATGTATGTCGCCCTCAACAGCGCGCGCGCCTATGTCTATGCCGTCGCCAGAGCGTGCGACGCGGGCCGCACCACCCGCTATGACGCGGCCGGCGCGATCCTGCTGGCCAGCGAAAATGCGGTGAAGGTCGCGCTTGAAGCCGTGCAGGCGCTGGGCGGCGCGGGCTATACGAAGGACTGGCCAGTCGAACGCTTCATGCGCGACGCCAAGCTGCTCGACATTGGCGCAGGCACAAACGAAATCCGCCGCATGTTGATCGGCCGGGAACTGCTGAACGCATGAATCACGGCTTGCCCACGAACAGGAATGCGACTCCCGCCATGATGCAGGCGAAGGCGGCGAAATGGCGCCAGTGCAGCGGTTCGCCCAGCACCACGACCATGAACCCGCCGAAGATCACCAGGGCGATGGCTTCCTGTGCGACTTTGAGTTGCCCCGCCGACCAGCCATGGGCAAAGCCGATGCGATTGGCGGGCACGGCAAAACAATATTCGACCAGCGCGATGCCCCAGCTGATCAGGATGACCAGTATCAGCGGCTTGGTCATCCCGCCTTTCAAATGCCAGTACCAGGCGACGGTCATGAAGAGGTTTGAAATGACGAGGAGAGCGATGGTGGGCATGAACAGCCTCGAACAGGGCAGGGGGCTACCCTGTGGCATCACCGGGCGCGGGAGCGCAAGGGCATGATTGCGCCGGTCCTCGACACGAAATTGTCCCCCGACAGCGAAGCCTTCCGCAGCAATGCCGCGCACAACCGCGCGCTGGCCGACGAATTGCGCGCCAAGGTCGCCGCCGCAGCCGCAGGCGGCTCGGCCAGCGCCCGCGACAAGCATACCGCACGCGGCAAACTCCTCCCCCGCGACCGCGTCGAGCGCCTGCTCGATCCCGGCTCGCCCTTCCTGGAAATCGGCCAGCTTGCCGCCAATGGCCTTTATGGCGATGAAGTTCCCGGCGCGGGCCTGATCGCCGGGATCGGCCGCGTCGCGGGTCGTCAGGTCATGATCGGCTGCAACGACGCCACGGTAAAGGGCGGCACTTACTACCCCGTCACCGTGAAGAAGCATCTGCGCGCGCAGGAAATCGCGCTCGAAAACCGGCTGCCCTGCATCTATCTGGTCGACAGTGGCGGTGCGAACCTGCCCAATCAGGCGGAGGTATTCCCCGATCGCGACCATTTCGGCCGCATCTTCTATAATCAGGCGAACCTGTCGGCGCAGGGCATCCCCCAGATCGCCTGCGTCATGGGCAGCTGCACCGCGGGCGGCGCTTACGTCCCTGCCATGTCCGACGAAACCGTCATCGTCCGCAATCAGGGGACGATCTTCCTGGCCGGTCCACCGCTGGTGCAGGCCGCAACCGGTGAAGTCATCACGGCGGAAGATCTGGGCGGCGGCGACCTGCATGGCCGCAAGTCGGGCGTGGTCGATCATGTCGCCGACAGCGACGATCATGCGCTCACCATCGTGCGCGACATCGTTTCGACCCTGCAACCCGACCGCAAGCCGGACCTCAACCTGCGCGAACCCCGCCCGCCCAAATATGATGCGGGCGATCTTTACGGCATCATCCCTGATGATGTCCGCGCCCCCTATGACGTGCGCGAAATCATCGCGCGGATCGTGGACGGCAGCGAATTTCACGAATTCAAGCCGCTCTACGGCACCACGCTCGTCTGCGGCTTCGCCCATATCTGGGGAATGCCGGTCGCCATCCTCGCCAATAACGGCGTCCTGTTCAGCGAAAGCGCACAGAAGGGCGCGCATTTCATCGAACTCGCCTGCCAGCGACGCATCCCCTTGCTCTTCCTCCAGAATATCTCCGGCTTCATGGTCGGCGGCAAATATGAGGCCGAGGGGATCGCCAAACATGGCGCCAAACTCGTCACCGCCGTCGCCACCGCGCAGGTGCCCAAAATCACCGTCTTGATCGGCGGCAGTTTCGGCGCAGGCAATTACGGCATGTGCGGTAGAGCCTACCAACCCCGCTTCCTCTTCACCTGGCCCAATGCCCGCATCAGCGTGATGGGCGGCGAACAGGCCGCATCCGTCCTGGCCACCGTCCACCGCGACGCGGCCAAATGGACGCCGGAAGAAGCCGAAGCCTTCAAGGCCCCCGTCCGCCAGAAGTATGAAGAAGAAGGCAACCCCTATTACGCCACCGCCCGCCTCTGGGACGACGGCGTCATCGACCCGGCGCAAACCCGCGACGTGCTGGGCCTGGCCTTCGCCGCCGCGCTGAACGCCCCGGTGGCTGAGAGGGCGCAATTCGGCGTATTTCGGATGTGATGGGGGTGGGGCAGGACAACGCCATACCTCCCCGGAACGGGGAGGGGGACCGCCCGAAGGGTGGTGGAGGGGTATTCAACACCACCTCCGCGACGATCAGGATGGCAAGGCGCGAACGACGCTCCGGCAATCTTCCCGAAGTGATACTGTGGCGCGCGTTGCGTCAGCGCCCCGGCGGCTTCAAATTCCGCCGCCAACACCCGATAGGCCCATATAGTTTGGACTTCGCCTGCCTGTCCGCGAGGCTTGCCATCGAAATCGACGGCGAAGTTCATAATCGCGGCGATCAACCGAAGAACGATGCCGTCCGCGATGCCCATATGCGCGAGCGCGGGTTCGACACAATCCGCATTCCCGCCAGAGAAGTCCTGCACTCGGTCGACATGGTCGTCATCGCCATTGTCTCCGCGTGCCGTGAGCGCCAACCCCTCCACCAGCCTTCGGCTGGTCCCCCTCCCCGTTCCGGGGAGGTAGAAGGACGCCTGCCATGATCCAATCCCTCCTCATCGCCAATCGCGGCGAAATCGCCTGCCGCATCATCCGCACCGCACGCGCGATGGGCATCCGCACCGTCGCCGTATACTCTGATGCCGACGCGACGGCGCTCCATGTCCGCTCCGCCGACGAAGCCGTCCATATCGGCCCGTCCCCGGTGCGCGAATCCTACCTGCTGGGCGACCGCATCATCGCCGCCGCCCAGCAAACCGGCGCGCAGGCGATCCACCCCGGCTACGGCTTCCTGTCCGAAAATGCCGAATTCGCGCAGGCGGTGATCGACGCAGGGCTGATCTGGGTCGGTCCCAACCCGTCCTCCATCACCGCCATGGGCCTGAAAGACGCGGCCAAGCAACTGATGCAGGATGCAGGCGTCCCCACCACGCCCGGCTATCTCGGCGCGGACCAGTCCCCCGCCCATTTGGCGGCCCAGGCCGACGCCATCGGCTATCCCGTCTTGATCAAGGCGGTCGCGGGCGGCGGCGGCAAGGGGATGCGCAAGGTCGATGCCCCCGCCGATTTCGCCGACGCGCTTGCCTCCTGCCAGCGCGAAGCCGCATCCAGCTTCGGCAACGACCATGTCCTGCTCGAAAAATGGGTCACCAACCCGCGCCATATCGAGGTGCAGGTCTTTGGCGACACGCACGGCAATGTCGTCCACCTGTTCGAGCGCGACTGCTCGCTCCAGCGCCGCCATCAGAAGGTGATCGAGGAAGCGCCGGCACCCGGCATGGACGCCGCCACCCGCGAAGCCATCTGCTCCGCCGCCGTCCGCGCCGCCAAGGCGGTGGACTATGTTGGCGCAGGCACGATCGAGTTCATCGCTGATGGATCGGAAGGCCTGCGCGGGGACCGCATCTGGTTCATGGAAATGAACACCCGGCTTCAGGTGGAACATCCCGTGACCGAAGAAATCACCGGCGTCGATCTGGTCGAATGGCAACTGCGCGTCGCATCGGGCAAACCGCTCCCGCTGGCGCAGGATCAGCTCAGCATCAACGGCCACGCCATGGAAGCGCGGCTTTATGCGGAAGATCCGATCAAGGGCTTCCTGCCGTCCATCGGTCGCCTCGACACGTTCGACCTGGGCGAAGGGTGTCGTATCGACACTGGCGTAGGGCAGGGGGCGGAGATTTCGCCCTTCTACGACCCGATGATCGCCAAGATGATCGCTCATGGCGCGACCCGTGATGAAGCCCGCGAAACCCTCGCCGCTGCGCTCGACGATACCGCCATCTGGCCGCTCAAGACCAATGCCGGTTTCCTCGTCAAGGCGCTGGAGCATCCCGATTTCATCGCCGCCCAGCTCGACACCGGGCTGATCGGGCGCGAGGGCGACGCTTTGATGCCGCCCCATCATCCCGATGCCGAAGCGCTGGCCGACGCGGCGGCTGCGCTGACGCCGGGCGGGGTGCTGGCGGGCTTCCGTCTCAACGCGCCGGTGCGCGCAGAGGCACCCTTCCTGCTTGACGGCGAGACCGTCACCATCGCCTTCGATCCGCGCGGTGGGGAAGCTGATCCCAACCATGAGGATGTGCTGATTGCACAGGCGGGTCAGGTTTGGCGGCTGGCCCCATGGCGCGCCAACGGCGGCGCAGGCGGCGCAGCCTCCGACGGCGCAATCCTCTCCCCCATGCCCGGCCGCATCATCGCCGTGTCGGTCGCCGCGGGCGACGCAGTGGTCAAGGGTCAGAAGCTGCTGACGCTGGAAGCCATGAAAATGGAACACAGCCTCATCGCCCCCTTCGACGGCACCGTGGCCGAACTCAACGCCAGCGAAGGCGGACAGGTGAGCGAAGGCGTGCTGCTGGCGAAGATCGAGAAGGCAGAGGGGTAGGCGAGATCACACCACTCCCGTTCGTCCTGAGCAGCCGCTGAGCTTGTCGAAGTGGCGTATCGAAGGATTGCGCGGGGTACTTCGATACGAGCCTTCGACAAGCTCAATCCCTACTCAGCACGAACGGATATGATTGATCGCATCCATACCATCACCCGCCTGTCCTACCGAACTTCCATCTGCTATAACCAACTGTAATCAATAAACTTTCGATATATTCCCACGCATCATATGGGCGAAGATCGAAAAGTTGGAGCCAAGAGGGGGCAAAAATGGCCGGACGTTATTTCGACCAGTGGACCATCGGTGACAGTATCGCCCACGAAATCCGCCGCACCGTGACGGAGACGGACAATCTCCTCTTCACGACGATGACCCATAATCCCCAGCCGCTTCACCTTGACGCGGAAGCGGCCAAAGCCTCGGAATTCGGCCAGATTCTCGTCAATGGCACTTTCACCTTCGCGCTGATGATCGGCCTTTCGGTGGGCGACACGACGCTCAGCACGCTGGTCGCAAATCTGGGTTATGACAAGCTCGTCATGCCAAAGCCGGTCTTCATCGGCGACACCATGCGATGCGAATCCGAAGTCACGGACCTGAAGGAAAGCCGGTCCCGCCCGGACGCGGGAATCGTCACTTTCACCCATCGCCTGATCAATCAGCGCGACGAAATCACCTGCCAATGCCTGCGCATGGCGCTGCTTAAGAAGGCGACGGCCTGAGCGATGTTCGGGCGGTCCATGGCCAATATTTTGCGCAAAAGACCGTTGCCAGCCCGATTTCCCTCGCCTATAGCCGCGCACGTCGGGGCCTTAGCTCAGCTGGGAGAGCGCGTCGTTCGCAATGACGAGGTCAGCGGTTCGATCCCGCTAGGCTCCACCACCATTCCAGAAAAGCCGGATTTCGCGCATCAGCGAAGTCCGGCTTTTCCCGTTGGTCTCCGGCTCCAGTCCGGCGGCAATGGCCCTTCTCCGGTCGGCTCTGCCGCACTAGACCGGCAGCAATAGAGGGATCAGTCCATGTCCAACGCGCCTTTCGCCATCACCGCCCAAGACGTCGCCGACGCCGCCCGCATCATCGCGCCCGCCGCCATCGTCACGCCCCTGCTGGAAAATGCGGCTCTGAACGCTTTGGTCGGCCGCCGGGTTTTCCTGAAGTTCGAGGGCGCGCAACATACCGGATCGTTCAAATTCCGCGGCGCCTATAACCGCCTCGCCCGGCTGAACGCAGCGGAACGCGCGGCGGGCGTCGTCGCCTGGTCATCGGGCAATCATGCCCAGGGCATCGCCGCTGCCGCCCGCCTGCTCGGCATCCCGGCGACCATCGTGATGCCCGCTGACGCGCCCGCGATCAAGCTGGCCAATACCCGCGCACTGGGCGCTGATGTCATAACCTATGACCGCCATCGCGACAGCCGTGAAGCCATAGCAGCCGAACTGGCGGGCGAGCGCGGCGCGACCATCGTGCCGTCCTTCGACGATCCTTTCATCATCGCGGGGCAGGGGACCGCGGGGCTGGAAATCATGGCGCAGGCGCAAGCGGCGGGCGCTTCGGTAGGGCAGATACTCGTCTGCTGCGGCGGCGGTGGCCTGACCGCCGGAATCGCAACGGCGGTGAAAGCCCAGTCACCCGACACCGCCATCTACAGCGTTGAACCACGCGACTTTGACGACACCGCCCGATCGCTGCGCAGCGGCGTGCGCGAACAGGTCGCCCCCGGCGCACGCTCCATCTGCGACGCTTTGCTCTCGCCCAGCCCCGGCGAACTGACCCTGCCGATCATGCGGGCGCTGGTGACCGATGGCCTGACCGTCAGCGACGATCAGGTGCGCGATGCGATGCGCTTTGCCTTCTCCACGCTCAAGCTGGTGGTCGAACCGGGTGGTGCCGTCGCGCTGGCGGCGATGCTGGCGGGGCTTGCGCCGCCTTGCGACGGGGCGAGCGTCGTCGTCATGTCAGGCAGCAATGTCGATCCGGCGATGTTTGCGCAGATCATCGCCCAATGATCGACCCGCGCGCCATCCGCACTTTCCTGGCTGTTGTGCGCAGCAATTCGATCAGCGGCGGCGCGCGCCTGCTCAACATATCGCAGCCGTCCGTATCCAACGCCATCGCCCAGCTGGAACAGACGCTCGGCGTGTCCCTGTTCGAACGCTCGCGCAGCGGCATCCTCCTGACACCGGAGGGCGAAGCGCTGCTGCGGCGCGCGGAATCGATCGACAGCCTGCTGCGCGATGCGGAGGCGGAGGTGAAGCTGGCGAGTGCGGGCGTCGCCGGGCCGCTGCGCGTGGGTGGCACGCCCGGCGCGCTGGTCAGCCTGCTGCCCGATGCGGTTCGGCGGCTGGAGGAGCAATTCGGCCAGTTTGCGCTGCATGTGGTGGAACGGCCCGACCATGATCTTGCCGCGATGCTGCACCGGGGAGAAATCGAACTGGCCTTCGTCACCACCGGAATAGAGGAGCCGCCGGAGGGGATAGAGGAACGCACCTTCTCTCGCGATCCTTTCGCGCTGATCGTCGGACGGCAGAATGATCATCTGCCCGCGCGCGTCTCCCTGCGCGAGATGAAGGCGATGCGCTGGGTGCTGCCCGAAGCGCGCGGCGCATTCCGGCGGCAGATCGATGCGCTGTTCATGGCCGCCAACGTGCCCGCGCCGCAGGACATCATCCGCTGCGATTCCCTGCTGACGACCAAGGCGCTGGTGCGGGGCAGCCGCCGCGTGACGATATTGCCGATGCAGGTGGCGTCGGCAGAACTGTCGATCGGCGTACTGCGCGCGATTCCCATCGAGGAAGCGCAATTCCCCCGCGCGATCGGTGTCCGGCAGGTGGCCGGGCGACGGCTGTCGCGGCTGGGCGCGGCGCTGCTCGATGTGCTTATCCATAGCTCCAAGCTATGACATTGCCAAAAATCATTATTTTTGTTGTGGATCAAATTGCGTCATAAGAAACGCCAACAAAGAGGCTTTCGGGAGAGCGCGCCGTGCGGCAACTGATCCGCAACATCAGCATATTCGACGGCACCGGCAGCGCCCCCGCGCCCGGCGCGGTCCTGATCGACGGCGACCGCATCGCGGCTGTGCTGGGCGACGACGCTGACATTGTCCAGCTCACTGTCGACAGCGTGATCGACGGGCAGGGCTGTACGCTGATGCCCGGCATGGTTGATTCCCACACCCACCTGACCTGGGGCAGCTCGGTCGAAAAAATCTACCACCAGTTCATCCTGCCCGCTGACGAGCTCAAGGTCGCAGCATGGCGCAATGCCCGCGTGCTGCTCGACCATGGTTTCACCAGCGCCTATTCGGCGGGCGCACTGGGCGATCATATCGAACCTGAACTCGCCCGCGCCATTGCAGCGGGCGAAACCCCCGGCCCGCGCCTCGTCCCCTCGACGCTGGAACGCAGCCCGGAAGGCGAAGAGGGCGTCGAAACCGGTGACGTATTCAACGGTCGTGGCGCGCAGTCGATGCGCGACTTTGTCGCCTATTGCGCGGATCAGGGTGTCCAGTCGCTCAAGCTGGTGATTTCGGGCGAGGATGCGTTGAAGCCGGGTTCGTCAGGTGATATCCTCTACACGGACGAGGAAATGCAGGCAGCGGGCGAAGCGGCAAAGGAAGCGGGCCTCTGGATCGCCACCCACGCTTATTCACCCCGTGCCATCCAACTGGCTCTCGAAGCCGGTGCGCGCATTCTCTACCATTGCTCCTTCGCTGATGAGGCGGCGATTGACGCCATGGTCGCGCACAAGGACCAGATTTTCTACGCCCCCGGTCCCGGCGTATCGGTCGCTGCGCTGGAAGCGACCCCGCCGCCCCATATCAACATGGCGTCCATGAAGGCGAGCGCCGCCGAGCGGTTGGAGCTGGAAGCGGTGCTGGTGCCGGAACTCAAGCGTCGCGGCGTGCGCGTGCTGATCGGCGGCGACTATGGCTTTCCGTTCAACCCCAATGGCCGCAACGCCCGCGATCTGGAGCATTTCGTTACCCGCTTCGGCTTTACGCCTGCAGAGGCGCTGAGCGCCGCGACGATGCTGGGCGGTCAGCTGATGGGGCTGGATGTGGGCCAGGTGAAGGCCGGCTATCTCGCCGACCTGCTGCTGGTGGATGGCGATCCGACGCAGGACGTCACCATCCTGCAAGACGCCAATCGGATCACAATGATCATGCAGGGCGGCAAGTTGCACAAAGCCCCCGTCACCGAGCCGGTAACGGCCTGATAGCGCCACAAGAAAGACGATCATGTTCGATGTTGCGATTATCGGCTGCGGGCCGGTAGGGGCCTTTGCGGCCAATTTGCTGGGCAAAGGCGGCCTGTCGGTCCTCGTGATCGAGAAGGAAGCCAACCCCTATCCGCTGCCCCGCGCGGTGCATCTGGACCATGAAATGATGCGCCTGTTCCAGACGGTGGGTGTCATCGACCGGGTCGCTGGCGACATGCGCGATACCGAAGGCCATCTGCATGTCGGCGCGGACCATGGCGTCATCAAATATATGGGGACCGTCGGCCGGGCGCGGCCGTTCAGCTGGTCCAACGACTATTTCTTCTACCAGCCCGAACTGGAACAGCATCTGCGCGACGCGCTGGCGGCGCATGGCAATGTGACTGTCCAGCTTGGTGTCGGGTTTGAAGGGCTGGCGCAGGATGCCGACGGCGTCACGCTGCACCTGACCGGTGGAGACACTGCGCGGGCGCGCTATGTCATCGCCTGTGACGGGTCGCGCAGCGCGGTGCGCAAGGCGCTCGGCATCGTGCTGGACGATCTGGATTTTGAGGAACCCTGGCTGGTGGTCGATGCCGAAGTCGATGGCCCTGTCCGCTTCCCTGACCTGTGGGGCGTGCCGGAAGCCGCCGACCTGCAAAAATTGTCGGTGATGATGTGCGATCCCAAGCGCCCGGCAACGATCGTACCGGGGCGCGGCAATCACCGCCGCTGGGAATTCATGTTGCTGCCGGGTGAAGACGACCAGGCGATGATGGAACCGCATAATGTCGCTGCCTTGGTTGCGCCCTACCTCTCCGGGGTGCCGCACAAGGTGGTACGCGCGGCGACCTATCGCTTTCATGGTCTGGTCGCAAAGCAGTGGCGGCAGGGCGGCGTCTTTCTGGCCGGCGACGCCGCGCACCAGACACCGCCCTTTTTCGGGCAGGGCATGTGCCATGGCCTGCGCGATGTCGCCAATCTGGCCTGGAAGCTGGCGGCGGTGGTCAAGGGTGACGCCCCCGATGCGCTTCTCGACACCTATCAGCCCGAACGCGACCCGCATGTTCGCGCCGTGATTTCTGCCGCTGTGGGCGCTGGCCGCTATATCTGCGTGCTTGACCCGCAGGCCGCCGCCGCCCGTGACGCCGAAATGCGCGAAGCGGCCAAAGTAACGCAGCAGGGCACGGCCGCAGACCTGATCCCTGCCATTTCGACCGGCATCGTGGCGCTCGGCACGCCGGGCGCTGGCGAACGCTTCATCCAGCCGCGCGTTGGCGGCAAGCTGCTGGACGATGTGACCGGCCATGGCTGGCGCTTGTTCGCACGCCACGCCGTCCCGGCGCCCGGCGATGTGACCGTGGTCGCGCTCGACACGCTGGGCGATGGCGGCGCGATCGCCGCCTGGCTCGACGCGCGGGGCGCGAACGCGCTGCTGCTGCGTCCCGACCATTATGTGTTCGGCACCGGCGAACCGGCGGACCTGATCGCGCTGCGCGATGCGCTGATCGCCGGGACAGTTGCTCAGGAGATCGCGGCATGACCCTTACCCTCGCCCAGGCACGCACGATCATCGACACCGCCCTGGCGCAACCGCGCGGTAACAACGCCCCTGCGCTTGCCGTCGTCGTGCTGGACGCAGGCGCGCATCCCGTCGCTTTTGCGCGGGAAGATGGCGCCAGCCTTTTCCGCTTCGACATTGCCAGGGCCAAGGCGACAGGCGCGCTGGGGATGGGCGCGGACACCCGCGTCATTGCCGGGCGTGCTGCCAACAATCCGGCCTTCTTTCAGAGCGTGGTGGCCGTCACTGGCGGTCAGCTTGCTCTGTCACCCGGCGGCGTCCTGATCCGTGAGTTGGAAGGCGCGGTGATCGGTGCCGTCGGGATCAGCGGCGACACCGGCGATTGCGATGAGGCCTGCGCCATTGCGGGCATATTGGCCGCCGGTCTGACCCATGGAGATGTGAAATGAAGTTGCGCAGCATCGAATTGTCGCTGCCCGGCGCGGCGGAGGCCGCCGCCTTTCTGACTGACATCTGGGGCATGGCACCGGCGGCGGTCGAGGGCGAAACCCATTATCTGCGCGGGTCGGGCAGCTTTCCCTATCTGATCGCGCTGGAGGAGTCGGCGGACTGCTATGTACGGTCCACGACCTTTGTGTGCACCGCCGATCGGCTGGACATGCTTAAACGATCGGTGACCGCAGCCGGGCTGATCGCCGCACCGGTCGTGTCGGAAGATTTGGGTGGCGGCCATGGCATCATCGTCGAACTGGCCGAGGGCGAATTGCTGCGCTTTCTGGTCGATTCCGACGAAGTCGCGCCGATCGAGGGGCATGACTTGCCGGTCAAGCTGACCCATGTGGTGTTCAACAGCATCGACGCGGAAATGACCGGCCATCTGGTCGAGGATGCGCTGGGCTTCCGCGTGTCGGATCGGACCAAGGGCATGGTGTTCGTGCGCTGCAATGACTCGCACCATTCGACTGCCTTTGCCCGCGCGGGCATTTCCAGCCTGAACCATATCGCGTTCGAGATGGAAGATCTGGACGCGGTGATGCGCGGCATCGGCCGCCTGCGTGACCAGAATATGGCCCCGGCCTGGGGTCCGGGCCGCCATGGTCCGGGAGCCAATGTGTTTGCTTATTTTATCGCCCCTTTCGGCCCGGTCATCGAATTTTCCACCGCCGTGAACAAGGTGCCCGACGATTATCAGGCGGGTGAACCGGACGACTGGACCTGGCCTGCCAAGCGGATCGACCAGTGGGGCATGTCCGACAAGGATTTCGACGGCCTGCGCGCCGCCGAAGAAAAATTCCGCCATCGTCGCGACTGGGAAGCCCGGTCGCGCGACGTCCTGACAGAGGGAAATATCTAATGCGTTACGTCAGCTTCCGCCGCCCCGACGGCACTGCCAGCTTCGGCCGTCTGGACGGCGAAACGATCGTCGAACTGGCGAGCGATGCCGTGCCGAGTCTGAAGGCTGCGCTGACCGATGGCAGCCTGGCCATGCTGGCCGATGGCGCGTCTTTTGCCGCTGCCGATGTCGTATTGCTGCCGGTCATCCCTGATCCCGCCAAAATCCTGTGCGTGGGCCTCAATTACGCCGAGCATGTCAAGGAAACCGGTCGTGAGCAGAAGGCGCATCCTGCCATCTTCGTCCGCTACGCCGACAGCCTGGTTGCCGATGGCCAGCCAATGGTGAAACCCGCCGTGACCGAGCGTTTCGACTATGAAGGCGAGCTTGCGGTCGTGATCGGCAAGCCCTGCCACAAGGTCGTAGCCGCCGACGCCATGGCCTATGTGGCAGGCTATAGCGCGTTCAACGATGGGTCCGCCCGTGACTGGCAGCGTCACAATATCCAGTTCACGCCGGGCAAGACCTTCCCCGGCACCGGCGGCTTTGGTCCCGCGCTGGTGACGCCGGACGAGATCGCTGATCTGGGCGCGCTCCGTGTCCAGACCCGGTTGAACGGCGACATCGTGCAGGACCAGCCGGTCAGCGACATGATCTGGGATATCCCCACGGTCATCGAATATATTTCCGCCTTCACCCCGCTCAGCCCCGGCGATGTCATCGCCACGGGAACGCCCGGCGGTGTCGGCGATAAGCGCACCCCGCCGCTCTACATGAAGGCCGGGGACAAGGTGGAGGTCGACATCGGCACCATCGGCACATTGAGCCACCGCATCATCGACGAAGCCTGAATATCTACGGACGACCCAATTAAAAGAAGGGGAGGAGTTACCATGCGTAAACTGACTATTTCGATCGCGGCGCTCGCCAGCGCGAGTGTCTTTGCTTTGGCCGCACCGGCTATGGCGCAGGATGTGGTGCCGCAGGCGGCGGCAGAGGAGGCCAATTCCGACATCATCGTGACCGCGCAGCGGCGGCAGGAGAAGGTGACGGAGGTTCCCATTTCGATCACCGTCGCCAGTCAGGCGCAGCTGGAACGGCAGCAGGTTAATAATCTGAACGACCTGAACCGCGTCGCACCCGCGCTGGAAATCCAGTCGGCCCCGGCCCAGAATACCGGCGGTGGCGGTTCCATTCGGGGCATCGGCACGCAGAGCTTCTCGCCCGGTGCCGTCGCTTCGGTCGGCGTCGTCGTCGATCAGGTGAGCCAGGGCAACGCCAACATCTCCGACCTGTTCGACGTGTCGCGGATCGAAGTGCTTAAAGGGCCACAGGGTACGCTGTTCGGCCTGACCACGTCGGCCGGTGTCATCAACATCACCACCAACGCGCCCGATCCCACCCAGTTCAGCGGCCGCGTTCGTACCGAATTGTCCGATCAGGGCACGGCTGGCTCGAAATATGGTCAGCAGGTGATCCAGGGCGTCATCAACGTCCCCGTCAGCACCACCAGCGCGCTGCGCGTATCGGGCATGGCCAACCTGCGTCAGGGCGTGAATCGCAACGCGACTACGGGCGACTGGAACGACGTCAACCGCTATGCGGTGCGTGGCCGCTATCTGTGGAACGTGACCAACGACCTCACCTTCAACCTTCTGGGTGACTGGTCGAAGGGATCGACCGAAAATGGCGGTGACTTCTTCACCTTCCTGTCGAACACCGCAGCCAACACTGCCTTGCTCAACAGCTGCGGCATCACGCCGGGCGAGGGCAATCAGAATTATTGCCTCGGCACGGCCAACGAATTCAGCAGCAAGTTTGAGGGCTGGGGTGGTTCGGCCCAGTTGGAATATGACGCAGGCCCGCTGACGCTGACCTCCATCACGGCCTATCGCAAGAATGAGACGAGCAATACGGGCGGCAATATCTACCGCGCAGACTCGCTGGCTTCGACGCTCAGGAGCGGCGCGACGGGCACGAAAATCCGTCTGTTCACGCAGGAATTCCGCGCCTCGTCGCCCAGCAATTCGACCTTCGAATATACGGTCGGCGCTTTCTACTCGAACCAAAAGACGGTGCAGCAGCCTGAACGCTTCACCATTTCGGTTCGACTGCCCAACGGGATCGTGATCCGTCCGGTCGACTCGCTGGGTGCGCTCAACGAAATCACCGATGAATCGCTGGCGGTATTCGGGCAGGGCACGTTGCACGCGACAGACAGCCTGCGCGTGATCCTGGGTGGTCGCTACACCGGTGGCCGCCTGTCGCTGGACCGCACCGACGCAGCTAACGGGTCGAAAAGCTTTCAGATCCTGAACGTCGATCGCATTTCGTGGCGGACTGGCCTGCAATATGACATCAACCGTTCGTTGATGGCCTATGCCACCGCGTCGCGCGGGTTCAAGGGCGGTCAGATCGCGGTGCCGACCGCGCCATTGCTGCCTTATGTCGTGCAGCCCGAAGTGCCGATGTCCTACGAAGCGGGGATGAAGGCGACTCTATTTGGTGGCGCTGTGCTGGACTTCAGCCTGTTCTACAGCAAGATCAAGAATTTCCAGGCGCAGGAATGTGTCGTCAATCCGGTTACGGCCCAGCTCGTCTGCGCCCAGACCAACATTGACGGCGTCAAGACCCGTGGCGCGGAGATCAATCTGTTCGGTCGTATTTCGGACCGCCTGTCGATGAATACAGGCTTCATCTACACCAAGGCGACCTATCCGGGCGGCTTCATCGGCAATGACGCCACCAATATCGGCGGCAAGCAGCTGGCCTATTCGCCGCGCTACAAATTCACCCTGTCGGGCGAATATGAGCAGCCGCTGACAGCAGGTATCAACGGCTTCCTGGCTGCGGATACGATCTGGAAATCGCGTATCCGTTATCAGAACACGTCGCGCGCCGAAGAAACGTTCCGTGCGCACTGGACGGTCGGTGGCCGCTTGGGCGTGCGGAGCGAGGATGAGCGCTATTCGGCTGGTCTGTTCGTACGCAACCTGTTCAATGTCCATGAACCCTCTTTGCTGCAGAGCAATTTCGGTTCGGGCATCGGTGCGATCTACGGGCCGCAGTCCTTCCGTCAGGTTGGCCTGCAACTCGACGCGAAGTTCTGACGATGAAGGGGCATGGCGGCGCATTTCGCGTCGCCATGCCCTGTTTGTTTGAACCGGGGCGGCTAGGATAGAGCGGATGAGCAACATCAGACATGCAATAGCCGCTATGGGAACCGGTCTTGGCCCCGACGTCCTGACTCAATGTCGTGCGCTGTTCGATACGGAACAATCGGTCTTGCAGGCGGCTGTGCCAGTCACGCAGGGCGACATTGCCTATGGCCCGCATGAACGCCACCGGCTGGATATCTACGCGCCGCTGGACGCGACCGGCCCCGCGCCGGTGCTGGTATTTGTCCATGGCGGTGGGTTTCTGAAAGGGGATAAGGGCGGGGCGGATGCCTGGCCCAACGCCAATGTCGGGCGGATGGCGGCGCAGGCGGGCTTTGTCGGCGTGGTCATCAACTACCGGCTCGCCCCCGATCATATGTGGCCTGCCGGGTCGGAGGATCTTGCGGCGGTCGTCGCATGGCTCAAGGCGAATGTTGCGCAGCATGGCGGCGATCCTGACCGGATCGTGCTGGCCGGCACATCGGCGGGGGCGGTGCATGTTGCGGGCTATCTCAAGCTGGCCGGCGACGCGGACGTTCGCGGCGCGATGCTGCTGTCGGGCTTGTACGGCTACACCCCTTTGGATGAGCGGGATTTGCTCTATTATGGCAACGCGGCCCTCTATGCAGAGCGGATGCCGATGGAGGCGGTTGCGACCACCAGATTGCCGCTGCTGGTCGCCTGTGCGCAATATGATCCGCCGCGCTTTCAGGCTGAATTTCTGGGGCTGATGCAGGACCGGCTGGCCCGTCACGGCGCGATGCCGCGCGCGGTCATCATGACCGGTCACAATCATTATACGATGCCGATGCATCTGGGCACCGCCGACCGGCGGCTGGCCGACGAAATTTGCGCCTTCGTGCGCGACATAAACCATTGAAGTTGGGAGACGATATAATGCTGGACCGCAGGACGATGCTGGCAGCTGGAATGGCGGCGGCTGGCGCAATGGCGGCACCCGCGATCGGTGCCCGCAAGGCGGCGGCGGCCAGCCCGGCTTTTCCCAAAGGCTTTCTGTGGGGCGTCGCCACCGCGCCGCACCAGATTGAGGGCAATAATGTCGCAAGCGATCTGTGGTTTCTGGAAAACCAGCAGCCTACCATATTTGCCGAACCCTCGCGTGACGCCTGCAACAGCTTTGCGCTGTGGGAAACTGATCTCGACATCGTCAAGACCATGGGCCTCAACTGCTATCGCTTCGGCATCGAATGGGCACGGATCGAGCCGGAGAAGGGCTTGTTCAGCCAGGCGATGCTGGACCATTATAGGGCGCTGATCGAGGGTTGCCGCGCGCGTGGCCTCGCCCCGGTGGTGACGATGAGCCACTTCACCGCGCCGCGCTGGTTCAGTGCGCAGGGTGGCTGGACCAACCCGGAAAGCGCGGACCTGTTCGCACGCTATTGCGACCGGGCGATGCGGGCGCTGGGGGCTGGCATCCACAGTGTCATCACCTTCAACGAACCCAATATCCTGTTGCTGCTCAAGCCCATGTTGCCGCCACAGGTTTGGGAGATCCAGAAACTGACGCTGGAAACCGCGGCCAAGCGCCTGGGCGTGCCGAAATTCCTGTCCGCCAATGTCGCGGGGGTCGACGATCTGCCTGCGCTGCAAAAGGGGCTTCTTGCCGCGCACAAGGCGGGTAAGGCTGCGATCAAGGCGGTGCGGCCGGACCTGCCCGTCGGCTTTTCGCTGGCGATGATGGACGATCAGGCGGTGGGCAGGAACAGCCTGCGCGACGCGATGCGGCATGAACTTTATGGCGCGTGGCTGGACGTCGCTAAGGCCGACGATTTCATGGGCGTCCAGAATTACGAACGCGCGCTATGGACCGACAAGGGCCGTCTGCCTGCGCCTAAGGGATCGATCGTCAACTGGAGCGGCACGGAAGTGTGGGCGCCGTCGCTGGCTGGCGCAGTGCGCTATGCCCATGAAGCCACGGGCGTGTCGATTTTGGTGTCGGAACATGGCGTTGGGACGACCGACGACAGCGCCCGGCAAAGCTTCATCCCTGCCGCGCTGGCTGACCTTAAAAAGGTGATCGATGATGGTGTGCCGGTGCAGGGCTATTGCCACTGGTCGCTGCTCGACAATTTCGAGTGGATTTTCGGCTACAAGGTCAAGTTCGGCCTGCACAGCGTCGATCCGCTGACCTTTGCCCGGACGGCGAAACCAAGCGCGGCGGTCTATGGCGCGATCGCGCGCCGCAACGCGGTCTAAATGCGCGCGCCTGTCCTGTCGATCCCGCGTGAGGCGGGGATCAGCTTTGCCATCAATGCGACGCTGAGCCTGGCCTTTTTCCTGGCAGTGTTCGGACTGGATAGACGTGCCCTGTCCTGGGCTATGCCTGATGCGCTGGCGTTCGACTTTGTGCCGCAGAGTATCGCAGTGTCGCTGATGAGTGCGCTGGTTCCGGCATTGATCGTCCGCAAGCGCTTTGCCATAGCCATCGGGCTGCGCTCGATTGTGCTGCGCGCTATTGCCTTTGCGCTGGCGGGGGCGGCGCTGGGTGGGCTGACCGCTTTTGTGACCGGCCGTGCAGCGCTTTCTCCTGTCGACTGGCACGCCGCACTCGCCATGAAGTTGGCATATGGCGGGGCGCTCGGCGCATTTATAACAAGCCTGACATTGCAGAGGATGACCCGATGAAATTGCTTCCCCTGGCCTTGACACTGGCCGTCGCGACGCCTGCTTTTGCCCAGCCCAATGTGCGTATGGAGAGCATCGCAGCGCCCGACCAGAGCAAGGCGATTGCCCTCTATCCAGATCAGCCTGTGGTGGCAGCAGGACAGGATGAACAATGGTCGCACATGCAGGTGACGATCGGCACCAATGCGATGGACAACATCATGGTCCGCAATGTCGTGCGGCCCACCATCACCCCCTATCTGCCCGATCCGGCCAAGGCGACCGGCGCGGCTGTGATCGTGGCGCCGGGCGGTGCCTTCATGTCACTGTCGATGACGAGCGAGGGGAGCGATGTCGCGCGCTGGCTGGCTGACCATGGCGTTGCGGCCTTCGTGCTGAAATATCGGCTGAACGTGACGCCGCGAGACGACAAGGCGTTTCTAGGTGCCATGGGTGCGCGTTTTGCCGCCGCGGCCAAGCCTGGTGCTGTGCGCAGCATTGAGGAACCGCGCGCGACGCTGGATGCGCTCAAGGCGCTGGAGATCGTGCGCGCTCGCGCGGCGACCTGGGGCATCGATCCCGCCCGGACCGGCATGATCGGCTTTTCGGCAGGCGCGATGACGACGCTCAACGCCACACTGGAAGGGAAGGGCGATCAGCGCCCGGCCTTCATCGGTTACATCTACGGCCCGATGACGGAAGTCACGGTGCCCGCCGATGCGCCGCCAATGTTCAACGCTATCGCCATGGACGATGGCCTGTTCAAGGGGCAGGGTTTCGCCATTGTAGAAGGCTGGCGCAAGGCGGGTCGTCCGGTTGAACTGCACGCTTATGAGCGGGGCGACCATGGCTTTGGCGCGGGTAAGCCCGGCACCACGACCATGGGTCTGATGCCGCAATTTTTCGCCTGGATGGAGGCGCGAGGCCTTCTGTCTAAGCGTCCGTAATCCAAGGAATCCAGCCCATGTCTAAAGCCCTCCGCCTCGCTGCGCTGCTGGCCTGCACAGCCTTTGCAATCCCGCTGCGCGCCGACAATCTGGCCGACGGATTCCGCAATCCGCCGCAATCGGCGCGGCCGCGTGTCTGGTGGCACTGGATGAACGGCAATGTGACCAAGGACGGGATCGACAAGGATCTCGAATGGATGGCGCGGATCGGGATTGGCGGGGTCCAGAATTTCGACGCCAGCCTCAAGACGCCGCAGATCGTGCCGGAACGGCTGGTCTATATGACCGATGGCTGGAAGGATGCGTTTCGCCATGCGGTCAGGACGGCGGATGCCAAGGGGCTGGAATTTGCCATCGCGGCCTCGCCCGGCTGGAGCGAGACCGGCGGTCCCTGGGTGAAGCCGCAGGACGCGATGAAGAAGCTGGTCTGGTCCGAAACGCTGCTGGCCGGTGGCCAGCGCATCCAGGGCGCGCTGGCATCGCCGCCGTCAGTGACCGGGGGCTTCCAGAGCGCGAAATTCGTCGATCCGCTGGCGATGGGCGCTGAGGTGGCGCAGCAACCTGCTTTCTATCGGGACGCGCTGGTGCTGGCTTATCCCGTGGTCGCGCAAAGCCTGCCGACCCCGACGATCAGCCAGGGCGATGGCAAGAGCGTCGAAGCTGCGCCCTTGTCCGACAATGAGCTGGACAGTGTCGTGCAGGTTACAAAGGGCGATCCGGCCAAGCCCGGCACGCTGGTGCTGGACTATGGCAAGCCTGTCATAGTGCGGTCGGCCAGCCTGTTCATTCCCCATGCGCGGCCACCCTTTGGCGACCCGGAATATCTGCCTGCGCTGGAGGTGGAGAAGGACGGCGCATGGCAACGCATTGGCGCATTTCCGCTGACCGAGGCGACGACGACGATTGGGTTCGCGCCAGTGACCGCGCGTCGCTTTCGGCTGGTTCTCGCCCCCAACAACGGGGTGAAGGCACCGAGCCTTGGCGATGGCGCGCCCGGCGCGATGAGCTTCAATGTCTTTGCCCAGCCACCCAAACCGACCCTGGCGATCGGCGACCTGCGCCTGTTTGCCGAAGCGAAGATCGACCAGTATGAGGCCAAGGCGGGCTTTGCGATCGTTGCCGACTATAACAGGCTGAGCGATGGCGCGGCGCAGAGCGGCCCGGCTGTCGATCCGGCCCGCGTTATCGACCTGACCAGTCGTCTGCGGCCAGACGGCACGCTCGACTGGACTGCGCCAGAGGGGAGCCATTGGCGTATCGTCCGCATGGGCTATTCGCTGACCGGCAAGACCAACCATCCCGCAACCCCGGAAGCGACGGGGCTGGAGGTCGACAAATATGATGCCGATGCCGTGCGCCCCTATCTGGAAACCTATCTGTCCATGTATCGCGACACAGTCGGTCCCGAATGGATCGGCGACAAGGGCATAAGCGCGCTGCTGACCGACAGTATCGAGGTCGGCGCGTCCAACTGGACGCCGCGCATGGTTGAGGAATTCACGGCGCGGCGCGGCTATGATCCGGTGCCGTTCCTGCCGACGCTGACCGGGACGATCGTCGGATCGCCGGCGCAAAGCGACGCCTTCCTGCATGACTATCGCCAGACGCTGGCCGACCTGTTGGCTGACGCCCATTATGGCACGGTGGCGAAAGTGGCGCATGAGCAAGGGCTGAAAGTCTATGGCGAGGCGCTGGAAAATGCGCGACCGGTGCTGGGCGATGACCTCGCTATGCGATCCCATACCGATGTGCCGATGGCGGCGATGTGGACCTTCAATCGCGGCGGCGCCCCACGCCCGACGCTGATTGGCGACATGAAGGGAGCTGCGTCGGTCGCGCATATCTATGGGCAGAATATCGTGTCGGCTGAATCGATGACGTCGGCCTTCTCGCCCTGGGCCTTTGCGCCGTCGGACCTGAAGCGGGTGATCGATCTGGAGTTTGCGTCGGGCGTCAACCGGCCGATCGTCCATACGTCGGTCCATCAGCCGGTCGATG
Source organism: Sphingobium sp. (assembly GCA_023266575.1). Classification (GTDB taxonomy): domain Bacteria; phylum Pseudomonadota; class Alphaproteobacteria; order Sphingomonadales; family Sphingomonadaceae; genus Sphingobium. The sequence continues at coordinate 220,435 of JAHFPV010000001.1, forward strand.
ACAAGCTGCCGGGGCTTAGCCTGATGATATTCGGGCAATATTTCAACCGGCATGAAAGCTGGGCAGACATGGCCAAGCCCTGGGTCGACTATATGGCGCGCACCGGCTTCCTGCTTCAGCAGGGCCGGGACAGCGCCGATGTCGCCTATTTCTATGGCGAGGATACGCCGATCACGTCGCTGTTCGAACATGGCGTGCCGACCGACCTGCCGACCCGCCATGCCTATGATTTCGTCAATGCCGACATAGTGGCGAAGAAACTGACGGTCGATGCCGGGGAACTGGTCGCGCCCAGTGGTGCGCGGTATCGGGCGCTCTATCTGGGCGGCACGAGCCGGGTGATGACGCTGGCCACGCTTCAGCGGATCGCGGCGCTGGTCGATGCCGGAGCGACGCTGATCGGCATGGCCCCTGAGCGTGCGCCGGGGCTGAAGGATGATGCGACGGCGTTCAAGGCGCTGGTCGACAAGCTGTGGAGTGGCGGGGCGACCGGCAAGGGCCGGGTGATCGCCAGCCGCGATGTCGAGGGCGCACTGGCCAGCGCCGGTGTCGGTCCCGATTTCCGGGTGACGCAGGGCGGGGCGGACAAAGATTATCGCTTCGTCCATCGCAAGCTGGCCGATGGCGACCTCTATTTCGTCAACAATCGCACAGACCGGGCAGGGGCGATCGAGGCGCGCTTCCGGGTGACCGGCAAGCAGCCGGAAATCTGGCGCGCGACCGATGGCAAGGCAGAGCTGGTCTCCTATCGCACCGACGGGGGCGAGACGGTGATCCCGATCGACGTTGCGGCGGAGGATGCGTTCTTCATCCTGTTCCGCTCGCCTGCCGCTGCGCCGTCGATGACGGTTCCGGCGAAGATCGCAAAGACGGTCGGGAGCATCGCTACCCCTTGGACCGTCCGCTTCCAGCCGGGGCGCGGTGCGCCGCAGGCTGTCGAGATGCCGACCCTGACGCCGCTGGAGGCCAGCGCCGATGCCGGAGTCAAATATTTCTCCGGCACGGCGACTTATACCACCCGCTTCACCCTGCCCAAGGGCGTCAAGCCGGGCGCACCGCTGTGGATTGACCTCGGCAAGGTTGGCGATCTGGCGCAGGTCAGCGTCAATGGCCAGGCGGCAGGCACGGTGTGGCTGGCACCCTATCGGCTGGATATCGGCAAGCTGGTCAAGCGCGGCGCGAATGCATTGGAAGTGAAGGTCGCCAATCTGTGGGTCAATCGCCTGATCGGCGATCAGCAACCCGGCGCGCAGAAGGTGACCTTCACCGCCGCGCCCACCTATATGCCGGACGCACCGCTGCGGCCGTCCGGGCTGATCGGGCCGGTGACTTTGGTGGCGGACTAGCGGGTCAGATGCGCCGGGCGATCGCGCCCGCGGCCCAGCCCATGCCGACCGCCAGCGCAATGGCGGTCAGGCCGTAAAGGAAGGACCATTGCTCCGCCGCCGTCGCCATAAATTGTTCAAAGCCCGATTTGCGCACAGTGATGTCGCGGACGGCGGCGGCGACGACCCGGCCGTCCTGCACCAGAAACGTCTCGGCGGTATAATCGCCCACGATCACGCGCGCCGATAGGGGCAGGCGCGCGCGGTACAGCACGCCGTCGCTGATTTCGACGGTGCCGGGGCGCTCGATGAACAGGCCGGATCGTTCACGCAGGTCGACCAATCCCTGCTGGAACCGGCTCAGCTCTGCGCTTTCGTTGAGCGAGGAGGGCGACAATTGGAGCTTGTCGACGCCCAGTTCGTAGATGGCGGCAGTGCGCTGATCGACGATGCGGTCGATCGGGCGGGACGATGCCATGGCGTAGAAGCTGGGCGCGGAGCGGAAGCTGGCGCGATCGGCATTGACCCAGATGCCGGCCACCTTCTGCTTTTCGCGCATCGTGATCGACTGTTCCGGCCCTTTAAGCACGACAACGATGTCGGCGGGTTTTTCCGGGCGGACGCCATCGGGATAGACGATCGCGCCGAACAGCAGCAGGTCCGCGCCGGTGAAGCTGTATTGGATTTCAATGTCGCGCTGCGACACGTCCGGCACCAGTTGCGGGGCGTTGGCTGCCAGCAGCAGCAGCGCGGGGGCCAGCCGCCACAGGTCACGCCGCCGCATCAGCTCAGCTCTATCGTAAAGATTTCATCAGGCCGCCAGCCCAGCCCAAGCGCCATCCGCGCGGCGACCAGCAGGACGATGAAGGCCAGCAGCACGCGCAGATATTCCGGCCGGATCGTCATCGACAGGCGGGTGCCGACCTGCGCGCCGGTGACGCTGCCGATCAGCAGCAGCATGGCCAGCACCAGATCAACCGCCTTGGTCGTCATCGCGTGCATCATTGTCGTCGCCATGGTGACGAACAATATCTGGAACAACGACGTGCCGACGACCGACTGTGTGGCCATGCCCAGCAGATAGAGCATGGCCGGGACAAGGATGAAGCCGCCACCCACGCCCAGCAGCATCGTCAAAATGCCGGTCGCCATGCCTAGCAACAGCGGCGCAAGTGGCGAGATATAGAGACCGGAGCGATAGAAGCGCCAGCGCATCGGCAGCGCGGCGACGAGCGGGTGGTGCCGCCGCTTTCGGGCCTGCACGCGCTTGCCGGTCTTGAGCGCGACCAGCGCCTGGATCGATTCCTTGGCCATCAGCAGGCCGATGCCGCCCAGCATCAGGACGTAGAGGATGCCGATGACCGTATCGATCTGCCCCAGATATTGCAGCAGGCGGAAGATCAGGACGCCCAGCCCCGCGCCGACCACACCGCCGGCGATCAGCACGCCGCCCATGCGAAAATCGACGGTGCCGCGCGATATGTGGGTGACAACGCCCGATACGCTGGCCCCGGTGACCTGCGAAGCGGCGGACGCGGCGGCGACGGTGGGGGGGATGCCGTAGAAGATCAGCAGCGGGGTCGTCAGAAATCCGCCGCCCACGCCGAACATGCCCGACAACAGGCCAACGACGCCGCCCAGGCCGATAATGACCAGCGCGTTCACCGAGAGATTGGCGATGGGCAGGTAAAGATCCATGGCCTGTCCGGGGGTAGTGGTAAAATGTGTCGAGTGAAAGCGGCGCGATGCCCCGCGCGTCAAAAATCTGCGGCCAGGGTGATGGCAAGGCCGGAGGCAGGGGCTGCGCGACCCGCAACACGCTCCCGCCATTCGATCGCGACGCGGGCGGGGACGTTGGGCAGGGGAAGGCGGACCTGCATTTCCGGGCCGATGTCGATCCGCTCGACGCCGGGCTGCGCGCCGCCGGACAGGGCCGCGCCGATGCGCAGCTTTTTCTTGCTGACCGGCGCGAGTAGCGAGACTTTGCCGTCTATGAAGGCGTCGCGCCGGTTGAAGCCGACCATGCCTGCCTGCGCATAGGCTTCCGCCTCCAGCCCGCGTCCGACCGGCGTAGGGCCAAAGCCGCCCACGGCCATCACGGCATTGGCGTTGCGTGCGCCTTGGCCGAGCGCGATGCGGCGCTCGACGGCCAGGCTGACGGGAATGGTGCGGACGGGCTGGATGGCAAGGCCGATGGCGGCTTCTGGCGCGGCGGGGCGCTGGAGCGCGCTGGTTGCGCGGGCATAGGCGACGGTGCGGCTTGGGGCGGCGGGTGTCAGGTCATAGTCGACGCGCAGCCCGGCCTGCGACGCGCCCAGTCGGCCGATGGCAGCATCGGTGGGAGACGTGCCATTGTCCCGCCACAACATCCAGGCGCTGCCATGCCAGCGATCCGGGCGGTTCGACGTGGAAAGAAGCAGCGGTGCGGGGGAGGGAGACGGGGTTGCGCGATTATAGTCGGGGTCGGTCGCATAATGGCGGTTGGCGAACGCCATGGAAAAGGCAATGAAATCGAGCAGGTCCACCGGCATGGCGTCGGGGACTTGCGTAGGTGGAGCGGCCGTTAATGCCGGGTTGGCGAAGGGGCTAGATGATGCCCTATGGATTGCCCATTGCAGGTGCGGCACAGGAAGGGTTTTGGCGATCGCTGGCTGAATTAGGGTTGGCGACGCGACAGGCAGGCTCGGTGCTACTACTGCTGCAAACTCCGGGATCGGAATGAAGGGCTGCGGCGGTGCTGGCTGGATGAACAGGCGTGCCGCGACCCAGCCCACCATCAGCAGGGCGAAGAAACGGATCGGGCGTCCGCTGGTTTTGGGGGCGGTGCTGGCGATCATGGGTCGGACCGCATGTCGGGGAAGCGATGCTGGGTCTTGTCCCAGACGAGCGGGCGACCGAGCAATGAGCGGACATATTGGAAGATGGCGCGCCGCGCTGCGAGTATGGAGATGAGGTTGGCGATGAAGGTGCGCGGCACCGCACCCATCCCGTAGCGCCAGCCATAGGCCTGCCCCACGAACAGCGCGCGCATCAGGCCGCGCCAGCTCATCAGCCCGACATTGACCCACAGCAGGGCCACGATCGTGGGGGACAGCGGACGGGGCGGGATCGGTACGATAAGGCCGATAAGCCAGAGCATCCCCCATAAAGCCACAGTCATATAGGCAGCGAACAGGACGAAGGCGGACAGGGCGGCGCGCCTGTCGCGCAGCCGCATCCACCATTCGGTTGGTCCGCCGCGCCAGCCCATCCGGTCCCATCCGGCCAGCGAAATGCCGACGATCCACCGAGCCTTCTGTTTGACCGCGCTGTCGATCGTGTCGGGGAAATATTCGCGGGTTGCGACCAGATCACCGTCCGCGTCGCGCATCCGCACGAATATGCCGCGCCCGCCATTGTCGCGAATGCGCAGCCCCGCCTCATAATCCTCCGTCAGCGATGACGGGTCGAACGGGCCATGGGCCGGATCGTCGGCCAGTGCTGCCAGCGTGTCACGCTCGAACGCGCAGGCGACCCCGGCAGACGGCACCGATGCGCCCAGCGCTTCGCGCACGGTCAGATATTTTCCATGGCTTTCCGCAAACTCGTCGCAATAATGATTGGCGATCGCGCGCGACAGCCAGGTGCCCCGACCGGTGAGCGGCAACACCGGCAATTGCACCAGTTGAAACCGGTCGATCAGCACGTCGAACAGGCGGATTTCGTCGGCATGAACGACATCTTCTGCGTCATGCAAAACGACGGCCTTGTAGCGAAATCCCTCCCGCGCCTCCTCGTCCAGCATGGCGCGCCACAGGACATTGAGGCAATCGGCCTTGGTCGTGGGGCCGGGATGCGGGTTGATGCCCACCAGGATGCGGGGTTCACCCGCTGCCACGGTTGCGATGGCCTCGATCGTCGCGGCGTCATTGGGATAGGCGCCGACAAAGATGCGATAATCGGCCTGTCCCCAGCGTCCCAGCGCATGGCGCAGCATCGGCCCGATCACATCCGCCTCTCGCCAGGCGGGAACGAAGATGGCGATGCGGCCAGGGGAGGGCGATGACGGCAGGGTCGCGGTCGTCATCCGGGCATGGCGACCATAAATGAACAGGTCGCGCCACGCCTTGCGCGCCAGAAACAGCAGGTCGATCAGAAAATCGTCGATCCCGCCAATGGCCAGGCCGACAACGGCGAAGAGCAGTATTTCATGATGAAGGATCGCAAGGCCCTCGACCAGCATGTCCCCCAAAGCCTTGACCCCCATGCCTCGACAGGGGAGAGGATGGCATTGGTGTCAGCAGCTTCCAAGTCTTTTGCGTAATTTATGCAAACCGGCAGCGATAAAACAGGACGAACCGAAGAATGACAAAGCCGCGACCGTCGGTATTGCGCGAATTTCTGGCCGGGCAGGCGGGCAGCGCCGTGTTGCTGATGATCGCAGCGGCGCTGGCGATGCTGCTGGCCAATCTGCCCGGAGGCGGCGCACATATTTACCACGACCTGATCCATGCGCAGGTCGGTCCGGTCCTGACCCCGAAGCTGGGACCGATGACGGTGCATCTTTGGATCAATGACGGGCTGATGGCGATTTTCTTCCTGCTCGTCGGGCTGGAAATCAAGCGGGAGTTTCTGGACGGCGGCCTGTCGACCTGGGAGCGGCGGCGGCTGCCGATCATCGCTGCCGTTGCGGGCATGGCGGTGCCGGCTTTGGTCTATCTGGCGGTGACGGGCGGGCGCGCGGACCTTACCAATGGTTGGGCCATCCCTGCCGCAACCGACATTGCCTTTGCGATAGGGGTGCTGGCGCTGCTGGGCGACCGGGCTCCGGCCTCGCTCAAACTGTTCCTGACGGCGGTGGCGATCGTCGATGATATGGGGGCGGTGGCCATCATCGCGCTGGTCTATAGTCAGGGGCTGGATACAGCGGCGCTGGCCGGGGCTGCGGCAGTTCTGGTTGTGATGTTCGGATTGAACCGGGCTGGGGTGAAGGCGCTGATCCCCTATCTGATCGGCTTCGGGCTGCTCTGGTATCTGATGCTCTTGTCGGGCGTCCATGCGACGGTCGCGGGCGTCCTGGCCGCGATGACGATTCCCATACGTTGCACGCCCGGCGCGCCCGATGCGGACGATAGCCCGCTCCACCGGCTGGAACATGGCGTGCATCCCTGGAGCGCCTATCTGATCGTGCCGCTATTTGGTTTTGCCAATGCCGGGTTGACGCTGAATGAAAAGGTGTTTGGTGCGTTGCTGGCTCCCTTGCCCCTGGGCGTGGCGCTGGGCCTGTTTGTCGGCAAGCAGATCGGGGTGTTCGGCAGCGTGTGGATTGCGACGAAACTGGGCATTGCCGAACGGCCGACCGGTGCGAACTGGGTGCAGGTCTATGGCATGGCCATGCTGTGCGGCATCGGTTTCACCATGAGCCTGTTCATCGGCGCGCTCGCCTTCCCCGGATCGGCGCTGCTGGTCGAGGAAGCGAAGGGCGGGATCTTGATGGGGTCGCTGGTCTCGGCTCTGGCGGGCTATGCCCTCTTGCGCTGGATCGCGCCATCGCCGCGTTAGGCGGGTTCGCCAAGGCGGGATTCTTATGGTATAAGCCTGACTGCTATCTTGGCGTGTCTCATGCCAGGTCGCCAATAATCGACCAATCTTCCAGGAAAAATACCAGGAGAGGGCGAATATGAGTATGGAGACGGACGTCAATTATCTGCTGCATCGCCAGCAGATGTCGCTGATCAAGGCGCAGGCCAGCCCCTCGCGGGAAGGGCGGAGCGCCTATGAGAGTCTGGCGCAGCGCTATATCGAGCAGATCGATGCCTATCGGCAGGAAAATGAGAGGCTGATCGTCCGCGCCCATTAGGGGTGCGGGCGTCAGCGGCGCTCCAGCAGTCGCTCTATCGCCAGATGATGGGCGGCGTCGTCGCCACATTCCTTTTCCAGCACCGCCTTGATCTGCTGCAATTCATCTTCGGTCAGATGTTCGATGCCGATAAAGTCGTTGCGGGCATTGTCCACGGCGCGGATCAACTCATCCAGCTTGGCCTGGATCGCTGATCCGTCGCGATTTTGCGCATTCTGGATCAGGAACACCATCAGGAAGGTGACGATGGTTGTCCCGGTGTTGATGACCAGCTGCCAGGTATCGGAATAATCGAAGATCGGCCCGGTGGTGATCCAGACCAGCACGACGGAACTTGCCAATATGAAGGCCAGCGGCTGTCCGGCCCAGCTGGCGACCCGGTGCGACAGGGCCGCGAAAAATTTGTCCATGATGCTGCCATCCTCTGCGCACCGCGGCGCGGCGCATTTATGCTGCGTTCAGGCATGTGTTGCCATGAAGCGTTGATGACAGCCATCGCTTTCCGTGTCCTCGCCTGCGCTCTGGGCGCATCCCTGCTGGCTTCCTGCGCCACCGTCTCCCCCGAATCGCGTCTGCGCACCGGGCTGCTGGAAGCCGGATTATCGCCCCGAATGGCGGGCTGCATGGCCGAACGCATGGTCGATCGGCTCAGCCTGATGCAGTTGCGGCGGCTCCAGTCGCTGGCCTCGCTCCGCAAGTCTCACATGGGCGAGATGAGCGTCGATCGCTTCCTCTACAAGGTGCGCGCGCTGGAGGATCCAGAGATTTTCCTGGTCACCAGCAAGGCGGCGATTGGCTGCGCGTTTTAAGCCTTATTTTGCAGTAATCCGGGCCAGCGCTTCGCAGAGGTTTTGCAATTTTGCAAAGTTGTTTTGCGAAATCATGCTGGTCCTGCCATTCCGTCTGTGCTTTAGCCGTCGCCATCACGGTTCGATGGAAAAGGACGGCACGCTCCATGAATATTCATGAATATCAGGCGAAAGAATTGCTCGCGAAATATGGCGCGCCGATTGCCGCCGGCTATGCCGCCTTCTCGGTCGAGGAAGCGGTTGAAGCCGCCAAGAAGCTGCCCGGACCGCTCTATGTCGTAAAGTCGCAGATCCACGCCGGTGGCCGTGGCAAGGGCAAGTTCAAGGAACTGCCCGCCGAAGCCAAGGGCGGCGTTCGCCTCGCCTTCAATCTGGACGAGGTCAAGGCCCACTCGACCGACATGCTGGGCAACACGCTGGTGACGATCCAGACCGGCGATGCTGGCAAGCAGGTCAATCGCCTCTACATCACCGACGGCGCGGACATCGACAAGGAATTTTACCTCGCTTTGCTCGTCGATCGCGGCAGCAGCGAAGTCGCGTTCGTCGTGTCGACCGAAGGCGGCATGGACATTGAGGAAGTCGCCCATTCGACCCCTGAAAAGATTCACAGCTTCTCGGTCGATCCCGCCACCGGCTTCATGCCGCACCATGGTCGCTCGATCGCCGCTGCGCTGGGCCTGACCGGTGACCTCGCCAAGCAGGCGTCGAAGGTCGCCTCGTCGCTTTATGCCGCCTTCCTCGACACCGATGCCGAGCAGATTGAAGTCAATCCGCTGGCGCTGACCAAGCAGGGCAATCTGCTGGTGCTGGACGCCAAGGTCGGCTTCGACGGCAACGCCATGTTCCGTCACAAGGATATCGCCGAACTGCGCGACCTGACCGAGGAAGATGCAGCCGAAGTCGAAGCGTCCAAGTACGACCTCGCCTATATCAAGCTGGACGGCAATATCGGCTGCATGGTCAATGGCGCGGGCCTGGCGATGGCGACGATGGACATCATCAAGCTGAACGGCGAATTTCCCGCCAACTTCCTGGACGTCGGCGGCGGCGCCACGACCGAGAAGGTGACGGCGGCGTTCAAGATCATTTTGCAGGACCCGGCGGTCAAGGGCATCCTGGTCAACATCTTCGGCGGCATCATGAAGTGCGACATCATCGCCGATGGTATCGTTGCAGCGGCCAAGGAAGTGAATCTGTCGGTTCCGCTAGTGGTTCGCCTGGAAGGCACCAATGTCCAGCAGGGCAAGGATATTCTCGCGGCTTCGGGCCTGGCCATCGTCCCGGCGGACGATCTGGGCGATGCAGCGCGCAAGATCGTGGCGGAAGTGAGGAAGGCAGCCTGAGGCCGCTTTTCACCTGAACTGACACCAAAAGGGGTGCGGGTAGTCCGGTTACGGGCTGCCCGCGCCCGTGTTGGCATTTATAGTGGAGGATGTTGAAATGAAGATCCTTGTCCCCGTGAAGCGGGTGATCGATTATAACGTAAAACCGCGGGTCAAGGCGGACGGGACGGGTGTTGATCTGGCGAACGTCAAGATGAGCATGAACCCGTTTGACGAGATCGCGATCGAGGAAGCCATCCGCCTGAAGGAAAAGGGCGTGGCGACCGAGGTGATCGCCGTGTCGATCGGCGTCGCCAAGGCGCAGGAAACGCTGCGCACGTCGCTGGCGATGGGCGCTGACCGGGCGATCCTGATCCAGACCGATGAGGAAGTCGAGCCGCTGGGCGTGGCCAAGCTGCTCGCCAAAGTGCAGGAAGAGGAAGGCGCTGGCCTGATCATCCTGGGCAAGCAGGCGATCGACGATGACAGCAACCAGACCGGCCAGATGCTGGCGGCGCTGCTCAACCTGCCGCAGGGTACGTTCGCATCGAAGGTTGAGGTTGAGGGTGACAGCGTGTCGGTGACCCGCGAAGTCGATGGCGGACTGGAGACGGTCAAGCTGTCCACCCCAGCGATCATCACCACCGATTTGCGCCTGAACGAACCGCGCTATGCTTCGCTGCCCAACATCATGAAGGCGAAGAGCAAGCCGCTCGCACAGAAAACGCCTGCCGATTATGGCGTCGACATCAGCGCCCGGCTGGAGACGCTCAAGGTCGTCGAACCGCCCAAGCGCAGCGCGGGCATCAAGGTCGCCGATGTCGATGAACTGGTTGCCAAGCTCAAGGCCATGGGAGTTGCCGCATGAAAACGCTCGTCTGGGTTGAACATGAGGGCGGCGCCGTCAAGGACGCCACTCTTTCCGCCGTCACCGCTGCTGCCAAGCTGGGTGAAGTCCATCTGCTGGTCGTTGGCGAAGGCGTCAGCGCCGTTGCCGATGCAGCGGCGAAAATTGCGGGCGTGGGCAAGGTCCATGTCGCTGACGACGCGGCCTTTGGTCATGCACTGGCCGAAAATGTCGCGCCGCTGATCGTCGAGTTGATGGGGCATCATGATGCCTTCATCGCGCCCGCCACCAGCAACGGCAAGAATATAGCGCCGCGTGTCGCCGCTCTGCTGGACGTGATGCAGATCAGCGACATCCTGTCGGTCGAGAGCGACGATACGTTCACGCGCCCCATCTATGCCGGGAACGCGATCGCGACGGTCAAGAGCAAGGACGCCAAGAAGGTCATCACCGTTCGCGGTACGGCGTTCGAAAAGGCGCAGCGGGATGGCGGTTCGGGGACGGTGGAAGCCGTGGCCTCGACCGGCGACAAGGGACTGTCGTCCTTTGTCGGTGCCGAAATCGCCAAGCTTGAGCGTCCCGAATTGACCAGCGCCAAGATCATCGTGTCGGGTGGTCGCGCGCTCAAGGACGGGCCGACGTTTGAGGAAGTGATATTCCCGCTGGCCGACAAGCTGGGTGCAGCGGTCGGCGCGTCGCGTGCGGCGGTCGATGCGGGCTATGTGCCGAACGATTATCAGGTCGGGCAGACCGGCAAGATCGTGGCACCCGAAGTCTATGTCGCAGTCGGCATTTCCGGCGCGATCCAGCATCTGGCGGGCATGAAGGACTCAAAGACCATCATCGCGATCAACAAGGATGAGGACGCGCCGATCTTTCAGGTGGCCGACATCGGTCTGGTTGGCGACCTGTTCAAGGTCGTGCCGGAACTGACCGGCAAGCTGTAATCCGGTGTGACGCAATAGAAAGGGCGCGGGGTGAAAATCCCGCGCCCTTTTTCGTTTCATTCGCAGTTGACGTCGTTCCGGTCGATGGCCCGGCCAGCCAAGGCACCGGCACCACCGCCGAGGATGGTGCCGAGGGTTTTCGAGCCACCCGGAGCGATGACATTGCCCAGCACGCCGCCAGCGATGGCGCCGACTATGGTGCCGGTCGTGCCGTCGTCACGCTTGCAATAATAGCGGCCGTCGCGATCACGATAAATCTGTTCGTCGTCGCGGATCGGGCGACGTTCGTAACGGGGTGGGCCGCGGCGGTCGCTGGGGCGGTCATAGCCATAGCCACGATTGCCGCCACCGTCGGAGACGCAGGCACCCAGCGGGAGCATGGCGACCAGGGCAGCAGCCAGGAGGGGCTTGCGCATCAGGACACCAGCGGCGTGGCTGTGTGGCTTACCGGCGTTGAGATTTTGGTGTCGGCGGCGCGCTGGTCGGACAGGTCGGCCTTGGCCTGGTTATAGCGGCTGACGAGATCGTCGCGGAACTGGTCCAGCTTGCCGTCGTCATACAGCTTCTTGCCGACATAACCGGCGATGGCGCCGAAAATCAGGGTGCGGATCATGGGGTGGCTCCTTTGTTGTTTGTCCAAGATGTCGGCCAGTCAACGGGCGGCGACGCCATGGGTTCCGGCAGAGCGGACAACAAAGAGAGCGGGGATATTACTCGGCGGCGTCGGCCAGCCGTTCGGCGCGGGCGTCGGCAGCGGCGGTTTCGCGGCGGGCGCGGGCCGTGTCGGTCAGGTCCTGACGCTGGGCCATGGCGAGCCAGGCGGCTTCGGCGCGGAGGCAGCGATCGCGGACGTTGGCGAGGGTCGCGGCGTCGGCGTCGGTGCGGGCTTGCGCGGCCAAGCTGTGATAGTCGGTAACGGCCATGAGGCTCTCCTCAGGATCAAAGGATGAAGGGGCCGGGCGCGAAGGATGACCCCCGCGCCCGATCCCGGCCGTCTGAATTATTCAGCGTGGGCGATGTTCACCGCAGCCATCTTGCCGCGCTTGTCCTGCTCCAGGTCATAGGACACGCGGTCCTTTTCACGCAGGGTGGCCAGGCCAGCACGCTCGACGGCGCTGATGTGAACGAATGCGTCTGCACCGCCATTGTCGGGGGCAATGAAGCCATAGCCCTTGTCGGCGTTGAAGAACTTGACGACGCCAGTGATGCTGCTCATTTGGTATTCCTTCTTTCTGTGCGGCGAACCCCGTGTGGACGCGCCGGGTTGCTAAGGGGCAGGGAAAGAAGGAAGTAGGTGCCGCAAAGCGCCGAAAACCGTCGATTTGCGACTGTAGCAGCGCCTATGTAGGGCAGGTAGTGGCAAATAGCAAATCGCATGACGGGATGTGCTGTTCCGGCAGCGGGATTTGCGTGGGTGGGTATGCGGCTCCGGTCTCGCCTGTGCATCCGCCACAAGGCTGATCCGGGCGCAATCGACGCGGCTCAGGCAGCGGACATGGTGACGGCTGAATATCGGAAAAAATGGTAGCGGAGGAGTCGCTAAAAGTATCGTGTCAGGCGGGTTCATGGCGTCCGTAAGCACATTGTAACATCGGTGATTTTTGTTGTAGTCTGTTCGCGGTCGGTCGCCCTGATTTGTCTGAACCCGCATCAAAATGTGGGAACAACAGTGGGATCATTTTTTGCTACGAAATGTGGGACCAGTTTGTGGGAACACAGGCGGAAAATTCCCTAATAGGGAACCGAACCTGATGGCACTAACAACTTTGAAAGTTAAGAACGCGAAACCCGGTCGCCATACCGATAGTCGTGGCCTTTGCCTGCTCGTGAAGGACAGCGGGGCGCGGACATGGGTTCTGCGAATGCAGAGACACGGCCAACGCCGTGACTATGGGCTGGGATCAGCGTTGGACGTATCGCTAGCCGAGGCGCGCGAAGCAGCAGCAGCACTACGTCGCCGAGTCCGAGAGGGCTTTGATCCAGTCGCCGAGCGGCGGAAGGCGCGAAAGATCGTGCCCAACTTCGAAGCCGCGACTCGGACTTGCCACGAGACGTTGCGCGAAGGCTGGAATGGCGGGCATCATGCGAAGTGGCTTGCTAGCTTCGAAAAGCATCTGTTCCCGAAGATCGGCAAGAAGCCGGTAGATCAAGTAGATAGCGCCTGCGTGGTCGAGGCGCTCGCGCCGATCTGGCTCGAAATTCCGGAAACTGCCCGCCGCATTTTGCAGCGCATAAGCGTTGTTTTGGATTTTGCGCACGTCAAAGGCTGGGTGCCGGGGGAAGTATCGCTTCGTTCCGTTCGCAAAGGGCTTCCGCGCCAGAACGACAAGCGCGGTCATATGGAGGCCATGCCCTATGCCGATGTTCCAGCGCTTATGCAGAAGCTGGCGGTGGCAGCGCCGACAACGGGCCGGGACGCGCTGCGCTTTACCATCTACAATGCCGTGCGCTCCAACGAGACGCGCTTTGCCGTCTGGACAGAGTTTGACTTGGACAAGGGCATTTGGACCATTCCAGGCGAACGGATGAAGGCACGGGAAACCCATATCGTGCCATTGTCCGCGCCCGCTGTAGCGTTGCTACGCAAACGGTGGAACGAGCGCACCAGCGACACTGGGCTTGTGTTCTCTTATAATGGCGAGAAGCCTATCAGCGATGTAACTATGACCAAGCTGTTGCGAGATGATGGAATTGTAGGGATAACGGTCCATGGCTTCCGTTCATCCTTCACCGATTGGGCAGCGGAGCGAACGCGCTTCCCGAAGGAGGTCACCGACAAGGCACTGGCGCACAAACTGCCCAACAAGGTTGAGGCCGCCTATCGGCGCACCGACTTTTTCGAGAAGCGGCGCAGCCTCATGGCGCGTTGGGCCGAATATCTCGACCGGACAGAGGCACAGAGCGGCAAGGGGAAGGACGCCGCCGCAACGGCGTCCGAGCCTACAGCGCTCCGCGTTGTCGCCTGACCAGATCGTGCAGGCTGGCGGTGGTGATACGGGTTGCCTTGCCAAGCTTCACCGTTTCGACCTCGCCAGCAGCGATCAGTTCATAGAGCTTGGTGCGACCGACTCCGATCATGCGCGCCGCTTCATTGACGCGGACGCAGATCGGATCGGGGGGCGGGAGCGCGGTCATTGCGCATGGCTCCCGGCCCGTTCCTCGCGATAGCTGACAGGATCGGCCATCCAGCGTTCGACGGACGACTCCCGCCAGCCAGCGCCATGAACGCTGATCCGGATTTGAGCGGGAAACGTCCCGTCCGCGATCTTGCGGTAAAGGGTTGAACGGGAAAGCCCGGTGCGGGCCAGAACGGTCTTTAATCGGATGATACGATCGGTGTTGGACATCGACTTATTCCATACATTCGCCAGTTATACCTTTCCCCCATGAGAGTTGAACAATGCGGGCCGTCCCTCAGCCCGCAAGGGGCAATCGGCGCGCATAGGGCAATGGCGGGCCTACGGCGGCAAATGTCGAGGATCGGCGGAGATTTCGCGCATGTGGCGGCGATAGCGGATCATCGGTGGCCCCAGGCGGCAAGCGGCGGTCGCCTTTTGCCGGGATTGGGCGGGGCGGTGCCTTGCAAGGGCAAGTAGCGGGCATTTAGCCCGTGAAATAATAGCAATCGACCTGTTCGAGTCGTACGCCATGGCGGACCTCTTGTTGACGACCCGCCAAGCCGTCCTTTGCTATGCCTCCTGTGCGTATGCTGTCTCGCTTTTTCCTGGCGCGCAAGGGGATAGGAAATAGAGTTCCGGAAGTAGGCACTATACTGCCGCTTTCGGCATTTCAGTGCCGATTTGCACATTCTGATGGCGCTCGTATCACGATGATTTGCGGTTTCTCGATGGCAATTGTCATGCGATTGAATTACATATGAGCCGAAGGAGTGATCCCATGGCCAACAATGCCCTTATTCAGACCCGAATCGATTCGGACGTGAAGGACCGCGCCTCCGCCGTTTTCGAGAGGATGGGTCTTACGGTATCAGACGCCGTGCGCATCCTTCTGACCCGCACCGCGCGCGAGGGTGTTGCCCCCATGGAGCTGCTGGTAGAGCGGCAAGCCTATGACCAGTGGTTTCGGGCGCGGGTGCAGGAGGCGCTGGACGATGATCGGCCCGACATTGACGACGCGGAGGTTTCCGCGCGATTTGCTGAGCTTCGCGCGAATGCGCGAAAGGGCATCAAGCCGGTGCAATGAAACTCGCTTGGTCCAATCGCGCCACGACCGACCGTTTGGCGATATTCATCTGGATTGCCGAGGATAACCCTCAAGCTGCCGCCGACGTTGACGACCGCATCGAGGCAGCGGCCCAGCGCCTCAAAGATTTCCCGAATAGCGGGCGTCCGGGCCGGATCGAAGGAACGCGCGAATTGGTGATCGCGCGCACGCCCTATATCGCACCTTACCAGATCATCGGGAATACCGTGCGCGTCCTTCGCGTGATCCATGGTGCGCGCATGTGGCCCCACGACATGCCCCCGGAGTTCGACCCGTAGTAAGCTGCCAGATACCCACCGTTGGTGCACGATTGGCCGATAGCGGAATGGCTGGTTGAGATAGGCCAGGAAGGAAAGCAGCCTGTAGTGGGTCAGTTTGGAATCTGACCCTGCTTTTTGTACGGGCCGCGCTTTGCTGGCTTGGCTTCGGCCTCTTCGACCAGCTTGGCAATATCAGCAATTTCCCAAAGCCGATCAGACACGCCAGCGGCCATCGCTGGGGTCACGCGCAGCGTTTTATGGATATGGACGAAGTTGTAATACATCATGTGCAGGGCGACCGCGTGAGCGTGGTTCTCAACCTTCTGGGAGAACGCATTTGTCAGGCGCGTAAAGCGGCGCATGTGCATCCTGATCGTGAGGTTTTGGCGCTCCACATAGCTGGTCGAGACATGCTCAATGTCGGGATTGCCTTCGCGGCGGATTTTCTTGCTGCCTGTGCATTCCGCAGGGCTGTAATGTCCCGGCGCGCTGATTGTGTTGCCATACAGCTTCACAAGCTGGGCATAGTCCACATCAGCCCCGAACGCGCCCTCTACGGCTTCAAGATAGGCGCGGTGACCGTCGCTTGTGCGTTGGACGCGCGTAGCGAGGCGTGACGCTAGATCATCCATGAACCACATGGCATATTCTGCATCGCGAGCGCCCACGAGATACGAAACGATCATCTTGGTATCGGCGTCAAGCGCGGTCCAAGTCCAAGTGTCACCAGCGCCTTGCGGGGCTTCCTTCGCCGTCGCGAGGTTCTTCTGCTTTGCGTAGGTGAACGACCAGATTTCATCGACCTGCACACGAGCAGCTTTCACGTTGCGGACCGTTGCATCATGGTAGACGGTGCAGGCTTTGCCCGCGTCAATGAGCAGCTTGAAGACCGTGTTCTTGCTTGCGCCAGTGAGGCGCGTGATCGCACGAATGCTCATACCTTCGCAGAGAAGGTGAAGGATGTTGGCGCGCTCTGCGAGGGTCAGCTTGTTCACGCAGTTTCAATGTGAACATTTGCGTCGTTAGTCAAGCATTAAGGGTCAGTTTGACTTATGGCGCAAGTTCTGCTTGAGGCCCTGCGGGTCGCATGTTAGGAATAGGGCAATGACAGATCACACTACGCCGGGGCAATTGATTGCGGAACTCCTCGAAGCGAGGGGCTGGACCAAGCGCACCCTCGCCGTGGTGTTGGAAAAGGACGAAAGCACGATCAACAAAATCATCGCAGGTAAAGGCTCAGTCACGCCTGAAACTGCGTTGGCGCTGGAAGACGTGTTCGGCGTGGATGCCGATCGCTTTCTTGAATTACAGCGCAAGTATGATCTTGCCGTAGCTCGAATTTCAGCGAAGCCAGATCGCGCCAGAGCAACCCGCGCGACACTTTTTGGTGATCTTCCCATCGGGGAAATGATTAAGCGGGGCTGGATCAATGCAGACAGTCCGCAAGATATGCGAGTAGTGGAATCGCAGTTAGCGAAGTTTTTCGGTGTGGAATCAGCAGACCAAATCGAAATTTTGCCTCATGCTGCAAAAAAGACCGCGGTTAACACGCAACCTACTCCGGCACAGATGGCGTGGCTTTATCGGGTCAAGTCTATCAGTGAAGAACTTATGGTCCCTAAGTACTCTCAAGCTGCTCTTGAGCGCGCGTTGCCAAAACTCCATGAACTTATGGTTGCTCCAGAAGAGGCGCGCCATGTTCCCCGTATATTGGCGGAGTGTGGGATCAGGCTCGTCATTGTCCAGTCCCTCCCCTCTGCGAAGATAGATGGGGTGTGTTTCTGGCTGGATGATCTGTCACCTGTTGTTGGGCTATCTATTCGGTTTGATCGAAATGACAATTTCTGGTTCGTGCTTCGGCATGAGCTCGAGCATGTGCGCCTAGGTCATGGCAAATCCGCAATGATATTGGATACAGAACTTGAGGGCGAAAAGGCTGGGCAAGGGCCAGGCATCCCCGAAGAAGAGCGGTTGGCCAATGCGGCAGCCCAGAATTTTTGTATCCCAGTCGATAAACTTGATGGTTTTGTAGCTCGTAAGGCTCCCTTTTTCTCCGAGCGCGACTTTCTAGCTTTTGCAAAGATACTTCGCGTTCACCCAGGCATTCTTGCTGGGCAACTTCACCGCAAAACGGGCCGATATGATCGGTTCCGCCAGCATCTCGCAAACATTCGAAGTAATTTGGGCTTCGGCGTAGCAATTGATGGGTGGGGCGATGTTTACCCCCTCGGCGAATGAGGACTTTTGAATGTCGAAAGTGATTGAGCGCCAGAAATTTATCCGATTCTGGCAAGAAAAGACCGGTAGTGACGAAATTGACGTCGAAGCCGTTGCAGAAATGGCGATGGAAATGGGGTGGGAAGCCCCACCGCCGCTCACTCCGAAGGAACGGCTTGCGAAGCAGTTCAAAGAGGGGATGCGGCAGGATGTGCGCCATGATCGAAAGACGGGAAGGCCGTACAAGGGCTATCACGCATATCCCAAGCATACAGCAGACGGACAGTTAACTTTTTCATACATCGATATCGATGATCCGAAAGCTAAACCGGAAAATTTCCGTAAGGCCTGTGTGATGCGTCGAGAGCAAAGCGTTGGTGACCAGCTTCAGCTTCGGCTGGACCAGTTGCATTGGAATGAGACGCGGCCGACTGAACAGCAAGTTGACCTGCTTCCAGCAGATATGGAGTTTGATATCGAACTTCGATTGGCTGCTATGGACGATGAACCCGACGCCGCTTAATCGGCGCTTTTCTTCCAGCGCGCCTGAGCGGCGACACTGGCAATCTCAGATCGTTGCTGTGGGGTAAGTGCTTTGGCACGTGCTGGGCCACCCACCGCGCCAGCTCTCGCAGCCCGCGCCTCGTTTGCCGTGCGCTCGACCTGAGCGCCTTCGCCGGTTGCAATGTCGATCATCATTTTGGCGAGCTGATTCGGATCGCGTGGGCGCTTGGGAGGCTTAGCCATCGATTAAGTGCTCCCCAACCTTCGACTGCGGCTTAACCTCAGCGCCTTCCAGATCGTACATCCATACGTCGCTATCCGGGTTGAGCGGCGTTCGAGCGTTTTTAGCGCGAACGAGTCTGCCCAGTTCGTGCCGAGCGTAATCGTCGTTCTCTGCCGACACGGGGCCAAGCGGTACGATATTTTGCCCTGGTACCTGAATGCGGACGTCGTAAGTTTTCAATGATGCCATGTCCGCTTGTCGCACGTCATTACGGACGATTGCACCCCTGATTTTCAAACTGACCCACTACCAAGCAGCCGGTCGCATATACGCCGCCTTGCTTTATCCTTTCAGGTTGAAGACTGCCTGCCGGATTTTGCGGTACGTTCGCTCTCCAATCGTTCAACCTCCTTTTCGACGAGGCTGCGGATGAACTGAGCGCGCCGATTGGGGCCGATCAGATCGTCAATGCGCTCCGCCAAGCCATTCGGCAGACGGACAACAGTTGTTTTCACTCCGAGCGGCGGTCTTCCCATGGAAGTTTCGTAACCGACGATGACGCCTGTTCAATCACAAGTTCATTAAGAGATATCTGTTATTGATTAATGCCGCCCTTTTGCTGTATAAGCGATATCTGATAGTCCTTTGCGAGATGTAACCCGAAGGACGTAGCCGATGGAGGCAAGGCAATGGCGAAAGGTGAACATCCGTCTCACGATTCGAAAATCGGTACATCTCGCCGCGCTCTGCTACGCGGTTTGACCATCATACCAGTTACGGCGTCGGCCATCGCCTCGCCTTGGGCCAAGACCCTGGCACCGCTCCACCAGCGGCATGAAGACGAACCCGCGACATTGGAGCGGACGAAAGAGGGGCGAAGCATGAGCCGCTTCCGCTATCACAATGCGGAACGCTGGATGACCACGCTGGAAGCGGATTTCCTCATCGATCCGCGACATGCAAAGGAAGCGCTGCATCAGGCCGGTTTCGTGACCCAGCAAGCCCTGTGCGCCTATCTACTGGATATGGGCTTTGCCGATGCGTGGAACGCCCGCCACATCAGACAGGACATCGCCAAGGCACTGGCCTACGCCAATGCTTGCGGCTTTGGTCATGATTGCTCAGACATGGCGCGACTGGCTGAGGTTCTCTCGCCCTATTGGAAATGGGGCTATCATTATCATGAGTGGGAGGAAGACCGGCCCCGCACGGGCGGCTTCATTCCCGCCACGATCACGCCCCTTGTGCGTGCCTTGGTGGATCGCGTGCATGACGTGACGGGCCACCCGCGCCCGAAAGGTTGTCAGCGTCGCCCACAGGAGGCGCGGTCATGATGCTGCGCACCGATGCCGATAATCTGCCCGCACCGATCCGGGACGAACTTCTCCACGTCACCATGATCATGTTCGAGGCGTTCGAGGAAACGACCAAGGGTCGATGTGCCGAACATTTCCGGGCGGGCCGCATCCTCACCCTGATCTTGCATGGTCCCTATGCCGAGAAAGATTGGGGAGAGATCGCGCCGGGGGAAGCGTTCCGGCTGCTGGCGATCGTCAACTATCCCCGCCTTGCCCGCAGCGAACGCGATTGGCGGCTGGTGCGTGACCGGCTGCGACGCGCGTGGGAGCATGGCGAAATTTCCCGCCCGGTGCGGCTGGCCGTAGAAAGCCTTGAGCGGGTGAACGGCGCTCTTGTCGAAGGAGTCCCGCATTTCGTCACCATCGCAGAACAGGGCATCGCACTATACCAGATGGAGGGGTTGCGGCTGAAAGAGCCGCGCCGCCTTCCGATGCGCGAACGGGCTATTCGGGGTGTGGCGGAGTTCATTCGGTGGCATAAGCGCGGAACCGGATTTCTGGCGGGCGCGGCTTTCTATCGGGACCGGGGCGATGCGCCGATGGCAGCGTTGATGCTGCATCAGGCGTGCGAACATTTCTATCTGTGCGTCCTGCGGTCGATCAGCCTGCACGCCCCGCGCACCCATGCGCTTGATGAACTGCGCGAGGCGGCGGAAGCGCTGGACCCGCACCTATGTTCGGCATGGCCGCGATACATCCGGTTCGAGCGGCGCGCGTTCGGCTGCATTCGCCGTGCCTATGTCGAAGCGCGCTATGGGCGATCCTACCGCATTTCGGGCGAGGAACTGTCATGGGCGTTCGCGCGGGTGGAGATACTGGCGGAACGTGCGGCGTGCGCGGTCGCGGATCATCAGGCTTCGCTCGCCGAAAGCCTGCCAGCGCTGATGCTTCCGCCGCCCGCAGGACCGACAACGGCGGTAGCGCTTTCCCAGCGTGTGCCCCGCGCAAACATGCTGCAACGGACATGGCGGACCGTGCGCCGTGCCGCCCCGTTACCGGGCCGGTGGAATCGGCTCGTTCGCGTTCGCCGATTCTGGCGCTCCGAAAGTTTCATGGGCTGGGTTGACCATCTGCCCTTGGCGATTGTCTGCCTGTGCTTCTTCATGGCTGGCGCGGAGGCAACGCTATGGCGTATAAGGTCCGCGCAGGCCGTCCGTTCCGAACCGGCAGACCTGTCCGCCGTGCTGGACTTCGACGTGCGGGAGGACACGGTGCTTGGCGCAGTCATGGATGTTGCGCAGAGGGCGGGCTACCGGGTCAAGGCCAATGATGACATTTGGACTGTGCGGTGGACCGGAGCCTATCGTGCCAAGGCGACGACCTTCGACGCGCTCGCGGACATTCTCTATGGCTCGGGCCTGTGTCCCGCGATCCGGGAAGACTTCATAACCGTGCGCTATTGCGACAAGAGCAGCCCACCAATAGCGGCGGTGGTCGAGTATCGGGCAGAACCGGGCGGCAATGTGCGCTTGTCAGTTTCGCGCTAACCGCCGTCCTGTTCCGCTTCAAACGCCCGCTTGCCCTTGCGCTTCCACAGGGCAAGCGCGTTGGCCCGTTCCTCACCGCGCAGCCGGTCGGCAACGGTAAGGAACGCGCCGTAGAGCGTCGCGCGATCATCGTCGGTCAGATCGACCAGCCCCGCCTTTACGACAAGCCCGCCCAGTTCGATCAGATGCCGGGTGCGTTCACGGCGTGCGACGGCCCAGTCCCGCATGTCGGTTCGCGCCTTTTGTGCCTCAAGCCGATGCCGCGCTGCCGTCGAGCGGGAGAGTGCCGCTTTGCTGGCCAGAAGGTCCGCCCGCAGCCTTGCCGCCTTTGCCGAGAAAGAAAGCTGCGCCCGCCTTGCGCCAGCCCTCCTTTGTCGGCGCGTCTTTCACCGTAGCGGCATGGAGTAGCGCCCCGGCCAGTATATCGGCGTCGAGCGCATCGGCCCCCGGTCGCCGTCACCAGTTCGCCAAGCTGACGCACGCGGCGCTCTTTGAGTTGCCTCGCCTTGTCGGCCAGGGCTTTGAGTTCCGAATCAAAATCACGGGGCTTACGCATCACAAAGTCTCCATTGAGTGACGATGGCGCTATGATAAGATGATGTCGCCCGCCGCGCAGTAGAGTCGCCGGGACAGCCTGACACCGCCTAGTCCCGTCCGAGAAATTTTCGAGAAGGGCGCGCTTATACGTCGTTCCGACGTGCGCTTGAGCGTAGTAGATGGACGATCGTCATGGCGATCTTCCATTTCTCTGTTCAGGTCATCAGTCGCGCGGCGGGCCGCTCCGCCGTCTCTGCCGCCGCCTATCGTGCGGGCGAACGCCTGCACGACGAGCGCCTCGACCGGCCCCAAGATTTTCGCGCCCGCTCAGGCGTCGAGCATAGCGAGATCATGTTGCCCGAAGGTGCGCCCGAACAATGGCGCGACCGCGAACGTCTCTGGAACGACGTCGAGGCATTCGAGAAGCGCAAGGACGCCCAGCTTGCGCGCGAAGTCGAGTTCGCGATTCCGCGCGAAATGACCAAGGCGCAGGGCATCGAACTGGCCCGCGATTTCGTGTCCGCCGAGTTTGTCGATCGCGGCATGATCGCTGACCTCAATGTGCATTGGGATGTCGGCGCGGACGGCCAGCCCAAGCCGCACGCCCATGTCATGCTCACCATGCGAGAGGTTGTGCAGCGCGATGATGGCACCGCTGGCTTCGGCGCGAAGGTGCGCGAATGGAACACCCGAGAGAATGTCGAGCGCTGGCGCGAACGCTGGGAGACCCACGTCAACGCACGCCTTGCCGAACTCGACATTGACGCGCGCATCGATCACCGCAGCCTTGCCGATCAGGGCATAGACCTCGAACCGCAAAGCAAGATTGGCGGTCCGGCACACCGGATGGACGCCCAGGGGCTGAAAGCCGATCGCGCGGAGATGCACCGCGAGATCGCGCGCGAGAATGGCGAACGCATCATCGCCGATCCGGGTATCGCGCTTAACGCCATCACCCACCAACAGGCCACATTCACCAACCGCGATATGGCGATGTTCATCCACCGGCATAGTGACGGGCAGGAGCAGTTCAACGCCGCCATCCGCGCGGTCCGTACTTCGCCCGACCTGATCGCGCTGGGCAAAGACGGGCGCGGCGACGAGCGGTTCACATCGCGCGATATGATCGAGACTGAGCAGCGGATGAGCCGCGCCGCTGATAGGATGGCGATGGACCGGAGCGATGGTCTCTCGGCGGCGGCGACCTACGCCAGCCGCGCCACCGAGAGTGGTGGCCTTGCTCTGGGAGCAGAGCAAGAATCTGCGCTGCGCCATATAACGGGCGGGCGCGGATTGTCACTGGTGCTGGGTTATGCCGGGACCGGCAAAAGCGCCATGCTGGGCGTGGCGCGCGACGTGTGGGAAAGCGCGGGCCTCAACGTGCGCGGCGCGGCGCTTGCGGGCATTGCCGCTGAGGGACTGGAGAATGGCTCCGGTATCGCGTCGCGGACCATTGCTGCACTTGAACATGGCTGGGCGCAGGGCCGCGACCTTCTGACCGCCCGCGATGTGCTGGTGATTGACGAGGCAGGCATGGTCGGCACGCGCCAGATGGAGCGCGTGCTGTCCCATGCCGCCGATGTTGGCGCGAAGGTCGTTCTTGTCGGCGATCCGCAGCAATTGCAGTCGATCGAGGCAGGCGCGGCGTTCCGTGCGATTCATGAACACCATGGCGGCGTCGAGATCACCCAGGTTCGCCGCCAGCATGAGAGTTGGCAGCAGAACGCCACCCGGCATCTGGCGACCGGCAGGACCGGCGAGGCGATTGCCGCCTATGCCGACAAGTACATGGTGCATCAGGCTGAGACGCGCGAGGATGCGCGCCGCGATCTTGTCGCGCGCTGGGATCGCGAACGGCAGGCAAACCCTGACGCCAGCCGCATCATCCTCACCCACACCAATGCGGAGGTGCGCGACCTCAACGAGGCCGCGCGTGCGGCGATGCGCGAAGCGGCTGAACTAGGCGACGAGCGCCAGGTTAAGACCGAGCGCGGCGACCGACTATTCGCGTCTGGCGACCGCATCATGTTCTTGCGTAACGAACGCAGCCTTGAGGTGAAGAACGGCACGCTGGGCACCATCGGACATGTGGACGAAGGCCATATGTCCGTCCGCACCGATGATGGGCGTGTCGTGGCTTTCGACACCAAAGATTATCGCGATCTCGACCACGGCTATGCCGCCACCATCCACAAGGCGCAGGGCATGACCGTGGACAAGGCGCATGTGCTGGCGACGCCGGGGATGGATCGGCATGGGGCTTATGTCGCCATGTCCCGCCATCGTGACGGCATGGCGCTTCATTATGGCCGCGATGATTTCCGCGATCAGTCCCGGCTTGTTCGCACGCTCTCGCGCGAGCGCGGCAAGGACATGGCCATCGATTACAGACAAGCCGACCCGGCAAAGGAATATGCCGAGCGGCGCGGCATTGCCTTCGGCGAGCGGATCGCGGAGATCGTCAGGCCGATTGTCGAAAAGGCACGCGGGATGTTCGACAACTTCCGGCCCAACATCCCGCAGCAGGAACGCGACATATTTGCGGGCTTTCAGCCGAAGGCCGAGCCGCCTGCGCAGGAACGGGTCGTCCTGCACCAGCCTGGATATGATATGCAGCCCATGCGCGCAGGCGGCGTGCGCGGCGCGGTGGAGCGCTACGCCAAGGCGCTGGACGCAATCCAGCAGACCCGCGCACAAGGTCTGGACGGCATGCCGCACCAGCGCGAGGCGTTCGACAGGGCGCGCGATGCTCTGGAGGCCATCCGGCCCGAAGGTTCGTCCGACTTGAATACCGCGTTCCGCAGCAGCCCGGAGCTTGTCCGCGAAGCCGCCGAGGGGCGCGGCCAGTCCGCTGTACGCGCGATGCAGTTGGAGACCGAAATCCGCATGGACCCGTTCCAGCGCGCAGATCGGTTCGTGGAAGGGTGGCAGCAGTTGCAGCGCCATCATGCCGAGCTTGTGCGCGACGGCAATTTCCGGGGCGCGAAGAGCGCCGCGCAGCAGATGGCGGGCATGGCGAAAAGCCTCGAACGCGATGCCCAGCTTGAATCCGTGCTGGGCCTGCGCAGCCGCGAGCTTGGGCTTGAGATCGGCCAGCAGGCGGGCCGCAGCCTCTCCCACGACCTCGCATCCTCCATCCCCTTCGATCACGGACGCGACATCAGTCGCGGCATGAGCCGCTAACCCCAAGGAGACCATGACATGGACGACGAGCAGAGCCTTCTCAACGAACCGGAGCCGGAACCCCGGCCCAATGCCGCCGCCGAGGCGTTCGCCCATCTGTCGGAGCGCGTGGCCGCTATGGAAGAGCGGCTTGAAGGGCGCATGGCGGTCATGGCCCGTGCGCTTGAGCATATCGCCATAGAGAAACAGAGCCTCGAATTTCCGGACTATGGCCCGACGCTTGCCAAGATGAACGGCTATCTCGCGACATTGGCCGGGCAGACGAAGACAATCATGGACGCACCTGCCATGCAGTTGACGCCGGAGAGCATGGCGGAGCGGATTGATGTGGCGGCGGATGCCGCACGAGCGACGGACAAGGCGACCATCAAGAAATCGGTGGAATTGCATTATCAAGCCCATGCGGATCAGATGCGCGCGATCGGCACCATTCGGACCAAACAAGAACAGCGCTGGCACATGCTTTATTGCGGCGGCGGCGCGGCACTGGCCGTGTCGCTTCTGTGGCTGGTCTATCCCGGCTGGGCGGCCAGCATCGGCCCACAAAGCTGGCTTTGGCCGGAACGGGTTGCTCGTCGCGTGCTGGGCGAGTCCAACCTATGGGACGCCGGTATCCGTCTCATGCGCGCCGGAAACCCCGAAGGCTGGCAGGTAATCGTGGATGCCGCCGACCTGGCTCGTGAAAACGAAGATACCATTGCCGCGTGCGAGCAGACGGCCGCCAAAGTGGGAAAGCCGGTGCGTTGCACCATCAGTATCAGCAAGCGATGAGACTCTTGGGAGGGATTCCGCGTCGCGCGGTGACAACAAACCTGCGATTTCCGTTGTCGGACACTTTCACATCCGAAAATGATTGTCGGTCCACTAGCTCTGCGAACCTCCCATGGACATCAGCGATACCAGCATAGGTAGAATCGCCACATCGTTCAGAATAGCTTGTTCAGGAGTTTAGGCTCGCTCGACTTTAGCCGTTCCAACATCGTGTTGACGTAGAACATATCCGGGCTGGCCAGCGCAGGCAGGATGATGACGAGATAATCCGGCGCGTCTTTGTCGAGTAGGAAAGTTACCAGCCCGACACCGTGGATGCTGCACAAGGACTTCAAGCGACTCATATCGTCGCTGCTCGTCGTGCGGGGCACGACGATATAGCTTTTATGTGAGAACAGCCGGTATGCGACTGCTTGGCCAAAAGCGACGACGGGCTGGGAGGGCGTCGCCTTAATTTCGGCGGCGATAATCTGAGGTTCAAAGCGGAAGATGTCCTGCGCGCGCGGCTTCATCACGCCGAGCACATCAGGCGTGCCCCATTTGCCCCCAAGGCTGCTCCCGCCCAAAGGCTCGGCTACCGTCGCCTCATCATTCTCGACCAGCCATTCGGCGAAACTGGCGTAGAAATCTTGTTCGGTGAGCGTTCCGATGGCACCCGCTGTCGCTTTGCTGATCGGCACCGTCGCAATCGCTTCGTCGGCGGCGACTGCATCGGCGGCATCGGCATCGACATATTTGGCGAGTTGGTAGGTGCCACGCGCCACCTTTACGATGTCGTCAGAGCTTTGGAATAGCACCTGAATTGCGCCATGAATGCTGTTGGGCGGCGTCTCGGGATCAGGGCCATGGACCCGCTTCAGGATTTCACCCCAGCGGATACCACCGCTTTCGACTTCAAGAATTTGACGCGCTCGATCCTGAATCTGCTTACGATTGAGCTTTGCCATTCATGCGCCTCCATTCTGGTACAGTCGCACGGACATCATCCCGCAACCTCGGCATCGGGCTGCCCGGCCATCAGTGCGTTGATCCAGGCCAAGCACAGGTCGCGGCTGCGATAGCTGCCCCATTTTGCCGTTTCTTCGCGTTCGACGATGGGGAAGGTCGAATAGATGTAGCGGATGTCGTCGCGGCTTTGGCCACCGTCGGCGGGATCGAACACGCCGTAGAGGATGAAATAGAGCGCATCGAGCTTGGCGCGTAGCCGTAGCCGCCGGTCCTCGTCCCAGATGAAGGGCGGCAGCACGTCACCCGCTGCATCGACATGGCCCAGACCGCGCGCGAAGGGGGCGAGGTCATGGGCGGCGTAGGTCAGTTCCAGCACCGCCTCACGGACGATGTCAGCGGCGGTCTTGTTGCCGAAGGTTAGGGCATAGGCGGCGGGCGGGATGATCGGCAGTTGCTCGACTATATACCAATTGAGGTGGGTGCTCTGAGCCTTCTGGCGCGCGACGTAATCGAGCACGAGCGCGTTCAAATTTCCCAGTAAAAGCGCCTGCTTGGACGGTGGAGCGTCCGATAGAATGAGCGGCGCGGTGTTTCCTGCCGCCCGGTGCGGTATCATTGCAGCGATCATCGTCCGCGCATCGGTGGATCGCGCTATGTCGCGAAACCCGATCGCGGTGCCCTGAACAGCTTCAGTTGCGAGCAGCCAATATTGCGATGCTGGCAGAAATGACGGATCGGCCTTCATCTCCGACGTTACATCGCCGCTCAATGCAGGGTTGTGCAAGTTCGCCTCGTTGACGACGACTGATGCAGCCCGATGATCGAATTGGTGGATCATCCGACCGACATACAACGGCACCCATTCGCCCGCCGCTGACTGGAAGCGGTTGCCGCCAATGCTCCAAGCCCCCTCGCGTTCCTCCAGTTCGGCGCGGGTGCGGAACAGGTGGCTGTCGTTGGTCATGTGAAACATGGTGGCGTAGCGCACCGGCCAGGCGGCGACGGGCGCGCCGCCCGAGCGATCGACCAGCACCGGCAGCCGGGCATAGATCGCGGTGGTCAGTGCCATGTCGCGGCGTGAGCGGAAAATGGGCGCGGTGCCGGTGTTGGGATTGACGCTGGCAAAGTCCGCTGCACCAATCGCAAAGGCGCGATCAGGGTCCGCAAGTTCGCTCGTACCATGTAGGAAGAACGCGCTTTTCGTGGAGCCGAAAGTCCGGGTCGGGCTGAACGAAATCACACAGAATTTGAAGCTGGCATGCACGTCAGGAAAGAATATTTTCTTGTTCTCAAAATCATAGAGCGCCTTCAGATGTCCGCCGACTGCCACTTCACGGAAGAAGGCGCTGGCCGACAAGTCTGAGGCGATCCCGCTGGGTGTCAGCAGCCCGACCATGCCACCCGGCTTCACCAGCGCGTGGGCGCGTTCGACGAACAGCGAATAGAGGTTGATGTCGCCCCGGCTAAGCAACGGATAATTGTCCGATGGCGCAGGAATGGTTTTAGGCGGACCGCCAATCGAGACGTCCTCACCTTTGGCGTGCACCTTGCTCTGTGTTTCCGGCATCTTTTTGGACAACGCCTTTACGGTGTTGACGTAATCCGGATTGGCGATGCGCTTGCCGCCGTTGAAGCGCGCCATCCGTGCCGTATCTGCCGCGCGCGCGTCCGCCAAGGCGAAATCATGCCAAAGTGGGTCACCGTCCGCTCTGAGCTTGGCAATCATTTTGGCACGGTCAGATGCACGCTGCGCCAGAGCAATTTCGGGCCGCCGCGCGGCGAACCATTCAACCTGTTGCAGCTTTATCCTGTCCCAAGGTGGATTGCCGACGATGGCGTCAAACCCGCCTTCCCGACCCGCGCTCGCCCAATTGCTCCAGACGCCAGGAAAGGAGATCTGCCAGTTGAGGAATCGCTCTTCGGCAATCAGCGAACGAGCTTGGGTCAATATCTCGCTGAAGCGCTCCGCTTCTTCTGGCTTGACCTTGTGGGTGGCGGGCGCAAGGCGGCCTCGGGCAATTGATATGGGATCACCGAAGCTGCCATCGAGCCAAAGGCGCACGAGCGCTTTGTCCGTCTTCTCCTTCAGGTTCAGCCAGTCGAGCGCGTGGATGAAGCTGACGAACCCGTCGAGTTCGCCGGTCATCAGCTCGACATCATCATACATCGCCGCCGAACGATGCGCCTCGGCGATCTCGACATCGGTCAGCGCCTCGATCGTTTTCATGGCTTCGGCCGATCGCTGGGCATTGCGCAGCGCATCGATATAAAACAGCTCGCCGCCCGCGCCCGCCTTGTCAATCGCGTCGCGCACCCAAAGACCGAACAGGCTGTCGCCAGCGTGCAGATGATGGTCGATGAACGACAAAGGCGCGCCGACCGTGAAGGTGTGGAGCCAGAGCGCGACCTTGGCGAGTTCGACCGCCATCGGGTTCTTGTCCACGCCATAGACGCAGCGTTTCAGCACCATGCGGCGGACGATGTGTCGATCGTCGAGCTGTTCCTCGTCGATCGTCCAGTTCGCCGCGCGCGCATTTTTCAGGATAGTCGCACGGATATCTTCGATCTTGTCGGCGAGCGGCGACGTGTAGTGCAGATCGACGCCCAGCGCGGCGACTTCTGCCATTGCGTCGAGCACATGATCGGCCAGCGTATCGACCAGGCTGACGAGGAAATCCCCGGACCCCATTGCCGGGTCGCAAACACGCAGCGACAGTATTGCATTGGCGGGGTCGGCATCCCGCAGTTCGCGCCGCCGATAGTCTTCAGCGTCCTTAGGGTTGAGCTTGGAGAGGGCCGTGCGGAATGCGTCCATCCGTTCAGTGATGAGCGGTTCGAGCGTTTCGTCGAGGATCAGTCCGACCAGCTCGTCCGGCGTATAGTAGCTGCCGCTATTCTTGCGGGCGAACAGGTTGGGGCGAACGACCAGTGCGCCAGCATCATCACGCACAATCTCGAATTCCAGCAGACGTTCGTAGATCGAGCCGAGCTGCTGCACGGAGAGGTCGCGGTAATTGATGTAGCGGCGCTCACCGGATGATCGCTCATAGGAAAGGGCATCGAGGGCAATGGCCATCACGCTGTCGGGGACGCGGGCGCTGATAAGCAGGGGAGTTCTGGCTGTGGCGAACAATCCGCCGTTATAGGGTGGAATACCGACCGATGCGTCGCCCTTGTCGATGATCCGCGATAGGTCGAAAACGTGCGACCAGATGCGCGCGGCGGACGTGGAAAACGCATCGCCGCTGGTCACGCGCTTCCCGACGTCGAGCCGCAGCGGGCGCAACGCATAGTCGTCATAGCGCGGGTCGCTGACCGGCAGAAGATCGCGATCTTCTGCATAGAGCAGGAAAAGCAAACGGTAGAGGAGCACCAGTGCGGCGTCGCGAACGTCGATTAGCGGCGCATCTGGTGCAGCCTCGGCGATGGATTTTGCCAAGCTGGGAAACACGACATCGAAAACCAGCTTTGAAAGGCTGGAGGCGACCCGCTCCTCATAAAACGCGGCTTCGGCGCGGGCGCGATCGTGGAACGAATGTTGGTCCCTGCCGTCGCGCAGAAATGCTTCACGTCCGAACATCACTGCAAAAACGCGCAGCCAGTGGTCGCGTGTAGCTCCATCCGAAGCTGCATCGTCGCCTTCAAGCGCAAGAACGCGGCCGAGATCGATCTCTAGAAATTCTTCCGAAATCGACCTTGCGCCCGCCCAGTAGAGCCGCCAGCGCGTGCCGTTGGTAAGGATACCCCAGCGCAGCGCACCGCTCGTCAGATCGTCAATCCGCCGTAAATAGCGGAGCATTTGGGTGGAGGGCGCGGTGGTTTCATCGCGGCCAGATGCACGGTCGAGCGGACGCGCCCATCGCTTGCTTTCGACGACCGCAAGGCCATGCCCATAACGCCGCCACTGGTCGCCTTGCGCGTTGGCGGACGCCTTCGCCGCTGCGTTGGCAAACAGCAGGCCATCGGGCACGTCATCACGCCCGCTAACGGTAAGATTCTGCTGGCGAAGAGAATCCGACCAGCCAAGCGCCGCAAGCACCGGCCAAATGAAATCGTCCTCGGTCTGGCTTTCATTCGTGCGTTGATTTTGCGGGAATACTGCGGCGATTTGACCCAGACGCGCGCGCAACTCCGCCACATCGACGGCACGATAGGCCGCCGTGACCTTTATCGCTTCGATGAGGTAGTCGGTGGTAAAAAGCGCACCAGAAATGAACAACGCGGAATCAGCCAATTAGCACCCCCTATTTGTTTCATACCGATGGATGCGTAAGGCGCAAAGGGGAAGCGCTACAGGCCCGGGCTGTTGCGATCAATGCCTTGGCAGCAATCGACGCGCTGTTGAACCGTTCACTGCACCACGCTTAAGGGCCGCCAACTGGAAAAGCCCGGTTGCGTCCCGCCCTGTTCCGAATCGTACCATAAGGACCCCGTCGGAACGTGGGAACAAATGTGGCTTTTTATTTTGAGGCTTAGCAATTTATCGTGTAAAAACAACACAATAAAACACTTGAATGGTAGCGGAGGAGGGACTTGAACCCCCGACACGCGGATTATGATTCCGCTGCTCTAACCAGCTGAGCTACTCCGCCCCATGGGGCCGCGCGGGGCGTGTCGCCCTGCGGTGAGGCGGCGCTATACGCAGCGGGGGCGGGTCGGTCAACGGGGGTAATGCGGGTGGCAGGCAACTTATTTGCGGCGCACGCTCCAGCCTGCGGGCAGCGCCGTGGGATAGGCCGCCATTGCGCCCGAATCGATCGCGCCGACCGCCTCGCTCACCAGCGGGCCAAGCTGGCTCATGTCGGGATTATGGCCTGCACCCGGCACGGTCAGCAGGGTGGCGGGCTTGCCCGCGGCGGCGAACAGCGCGTCGGCCTGGCTTAGATCAACCCTGTCATCGGCGGTGCCAAGCATCATGACCAGCGGCGCATCAATCTTGGTCGACGCGTCCAGATTATTCCATTTGTCGGGTAGCAGCATGCCCAAGCCACCGGGGGCTGATTCCTCCAGCTTGTCGAACGTGGACAGTGTGACCACGCCCGTCACCGGCACGGTCGCCCCGACATGCAACGCCACTGCATCGCCCAGCGAATGGCCGACCAGAAAGACATGCGCGTCCGATCCGATGAGTTCTCGCGCCCGCGCCACGAAGGCGCGACCGTCCGCCATTAGCCCGGCCTGTGTCGGGCTGCCCGGATTGCCGCCAAAGCCGCGATAGGAGACGACAATGACATGATCGCCGCGCCCGGTCAGATGTTCGGCATAGCGCGCCGC
This sequence comes from Sphingobium sp., assembly GCA_023266575.1. Taxonomy (GTDB): domain Bacteria; phylum Pseudomonadota; class Alphaproteobacteria; order Sphingomonadales; family Sphingomonadaceae; genus Sphingobium. Next base: position 252,513 of record JAHFPV010000001.1, read on the forward strand.
GACCCCCTGGTTCGACCCCCGGCCATGAAAGAAAAGGATGACGTCGCGGTCGCCCGGATCGCCCGGCCAATAATAGCCGGTCAGCGCCAGCCCATCCTCGGTCCGCACCGGCAGCGACTGGGGCGGTGCCTTGGTCCATTGCGCCACGCTGATCGGCGTGGCGTCGGCTTTATAAATCTGTTCCCGCACACCCGAAGCGCAGGAGGCCAGCATCAATGTGGCCGCCACCAGACCTGTTTTCTTGCCCAACATGATCGTTTCCATACCGTTACGGACCCACAATAACGCAATCGCAGGGTTCAGCGCGATTTTTCTGTTGCAATCTTTTTTGGGCCAAGTCCTAATGTTGCAACGCACAACCGGCCATGATGGCTGAGGGAGGATCGACAACTTGCCCTTCCATGAAATGTTTGAGCCTGATGGTTCGATACGCCCCTGCTACGCTGAAGTGCAGAAATGGGTGGAGCGAACGGGCATTTCCGGGCTTAACCGTCGACTGGACGAGGCAGAGGCGATTTTCCGCCGCATCGGCATCACCTTCGCCGTCTATGGCGAGGGGGGCGACCCCGAACGGCTGATCCCCTTCGACCTGCTGCCGCGCATCTTCACCGCGCAGGAATGGCGCGTGCTGGACAAGGGCATCCGCCAGCGCGCCCGCGCGCTCAACGCGTTCCTGCACGACGTCTATCATCGCGGCGAAATCGTGAAGGCCGGCATCATGCCTGCCGACATCATTTATCAGAACAGCGCCTATCTGGCGGAAATGGCCGACTTCTCGCCACCGGGCAAAGTCTATAGCCATATTGTCGGCATTGACATCGTCCGCACGGGTCCGGGCAGTTTCGAGGTGCTGGAGGATAATTGCCGCACCCCGTCGGGCGTGTCCTACATGCTTGAAAATCGCGACATTATGACGCGCATGTTCCCCGAACTGTTCGCGCAGGGGATCGTGGCACCGGTCGATGACTATCCCGCCGAATTGCTCAAGAGCCTGAAGGAAGTCGCGCCCCCGGCGTGCAAGGGCGACCCGGTCGTCGTCGTGCTGACCCCCGGTTCGCTCAACAGCGCTTATTATGAGCATAGTTTTCTGGCCGACCTGATGGGGGTCGAGCTGGTCGAACCGGCGGACCTGTTCGTCGATGAAGGCCGGGTGTGGATGAAAACCACGCTGGGACCAAAGGTGGTCGACGTCATCTATCGTCGCATCGACGATGAATATCTCGACCCGTTGGTGTTCCGGCCTGACAGTCTGCTGGGCGTGCCGGGTATCTTTAACGTCTATCGCAGCGGCGGTGTCACGCTGGCCTCGGCCCCCGGATCGGGCATTGCCGACGACAAGGCGGTCTATATCTATGTGCCGGAAATGATCCGCTTCTATCTGGGCGAAGCGCCGATTCTGGACAATATCCAGACATGGCAATGCGGCAAGCCCGACGAATGTGCCTATGTGCTGGAAAATCTGCACGATCTGGTCGCCAAGGAGGTCCATGGATCGGGCGGCTATGGCATGTTGATCGGGCCGAAATCGTCGAAGGACGAAGTGGAAGCCTATGCTGCCCGCATCCGCGCCGATCCGGGCAAGTTCATCGCCCAGCCGACGCTGGACCTGTCCACCGTCCCTACGCTTGGTCCCGCCAGCGTGGTTGGCCGCCACGCCGACTTCCGCCCTTACTGCCTGGTCGGCAAGCAATTGCGCCTGGTCCCCGGCGGCCTGACCCGCGTCGCGCTGACCGAAGGGTCGCTGGTGGTCAATTCCAGCCAAGGTGGCGGGGTGAAGGACACTTGGGTCATGCAGGATTGATGATGGTTAGATCCTCCAATCACCCCTCCCCTTCAGGGGAGGGGCCGGGGGTGGGGGCCATCGTCTTGGTGCTGCGCCCGCCTCACGCCCCCACCCCAACCCCTCCCCTGAAGGGGAGGGGCTTTGAAAACGCAGGTTTTGAGGGTTTCTCATGCTGAGCCGGACCGCCGAAAATCTCTACTGGATGGCGCGCTATATGGAGCGGGCCGAGGCCACCGCGCGGCTGCTGACCATGGGGCAGCGTATGGCCATCCTGCCCGGCGCGCATCATCGCGACGAATGGCGCTCTGTCGTGCGGGCGACCGGTAGCGGCCACCAGTTCCCCGAAGGGGTGCAGGTGACCGAAAGCGATGTCGTGTCCTTTCTGATGCTGGACCTCGACAACCCCAGCTCGATCCGCTCCTGCCTGCTGAAAGCCCGGTCCAACGCCAAATCGGCGCGCACCATGCTGACGCAGGATATGTGGGAAGCGCTGAACGACGGCTGGCGCAAGCTGGACAGCTATGATGTCGGCGAAGCGCGCCAGCAGCTGCCCGCCCTCATTGACTGGGTCAAGACGCGGGTGATGACCTTCCGCGGTGCCACCCATTCGGGCCAGTTGCGCAATGAAGGCCATGATTTCCTGCGCTGTGGCTCGGCGCTGGAGCGGGCGCAGATGACGCTGCGGCTGCTGGACGTCAAATATTATGTCCTGCTGCCCGAAACCGAAGTGATCGGCGGCAATCGCGACCATTATCAATGGACGTCGGTGCTGCACGCTTTGTCGGGCAGCCGCGCCTATCATCATGTCTATGGCGGCACCTATACGCCCTGGCAGATCACCGATTTCCTGATGCTCAACCGCATGTTCCCGCGCAGCGTCGCTTATTGCTACGACCAACTGGCCTATCGCCTGCACCGGCTGGAGGGCTGGCACGGGACGCGCGCCGCCTGTCATGAGACGGTGCAGCAGATGGTGGCCGCGCTGGAGCAACTCGACAGCGGTGAAATCTTCCGCTTCGGCCTGCACGAAACGGTGCAGCATGGGCTGAAAATGACCAACCAGCTGGGCGGGGAAATCGCCCAGGCCTATCATTTCGGCTAAACCGGGGAAGGGGGGCCTTTCATGAAATTGCTCGTCCGCCACCAGACCGTTTATCGCTATGACGCCTCGGCCGGGCGGGTTGCGATGCGGTTCAAGCTGATGCCGGTTAGCACCCCTGCACAAACCGTGCTGGACTGGCAGGTCAGCGTGAACGGCGATGTGCTCACTGATTTTCGCCCCAACAGCTATGGCGAGATGGAGACGATCTGGATCAGGCGGGACCGGCAGGATCATGCCGTCATCGTGGCGGAAGGGCTGGTCGAAACCCGCGAGACTCATGGCGTGGTCGGCGCGCCGGTCAGCCGGGTCAATCCGCTTTATTATCTGCGTGAAACCGCGCTCACCCGCGCGTCGGATGGCATCGCCGCCATGGCGCGCGCCACGCCCGAAGGCGACGGGCCACTGGCGCGCCTCCATGCGCTGTCCGCGGCCGTTATCGACGCCGTGGGCTATCGCGCCGGGGTTACCAATTCCGCCACCACCGCTGCGCAGGCCTTCGCGCTGGGGGCAGGGGTGTGCCAGGACCATGCCCAGATCTTCATCGCCGGGGCGCGATCGCTCGGCATTCCGGCGCGTTATGTGTCGGGCTATCTGCTGGCGGGCGATGGCAGCGAACTGCACGAAACCCATGGCTGGGCCGAAGCGCTGGTGCCGGAACTCGGCTGGGTCGGCTTCGATCCCTCCAACCGCGTCTGCGTGACCGAACGCTATCTGCGCGTCGCCAGCGGCCTCGACGCGGACGAGGCCGCGCCGATCCGGGGGACGATCACGGTTGCGGGCGATATCTCGATTGACGCGGACGTCCGTATCGCGCAGGCGGATGGCGGCGTCGAGGAACGGCAGTTGCAGCGGCAACAGCAGCAGTCTATCCCGCCGTCCGACGCGCAGCATTGAAAAAGCTTTCGGGGGCCGGGGACGAATGACCTATTGTGTGGCGGTGCGGGTTGACCAGGGACTGGTCATGCTGTCCGACACCCGCACCAATGCGGGCATGGACAATATCGCTCGTTTTCGTAAGAGCTTCACCTATCTGGTCGAGGGCGAACGGGCCATTACGCTGCTCTGTTCGGGTAACCTGTCCATCACCCAGGGGGTGAAGGCCACGCTCAGCAAGGCGATCAAGGACGCCAAGCTCGACCCCGACGTCGAAACCATCCTCAATTGCAGCACCATGCACCGCGTTGCGCAGATCGTCGGCGACGCGATGCGCGCGATGCAGACCCGCTATCGCGAAAGCATCGAAATGGGCGGCTCCGGTGCCAGCGCCTCAATCATGATCGCTGGCCAGCGCCGCGGCGGCAAACCGCGCCTCTATCTGGTCTATAGCGCGGGCAATTTCATCGAAGCGACCGAGGACACGCCTTTCTTCCAGATTGGCGAGCATAAATATGGCAAGCCGATCCTGGACCGCATCATCAAGCGCGAAACCACGCTGGAGGACGCGACCAAGGCGGTGCTGGTATCGATGGACTCGACCCTGCGCTCCAACCTTTCCGTCGGTATGCCGCTCGACCTGACGGTCATCCCCACCGACAGGTTCGACTTCCGCGTCCGCACCCGCATCGAAGCCGACAATGAAGAATTCGCGATGATCTCCCAAAGCTGGAGCGCCGCGCTCCGCAAAGGGTTTGAGGATTTGCCCAACGTATTGGATTGAGCCGCGCGGGGTATCGATAAAGCCCGTTTCAATGCTGGATTTTCTCCGATTTCTGGCCGCAGATGGATCATCCGGCGTGCCACCCACACCCCCGCTTCACCTCCTCCAAGCAAATCCTTCGCTTGCCTGCGCGCCGTCACTGCCTATCTCTCCCATCAACACGAATCGCAGCTGAAAGCCTGATATGACCGCCACCCATTCGACCCGCATGTTGATCCTCGGTTCCGGCCCGGCAGGCCTGTCCGCCGCCATTTATGGCGCGCGCGCGGGTCTGGCGCCGATCGTGGTGCAGGGGATGCAGCCGGGCGGACAGCTCACCATAACCACCGACGTCGAAAATTACCCCGGTTTCAAGGACGTGATCCAGGGACCATGGCTGATGGAGCAGATGCAGGCACAGGCCGAGCATGTCGGCGCGCAGATGATGTATGACCAGATCGTGGACGTGGACCTGTCGCAGCGCCCGTTCCGTCTGACCGGCGACGGCGGCGTGGTCTATGTCGCCGACACGCTGGTCATCTGCACCGGCGCGCAGGCCAAATGGCTGGGCGTCGAGGGGGAGGAGCATTTGCAGGGCAAGGGCGTCAGCGCCTGCGCCACCTGCGACGGTTTCTTCTATCGCGGCAAGAAGGTAGTGGTCATCGGCGGCGGCAATACCGCGGTAGAGGAAGCGCTGTACCTTACCAACCACAGCCATGACGTCACCCTGATCCACCGCCGCGATACGCTGCGCGCCGAAAAGATTTTGCAGGAGCGCCTCCACGCCCATCCGAACATCAAGGTGCTGTGGAACAAGGCGGTCGATAAATTCGTCGGCGGCGGCACGCCCGAAGGGCTGGTCGGCGTGGACCTCATTGACACGGTGACCGGTGAAAAGTCGCATGAGCCGACCGACGGCGGATTCGTCGCGATCGGCCACCACCCCGCGACCGAACTCTTCACCGGCAAGCTGCCGATGGACGAGGGCTATCTGCTGGTCGAAAAGGGCACCACCCGTACATCCATCCCCGGTGTATTCGCGGCAGGCGACGTAACCGACAAAATCTACCGACAGGCGGTGACCGCAGCGGGCATGGGCTGCATGGCGGCGCTGGACGTGGAGAAATTCCTGGCCGAAGCCAATTTTGAGGCGATGGTCGAGGCGTAACCTATGTTAGCCCCTCCCCTTCAGGGGAGGGGTTGGGGTGGGGCTTTCAGCCCGCTACCTTGCCCCGCGCAAACGCCACCAGCGACCCGAACGTCTCGAACGTATCGCCGTCGATATCGTCATCTTCGATCAATATGTCGAAGCGATCTTCCATTTCGGTCAGCAGCCCCGCGACCGCCATGGAGTCCAGCTCCGGCAGCGCCCCGAACAAGGGCGTGTCGGCGTCGAACCCGTCGACCTGATCCTGCGAAAGGCCCAGCACGTCGCGCAACAGCGCCCGCGTCAGAAGCTCGATGTCATCGGTCCGGTCGACCGGCTGAGAATTATGCGCCCGCATGGTGGGCGACGTCCTAGTCATTCCCGACCTATCCGACAAGCGCGGAAATGGCCGTGCGGGCCGCTGGCAGCCAGCTGGACGCATGGCGCGGGTTGAAGGCGTCGATGCGGTGGAGCGGCACCCGCTCCTCCATCCAGTCGCTCTTATAGGGATTGTCGCCGGTGCCATAGTCGATCATCGCGACTCGATCGCCATCAATCGCCTGGGCAAACATCGCATGGCTCAGCAACGTGCCGGGCGATCCGGCGTCATGGGCGCGATCATGGGAAAGTTTGTGGATGAGGGCCACGTCATTTTCCACCGTCCACAATTGGGTGGCGACCGCGCGCTCCCCGTCCCGCGCAAAGCCCAGCCGCAACGTGCCTGCCTCACTCTCCCGTTCGGCCAAAGCGCGCAGGAAATCGAGGCCTGGCTCCGGCTGCTTCCAGCTGCGCCCGTGCACATCGACATAATCGCGCCACAGATCGTCGGTCAGCCGGTCGCTAATCGACAGGTCATAGCGGCTGCCCCGCACCCGGCGCTTGACCAATGTGCGCAAACGGCCGGGACGGCTGGCCCAGTAGGTCGCGAAATCGCGCCCCGCGACCTGCAAAATATGCCGCCCGCCCATTGGCCGCGACAAAGCGAACCATCCCGTCCGACGCAGGCTGGCAAGCAACTCGGCGCTCGCCGCGACCGGATAAAGATCAATCTGGCTGGTGGTGCGCAACAGATGACCGCTCAGCGCATCCAGCAACCGTGCCCGCTGCCCCGCATCGGGATCACCCGTAAATTGCGGCGACCAGTCAAAACTATACCAGTTGGCCAGTGCCGACACCCGGCGACTGTCGCGGCCAAGTAGGAACAGCCACGCCTGCGCGCCATCCTTTTCCGCCACAACCACCCGAACCGGGACATCGGCAAAGCAATGGCGGTGCAGCAGGTCGAACCAGTCATACCGCCCGAACAGGCAAGGCACAGCTTCGCGGTCGAGACGGCCATGCAGCGCGTCCCGCACATCTGCGAGGCTGTGATATTCCCTTGTCGTCGGCAACCGACTATCTCCGCATTCGTCTGGACAGGGCTTAGGGCCAAAGTCTGGAAATGGAGTTAAGCGTGCCACAAGCTGAACCGACTGCCGCGATCCTGCCGATCGATCACCTGCTGTTGCGGGGCGATCCAGCGCGCGCGGCGCTGGACGGGCGGTCGGGCAGCTATAATTTCGCCGAGCTGGAGGAGACGCTGGGGCGGCTGGCTGGCTGGCTGGCGGGGTTCGGGCTGGCACCGGGCGCGCGGGTCGCAAGCTGGATCGCCAAGGGGCCGGTGGCCGCGCTGATGCCGCTGGCCGCGCCGCGCGCGGGCCTGGTCCATGTGCCGGTGAACCCGCTGCTCAAGCACGCGCAGGTGGCGCATATATTGGCGGACAGCGGCGCGGCGCTGCTGATCGGCACGACCGCGCGACTCGCTACGCTCACACCCGGCGATGTGCCTGACGGATGCCAGTTGCACCGAGAGGATGACGCCGCCTGCGCCATGAGCGGCGGCACAGCGCTGGGGCCGTCGGACGCAGCAGCAGACGATCTTGCCGCCATCCTCTACACCAGCGGATCGACCGGCCGACCCAAGGGGGTGATGCTCAGCCACGCCAATCTCTGGCTGGGCGCGGTCGCGGTGGCCGACTATCTCAGCCTCACGCCGCAAGACCGCACCGCCTGCGTCCTGCCGTTCAGCTTCGACTATGGCCAGAATCAGCTGTTTTCAACTTGGGTTTCGGGCGGCTGCGTCTATCCGCTCGACTATCTGACCGCGCGGGACGTCATGAAGCTGGTCGACCGGCGCGACATCACGACGCTGGCAGGGGTCCCTCCGCTCTGGGTGCAACTGACCGAACTGGAGTGGCCGCCGGAGGTCGCGGCCAAGCTCAAACGCCTGACCAACAGTGGCGGCGCGCTCACCCGGCCACTGGTGGCAAAGCTGCGCGCGATCTTCCCGCAGGCCGACCTCTATCCCATGTATGGCCTGACCGAAGCCTTCCGCTCCACCTATTTGCCGCCCGCGCTGGTCGACAGCCACCCCGACTCGATGGGATCGGCCATCCCCTTTGCCGAGATAGTGGTGGTCCGTCCCGATGGCAGCATCACCGACGATGATGAGCCGGGCGAACTGGTCCATTGCGGCCCGCTGGTGGCGCAGGGCTATTGGCGCGATGCCGCCCGCACCGCCGAACGCTTCAAGCCCGCGCCGCCCGCATCCCACTATGGCGGCATGGCGGTCTGGTCGGGTGACACGGTGCGGCGCGACGCTCAAGGCCTGCTTTATTTCGTTGGGCGAGACGATGCGATGATCAAGTCGGCGGGCAACCGCATCAGCCCGACCGAGATAGAGGAAGCAGCCGTCGCCGTGCCGGGTGTGTCCGAAGCCGTGGCGCTGGGGGTGAAGGACGATCGGCTGGGGCAGGCGGTGAAACTCCTGTTGCGATCCGCCGACCCGGACGTTGCCCCAGCAGTCGCCGCGCATCTCAAAGCCGAACTGCCCAATTTCATGCAGCCGCGCGAAACCCTTGTGCTGGCCGCTTTTCCCCGCAATCCCAACGGCAAGATTGATCGAGTCGCACTGGCGCGGGAGTATGGCATTTGAAACCGATGGGACCGATCCCGGCCTGGTTCGCGGGCGAAGAGGGGATGTTGCTGGTCGGCGGCTATGGCGCGGCCAGTCTGGTGGATGAAGCAGGCGACACGCCGCTCTTTGCCTATGACATGGATATCGTCGCGGCGCAGATCCGCCGCTTCCGAGAAGCGATGCCCGCTGCGCTCCACCTGCATTATGCGATCAAGGCGAACCCCTATGCGCCGCTGCTGAGCGCGATGGCGGGGCAGGTCGATGGCTTCGACATTGCGTCGGGCGGCGAACTGGAGATGGCGCTGGCAGCGGGGATGGACCCGGCGCGGATCAGCTTTGCCGGGCCGGGCAAGCGCAATAACGAATTGGAAGCGGCGATCTTTGCCGGGGTGACGCTCAACCTGGAATCCGAAGGGGAGGGGCGGCGCGCGCTCGCCATCGGCCAGCGGATCGGCAAGACCCCGCGCGTCGCGGTGCGAGTGAACCCGGACTTTGATCTTAAAGGCTCCGGTATGCGGATGGGCGGCGGGGCCAAGCCCTTTGGCGTCGATGCCGAACGGGCCGCCGCTCTCGCCCGCGCGATGATAGACGGCGGCGCGGACTGGCGCGGCTGGCATATCTTTGCGGGCAGCCAAAACTTGGACGCAATGGCGATCATCGAAACGCAGGCCGCGACGATCGCGCTGGCCGCCCGCCTGTCCGAAGCGGTTGGCGTTACCCCGCCGCTGGTCAATCTGGGCGGCGGCTTTGGCCTCGCCTATTTCCCCGGCGACGTGCCGCTCGACATTCGCCCGATCGGCGTTGCGCTCGACACCGCGCTCGAATCGCTGCCGCCCATCTTGCAGGGCAGCGCCTTTGCGATCGAACTGGGGCGCTGGCTGGTCGGGGAGGCGGGAGTGTATCTGACCCGCGTCATTGATGTGAAGGTCAGCCAGGGCGAAACCTTCGTCGTCGTCGATGGCGGGCTGCATCATCAACTGGCGGCCAGCGGCAATTTCGGCACGGTGGTGCGCCGCAACTATCCGATCGCACTCGCCAACCATTTTGGCGCAGCACCCGCGGGCGATCCGGTCACGGTGGTGGGCTGCCTCTGCACGCCCATCGACCGGCTGGGCGACAAGGTGGCGTTGCCGCCGGTGCAGGAAGGCGACCTGATCGCCATTTTCCTTGCCGGAGCCTATGGCGCATCGGCCAGCCCCGCTGCATTTCTTGGTCATCCAAGTCCTCGTGAAGTTTTACTTGGATGAGTTGTTGGTGACTTAACTCCTAACGGTATCTTTACCCTTTCCCGGCAAGAAGAGGTCGGAAGCCCTGTGCTGACCGGCCCGCCTTGCCCTCTTTGGCGGCTGGTCGCGCATGGCCGCACAAAGAGGTGAGATTATGCGTTTCGTGTCGGTTTCCAGGCTCCTGATCGGTGCATCGCTGCCCGCGCTCGTCCTGTCGGGCTGCGCATCGGGTGGTGCCAGCGGACCGCAATTGCCGCCAGCCTCCTTCGTTTCGACGCGTGAAGGGCCGGGCGAGGAATATATCATCGGCCCATTGGACGACCTCACCATCTTCGTGTGGCGCAATCCCGAACTGGGCGCAAAGGTGCAGGTGCGCCCTGATGGCCGCATCACCACGCCGCTGATCACCGACATGCCAGCCGTGGGCAAGACGCCCAAGATGCTGGCGGACGACATCAAGCTGGCGCTGACCCAATATATTGAAAATCCGCTGGTTTCGGTGATCGTCAACAATTTCAGCGGCACTTTCAGCCAGCAGGTGCGGATCGTCGGCGCGACCGAAAAGCCCGCCTCCATCCCCTATCGCGCCAATATGACTTTGCTCGACGCGATGATCTCGGTCGGTGGCCTGTCCGAATTTGCAGCGGGCAACCGCGCGCGGCTGGTCCGGTTCAACAAGAATACCGGCAAGCAGCAGGAATATCAGGTCCGCCTCAACGACCTGCTCAAAAAGGGCGACACGAAGGCGAACGTCATGCTCGCCCCCGGCGACGTCATCATCATCCCCGAAAGCATGTTCTGATCATGGCCGGTCTCTACGACGAATTGCTGCTGCTGCTCCACGGTGTCTGGAGCCGACGCTGGGTCGCGCTGGGCGTGGCCTGGGGCGTGTGCATGTCGGGCTGGCTGGGCGTGGCGCTCATCCCCAACAGCTATCAGTCCAAGGCGCGGGTCTATGTGAACACCCAGTCGCTGCTGGAGGACAAGGTGGGCATCACCCAGGTCCAGTCGCAGCAGGATCTAGACCGGGTGCGCAGCACGCTGGCCAGCACTGAAAATCTGGAAAAGGTCGTGCGCAACACCGACCTGTCCCAGAGCGTGTCCGGCCCGCGCGACATTGCGGCCAAGATCACCAAGCTGCGCGAGAATATCACTGTCATGGCGCAGGCTGACCCCAGCATGATCGACATCACTGCGGCGTCCGCCGACAGCAGCCTGTCGGACGGCGCGAACGCCCGGATTTCACAGCAGATCGTGCAGAAGCTGATCGATATTTTCCAGGAGGAAAATCTCTCCGGCGACCGCAACGAAACCAAGCAGAGCCTCGCCTTCCTCGACCAGCAGATCGCGGCGCGGGGCAAGCAGCTGGAGGCCGCCGACCAGCGCCGCGTTGAATTTGCGCAGCGCTATGTCGGGCTGTTGCCCGGTGCCGGTTCGATCAGTCAGCGGATGGATGCCGCGCGGCAGGAAATCAACACGATCGATTCGCAACTGGTTCAGGCGCAAAGCGCCTTGAGCGCGATGAACGGTCAGCTGGCGGGTACACCGCAAAGCCTGCCGGGCGTTGGCCCGTCGGGTGGGCCTTCCGCGCTGTCGCAGGCTCAGTCCAACCTCGCCGGGATGCGCGCCCGCGGCTGGACCGCCAATCACCCTGACGTGATCGCGGCCCAGCGTGAGGTCGAAGCCCTGCGCAAGGCAGGCGGCGGCGCAAACGCTGGTGGCGGCAGCACGCCCAACCCCGCCTATCTGTCGATCCGTTCCATGCAGGCCGAACGCGCCGCCACGGTGCAGGCGCTCGGCACGCGCAAGGCGCAGTTGCAGGCCGATCTCAACACAATGATGGCCAAGCAGGTCAATGAACCCGGCGTCGCGTCGGAGCAGGAAAAGCTCGACCGCGATTATGAGGTTTTGAAGACCCAATATGACAAGCTGCTCGCCGACCGCGAGGAAATCCGCCTGCGTGGCGAAGTCAAGACCGAGACCGGCTCCGTCCAGTTCCGCGTCATCAACCCGCCCAGCGTGCCGACTGCGCCTGCCGCGCCCAACCGGCCGCTGCTGTTGCTGGGCGTGCTGATCCTGGGGATCGGCGCAGGTGTCGGCGTCGCCTTTGCGATGGGTCAGCTCAAGGGGACATTCCCCACTGCCGCGCGGCTGGAACGGGCGATCGGCCTGCCGGTCGCAGGTTCCATCAGCCAGACGATCAGTGCGGCGCAGGTCGCCATCGATAAGCAGCGGATGAAATGGTTTGCCGGTGCCAGCGGGGGCTTGGCCGCTGTCTGCCTGCTGCTGATCGTCGTCGAATTCGTCCAGCGCGGTATGGCGTGAAGGAGCCAGGAACCATGAACCAGCATAGCTCCATCAAGGGCGGATCGCTGATCGAGCGGGCGACGGAAATCTATGATTTCTCCGCCGCCCTGCGCGGTCGTGCGGCGCCTGCCGTCGATATTCCTGCCGACCTGCCACCCGCACCTGTGGCGGCTGACCCTGTGTCGGCTTCACCGTCGGCCTTTCGCGCCTTGCCCTGGACCGGTCTGGTCCAGCCGATCGACCGTATCAAGCTGGAGGAGGCCGGCTTCCTGCGCCCCGACGGCGCAGTCACCGCGATGAGCGAGGAGTTCCGGTTGCTCAAGCGCGACCTGCTCGCCCAGTTGCAGGGGCAGGAACGCGGCAATCGCATCCTCATCTGCTCGGCGCATAGCGGCGAGGGCAAGACATTTTGCGCGGTCAATCTGGCGCTCAGCCTGGCGGCGGAAAAGGATCGCGAAATCCTGCTGGTGGACGCGGATTTCGGCAAGCCCGGTATCCCCGAAACTTTGGGGCTGGCGGGTGGTCCCGGCCTGATGGACGCACTCGCCGATCCGACGATCGCGATCGAGGATTGTGTGATCCGCACTGACATCCCGTCGCTGTCGGTGCTGCCCGCCGGGCACCGCAGCAATGCGGACACCGAATATCTGTCGTCCGCTCGCACCGAACAGTTGCTGGCGCGGCTGACCGAGGGACGGCCCGAACGCATCATCATCTTTGATTCGCCGCCATTGCTTGCGGCTTCGCCCGCCGCCGTGCTGGCCAGCCATGTCGCGATCGCGCTGCTGGTCGTGCGCGCCGACAGCACATCGGAAAGCGCCCTGCGCGACGCTGCCGGGATGCTCAAGGGCGGCGCGCAGGTCCAGCTTCTGCTCAATGCCGTCCGCTTCAACGGCGGCGGCCGCCGTTTCGGCAGCTATTATGCCAAGGGGAATAGTTCGTCATGACCGTCCGTCAGTGGATCAGCGGCGCATCGCTCGCCGCGCTGGCCGCAGCGAGTGCGCCCGCATTCGCCCAGACGACCAGCGCGAATCGGCGCGTCAATGTCACGCCCTATATCGGCGTGGATCAGGTGGTCATGGGTCCGCTCAAGGGCGATGGCGATGTGCTGACCTATACCAATGTGACTGCCGGAGTAACAGCCGAAGTCCAGACCCGCCGGGTAGAGGCGGTGATCGACCTGCAATATAATCACAGCTTCAGCTGGAGCAAACAGGTGCCCGATCAGGATGTGCTGAGCGGTATCGCCAGCGCGACCGTCAATGTCGCGCGTGGTCTGTCGCTCCACACTGGCGGCATGGCGTCGCGCGTGCGGACTGATGGCCTGTCGGGCGCATCAACGCTCAATGACAGCTACACCAGCCAGGTCTATGCCGGCTATATCGGCCCGGCCTACACGACGCAGATTGGCGACATCACGGTCAACGGCTCCTATCGGCTTGGCTATGCGCGGGTGGAGGATGAACTTGATTCCAACCTCTCCAACGCGCCCGTCAGCGGCTCCTTTGCGGACAGCTGGACGCATAACCTGAACGGATCGGTCGGCTTTGCCCCCGGCACATTGCTGCCGGTCGGCCTTACGGCCAGTGCGGGCTATGACCGCGAGGATGCAAGCCAGCTCGACCAGCGGTTCGAGGACAAATGGGGTAGGGTCGACGCCACGCTGCCGGTATCGCGCACCGTCGCGCTGATCGGTGGCATCGGCTATGAGCAGATCGAGATCAGTCAGCGTTCGCCTCTGCTGGACTCGGCGGGCGTGCCGGTCATTCGCAACGGTCGCTATGTCACCGACAAAAGCTCGCCCCGCGCGCTGATCTATGAATTTGACGACATTATCTGGGACGCGGGCGTATTGTGGCGGCCCAGCCGCCGCACCTCGCTCCAGGCGCAGGTCGGCCAGCGCTATGGCGGCATGACCTATCAGGGCAGCTTCACATGGCAGGGCGCAAACAGCAGCTTTGCCGTCATAGTGTTCGACGGTATCGACAGCTTCGGTCGCCTGATCACGGCCAACGCCGCCGCGCTTTCGGGCAGCAGCTTTGATGTGGCGCGCAACCCCTTCACCGGGGACATTACCGGCTGCGCCTTCTCCACCACCGGCGGGGGACAGTGCTTCAACGATGCGCTGGCGGGCATTACCGACGCCAATTTCCGCTATCGCGGCGTTTCGACTCAATATTCGCTGCGGCGCGGCCAGTGGGGCTGGGGCGTGGGGGCAGGCTATTCGCAGCGCAAGTTCATCACGCCGCAGGGTCAGAGCGTCCTTGTGCGCGGGTCGAAGGACCAGAACTGGTACGGCAATGCGTCGATGACCTATATGTTCAACGATCGCAACAGCATCGATACCGTTGCCTATGTCAATTATTTCGACGCCAGCGGCGGACGTCCCGACGTCCTCAATTATGGCGCGTTCACCAGCTATTACAAAGGTCTGACCCGTCGCCTGTCGGCATCGGCATCGGTCGGTGTGGACGGCGTGCAGGCTGACGACATCGACACGGTGATCAACGCGATGGGCCAGGTCGGCCTGCGCTACAGCTTCTAACGGGTCGGTTGGAGAATTTAGATGTACGATCAATATTATGGATTGCAGGGCCGCCCGTTCCAGCTGACGCCGGACCCGCATTATTATTTTGAAAGCGCGACCCATCGCAAGGCCTTGTCCTATCTGGGCTATGGTCTGGCGCAGGGGGAGGGCTTCATCGTCATCACCGGCGACATCGGCGCGGGCAAGACGACCTTGGTCGGCCATTTGATGCAGACGATCGACCCCGCGCGGCTGACGGCGGTGAAGATCGTATCGACCCAGGTAGAGGGCGACGACATGCTGCGCCTGGCCGCGCAGAGCTTCGGCCTGGCAACCGATGGCCTGCCCAAGGCCGCGACGCTGCAAAAAATCGAAGCCTTCCTTCACGCCCAAGCGCGCGCCGGACGGCGCACGCTGCTGATCGTGGACGAGGCGCAGAACCTGCCCGTGTCCGCGATCGAGGAATTGCGGATGCTGTCCAACTTCCAGTTGGGCGGGCAATCGCTGCTCCAGATTTTCCTGCTGGGTCAGCCGGAATTTCGCGACCTGCTGAAATCCCCGCAGCTGGAGCAATTGCGCCAGCGCGTCATCGCCACCCACCATCTCGAACCGATGATGGGCAAGGAAGTCGAGCCTTATATCATCCATCGCCTGACCGTGGCGGGCTGGGTCGGCAACCCGACCTTCACGCCTGCCGCCTTCGCGGCGCTCTACGCCGCGACCGGTGGCGTGCCCCGCCGCCTGAACGCACTGGTCAGCCGCGTGCTGCTGATGGGCGCGATCGACCAGTTGCGCGAGATAGACGCGGATGTGGTGCAGGCTGTTGTCGCCGACATGGGGCTTGATGTCGATGTCGCCCCTGAACCTGTTGCGCCGTCGCTGCTCGACACGGTCGAAGAGACAGACGAAGCAGCTATGGCGGAAGCCGAGGTAGAGGCCGTCGCCGAGCAGGAAGAGGCAGACGAGGCTGCACCTGCACCTTTCGCTGCCCCCTTTGCCGCACCGGTGATCGAGGATCTGCCGACGGCTGAGCTATCGCCGGACATCGAAATGGACGAACCCTTTTATACGGCGTTCGACGCTGTGGAGGAACCGGCTGAGATATGGGCCGCCGAGGAAGAGCCAGCGGTGGAAGAGCCTGTGGCCGTCGAACAACCTCAGCCGGAACCGGCCATGCCGCAACCCGTCGCCACGATCGACGCGGCACAGGTCGAAGCGCTGCGCAACGACATGCTGGCGGAGATTGAAGGGCTGCGGGCGGAAATCTCCTCGCTGCGCGCGGTGCAGGCCCATGTGCCTTTCGCCCCTGCGCCGACGGTCGATCCAGAAGCGCTCAAGGATTGTTTCACCCTGATCGAGGAACGGCTGCAATCGCTGGAGTTCCGTGCCGAGGAACAGGACACGGCGCTGCGCCGGGTGCTGACGCTGCTGGTCGACTGGGTCGAGCGGGAAGAACAGATGGCCGCGCCGCGCGACAGCGCAGCCGCCTGACACAGGACTTGCCCCCGGCGGGCGGCCCGACCAAGGTGCGCAACATGATACAGAACGCCCTGTCCGTCGATGTCGAGGACTGGTTTCAGGTCGGCGCATTTGAGCGCACGATCCGGCGCGCCGACTGGGACGGCCTGACCCACCGTGTCGAGGGCAATACCGACGCGGTGCTGGACCTGTTCGCGCAAGCGGGCGTTACCGGCACCTTCTTCACGCTGGGCTGGGTGGCGGAACGCTATCCTGCGCTGATGCGCCGCATCGTCGAGGCGGGCCATGAGGTCGCCAGCCATGGCTATGACCATGCCCGCGTATTCACCTTCACGCCGGAGCAGTTTCGCGCCGACCTGCGCAAATCACGCGCGATCTTGGAGGATGCCAGCGGACAGGCGGTCACCGGCTATCGTGCGCCCAGCTTCTCCATCGACCCACGCACGCCGTGGGCGCATCCGATATTGGCGGAGGAGGGCTATCGCTATTCCTCCAGCGTCGCGCCGATCCGGCACGATCATTATGGCTGGCCCGATTCGCCGCGTTTTGCGTGGAAACCGGTGCCGGGGTCCGATCTGGTCGAACTGCCCGTCACGACCGCAAAGCTGGGCAAGCACACGCTGGCGGCCGGGGGCGGGGGCTTCTTCCGACTGCTGCCTTATCCATTTTCGCGCTGGGCGATCCGGCAGGTCAATGCACAGGCGGGGCGGCCCGCGATCATCTATTTCCACCCGTGGGAAATCGACCCGGACCAGCCGCGCCGCACCGATGCGCCGTTGCGCTCGCGGGTGCGCCACTACACCAACCTGTCGGTCATGGCGGCCAAGCTGCGCCGCTTGACCCGCGATTTTGCCTGGACGCGGGTGGATGCGCTGGCCGACGCGCAGGCGGCGCTCGCGCCATGATGCTGGGTAATGGCGCAGGCATGGCCGTCACCATGATGGACCTGACCGACCCGGCGCAGGCGCGCGCGGTCGATGCCTTCGTGCTGGGTCATGCCGACGGATCGCCCTTCCATCGCCCCACCTGGCTGCATGCGATCGAGCAGGCGACCGGCAATCGCGCGCTGCTGCTGGCGGCAGTCGGGCCGTCGGGGCGGATCAGTGGCATCCTTCCCCTGCACCATGTCCGCAGCCGCCTGTTCGGTGCAGCTCTGGTGTCCACTGCTTTCGCTGTCGATGGCGGGATATTGGCGGACGACCCGCGCGCTGTCGGCGTGCTGGCGGTGGCGGCCCAGACTTTGGCGGCTGAACGCGGTGGCCTGTCGCTGGAATTGCGGGGTGGTCCGACGCCGTGCGACAATTGGCAGAGGCTGGACGGCGCGCATGTCGGTTTCGTCCGTCCGCTGGCCGCCGATGATGAGGCGGAATTGCTGGCCGTCCCGCGCAAGCATCGCGCCGAACTGCGCAAGGCGCTCGCCAATCCGGCGCTGAGCGTGGAGATTGGCCGCGGTGCCCGCCATTTGCGCGACCATTTCCATATTTACGCCACGAGCGTCCGCAACCTTGGCACGCCGGTATTTCCCCGGAGCCTGTTCCATGCCGTGTTGGACCATTTTGGCGAAGATGCCGATATTCTCATCATCCGGGAGGGTGAGCGACCGGTCTCCGCCGTGCTGACGCTTTACCATAATGGGCGGGTCATGCCCTATTGGGGTGGCGGCCTGGCGGATGCGCGGCGGCTGCGGTCCAATGAACTGATGTATTATCGCCTGATGGCGCATGGCCGTGCGCGCGGCATGACCCTGTTCGACTTTGGCCGGTCGAAGGTCGGCAGCGGACAGGCGGCATGGAAAAAAAGCTTCGGCTTCGATCCCCGACCTCTTGTCTATCATGGCTGGTCAGCGGACGGCGCGCGGCGCGATGTCGATCCCGGCAGCGCCCGTTATCAGAGCCGGATTGCGCTGTGGAAAAAATTGCCGCTACCGATCGCCAATCTCATCGGTCCGTTCATTTCGCGCGGCCTTGGTTGAAACGGATACGAAATGTTCAGCCCCTGCGTGTAGATCGGGCGGCAGGGTGGTAACAGGAATGACGTCCATGAATATGATTAGCGGACTGGCCGTCATCGTCGAGGAGGCGCGTTTGACCGACGCCGCCTGCGTCGCTGAACTGGACGCCTGGGTCTGCGCACATCCCGATTCGACGCCCTTCCACCGCCCCGCCTGGATCATGGGCGTCGAGGCGGGGACGGGCCAAAAGGCCAAGATGCTGGTCGCACGGATGGCGGGCGGCGAGATTATCGGCCTGCTGCCGCTTACCTATATCCGCTCCGCTTTGTTCGGCCGGGCGCTGGTGGGCAGCGGCTTTGCCGTCGATGGTGGCCTGCTGACCACGCATCGCAAGGCTGGTCCTGCGCTCGCCGATGCCGCCTGGACGCTGGCTGAAAAGCTGGGCTGCTCGACGCTGGAACTGCGTGGCGGGGAAGCACCCGATGGCACGGTGTGGCAACAGAAAGCCGACGCCTATCTGGGCTTCTCCCGACCGCTGGCCGCTGATGACGAGGCGGAACTCAAGGCCGTGCCCAAGCGCCACCGCGCGGAAATCCGCAAAGGGCTGGGCAATGACCTGACCTTTGAATGTGGTCGCGACAAACGCCTGCGCGACATTCATTATCGTCTCTATGCCCATAGCGTCCATAATCTCGGCACGCCGGTATTCCCCCGCGCGCTGTTCGACGCCATGCTCGACCGGCTGGGTGAGGATGCCGATATTGCTGTGGTGTCGAAGGATCGCAAGCCGCTGTCGGCGGTCATCAGCTTCTATCATCGTGGCGCCTGTATGCCTTACTGGCACGGCGCAGCAGAGGGCGCGCGGGCGACGCGCTCGAATGAAGTCCTCTATTTCCTGCTGATGCGCCAGTCGCGTGAGCGCGGTCTGACGATCTTCGACTTTGGCCGGTCGAAGGTCGGCACCGGCCCCGCGGCCTGGAAAAAGACCTGGGGCTTTGAAGGCGAACCGCTCGGCTATTATCTGCGCACCGCGCCAGGCAAGGAAACGCGCGACGTCAATCCGCTCTCGCCGCAATATCGGCGCAAGATAGAATTGTGGAAGAAGCTGCCCGAATCGATCGCGACCTGGATTGGCCCGCATATTGCGCGGGGGCTGGGATGACCGGCGACATATTGTTTCTGTGTCATCGCATCCCGTTCCCGCCCGATCGCGGCGACAAGATCCGCTCCTACCATTTGCTCAAGCGCCTCGCGCAAATCGCGCCGGTCCATGTCGGCTGCTTTGGCGATGATGATCGCGACATGGGTTATGCGGGTGAACTGGCTCAGGTTGCCGCCAGCCAGTGTCTGTTGCGGCGCGACCGGTCGAAGGTCGTTGCCGGGCTGACCGGCCTCGCCAAACGCCAGTCGCTACTGGTGTCGCTGTTCGATCACCCCGGCCTGCATCAATGGGTGGCGCAGACATTGGCGCAGCGCCCCGTGCGGGCGGTCGTCGCCTATTCGGCGCAGATGGCGCATTTCGTGCCGCAACTCTCGCCTAACGTCCGTTTCCTGATGGATTTCGTCGATTTCGATTCGGCCAAGTATGCCGCTTATGGCGCGGAAGGCTCCGGCCCCATGGCCTGGATCAACCGGCGCGAGGGACGGGTGCTGCTCGATTTCGAGCGCGCCATCGCTAAGCGCGCCGATGCCTGCTCCTTCGTCAGCGAAGCCGAAGCGGCACTGTTCCGCGCTGCCTCCGGGCTGGGGCCGGACCGTATCGTTGCGCTGGAAAATGGCGTGGCGCTCGATTATTTCGATCCCGCCGCCGCCTTTCCCGCCATTGACCATGGCACCGGCCCGCTGCTCGTTTTTACAGGGCAGATGGACTATCGCCCCAATGTCGAGGCGGTCGAAAGTTTCGCGCGCCAGACCTTGCCGGCGATCCAGACCGTCCACCCGCAGGCCCGCTTCGCGATCGTCGGCCGCAATCCGGCCAAAGCCGTTGAAGCCTTGGCCGACCTGCCCGGCGTGATCGTCACTGGCGGGGTGCCTGATGTGCGCGGCTGGCTGGCGGCGGCTGACGTCGTCGTCGCGCCGTTACGAATCGCGCGCGGCATCCAGAACAAGGTGCTGGAAGCCATGGCGATGGCCCGGCCCGTCGTCGCCTCTCCGCAGGCCGCCGAAGGGATAGACGCTACAGACGGCGCCGAATTTCTCGTCGCCGCCAACCCGGCGGAAGAGGCCGCCAAAGTCATCGCCCTGCTCGCCGATCCCGCGCGCGCTGCCCGGTTGGGCGTGGCCGCGCGCGAACGGATGGAGGCGCGCTATCGCTGGTCGGCGACGCTGGCGGGATTGCCCGACCTGTTGTTAGGCCGCGACGCCGGATCGCAGGCGGCATGACAGACCGCGCGCTGCCGCTTGGCCGGATGCCGCTGGTGGATCTGACCGGCTGGCGCAGCCATCTGACCGCGCTGGGCGTGGTCGCCTTTGCCATTTTGGCGCTGTTCCATGCCGATGTCTGGTCGATGGTATCGATCTGGTGGAACGCCTCCACCTTCGGCCATTGCCTCTTCATTCCACCGCTGATCGCCTGGCTGGTGCAACAACGCTGGCCCGGCCTGCGCCAATTGGAGCCGGTTGCCTGGACGCCGGGGCTGATCTGGCTGGCGCTGGGTGCGCTGGCCTGGCTGGTCGGCGCAGCGGCGGGCGTGGCGATGGTGCGCCATGGCGCGCTGATCATGATGCTGCAGGGCGCGACCATCGCGCTACTGGGACCAGCGGTGGCCCGCGCCCTCATCTTTCCGCTCTTCTACGCCTTCTTCATGGTGCCTTTCGGTGAGGAAATCGTCCCGCCGCTCCAACTGGTGACGGCGCGGCTGGCCATGCTCTTCCTCGACCTGTCGGGGGTGCCTGCCCATATGGAGGGCATCTTCATCACCACGCCGACCGGCTATTTCGAGGTGGCCGAAGCCTGTTCGGGCGCGAAATTCCTGATCGCCATGACTGCCTATGGCGTGCTGGAGTGCAATGTCTGCTTCCGCACCTGGCCGCGCCGCATCCTGTTCATGACCGGCGCGCTCGGCCTGTCGGTGCTGGCCAATGGCGTGCGCGCCTTCGCCACCATCCTCGTCGCGCACCTGACCAGCGTGGACGCCGCCGTCGGGTTCGATCATGTCGTCTATGGCTGGGTCTTTTTCGCGATCATCATGATCGTCGTGATGGCGACCGCCTGGCCCTTTTTCGATCGCAAGCCCGGCGATCCCTGGTTCGATCCGGCACAGTTGCAGGGTGCGGTCCGGCATCGGACATCGACCGGCACCGTGGCGGGAATCGCCCTCGCGCTGATCGTCGCCGCGCCGCTTTGGCTGACCGCGACAGCCGCCAGCGCAGACCCACTGCCTGAGCGAATCGACCTGCCGGTGGTGAAGGGCTGGACCCGCACGGAAACCGTACAAAGCTACCCTTGGACGCCCCGTTTCGATGGCGCGGATCATCGCGTCACGGGCCATTATCGCAACGCCATAGGGCAACTCGTCGATCTCACCATCGTCGCCTATGACCAGCAGGATGAAGGCCGCGAACTGGTCGGCTTTGGTCAGGGCGCGGCGGACCCCGATAGCCAATGGGTCTGGTCCTCACCCGCCCGCGCGCCAGCCAATGCGCGCGGCGAGCAGATTACCGCGCCCGGACCCGTAGTCCGCCATGTCGTCAGCTTCTATCTCATGGGGCAGGGCGCGCCGACCGGCAGCCGCCCCACGGTCAAGATCGAAACGATGAAGGCCCGCCTGCTGGGACAGGACCAGCGCGCCGTGGCCATCCTGATTTCAGCGCAAGAGGGCGAAGGCCAGCCCGCCGACGCCGCGATCCGCGCCTTCCTGCGCGATATGGGCGACGTGAAACTTCTGGCTGACCGCGCGATGGGCTTGCGCTAGGGCGGTTGGCATGTGCGGCATAGCAGGCATCTTCCATCTCGAAACGGCCAAGCCCGTCGATCCCGCGCGGGTGCGCGCCATGCTGGACGCGATGCCGCATCGCGGGCCGGACGGCAGCGGCATCTGGACCGCGCCGGGCGTTGGGCTTGGCCATCTGCGCCTGTCGATCATCGATCTGGAAGCCGGCGCGCAGCCGATGCTGACTGAGGATGAATCGCTGGCGGTCATCTTCAACGGCGAAATCTACAATTTCGGAGAGGTGCGCGCGGAACTGGAGGCCAAGGGCCACATTTTCCGCACCCATAGCGACACCGAAGTTATCCTCCATGGCTATCGCCAATGGGGCGAGGAGTGCGTCCACCGCTTCAATGGCATGTTCGCCTTCGCCCTGTTCGACGCGCGGGCGCAGTCGCTCTGGCTGGTGCGCGACCGGCTGGGGGTCAAGCCGCTCCATTATGCGCTGCTGTCCGACGGCAGCCTGATCTTCGGATCGGAACTCAAGTCGCTGCTCGCCCATCCGCTGCTGCGCCGCGCGCCGGACCTGTCAGCGGTCGAGGATTATATGGCCTATGGCTATGTTCCCGACGACGCCTGCATGGTTGCGGGCGTGCGGAAGCTGGGCGCGGGCGAAACGCTGCGGCTGGTGCGTGGCCGCCCCTTGCCGCAGCCGCACCGCTATTGGGATGTCAGCTTCGCCGATCGCACCAAGGCCAAACCGCAGGAACTGGAAGAAGAACTGGTCGCCTTGATGCGGCAGGCCGTTCGGTCCCGCATGGTCGCTGATGTGCCGCTTGGCGCATTCCTGTCGGGCGGGGTGGACAGCAGCAGCGTCGTCGCTCTGATGGCCGAAGCCTCTACTCAGGCGGTCAAGACCTGCACCATCGGTTTCGACGTAGCCTCGCTTGATGAAACCGCCTTTGCCGACCGCATCGCCCGCCGCTTCGCGACCGATCACCGCACCCGCATCGTATCGCCCGATGATTATGGCTTGATCGACCGGCTCGCCTTCCATTTCGACGAACCCTTTGCCGACGCCTCCGCCCTGCCGACCTTCCGCGTGTGCGAACTGGCGCGCGAACAGGTGACAGTGGCGCTGTCGGGCGACGGCGCGGACGAAGCCTTTGCAGGCTATCGCCGTCACCGCTTCCAGATGCAGGGCGAGCGCCTCCGCGGGCTGATCCCGGCCTCTGTCCGTCAGCCCTTGTTCGGCACGCTGGGCAAATATTATCCCAAGGCCGATTGGGCGCCGCGCGCGCTGCGGGCCAAATCGACCCTCCTTGAACTGGCGGGGGAGGGCGGGGCCGCCTATTCTGCGTCGGTTGGAGTGACGCCGCACGCGCTGCGCCATCGCCTCTACAGCCAGGACATGAAAAGCCGTCTGGGCGCCTATCGGGCGGAGGACCGCTATATCAAGGCGATGGCCGACGCCCCCGCGCGCGATCCGCTCGACCGCGCCCAATATGCCGATATCCGCATCTGGCTGCCCGGCGATATCCTCACCAAGACCGACCGGATGAGCATGGCCGTCAGCCTGGAAGCACGCGAACCGTTGCTTGACCACCGCCTCGTCGAATTTGCCGCGCGCCTGCCGGTCAACCAGCGCATCCGGGGTAACAGCGGCAAATATCTGCTGAAAAAGGCGATGGAACCCTATCTGCCGCAGGATATTCTCTATCGCCAGAAAATGGGTTTCGTGACCCCGATCAGCGCCTGGTTTCGCGGCGCGCTGGCGGGCGAGGCTACCGCGATCGCGGGCGGATCGTCGCTGGCGCGCACCGGCTGGTTCGATACCAAAGCGCTGGCCAAAATCGCCGCCGATCACAAATCCGGCATGGCCGATCATGGGCGGCTGCTGTGGCAATTGCTGATGCTGGACAAGTCGCTGGAGCGGCTGTTCGGGATTTAACTCGAATATACGCCCACAGCCGTTCGTTTCGAGCGAAACGAGGCAGGGCCGAGTTCAGCGAAGCTAAACTCTGCGATGCGCCATCGGCTTCTTGACTTCGCTCGAAGCGAACGGATGGGGCGGCGAGTCTCCCCCTTGCAACCAGCCGCGCCCGGTGCCAACGGGGCGCATGGTGATAATCGGGGCGCATCAGTGACAGTCTCCAAGGAAATGGTCCGGCTGCGGCTCTATGCCCTGTGCCTGGCTGGCGACATGGCGGGGCTGTTCGGCGCGTTTCTGGCCGCCAACTGGTTCGTGCTGGGCGCGCTGTGGGGGGAGCCGGGCAAGCCGCATGGCCTCGTCATGTTCGCGATGATCGCGCCGCTTTATGCGCTGCTCGGCGTGCAGGGCGGGGGCTATGGCATCCACAGCCTTGAAAATGTCCGGCGCGGCATTTTCCGCGCGCTGCTGGCGCTGGCGCAGGCGGCATTGCTGATGCTGCTGATCGTCTATCTGGGCAAGATCGCCGAACAATTGTCGCGTCTGACGTTCATTGTCGGGCTCGCGCTTGGCGCGGTTTCGGTCGCGCTGGTGCGGCTTGTCGTCGTGCGACTGGCTAAAAGATTGCTGGGCGAAGTGCCGCATCTGACCGCCGTCATCATGGATGGCGTCGCCATCGAAACCGGCCCGCACATGCTGATCATCGAAGCGGACGCGGCCGATCTGCGCCCCGAACGGCATGATGCGGACATGGCGGCGCGGCTGGCGCAAGCGGTCGGCATGGCGGAGCGAGTCATCGTCGCCTGTCCGCTCGACCGCATGGACGACTGGTCAGCCGCGCTCAAATCGCTGTCGGCGCGGGGCGAAATCGTCGTCCCCGAACTGCTCCGCTTCGCGCCTGCGCGGGTCGATGAATTTGACGGCCAGCCGACCATCATCGTCGCGGGCGGGCCGCTCCAGTTTCGCGACCGCCTGATCAAACGCCTGTTCGACCTGATCGTCGCTGGCGCTGCCACTATCATCCTCTCGCCGGTTCTGATCGTTGCCGCGCTGGCGGTAAAACTCACCAGCCCCGGCCCGGTCATCTTCCGCCAGCCACGCATCGGCAAGGATGGGCGATCCTTCCAGATTTACAAATTTCGCTCGATGCGCGCCGACGCCAGCGACCGCAAGGCCGAGACGCTGACGGCCCGCGACGATGACCGGGTCACACGCGTCGGCGCCTTCCTGCGCAAGTCCAGCATCGATGAACTGCCCCAGCTTTTCAACGTGTTGAAGGGCGATATGAGCATTGTGGGTCCGCGCCCCCACGCCGCCGCAGCCAAGGCGGGCGACACCCTCTATTGGGAGGTCGACGCGCGGTACTGGGCGCGCCACTGTATCAAGCCCGGCATGACGGGTCTGGCGCAAGTGCGCGGTCATCGCGGATCGACCGACCATCATCAGGATCTGATCGACCGGCTCCAGTCTGACCTTGAATATGTCACCGCCTGGTCGGTCTGGCGGGATCTGCGCATCATTGTCGCGACGCTGGGCGTGCTGTTCCATCACAAGGCCTATTGAGCATGACCGACCTGTGGCTTGGCGCGCTTCTCATCGTCTCGCTGGTCGCGGTGCTGTGGCCGTTCCTATTCTATCCGCTCATCCTCCGCGCGCTGCCGACGCGCCCGGAACAGCCGGTCACGGTGCCGGTGCCAACTGCCTCGCTGCTGTTCTGTGCGTATAATGAAGCCGATGCGATGCCCGAAAAGCTCGCCAATCTGGCGATGCTCAAGGGGCTGCACCCGACGCTGGAAATCCTCGCCTTCGATGATGGATCGTCTGACCGCACGGGCGATCTGATCGCGGCGCAGGGCGATCTCGTCACGCTGATCCGTGGTCCCGGCCGCAGCGGCAAGGCCCATGGCATGAAGCAGCTCGCCGCCCGCGCGCGCGGGGACATAATGATCTTCACCGATGCCAATGTTCTGCTCGACCCGGACGCGATTGAGCGCCTGCTCGCCCGCTACGCCGACCCCGATATCGGTGGCGTGCTGGGGTCGCTCCATTATGTCGGGCAGGGCGAAAGCGCGACCGCGTCGGTCGGTTCGCTCTACTGGCGAATCGAGGAGCGGCTGAAGGATGAGGAGTCGCGCACCGGCAATGTGCTGGGGGCGGATGGCTCGATCTTCTCGATCCGCCGCAGCCTCTATCCCGATTTCCCCGACAGCGTGCTGGATGACCTGACCGTCTCCATGGCGGTGGTGTTCGCGGGCAAACGACTGGTGAAGGCCAGGGATGTGATTGCGCGCGAAAAACTGGTGACGGCACGAAAGGACGAATATCGCCGCAAGGTCCGCATCGCCGCCCGCGCATGGCACACGCACAGCCATTTGCGCCGGCAATTGCGGCGCATGGCCGTGATCGACCGCTTCAAATATGCCTCCCGCAAGATCGTGCGCTGGTTCGGCGGGTTGTTCATCCTGACTGGCGCCGTCGCGGCGGGTGCGCTGGCGATGCGCGTCTCGCCGATGCTCTACATGGTTGGCGCGCTGGCTGTGGCGCTGGTCATCTGGCGGGGCATCCGTGCCAAAAGCGGACCATTCGCCGCCTTGGTCGATGTGCTAATCGCCTATGCGGCGACTTTGCAAGGGGTGGCCAAGGCGATGACCGGCCGCACCGTCACCATCTGGAATCCCGCCAAGTCGCGCTGACCCTCTCGTCAAAGCCGTGCGATCTTGTATAGCGCCAATGCTGTTCCCCAGTCGGAGACTGACGTGATTACTGTTCAGCGGGTGGCCAAGGCTGCCGGCAAGCATCTGACCCGAAGCGCGCTCAAGCTGCGCAAGGCGCTGGGCGCGCGCGCCAGCCGGGGTTGCCCGGCCTGTGGCGCGACCGTGGTCGGCTTCTTCCGCTATGGCGACAATGGAGAATGGGGCTGCCCGGACTGCGGCGCATCGCCCCGCGAAAGGCTGATGAACTGGCTGATCGCGCAGGGGACGCTGGCCGCGCCGACAGACGGCGCGATCCTGCACATGGCGCCCAATGAAGCCAGCCTCGTCCGTCGCTTCTCCGCAGCTGCCGATTATGTCCCTGCTGATCTCGATCCGTCGCGCTACACTGTGCCGAACATGCACCGCGTCGACCTGATGGAACTGGCCGACGCCGATCGCTACGACCTCTTCTACGCCAGTCACGTCATGGAGCATGTCCCCGACGATATGGCCGTCCTGCGCAACATTTTGCGCGCGCTCAAACCCGGCGGCGAAGCCTGGCTGATCGTGCCGCTATGGGCCAAACCGACCGAGGATGGCAGCTTCGCCATGCCCCCGCGCGAACGGGAGCGGCGCTTCGGCCAGTGGGACCATGTCCGCCAATATGGCCCGGATTTCGCCGACCGCATCCGCGCGGCTGGCTTTGATCTGGAGGAAATCGACGCCGCCGGGATCGACGTTGCGACCCGCCATTTCTATGCGCTGGACGATCGGCTGTTCCGCGCCCGCAAGCCTGTTGGAGCCGCGACGCGGTGAGCATCCTCGCGCGGATGGAGGCGTCCGCCCGCATCCTTGCGCTGGTCAAGCTCGCCAATGTCGGCCTCGTGCTGGTCTGGGGCTTTGCCGTCACCTTCGTGTTCGTGCGTGCGCTGCCGCTGGCGGAATTTCAGTCCTTCCTGCTCCTCGTAGCCTTCGGCAATTTCACCGTTTCGGCGGAATTTGGCCTGACCAGCATCATCTATGCCCGGCTGCGACGGCACTGGCTGGGCGACGGTGAAGCCGACATAGGCGCGTTCCGGCTGGAGGAGATGGGGGTGTTGTTCCTGTTCCTCGGCCTGATCGTCGCGGGCGGCACGCTGATCCTGCTCGTGGCGCTGGCCGCGGGCTGGATCGGCACGGCCATGCCCTTGTTATTCCTCCTCTTCTTCCTGTCCGCCTGTCTCAACCTGCCCGGTCTGCTAGCCAAGCGGGCGCTGGCGGCGGTGGACGGCAATTTCCTGTGGGAGGCGTTTGATTGCGGGCGGCGGGTCGTCACCATCGCCTTGCTGCTGGCGATATTGGCAGGCCTCGATCCGCGCCTGTCCCTCGCACTACAACTGGCGGTCAGCATCCTTGTGATCGGTTGGGCCATCGCCCATGTCCACCATCGCCTTGGCATGAAGCCGCGCCACTGGATCGCCTTCCGCGTCGGCGGCGGCCATGTCCGCGCCCATTATCTGCGCGACATAGGCGCGTCCGCCGCCTTCACCGTCTCCGACATCATCGCCTATAACGCGCCCTATTTCACCATCGCGCTGGTGACCAGCGATGCTCGGCCGATGCTGCTGTTCGATTTTCTGTTCAAGATGTCCAGGTCACTGTCCATGTTGGTCCGCGCCGTGGTGGAAGCCGGGTTGCCCCGCATCACCCGCGCCTATCATGCCGGGGACAGAGTGCGGCTGCGCCAACTGCTTGGCCGGGCGCTGGGCGCAGCGATGGTCTTTGCGCTGGCGCTATCCGTCGTGCTGCTCAGCGTCGGCGAATGGCTGTTTGCAATCCTGTTTGACGGCCGCGCGAGCATCGAACGGGCGGACCTGATCCTGATCGTCGTAGCCTTGCTTGCCCTCGTGCTGCTGTGCGTCTCGGTCTATGTGCAGGCGGCGCTGGGGCGCTTCTCCCACCTGCTGGCCCGTTCGCTCCTCTTCCTAGCCGGATCGCTGCTTAGCGTCCCGCTGGCCCGCCTGCTTTGGCCGGAGCGGTTCGATCTCGCTTTCCTTGGCCTCTACGCGCTGACCCTGCTGCTGGCAGCGGCCCTGCACGCCGTCTCGCTGCGCCGGCTGGTGCGGGCGTGAAAGTCGCGATGCTCGATCCTTCGCTCTTCACCGGGCGCTATGACGACAGCCTGTGCGCGGCGCTGGCGGGGGAGGGGGCGGACGTCACCCTATACGCCCGCCCGATGCGCGCGACCGACGCGATCGTGCCGCAGGGCTATCGCTACGCCCCACATTTCTTCCGCCACAGCGAAGCATTGCGTGACCGGCTTGGCGAAGGGCGCGCTTTCCGCCTGGCCAAGGCGGCAGACTATGGCCTGTCCTGCGCGCTGGGTGACCTGACGCCGCTTGCCGCCGCCGATGTCGTGCATGTCCAGTGGCTACCGCTCGCGCCTGCCGACCGGCTGATGCTGTGCCGCCTGAAGGGGCTCGCCGCGCTGGTCCACACCGTCCATAATGCCGACGCCTATCATGCCGATGCCGGGGTGCAGGGCCGGGGTTACCGCGCGCTGCTCGACCAGTTCGACGCGCTGATCATCCATGGCGACACTACGCGGGCGGCGCTGGTGGGGCAGGGCATCGACCCGGCACGCATTCATGTGACGCCACACCCGCCTATGCAATTGGCGGCGGCCACCCCCGCCGATCTTGCCGCCATCCCCGATCCCGTCCTGCCGCGCATCCTCTTCTTCGGCACGATCCGCCCCTATAAGGGCGTCGACCTGTTGATCGATGCCTGCCTTCAGCTCTGGCAGTCGGGCCACGCTTTTGAACTGGTGCTGGCGGGCAAGCCCTTCATGGATGTCGCGCCTCTGCTGGAGAAGGTCCGCGCCGCCGGGTTTGTCGACCGGCTGCTCACCGACTTGGGTTTCCTGACCGAAGGCCGCCTCGACGCGCATATGGCCAAGGCCGATGTCATCGCCTTCCCCTATCGCCACATCGATTCAAGCGGCGCGTTCCTCTCCGCGCTGCACCATGGCAAGGCGATGGTGACATCCGACGCCGGCATGTTCGGTCAGTTGCCCGATGGCGTCGCGATCCGCTTTCCGGTCGGAAATACATCGGCGCTCGTCCAAGCCCTCTTGCCGCTGGTGCAAAGCGCCGCCATCAGGCAGGAACAGGGAGCGCGGGCGCGCGCCCATGGAGCGAAAATGGGGGACTGGACGGATATGGCGGTGGCGACGATCGGCATCTACAAAGCAGTGCTGGCCGCGCGCGCATGAACCGCTACGTTCGTGAAGCCGCCGACCGTCTGCTCGCGCTGCGCCTCGCCCTGGCGGGGCGGGTGCATCAATATCCCGAAATTCAGGCGTTGAAGCGCTTTCTGGCGGCTTTCCATGTCGACTGCCTGTTCGACGTCGGCGCCAATCGCGGCCAATATGCGACGATGGCGCGCAAGGATGCGGGCTATCGCGGCCTCATCCTCTCGTTCGAGCCGAACCCTGCCGTGTTCGCCGAACTGCAAAAGCGCGCGGCGTCCGATCGTGCCTGGCATGTGTTCAACATGGCGCTGTCGGACTTTGATGGCACCGCCGATTTCAACATCATGGCCGCCGATCAATTCTCGTCACTCAAGACGCCATCGGGCGCGCAGGATGATATTTTCGCGAGCCGTAACAAGGTGACGCAGACGGTCGCGACGCCCTGCCGCCGCCTTGATACGCTGCTGCCTGAACTGGTGGGCCAGTATGGCTTTGCCCGACCATTTCTGAAGATGGACACGCAGGGCCATGACCTGTCGGTCTGCCAAGGGGCGGGCGCGGCGCTGGCCCAGATGACGGGCGTTCAGACCGAATTGGGGGTGCGGCCCATCTATGAAGGTGGCACCGGCTATCGTGCAATGATCGACTGGCTGGAGGCGCGGGCCTTCATCCCCTCTGCCTTCTTCGCCAACAACAAGGGCCATTTTCCGCTGCTTGTCGAAATGGACGGTATTTTCGTCAACCGGGCGCTGGTTCAGGGTTGATCATGGAGGCGCCCGCGTCCTTTGTCAGTGCGCGCCGTCTGTTTCTGGCAGGGGCGATCGGCCTGACATTGTGGCTGACCGCGACCTTCCTGTGGCATGTTACCTACCGGCAGGGGATCAGCCTGGCGGTTATCCTGTTCCTGGATCAGGATTTCCCCGCGCTCATCGTCCCGCTGCTTTTGCTGGCGCTTGCCGCGCCCTTTGCCGAAGGGCGCGGGATCATACTGCCGCGACCGACTGCGCGGATCGTCGTGCCTTTGATCGTGCTGATGGGGCTGGCCGCCTGGGCGGGCCATTATGCCCTGTTTCAGGATTATGCCATTTCCCGCGATGAGGAGGTCGCCCGTTTCGCCGCCGCCTATATGCGCGAAGGGCTTTTTGCGCGCCCGATCCCGGTCGAATGGGAACCCTATCGCCGCGCGATCATGCCCGAATTCTTCTCGCCCTTCGGCGCGGCGGATTATTGGACGGCCGCCTATCTGCCGGTGAACAGTGCGATCCAGGCGCTGTTCTGGCAATTGGGCGATCCCAATATGGCGGGACCGGTGTTGCTCTTCACCGGGCTGTTCGCGCTCTGGCGCGTGGCGCTGCATCTGATGCCCGATCGCCCCGATGCGGTGTGGGTGACGGTGCTGCTGGGCTGTTCGTCCAGCCAGTTGTGGATCACGGCGATGACGCCCTATGCCATGACCGGCCATTTTGCGCTCAACATGGTGTGGCTGGCGCTGGTGCTGCGCGGCGGCGTGATCGGCCATGTCAGCGCGGGCCTCGTCGCGCTGGTCGCGGCGGGGCTGCACCAGTGGCATTTCCCGCCAATCTTCATCGCCCCCTTCATCCTGTGGATGCTGCTTGCCCGCCGCTGGACGGTCGCGGCCTTCCACGCGCTGACCTTGGTGGCGATCGTCATCGTCTGGGCCAAGATCTGGCCCGCCTTCCTGCTCGATATGCTGGGCGCACCCGCCGATGTGCGCCCGTCCGCCGGGGTAGCGGACAAAGTCGGCAGCCTGTTCCAGCGGCTGGGCGATCGCTGGCAACCACTGGTCAATCTCAGCCGGTTCGTCGCCTGGAATAACATATTGATGGTCCCGCTGGCCGCGCTCGGCATCGCTGCGATGCGCTGGAGGCGGGCGATCCTGGGGCAGGAGATCGCGCTGCCGCTGGCGCTTGGCTGTGTCGCGGGGTGTGCGCTGGCGCTGGCACAGGGCTATGGATGGGGCTTTCGCTATGCTCATGGCTATATCGGCCCCTTTTGCCTCTT
The DNA here is from genome assembly GCA_023266575.1 of Sphingobium sp. Taxonomy (GTDB): domain Bacteria; phylum Pseudomonadota; class Alphaproteobacteria; order Sphingomonadales; family Sphingomonadaceae; genus Sphingobium. The sequence goes on from JAHFPV010000001.1 coordinate 284,373, forward strand.
GGCAGGCCTTGGCTGGGCGCGCTTCCGGCCGCAGGGCGCTCTCAGGCCGTTGCTTGTCGGCCTGTTCATCACCGGCCTTGCCAGCATCTTCCTGGTCTGGCGCACCCACGCATTCGTTGCGCCTTATGCCGCCAGCCACCGGCTGATCGATTCCAGCCAGGCCGATGTCGTGCTGGTCGATCCGCGCGGCGGCCTCTACGTCACGGATCTGGTGCGTGGCCGCAACGGCGTGCCGGGCAAGCCGATGGTGATGAATCTGGGGATGCTGACGCTCGATCAGGTTGACGAACTCTGCGCATCCTATGTCGTCGAACTGTTCGACCGCGCCGAATTCCGGCCGCTGGGCGTGCCGCTGGCGCGCTGGAATCTGGGCCGGATGGACGCCCTGCGCGCGCATATGAAGGAAGAGGGCTGTGACAAGCCGGTCCAGCCGCCGTTGCCCGAAACATTCGAGGATGCGCTCAATGCAGCGGACAACGCCATGTGAAGCGGGCTACTGCCCCTTCACATAGACCCGCTTGCCGCCAATCCATGTTTCCAGCACCTGTGTGGCGCGAATGTCCGCCGCCTGCGCCGTCGAAATATCCCGGTCGATCAGCAGGAAATCCGCCCGCTGCCCCGGCACCAGACTGCCAAAGCGTTTCTCCGCAAACCCGGCATAGGCCGCCTGCCGGGTGAAGCCATCCAGCGCCGCCTCGAAACTTACCCTTTGCTGCGGCAACCAGCCGCCGACCGGCTCGCCCTTGGCGTCCTCGCGGCTCATGGCGACGGCGATGCCTGCAAAGGGGTTGGGGCTTTCCACCGGCACGTCGGACCCAAAGGCCAGCGGCACGCGATTGTCGAGCATCGCCTTCCATGCATAGGCACCCGCCAGCCGCGCCTCGCCCAGGCGCGCGGTCGCCATGCGCCAGTCCGACGCTTCATGCACCGGCTGCATCGATGCGACGATGCCGAACTGGGCAAAGCGGGGCAGGTCGGCCGGGCTGACGATCTGCGCATGTTCGATCCGCCAGCGTCGGTCGCCCTTATAGGTTTCCGCCAATTCCTGAATCGCGTCGAGTATCTCGCTATTCGCCGCGTCGCCGATGGCATGGGTGGCGATCTGGAAATTGTCCATCGCCGCCCGGCTCATGATGTTGCGCAATTGGGTGTCGGGGATCATCGGCAGGCCGCGCTGGCCCGGCGCATCGGCATAGTCGGCCTTGAGCCACGCCCCGCTCGACCCCAGCGCGCCGTCCAGCACCAGCTTGATCCCGCCCAGCCGCAGCCGGTCGTCATACAGCCATGGCGTCGGTTCCGGCCCGGCGATCAGCGTCATATTCTCCAGCCCGGCGGCATAGGCCATGATCCGTACGCGCAGCGCCCCGCGATCGGCCGAGCGGCGGAATGCCTGCCAATCCTCTATGCTGGTCCCCATGTCGGCAATACCGGTGATGCCGGTCGCCAGCAGCGCGCGCTGCGCCTTTTCAAAGGCGATGTCGCGGTCCTTGGGCGCAGGCTCGGGAACGACCTTGGCGATCAGGTCCATCGCCTTGTCCACGAATACGCCAGCCGGCTTGCCCGCTGCCATTTCGATTCGACCCCCGGCAGGCGCTTTGGTCGCGGCCGTCACGCCAGCCGCACGGATCGCGGCGCTGTTGGCCCAGCCAGCATGGCCATCGATCCGCTCCAGCCACACCGGAATATCGCTGACTGCCGCGTCCAGATCAGCCGCCGTCGGGAATCGACCCAGCCCCCATTGTTCCTGATTCCAGCCCGTGCCGATGATCCATTTGCGTCCCGCGCCATCCTGCGCATAGGCCCGGATTTTCGCCTGCGCTTCTGCCAGCGATGTCGTATTGGACAGGTCGAGCGTGATGAGGGACAGGCCCAAGCCCATGACATGGCCATGGGCGTCGATCAGGCCGGGGATCAGCGTCTTGCCGCCTGCATCCATCCTGAACGACAGCCCCTTGGGCCGTTCGGGCCAGGGCTGGCCACGCTTGGGCTTTTTGGGTTTATATTCCGGCTCCTGATAGCGGTCAGGCAGCAATTTTTCGACCTTGCCATCATCGTCGATCAGCAATGCGCGGAAATGCACGATCTTGCCATTGGGATCGACCGCCATGCCGTTCACATTGTCGATCACGCCGGACGCGAAGGCGGGGAGGGTGAAGGTCATGGCGGCGAGGGCAATCACCCACCTCGCCAATCCGCGCTTCCTTCTGTCATCCCGGACTTGATCCGGGATCCAGGACGCCACGCACAGCGCGGGAGACTCTGGATCCTGACTTTCGTCAGGATGACGACACAGCAAGATACTGCTCACGCCCGCGTAATCCTTCGCACCAATGCGCTGGTATCCTGCCGGTTGCCGCCCAGCGCCTGCACATCGGCGTAGAATTGATCGACCATCGCGGTCACCGGCAGGGTTGCGCCATTGGCCCGCGCTTCTTCCAGTGCCAGCCCCAGATCCTTGCGCATCCAGTCGACCGCAAAGCCGAAATCGAAACTGTCCTGCGCCATCGTTTTCCAGCGATTGTCCATCTGCCAGCTTTGCGCCGCGCCGCCCGAAATCGCCTCGAACACCGCGTCCAGGTCCAGTTCCGCAGCTTGTGCAAAGCGCAAAGCTTCGGCCAGTCCCTGCAACACGCCGCCGATGCAGATCTGATTCACCATCTTGGTCGTCTGGCCCGCGCCTGCGCCACCGACATGGACGATTCGCGCGGCATAGGCGTTCATGACGATCTTTGCGGCAGTGACTGCCGGTTCGCTGCCCCCGCACATGATCGACAGCTTGCCATTTTCAGCCCCCGCCTGACCGCCCGATACCGGCGCATCGACGCTATGGATGCCGCGGCTTTCGCCCTCCACGAACAATTGCCGCGCGATCCGCGCCGACACTGTGGTGTGGTCGATGAACAGTCCGCCCGGCTTCATCGTGCGGAATGCGCCTTCGCGGCCCAGCGTCACCTGGCTAAGATCATCGTCGGTGCCGACGCAGCTGATGACGATGTCCGCTTCCTCCGCTGCCTTGGCCGGACTGATCGCGACCATGCCGCCATAGGCCTCCGCCCAGCTTTTCGCCTTGCCGATGGAGCGATTGTAAACGGTGAGGCTATGCCCCGCCTTTGCCAGATGGCCTGCGATCGGGCCGCCCATGACGCCCAGGCCGATAAACGCGATATTAGCCATATGCCCCGTATATTTACTGCGCCAGACCCAGCCATAGGGCCAGTTTTCCGACAGTGCCAGTTTCTTCACGCGCAATTTTCCGCTAGGGGGCGGCTCCATGAACAGCTTAGCCAAGATAGAGAGCGCCTTGCCGCTGCCGATAACCGTCGATGACATTCTTGCCGCGCGGACCCGGATTGCCGGTTCCATCGTCAAGACGCCGACGCTGATTAGTCAGACGCTCTCCAACATGCTGGGCTGCAACGTCTATCTGAAATTCGAAAATCTCCAGTTCACCGCCGCCTATAAGGAGCGCGGTGCGCTCAACCGCCTGCTGCAACTGGATGATGCGGCCAAGGCGAAGGGCGTCATCGCCGCGTCGGCGGGTAACCATGCGCAGGGGCTGGCCTATCATGGCAAGCGGCTGGGCGTGCCCGTCACCATCGTCATGCCCACGACGACGCCCACGGTGAAGATCACCCAGACGCAGGGCCATGGCGCGACCGTGGTGCAATATGGCGAGAAATTCGACGACGCCTATGCCCATGCCCGGTTGCTGGAGGTGGAGCAGGGCTTGACCTTCATCCATCCCTTTGACGAGCCGGACATCATGGCGGGGCAGGGGACGGTTGCGCTCGAAATGCTGGAGGATGCGCCGGAAATCGACACGCTGGTCATCCCGATCGGCGGCGGTGGCCTGTTTTCCGGCATGGCGACAGCGGCGCGGGCGATGAAGCCCGACATCCGTCTGATCGGTGTGCAGGCCGAACTATATCCGTCCATGTATGATTTCATCAAAGGCGAAACCCTTGCCTGCGACGGCGATACGCTGGCGGAGGGCATCGCGGTCAAGCAACCGGGCGAACTGACCCGCCGCTTCGTCGAGCGGCTGGCGGACGACGTGCTGCTGGTTACCGAACGGCGGCTGGAAGAGGCGCTGAGCCTGCTGCTCCAGATCGAAAAGACCGTGGTGGAAGGGGCAGGGGCCGCGGGCCTTGCAGCGCTGCTGACCTATCGCGAACAATTTGTCGGGCGCAATGTCGGGCTGATCCTGACCGGTGGCAATATCGATACGCGGCTGCTGGCCAATGTGCTGCTGCGCGACCTTGCCCGGTCGGGCCGTCTGGCGCGGCTGCGGATCATCCTGCAGGACCGACCCGGCGCGCTGTTTCATGTTGCCAAGATTTTCGATCAGGAAGCGGTCAATATCCTTGAACTGGCGCACCAGCGCATTTTCACCAACCTGCCAGCCAAGGGGCTGAGCCTGGACGTCGAGTGCGAAACCCGTGATCGCGCCCATCTCCAGCGGCTGATCGCGGCACTGGGCGAGGCGGGCTATGAGGTCGCGCCGATTGAGGTCGCCTGATACACGAACAGCAGTTTACTTTTCGTGGTAAACGCTCTTTTCATAGGGACGCGGCAACGGCATAGTCGGGACATGATCCACCCGCGCCGCCGCCACGAAGGGGATATTGGAGCGTGACTGCACCTTTTCGGTTTCCCCGTTTCTTCGTGACCAATCCTTCGCCCTGCCCCTATCTGCCGGGGCGGAGCGAGCGGAAGGTGTTTACCGAGCTGAATGGGGACAATGCCGCTGAACTGAACGATGCGCTGGGCCGGATAGGCTTTCGTCGCAGCCAGAATGTCGCCTATCGCCCCAGTTGCGCCGACTGTTCGGCCTGTGTGTCGGTGCGGGTCGTTACGGATGAATTTCGCCCCAACGCGACCCAGCGCAAGCTGATCCGCCGCAATAGCGACCTGACCGTCACCGCGTGCAAGCCCTGGTCGACCGAGGAGCAATATGCGCTGCTCCAGCGCTATCTGTCCGCGCGTCACCCCGGCGGCGGCATGACCGAGATGGACGAGATGGATTTTGCCGACATGGTCGAACAGACCCCGGTCGACAGCCATATCGTTGAATATCGCGAACCTGGCATTGACGGGCGCGTCGGTAAGCTGGTCGGTGCCTGTCTGACCGACCGGCAGGGCGACGGCCTGTCGATGATCTACAGCTTCTTCGACACTGAGTTGGACAATCGTCCGGGGCTGGGCAATTTCATTATCATGGACCATATCCTGCGCGCTTCGGCGGCGGGGCTGCCCTATGTGTATCTGGGCTATTGGGTCGATGGGTCGCAGCGGATGCAATATAAGGTCCGCTATCGCCCACTTGAAAAATTGAGCCGGGCTGGCTGGGTTCGCTTCGATCCTGATGAACAGGATCAGGCTATTCGTGACGTGGCCCAACGGGATGAACCCCCGCTGCCAGTCGAACTGGCGAGCATGTTTCGCAAATAGCAGCCTGATTACATTGATTTCTGGCGATTTTCATGCGCGCCAAGTAAATCCGACCAAAATGACAGGATGGTGAGGAGGTTATTTAACTTTCTGCGCTAGTCCTGCCATGATGAACGCAATGACGGCGACATGGGCGGGGGCTGGCGATGGATCGCTTTGCTGAACGCCGGTTTGACGACTTCCGGCGGGTGCTGGAAAACGGTCAACGCATTGATCATTCATTACCATATCGAAATGAAATACTCTTTTCGCCGGTCTTTGACCATCTGTCGCCTTCCGTGTCGCGCTGGATTGCTGATGCGCGGGGCCGGATATTGTCGACCGACCAGGATAGCGGTCTAACTGGTCGGACATGGCGCGCCTTGTTGGAGCGCGCAGACCGTCGCACCCTGCTGATGGCGGCGATTGCAGAGGAACAGCCACAGCCCCTGACCTTGCGCCTGCCGGGTGCTGACGGAGAGCGGCGCTGGTGCCTGATTCGTTTGCGGCGGATGACCGGTACGGATGCCCTTGTCCGCTATTATGGCACGGTCGAGGATATTCACGATCGCCATGATCGTGACGCACGCGCGCTGCAAAGGGCGCTGGCCGAAAGCCGCGAACATTATCGCTGGTCGGTCGACCTCAGCCCGATGGTGCCATGGACTGCCGGACCTGACGGCGCGATCGAGGAAGTCGGGCCGCTGTGGCTGAACCTGACCGGCATGACAGCGCAGCAGGCGCTGGGGACGGGCTGGCTTGCAGCACTGCACCCCGATGACCTGACCCGCACTGTCGCTGTGTGGAGCGCGCATCTGGAGTCCGGCGCGCCGATAGATGTCGATTATCGCATCCGGCTGCGCGACGGCGGCTATCGCTGGATGCGCGCCCGCGCAGCGGCGCGCCGCGATGCGCAGGGGCAGATCGTCCGCTGGTATGGGACGCTGGAGGATGTCCACGCACAAAAACTGGCCCAGCAGGCGTTGTCCGACAGCGAGGAACGTTCCCGCTTGGCTGTGCAGGCGGCGCGACTGGGCATTTGGGATTTCGACGCCACGACCGGGGAACGCCGCTGGTCGGCTGAATTTCGCCAGATGCTGGGCCTGAGCGAGGATCAGCCGGCGACCAGCGAACTGGCATTGTCGCTGGTCCATCCCGACGATCGCGAAACCCTGCGTGTCATGCTGGACGCGGTGGCGGCCGGGGCCGTGCCGCCGCATTTCGAGGCGACGCTGCGGGTCCACCGCGCCAATGATGGCGCCCTGCGCTGGATCAGGAGCAGTGGTTGGACCACGCGATCGGAATCGGGACGGGCGCTGCGCGTCATCGTCACTTTTCTGGATGTCACTGAACAGCGTGATGTGGAGGATCGCATCCGCTGGGCCGCCACGCATGACCCCATGACTCGCCTGCCCAACCGCGCCTTGTGGCAGGCGACGCTGGACGAGATGGCGGAACGGCAGGCGCGCACCGGCAACCGCTTTGGCTTGTTGCTGCTCGATATTGACGATCTCAAGCGCACCAATGATTCGCTCGGCCATGATGCGGGGGACGCCCTGCTTTGCGCCTTTGCCCGGTGCCTTGCCGCCCTCGCGCCGCCCGATGCGGTGCTGGGGCGGCTGGGGGGCGACGAATTCGGCCTGATCGCGCCATCATTGACCGACGGCGCGGCGCTGGAGGCGTGGTGCGCCAAACTGATCGAGAGCCTGCGCATACCCCATGTCCACAATGGCCGATCGATCGATTGCGGGGTGAGCATTGGCGGCGCATTGTTCGGCGATCATGGCGACCGGGCGGCGGACCTGCTCAAGGCGGCCGACCTGGCGCTTTACGCGTCGAAAGCGTCCGGGCGTGGCCGTCTGACCCTGTTCCATTCCGACCTGCGGGCGCAGGCGCAGCAGCGCAGTTCGATGATCGGCATGGCAAGGAAGATCATCGCCGATCGGCTGGTCACCCCCTATTATCAGCCCAAGGTCGATATGCGCAGTGGCCGGGTGCTGGGCTATGAAGCGCTGTTGCGCTGGCACCATCCGCGTCTGGGCCTGCAATTGCCGGGCAGCATAGCGGCGGGTTTTGAAAATGCTGAAATCGCCGTCGCGCTGACCGGGCAGATGCTCGACGCGGTGTTGCGCGATGTGCGCAACTGGTTGCAGGCCGGGCATGATCCCGGTCGGGTCGCGATCAATGCCTCCGCCGCGGATTTCGCCCGCGACGATTTCGCCGAACGCGTGCTGGAGCAACTCGCTTTGTTCGCGGTGCCGCCGGAGCATCTGGAAATAGAGGTGACCGAGACTGTTTTTCTGGGCCGGGGTGCGGGGCAGGTCGGGCGCGTATTGCGGCATTTTTCAGATGCGGGAGTGCGCGTCGCGCTGGACGATTTCGGCACCGGCTTTGCCTCGCTCAGTCACCTGAAACAATATCCGGTCGATATCCTCAAAATCGATCGCAGCTTCGTGTCCAACATCGAACAGGATGCAGGTGACGCCGCGATCGTCGATGCCATCGTCAAGCTGGGCGGCAGTTTCGGCATGGATGTCGTCGCCGAAGGGGTGGAAAGCGCGGCCCAGGCCGATCGGCTGCTCGCCCATGGCTGCATCATCGGCCAGGGCTTTCACCTGGGCCGCCCGCAGCCCTTTGCCGTTATCACGCCACCCAGGGCATAATGAAAAGGCCGCGCCCCTTGCAAGGCGCGGCCCTGATTTGTCGCCCTCAAGCGCTTATTTGCAGCGGCATGCCCGGCGCGTTGGTTTGCGATAGCCGACGCGCTGGGTGACGTAGGTCGTCGTCGTTGTCGTGGTGACCGCAGGCTCGATCGTAACGGTGGTCACGATCGGTGCCGGGTAATAATAGCCGCCCGATATATAGCCGCCACCACCATGGGTGGTGACATGCGCTGGTCCCTGCGCCCAGTGGGGCTGGCCTGCATAGGCTGGCGCATCATAATCCACGCCCGCGCCGCGCACTTCGCCCTCGAACCGGCCTTCATAGGTGCCACTGGTGCGCCTGCCATCGGCGGTCGTCCAGGTGCCGGTCCAGCGGCCTTCATAATCATTCTGGGTGGTCACGCTGTCGTCGGCATAGCCATAGCCATAATCATAGCCCGCACCTGGACGACGCGGCGGCGGCGCAGCACCGCGGCGGGGGGCATCCTCCGCCTTGTCGATCACCGCGCCAGCGATCGCGCCAACGCCCGCACCGATCAGCGTGCCTGCGGTGCGATTGCCGCGCCCGGCGATGCGGTTGCCCGCAACGCCGCCGACCACTGCGCCGATGGCCGCGCCGCCAAGGCCGTTGTCGGGCCGCCGATACGCATCACGATCATAATAATAGCCATCGTCGCCATAGCCGCCCTCATACCGGTCCCACGCGACGTTGCTGCGGCTGTCATAGACCCGGCCATAACGGTCGGTCATCACCGCATCGTCATAATAGCGCGACCAGCCATAGCCAGCGGCAGGGGCGGGCAGGCCATAGGCGCCGTAATTGCCGATATAATAAGAAGGGCTGATCCAGTAGCGCGGCAGGACATAGCCATAGACCGGGCGCTGATAGCCGTTCCAGCCACCCGGCGCGCGCCAGCCAGCATACCAGCGACCATTCTGGCGCGGACCCCAGCGATGCCCGCCATTCCAGTTCATCCCCGGTCGGGGTGCATGGGTCATCGGCCGACCGCCGCCTTTCCATCCGCCGCCCGACCAGCCACCAGTCGTGCCGTGGCCCATGGCCGGGCCGCTGCCCGCCAGTGCCGGGCTAACTGCGCCCGCCAGCGCAATGCTCGCGCCCAGAAGGAGAAGGCCGGATGTCCGCATGGTTAACGCTCCCTGTTTTCCCGCGGCGGGAAAGCGCCAGGCGGGTCAAAATGCTAACGCTCTGTTTAGCATGGCGATCCGCGCCTATCCATGAGTCGGAGGGTTAAATCCTGTCCCGAAACGGGGCGGAAATGCGCGACTGTAGCGGGAAAGAGGGTTAACGCATCAGCCGATCCGCGTCGCAATCCGCGCGACCAGAGCCCCCAGCCCCTGCGCATCATCCGAGTCGAAGCGGGCGGCAATCGGACTGTCGAGATCCAGCACGCCGATCACTTGGCCATCGACCATGACCGGCACGACGATTTCCGACGCGCTGGCTGCATCGCAGGCGATGTGCCCCGGAAAGGCATGGACATCAGCCACCAGTTGCGTCTCGCCCGTCGCTGCTGCCGTGCCGCATACCCCGCGCCCCAGCGGAATGCGGATGCAGGCGGGTTTGCCCTGAAACGGCCCCAGCACCAATTCGCCCCCGACCATGCGATAAAAGCCCGCCCAGTTGAGGTCGGGCAAATATTGCCAGATCAGCGCGGCGACATTGGCCATGTTGGCGACCTGATCCGGCTCGTCGCGCGTCAGCGCATCGGCGGCGAAAAGCAGGTCGGCGTAAAGCGTCGCCTTGTCGGCGGTATCGGTGGGAGCAAAGTCGAACATGGGGCGGATATAGGCGCGGTAGCGGGGCAGGGCCAGAGGGTGGCAAGAAAGCGTTAACCAAATAAGTCTATCCCGATCGAAAGCCTGTCATTTCGAGGGTGACGATGTTCGTAGAAACCGCGCGAAACCTGTCCGACCTGCGTGGTAGTGCTCGCGCCATCGATGTGTCGATCGTCATGCCCTGCCTCGATGAGGCGATCAGCCTGCCCCATTGCATCGCCAACGCCCGCCGAGCGCTGGACCTGATCGAGGCGCAGCATGGCCTGTTCGGCGAAATCGTGATTGCGGACAATGGCTCCACTGACGGTAGCCAGCGGTTGGCGACCGATATGGGCGCGCGCGTCGTGGCCGTTGACCGGCGCGGCTATGGCGCAGCGCTGATCGGTGGCTGCGAGGGTGCCTGGGGGCGCTATTTGCTGATGGGCGATGCCGATGGCAGCTATGACTTCACCGATGGGGTGGCGATGATCGGCGCGCTGATGGGCGGCGCTGACCTGTGCATGGGATCGCGTTTCCAGGGCGGGATTGCGCCGGGTGCGATGCCGTGGAAAAACCGCTATATCGGCAATCCGGTGCTGACCGGGATCCTCAATCTCTTCTTCCGATCCGGCATAGACGATGCCCATTGCGGCCTTCGCGCGATCACCAAGGACGGCTTCATGACGCTCGGCCTGTCGGGCAGCGGCATGGAATTTGCCAGTGAAATGGTCATCAAGGCCAGTCTGCGCGACTTCACCATTGCCCAGGTTCCCGCCACCCTGTCGGTCGACCTGCGCGATCGCGCCCCGCACCTGCGCCCCTGGCGCGATGGCTGGCGGCATCTGCGCTATCTGCTGATGCTCAGCCCGACCTGGGTGTTCGGGGTGCCGGCCGCGCTGGCCATGGGGCTTTCGGCGCTGGTCCTGATGGTGGCGATCGGCTTCTGGCTTGGCATTTTTCAGGGTGAGACCCCGTTCGGTGTCAGTTGGTCGATCGCCAGCGGCTTCATCTTCACCACTGGCCATCTCGCTTTGTTGATGGCCGTGGCCAGCCACCTCCATGGCGTCACCAAGGGCTATCGCCGCCTGCGCCCTGCTGTCAGTCGGCTGGGATCGTTGCTCCATCTGGAGGGGATGCTGGCGCTGGGGTTGGCCCAGATCGCAGCGTCGCTTGCTATTTTTGCTGCGACCGCCTGGTACTGGTCGAATCATGGTTTCGTCGCATTGCCCAACCCGCTTCCGCTCGTGCTGGCGGGGATATTGGGCGCGACTGGCGCACAGACCATATTCGGGGGCTTTCTGCTTGCGATCATGGTTGGTCACGATGCGCGATTTGTTGCGACGGATCACGCGCCTGCAGCAACGGTCTCGCTACATAACGCCCGGATGGCGGCATGAATAGCGCGTTCCTCCGGCGCGGTCCGCGCTACATCATCATATCGTTATTCTGTATGGCGCTGAGCAATCTGATCCTGATCGGTATCGACCGTGCAGGACTATCTTATACCATCGGGGTGCTCAGCAGCGCGGCTATCCTCATTCCAGTGGGCTTCCTGTTGCAGGCGCGATTGACCTTCGCGACGTCCTGGTCATGGGATGCCTTTTGCAGATACGCCTTCGCCTTGCTGCTTAATATTCCATTGTCCTGGATTGCGTTGTTCCTGATCCACGACCTGGGCCGCATCGACATGCTCTGGGCGGCCCCCGCAGCCACCATCCTGCTATTTTTCTGGACATATTTGGTTAGCCACTGGGCATTGATTGCCCGTCCATCGACATCGCCTGAAGGGATACTTCCATGATTGCCAGCCATGATCTGCTTGCTGAATTTGTCGCCCGTTACCCTGCACAACCCGCCACCGCGTTTTGGCGCGGGATCGAAATCGAACAGCTGGCACGCATTTTCGATTCCGCCGGCGTTGGGCTGGATCTTGGTTGCGGTGACGGCATCCTGACCGACATATTGTTCAAGCGCATAGGGATGACGCCGAATTTGATCGGTGTTGATATCGATCCGCTCGAAACCGAAGCAGCGGCTTCCTATGCTTTCTATGACCGTATCCATACCTGCGCGGCGCAAGCGATCCCTGAACCGGACGCGAGTATCGACTATGTCATTTCCAACTCGGTTCTGGAACATATCCCTGACCTGGAAGGTGTGATCGCCGAAGTAGGTCGGGTTCTAAAGCCCGGTGGACGCTTTTACTTCACCGTCCCTGCGCCCGGCTTTCACCAAAATCTTCGTGGCAGCATTGTTCCGGGCATTTCGCGCGAACGCTATCTGGATGATCTCGACAAGCGGTTGGCGCATTTTCACTATCTGTCGGCGCTGGATTGGCATGATATGGCTGGCCGCCATGGTCTAGCGGTCGACAATGCGTCAGGATATCTCGACCAGACTGAAACCCGTCGCTGGGAAAATCTGTCGCGGGTGACAGGCGGCCTGCTCCATAGCCTCAGCTTTGGGCGGAGCCGTCCGATTGAAATCCAGCGCGCGCTCAAAATTCGCGATCTTCAAAACCGGATGGCTTTGCCGGCGTCGCTGGCATCGGGCATCGCGAAAATGATTGCGACAGATGGGGAGCCAGATCAGTCGAGCGCGCAGTCCTGCTTGCTGGTTGTGGGTCATCGACCGCGCGATTGATCGCTATAGCTTGCCGCCACAGCTTTTATCGAACTTTCGACCGAAAGCCGCTCTGCATTGGCGGCGAACCATGCGGACACAGAATGGCGCGCGGCGTCGCCTTTGCTATGAATACGGAGGATCGCCGCCGCTAATGCTTCTGGCGTTGCTGGATCGGCGATACAGCCGTTGATCCCGTCCTCTACCAGCTCGACTGCCGCATTGTCCGCACCTACGACGACGATCGCGGGCACGCCGCGCGTGGATGCTTCCACGACGACCAGCCCATAGCCTTCGCGTTCGGACGGCTGGACGATGCACAGCGCCTGACGCATCGCCTGGTCCAGCACGTCGGCGGTGACGAAGCCGGGCAGGGTGATGGTGTCGGCCATACCCAGCGCCGCGATCTGCGCCTCGACAGTCGCACGTTCCGGGCCGTTGCCGAACAGGATCGCGCGCAGGTCCGGCACGCTGCGACGTGCGATGGCCAGCGCATCGACCAGCAGCGACACACGCTTTTCGACGATCATCCGGCCGGCATAGACGACCGTAGGGGGCGTGCGTGCGGGCTGGCGCTGACCCTCCGGCAGGGCTTGAGCCAGGCCAGGCAGATAGGTGATGATCCCGCGCAGCCCCAGATCGCGCAGGCGCGTTTCATGCAGGCGACTGAACACCTGCGCGCGCTGCCGGACCTTTGCGCAAAGATGCTGAATGATCCAGCCGACCCAGCCCAACCGCCCCAGATAGTCGCGCCAATAGTCCCGGCTCCATATTTCGAACCAGTCGCAGACAATGCGATAGCGGCCGAAAGGCTGGGCTGCCCATGCCGCGAGCAAGGCGAAATAGGGGAAGGAGCAGAGATGGATGACGTCATAGCGTCGTCCATGCCGGATGAGATGGGCGAGCACGCCCAGGCCGAAACGCAGCGGCGGCGCGATCCGTCTTTTGCCGTCGTTGTAGAGCGACATCCGCGGGGCGACGGCGATGACGTCTATGCCAGGCAGGTCAGGCTCTGCGTCGGCGTCCCACTGGGTCATCGTCAAATAGGTGACCCGGTGGCCGTCCGCTGCCAGTCGCTCTGCCAGCGCCCGATACCAGCGTTCGGCTCCACCGATCGTCCAGGGGAACAGGCAATCATAGACTATGCAGATATGGCGCGGCTCCTTCATGGCCGTGGCGCTTTCGCTATAGCGCATTGGGCCTGCAACGCGCGGAAATGAGATTGATCGCCCGGCTGCGCGTCGATCATCTGCCGAATCGGCGCCAGCTTGTCCGCGCCGACGAAGGCAATGCTCCGCTTGCGACACAGGGCCACTATCTGCTCCAACGTCAGGCTGCCTGCCAACAGCCGGATGGGGCGGTTGGACAGGTCGGCCCGATTGAACACCAGATCGCTGCCGAAGGCGACGGCACCTTCATCCACCACCACAATATCCTCTGGCATCCGGTCGATTGCTGTGGATAGCTGCGCATAGGGCAGCGTCAGCCGCGCAGCCATCCAGCCGTGCAGCGGCAGCAGCAACAGGAAGGTCGCGGCATTGCTCCAGACCCACAACCGTGGCCCCGGCCAGCGCCCTTGCAGGCTATGCCAACCCTGTGCGCCCAGCAGGCACAGGCTGCCGATGACACCGTGAAGGTAGCGATAGCCCCAGCCATGACCTTGAAAGGCCAGCAGCAAGCCGATCACGCCGATATGCAGCAATATTCCCGCCAGCAGCGGCCGCACCAGTGGCGCGCGCCAGGCAAGGCCAATGCCAGCCGCAGTCAGCGGAAGCGCCAGCAGATGCTGCCAGGCGACGAAGCGCAACAGGTTCATCGCCATCAGCCAAAGGCTGACCGGCCCAAGATCGCGCAGCATGGCGAGGATGCGGTCGACATAGCCCAGCCGGTCGCCGGTTGCGGATATCACCTGCATCGGCCCGCCCGCCCATGTCGCGGCAAGGTGCGGCCAGCTGAGCCAGAACAGGCCGATCGTCAGATAGGCTGCGCCATAGCTCAGCGCTGGACGCCAGCGGCGCTGCGCGACCAAGGCGATCAGGAACGGCAACACGAACAATGGGTGAAAGAGCGGCTGGTGCAGCCCTGTCGCGAGAAAGCCGATAAGGACCGCGCCCGCATGGTTCCACGCCCCGCCGCGCAGGAACAGTAGTAGCCAGACGAGATTGAGCGCCAGATGCGCCGCCATGGCGTGTGCGGTCATGCCCTGAATGACGACCTGTGACGATCCGGCGTAGAGCAGCAACGCAACCCCGCGCGCACCTGCATCGTTGGGCCACAGTCGCACCGCGATCCGCCAGAGTGCCAGAGCGCCGATTGCGGTGAACAGCGGACTGGTAATCCCCTCATCGCCCAATGTCGCCAGCAAGGCGCGCGCCGCCGCGTTGACCGGCAGATATGCCGACACCCACGCCTGCCGGTCGGCGATCGGGAGGATGAAAAACTGGTTGAGCGCATCGGCCATTGGCCGCCAGTCGGGCGCAATCGGCCAGTTGAGTCGCCCGGCGGCAAAGATGGTCGCGTCGAAATGCGCCATCTGTTCGTCGCGGGTCAGGTCATGGCCTGCCAGCAGCCAGTGTTGTCCCGCCCGGCAGACCAGCAGCAGCCCCAGCGCGATCAGCCATGGCTGCTGCGCTAGTGCCGCCGTCCAGGCCGACCGCGAAGCCTGACCGGGCACCAGCCCGAAACGGAGCAAGAGCGCGACGGCGAGTGTTACGACCAGATCCTGCCGCACGAACAGGAAGGCACTGAACTGCCTTTTGTCATGCACCGGATCGATCAGCACACCGACCATGGCGATCGCGAGCAGCAGGCCAAGCCCAACCGGCAGCCACAGCGCTGCTCGCCGCGTCCAGTGCGCTACCGCTGCATCCCCAACCCGGTCATTGCCCCCCAAGGCCATCTTACTCCACCCGCACCTTGCCGCGCCCCTGCTTGACGGTCGCGCGTTTCACCTTGCCCTCTACCCGGCGCTTTTGCGAGGCTTTGGTGGGTTTGGTCGGGCGGCGTTTTTTGGGGACGATGGTGGCTTCGCGGATCAGGGCGATCAGCCGGTCGCGGACATCCTGCCGGTTGAGCAGTTGCGACCGCGCGCCTTCGCTGCGCAGGATCAGTATGCCCTCGCGCGTCATCCGCGATCCCGCCAAGTCCGCCAGCCGATTTTTCACCGCGTCGGGCAGGCCGGGCGAGTTTGCCACGTCGAAGCGCAGCAATACCGCGCTGTCGGTGGTGTTGACATGCTGCCCGCCCGGACCCGACGCGCGGGTATAGGTTTCGACAATCTCGTCGCTATCGATGGCGATCGAGCGGGTGATGGCGATGGCGACCATGGCGCAATTGTATCCGCTCGACCGCGCCGGTCAAAGCCCGGCTTCATCCAGCAGCGCTTGCCCGAATCCGGCGTCGGCAAAGGTGGCGGGCAGGGGAGCGGTCGCCTCCGCCGCTGGCTTGTCGCCGCGCGGGATGCTCAGGAACCGGCTGTGCAACAGCATCGGCACGCCCCCTTCGCCATAGACCGGATCGCCGACGATGCCGAAGCCGAGGCCATGCAGCGCATGGACGCGAATCTGGTGGGTGCGGCCGGTCTGGGGCGTGAAGGCGATCAATGCACGGCCGTCCTTCTCCGCAACCTTGCGCCAATGGGTGACGGCGACCTTGCCCGCCTTGGCCGGGATCATGCGCCAGCCTTCGCTCGCGCTGCTGATCTTGGAGAGGGACAGTTCGATCGTGCCGCTTTCTTCGGCGGGGATGCCATCAACGACCGCGACATAGCGTTTGGCGACCGTCCCGGCCTCGAACGCGCCGGCGAAACGCTTGTGCGCCTTGGGATTGCGGGCGAGGAGCAGGCAGCCGCTGGTGTCGCGGTCCAGCCGGTGGACCGGCAGCGGCCAGCGGGCAAAGCCGAAGGTCAGCGATTGCAGGTGATTTTCGAGCGCGATCGATCCGTCACGCGGGGCATCGACCGGCAGGCCGGCTGGCTTGTCGAGAATGATGGCCTCGCCATCGATGAAGAGAACATGGTCGGTAAGCAGGGCCAAGGGATAGGGGTCCGATCGGGAAACAGGGCAGGGGCGCATTGACGCGCGCGTCCCGTCCTATAGGGCGTGGAGGCGATGGAGCATAGGGGGGCGATCGATAAGGAAGCGGGCGACCGGCTCGATTGGGTCGATGTCGCGCGCGGTATCGGCATCCTTGCCGTCGTGATCGGCCATGTGTGGACGCGCGGGCCGGTGCGCGATGCGCTCTACAGCTTTCACATGCCGCTGTTTTTCATATTGTCGGGAATGCTGTCGCGGCCGCAGCCGGTCGTGCGTTTCACCCTGCGCCAGTTGGCGAGCCAGATGCGGCCCTATGCCATCTTCCTGACGCTGCTGATCGTCGCGGATCAGATGATCGAGCCCATGAAGGGCGGGCGGCCGATTTTTCACCAATGGCCGGGCGATCTGCTGCCCATCCTGCTGGGCGGCTTCTGGCTGCGCGGGCCTTATACGATTTTCTGGTTCGTCCCCTGCCTGATGGTCGCGCGCATCCTGTTCAATATCGCGCTGTGCCGTTGGCCCGATCCGTTCGACCGGGGCTGGGTGCTGTTGCTGGTTCCTGTCACGGGCGCGGCTTATGCGCTGGGCTGGATGACGCAGGCGTCGCCGCTGGGGTTGCTCGCCGTGCCGATGGCGTTCGTGTTGCTCTGGACAGGTGCGGCGTGGGCGCGGGTCGGCTGGCGCAACGCCATGTTCGGGCTGCTAGCGCTGCTGTCGTTGGCGGGCCTGGCAGGTTGGTTCCCGACGCTCAACATGAAGGTCGCCGATTATGGCTGGCCGTTCTTGTCGATCGGGTCGGCGATCGCGACATCGCTGCTGATCGTCGCCATCGCCCGCCGCATCGCGCCCTATGCCGCACCGCTGGCGTCGCTTGGGCGCGCGTCGCTGGTGATCATGTATCTGCATGTGGCCTTCATCCACTATCTCTCGCCCTATATGGGCAAGACGTGGTTACTGGCGATTGCGCTGATCGTGCCATATCTGTTGTGGCGGCTCATCGGCGCCTGTCCACCGGCAAAGCGCATTCTGCTGTAGTTGAGGCATATTGCCCCGCATCCGTTCGTTTCGAGCGAAGTCGAGAAACGCTGGCGCTGCGTTACAGTTTCTCGACTTCGCTCGAAACGAACGGATGTTGGTGCTTCAGCCTAAAATCGCCGTCAGTCTCGTTCAGATGTCCTGCGTGATCCGCCCGTAAAGGTCGGGTCGCCGGTCGCGGAAGAAGCCCATGCCTGCGCGGTGGGTGCGCGCCTGCGCCAGATCGAGCGTCGCGACCAGCGCGCCCAGATCCTTTGCGTCGGCTTCGGCCGCGAAATCGCCCCACTGATCGCTGATGAAGCTGTGGCCGTAGAAGGACTGGCCATCCTCCTCGCCGATGCGGTTGGCGGCGATCACCGGCATACAGTTGGACACGGCATGGCCGATCATCGCCCGCCGCCACATTCGGCTGGTGTCGAGGTCCGCATCATAGGGTTCGGAGCCGATCGCGGTCGGGTAGAACAGCATTTCCGCGCCCATCAGCGCCATCACCCGCGCGCATTCGGGATACCATTGGTCCCAGCAGATGCCGACGCCGATCGTGCCATATCTGGTCGGCCATACCTTGAAGCCCGTATTGCCGGGGCGAAAATAATATTTTTCCTCGTAGCCCGGCCCGTCGGGAATATGGCTCTTGCGATAGACGCCCATAATCTCGCCCTGATCGTCAATCATCGCCAGCGAATTATAATGATGTTGCCCGTCGCGCTCAAAAAAGCTGGTCGGGATGTAGACGCCCAGATCCTTGGCCAGCTTGCGCATTTCCTGCACGGCGGGATGCTCGTCCACCGGCTGCGCCCGCGCGAACAAAGCCTCATCCTCGACCCGGCAGAAATAGGGCCCCTCGAACAATTCGGGCGGCAGGATGATCTTCGCCCCGCGCGCGGCGGCCTTGGTCACATGGGTCGCGACACGGGCGATATTCTCGGCCATGTCGTCGGTGAAGGCGAGTTGTAGCGCGGCAACGGTTACTTTGGTCATGGTCATCCCACCGAAGGCATTTGCTGGCTGCAACAGTGGAAGCTGCCGCCGCCCGACAATATGGCATCGCTGCGCAGGCCGACAATATCCCGTCCCGGAAAGAAAGGGGTAAGCGTATCGAGTGCCGCCTGATCATTGGGCCGGCCATAGATCGGCACGATGACGGCCGCGTTGCCGATATAGAAATTCATATAGCTGGCCGGAATAGCCTCCCCATCCACTATCACCAGCCCCGGCGAAGGGATGTCCACCACTGTCACGCCATGCGCTTTGGCGCGCGCCCGTGCATCGGCGTAGATCGCCACGTTGGGATCATCATCGGTCGTGGCGATCGGCAGGGCCAGCAGGCCTTCGCCCACGAAGCGCGCCAGATTGTCGACATGGCCATCGGTATGATCGTTCAGCAACCCGTCGCCCAGCCAGAGCATGTCGGAAAGGCCAAGGCTCCCGGCCAGCAACGTCTCTATCTTGCCGCGATCCAGATCAGGATTGCGATTGGGGTTCAGTAGGCATTGTTCGGTCGTCACGAACAGGCCGGTGCCATCGGTATCGACCGCGCCGCCCTCGAATATCCAATGTTGCGTCGATGTCGGCAGGCCGGTGGTCGCCGCCAGCCGTGCGCCTATATCCTCGTCGCCCGGCATCTGATATTTGCCGCCCCAGCCGTTGAAGTCGAAATCGACCAGCGCCCGCGCATTGCCATCCAGCACCGCGATCGGCGCGGTGTCGCGCAGCCAGACGTCGCCTAATCTCTGTTCGACGATCGCGACGCCTGGCGCAACCAAGGCCCGCGCCGCGTCCGCATCGGCGGCATTGGCGACAACGAGCCGGACATGTTCGCCCTTGCCCCCGGCATGAAGTGCGCTGGCAAAGGCGGCGATTTGCGCTCGCGCTTCCTCGAACGCGCCGGGCCATTCGGCAGGGTTGGTCGGAAAGCCGATCCAGGTCCAGTCGTGCGGCGCCCATTCGGCAGGCATACGGAATGTCATCTGTCTGTCCTCACTCGGCAGTCGCGGCGATGCGTGATATTATGGGGCGTGATATTATGGGTCGGGGCGCTCCATAGCGTGGCGCGTCCGGTCTGGACAGGGGGAGAGCGGATCATGCGCGCACTAATCATGAGCCTCATGCTGGCGATGACGCCTTTGACGGCGCAAGCGGACGAGCTGCCCGGCTGGATTGCGGGGGCATGGGTCGAACGCAACGGTGAGAGCTGGTCGGAGGAGTATTGGTCCGGCCCGCGCGGCGGTATATTGCTGGGCGCGGCGCGCACGGGGAAGGGGGAGACGCTGGAATTCTGGGAACAGACCCGCATCCAGATCGACCCCGACGGCAGCATCGCCTTTTATGCGTCGCCCAAGGGCGCGCGCGCCGCACGTTTCGCCATCGAATCGCAGAGCGCGACGGAGATCGTGTTTGCGGACGCCACCCATGATTATCCCCAGCGCATCCGCTACTGGCGCGACGGCAAGCTGCTCAAGGCCGAAATCTCGAAGATCGACGGCAGCGAAAAGCAAAGCTGGTCCTATGCGCCGATGGGGGAGTAAACTGTCCTGCCAAATGAGCGACGTGCTCCCGCGCAGGCGGGAGCCCATTTGAGACCTTGGAACTGGGCTCCCGCCTGCGCGGGAGCACCGGGCAGCCCTTATTTCCCCGCCCGATCCTTGTCGCGGATGCCCCGGAATTCGTCGCCTTCGACCCAGTTGGGCCAGTCGCTGCCGGTCGCCAGGTCGCGGCCCACGCTATAGTAAAGCTTCAGGTCGGCCAGCACCCCGGTCCAGTCCCAATTGGGATCATATTCATCCTTGGGTCCATGATAGCGGTTCTTGGTATAATCTTCCGCCGCGGCCATGCCTGCTGCCGTGCCGCCATTGACCAGATCCTCGCCACCCTCGAAATAAAGCATCGGCAGGCCATGCTTGGCGAAGCTGAAATGATCCGAGCGGTAATAATAGCCCTTCTCCGGGGTCGGCTCCAAAGTCGCGACGCGGCCCTGCGCGCCCAGCGCCCGGTCGAGATAGGCGTCGAGTTGCGATTTGCCCTTGCCGATCACCACGACATTCTTGGCAAGACCCGCGACCGAGAGTGCGTCCATATTTACGCCGCCCACGGTCTGGCTGAACGGGAACACCGGATTGCTGCCATAATAGGCTGAACCCAGCAGTCCGGATTCCTCCGCCGTCACTGCCAGAAACACCTGGCTGCGGTCGGTCGGCCCGGCCTTCACATTGGCCTGCGCCAGCGCCACCAGCGCCGCGGTGCCGGTCGCATTGTCGACTGCGCCGTTGCAGATGTCGTCGCCATCGGGTGCGGCCTGGCAGCGGCCCAGATGGTCCCAATGGGCGCTGTAGAGGACATACTCGTCCGGTCGCGTCCTGCCGGGCAGCAATGCCACGACATTTTTCGACATATGTTTGCGCAGCTCATTGTCGAACGACACCGACGCCTTGACCGCGCCCAGCGGCACCGCCTTGAACCCCGGCTTTTTCGCCGCCGCCATCTGGGCGGTCAGGTCCAGCCCGGCGCTGGCGAACAGGGCCGCTGCCTTGTCCTTCTGTATCCAGCCGATCGCGGCGGAAAGGCCCGCATTACCGTCCGCGCTGTCGGCGACATGCTGCGCCCCGGTCCAGCTCGACTGCACGACATTCCAGCCATAGGCGGCCGGCACCGTGTCATGCACGATGATCGCGGCGGCTGCGCCCTGCCGCGCGGCTTCCTCATATTTATAGGTCCAGCGGCCATAATAGGTCATCGCCCGGCCATTGAACGGCCCGGTCAGCCCCGGCGTTTCATAATCGGGATCATTGACCAGGATGATGACCGTCTTGCCCTTCACATCGACCCCGGCATAATCGTTCCACCCCTTTTCAGGCGCGTTGATGCCATAGCCGACGAACACCACCGGGCTGTCCTTGACCGCAATTTTCGGCTGGGTGGTGCGATAGGCGCCGACGACCATTTTCGGGCCATAGGTGGCGCTGACCGCGCTCTTCCCTCCGGTGAAGCTGAGCGGTGACACATTCTTCGCGTTGATCTCGACCAGCGGCACATCCTGAAACCAGCTGCCCTTGTTGCCTGGTTTCAGGCCCAGCTTGCCGAACTCGGCGGCGAGCAGCGCCAGCGTCTTTTCCTCGCCCGCAGAACCGGGCGCGCGGCCTTCATAGCCGTCCGACGACAATTCCTTCACCAGCCGCTTCATCGTGTCGATCGACGGCTCGACCGCAGCCGGAGCCTTGGCGGATGCCGACGCAGGCGGCGCATCGGCACCGTCGCTGGTGCAGGCGGTGAGTGGCAGGGCCAGGGTGGCCGCAAGGGCCAGCAAAGACGTTCGCATCAGGGCATATCCCTCAAAAAAATCATTGTTATACGATTGTGATGTCCCGTGATGCCATTGTGCGAGGGCAAGGGCAAGCAAGGGGATTGCGCCATTCTACGGCTTCGCTTAGCCCCTGAACCAACAGGAAGAATTTGGGGGCAAGGCGGGGCATGATCCGTTTCGATAAGGCAATGATAACGGCGCTACTGGCGGCTGGAACCGCGCAGGGCGCACTCGCCCAGACCCAGCCTGATGACCTTGCCAAGGCCTTTGGCGCGCGGGAGACGGTGATCGACGGCAGCCTGTCGGCAGATGGGCAGAAGATCGCGCTGATCGCCGCCGGGCCGGGGCGCACGACGCGCGCCTATGTCCTGGACGCGAAAGAGGGTGCGGAGCCGGTCGTCATTGCGAATACCGACGGCAAGCCTAATTATCTCAGCCGCTGCGATTGGGTCGGGACCGACCGGTTGGCATGTCAGATTTATGGCGAACAGCGTTATAATGATGATGTCTATGGTGCCAGCAACATGTTCGCCGTGGATGCGAGCGGCGGCAATGCCAAGCTGCTAAGCCAGAGGCGCGGTGCGAATGCCTTGAACGTGGATTTTCGTGGCGGCACCATCGTCGACCTGTTGCCGGCGGAAGACGGGCAGATATTGATGACCCGATCTTACGTGCCTGAGGCCAAGATCGGCAGTCTGGTCGAAAAGAAGCTGGATGGGCTGGGTGTCGACCGGATCGACACGCGCAGCGGTTCCAGCAAGCGGATCGAACAGCCGCAGACCTTGGCTGTCGCCTATATCTCCGATGGACATGGTGCCATTCGCGTCATGGGGATTCAGGAGAATAAAGGGTCGGGATACGCGAAAGGAACCTACAAATTTCTCTACCGGCCGATTGGCAGATCGGGGTGGAGCGACCTGTCAGTCTATGACACGCGAGATAGAAGCGGTTTCTACCCGCTTGCCGTCGATGCAGACAAGAATATCGCCTACGGTTTTGAACGGACGAACGGTCGCAACGCGGTTGTGACGATGGCACTCGACGGCAGTCTTGAGAAAACGGTGCTGTTCTCGCACCCTCGCGTCGACGTGGACGGATTAGTCAGGGTCGGGCGAGATCGGCGCGTCGTGGGTGTCAGCTATTCCGACGAATATAACGAAACCGTCTATTTCGACGACAAGATCAAATCGCTGGTGGCCTCGCTCGGCAAGGCGCTGGGCGGCAAGACTGCCCACATCAGCGACATGAGCAAAGATGGCAACCGTGTGCTCCTGTGGGCCGGGAGCGACGTCGATCCTGGGCAATATTATCTGTTCGATCGCGCCGCTCGAAAATTGTCGCCGGTCATGCCGGATCGGCCCGAATTGGCTGGGCGGACTCTCGCCGTCATGAAGACCATCAGCTACAAGGCTGGCGATGGCACGATGATCCCGGCCTATCTGACCCTGCCGCCGGGCAAGGAGAGTGCCAAGGGATTGCACGCGATCGTCATGCCGCATGGTGGCCCGGAGTCGCGCGACGAATGGGGCTTCGACTGGATGGTCCAATATTTCGCCGCGCGCGGTTTCGCGGTCATTCAACCGCAGTTCCGCGGTTCCTATGGTTTTGGTGAGTCCTGGATTCTCAGCAACGGCTTCAAATCATGGCGTACGGCCATTGGCGACGTCGTGGATTCCGGGCGTTGGCTCGTCGCCCAAGGGATCGCGGATCCCGCGAAGCTGACCATCTTCGGCTGGTCCTACGGCGGCTACGCGGCTTTGCAGGCGCAGGCGATCGACCCTGCGCTTTTCAAGGCGGTGGTCGCGGTCGCGCCGGTGACGGACCTTGGCGACATGTCGCGCCGCCGGCGCTTCTGGGGCGATTTCTTCCTGCAACAGGATTATTTGGGCAGCGGCAAGCTGGCCGAACAGGCTTCCCCCGCCAACCATGCCGCAGAGTTTCGCGCACCCGTCCTGATGTTCCATGGCACTGACGATGGCAATGTCGACATCAGCCAGGCAAAGATCATGCAAGGCAAGCTGGAAGGCGCAGGCAAGCGTAGCCAACTCGTCATTTATGATGGGCTGACCCACAGCCTGAACGACAGCGATGCCCGCGCCGATATGTTGCAGCAGAGTGCCGACTTCCTGCTCGCGGCGGGGAAGTAGCCACGTAAAAAAGGAGGCTGGCGCACAGTCCCGGCGCGCCAGCCTCCTGCCGCTTGCCTTAACCTTTGGTACGACCCGGAGGCTCGGCAGCTGCAATCGCTAGACGATGTGATCAGTCGATAACCGTCAGCCGTGCAGCTTGATCGCGGTTTCGGCGATGCGGCGGCCCTGATAGCGGGCGCCGTCCAGTTCCTCTTCCGACGGCTGGCGGCTGCCATCGCCATCGGCCAGCGTGGTCGCGCCATAGGGCGATCCGCCGCGCACCTTGTCCACGCCCATCTGGCCCTGGAAACCATAGTCCAGACCCACGATGGTCATGCCGAAATGCAGCAGGTTGGTGATGATCGAGAAGAGCGTGGTTTCCTGCCCGCCATGCTGGCTGGCGGTCGAGGTGAAGGCACCGCCGACCTTGCCGTTCAATGCGCCACGCGCCCACAGCCCACCGGCCTGATCGAGGAAGGCGGCCATCTGGCTCGACATCCGGCCAAAGCGGGTGCCGGTGCCGATGACGATTGCGTCATAGTCCGCCAGTTCCGGGACGGTTGCGACGGGGGCATCCTGATCCAGCTTGAAATGGGCGTTCTTGGCGACTTCGAGCGGCGCGGTTTCGGGTACGCGCTTGATATCGACCTGAGCGCCAGCCGCGGCTACGCCTTCGGCAACGGCCTTGGCCATCGTTTCGATATGACCGTAGGAGGAATAATAGAGAACCAGAACCTTAGCCATGATGTGTCTCCTTATAGGGTGGAAAGAGGGTGCCGCCCGCGCAAGGGGAGGGGGAGGGTGCGCGGGCGGCGGCCGGCCCGTCCGGGGGGAAGGACGGGCCGGTAACTTCAGATGCTATCGACCAGGACGATTTCGGTGTCCTCGATCGCGGTGATGGTGATGGGCGCGCCGCCGATGATCGCCGCGCCGTCCCGTGCCTCGAGCGTCTCACCGTCGATGCTGATCCGTCCCGTGGCGGGCACGAGATAGAGGTGGCGGCCGTCCGCGCTGTCATAGGTTACGCTGTCGCCCGCCCGGATGGTTCCGCCGAGCAGGCGGGCATCGGCGCGGATGCGCAGGGCTTCTGTGTCCTCGTCATAGCCGCTGGCCAGCACAACCAGCTTGCCCGACCGATCATCCTTGGGAAACGGCTTGGCACCCCAGCTTGGGCTGCCGCCGCGTGCGCGCGGGATGACCCAGATCTGGAACAAAGTGGTGGTCTCATCCTCCAGATTATATTCCGCGTGACGAATGCCGGTGCCGGCCGACATCACCTGAACATCGCCCGCTTCGGTGCGGCCCTGATTGCCCAGGCTGTCCTTGTGCGTGATCGCGCCGGTGCGGACATAGGTGATGATTTCCATGTCGGCATGGGGGTGGGGCGGGAAGCCCGAACGCGGGCCGATCTCATCATCATTCCACACCCGGATCGCGCCCCAGTTCATGCGGTCCTCGTCATGATAGTCGGCGAACGAAAAATGGTGCCGTGCGTTCAGCCAGCCATGATCGGCATGGCCCAGCGACGCGAAGGGGCGGCGCTCGATACGGTTTGCGGTGTGCGTGTTCATATCCTTGCCTTTCCGAATATCGACCGGACATTCCGGCTTGCTTTCCGCTAATCTAGTCATCAGGATCGTTTCCGAAACACGCAGCATTGAAACGGATTGTTTCCCCATGCGACTACCTGATTTTGAGGCCTGGGCGATGTTCGCCGCCGTGGTCGAACATCGCAGCTTCACCGACGCGGCCAAGGCGCTGAGCGTGTCGAAGGCGACTGTGTCCAAGGCCGTGACCCGGCTGGAAGAGCATCTCGACACCAGCCTGTTCAACCGCACCAGCCGCCGTCTGGCGCTGACCGAAAGCGGCAAAAGGCTGGCCGATCACGCCCATCGTATTCTTGCCGAAGGACAGGCGGCGGAGGAGGCGGCGCGGGAAGAAACCGCCGATCTGTCGGGCGTCGTGCGGCTGGGCGCGCCGATGAGCTTTGGCCTGCAACGCATCGCCCCGCTGATTGCCCGCTTTACCCAGGAGCATCCGCTGGTCGACATCGACCTGCATCTGTCCGACGCGCATATCGACCTCATTGAAATGGGTCTGGACGCCACCATCCGTATCGCCGACATGCCCGACAGTTCGCTGCGGGCGCGGCGCCTGGCCGATGTGCATATCCATCTCGTCGCGTCGCCCGCCTATCTGGCAGTACGGGGAAGGCCAGTGCATCCTTCGGACCTGAGCGGCCATGACTGTCTGTGCTATTCCAATGTGACCACGCCCGACGTGTGGCGCTTTACGGGGCCGGGGCAGCAGAATGTGGTGGTGCAGGTCCGATCGCGCCTGACGGTCAACAGCGGGGACGCGATGCTTCCTGCGTTGCGCGCGGGGGTCGGCATTGCCCGACTGCCCGATTTTATCGTCGGCGAAGCGCTGGCCAATGGCGAACTGGAGGAGTTGCTGATCGACTGGCGCGCGCCGCCCTTTGGCCTCCACCTCGTCACGCCGCCATCGCGGCTACGCCCCGCCCGCGTCGATGCGCTGCTGGATTTCATCACTAGGCATCACGGCTGTTGACGCTCGTTTCGCAGGTGAATCTTTCTTGACTCGCAAGGAATCGTTTCGGCCTCAACTCTTTGTAAATAGATTCGTTTTTGGGCGACTCGTGGATTTCTGCGGGTTAGCGAA
The DNA here is from genome assembly GCA_023266575.1 of Sphingobium sp. Classification (GTDB taxonomy): domain Bacteria; phylum Pseudomonadota; class Alphaproteobacteria; order Sphingomonadales; family Sphingomonadaceae; genus Sphingobium. The sequence goes on from JAHFPV010000001.1 coordinate 311,044, forward strand.
AAATTAACCTTTGTCCTTCAGAAGTTTTTTGGTTAATGAATTGATGCGGACGCCGTTCTGGTGGGGTGAACGGACCTGCGACACAAAGGGGCTTCACATGCGCGTGCTGCTGATTGAGGATGAACCGACCACCGCCAAGGCGATTGAGCTGATGCTCACGACCGAAGGTTTCAATGTCTATACGACCGACCTGGGCGAGGAAGGTCTCGATCTCGGCAAGCTGTATGATTACGACATCATCTGCCTGGATCTCAACCTGCCTGACATGCACGGCTATGACGTGCTGAAAAAGCTCCGCGCTGCCAAGGTGCAGACCCCGGTGCTGATCCTGTCGGGCATAGCCGAGATGGATAGCAAGGTCCGCTCCTTCGGCTTCGGCGCCGACGATTATGTGACCAAGCCCTTCCATCGCGAAGAGCTGATCGCCCGTATCCATGCCGTGGTGCGCCGGTCCAAGGGCCATTCGCAATCGGTCATCCGCACCGGCAAGCTGGCGGTCAATCTGGATGCCAAGACGGTGGAAGTGGACGGCAATCGCGTTCACCTGACCGGCAAGGAATATGCCATGCTGGAGCTGCTGTCGCTCCGCAAGGGTACGACCCTGACCAAGGAAATGTTCCTCAACCATCTCTATGGCGGGATGGACGAGCCGGAACTCAAGATTATCGACGTGTTCATCTGCAAGCTGCGCAAGAAACTGGCGCTGGCGTGCAGCGGCGACAATTATATCGAAACCGTCTGGGGCCGCGGCTATGTGCTGCGCGACCCGGAAGAGGCGATGGAAGAACAGGCCAAGGTCGCCTGACGCTTCGCGCCACACGCGCTTACCAGGGGGTGGAAAGGCCGATGATCTGTAAGGATCGTCGGCCTTTTCCGTTGTGGCTCGACTGAACTTGGCCTAAGATATTGTTCGATAAGGATACAATATCTTAGGAGAGGCCATGACGACCCGCCATCTGATCGACCCCGAAATCGTGCCCGTGCTGGATTTTCTGCCGGAACTGGATCTGAGCCATGACATATTGCCGATGATGCGGGAGGGCATGGCGGCGATGGAGGTGCCCGGACCAGTGGCGTCCCCCGACATCCGCTTGATTCCGGGCCGCGATGGCGCGCCCGATGTGCCGCTGCATATCTTCAATGCCGATCCTGCCCGCCCGCCGCGTCCAGCCATATTGCACATCCATGGCGGCGGGATGGTGTTGGGCACGGCCGATATGGCGAGCCGGTCGATCGGGCCGATGGCCGAAGCGATGGGCTTCGTCGCTGCCTCGGTCGATTATCGGCTCGCGCCCGAAACGGCCTTTCCGGGGCCGCAGGAGGATTGTTATGCCGCGCTCGACTGGCTGGTGGCGCAGGCTGATACGCTGGGTGTTGATCCCCAGCGCATTGTCGTGATGGGCGAAAGTGCGGGCGGCGGGCTGGCGGCGGCGCTGGCATTGATGGCGCGGGACCGGGGCGACATTGCGCTGGCCGGGCAGATACTGATCTATCCCATGCTCGACCATCGTACCGGCGGGCCGGACTGCCGTTGGCAATCGGCCAGCACGGGCGAATTCATCTGGACACGCGCCTCCAACCAGTTTGGCTGGGGGGCATTGCGTGGCGATTATGGCTCCGACGACCCGCGCAAGGGCTGGTTCTCGCCCGCTCTGGCGGATGATCTGGCTGGCCTGCCGCCGACCTATGTGGCGGTGGGTGCGCTTGACCTGTTCCTTGACGAGGATCTCGATTTTGTGCGGCGGCTGGCCGGGGCAGGGGTGCCCGTGGAATGTCATGTTTATCCGGGCGCTATCCACGCCTTCGATATGATGGCGACCGCGCGGGTCGCGCAACGCGCTCAGCGTGATTTGACCGATGCGATCGCGCGGATGCTTGTCCTCGACTGACGCAAAAAAAATGGGCCGACGATCCTGTCTGGCCAAGATGGCCTTCTAAATCGTCGGCCCGGTCAGGCGGCGGGGCGGGATGCGACGGCTTGGAACTTGGCCGCCGCCCCCCTTTCCCCTGCGGGGTCAATCTTCCGCCTGACTTTCGGGAGCGGCACCGGTCGAACCGGCACCTTGTCCACCCCCAGAAACCTGGCCGCTGGCGTCGATCGATGCTGCGCCGTTCACAGCGCCAGTGGCGCTGCCAACGGCCGATCCAGCCCGATCCCGAACCGCGCCTGCGGCCTGTCCAGCCCGGTCCTTCGTTGCACTGACGGCGCCGCTTGCCCGATCCCGTACTGCGCCGACGCCGCTATCGGCCCGGTCACGCACATTGCCGACGGCATTGCGCGCATCGCTGGTGCCGAGCGTATCGACCGCCAGGCTGCCGCCCGCCGATCCGCTGGCCGAACCCGAAGCGCTGCCGCTGCGGCTCTTGTCCCTGCGGGTCAGCGAACCGCTGGCACTGCCATCGGCGCGGCCATTGCCAGACCCGCTAGCGCCGACCCGGCCATTGTCCAGGTCGATGCTGCGGTCGAGGCCAAGACCACCGCTGCCCGATCCGCCCAGCGCTCCGCCAAGGCCGCCGACCGATCCACCCAGCAGACCGCCACCGCCGCCGCTGCCGCCCAGCAATTGGGCCGAAGCGGGAACTGCGGTCAGCGTTGCGATACAGGCCGCCACGATCATGAACTTGCTCTTCATCGCTCATCTCCTTGTTGATTGTCGATGCGATGCAGGGACAACGGGAGGAGGCAGGCATTTCATCCCGCGCAGGCGGAAAAAATGCGTAACAGACTAAAAATCAGTCATTATTTCTGCATGTGGCGCAGATGATACCCTGGCCGAAGCCGCGCGCCTTGCCCATTGGCGCTTCTGCTTCGGCCCGCAGCGCGGTCAGGCTGCCCCGCGCCAGCAACCGCCCGGCGACGAGCGGCGCGGCAAAGCTGGTGCCGCGCACCGCGCCCTTGCCGCCATCGCTTCGCGCCGCGTTCATATCCGCCCCCGGCGCGGCAAAATCGACATGGGCGGCGGGCCCGGCTTCGGGTAGCAGCCGCCCGCGCCCGTCGATCCCCGTGACAGCAATCACCCCGGCATAGGAGGCGGGATAGGCGGGGGGTGCGGCCGGGCCATCATTGCCGACGGCGGCGACCACGGTAACGCCCTTGTCGCGCGCCAGCCGGATCGCGCCTGCCAGCAGCGGATTGTCCGGCCCGACCAGACTGACCGTGACGACCGGCACCCCGCGCGCCGCCATCCAGCCCAGAGCGCGCACGATCGCAAAGGCGCCGCCGCCAGCCGGATCGTCGCCATAGACGTCAGCGACCAGCAAAGCCGCGCCCGGTGCCGCGCCGCGCACGCTGCCCGTGCCGCTGATCAGCGAGGCTACCGCCGTGCCATGGGCGCTGGCCCTTGGCGCACCGCGCGCAAAGCCGCGCTGTTCGATCGGCCCGCTCAGCGCCGGATGCCGCGCGACCCCGCCGTCGATCAGCCCTGCCGCGCCGCGACCGACCGTGCCGCTGCTTGCCAGTCCTCCCGCCGCCGCGCCGCTGGCTGACCCACCGGGGAAATAAAGATTGTCGGCGCTGGCCTGCGCCTTCGGGGCGATGCGGCGCACATCTTTCAGCGCCCGCGCCAGACTGCGACCCTGTGGCACTTGCAGCCGTGCGATGCTGAGGCCCAGCCCCTCCACCGCCTCGCTCTCTACGCCAAATCCCGCGGCCCTCAGCGCATCCAGACTGGCTGCATCCGCACCGGTCAGCAATATCACCCCGCGCCGTGCCGGCTCACGCCGGTCGTCCAGCTCGACCATATCGCCATGCCGCCGGAGCAGATCGCCGATCCGCGCCGCCCGCGCCGCGATCAACGTATCGGCCAGCCGTGCCGGAGATAGGCGCTCCAGCCCGCTGCTTTCAATAACGCCACCGACCTGGTCCAGCAAATCGGGTACGACCTGGCCTACCGGACCGCCCAGCAATTGCGCCTGCGCGCCCGGTGCGATCAGGATCAGCCCCGCGATCATCCATGGGCGGGTCAGTCTCATGTCGCTCTCACCGGTCCTTTCGGGTGCATAATGATCCATCGCACAAATATTTCCGTTTTTTCTTCGGCTGTGGGATGAAACGACCGGGCAGGCCCGTTTCATCCCCGGAACATGTGATTGGAGGCCCGATGTCGTTCGAGCATGATTTGCTGGCGATCCTGCCCAGGCTGCGGCGCTTTGCCGCCAGCCTCTCGCGCGATCGTGCCGATGGCGACGATCTGTGCCAGGCCGCGCTGGAGCGGGCGCTCAAGGCGCGCGACCAGTGGCAGCCCGGCACCCGCCTCGACAGCTGGATATATAGGATCATGCGCAACCTGTGGATCGACGAAGCCCGCGCGCGTCAGCGGGCCGCCAAAACCTTTGCCCCGGCAGAAGCGGGCGAGCATGTCGGCCATGCAGGCGACCGGGATATAGAGGCGCATGTCCATCTGACCGACGTCGACCGGGCGATGCAGGCGCTGCCCGACGAACAACGCGAGGCTATCGCGCTCGTGCTGGTGGAGGGGCTGTCCTACAAGGAAGCCGCCGCCGTGCTGGGGGTGCCGATGGGGACGCTGACGTCGCGGCTGGTTCGCGGGCGCGGGGCGCTAATCGAACTGATGGGGGAAGCGGCATGACCGACATTGACGAAGCCATGCTGATCGCGCTGGTCGATGGCGAATTGGACGAAGTGACCCGCCGCCGCGTCGATCGCGCTGTGGCGGATGATCCGGCGCTGGCGGAGCGACTGGCGATGCACCGCCGCTTGCGGGAGCGGCTGGCGGGCCATTATGCGCCGATCGCGCAGGAGCCGGTGCCGGGGGCGATGCGCGCGCTGGTGGAGGAGAGCGCCAGGGTCGTGCCGCTGGTGCGCCCGGCGCAGCGCTGGCGCGGTTGGGTGACGGGCGGGGCGATTGCTGCCAGTCTCGTTCTGGGCCTCAGCCTTGGCCGCCTGACCGGCAGTGAGGGCGGCCCGATCGGCCTGCATGATGGCGTCATGGTCGCGCAGGGCGCGTTGGCGCAGGCGCTCGACACCCAGTTGGCGTCGGCGCAGGGCGACGCGGCGATCCGTATCGGCCTCACCTTTCAGCGCAAGGGCGGCGGCTGGTGCCGCAGCTTCGACGGCGCGGTCGCGGGCGTCGCCTGCCGCGAGGGCGATGGCTGGTACGTGCAGCAGGCGTTGCCGGGTGCGGGGCAGGGGCGTGCCTATCGGCAGGCGTCCTCCAGCGACGCGCGGGTCATGGCGACGGTGGACGCGCTGATCGACGGTGCGCCGGTGGATGCAGCGGCGGAGGCGGCGGCGCGAGGGAAGGGGTGGCGTTGAAACCATTACCCGTTCGCCATCAGCTTGCCGAAATACACCCCGGCTGAAGATTTAGTCCGTCGCGCCTAGACATGCGCCACTGCATGACCGGCGCAACAGGCCGCCCGGCTGGCTTCCACATAGTCCGCATCATGCCACCAGATATGCTGGTGGGCGTCGGCCAGCATTGGTAGCACTGGCGTCAGGTCCGCTTGCGGCCTGACGCCCACGAACGGGGCCATCAGCGTGTCTGGCGTATGGATCACGCCGTTCGCCAACACCTGCCGCACATTAGCGACTGCGCTGACGTCCTGTAACGGATCGCCCTCGACCAAAATCAGGTCCGCCAGCATTCCGCGCGCGATCCGGCCGATGGGTTCGTTCAGAAACTCGCCCGACCAGCGCGTCGTCATCATCAGGGCGTCGAGCGGGGATACGCCATATTTCACCATGCCGCGCAGGTTGAGGTGCAGGCTGATCGCGGTCAGGTCTATGGGGGCGTCGGTGCCGGACAGGGGGTGCCATCCGGCTGCCAGCATCTGCTTGATCTGCGCGACCTGCCGCTCCAGCGATGCCAGCATCACCGGCCCGCCTTCGCCCGACATGGCTTTCACCCGCCCGGTCAGCTTGGCGAACTCCCACGATGGATAAAGGGTCGTGATCCGGGGGTCGCGGGTGAAGCTGTCATCCAGCCCCAGCAGCGCAGTGGCGGCGAACAGGGTTGGCGTCCGTCCGGCCTTCGCCGCCGAGAACAGGTCATTGACGTCATGATAGCCGCCGCCCAGCGCGGTGACCGTGCGAGAATAGCCGTAGCGGTTGGTCGCGCCGGTATGTTCCATGCAGTCCATGCCGCTGTGGAGCGCGGGATAATGATAATGGGACGACAGGTGCATCCCCATGCGGTGGGAGGCGTCGACTACCTCCTTTTGCGTATCGTGGCGCAGGCGGACATAGGTTTTGACCATGTCATAATCGAGCAGCCGCGCTCGCTCCAGTTCCAGCGCCATCTGCCCTGGCTCGGTCACAGGGCGCATGAAATTGTAGAAGATGCGCCCGCCGTCGATCGCCTCGCCAGTGGCGTAATGGCGCGCGGCGACGCGCCTGCCGCTCTGGATCGCCTCACGGTCCTCGACCATATGATAGGCTGGGCAACCGGGGGATCGGGTCGCGGTGATGCCCATCGCCAGCCACAGCCGCCCCATCCGGTCGCCATAGCCATAGCCCGCCATCTGCCGATGGGTGTGCATGTCGATCAGGCCCGGCATCAACGTCAGGTCTGGCGCGTCGATGAAGCGGGCATTGGCATCGGACGGCGCGCCCCCACCGTGCGGCGTGACCGCGGTGATGACGTTGCCGTCGATCACCACGTCCACGCCGCTTTTGTAGGTCGGGGACAGGGCGTCCCAGACCTTGCCAGCCCTGATGACGGTGCGACCCGAAGGCTTGGCATTGGCCCATGTCAGGCGGCATGGCACGGTCTGCGGCTTGCCGCCTGTGACCGGCACCAATCGCAATTTGCCGCCGCTTAGATACAGGAGCGACCGGGAATCACCGCTCCAGCTTGGCGCGTCGGCGAGTTCCGTGCTGACCTGGCGCGGCGTGCCGGTGAAGCGACCGTCCGGCGCGACCGGGGCGACCCATAGGGTGCTGGCGAATATGAACGCCATCGACTTGCCATCGGGCGACCAGACCGGCCCGTCATGGCCGCGCGTGCCGAGCGACTTGCCATCGAACACCGGGCGATAGGTGCCTTTGCCCGTGGCCAGATCGACCGACAAGATCTGGCTTGATCCCTCACGATAGCGGCCCGTCACCGGCTTGAACGCGGCATAGGCGATGGTTTGACCATCCGGGCCGAAGCTTGGGCGTCCCGGTTCCCAGATCGCATCGAAGCGTTTGCGCACAGTGCCGGTCGCGACCTCCACCGTATGCAGCGCGCCTTCCTGATCCAGAAAGGCGATCAGCGTCCCGTCCTGCGACCAACTGCCCCAGGCGACCGCCTTGTCGGGGATGTTGGTCAACTGCCGTTCCTTGCCGGTACTGACGTCATGCAGCCACAGGTCGAGCGTGCCGCCCTGGTCGCAACTATAGGCGATGGTGCGGCCATCGGGCGACCAGGCCGGATCGCATTTGTGGAAGGCATCGCCGACGAGGATGCGGGGCGCGCCGCCGACGGGCATCAGATACAGATCATTGAGCGCGGCAAAAACGATCTGGTTGCCATCGGGCGAGAGCATGGGCGCGGCGATGCCGACCACCGGTTTGGGCGTGGTGGAGGTGAAGTCTCGCGCCTTCTTGGTGTAATCGGGTGTCGTGACCGGCACCTGCGTGGTGAACGGCACGATGCTCGCCTTGCCATCCTGCCATCGGCGCAGCTTGCCGCCGGAGCCGTAGAGGATCGCGCCGTCTGCGGTGAAGGCGGGTCGGAAGGGGTAGAGATCCTCTCCCGCGATCACATCCTTGCCATCCACCACCAGCGTCACAGACCCCGGCTGGACGCGGGTATAGACGATGCGCCCGTCTGGCGCGAAGGCCGGGGCCATGATCGCGGAAGGGTTGAAGCGGTCGGGGGAGGGCGGCACCGATGCGATTTCGGTCACCGCGCCTGTTATGACATCGGCCACGACCAGTTTCGTGCCGCCCGCGACATAGGCGACGCGCTGGCCATCGGGCGACCAGCAGGGTTCGCTGTCATTGGTTGTGCCTTTTGACAGCGGCGTTACCCGGCCCGACGCCACGTCCAGCAGATAGATGGCATAGCGCCCGTCGGCCCGGTCGCTGGAAAAGGCGATGCGTTTGCCATCGGGCGACCAGCGCGGTTCGCGATCGTCCAGCAGCCCGTCCGTATGCTGGCGCATGTCGCGGCCATCGGCCGCGACCGACCAGATGTGGAAATTGCCGCTGCGATAGGATTGGAAGGCGATGCGCGTCCCGTCGGGCGACCAGTCGGGCTGGGCGAGATCGTCAAAATCGCCGGTCAGGCGTTTGAGCGGCCCGCCCGCGACTGGCATCGTCCATAATATGCCGAGCAGATCGAAGGCGATCCGGCTGCCGTCGGGCGACAAAGTGAGCGCGACATTGGTGGCGTCCTCGACGCTCACCATAGTCTCCTTGCCCGTTGCCGGGGCGCGGGCATCGCCCACCGCCCCGGCGCTCCCCGCAGCCAGCAAGCCGATCCCGCCCGCCGCGATCGCCTCGCGACGGCTGACGCCCGATCTGCTCGTCATGCTCAGAACTCCAGATTCAGGCGGCCATAGTAAAAGCCCCCGCTCGTCCCATAGGGCGAATATTGATTGTAGAGCGAGAAGCCATTGCCCTGCAGCGCGACCGGCAGCTTGTTGGGATAGGTGTTGAACAGATTGTTCGCGCCTGCCGACAATTTGATCCCCTTGCGCAGCTCGACCCCCAGTTCCAGGTCGAAGATGACCTTGGGATCGATCTTTGCATCCAGTGCGGCGGTGGTTGGATGCACCTGCGTGATCGTGCCGTATCGCGTCGCGCGCAGGTTCAGGCTGGCTGGCCCCTTGGTCCACAGGACATTGCCGATCAGCTTGTCGCGCGGCATCCCCTTGGTGAAATCGCCCTGCTTGGACCGGCCGATCAGCACGCCGACCCCGGCCAATTGCGGGGCAAGCGGGTCGATATGGGTGAAGATCGTCTTGTTGAAATTGGCCGACAGGCTGATCATGGCATTGCCCAGATCACCCAAGTCCGCGCGATAGCTGCTGACGATATCCAGCCCGCGCGTCCGCGTGTCCGCCGCGTTGGAGAAATAGAAGCCGCCCGCCGACGATGTGATCCCCGCTGCCGCCAGCACGGCCCGCACGACCGGTCCCTGCAATGTTTCGGACAGAAGGATGCGGTCCTTGATCTTGATCTGATAGGCATCGACCGTGATGTTTAGGCGCGGGGCCGGGGTGATGACGATACCGCCGGAGAAGTTGGTCGATTTTTCCGCCTTTAGCGGTTGAGCGCCCAGCGCGATCGCGGCCTGCGAGTCTACGGGCAGCGCCGACACCGGCAGCAACACGCCGCCGACATTGATCGTGCTGGCTGACGAATAATGCTGTTGTTGCAGCGTCGGCGCGCGGAAGCCGGTGCTGGCAGTGCCACGGAAGGCCAGCCCCTCGAACGGGGCGATGCGGATCGATGCCTTGCCCGTGTCGGTGGTGCCGAAGTCGGAATAATCCTCATGCCGTCCGGCCAGCGCGACCTCGACCCCCTGAACGATCTTCTGTTCCAGGTTGATATAGGCGCTCCAGTTGTTGCGGCTCCATTTGCCCGCGGCAGAGAGCGGGAAGCCGGTCACGCCCTGCGACCCGGACGTGCGCAACACCCCTGCATTGGGACCGGTCGTGGAGCGATAGCCCCCGTCGATATAGGATTCCGGGTCACCCGCGCCGATCGCATAGCTGTTCCAGCGATATTCCGCGCCCACGGCGATCAGCAGTGGTTCGGCCAGCCCCACTTCCAGCGTCTTTTGCAGGTCGAGATTGCTGGTCCACTCCTTCGCCGTCACCGATCCGATATAGAGGTTGGTCGGGCTGGCCGGGCCAAGCGAGGCGTTGATGACGCTCGATTCGCGATATTTCACCCAGTTGCGCGAAAAGCTGCTCGACAGGTCATAATGGAGCGTGTCCGACAGGTCGCCGCGCAAGCCCCCGGACACCTGCAAATCCTCGTCATAAATATGCAGGTGCGGGCTATAGCCATTGGGGAAGAGTTCGGGGATGTTGTTAGGCGCATCGGGGAAACGATAGGTCAGCCAGGCGTCCGAATGACGGCGCGAGGCTGTGCCGAACAGATAGAGTTCCACCGCTTCGCTGACCGGCAATGCGGCATCATAGGAAAAATTGATCCCCGACACCTGCGGCTGGCCGCCCTTGTTGACGTTGCGATCGACGGTTGCCTCGCGCGGGTCGGCGACACCCGCCGCCGGGCCGGGATAGAGCGACCCAATCTTGGCGTAGAATTGCCCCGGATTGAGCGCGCTGCGATAGGTACGCCCCTGAAGGAAGGCGTCCAGCGTCACATGGACATGGCCGCCATCGCCAATGCCAAAGCCCTTGCTGACCTGAAACCGGCCCTGTTCGCCGCCGCCATCGGCGGTGCCGCCGCCCAGCAGCGACGCGCTGCCCGCTGTGTCGCTTTTCAGGATGATGTTCACGACGCCTGCGATCGCGTCCGATCCATATTGCGCCGACGCGCCATCGCGCAGCACCTCGATCCGTTCGATCGCGGTGGAGGGGATCAGGTCCAGGTCCGGCGGCGACTGGCCGTTCTGGGTGGTGCCGTTGATGAACAGGGTGGCGGTATTGTGCCGCCTCTTGCCGTTGACCAGCACCAGCAACTGGTCGCCCGCCAGCCCGCGCAGCGACAGCGTCTTGACCGCGAAACTTGCGCCCGCGCCGCTGTTCGACACGTTGATCGACGGCACCAGCGTGCCGAGCAGGTCGCGCACCGACTGCTTGCCGCTCGCCTCCAGATCCTTGGCACCCAGCACGTCGATCGGCGCCAGACTGTCGGCCACTGTCCGCGCGGTCGCGCGCGTGCCGGTGACGATGATCGGCGTTGAATCCTCGATCGGTTCGGGGGCAGGCGCGAGCGCGGCCGGGGCAGCGCTGCCCGCGACGCTCGCCTGCGCGAACTGGAGCGAAAGGGGGCTGCGTCGTGCGACGCTGCGGTTGGCGGGGGCGGCGAGCGCGATGACGCCAACACCGGCCTGTTCCATCTTCAGGTCCGTACCCGCCAGCAGCCGCGCCAGCGCGTCCTGCGTCGACAGCCAGCCCTGAATCCGGCGGCTGCGGATAGCCGCCACCTCATCATAGGGAAACAGGATGCGCACGCCCGACTGGGTTGAAAGCTGGCGCAGCGCGCTGCTGAGCGGCTGGACGTGAATATCGAACTTATGACGCTGGCTCAGCGCCAAATCCTGTTTTGCAGCTGCGAAGGCTTGGGAAGAAGGCACAAGGCAAGACGCCAGGCAAAGCCCGGTTAACGCATGAATAGCACGCATGATCTGTTCCCCTGGAAGGCAGCATCTGGGCTGCTCTGTCCCTTTGAAACGAAGCAAAGGTAGCAATCCGCTATGCTTTTCCCAAGGTCGCAACCATGGAATGTTTCTCAACAGCTTATGACTGATGCAGAGGCTATTTGGTGATGCTGCAATGCAAAAATATTAATGCGGACCAGCTCAGTCGTTGGTCTGGAGAAACCAGCGATCCGTGCCTTGCAGGCCAATTGCGGTCAGTCGCCCCGAATAATAGGCGCCGGTGTCGATGCCGATCCGGTTGGGCTGAAGATCGACATCATCCGTGATGCTATGGCCATGCACGATCATCCTGGGATGTGCGCCGCCATGGTCCAGAAATTCGCGCCTGATCCAGCGCAGGTCCGCGCCGTTTTGCGCCTCTATCGGCACCCCCGGCCTGATCCCGGCATGGACGAACAGATAATCGTCCATTTCGACCTGATCGGGCAGGGCGTCGAGAAAATCGACATGCTCGCGCGGCACATGGTTCAGCATCCATGTCGCAATTTCTTCATCGGTCATGACATGAAACAAGATCGGGTCCAGTCCGTAACTGGCCAGCGTGGCGGCGCCCTCCATCCGGCGAAAGACCGGCACTGCCCGCACTTCGCCCCGTGCCGCCAGGACGAAAATTTCCTCATGATTGCCCTTCAGGCAGCGCACATCGCCGCCCGACGCGACCATGGCCATCACCCGGTCGATCACTTGCCGCGACGATGGACCGCGATCGACCAGGTCGCCGAGCAGCACGATGTGCGGGGGCATGGCACCCCGCTCGGCATCGTCGCGCGCGATCAGTATCAGCAGGGCGTCGAGCAGGTTGGCGCGGCCATGCACATCGCCAATCGCATAGACGCGGCGGTCGCCCACACTCGGCGGAGGCGATGCCTCAGTCGGCGTCCCGCGTGCCAGCCATGTCCGCAACCATTTCATGGGTCACAGTCTGGCACGTCGTCACAGGCGCGGCAACGTCACGCCCTGTTGCCCCATATATTTCCCCGCCCGGTCGGCATAGCTGACCTCGCACGGCTCATTCCCTTTCAGGAACAGGAACTGGCACGCGCCTTCATTGGCGTAGATTTTGGCGGGCAGGGGCGTCGTGTTGGAAAATTCCAGCGTCACATGCCCCTCCCAGCCCGGCTCCAGCGGGGTGACGTTGACGATGATGCCGCAGCGGGCATAGGTCGATTTGCCGAGGCAGATCACCAGCACGTCGCGTGGCACCCGGAAATATTCGACCGTGCGGGCCAGCGCGAAGCTGTTGGGCGGGATGATGCAGCAGTCGGTCTTGCGATCGACAAAGCTGTTGGTGTCGAAATTTTTGGGATCGACGATGGTGCTGTCGATATTGGTGAAAATCTTGAACTCGTCGGCGACCCGCGCGTCATAGCCATAGGAGGACAGGCCATAGCTGATACAATTGTCGCGCCGCTGGCTCTCCACGAACGGCTCGATCATGGCGTTGGTCAGCGCCTGTTCGCGAATCCACTTATCCGACAATATCGACATGGGATGTTCAGTTCTTCCTGACAGGAGTGATGCCCAGGTCGGCGGGACCAAAGGCATGGGGCAGCAATGCTGCGACTGTATGTTCGACGATCTGCGCGCCGTCGGGCGTCGCGCAATAGATGGCCAGCGGGCGTCCGGCTATCTGTTCGGCTTCGTTCATGACCTGGCGGCAGCGGCCGCAGGGGGTGACGATCGCCGCGCCAGCGCCATCCATCGCCCCGCCGACCACGGCGATGGCGGCGACATCGGCGAAGCGCCCCTGCGCATTGACGGTCGCCAGCGCAACCGTTTCTGCGCAGAGAGACAGGCCGTAACTCGCATTCTCGAAATTGCAGCCGGTGACTATGCTGCCATCGGTCAGCCGCACCGCGGCGCCCACGGCAAAGCGGCTATAGGGCGCATGGGCATTGGCCATCGCCGCGCGCGCCGCCGTCACCAGTTCCGCAATCTCTGCCTCGCGCGTCATGGCGCCACCACATCCCATCTGACCGGACCGTCGATCCCGTCGATATGCCGCATGTCGCTGGCTGTCCACATCACCCAGCGCCTTGTGGCATAATCGGGAGGGAAGAAATTGCCGTCCAGCCATAAGGTTCGGTTGATGCCGGAGCCGACATCATAACGCTTGTCGAAATCCTCGGTCACGTTGAGCAGCACCGTCTTGCCCGCATGGCTTTCGACCAGATTGACCAGCGTGTTCAACTCCGACAGCAACAGGTCGCGGCCCGGCCGCGCGGTGCAGGTCGGGTCGAAGGCCAGCCGGATGACTGGGGGCAGGGCGGCGTTATCGCGCGGCACGGTGGTCATGAAACGGGTCGCCTGATCGCTGGCGAGGCGGCACAGGCTGAATTCCAGCATCGCGCCATAACGCATCCCGGCGGTGCGTACCCCGCGCCAGTTGGCGGCGAAAGCGGGGTCGCGCCAGTCGGCACCCTTGGCCGCGCGGATATAGGCGAAGTCCGCCCCCTGCGCCGCCAGCGTGCCCCAGTCGATCGGGCCATTGTCGGAACTGACGCTCAGCCCCTGCACCGGATAGTCGCCCCGGTCCGGCGCCCAGTTGCGGGCATAGAGGAACAGCGCCAGCGCCAGCGCCGCGATCAGCGCCAGCGTCAGCCCGACGCGGACCAGCAATCCCCCCAGAGTCAGCCGTCCGATTGTCCTTACCCCTTGATATGCAACACGCAGATCAGCGTGAACAGGCGGCGGGCGGTGTCGAAATCGACCGCGATTTTGCCCTCCAGCCGCTCGCGCAGCATTTCTGCTGCATCATTGTGGATGCCGCGCCGGGCCATGTCGACCGTCTCGATCTGGGCGGGCGAGGCATTGCTGATCGCCTGATAATAGCTGTCGCAAATGGCGAAATATTCGCGGATCGGCCGGCGGAAGCGGCCCAGTCCCAGAATGACGGCTTCGAGCGCGCTGTCATCCTCGCGGTTAATCTCTATCACCAGCCGCCCGTCCTCGACCCGCAGCACGACCTTGTATGGGCCGGCATAGCCGTCGGCATGAACGCGCTGCGGCGCGAACATATTATCCTCCAGCAGGTCGAAGATCGCGATGCGCCGTTCCTGTTCGACGTCGGCATTGCGCCACAGGATCGTCCGCTCGTCGAGCTTGATGTCTATGATGCGCGGGTCGGCCATATTGCGATCAGCCTCAGTGCGGCGGCAGGCCGCGAAATGCAAGGGGGAGTTATCCACAGCTACCCATCGTCGTTTCGACCTTGGGCCTTGCACAGGAACGGCGGGCGGAGGAATAGAGAGCCATGGTCGAACTGGTGAAAATGAATCCCGCCGCCGAAACCGGCGCGCCTGAACTCCCTCGCAATGTGGAGGCGGAAGCGGCGCTGCTCGGCGCGCTGATGATCGACAACCGGCTGGCGGAGGATGTGCAGCTCAAGATCAAGGCGGAGCATTTTTTCGAGCCGATGCACGGTCGCATCTATGATGCGATCATGAAGCTGCTGGACCGCGACATGGTCGCCAATCCGGTGACGCTCAAACCCATGCTGGATCAGGACCCGGCGCTCAAGGAATTGGGCGGCGCGGGCTATCTGGCGCAACTGACCGGCAATGGCGCGGCGCTGATCGGCGCGCGCGATTTCGCGTCGCAGATCTACGACCTCGCCTTGCTACGACAGCTTGTCAGTGTTGGCAGGGAACTGGTTGAAAATGCAATGGATACGAGCGAGGATGTCAATCCCCGCGAACAGATAGAGGCAGCCGAAGTCGCGCTCTACAAAGTATCCGAAGGGGAGGGCGAAAGCGGGTCGGTCAAGAGCTTCCTTGCCGCGTCGACCGCCGCCGTGCAGGTTGCCGAACGCGCGCTCAACAGCGGCGGGCATGTGTCGGGTATCACCACTGGGATCAACAGCCTGAATGCCAAGATCGGTGGTCTGCACAATTCGGACCTCATGATTCTGGCGGGCCGTCCGGGCATGGGCAAGACCTCGCTGGCCACCAACATCGCCTATAATGCCGCGTCCCGCTGGCTGCGCGACAATGCCGACGGTATTCCGCCGGAAAAGAATATGGGGGCCAAGACGGCCTTCTTCAGCCTCGAAATGTCGGCTGACCAGTTGGCGACCCGCGTGCTGGCCGAACAATCGGGCATCAGCGGTGAAGCGCTGCGCATGGGCAAGATCAGCCGGGCCGATTTCCAGAACCTGTCCCGCGCCGCGCGCGAGTTGCAGGAACTGCCTTTGTTCATCGACGATACGCCGGGCCTGACCATCGCCGCGCTGCGTACCCGCGCGCGCCGCTTGAAGCGCCGCCATGATGTTGGCTTCATCGTCGTCGACTATCTCCAGCTGTTGCAAGGGACGGGTCGCGGCAATGAAAATCGCGTCAACGAGATTTCGGAAATTTCCCGTGGTCTCAAGACCTTGGCGAAGGAACTTCATGTGCCGGTGTTGGCGCTGTCGCAGCTCAGCCGCGCGGTCGAACAGCGGGAGGACAAGAGGCCGCAGCTATCGGACCTGCGCGAATCCGGCTCGATCGAGCAGGACGCTGACATGGTCTGGTTCGTGTTCCGTGAGGATTATTACGAAGCGGCCAAGGAGCCCAAGGTCGAGGATGAAGCGGCTTACGCCATCTGGCGCGAAAATATGGACCGCATCTATGGCCTGGCCGAAGTGATCGTCGCCAAGCAGCGCCACGGCTCCACCGGCCGCATCCGCATGAAATTCGACGCCCGCATCACGCGCTTCTCCGACGTGGCGGACGACAGCTATCAGGATCTGGATTACGAGTAAGAAGTTCCTTCCCGGCACGGGGAGGGGAACCACGAAGTGCTGGAGGGGGCGTGCTGCTTGGCGCAGCGCTGATACGCCATCCCCCTCCGTCGGGCTGCGCCCGCCACCTCCCCGTGCCGGGGAGGATTATTCAGCCCTTCGCCCTCGCCGCAACCCTTGCCTCCAGCATCGACAGCGGCATCGCGCCTTCCTCAAGAATGGCGTGGAACTGCTTGATATCGAAGCGGTCACCCATCGCTGCCTGCGCCGCGGCGCGCGCCTTGCTCCATACGCCATGGCCGACCTTGTAGCTGGTCGCCTGGCCCGGCTGGGTGCAGTAACGCTCCACTTCACGCTGGCAGCGTGCCTGGGTGAAGCCGGTCTTTTCAACCATATAGGCGGTGGCCTTCTCACGGCTCCATTGCTTGCTATGAATGCCTGTGTCGACCACCAACCGCGCCGCGCGGAACAGGAAGGATTGCAGATACCCCGCCCGGTCTAGCGGGGTGGCATAGCCCTTCAGCTCGTCCGACAGCTGTTCGGCATAGAGCGCCCAGCCTTCGCTATAGGCGCTCATGAAGGCGGTCTTGCGTAGCATGGGAATGTCGCCCGCCGTCTGCGCGGTCGAAATCTGGAGGTGATGCCCCGGCACCCCTTCATGATAGTTGAGTGCAGGCAGCGTATATTTGGGCCAGTCGCCTATCGCCTTCAAATTGATGAAGAAGATCGCCGGGCGCGACCCGTCCAGCGCCGCGCGATTATAATAGCCGTTCGACGCGCCATCCTGAATCTCGACCGGCACCGCGCGGATTTCGAGCGGCGTATCGGGAATGGTTGCAAAGGCCTGCGGCAATTTCGCCTGCATCAGCTTGGCTTCGGCATTGAGCGCGGCGATCAGATCGGCGCGCCCCTGCGCCGTGTCGGGATAGACCTGCGACGGATCGGCGTTCAGCGCCGCCAGCCGTTCGCCGATCGTCCCCTTGGTATAGCCCGCGCCTTGCAGGATCGTGTCAAGCTGCGCGCTGATGTCGGCAACCTGCTCCACCCCCATCGCGTGGATGTCCGCCGCCGACAGGTCGGTGGTGGTCGCGCTCTTCAATGCGGCGGCGTAAATCTCCTCGCCGCGCGGGGTGCGCCATACGCCATCGCCCGCCGTAGTCTTGCCGCGCAGCCCCTCGATCATCGCGATCTGCGCGTCGAGCGCGGGGTAGATGCTTTTCTCGACAATCGCTGCCGCCGGTCCCTGCCAGTCGCCCGCTATCCCCTTGGCCGCCGCGCGCTTCACCAGCGACTGGACCAGGCTGCTGCTGGCGGCAGGCTGATCGCGCAGCTTCTTCATCTGCCCCAGCGTCAGGTCCAGTGACCAGCCGGGTGCCAGATAGCCGCGCGCCGCCTCGTCCCGCTGCATCGCGCTATCGGTGCGCAGGTTGCGGGCGAACGCTTCCAGCCGCGCCAGATAGGCGTCGCCGTCCGCCGCCACATTGATGGTGTGGGCGGTGTTCAGGAAATCGGGCGTCGAAAAATAGCTGCCGCCCTGCTGGAAGATACGATAGGGGCGCACTGCACTGTTCAGGCCAAATGTCGCCGGGGCTACCGTCTGCTGCCCAAGCGAATAGAGGATGACGTCAAGGTTCAGCCGCTGCGGAGCGGACAGGCTGGCGGACTTAAATCCCTCCAGTTCCTTGATCGCCGCCTGCGTTGCGGCCAGCCGCTTCATCATCGCCGACTTGCTATTGTCGTCCAGTTGGCTCTTCGCTCCCGCCCGCGCGCCCTTGTCCAGCCCCAGGCTGGTGACGAAGCTGGGCGAGAGGTCCAGTTGCCGCTCGAAAATGGCGGTGAAGGCCGCCGACAGCCGCGCATCGTCGCTGCCCTGCGCGAAAGCGCGGGGGGCAGCTACGGCGATGGCAACGGCGCCGGAGGACAGCAGAAAATCACGACGGTCCATGGCTGGGACTCCCTTATCTTTGAATAAGGGAGACTCTTAAGCCGCTGATGCGATCCGTCCAGAGGCTTGTAATATTGTTGCGTGCGGTTCGGCCTGCTTGGGCAGCACCGTGGCGGCGGGCGTCAGCAGATAGGCCTCCAGCAGGTCGAGGATATGGCTATCCTCCTGCGCATCGAATTTGCGCGCGAACAGGTCCGGGCTGAGCGTCAGCCGCAGCGCGTCGCGGGTCACGAATGTCCGGGGGCGTAGCTTGATGTCGCCATCGGGAATCCAGTCGATCGTACGCAGATCGTCATTGACCTGTTTGTCAGGGGCAAAGGCGTTCATCATCACCGTCTGGAAAAAGCCTTCGTCAGCAATCAGCGTGCGGCGGTAGAAATTCTTGAATTTCAGCGCGGCGGGGTCGCTACAGACAAAGGCGCAGAAATCGCGGGTGACCGCCTTCCACTGGGTGCCGATATAGGGGGTGATCCCCGCCATGCGGCGGCGCGGGATGCCGGTGCGGACGATGCGGTTGAACGCTTCGATGAAATAATGGCTCAGCCGGTTCATCGTGTCGGGGCGGACGGCCTGCTGCGGCACGGCGCGGATGAACTCGGTCCCGTCATGCTGTGCCAGATAGTCGGCGATGTAAGCCTGCGATTTGAGCGGGAAATCCTGCCCGCTCAAATTGATGAAATAGCGCCAGTCCGCGCCCATCTCCAGCAATTTGGCCATGCCACGCAGTTCGGCATCGACCAGACTATATCCGCCCCACAGCATCTTGCGCGACGGCAGCATTGCGACATTGGCGTAGGGTTTGAGGAACGCGGCAACATCCGCCTGCATCGTAGCGCCCGACCGGTGATCGACATGGATCAGATAATGATTGCCCGGCACATAGATGGCGCGGAACATACGCTTGAACTGTTCGGGGAAGCGGTGGACGAGGATGAGATAGGCGATCATGCGGGGCACACTCCATCAGGCGCGCATCGGTCGGGTGACCGATGCGGTGCAGGTGTTTCCAGCCTTTTGGAAAATCATCGAAGCGAGAGGTTCGACCGGCATAGGGGGTTCAGGTCGAAGCGAGGCCGCCCCGGCCATATGCCGAGAACGGCATATGGGGATGATGCACCGCGATTCTTAGGGGTGCGCGTAAATGAGGGAGAGCATCCCCCCGAACCCCTCTCCAGCGCCGGACGTTATTCACTTCCTCCGTTCGTTTCGAGCGAAGTCGAGAAACTGCGCGCGACCGTTCTCGACTTCGCTCGAAACGAACGGAGGTTGAGGCTCAATCTGAAGTAAGGCTAATCCAGACGATCAGAATACCGGCATGTTGGCGGGATCTTCGGGATCGACCACCGGGATCGGCGTGACGGGCGAGTGGATGCCGCATTCCACCTTGTCCCAGCCACGCCAGCGGCCCGCGCGCGGGTCCTCGCCCGGCTGCACCTTGGACGTGCAGGGTTCGCAGCCGATCGACAGATAGCCCTGGGCCTCCAGCGGATGGCGGGGCAGGGCGTGCTGCGCGAAATAGGCCTCCAGATCATCCTTGGTCCAGTCGCCCAGCGGATTGATCTTGAGCCGCCCATCCTCGACCTCGAAGCGGGGCAGATTCTGCCGCGTGATCGACTGGAACGCCTTGCGCCCGGAAATCCAGGCGTCGAGGCCTTCCTTGGCGCGCTTCAATGGCTCGACCTTGCGAATGTCGCAGCAGCCATCGGGATCATAGGACCAGCGCAGGCCGGTCTCGTCCTTCTTCGCGATCACTTCGGCGATCGGCGTCACGGTGCGGCTGTCGGTAAAGCCGAAAGCGTCGATCAGCGTGTCGCGATAGGTCAAGGTTTCGGCGAACATCTTGAGCGTATCGACAAAGATCACCGGAACGGTCGGGTCCGCCTGCGCCACCAGATGCAGCAGCACCGCGCTTTCGGTGCCGAAGGAGGATACGACCGCGACATTCCCCGCCAGCCCTTTGGCAAAGACGGTCTTGAGCATGTCCAGCGTGCCGACACCGTCAAACCGCGCGTTGAGCGCGTCCGCGTCACCCTGCGTAAAGGCGGGGCGGGCGTCGATGATGTCGAGCGTGCGGGCGGCTTCAGCCATTTTGTGTCTCCGGGTGCCGCTTGGCCCAAATGGGGCTGCGGCCATCGATCGCCTTCTGATAGACGTCATCATAACGATTGAGCGCGCGTTCGACGGCGGCATCGTCCAGCGCCTTGGCAGGATGGAAGCTGTCAAAGCCGCAGCGGCGCATGGCCACGATCTGATCGACCAGCACGTCGCCCACCGCGCGCAATTCGCCGGTATAGCCGGCCTCCCGCACGATCCGCGCCGCCGAATAGCCGCGCCCGTCGCCAAAACCGGGGAAATTCACCTCAATCAGCGAGATACGGTCCAGATGGGGCAGCAATTCGCGCGCATCCTCGCCCGGCTCGATGCGGACGGCGGTGGCGTTGGACTGGCCGGTGAAGGATTCGACCGTCACGGCGGGTTCCTGCGTGGACTCGCCGTCGCGGAAGGAGAGAAATTCAACCATCTTACAATTCCCGTTCGGGCTGAGCGAAGTCGAAGCCTTTGCCAGAGCGAAGCGAAGGCGCTTCACTACGTTCAGCGGAACCCTTCGACAGGCTCAGGGCGAACGGCTGTTGTGTATAATCAACCATAGATCGCCTCCTTAAAGGGCTTCATGCCGATGCGGCGATAGGTGTCGAGGAAGCGTTCGCCGCTTTCCCGCTCGGCGAGATAAATGTCGGTGACCTTCTCGATCGCATCGACCACGCCATCTTCGGAAAAGCCCGGCCCAGTGATCTGGCCCAGCGAGGCATCTTCCGCGCCCGATCCGCCCAGCAGCAGCTGGAAATTTTCCACGCCGCGCCGGTCCACGCCCAAAATGCCGATATGCCCGGCATGATGATGGCCGCAGGCATTGATGCAACCCGATATCTTGAGCTTCAGTTCGCCTATCTCCGCCTGCCGCTCCGCCGCGGCAAAGCGTGCCGCGATCTTCTGCGCCAGCGGGATCGACCGCGCATTGGCGAGCGCGCAATAGTCGAGGCCGGGGCAGGCGATGATGTCGGTGATGAGGTCCAGATTGGCCTCCGCCAGCCCCGCTGCGACCAGCTTCTGCCAGACGGCGTAAAGGTCCGCCTTCTTCACATGGGGCAGCACCAGATTCTGCGCGTGCGTGACGCGCAGTTCATCGAACGAATAGGCTTCGGCGAGGTCCGCGACCAGACCAATCTGTTCCGCAGACGCATCGCCGGGGATGCCGTCGATCGGCTTTAGGCTGATATTGACGATCGCATAGCCGGGTGCCTTGTGCGCCGCGACCTGCCGGTCCACCCACAGGGCAAAGGCGGGGTTGCTGCGGTCGATATCGTCGCTCAAGCCGCTTTCATAAGCGGGCGCGGCGAAGAAGGCGCGGATGCGGGCCAGTTCCTCAACCGGCGGATTGAGGCCCAGTTCACGCATATGCGCAAACTCTTCCTCGACCTGCCGCTTATATTCCTCGACGCCGATTTCATGGACCAGTATCTTGATCCGCGCCTTATATTTATTGTCGCGGCGACCATAGCGATTATAGACGCGCAGGCAGGCTTCCAGATAAGAGATGATCTCATCTTCAGCGATGAAGTCCCTGATAAGCGGTGCAACCATTGGCGTGCGCCCCATGCCGCCACCGGCATAGACTTCCGCGCCGACGACACCGTCCCGCTCGACCAGTTTCAGGCCGATGTCATGCAGCCGCATCGCCGCGCGATCATCGTCGGACGCGATCACCGCAATCTTGAACTTGCGCGGAAGATAGGTGAATTCCGGGTGGAAGCTCGACCATTGGCGCAGCAATTCGGCCCAGGGGCGGGGGTCCGCTACCTCGTCGGCGCTGACACCGGCATATTGGTCGGACGAGATATTGCGGATGCAATTGCCCGATGTCTGGATGGCGTGCATCTCGACCGTCGCCAGTTCGGCCAGAATGTCGGGCGCATCGGCCAGCTTGATCCAGTTATATTGCAGGTTCTGGCGCGTGGTGAAGTGGCCATAGCCCTTGTCATATTTGCCCGCAATCTCGCCCAGCTTGCGCATCTGCTTGCCGCTCAGCGTGCCATAGGGGATGGCAACGCGCAGCATATAGGCGTGCAGCTGGAGATAGAGGCCGTTCATCAGCCGCAGCGGCTTGAACTGGTCCTCGGTCAGGGCGCCGGTAAGGCGGCGCTGGGTCTGGTCGCGAAATTCCTCGACGCGGGCGTCGACGATGGCCTGGTCATAGCTGTCATAACGATACATGGTTCAGATCACCCACTTGCCGATGTCGGCTTCGGTTGGTTGTTCGACTAGGTCGGGGCGCACGGTCGGGCCGAAGGCGCGGATGCGGTCCTTGATATGGGCCGGGCGCACGCCATCCTCGCCAAGGGTCGCGTCGATCACATAGGCACCCACGACCCGCAGCGCGGCTTCCTCCGCGCGCGCCAGATCATCGCCATGCGCGCCAACATCGGCCGCATCGCCCACCTGCCGCGACCAGCCATCGCCCGCCCACCAGATGACGTCGCCCGATGCCAGATCATTACCCGTCAAAATCTTCACGAACGCATCTCCGCCCCATATTCCTGTCTTTGCGCCCATCCCGCCAGCACGTCCTGTGCCAGCGCGTAGCGCGCTACCTCTCCCACAACGATCAGCGCCGGGCTGACCACCGCCTCCCGCGCCACCATATCGCCAAGGTCGGCGAGCAGGGTGCGCAGCGTGCGCATATCGGCCCGCGTGCCATTTTCTAGCACCGCGACCGGTAAGGCAGGCGACACGCCGTCGGCGATCAGCTTGTCGGCAATCTGCGCCGCCGTCGCCACGCCCATATAGATGACAAGCGTGCGACCCTGACCAGCTAGGCCAGACCAGTCCTGATCGCGCAGTCCCTTGCACTGGCCCGCCACGAAGGTGACCGCGCTCGATGCGTCACGATGGGTCAGCGGCAGTTGTGCCTGCGCCGCCGCGCCGATGGCGGCGCTGACGCCCGGCACGATTTCCGCCGGCACGCCCGCCGCCCGGCACGCTTCCATTTCCTCGCCGCCGCGCCCGAAAATGAACGGATCGCCGCCCTTCAGCCGCACGACAGACTCGCCCGCCAGCGCAAAGCGCACCAGCAGCGCGTTGATCGCCTCCTGCGGCATCGAATGGCGGCTGCGCTGCTTGGCGACGCTGATCAGTTCTGCATCGGGCGACGCCAGCGCGAGAATCTCGTCCGACACCAGCCCGTCATGCACGATCAGCCGCGCATCGCGGATCAGCCGCACCGCCTTGATCGTCAGCAATTCCGGGTCGCCCGGCCCCGCGCCGACCAGATGGACGGTGGCGGGTACAACAGGATCAGATACAGGGTCAGCCATGCTCGGCATGTGGACAATGCGCAGGCGAAGTTCAATTCAGAATGGGTATGTCGGGGATTAGGAAATCTTGTCCGGGCAGGGCGTCAATCGCCCATCGCGCTGATATCAATGTCCTTCAGCCCGACGCCGATCGAGGCGCGCGGCTGCTCGATTTCCGCCGACACCACCGGATAGGCGCAATAATCGGCGGCATAATAGGCGCTTGGCCGGTGGTTGCCGGAAGTGCCGACGCCCCCGAACGGTGCAGAGGAGGATGCCCCATTGGTCGGGCGATTCCAGTTGATCACCCCCGCGCGGACATTGGCCCAGAACTGATTATACTGGTCAGGCGTTCCGCCAATCAGCGAGGCGGACAGGCCATAGCGCGTATTGTTCGCCTCCGCGATCGCATCGCCAAATTCAGCGACGCGGATGACCTGGAGCAACGGCCCGAACAGTTCGACATCGGGCCGTTCCGTCATGGCGGTCACGTCGATGATCGCGGGGCTGACGAAGGGCAGGCCCTTTTTGGGCCGCACCATATGCTTGATCGGCTTGCCGCCATTGCTCATCAGCCACAGGAAACTCTCGGTCAGCCCATCAGCGGTCGGATTGTCGATCACCGGACCCATATAGGGCGTGGGGTCGGCATGGGGATGGTCGACGATCAGCCGGTCGGCCAGCTTCTTGACCTCCGCGATGAAGGCGTCGGCGATGCTGTCTTTCACGATCAGGCGGCTGGCCGCGGTGCAGCGCTGCCCGCTCGACAGGAAGGCGGACTGCACCACCAGCACGGCGGCGGCGTTGATTTCGGGCGTATCCCACACGATGATGGGATTGTTGCCGCCCATCTCCAGCGCCAATATCTTGGATGGCTGCGCGGCGAACTGCCGGTTGATCGCGATGCCGGTCTGCGCCGATCCGGTGAACAAGATACCGCCGACATCGGGATGCGCCGCCAGCGCCTTGCCCGCGTCCGGCCCGCCCAGCAACAGCCGCATCGCCTCGATCGGCACGCCAGCCTCATGATAGAGCTTCACCAGCATCTCGCCCACCGCCGGGGTTTTCTCCGACGGTTTGAACACCACCGCATTGCCCGCCAGCAGGGCCGGGACGATATGGCCATTGGGCAGATGGGCGGGGAAATTATAAGGACCCAGCACCGCCATCACGCCATGGGGCTTGTGCCGCACCGATTGCCGCGCGCCCAGTGCCGCCTCCAGCCGCTTCTGTCCGGTGCGTTCGGAATAGGCGGCGACCGAAATGTCGACCTTGGCCATCACGCCCGCCACTTCGGCATGGGCGTCCCACAGCGGCTTGCCGGTTTCGCGCGCGATCAGGTCCGCCAGCGCATCCTCGTTCCGCCGCACGACATTGACGAAGCGCCGCAGCGTTTCGATCCGGTAGGCGATGGGCTGCGCCGCCCAGCGCGGCCACGCCGCCCGCGCCCGCGCAACCTCCGCCTCCACATCCCCCGCCTCGCCCTGCCAGAGCAGGACGCCGGTGGCGGGTTCATGGGATGTCAGGGTTGCGGCCATGGCGCTGATATGGCGGAAAAAGGTTAAGGAAGGAAGGGGGCGGGGCGGGAAGCAAAAAGCGGGAATTTTCTCTACCCGTCATTCCCGCGAAAGCGGGAACCCATGTCTCTTCATACCATTGGATCGTGGGATGCACGATGGGTCCCCGCTTTCGCGGGGATGACGGAGGTGTGTGGGGAGCGGACTGTCGGCTTTCAAAGCGATTGCCCGGTAGGCTTCCGTCAGTTGCGCTCGCTATCTATAAGATCGTCCGGTTTTCTAAGCTTGCCTTGGAAAACTGCTTTCGCGACCGGCCAAACGCAAACCATCAATATGGGCAGTGGAGTCAAAAGCACGATCATCCACCACGGTGACGCAAAATGTGCGACAATGACCATCCACAACGTAAAGATCACTGACCAAAACAAACCTTCCATCGGAACTTTGTATCAAAGCGCAGAATGTCTGCAAGTCGGCGTTATGAATGTCGCGCTTTGGCCGAAATTGCTTAGTCGGCTTTCTTGCTTGGTATGGAAAATTGATGCTCGCTGAAAATCTCAACCCTTGCCCATTCGGGGCCTTCATTCCATATCGAAACCCACTGATCAGGATGAACATCGATAGAATGGGGATACCCGTCTTCGAGAGTAACAATCGCTTCGCCGCCAACCGGGACCTCATGCTGGTCACAGACAGGTTCGATAAAGATCGTCAGGGGCGTGGTTAGATAGTTTCGTATTGGAAGCCTCATGCCTGCGATGCTCCGGCTTATTGGAATGTCAGGTTAGGGGATTGATTCCTGACGATTAAAATGTCTGCAAATGGTCATCCATTGCCAATCCATCAACGGGCTACCCCATACGCCGCGCCCATCCGCCTTACCGCCGCGACCTTCGCGTGCAGCGGCCCCCAGTCATCCCCCTCCGCAATCGCGGCCCAGATTGCCTCGACCTCGTCAATGTGCATCGAGCAGGGTGCTTCGTCCGCCCAATAGTCATGATCCCGCGCCCCTTGCACAGCCTCAAACCCTGCCACAGCATCCCGAAACGCCCCCCAGGCCGCATCGCTATAATCCGCGCCTTCGCGCTGAACCCCGCCGCGCCAGTCATGGAAGAAGCGGTCGATTCCGGTCCCGGTCGTCACCATCCCCCGCACCGCCGCCTCGACCATCGCGTTGACGTCGTCCCCCTGCACAACCCCCAGCCGCCAGCAAAAGCGCCGCGCCATAGCCTCGCCGTACAAAGCCGGAAACCGCTCCAGCTGCGCGATCAGCGGCTCGGCCTCGACCAGCGCGCGCAGCGACACCGCCAGTTGCGCGACGTCCCAATGGATCGCTTCGGCCTGCCGCCCGAACGCATAGAGGCCCTGATGATCGAAATAGGCGGCGGTAAAGCCTGCGTCCCACAAGGGCGTGAAGCGCCATGGGCCATAGTCGAAACTCTCACCCGTCACGTTGATATTGTCGCTGTTCAGAACGCCATGGACGAACCCCGCGATCATATAGCTTGCCGCCAGATCGGCTGTCCGCTCGACCACCCGGCCCAGCAGTTGCGCGGGCGGATTGTCGCCCGGCACTTCACCATAGAGCCGCGTCAGAGCATAGTCGGTCAGTCGTTCCAGCAGCGCCTTATCCTCATGAAAGGCCGCCCGCTGGAAGCTACCGATGCGGATATGCGAATGGGACAGGCGCACCATCGCCGCGCCGCGCGTGGGTGATGGTTCGTCGTTACGCTCCAGCGCCTCGCCCGTCTCGATGATCGAGAAGGTGCGCGACGTCGGCACGCCCAGCGCCACCAGCATTTCGGTCGCCAATATCTCCCGCACCCCGCCTTTCAGCGTCAGCCGCCCGTCGCCAAAGCGGCTATAGGGCGTCTGGCCGCTGCCCTTGGTACCCAGGTCCATCAGGCGCCCCGCATCGTCCCGCAATTGCGCGAACAGGAATCCGCGCCCGTCGCCAATGTCGGGATTATAATGGCGGAACTGGTGGCCATGATATTTCAGCGCCAGCGGCCGTGGCAGCGATCCCTCCAGCGGCGCGAACCGCCCGAAATGCGCGATCCATTGTTCATCGCTCAGCCCGTCCAGCCCCACCGTGGCCGCCGCCCGGTCGTTGCGGAAGCGCAGGATCGTCTGCGGAAAGTCCGCCGCGCTCACCGGATCGGCGATGTCGGGCATCAGCGCATCGATTTCGCTGGCGGGGCTATATTTGGCGGCTTGCGGGATATGGTTCATAAGGCGATATGGGGGAGCGACACCTGAAGGATCAAGCTTGGTCGACTATAGCGACGCATATTGGTGGTCCCCCGATGGGCTGCGGCTGCATTACCGGGACTATGCCGGGGGTCATGATGGCCGCCCGCCACTGCTGTGCCTGCCGGGCCTGACCCGCAATGCGCGCGATTTCGAGCCGCTGGCCGCGCGGTTTGCCGGCGACTGGCGGCTGATCTGCCCGGACATGCGGGGGCGCGCGACAAGCGCCCAGGCCAAAGACCCGATGACCTATGTGCCGCTGACTTATTTACAGGATATCAGCCGGTTACTGGCCGATCTTGCCATCACCCGTTTCGTTGCGGTTGGCACGTCGCTGGGCGGACTCATTACCATGCTGGTCGCCGCGACCCACCGCGAATGGCTGGCGGGCGCGCTGCTCAACGATGTCGGCCCGGCGCTGGACGAAGCGGGCCTGGCGCGCATCCGCACCTATGTCGGCGTCAATCAGTCGCACCCCAGCTGGGTTCATGCCGCCCGCGCGCTGGAGGAGGGCAATCGCGACGTCTATCCCACCTATGGCCTGGAACAATGGCTGGCCATGGCCAAGCGCCTCTATCGCCTGAACAGCGCGGGCCGGATCGTGCTGGACTATGACATGCGCATCGCCGAACCGATCCGCGCCATGGGGAGCGAGGCGGGCGTCGATATGTGGCCGGTCATGGCGGCCTTCCGCGATATTCCAACGCTGTTGCTGCGCGGCGAACGATCCGACCTGCTGAGCGCAGAGACGGCGCAGCGAATGGTGGCCGACATCGGCGCAAAGGCGGAACTGGTGACGGTGCCGGGTGTCGGCCATGCCCCCGCGCTGGACGAGCCGGAAAGCATCGCCGCGATCGACCGGTTGCTGGCCCGCGTCCTGCATGGCTGACAGTCAGCCGCACATATTGCACGTCCATGGCAGCTTCACTCTGGGCGGCAAGGAAGCACGCGCCATCCGCCTGATGAACATCTGGGGCGACAAGGCGCGCCACAGCATCGTCAGCGCTGCGCCGGATGCACTCGGCGCCCGCGCGGCGATCGACCCGGCTGTTCAGGCGGATTTCCCCGCATCCCCCCCGTTTGCCGGTCGTCCGGGGGTAGGGCGTTTTCGCGATATAGCTAACTTCTTGAAAAAATACGATTTAATTCTGACCTATAATTGGGGGGCGATGGACGCTGCGATGGCGCACAGAGTGTCCAGCTCAGTGTCGGCCATGCCGCCGCTCATCCATCATGAAGATGGTTTCAACGCCGATGAAGCCGCCGGTCTCAAGCCCCAGCGCAACCTCTATCGCCGTGTCGCCCTCGGTCGCGCCAGCGCGCTGGTCGTTCCCTCCGTCCGGCTGGAGGGTATCGCCCGGCACGTCTGGAAACAGCCCGCGGCCAAGGTTCATCTGATCCGCAACGGCATCGACACCGCCCGCTATGCCGACCCGCCAGCGCCCGACGCCATTCCCGGCCTGCGTCGGTCGCCGGGCAAACTGCTTGTCGGAACACTGGCGGGGTTGCGTCCGGTCAAGAATATCCCCCGCCTGGTCCGCGCGGTCGCCGCGCACAAGGATCGGCTGCAACTGGTGGTCGTAGGGGAGGGGCCGGAACGCGACGCCATATTGGCGCAAGCCGCCACCCATGGTCTCGACGATCTCCACATGGCGGGCTTCATGGACCGGCCCTGGCGCTTCGTCGGCCTGTTCGATATTTTCGCGCTTTCTTCGGACAGCGAACAATTCCCGATCTCGCTGGTGGAGGCGATGGCGGCGGGCTTGCCGGTTGCCTCGATGGATGTCGGCGACGTCATCAATATGGTCGCGCCGGAGAATCGCGCTTTCGTTGTACCGGACGAGGCAGGCCTGGCCGCAGCGCTTGGCGCGCTCGCCGCCGACCCTGACCTGCGCGGCCGGCTGGGCGCTGCCAACCGCGATCGCGCCGTCCGCGACTATGCCGAACAGGCGATGGTCGATGCTTATGCCAAGCTGTACGGGGAGGCACTGGCCAGCCCCGACATTTTGCGCTAAGGCGCGCGGAAATTCGTCAATCACTGCAAAGGCTGCTATAGCAGTGGCCTTTGCCCGGTCGGGTCCGGTGTCGCTTTTTCGCGGGAGATGTCGTTGTTCAAGGGGTTGAAGCCTATCGTCTATGGTGGCCGCGAAGTCTGGCCGCTGGTCGAGGGCGGCAAGGGCGTTGCGGTGTCCAACCATGCCAGTTCGGGTGCCTGGGCGGCGGCTGGCGGCATCGGTACGGTGTCGGCGGTCAATGCCGACAGCTATGACAGTTTCGGCAATGTCATCCCCCAAATCTATCATGGCCGCACCCGCCGCGACCGCCATGAAGAACTGGTCGCCTACGCGATTGACGGCGCGGTCGAACAGGTGAAGCGCGCCTATGAAATTGCCGGTGGCAAGGGCGCGATCAACATCAACGTCCTGTGGGAAATGGGCGGAGCGCAGCGCGTGCTTCACGGCGTGCTGGAGAGGACCAAAGGCATGGTCGCGGGCGTCACCTGCGGCGCGGGTATGCCCTACAAGCTGTCGGAAATCGCAGCCTCCTACAATGTCAGCTATCTGCCGATCGTCTCCTCCGGCCGCGCCTTCCGCGCGCTCTGGAAGCGCGCCTATTCCAAGGCGGCGGAATGGCTGGCGGCGGTGGTCTATGAAGATCCCTGGCTGGCCGGGGGCCATAACGGCCTGTCCAACGCCGAAGACCCTAAAATGCCGCAGGATCCTTATCCCCGCGTCCGCGATCTGCGGGCAACCATGCGCGAAGGCGGCATTTCGGATGATGTGCCGATCGTGATGGCGGGCGGCGTTTGGGCGCTCAAGGACTGGAACGACTGGATCGACAATCCCGAATTGGGCGCAATCGCGTTCCAGTTTGGCACCCGCCCATTGCTGACGCAGGAAAGCCCGATCCCGCAGGCGTGGAAGGCGTTGCTGACCGAGCTGAACCCCGGCGACATTCTGCTGCACCGTTTTTCGCCCACCGGCTTCTACAGCTCGGCGGTGCGCAATCCCTTCCTCCGCAGCCTGGAAGCGCGTTCGGAACGGCAGATCGCGTTCAGCACCGAACAGGCGGGCGACCATACCCACCAGCTCGACGTGGGCGTGAAGGGCAAGCATTTCTGGGTGACGCTGGGTGACCTCAATCGTGCGCGGGAGTGGTTCGGGCAGGGCTTTACCTCCGCGCTCAAGACGCCGGACAATACGCTGGTGTTCGTCGGCGACGAAGAGCGGGCGGTGATCCGCAAGGACCAGACCGACTGCATGGGGTGCCTTAGCCAATGCGCCTTCTCCAGCTGGATGGATAGCGAGACCAACTCGACCGGTCGCCTGGCCGATCCGCGCAGCTTCTGCATCCAGAAGGCATTGCAGGAAGCCGTCCATGGCGGCGATCTGGACCAAAATCTGGTGTTTGCTGGCCATGGCGCTTACAAGTTCAAGCAGGACCCTTTCTACTCCAACGGCTTTGTCCCGACCGTCAAGCAACTGGTCGACCGTATCCTGACGGGCGACTGATGGCGGATATTCAGGGGTTGGCGGTGCTGCATTATGACACGCCGCATTTCGATGTCGTGCGGCCGGGGCAGTTCGTCCTGTGCGCGGTGTCCGGCGCGCGGATCGATCTGGACGATTTGAAATATTGGAGCGCGGAATTTCAGGAAGCCTATCGTGGGCCGCAGGAGGCAACCGATTCTTACCTGCGCCATCGCGGCCCGGCTTTTCGCTAATCCTGTAAACGTGCGACCAAAGATAGCGTTCAAGGGCCGCTAAATGCGGCTTATCGCAGGCATGGGCGGCTTCGTCGCAATTTTGATGTTTCAGTTCGGTAAAAACTGATGTAATCTTTCTATCGAGGCGACGAAGATCGCCCATGGTGGAAGGATGTTTTTGATGTCTCGTATCGACGTCTTTGGTGATCGTATCTGCATCGTGTCGAGCCTGCTGATCGTCGGCTGGTTTCTCTACAGCACGATCTTCTGATCCTGTCGCGCTGGAGCGACGCAGGCCGGGCCGGTGCAGCTGGCCCTTTTCTTGCGTCTGAAGCGTGGCCACAGTTGGTTCAACGCTGATCTCCACGATAAGAGGCAATCTCATGTTCAGTCACGTCATGGTCGGTGCCGATGACATCGACGGTGCCAAAATCTTTTACGATGCGCTGTTTCAGGCGGTCGGCGGCAAGCCTGCCTTTACTGATGATGAGGGTCGCCTGATCTACATGCATAATGGCGCGCTGTTCATGGTGAGCAGGCCGATCGACGGCCAGTCCGCCAGTTGCGCCAATGGTGGAACGATCGGCTTTACCATGGCTTCGCTCGAACAGACCGACGCCTGGCATGCAGCCGGTGTCGCAGCAGGCGGGACGACCTGCGAAGATCCGCCGGGCATACGCGAACGCAGCTTTGGCAACCTCTATCTTGCCTATCTGCGCGACCCGTCGGGCAACAAACTCTGCGCCGTTCACCGCATCGGTTGATCGCAAAGCGCCATAAAAGCCAGCGTTATACTGCCCCCAAGCAAAGCTATTTAGACATTCCCAACTACATCGCTAGATAAAGTCGCAAGCATCATGCTTCGCGGCTTTTGAAGGATCAGCTTGCTCCGCGTCACCAACGGCTAAAGCGCACGGTGCCAAAGCGTCCACGCCCGGTTTCGTGTTCCCTTGATGAAAGGAGAAAACGATGACCAGTAAAGCCAGCGGTTCCCGCCAGTCGCGTGTCGCCGAAAGCGCGCCGCGCGTCACCATCCCCCACAGCAGCTGGTCGCGGATCGACCGATCGCGCGGCGGCACCGCGTTGATCGCACCCGATGATTTCTGGGCGCGGTTGGCGCTGTAAGCGCGCTCAGTCCAGCCCGTTGACCGGAACCGCCTGCACCCCGTTCGCTTCAAAACTGGCGATCGGATAGGCGCAATAATCGGCGGCATAATAGGCGCTGGGCCGATGATTGCCCGATGCACCCAAGCCGCCAAAGGGCATGTTGCCCGCCGCGCCCGTGGTTGGCCGGTTGCGGTTGACCACGCCAGCGCGGCTTTCCTCCACCATCCGGTCCCACAGCGCTGCGTCCTGCGAGATCAGCCCGGCGGACAGGCCAAAAACGGTGGCGTTGGCGACCCGCATCGCTGCATCGAAATCCGGCACCCGGACCACCGACAGCAAGGGCGCGAAAATCTCTGCATCGGGACCATCCACACCGGTCATGTCGATCAGGCCGGGGGCGACGAAGGCGGCGCTGCGCCCCTCGACCCCGGCGAAAGGCCGGATCACTTGTGCGCCGCGCGCGATCAGGTCGCTGACGGCGCGATGGGCGGTGGCGGCGGCCTGATCCGACACCAATGGTCCCATGAAGGCATCGCCTGCCTCGTTCCATGCTGCGATCGGCAGTCGTGCTGCCAGCGCGTCGACGGCTGCCACGATCTGGTCGCCTATTGTGCCTTCAGGCACGATCAGCCGCCTGGCGCAGGAGCAGCGCTGGCCGGTGGTGATGAAGGCGGAATTGATGATGATCGAGGCCGCTTCGTCCGGGCTGTCCCAGGCGATCAGCGGATTATTGCCGCCCAGTTCCAGCGCCATGATGACATGGGGCCGGTCCACCAGCGCGCGGCGCAGGGCCGCGCCAGCGCCCGCCGATCCGGTAAAGAGCAGCCCGTCAATATCGCCCGCCACCAGCGCTTCGCCGGTGGCCCGGCCACCCTGCACAACGCTCAGTAGTCCGTCGGGCAATCCTGCCGCTGCCCAGGCGTCTGCCATCGCCGCGCCGGTGGCGGGCGCGATCTCCGATGGCTTGAACAGCACAGCATTGCCCGCGATCAGGGCGGGGACGATATGGCCGTTGGGCAAATGGCCGGGGAAATTATACGGACCCAATACCGCCATCACGCCATGGCCGCGATGGCGCAGCACTGCCCGGCCAAAGGGCATGTCGCTAGCGCGCTCCCCGGTGCGTTCGGCATGGGCGGCGACAGAGACCTCGGCCTTGGCGATCATCGATCCGATTTCTGCGTCGCTTTCCCAGAGCAATTTGCCCGTTTCACGCGAAATAAGCTCGGCCAGCGCCGCCCGCCGTTCGCCCAATACCTTGGCATAGCGCCGCGCGATGGCGATACGATCCTCCACCGCCAGCGCGCGCCAGCCGGGCAGGGCGGCCCGTGCCGTTGCGATCGCCCGGTTACAGGCAGCGGCATCGGCAACCGGTCCTTCCCACACCAGTTCGCGCGAGGCCGGATCGAAGGATTGCAGCACCATGTTCATGCCCCCGCGCTGGTCATCGCGAAAATGCCGGTCGCATTGCCAGTGTCGAACGCCAGGTCCAGCCTGCCCGTCGTAGGATCAATGTCCCGGCTGATAAATTCGTAGAAGGAGCCGGGCACGTCGCGCAATTCGCCATCGCCGAACAGCCGCTCCACGCTGTCGGCGCGGAATGCGGTCTGGCGCACCCGGCCTGTCGCTGAAATCTCCAGCTTTTCCTTGATCGGCTGACCGTCCGCTTTCAGCCGGTCTGCCAGCGTGGCGACATCGGCCACGCGGTCGGTCGCATGGTTGAAGGCATTACCTTCGGTCGCGATCCACGCCGCCTCGTTGGAGCGGGACAGGAGCGTCTGATAATCGGCAAAGCTTGGCATGTCATGCTGCCGGTCGAACGCGGCGACGATCCCCGGCAGCGCGGCTGCCGCTTCGTTCAGCGTCACCGCTTCACCGGCATCAAAACGCGCCAGCACCCTTTGCTCAGCCTCACCCAGCGGGTCGCGCGACGTGCCGAACACCCGTGCCGCCACCGCGCCAAATTCTGCGTCGAACCGGTCGACATGCAGTTCGGACAGGAAGAATTGCGGTATCGCCTCCGGCCTGTCGGCATGAACATAGGCGCGCCCGGTCATGCGCAGCCGATCGAGCGGATAGATGGCCGCCATTTGATAGCCCAGCGGCCGCAATATGCGGGTGAAAGCATCTTCACCGCCGGGCAGTGCGCCGGTAGGGCCATGGGGCAGGCGTATCGTCCGCAAGGCGCCATGGTCGAACGTCACCCGACCGCCGCGCTCGACCGTGTCGGCAACATAGGCTGCGCCGCTTTGCACCCGTTTCAGCAGGTCATCGAACAGCGCGATGTTCATCGCCATCGCAAAGGCTGCGCGCGATACGGTGGGGCCACGCTCCGCCAGCAAGGCAGGGTCGATCGCCAGCGCGTTCAGCGCCTGCCGTCCCGCCGCTTCGCCCAGCGTCGCCAGCGTCAGCGCAACGACATGGCTATCATTCTCATTCGACATAGGTGGCTCCCGGTGACAGGCGCATTATCTCAGCCTATGCAGGATTTTCCAAATGGTGACCTGTCATCTGTTGATGCGAGACGCGAATGAACGACCATCGCAAATGGCTACCCTCCATGACCGCGCTGACCAGTTTCGAGGCGGCGGTGCGTCATGGCGGCTTTTCGCGTGCGGGCGAAGAGATTGGCCTCACCCAGAGCGCGGTCAGCCGCCAGATCGCGCAGCTGGAGGAGTGGCTGCAAACCCCGTTGTTCGACCGGGTGGGACGGCGCGTGCGGCTGAACGAGGCGGGTCGCGCCTATGCCGACGAACTGCTGCCCGCGCTCGACCGCATCCGCCGGGCCACATCGCGCATGGCGACGCGGCGATCGCCCACGGCGCTAAAGATCGCGACCCTGCCCAGTTTTGGGATGCGCTGGCTCGCCCCGCGATTGCCGCATCTGAGCGCCCTGCACCCGCAACTGGTGGTGGATTTCGCCGCCCGCTCACAACCGTTCGATTTCGGGCCGGAGGAATTTGACGCCGCTATCCATTTCGGCATGCCGGAGGAATGGCCCGGCGCAACGACGGATTTTCTGTTTCGCGAGGAAGCGGTGCCGGTCTGCGCGCCAGGCTGGCTGGCCGCACACCCATTGCGACATCCCGCCGATCTGCTGACCGCTCCCTTGCTCAGCCAGAGTTCGCGGCGTGACGCCTGGTCACGTTGGTTCGCGGCGGCAGGGGTGGAGGCGGGGACGCTGCCGCCCGGTCCAGCCTTTGAACATTTCCTGATGCTGGCGCAGGCGGCGGCGGCGGGGGCAGGGGTGGCGCTGATCCCCAGCTTCCTGATTAGGCCGGAGCTGGATGCGGGAACCCTCGTCATCCCCTTCGCCCGGCCATTGTCGAGCGACCAGGCCTATTATCTCGCCCGCCCGCTGGACGCACCGGCCCATCCGGCGCTCAGCCAGTTTCGCGACTGGATAGTGGATCAGGCCAAGGCGGCCTGATCCTTTACATTTTCTTCGGGATACAGTCCGCGCCTGCCGCCTTGATCCGGCTGCACAGACGGCTGGCGTCGTCGCTGCTGGCGACCGGCCCGGCCTGCAAGCGTGTCACTGCGCCTGCCTTGACCAGATAGGGTTGATAGGCGGACAGGCCGCTGACCTTGCCCGTCAACTGGCCCCACAGGCCGCGGGCGCGGCCTTCCTCGCCGAACGCGCCGAGTTGGACCCGCCATCCGCCCGATTTGGCGGGGGCAGGAACGGTGCTGGCAGGACGGGGCGCTGGCGGCGTCGGCTTGGGCTTGGCCACCGCGACTTGTGGCGCCGGAGCGGGCTTGGCAACAGCAACCTGCGGCAAGGGCTTGGGTTTGACCGGAACCGGCTTGGGGGCAGGCGGCGCGGGCACCGGCTGGCCGATGGTCGATGGCGGCAACTCGGTCGTTCGTACGCTCGATGGCGTCGGGCGAACAGGTGCGGGACTGGCCGATGCCAGCGCGCCGCCCTTTTCCGATTGTTCCAGTGTTGCTGCCAATGCCAGACCCTGCTTGCGCTGATCTTCGGGAATATATTTGTCCATCTGCTCCAGGCTGGTCGTCGCCTGTGCCAGGCCAGATGTCGACGCGCGGGTCATCAGCGCATAGGCGCGCACCCAGTCCTTGCCGATCAGGTCGCCGTTGAACAGCGCGGTGCCGACAATATATTGCGCACGCGGCTCACCCCGCACGGAAGCGCGCTGGAGATAGGGCATGGCCCCCGCCCGGTCGCCTTGCTGGAACATCAGCAGCCCCAGATTATCCTCTGCCCGCAAATGGCCCTGCACCGCAGCCTTGCGATACCAGTCCATCGCGGCATTGAGGTCCGGCTGTACGCCGCGGCCCAGCTTATAGGCCTGGCCCAGATTGAACTGCGCGTCGGGATCGCCATTTTGCGCCAGCGGCCGCCATTCGCCGATCGCCTTGGCATAATCGCCCTGCTGCCAGGCATCGACCCCGGTCTTTACGTCGGCCAACACCGGTGCCGCGATGCCCATCATGGCGCCGACAGCCACAGCTCCCCAGATACGCTTCATATGCACATGCTCCTGCGCCAATAGATTTGCATCGGCTATGATGAAACAAGGTTAATGTCTGATTAGCATAAGCACATCATGCTTGAAACGCGCTTAACCCTGTTGACACTTCGTCAATCAAACTTCCCCGCTCATTAACCGAATTTTAGGCGCGGTTATGGCAATCCCAGACGGAACTGGATTTTCTGGGGGGATTTGCGTGCGGATTTTGGCTTTGGCATCGCAGAAGGGCGGATCGGGCAAGACCACCTTGTCGGGCCATCTGGCCGTGCAGGCGCAGATTGCCGGGGCCGGTCCTGTCGTGCTGATCGACATCGATCCGCAAGGGTCGCTGGCCGACTGGTGGAACGAGCGGGAGGCGGAACTGCCCGCTTTCGCGCAAACAACCGTCGCACGGCTTGCCGCCGATCTGGAAATATTGCGGCAGCAGGGCTTCAAGCTGGCCGTCATCGACACGCCGCCTGCCATCACCATGGCGATCCAGAGCGTCATTTTCGTCGCCGAACTCATCGTCGTGCCGACCCGCCCCAGCCCGCATGACCTGCGCGCCGTGGGCGCGACCGTCGATCTGTGCGAGCGCGCGGGCAAGCCGCTGATCTTCGTGGTGAACGGCGCAACGCCCAAGGCACGGATCACGTCGGAAGCCGCCGTCGCCCTGTCGCAACATGGCACGGTCGCGCCGATTACCCTGCACCACCGCACCGATTTTGCCGCATCAATGATCGACGGTCGCACCGTGATGGAGGTCGATCCAAAGGGACGGTCGGCGGCGGAGGTCGTAGCGCTATGGTCGTACATCTCCGACCGGCTCGAAAAGAATTTCCGCCGCACGGTTTTTTCCGTGCCCCAGGGCAGCGTCGGCACCGTCGCAACCCGTCCGGTCGGCGGGGGCTTCGGTCGCCGCGTGATCGGCCAGTAAGGGGGACGCATCATGGCCGAACCCAAACCCCTCGCATCGCTCACCTCCGGCCTGCTCGCCCGCAAGGGCGCGGCGCAGCCCGCCATGCGCCGCCCCATGCTCGGCTTTGGCCGTGCTGCGGGCGCTGCCGTGCAGCAGGATGATCTGGGCTGGAACGACATGGGTTTCGACGTGGAGCCTGCGCCATTGCCGGTGGACGAGCAGCCGGTCGCGATCGGCCTGACGCCGATGCCGGCGGCGGTCCCAGTCCCGGCACCGGTGCCGCCGGTCGTCATCGAGCGTGAGGAACTGGCTGAACGCATCGCGGGCAAGCCAGCGCCGGCCAAGGCGAAAGCCACGGCCAGCCGCAAGGCGGCCTTCACGCTGCGGATCGACGCGGATCGTCATCTCAAACTGCGGTTCGCCTGCGCCATTACCGGCCGTTCGGCGCAGCAGATCGTCACCGAATCTCTCGACAATTTTCTCAACGGCCTGCCGGAAATTGACCGGCTGACACAGCAGCTGCCGCACATGCGCGGCAACCAGTGATTGAAGGGTGGGTAGGACTATGAAGCGCAACACATTTGCAAAGGCGGCGATTTCATCGCTGCTCATCGCCACCACCATGGTTGGCTGCACCGGGGCGGCGTTCCGTCCTTCCGCATCGGTCGTCCAGCAAAAGGGCAACCCGACCAAGCTTGCCATCGCGGCTGAAAAGGCGCTGGCCGATCGCGACGGCGGCAAGGCGATTGCGGCGGCTGAGGCAGCGGTGCAACTCGCGCCGCAGAACGCCGCCTATCGCCAGATGCTGGGCCGGGCCTATGTGTTGGCCGGTCGTTTCGCATCGGCTGAAGCTGCGCTCACCGACGCCATGACGCTGGGCAATAATGACGCGCGCACGATCGTCAGCCTGGCGCTGGTGCAGGTCGCGCAGGGTCGCGCCGATAGCGCGCGCAGCCTGCTGCTCGCCCATGCCGATACCGTTCCTGCTGGCGACTATGGTCTGGCGATGGCGATGGCCGGTGACGCGCCCGAAGGCGTGCGCATCCTGTCCGAAGCGATCCATGATCCGTCCGCCACCGCACGCACCCGCCAGAATCTGGCCTATGCCTATGCGCTGGCGGGCCGCTGGAAGGATGCGCGGATGATCGTGGGCATGGACCTTGATCCGCTCGCTGCCAACAAGCGCATTTCCGACTGGGCGCAGATCGCTGAACCCTCCGCCGCGCCGCAGCGCGTTGCTGCGCTGATGGGCGTGACGATCGATGCTGCCGATGCTGGCCAGCCGGTGGCTCTGGCGCTTGCGCCAGCTACGTCCGCGCCGGTCGAAATGGCTGCTGCGCCGTCCGACCCAGCGCCTCTGCCCGCTGCGCAGGCGGAAGTGCCGGTGCAGACCGCCTCCGTCGAACCAGTCGCTGCACCGGTTGCAGAACCCGCGCCGGTGGCCCAGCCCTCACCGGTCCGCGTCACTGCCCGCGACTTCATCGTCGAAGATCATAAGGCCAAGCCGGTCGCGGCAAAGACTCGCGCCAAGGCGCAGACCGTGACCGCATCCGCGTCAGTCGCCCGTATGCAGCAGGCCGCCTTCATCAAGCCGGTCAGCGCCGGTGCCAGCAACTGGGTTGTCCAACTCGGTGCCTATGACACGGCGGCGATCGCCAAGGAAAAATGGATGAGCATGGCAGGCCGCAACAGCACGCTTGCGGCTTTCCCGGTTCTCACCAGCCAGGCGACGGTTAAGGGCAAGCCCTATCACCGCCTCGCGATCAGCGGCTTTGCCAGCCGCAACGATGCGATGACAGCCTGCCTGGCCATCCAGTCGCAGCGCGGCCAGTGCTTCGTGCGCGAAGGCGCGCCGGGCGCGACGCCGCAGCGCTGGGCCATCGCGACCAAGGGCCGCCAGTTCGCTTCGCGCTGAACTTCCTCTCCCATAGCGCAACCTTGAAGCGCGCGAGGCCATCGGCTTCGCGCGTTTTTTCTTGGGACGTTCGCGCCAAGCTGTGCCTTTCGCCAGTGTCATGGATCAACCGGGCGGGGCATAGCGAACGCAAAGCGCAGTCCCTGGAGAGAAACGCCGTGATCAACCGCCAGATAGTCCTTGCCTCGCGTCCCCACGGTGTCCCTGTTCCAGAAAATTTCGCGCTGGTCGACAATCCGGTGCGGGCGCTGGAGGATGGCGAAATCCTGATCCAGAATGAGGTATTCGCCATCGACCCTGCCGTGCGCGGGCTGCTGGATGCCAATGATGACAGCTATCTGCCTGCGGTCGCGATTGGTGGCCTGATCCCGACAATGGTGCTGGGCCGTGTCATCCAGTCGCGCAATCCGGCCTTCAAGGAGGGCGATTATGGCCGCGGCTTTGTCGGCTGGGAGGAATATTCGATCCTGAACCCTGCCAATTTCGCGATCGAGAATGTCCATGTCGATCCCACCGTGCCGCTGACCGCCTATATGGGGGCGCTCGGCTGGTCGGGGATCACCGCCTATGTCGGCCTGAAGCGCATCGGC
The DNA here is from genome assembly GCA_023266575.1 of Sphingobium sp. GTDB lineage: Bacteria > Pseudomonadota > Alphaproteobacteria > Sphingomonadales > Sphingomonadaceae > Sphingobium. The sequence continues at coordinate 350,845 of JAHFPV010000001.1, forward strand.
GAGATGAAGGCGGGTGACACGGTGGTGATGAGCGCGGCGGCGGGGGCTGTCGGTAGCGTCGGGTGCCAGATCGCTAAATTGTCAGGCTGCCGATCGGTCGGAATCGTCGGATCGCCGGACAAGGCGGCGATGGTCACCGGCACCTTCGGCATCGACGCGGCGATCGACTATCGCGCAGAGGCGGATCTGGATGCGGCGATCAAGGCGGCCTGTCCCGACGGCGTCAGCGTCTATTTCGACAATGTCGGCGGGCATATACTCGACGCGATGCTGCCCAATATGGCGGCGTTCGGGCGGATCGTGACCTGCGGCATGATGGCCAATTATAACAACCACAATGATCCCTACCCGATCCGCAACCTGTGGCAGGTGCTGGTGAATCGCATCACGATGCGCGGCTTCCTGGCATATGAGCATCTCGACATGCTGGCCGAGGCGGAGGCGCAACTGGGCGGCTGGATCAGATCGGGCGCTTTGATCGCGCAGGAAAATGTCACGACCGGCATCGAAAATACGCCGAGCGCTTTCATCAACCTGATGTCCGGCAAGACCACGGGGAAGACGGTGGTGCGGCTGAATGAGGGCGTGACGACGTTGTAATATCAAGACATGACAATTGGGTTTCATCTCCCCTCCCCGCCGGGGAGGGGTTGGGGGAGGGGGAGTGAGGCGAAGCCGAGCGTCGACGCTGGCGGCAGCACACCCCCACCCAACCTCCCCCTCAAGGGGGAGGATTCTGACAGCCCATGTTAGTGTATCAAGGGGCCGTCGGCCTGATAGGCCGTTCGGGCTTAGCCCGCCTCACAATACTGGCGGTGCCTCGTTCGGGTCGGCACGCTGGAGATAGTCCACATATTTGTGGAAATATTGGTTTCCGCGCTCGTTGCGGCCGAAGATCACCGAGGGAATCGCGCCGGACTCCAGCCCCTTCTGGACCTGCAATCCAACGCCATAATCCTCGTCATTCACGACGTCGCGCAGCCAGTCCATCATGGCTTCGATGCCCGCTGCGTCCGCATCGTCCTTGGGCGGTTGGCGGCGGATGAACATCAGGTTGGTGGTGTTGCTGCCGGGTGTGTCGCCGGGGATGAGTTGCGCGACCTGGGTGATTTCGGGCGCGAAGAAGATGCTGATATTGGGGAAGATGGTGCGGACGAAGTCATAGCCTTCATTCTCATGCTCGCCCCAATCTGCACGCGGGATCGCGCTCAGCGCTTCCTTGATCCGCACTTGCGGATAGCCCACGCGCATATGCGGGCCGAAGGCGGTGAAATTCATGATATTGCTGAAGCTGCGCGGATGGATGGTGGTCGGGTGCGCGGCGGCGAAATGATAGCCCTCCAGATAGCCGTCATAGGCGATCTTCCAGTTCGGCCCGTAAATCCGCCGCGACCCGCAATAATGCCAGCTGCCCAGATCATAGGCTTCCAGATCATCCAGCATCCCGCCCAGATGCGCGGTGATGTCGAACTCCAGGCCCGGCGTCAGGCACACCCAGATGATCCCGCCCGCTTCGGCCACCGGCAATTGCGTCAGGCCACGCTCTTCCTTGCACACGGGACCGAATTTCTGCGGCTCGGCCACGCCGATCAGCTTGCCGTCATTGCCATAGGTCCAGGCATGATAGGGACAGGAAAAGCGCCTGGCATTGCCATGGCCTTCGGGTTTCAGGATCATGCCACGATGGGAGCAGACGTTCAGCATCGCCGCGACCGTGCCGTCGCTCTTGCGGGTGATGAGGACCGGCTTACCCATCAGGTCCATCGCCTTGTAATCGCCCGGATGAGGCATTTCGGCGGTCAGAGCGGCCAGCAGCGGCATCTTCATGAAGATTTCCGCTTTCTCCCGTGCGCAATAGGCGGGGTCGGTATAGGCGGATGCTGGCACCTCCATCGTGTCAGGAGCGCTGTCGGTCGTGCCGGTCTCGACATATTCCAGCATCTTTTCGGCTTCCTGGCCGATGACGTCATGATAGCCCATGCAAAGCCCTCTCTATCGTTCGCCGCTATGGCTTTGCCCGCATCATAGCGCGCGCGTGACCAGGCCGGAACTCGATAAGGTCATAGGTAGCGCGCGTCTGCGCAACGGGGACTCTGACTAGCGCTAGTTGCACCCCGCCGCACAGGCGTCACTCTGTGGTGCAAACTATCGGAAGAGGATGTCTGGCGGATGATGATCGACCTTAAGGGCAAGGTAGCGGTGGTGACGGGGGCAGCATCGGCGAACGGACTGGGTTTTGCCGCTGCGCTCAAAATGGCGGGGCAGGGGGCCAGCCTGTTCCTGACCGATCTGGACGGCACCGCCGTCGCCGCCCGTGCCGAAGAATTGCGCGCGCAAGGGGTGCCAGCCCAATCCATGGCGCAGGACGTCACCGATGAAGCAGGCTGGACGGCCCTGATCGACGCGGTGGTCGCGGCGTTCGGCAAGATCGACATTCTCGTCAACAATGCGGGTATCGCCGTGCTGCGCGCAATGAGCGAGATGACCTCTGCCGACTGGCACAAGCAGATTTCGGTCAATCTGGACAGCGTCTATCTGGGCACCAAGGTGGCGGTCGATCAGATGCGGGCGCAGGGGCATGGCGGATCGATTGTCAACCTGTCATCGGTTGCGGGACTGGTCGGCGTACAGGGTACGGCTGCCTACGCCGCCAGCAAGGGCGGGGTGCGGCTCTTTTCCAAATCGGTGGCGCTGGAAACCGCGCGCGACAATATCCGCGTCAACACGGTCCATCCCGGCATGATCTGGACTGACATGCAGAAGGTCGCAATCGCCGATAACAAGGATGTTTTCGACCAGATCGTCGCCGCCATACCGATGGGCCGGATGGGTGAACCGTCCGACATCGGCTCTATGGTCGCCTTTCTGGCGTCCGACGATGCGCGCTACATCACCGGCTGCGAATTTGTCGTCGACGGGGGGATGGTCGCGCAATGACCACGACGTTATGTTTGAACGAACGACCAAGGTTTCAACGTGCGGTTATGCCCGTGCGGCAGAGCAGGCGGAATGGCAGGAGAGACATTAATGGCTGAAAGCGACCCCCGGATCAAAGGCGCGCCCTTGCCGCGCTGCCCCGGCACCAGCGTCCGCGACCTGATGCTGGCGGATACCAACCCTGTGCCTGAATTTCTCTATACCGACGAATATGAAAATCTGGGGTCGGAACCGATCCCGGCCAGCCGCTACACCAGCCTTGAATTTTTCGAGGCCGAAAATCGCAAAATGTGGCCGCGCACCTGGCAATTTGCCGCGCGGGACGAAGAATTGCCGGAGGCGGGCGACCATGTCGTCTATGAAAATGTCGGCAAATCCTTTCTGCTGATCCGGCAGGAGGACGGGTCGGTCCGCGCCTTTGCCAATGTCTGCCTGCATCGCGGGCGCAAGCTCAAAACCGGGGACGGCTGGTCGGCGGAACTGCAATGCCCCTTCCATGGCTTTACCTGGAATAATGACGGGTCGGTCAAGAAAATCCCCTGCCGCTGGGACTTCGCCCACCTCAAGGAAGAGGAGATGGCGCTGCCGGAAATCAGCGTAGGGCGCTGGGGCGGCTATATCTTCATCCGCGAAGCGGCCGACGGCCCGACGCTGGAGGAATTTCTCGCCCCCATGCCGGAGCATTTCCAGCGCTGGCGACATGAGGAGTGCGCGACCGCCATGTGGGTCGGCAAAGTGGTTCCGGCCAACTGGAAGGTGGTGATGGAGGCTTTCATGGAAAGCTGGCACACCGTCGTCACCCATCCGCAATTGCTGCCCTTCACCGGCGACGCCAATTCGATGTACAATATCTATGGCGACTATGTGAACCTGACGGTCACGCCGTTCGGCACCATGTCCCCCCATGTCGATCCGGCGGGCAAGGCAGAGCAATGGATCGTCGATGAATTCGTCAAATATAATGGCCGGTCGTCCGACAATTATGAGGACAAGGAAACAGCGGCAGGCGGCTACAACGTCAAGGTGCCAGAAGGCGTGACTGCACGTGCGGCATTGGGCGCATCGCTGCGCGATACCACGACCGCCATGTTCGGCCATGACGTCAGCTTCGCGACCGACGCTGAAATGATGGACGCGCTGCTCTATAATGTGTTCCCCAATTTCAGCCCATGGGCCGGTTTCCAGCCGAACATTGTCTATCGCTGGCGTCCCTGGCACGATGTCGATCATTGCCTGATGGAAGTGCGCGTCCTGACCCGCGTCCCGCCGGGGCAGGCGCATCCCAAGGCGCCGCCAATGAAGTTTCTGTCGGTCGACCAAAAATGGACCGAAGCGCCGGAGCTGGGGATATTGGGGGACGTGTTTGAACAGGATATGGACAATCTGCCCTACGTCCAGACCGGCCTTAAAGCCTCGCTCAACGGCAAGGTGCAACTGGCCAATTATCAGGAAATCCAGATCCGCCAGTTCCAGAACACGATCATGAAATATCTGAACGACGAACTCTGATCGGAGGTTGCGTAAAAGGGAGGGCGTCGGAGCGATGGTTCCGGCGCTTTTTTTTGGCGGTGATCAAAGCCCGCTGTTGCACACAAAAAGAGGCCGGGGATCATCTCCCCGGCCTCCTTCTTTGCGCTTTGGCATTTCGTTCAGAACTTTACCCCCAGCGTCGCACCATAGGTGCGGGGTTCGCGCGCGGTGCCGAAGGACCAGAGGCCACCGACGGTGAAGCCATGGGTTGGCCCGCGATCATTGGCGAGGTTCCGGCCAAAGACCGTCAGCCGTGCTTCCGTCCCGCCAATATCGAACTTGGTGGTCAGGCTGGCGTCGATCAGGCCCTGCTTGTCGGTCCGCACGCGCGGGTCATTGCCGGTGACGGTGATCGGTCCGGTGCTGAGATTGCCCGACAGGCCGCCGATCGAGATTTGCTGGTCATAGCGACCGATATAGCGATAGCTCAGGTTCGCTATGATTTCGCCAAAGCTGGTCGGGACGCTATAGTCGGCCCCCAGCGATGCGGTCATATTCGGGTTGTAGATCAGGTCATTGCCCGAATAATCATAGGGAACGACCGCACCCGTCACTGGCGAGATGCCGCCGACGATAAAGCCCTTGAACTTGGAGTCGAGCAGGCCGAGCGAGCCGGTGATCGTGAGTTGCGACGTTGGCCGTGCGGTGAAATCGAACTCCAGCCCCTTGATCTTGGCCGACCCGACGTTCGACGTGATCGTCTCGTTGCCGGTGGCGCAGGACGGGCAGTTGAGCGTGTTGTTCTGGTGCAGATCCTTGTAGCTGGAATAGAAGGCCGCGACGTTGAACTGCACTTTACGGTCGAACAGATCGAACTTGCCGCCGACTTCAAAGCTGTCGACCACTTCGGGCTGGTAGGCGACACCGGCGCTGGCGGCGGTGCCTGCGCGCGGCGAGAAGCCGCCCGACCGGTAGCCCTGCGACCAGCTACCATAGAACATGACATCGTCGTTCGGGCGGAAATCGACGCCGACCTTGGGCGTGAACTTCTTGAACGTGTCGGAACCGCGACCGATCTCAACCCCGCCAAAGCTGTTGTCGAGCGCCTTTTTGTCGCGGGTGAAGCGACCGCCGAAGGACAAGCGCCACTGGTCGGCAAAGGCCCAGTTGAAATCGCCGAACACGGCGATCGACTTGGTCTTGCCATTCACAACCTGCGGGTTGGTGTCGAAGATCAGCGGATCGACCGTCGGCGCGAAGCCGAATACGCGGCTATATTGCGACAGCTGATATTTGGAGCTGAAATAATAGAGACCCACGACATAGTCGAAACTGTCGCTGAACTTGCCAGCGGCGCGCACTTCCTGGCTCCATTGCTCGTAGCGTTGGAGGCGACGGACATAATAAAGGTCGGTCGATGACCCGTCGAAATCCTGCGTCTGGTTCTCGCGCGATTTGCGCCAGCCGGTGACGGAGGTCAGCTTCACCCCGCCCAGATCATAATTCATCTCCAGCGTCGCGGCGGGCGCGGAATAGTTGGAAACATTGGGCTGGCCGAACACGGTGTAGAGATCGGTCGTATTGTTGCGGTTGCACTCGATGGCTGGGATGAACCCGCAGAACAACTCGCTGCTGTTGGTCAGGTTGGACACGACCGGATCGAATTTCTGGATCTGCTTTTCCAGGGTGAACAGCGCATCGAAATCGCTGCCCTGCGGCGCGATCAGGACCGATCCGCCGAAATTCTCATTATTGGCGAAGCCGCGCCGGTCGCCGGTCTGCGACTGGCGATACCAGCCGTCGGTTTCATTGTGGAAATGGAAGAATTTGGCACCCACGCTGCCGTCGCCCGACAATGGCACGTTGACGACCGCGCGGGTCGCGAGCGTGTTGAACTTGCCGTAGGAGACTTCCACCTTGCCACCAAACTCACCGGTAGGGCGGGTGCGGCGGATATTGATGACACCGCCGATCGTGTTGCGTCCGAACAATGTGCCCTGCGGCCCGCGCAGCACTTCGATCTGTTCAATGTCGAAAAAGTCGAAAAACTGCCCGGTGCTGGTGCCGATAAACACGCCATCTACGACGACGCCCACCGTGGGTTCCTGAGACTTTTCGACGTCGGCATAGGTCAGCCCGCGAATGGCGAGGTTGGCGGCTGCCGCGCCGCTATTCTGGTTGGTGATCAGCAGGTTGGGAACGCCACCGGTCAGGTCGCCGATATTCACCGCCGCCTTGTTTTCCAGCATCGCGGCGTTGACCGCCGTGATCGCGACCGGCGTGTCCTGCAGGCTTTCCTCGCGGCGGCGCGCGGTGACGATGATGGCGTTGGGATCGACGGCATCGGCCTCCGCCTGCGGTGCCTGTTCCTGCGCCATGGCAGGCGCGGCCCACAGCATCGCTCCACCCAGAGCCAGCATCACCGGCCGCATGATTAGATTCTGTCGCATATACTCTCCCTGTTATTCGGACGCTTATGCTGCGCTTGCTGAAAGCAATGCCGAATGCGCCTTCGTTCCGAGCGTGAGAAATGCGCCAATATCGGTAGCTTGCGAACTGCGATTTTCGAGAGGTCGGCGCGCACCTGAAACAAAGCACAGGGGACAAAGCCAGCGGGACGTCGCATGGCAGGATGCAATCTGGCGCGGGAGAGGGATGGGGCCGTGGGCGTTGACCGGCAGGATAAATTCGGCGGCACCGGCGCGGTGCGCGCGGGGCATGGCTTCGACAGCGCGGCGCTCGATCGCTGGATGCAGGCTAATGTGCCGGGCTATGCCGGGCCGCTTGCCGTCGAACAGTTTAACGGCGGCCAGTCCAATCCGACCTATCGCCTGGTCACGCCGACCCGCGCCTATGTGCTGCGGCGCAAGCCACCGGGGCAGTTGCTACCGGGCGCTCATGCCGTGGAACGCGAATATCGTGTGCTGGCGGCGCTTGGACGGGCGAAATTTCCGGTCGCCCCGGTCCATGGCCTGTGCGAGGATGCTGCCGTCATCGGCACGCCCTTCTATGTCATGGACATGGTCGAGGGGCGCATCTTCTGGGACTCCACCCTGCCATCGCTGACGGCATCCGAACGCCCGGCCTATTTCGACGCGATGAACAGCGCCATCGCGCAGCTGCATGGCATCGACTATCAGGCGATCGGCCTTGGCGACTATGGCAAGCCGGGCAATTATTTCGCGCGGCAGATTGCCCGCTGGTCGCGCCAATATCAGGAGGATGAGGCGGCGGGACGGCTGGCTGATATGGACTTGCTGGCCGACTGGCTGCCGGGCCAGATACCGGAAGGCGACGAAACCAGCATCGTTCATGGCGATTTCCGCGCCGACAATATGATCTGGCACCCCGCCGAACCGCGCATATTGGCGGTGCTGGACTGGGAATTGTCGACGCTGGGCCATCCGCTGGCCGATTTCACCTATCATCTGATGATGTATCATCTGCCGCCGCACATCATTGGTGGTTTCAAGGGCGCGGACCTTGGCACGCTCAATATCCCGTCGCAGGCTGACTATGTCGCGGCCTATTGCGCCCGCACGGGACGGGACGGCATCGCCAATCTGTCCTTCTATCTTGCCTTCAACATGTTCCGCTTCGCCGCGATCATTCACGGCATCAAGGGGCGGCTGGCGCGCGGCACGGCATCATCGCCCGAAGCGCAATCGCTGGTCGAAACCCTGCCCGAACTGGCGGCCATCGCCCGCGCGACGGCGCAATCCAATATTTGAGAGGAAGTCCCATGTTCAGCACCGATCGCGCGCAGACCATTGCCGACAGGGTCGAAGCCTTCGTCCGCACGACTGTCGTCCCCTATGAGGGCGACCCGCGTTGCGGCTTTCATGGTCCGAGCGACGACCTGGTGATGGAGTTGCGGGAAAAGGCGCGCGCGGCTGGCGTGCTGACCCCCCATGTCCTGCCCGACGGATCGCACCTGACCCAGCGCGAGACGGCGACCGTCCTCATCAAGTCGGGCCTCTCGCCGCTCGGCCCGCTGGCCTGCAACACCATGGCCCCTGACGAGGGCAATATGTATCTGCTGGGCAAGGTCGGCACGGCCCAGCAGAAGGCGCATTTCCTCAAACCCCTGCTGGAAGGCCGCGGGCGTTCCGCCTTCTTCATGACCGAACCGGCGGCCGATGGCGGCGCTGGGTCCGACCCGTCGATGATGCAGACGACCTGCCATCAGGACGGTAATCATTGGGTCATCAACGGGCGCAAGGCGTTCATCACCGGGGCGCAGGGGGCGATGGTCGGGATCGTCATGGCCAAATCGACCGACGGCGCCTGCATGTTCCTGGTCGATCTGCCTGATCCTGCCATCCGTATCGATCGGGTGCTGGACACGATCGACAGTTCCATGCCGGGCGGCCATGCCGTCGTCACCATCGACAATCTGCGCGTGCCTGCCGACCAGATGCTGGGGCAAAGCGGTGAGGGTTTCACATATGCCCAGGTCCGCCTGTCGCCCGCGCGCCTGTCCCATTGTATGCGCTGGCTGGGCGCCTGTATCCGTGCGCAGGAGATCGCGTCTGCCTATGCCTGCCGCCGCATGGCCTTTGGCAAGCCGCTGATCGATCATGAAGGCGTTGGCTTCATGCTGGCGGAAAATCTGATCGACCTCCAGCAATGCGAAGTGATGATCGACTGGTGCGCCGGGGTGCTGGATACCGGCGCGCTCGGCACGGTCGAAAGCTCGATGGCAAAGGTGGCGGTCTCCGAAGCGCTGATGCGGGTCGCCGACAAATGCGTGCAGGTTATGGGCGGTACTGGCGTGACCGGCGATACGATCGTCGAGCAGGTGTTCCGCGAAATCCGTGCCTTCCGCATATATGACGGCCCGACCGAAGTCCATAAATGGAGCCTCGCCAAGAAGATCAAGCGCGACCACCGCACCAACTGATCGGAGAAGAGCGCCATGGCGGACCTGCCGGAAAGTTTCGACTATATCATCGTCGGCGCAGGATCGGCCGGCTGCGTGCTGGCCGAACGCCTGTCCGCCGACCCGCGCAACCGGGTGCTGCTGGTGGAGGCGGGCGGGCCGGATCGCTCGCCATTGATCGCCATGCCCAAGGGGATTGCCAAGCTCGTCTCCAACCCTGCCCATATCTGGGCCTATCAGATCGCACAGCCGCGCCGCCCGGATGAAGCCGCGCATGAAGTGTGGATTCGGGGCAAGGGGCTGGGCGGATCATCATCCATCAACGGCATGATCTGGAGCCGGGGCGAACCGCAGGATTATGACGATTGGGAAGCGGCGGGCGCGACCGGCTGGAACGCGGGGTCGATGATCGCCGCCTATCGCGCTATCGAGGATCATGGTCTGGGCAGCAGTGCGTTGCGGGGGCAGGGCGGCCCGGTGCATGTCACGCCGCGCACCTATCGTTATCCGCTGGCCGAACGGCTGATCGCGGCGGGTGAGCAGATGGGCCTGTCGCGCACTGACGATCTCAACAGCGTGGTCGGCGACCGGGTCGGCTATTATTGCCACAATATCCGCAAGGGTCGTCGCGAAAGCGGGGCGAAGGTGTTTCTGCGCCCAGCCATGAAACGGCGCAATTTCCATGTGCTGACCGATACGCTGGTGCGCCATGTGCGCCTGTCCAACGGGCGCGCGGTCGGCGTGGCTTTGGTCAATGATGCGCGCGGGCGTTTCAGCGTCGATTGCGATGGCGACGTGATCGTCTGCGCCGGGACGGTCGAAAGCCCGCAAATCCTTCAGCGGTCCGGCATCGGTGACGGCGGTGCCCTCTCTGCCAGCGGCATCGCGGTGCGGCATCATAACCCCCATGTCGGGCGGCACATGCTGGAGCATCTGTCCTACACCATGCCGTTCCGCCTGAAGCGCAAAAGCGGCATCGGCCAGCGCTTCTACGGGCTTGGTCTCGTTCAGTCGGTTGCGCGCTATTATCTGCGTCATGACGGGCCGATGGCGACTGGCCCGTTCGAGGTTGGCGCCTTCCTGTCCACTGGCGTCACCGGGCCGCGCACCGACCTGCAACTCTATCTCAGTGGCTATATGTTCGCGCTGGGTGATGATAATGACCCGGTGCCGCTGGGCAATATCGACAAGCGACCGGGTCTCACCGTGTCCGGCACCCTGCTGCGCCAGAGCAGCGAGGGGACGATTCAAGTGAGGGGTCAGGAACCGGCCGACGGCGCGGCGATCATGCCCAACTGGCTGGACAGCGAGGGGGATCGCCAGTCCGCCATCGCCTCCATCCGCCTGATGCGCGACTATGTGGCGCAGGCGGCGCTGGCCGACGATGTCGGGCAGGAACTGATCCCCGGCGCGCTGGTGCAGGATGACGACGCTCTGCTGGACACATTCCGCTCGCTTTCGACCAGCGGCCTGCATGGTGTTGGCACCTGCCGTATCGGCGCGGAGGGGGACGCGGTGGTCGATCCATCGCTGCGCGTCCATGGCGTCGAGGGGCTGCGCGTGGCCGATTGTTCGGTGATGCCGCGCCTGATCACCGGCAACACCAATGCGCCCGCCATGGCGCTGGGCTGGCGCGCGGCAGAGATCATCCGTGCTGCACCCTAGCGTTTGAAATAGTCGCCGCAAAGGGCACTCCGGCATAGCATCGCGCCCGACAACAGGATGGGAGAGAGACGATGCGCGAGACAGATCGCCTGATGATGGACCGTCGTGCGATGCTGGCGGGCACCGGGCTAGCCGCGGCTGCTGCGATGGTCCCACTGGCCGGGGCGGAGGCGGCTACCGCAGGTTGGGACCATGAGGTCGACATTCTCTGTGTCGGCAGCGGCGCGGCGGCAGGGACGGCTGCTGTGACGGCGGCCAGTGCAGGCGCAAAGGTCATGATGGTGGAAAAAATGCCGATCACCGGCGGCACCACCGGCAAGTCGGGCGGGGTCGCATGGATCTGCAACCATTTCATCTTCCGCCAGCAGGGCATTGACGACAAGCGCGCCGACGCCATCGCCTATATGGCGCAATATAGCTATCCGCAGTTGTTCGATCCCGTCAGCCCGACGCTGGGCCTCGACCCGCTCGATTATCAACTGATCGCGGCCTTTTACGACAATGGTTACAAGGCGGTCGATCATCTGCGCGCCATTGACGCGGTGCAGTTCAAGCAGTTCCGCCTGTTTCAGGTCGATGAGCCAGCGCCCGACTATGCCGATCATCTGCCGACCAACAAGGTGCCCACCGGCCGCGCGTTGGAACCGGCGGTCGGCTCCGGCTCCTCGGCGGGCGGGGGCAGTCTGGCGGCGCAACTGGCCGCCTGGCTGGAAAAGAACAAGCTGCCGATCCTGACCGACACCCGCGTCACCCGGCTGATCGTCGATAAGAACCGCGTCATCGGCGCGGAGGCGGAAAGCGAGGGCAAGATCATTCGCATCCGCGCGACCAAGGGCGTGATCTTCGGCACGGGCGGCTATGCCCACAACACGGAACTGGTGGGCCTGCACCAGACGGCACTCTATGGGGCGTGTGCCATGCCTGGATCTACCGGCGACTTCATCGCCATTGCGGGCGCGGTCGGCGCGAAGATGGGAGCGCTCGACACCGCCTGGCGGACGCAGGTGGTGCTGGAGGAAGCGCTCGCCAACCGGGCGATCGGCATGGGCGCGTTCGTCCTGCCGGGGGATTCGATGATCCTGGTCAACAAATATGGCCAGCGCGTCGTCAATGAAAAGCGCAGCTATAATGACCGCACCCGCGCCCATTTCACTTATGATCCGTCGAGGGAAGAATATCCCAACCAGCTGATGTTCATGCTGTTCGACGGCCGATCGCTCGACCGGTTTGGTGGCGCTTTCCCCTATCCGCTGGACGTGTCCGAAAGCCCCTATCTGATCAGCGGCGACAGCTGGGACGCGCTCGTCGCCAATATCGAAAAGCGGTTGGCAAGCCTAGCCCCCAAGACTGGCGGTGTGCGTCTCGATGCCGGGTTCGGCGCGGAGACCAAGGCCAGTATCGCCCGGTACAACGGCTATGCCAAGGCTGGCGTCGACCCTGAATTTGGGCGCGGTGCGCGCCTGTATGACACGCAATGGCACAAACTGTTTTCCGCCGTGCGCGAAGGCACGAAAGTCCCGGCCAATCCCTATCCTGCGCTCACCATGCATCCCTTCGCTGACAAAGGCCCCTATTATGCCTTCATCCTGGCGGCGGGCGCGCTAGATACCAATGGCGGGCCGCGCATCAACGAACATGGTCAGGTGTTGGCGACCAGCGGCGCGCCGATCCCCGGCCTCTATGGCGCGGGCAACTGCATCGCATCGCCATCGCGCGGGGCCTATTATGGCGCGGGTGGCACGATCGGCCTGGCCCTGACCTATGGCTATATCGCCGCCCGCCATGCCACGGGGAACAGCGCATGAAAGGGCTGACCTTCGTTCTCGCCGCGCTGCTGGCGACACCGGCCACGGCCAAGCCCGTCAGCTTCGCCACCGACATCACGCCGATGCTCAAGACCCGCTGCGCCGTCTGCCATCTGACGGGTCAGGAGGCAGGCAATCTCGCGCTCCACCCGAAGGCAGCCTATGCCAGCCTGTTCAGGCGCAAATCGGGCGAAAGCAGTTGGTTGCTGGTCGATCCCAAAAAGCCGGACACCAGCTATCTGGTCATGAAGCTGGAAGGCACGCACTTGAAGAAAGGCGGCAAGGGCGCGCGTATGCCCTTCGCCGCGCCGCCACTGGACGCAGCAACCATCGCCCTGATCCGCCGCTGGATCAGCGAAGGCGCAACGAATAACTGAAGGCCGAGGCCAAACAAGCCCGCCATTACGCCGCCAGCATCGCGCGCTGGCGTGGCGCGGGCGAGGCCTGCCGGAAAGCGCAGTTGTGGCGCAGCATCGCCGCCACGACAACGGCACCGACAGGTTAAAAAGGAGCAGTATGGACATGCGGCAATGGCTTTTGGCAGATCGCCCGGTCGGACGCGCTCTGGCGGACGGAGATTTTGCGCTGGTCGATGCGCCGATGCCGGTGCCGGGGGAGGGGCAGATGCTGCTTGCCGTCCGCTGGCTGGGCTTTGAACCGGCGCAAAAGGGCTGGATGGAAAATTTCGGCGGCTATGTCGCGCCGATCGAACTGGGCGACGTCATGCGCGGCATGGGCGTGGCGGAAGTGGTCGAGAGCCGGGGCGGGCGCTGGCCCGTCGGCACGATGGTCGCCGGAATGACCGGCTGGACCGAATATCTGGTAAGCGATGGCGAAGGTTTCGACATCTGTCACCCCGACCTGCCACCCCATGCGATGCTGGGCGTGCTGGGCATCCCTGGCCTGACGGCCTGGCACGGCTTTTTTCAGATTGGCCGCCCGGTCGCAGGCGATGTCGTGGTCGTATCCGGCGCGGCTGGCGCGACCGGATCGGTCGCCGGGCAATTGGCCAAGGTCGCGGGCTGCCATGTCATCGGCATAGCGGGCGGGCCGGACAAATGCGCCTGGCTGGTGCAGGAAGCGGGGTTCGACGCGGCCATCGACTATCGCAAGGGCAAGGTCGCAGAGCAACTCAAGGCGCTGGCCCCCAAGGGTTGCGACATCATCTATGACAATGTCGGCGGGGCTGTGCTTGACGCGATGCTCGCCCGCCTCGCCATTGGCGCGCGGGTGGTGCTGTGCGGGGGGATCAGTCGCTACGAGCAGGGCGGGCAGATTGCCGGGCCGGGCAATTATTTCAATCTGGTGCTGCGCCGCGCGCGGATGGAAGGGTTCATCATCCTCGACCAGCAACACCAGTGGCCCGCGATGCGCGACCGGCTCGCCGCGCTGGTGCTGGCCGACAGGTTGCGTTGGCAGGTGGATGAGCAGCAGGGGTTTGAGGCAGCGCCCGCTGCGCTCGCCCGCCTGTTCACCGGTGCCAATCGCGGCAAGCAGATCGTCAGGCTCTGAACGATACGGGGGCCGCTCCCACGGCCCCCGCATCCTTACCCCACCAGCAGCGCCGGTTCCTCGATCAGGCCTTTGAGCGTCTGCATGAAGGCCGCGCCCACTGCGCCATCGATCGCGCGATGGTCGCAGGAGAGCGAGAGCTGAACGATGGTGGCAAAGGCCAGCGCATTGCCGATCTCGATCGGCTGGCGCGTGCCAGCGCCCACCGCCAGGATCGCGCCCTGCGGCGGGTTTATGATCGCGTCGAACTGATCGATGCCGAACATGCCGAGGTTGCTGACCGAGAAACTGCCGCCCTGAAACTCGTCCGGCTGCAACCGTCCGGTCCGCGCCTTTTCCGCCAGCGCCTTGACCTCACGCGAAATCGCCGCGACCGACAGCGTGTCGGCCCCCTTCACGATGGGCGTGATCAGCCCCTTGTCGGTCGCGACCGCCACCGAAATGTCGGCGCTGCCGAAGCGATGGATCTCTTCACCATGCACCTGCACATTGACGTCCGGGTGCCGCGCCAGCGCCAGCGCGCAGGCGCGTACGATATAGTCGTTGATGCTGGGCGCTTCGCCGGTTGCCGCCTTCGCCTGCGCCCGCAGTCCCAGGATCGCGTCGATCCTGACAGCAGAGCGCAGATAGAAATGCGGGATGGTCGATTTGCTGTGGCTCAGCGCCTTGGCGATCGCCTTGCGCATTGGCGACATTTTGACGATCTCCGCCGTGCCGGGGGCAGGACGGGCAAAGGCGATCGGTGCGGATGGCGCGGCCTTATCCACCGTCACCGGCTTCACCAGCGCCAGCACGTCCGCCTTGCCGATCCGCCCCTTTGGCCCCGTGCCGGTCACGCCGGTCAGGTCCACGCCATGCTGCACCGCCAACCGTTTCGCCAGCGGACTGGCAAACACATTGCCCAACGTCTCGCCCACCGGCGTCAGGTCCACCGATGTGCCACCACCGATCGCGACCGGCGGCAGGCTGGCCTGCTGCACATCCTGAAAGGTGATCCGCCCGTCCGGCCCTGACCCGATGATCGCGCTGATATCCACGCCCTGCGCTTCCGCAAAGGCGCGCGCCGCCGGGCTGATCCGTGCGTCGGCGGCGATGGCAACCTTGACCGCTGCAGGTGCGGCCGGGGCAGGCGGCGGCGGCGGCGCATCGCCAGCCTTGGACGCGACCTTGCTGTCGGCGGGCCTGAATCCGGCGACAAAGGCGTCGACGTCAGCCGCGCTGATCGCCTCGTCCGGCCCCGCCAGCACGGCGATCAGTTCGCCGACGGCATAGGTGCCGCCGGTCTGGGCGATCAGGCGCGGGAACATGCCGTCGGCCTCCGCCTCGACCTCATTGGTGATCTTGTCGGTTTCGAT
Organism: Sphingobium sp.; assembly: GCA_023266575.1. GTDB lineage: Bacteria > Pseudomonadota > Alphaproteobacteria > Sphingomonadales > Sphingomonadaceae > Sphingobium. Next base: position 366,471 of record JAHFPV010000001.1, read on the forward strand.
GAGCGCGAGCAGGTCGCCCTTCTTGAACGGCACGCCCTCGGCAACCATCCATTCGGCAACGACGCCCTCGGTCATCTCTATGCCCCATTTGGGCATCGCAAATGCGCGCAGATTGGCCATGTTATGCTGATCCCCGCCGGTAGGACATGAGCTTCACCGCACTTGCCACGATCTTGTCGGGCGAAGGCAGATAGGCGGACTCAAGTTCGCGCGCGAACGGCACCGGACTGTGCGGCGCGGTGACCATGTCGATCGGTGCTTTCAATGATGCGAACGCCTTCTGCGCGACCAGCGCCGACAGGTCGGTGGCGAAGGAACAGCGCGGTGGCGCTTCATCGACGATCAGCAACCGTCCCGTCCGCTCGACACTGTCGAGGATCGCTTCCTCGTCCAGCGGGCTGGTGGTGCGCAGGTCGAGTATGTCGCACCCGATGCCATCCTGCGCCAGTTGCGCTGCGGCCTTCTCGGCAAAGCCCACCATCATGCCGGTGGCCAATATGGTGATGTCGTCGCCCTGCGTCACCTGCCGGGCATGGCCGAAGGGGATGACATAATCCCCATCCGGCACCTCGCCCTTCACGCCATAGAGCGCCTTATGCTCCAGGAAGATCACCGGATCATCGTCGCGGATCGCCTGGGTTAGCAGTCCCTTGGCGTCGGCGGGGGTGGAGGGCATCACGACCTTCAGCCCCGGCATGGCGGTGACGAACTGGTGGATCACCTGGCTGTGCTGGGGCGCGGCGTTGAAGCCCGCGCCATAGGGCATACGGATGACCAGCGGGCAGCTGGTCTTGCCGCCGAACATGTAGCGGAACTTGGCGACCTGATTCCAGATCTGGTCCATGCACACGCCGATAAAGTCGGCGAACATGATCTCCGCGATCGCCCGCTTGCCGGTCAGCGCCGCGCCTGCCGCCGCGCCGATGATGGCGCTTTCGGAAATCGGCGTGTCGATCACCCGGTCAGCGCCATATTTGGCCCATAGCCCGCCCGACGTGCCCCAGATGCCGCCGATCGCTTCCGGCCCGCCCGGCGCACCATTGCCGCCGACAATATCCTCGCCCAGCATGATCAGGCTGTCGTCGCGCGCCATTTCCGCGTCGATCGTGTCGCGAATGACGTCGCGGATCATCTTGATTGCCATATGTCGATCCTCCTGGCGTCAGTAGCTGATATAGACGTCTTGCAGGACGTCCTGCGGAGTTGGCCGGTCGGCCTGTTTGGCTTCTGCGACCGCTCGGTCGATCAGGTCGGTGACTTCCGCATCCACCTTGTCCAGATCGGTCCCTTCCAGCAGCTTGGCCTCCGTCACCTTGGTACGGAATGTCTTGAGGCAGTCGCGTTCCTCGCGGATGCGATCCAGTTCGCCTGGTCCGCGATAGCGCTGCGGATCGCCCTCGAAATGGCCGTAGAAACGCTCACAATCCAGCTCGATCGAGGCGGGGCCGCTGCCTGCCTTGCAATAGTTGATCAGCTCGCGCATCGCTTCATAGACGCTGAAAAAGTCGATGCCATTGGCCTTGATCGCCTTCATCCCGAACGCGGCCGACCGCGCCGTCATGCTTTCAGCGCCGACGGCATAGGCTTCGCCGGTATGTTCGGAATAATGGTTATTCTCGAACACGAAGATGACCGGCAGTTTCAGCACCACCGCCATGTTCATCGCCTCGAACGTCGTGCCCTGGTTGCAGGCGCCGTCGCCGGAAAAGGCGATCGAGACAGTGCCGTTGCTCTTGGCCGTAATGCCCGCGCCGACCGCGATCGGCGCGCCTGCGCCGACAATGCCGTTCGCGCCCAGCATCCCGACATTCATGTCGGCAATGTGCATCGACCCGCCCTTGCCCTTGCACAGGCCATCGCGTGACCCGTAAATCTCCTTCATCATCGCGACGACGTCACACCCCTTAGCGATGCAATGGCCATGGCCGCGATGGGTGGAGATGATATAATCGGTCGGCCCCAGATGCTCGCACACGCCCACGGCGCAGGCTTCCTGGCCCGCATAGAGATGGGTGAAGCCGGCAATCTCGCCCAGCGCGATTTCGTCGTGCAGACGCTCCTCGAACAGGCGGATCGTCTTCATCTGACGATAGGCCCGGATCAATGCCTCGCGGCTCAATTGCATATCGTCTCTCCCGATCGATTGATTCTGCCGGTCACAGCCCCAGAACCGTTTTTGCTATGATATTGCGCTGAACCTCATTGGTCCCGCCAAAGATGGTCCAGGCGCGTGAATTGAGATAGCGCGGCGCGGCGAGTTGCGCGGCTTTGCCATGCAGCGCGGGCGGCGCCTGATTGCCATAGAGCGGCCTTTGCCCCTCCAGCGCGATCCCGGCATAGCCGTAAAGCTGCACCGCCAGCCCGTCGACCTGTTGCCGCAGCGTGGAGGCAACCAGTTTGGACAGCGATGTCTGCGGGCCGGGGGGCAGTCCCTTGGCCATCTCCGCCAGTACCCGCATCTCGGTCATTTCCAGCGCCTGCGCCTCCAGCTCGACCCGCGCCAGCCGCGCCATATAATGGGGGTCGTCGCTCATGCAGCCGCCCTTGCCGTCCGGCTCTGCACCCGCCGCCTTGCGCAGCCGGGCGATGTCGGACAGCAATTTGGGCGCATGGCACGCGCCGCCGCGTTCATTTTCCAGCAGGAATTTGGCGATGGTCCAGCCTTGCCCCTCTTCGCCCACCAATTCGCTGGCCGGGGTGATGGCGTCGTCCAGAAACACCTCATTGACCTCATGATCGCCCGCCAGCCCGATGATCGGCCGCACCTCTATCCCCGGCTGCGCCATGTCGATCAACAGGAAGCTGATCGCGCGCTGGGGCTTGGCGGCGGGGTCGGTCTTGGCGAGGCAGAAGATATGGGTCGCATGATGGGCATGGGTGGTCCACAGCTTGCGCCCGTTGACGACATAATGATCCCCGCGCCGCTCCGCCCGCGTCCGCAGGCTGGCGAGATCGGAGCCGGAACCGGGTTCGGAAAAGCCCTGACACCAGAAATCGGTGCCGTCCAAAATGCGCGGCAAAATGCGCGTCTTTTGCTCCTCCGTGCCGAACTGGCAGATCACCGGCCCCAGCAGTTTCAGGCTCAGCACCGGCAGGCTGGGCGCGTCGGCCAGCGCACATTCCTTCTCGAAAATATAGCGCTGGATCGGCGTCCATCCAGTGCCGCCGCAGGCGACCGGCCAGTTATAGGCGAGCCACCCCTTCGCGTGCAGGATCGCCTGCCACTCGCCGCCAATGTCCGGTTCCACGAACACGCCGGGCGTGCCGCGCATCCCCTCGCGCAGATGCTGGGGCAGATGCTCGTCCAGAAAGCGGCGAACCTCGGCGCGGAACGCCTGATCCTGCGGGGAAAAATCCAGGTCCATCTTATCGTTCCAATATGGTCACGCCGGAAATGCCCGGTGCGCCGTAAACATGGGAATAGGCGGTGCGCGGGTTATCCGGCACCTGCCGCCCGCCACCAAGCCCGCGCAATTGCAGCGCATTTTCATAGACCTGGCGCAGGCCCGACGCGCCGATCGGCTCGCCACAGGCGAGGCACCCGCCATCGGTGTTCACCGGCAGCCGCCCGTCAATATTGGTCCAGCCATTGGCCAGCCATTCTTCCTGATCGCCATCGCCACAAAAGCCGTTTTCGGCCATGTGCATGATTTCCGCGCCGGACTCGGTGTCCTGCAATTGGGCGAGATCAATGTCCTGCGGGCCGATCCCGGCCATTTCATAGGCCGCCTTGCTGGCCAGCAGGGTCGGCGCGCCGCCCCTTTCTATGTCCATGCAGGGCGAGAACACCTCAAACGATCCGGGCGGGCGCGTCCGCACGACGGCGGCCTTGATCCGCACCTGATCGCGCCCCAGTTCGCGCGCCTTCTTCGCGCTTGCCAGCACCAGCGCGACGCCACCTTCCGCAGGCGAACAGAACATATATTTGGTCAGCGGGTCGCTGATCATCTGGGCGTTCAGGATGGTGTCGATATCCACGGGCGATCGACGCCAGGCATGGTCGGCATGAACGGCATTGCGAAACGCCTTTTCCGCGACGCGGCCCAGCGACGTAGGGCTGATGCCATGCAGCGCCATATAGCGTTGCAGCTTCATCGCGAAAAACTGGGTCGTCACCATGAAGCCCGCTTCGCCATACCATTCGGGCAGGCTATATTCGGCGGGCAGGGCGTTGAACGCGCCGCGCGGATGCTTGTCGAAGCCGATGGCGATGCCGACATCATGCGCGCCCGACGCGATCGCCTGCCATGACCCGATCAGCGCCGACCCGCCGGTGGCGCAGCCATTTTTGACGTTGATGAAGGGCAGGCCGGTCAGCCCCAGTTCGTTGACGATCGTGTCGGCATTGCCCGCCGAATCCGATCCGCCGAAACCGAATTGCATATCGGGCCATTCCAGCCCCGCGTCGGCCATGGCTGCGCGGGCCGCGTTCGCGCCCTGCTGTAGTCCGCTCATCCCGTTCGTGCGCCCGAAGGGGTGGATGCCGATCCCGACGATATAGACGTCCTCCACCGCTCAGCCCTCCGTCACGGGGGTGAAGGCGTAGAGGCGGACTTCGTTGCCATCCGCATCGGTGGAGAAGGACATGGTCGTCAATTCCATGGCCATGCCGATCGTCAGCCGGTCAAAATCCACGCCGCTCAGTTGCGTCTCCACGATCGTCGCGCTGGGCAATTCGACATAGCCGATGGCGAAGGGCGTAAAATCCTCCGGCCCGGTATAGGGCGGCGACTTGGGACGAAACCGCTGCACCGTCCAGGACCAAAGCGTCCCGCGGCGCGGCAGGTCAACCGCCTCCCAGCGCGTGGCATCGCCGGGGCAGGGAAAGACGATCCGGCCTGTCTCACGATGGCGGCCGCCGATCAGGGTCGGTTCGGGCGTTTCCCGGAACAGTCCTTCGGCAATGGCAGATGCGCCCAACGTCCTAACCCTCTCATCCTTGTGTCGGGCCACTATGGGAAGGAGATGGGGCAAAGGCTTCTGTAAGAAAGCATAGGTTGGCGGCCAGCCTCCCGCTTCAGACAAAAAAAGACCAGCCGGTTGCCCGGCTGGCCCATGCGGTGTCCCAAAGGGGGAGGGAGCTTATTTCGCGGCGACCTGCGCCTCGATCTGCGGATGGGGGACCATCACGGCGGCGACATTCCCCAGATAGCCAAGCTGGGTCGCCTTGAATACGGTCTGGCTGCGGTTGACGGCTTCCAGCTTGATCGCGGCGTTATGGATATGGAAGCGCACCGTGGCGCAACTGCGCTCCAGGATCAGGGCGATCTCCACATCGGTCTTGCCGACGGCCGCCCAGCGCAGACATTCGACCTCGCGCTTGGACAGGCGGCAATTTTTGGGAATCCATGGGCGCTGGCTCGATACGCGGGTATAACCATGGACGAAGCGCCGGGCGTGATATTCCAGCTGATCGCTGTAAAGATCGAATTCCTTGCTCAGATCGTCGCGCTTGTCGTTGAAGGGTGAGAAGCTGATCGCCGCGATCTGGCCGAAGGACATATGGACGGGCACGCAGATGACTGCATTCGCATTCACCTCGCCCTGGAAGAGGCTGAGGTCAATCTGATCGAGCAGGGGATTGGGCGCGCGGGTGTGGATGCCATGGGCGTTGGCCCAAAAGGGTTCGTTTTCATAGCGACAGGCGAAGGTCAGCGGCGAGCTGAGCGCCAGCAGCGGCTTTTGCCACCATTGTTCCTTGGTCGCGGGCCAACCGAACACGCCGCTGGCCAGTACGTTGCCATCGGCGTCGGTCATGGGGGATCGGGAGGCGATATTGGCGCAGGCGGCGACGCGGAAATTGCCCAGATCGCGGGCAATGTCGCGTAGCGCTTCGGCAGCGGGCCGAATGTCGGCGGCCGTCTGAATCGCGGTTGGAACCTGCCTGCCCATACGAAAATCGGTCGCTGTCTTTGCAGCGTCCCCATTGTCTGATCGGGCGGCGACGAGCATGTCACCTGATCTCTCCATAGCGATGATGCTATTCCTGCTGCACGGCTGCGACAAGCGGCAAAACCTATGACTAGCGATAGGTTTTTCCACTCACGCGACAGGATCGAGAACCTAGCGGAAAGCCCAGTCAACGCCGCGCCCGCCCACCGTGCATAAAAGCGTCATGGAACAGCAACAGCGGGGCAGCGCAGGACGCGCCCCAGCCATGACAGACCGGGGGATGGTGGCTTGAATTTCGATCTCAGCGAAGAGCAGGTCATGCTTCGCGATCTGGTCGACCGGTTCGGCGCAGACCGTTACGATCCCGCCCGCCGCCTTGCCTATCTGCGCGAACCGCGCGGCTTTGCCGACGCCAACTGGGCAATGCTCGCGGAAACCGGCCTGCTGGCCTTTGCCCTGCCGGAGGAAGCGGGCGGATTTGGCGGGTCGGCTGTGGATATCATTACGGTCATGGAGGCGCTGGGCCGCTGTGTCGTTGTAGAGCCGGTGCTGCCTGCGATCATATTGGGGGCCGGTCTGGTCGCGGCGGCTGGGACGGGCAGCCAGAAAGCGAAGCTGCTGCCTGCGATCGCAGCGGGCGAGGCGATCGTCGCGGCTGCCCTGTTCGAGCGGCAGGCGCGCTTCGACCTGGAAGGCATCAAAACCCGCGTCCATGATGGCCGGATCAGTGGCACCAAGCAGATGGTGCTGGGCGGCAGCTATGCCGATCATCTGCTGGTGGCGGCACGGACGGGTGAGGGCGCGCTGACGCTCCATCTGGTTAAGGCCGATGCTCCGGGCATCACCATTACTCCCTACCGGCTGGTCGATGGGTCTATCGCCGCCGATGTGCAATTTATCGACACGCCAGCCCAGCCCATGGCAGGCGGGGAAGCGGCTTTGGCGCAGACTCTGGATCAGGCGCGGCTTGCCATTTGCGGCGAATTGCTGGGGCTGATGGACATGATGTTTGCTGCCACGCTCGACTATATCAAGACGCGCCAGCAATTTGGCCAGCCGATCGGCAGCTTTCAGGCGATCCAGCACCGCATGGCCGATTGCTATGCCCGCGTCGAACTCAGCCGATCGCATCTCTACCGCGCCGCCGCCGATGGCGCGACCGTCGCCGCTGCGGTCATGGGGGCCAAGGCCTATATCGCCCAGAGCGCGATGCAGGTGGGCGAGGAAGCGGTGCAGCTGCATGGCGGCATCGGCACGACCGAGGAACTGATGGTGGGGCAGGCGTTCAAGCGGGTAATGACGCTGGCCACGCTGCTGGGCGACACTGACCATGACATAGTCGCTTATATTGCGCTCACCAATCGCGCAGCGGATCGACCATGACGGAGAGCTATCATCGTGTGGTAGAGGCGCGTGCCGTCGAGGACCGTGCGATGCTGCCCTTTGTCGTCAATGGCTGGCCCGTGCTGATCTGCAAGGATGAGGGGAAGGTCCATGCCCTGATCAACCGTTGCAGCCATGCCGCGGCGGAACTGGCACCGGGTGGACGGGTGCGGCGTGGCGCAGTGATGTGTCCGCTGCACGGCGCGCGCTTCAAGCTCGATAATGGCGCATGTCTTGGTGGGGCGGACTATAAGCCACTCAAACTCTACCCCTGGCGCGAAAGCGCGGATGGGTGGATTGAGGTCGCGGTGCCGGATGCTGCGCCGGGTGCGGAGGATATGCCGGTTAAGCAATTGATATAAAAAGGATAAGTGAGTTTCAAGCTTCCTTCTCCTTGCACCAGTCTATCCCCCGCCGCAGCAGATCGTAAAAGACTGGCAGGTCCCAGGCGCAGCGATCGACGGTGGGCCACCAGTCCAGAAATGGCTGCATGTCATAATGGCTGCGACAATGGCCTAGCGTGTTGTACAGCACCGCGCCCTTGCCCTGCGCCTTGATATACATCACGGGATGCCGGTCCTGCGCCCAGTCATGTTCGTCAAAGCCGGTCGCCTCGCCCGCAAATTCCGTGTCGAGCAGGACGTGCAGGTCGCCATGCCGCTCCATCAGATAGAGTTCGTCGGTGGTCTCGAACGGTGCGATGCCGCGCGTCAGTATATGGTCTGGGTCGGCCACATCGACCCGGTAGGGCGCGATCGGCGGGTGGGCGATGAACTGGCTGCCGAGTGTTTCCATCATCAGCGGCGCCCAGCGCGGGCTGCCATACAGCCCATTGTCGAACAGGCGCAGCACCGAATTGGTGCCGTGCAGCGCATACCAGCGCCCGCCGTCCTGCACCCACTGGCGCAGTGCTTCCTGCGCGGATAGCGACGGCACGACGTCGCAGGTATAGGTGATGAGCATATCGGCGGCGAGGATGGCGTCGAGATGGCCATAATCCTCGAACACGCGGGTCCGCACGCGCGGATCGTCGGCCAGCAGCTTGAGCAATTCCAGCCGGGCGAAATCCATGTCGTGATAGAGACCACCGACGATCAGCACACAATTGATGCGGGCAGGCTGCGTCTCGCTCATCATTGCCGCCTCGCTCAATATTGCACGCCCTTGGTCAGGCCGCCGTCGATCAGCACATTGGCACCGGTCATGTAGCGGCAGGCGGGCGAGGCGATGAAGGCGATGGCCTTGGCCAGTTCCTCGCCCGTACCCATCCGGCCGAACGGGATTTGCCTGAGGATGCCATCATGGAAATCGGCCATATGTTCCTTGATATAGGCCCACGGACCGTCATCGGTATAGACCGGGCCAGGGGACACGCAATTGACCCGCAATCCCTGCGGCGCGTGCTTCTGCGCCAGCGCGGCGCTGTAGTTGATCACCGCGGCCTTCATCGCATTATAGGGCTGCGGCCCCATAAACTCCTCCAGCGCGCCGGTGGAGGATATGGTGACGATCGACCCGGCATCGGATTGTTCCAGCGCGGGCAGGGCGGCGTGGATGCCGCGTACCAGCGGCAAAATGTCGCCGTTCAGCACCGTGGTCCAGGCTTCGGGCGTATCCACCCCCGGATTGACCGAGACGAAGGAAATGAAGATGTCGCACCCGCCCAATTGCTCAGCGGCGCTGGCGACCCAGTTGGGGAAGGCCTCCGCATCGGTCACGTCCACCGACGCGCCGATACCGCGCACGCCGAGCGCCTGCACTTCGGCGACGACCGTATCGACCTTGTCCTGCGTCCGCCCGCACAGCGCCACGTCGCAGCCCTCGGCGGCCAAGACCTTCGCTACCGCCCGGCCGATGCTGGCATTGGCGCCTGCCAATATGGCTTTGCGCCCTTTCAGACCAATGTCCATGACGGCATCCTTTTCCTGAATTTTCTTCAATCGACCGCCTGTTTACCGGCATATGTGTCGGGCTGCACTGGCAAAAGCGTCAGGGTAAGCTGGCCTGCTTAGCGATTGTGACAGGGCGACGGCGCGCCTTTTTGCGCTATGCAGAGGTCTCAAGCGGAGGGGCCATGTCGAGCAGCGTCATCACTATAGCGGATCATGTCCGGGCGCACGCCGCCGCGACGCCCGATGCCGTCGCCCTGATTTTCGAAAGGCGCGAAACCAGCTATGCTGCGCTCGACCGACAGGCGAGCCAAGTCGCCAATGCCCTGATCGCGGCGGGCTATGCGCCGGGTGATCGGGTCGCCTATCTCGGCAAGAATCGCGACGATTATTTCGGCTTCTGGCTGGGCGCGGCAAAGGCGGGCCTGGTCACCGTGCCGGTCAACTGGCGGCTCGCCCCGCCGGAGGTCGCCTATATAGTGGCCGATGCGCGCCCCTGCCTGATCCTGGTCGAACCGGAATTTCTCGATCGGGTGGCGGGGCAGGAGGCGACCATCCTGCTGACCGATCCCTGCGGCGATCACCTGATCTTTGCCGACTGGCGGGATGCGCAGTCCGACACTGATCCGCGCCGCGACGGCGGCTATGACGATGCAGTGCTGATGCTCTACACGTCCGGCACCACCGGCAAACCCAAGGGGGCGATGCTGTCCAACCGCAGCCTGCTGGGCCTGCGCGCGTCGGAGCCGGATTTGCCAGACTGGTATCGCTGGACCGCGGCGGACGTGTCGCTGATCGCCATGCCGATCTTCCACATCAGCGGATCGGGATGGGGGCTGTGGACGCTTCAGCACGGCGCGAAGGGCGTTGTCGTGCCCGAGTTCGATCCCGCGCGCGTGCTGGACCTGCTCGTGACCTTCCGCATCAGCAAGATCATGCTGGTGCCGACCGCGCTGCGCATATTGTGCGATCATCCCGCTGCGGCTGATACGGATTTCAGCTTCCTGCGGACCATCTGCTATGGCGGATCGGCGATCCCGCTCGATCTGTTGCGGCAGGCGATTGCGGTGATCGGCTGCGGCTTTGCGCAAATGTACGGGATGACCGAAACCGCCGGCACCATCATCGGCCTGCCACCGCAGGACCATGATCCGCAGGGGAGCGAGCGGATGCGTGGCATCGGCCTGCCGCTGCCAGGCGTCAAGGTGCGGATCGCGGACGAGGGCGGTGATACGCTGCCGCCCGGCGCGATCGGCGAGATAGTGGTCGCATCGCAGGCCAATATGATCGGCTATTTCGACCGGCCCGACGCGACCGCCGAAGCGATCGACGCCGAGGGCTGGCTGCGCACCGGCGACGCGGGCTGGATGGACGCGGACGGCTATCTCTACCTGGCCGACCGGATCAAGGACATGATCATCACCGGGGGCGAGAATGTCTATCCGGCGGAGGTGGAAAATGCGCTCTACAGCCACCCAGCCGTTGCCGATGTTGCGGTGATCGGCGTGCCGGACGCGAAGTGGGGGGAGGCGGTTAAGGCGATCGTCGTGCCGGTTGCGGGCGAGACGCCCGATCCCGCGACGCTCATCGCCTGGGCGCGTGAACGGATCGCGGCGTATAAGGCACCCAAGACAGTGGAGTTTCGCACCGACCTGCCCCGTAACCCTTCGGGCAAGATTTTGCGCCGCCTTTTGCGCGACGAGTATCGGTAAGACCTGCGATTTCCGGCAGGTTCGGGGCGTCCGGTCCCCGCCTATCCTCCCACAAAACAGAATGAGGAGAGAGGTTTTGGCTGCGAATTTTCCTCGCAATTTTTCCGGCCCGCTGGAGGACCGGCTGGCCATTCGCGAACTGCTGGAAACCTATGCCGATGCGGTCAATCGCGTCGATCGCGATTTATGGGCCTCGCTCTGGGTAGAGGACAGCCACTGGGATCTGTCGCATTATCCTGAACTCGGTATCGTGTCGGGCAAGGACGCGATTGTCGATCTGTGGGCCAGCGCCATGCCCCATTATCCGCAGCTCAGCTTCCTGCTCAATCCCGGCATGATCCGGGTCGATGGCGACCGGGCGGAGGCGCGCGCCTATTTCTCCGAAGTCTATGCCGAGCCGGGCACCGGCAAGGATAAGCGCGCGCGGGCCTGTTATAATGACAGGCTGGTGAAGCAGGACGGACAGTGGTTCTTCCAGAGCCGGTCCTTCACTATCATCCACCAGAGCTGACGATATTTCCGCCAGCTCGCTCTCCAGGAGCTGGGGAAATTGACCCGGTCGCATCGCGCGACCGGGTTCTTTTTTAGGGTGTCAATGCGCCGTCATGCCGCCGTCGATCACCAGTTCCGATCCGGTCACGAAACTGGCGGCAGGCGCGGCGAGATAGACGATGCCGTCGGCAATCTCCTGCGCGGTGCCCATCCGTCCCAGTGCATGGCCCGCTGATACCGTCGCCCGCGCGGTCGCTTCATCGGGGAAGGCGCCGGTTTCGACATAGCGGGCGTAGATGGTGTCCATCATATGGGTGTCGATGCCGCCGGGATGGACGCTATTGACGCGGATCGGCTGGCCGAGCGCGGCATATTCCAGCGCCGCGCATTTGCTGAACAGCCGCACCGCGCCCTTGGACGCGCAATAGGCCGACATGAACGGCGCGCCCGCCAGCCCGCCGACCGAGGACAGATTGATGATCGACGATCCGCCCCGCCGATCCGCGCCGCTGCGGGCGAGAAGGTCCGCCATGGCGCGGGTGCCCAGAAATATCCCCTCGACATTGATGCTCATGCACTTGCGAAAGGTCGCCAGGCTGGTTTTGGCGATCGTATCGGTGACGGAAATTCCGGCATTATTCACCAATATGTCGAGCCGCCCATAGGTTGCCGCCACATGGTCCGCCAGCGCGGCCCAGCCCGCTTCGTCGGTCACGTCGAGCGGTCGATAGTCCGCCGCGCCCCCCACCGTCGCGCTCGCCGCCATATCGGTCCCGATCACGGTCGCTCCGGCGTCGGCCAGCGCCTGAACGGTTGCCCCGCCGATCCCGCCACCGGCCCCGGTTACCAGCGCCACCGCGCCGCTCAGGTCAAAACTGCTCATCGCGCCGTCCATCCTCCGTCCACCACGACCTCGCTGCCGGTCATGTAGCTGGCGTCATCGCTTGCCAGAAACGCAACCACCTTGCCGATCTCAATGGGTTGGGCCAGCCGCTTGACCGGTGTCGTCTGCGCCATCTGGTCGATCAAATCGTCCGCCGTTAGCGTTCCGTCGCGCGCGGCCCATCGCTCCATCCCCTGACGCAGCAGCGGCGTATCGACAAAGCCGGGATGCACGCTGTTGACGCGGATCGGGACGCCCGCATCGGCAAATTCCAGCGCATTGGACTTGCTGAACAGCCGCACCGCGCCCTTGGACGCATTATAGGCCGACACTTCCCCCATGCCGACCAGCCCCATGATCGAGCTGATATTGATGATGCTGGAGCCATAGGGGGTCGTCGCTCCGCTTTGGGCCAGCAGCGGCTGGAACGTCTTGGTGCCCAGGAACACCGTGTCCATGTTCAGCGTCATCAGTCGCCGCCAGGTCGCCAGTTCCAGATCCTGCACCTTGCCGGTCAGGTCCGCGCCGACATTATTGACCAATATGTCAAGCCGCCCATGCGCCGCCACCACCCGGTCGCGCGCGGCCTGCCATGCTTCCTCCAATGTCGCGTCCAGCCGGATATAGGAACAGCCCGGCATTGCGGCGATCGCGGCGGCTACCGCCTCGCTATCCTCCGCATCCAGATCGGTGATGATCGTCGTCGCACCATCCGCGGCCAGGCATTGCGCTATGGCCCGCCCGATGCCCCGCAGCGCGCCCGATACCAGCGCCACCCGTCCGTCCAGCCGTCCCGCCATGGGCATTCCTTTCCCGTCATGCCCGCGCAGGGCCATGCTGCATCTTGTTGATCGACTTGTCGGCCCACTGGTCCTTCGCTTCACCTGCCGCTTTTTACAGGTTCGCACTATTCCCCAAGCGCGCATCTAGGCTGGAACAGGAGAGTGATTGCCATGGACTCGCACCGCTATGCCGCCATTCGCGCGATGGTCGAAAATCTCTATACCCTGACGGCTGCGGGCCGCTGGGAAGAGGCGGAGGCGATGATGACCGACGATTTCCGCATCCTGGAGGCTGACAGCCTGCCCTATGCCGGGGAATATCTGGGCAAGGGCGCGTTGCGCGATCTTTATACCAAGGTGTTTGCCTTCTGGGAGGATGCGTCGCTCGAAACCAGCGATATCGCCGTGTCGGAGGATCATGCGATCGTCATGCTGACCGTCCATGCTACTTCACGCCACAATGGCCAGCGGCTGGCGATGCCGCTGTGCGAGGTATTTCATCTGCGCGGTGACAAGTTCAGTGGCATCACCCCCTATTATTTCGATACAGCATCGATCGCGCGGGCGACCGGCACGCTGATGGCGGATTGAGGACAAGATATGGCTGATCTTTCGGGCAAGGTGGCGATCGTCACCGGCGGCACATCGGGCATAGGCCGCGCGACCGTCCAGCGGCTGGCGCGGGATGGGGCGCAGGTCGTGTTCACCGGATCAAATGAGGATGCGGCCAGCACCCTGTGCGCGCAAACCGGCGCGCATTTCGTCAAGGCGCGGGTGCAGGAGGAGCGCGACTGGGACAAGGTCGCCGCCTTCATCAGCGACAAGTTTGGCCGCCTCGACATCGCCTTTGCCAATGCGGGGACCGAAAGCGGCGACGGCAGCGTGGAATCGATCAGCATGGAAGGCTGGGCCGGGATCATCGGCGTCAACCAGACCGGGGTGATGCTGACCGCCCGGACGGCGCTGCATCTGATGCGCGTCAATCCCGGCGGGCCGTGCGGGTCGATCATCATCAACTCGTCCATGTCGGCGCACAAGGTGATGGGCAATTACATGGCCTATTCGGTGACCAAGGCGGCCGTGCTGGCCATGGCCAAGTCGGTCGCCATCCATTGCGCCACCGAAAAACTGCCGATCCGTTGCAACGCCATCCTGCCCGGCGTGGTGGAGACGGAGATGATCAGTGCCATCATCGCCAAGTCCGAGTCGCCCGAAGGCGCACGCGCGGCCTATAACAGCATGTCGCCGATGGGCCGTATGGGCAGCGTCGAGGATATTGCCGCCCTCGTCGCCTTCCTCGCATCCGACGAGGCCGGTTTCATTTCCGGCGCGGAATATGCCATTGACGGCGCATCGACGGCCGGGATGACCGGGGTGTGATCTAGCCTGCGGTGCGGGCGAAGATTGCCCGACCGAAAAACCGACATCCGATGGTCTTGGCCAGCCGGCTTACCCGCTGCGCGCCGGAACGGGTGCTGGTAATCAGCTTGCGATAAGTTGCAAGGTTTGACAGACTAGTTAGGTTGATTCGAAGATAAGCATACCGCAATAATTCGCGGTCAGGTTTCCACGGAAAATGTTGAGAAAAAGCGGGTCGCGTCGCTCACGTTCTGGTTGCCCCGGCATCAACTAGCCGGCGTGACAGGAACGGTCGTCCGCGTTGCCGGTTCCGCTGTTCGACGGTCCGACCGGTTCAACGGAGGGTATGTTCCACCCTCTTGTCCCAAAACAGGACAACAGACGATTATTTCAGTCTGGATGCCGTTTTGGGGGGGCTATGGAGCAGGACGTAAAGGCATTTCGCAAGTTGGGCGACTTGCTGGCCCGCGGGCGGCGCTCCTTGGACCGGTTGCCGGGGGACTGGCGTCTGCGTCGCCGGGCCGCGCTGCGCAATTCCTCCAGTCTGGCAAACCGGCTCCATTTCGAAGCGGTCGAGCCGCGCCTGCTGCTGGCGGCGGACGTGCCGCCGATCACCGGCACTATCGAAGTGCCCGGCGAAACCGATCGCTTCGCATTCACCCTGACCGAACCCAAAAAGGTGGTGTTCGATTCTCTTACCGCCACCAACAATATGTTCTGGGCACTGGCGGACCAGAAGGGCAGCATTGTTTCGAACCGCAATCTGGCCCAGTCGGATTCCTACGATTTTTCGGGGGGCAACATCCTCGATTTGCAAGCGGGCGAATATACGCTCAGCATTGATGGGCGGGCCGACGCGACCGGCAATTATGCATTCCGCTTGCTTGATACAGCCAATGCCGACGTCTTTACGCCGGGTGATGTCGTCAACGGGCTGCACAAGGCGAACGAAACCGCGCTGTACAAGTTCGACGCGTTGGCCGGGGACAGTTTCTTCTTCGACGCGCACAGCTATCCGGCTGAATCGACAGCATGGCGGCTGATCGGCCCGGACGGCGAATATGTCACCGGGCCACATGGGTTCGACGATTCCGGTGCCTATCTGCTGAACCGCAGCGGTACGTACATGATGGAGATTGAAGGCCGGGTGTATAATTCGGCCACGGCCGACATCAGCTATTCCTTCACCTTCGGCAAGATTACGCAGACCGGCGCTGCCCTGACGATCAACGAGCGGGTGCAGGGTCGCCTTGCGACCGCAGGCAGCAGCACGGTGTTCGATTTCGATCTCGCCAGCGACAGCAAGCTGCTGTTCGACAATCTGATCCGCCGCGATAGCCTCAAATGGTCGCTCAGCGGACCGCGTGGTCAGGTGATCAACAACCGGAATTTCAACAGTTCGGATTCCTTCAACGGGGACCCGCTGCTCAATCTGGTCGCGGGGCAGTATAAGCTGACGGTATTTGCCGATGGCGACGCAACCGGTGATTTTGCCTTCCGCCTGCTCGATTTTTCGACGACCGCTACCGCGATCAGCGCAGGGGACAGTTTTGGCGCGACGATCGAGGATGGCGGCGCGCTGGCCAATATTGCGCACCCCACAGGCGCGCCGCTCGACTATTCCGCGCAGGGCGGGACGATCAACCGCAGTTGGGATGTCGCCACGCTCGGCGAGCTTGAAGTCGCGAACGATGCGGCACTCAATCCGGCCGCGATCACGGTCGAGGCATGGGTCAACGCACGCAGCGGCGGCGGCTTCTATCAGGGCATCGTCAGCAAGATAAACGATACCGGATGGAGCAACGGCTATGGGCTGGTGCGTGTCGGGGGCAATGTCCGCTTCTTCGTCAACAATTGGAACGATGGCTTTGTCGAAGCACCGCTCGCGACGGATCAATGGAAGCATGTTGCCGGTGCCTATGATGGCACGACCTTGCGGCTTTATGTCGATGGCGCGCTGGTTGCCGAAAAGGCCTATGACGCCGCGATCAACCACAGCGCCAATGCGCTCAACATCGGTGCGGCACCGACCGGCAATTATCAATTTGACGGGCAGGTGGACGATGTCCGCCTATGGGGCATGGCGCGCAGCGCAGCCGACATCGCCAGCGGATATCAGCGCCCGCTGACGGGCAGCGAGAGCGGCCTTGCGGGCTATTGGCGCTTTGACGAGGCGACCGGTCAGACCGCTGCGGATATCGCGCCGGGCGCGCTGGTCGCCAGCGGTGTCCTGCGGCGCGGGACCGAGACAAAGCTGTTCCGGTTCGACGGGGTGAAGGATGACCATTATTTCTTCAACCTGCTCAGTGCCAGCAACAACCAGTATATACGGGTCTATCGCCCCGACGGCACGCTGCTGCTCAACGGTTCGGGACTGGGCGATATCGACCTTGGGGAGTTGCCCGAAACGGGCGAATATCTGATTGCCGTCGAAGGCTATCTCTACAATCAGGGCAGCGCGGCATTTACCGCAGAGCTGCTAAAGGTGTCGGACGATGCTGCCGCGCTGACGCTGAACGCGCTGACCAGCGGGCGGATCGATGCCGGAGAAGCCGATCGCTTCACATTCACGCTGAGCGAAGCGACGAAGCTGGCCTTTGACTCGCTGACGGCAAACTCCGCGCTGAGTTGGTCGCTGACGGGGCCGTTTGGCTCAGAAATCACCAATCGCAATTTTTACTATTCCGATTCAGCCGAGATCGACACCAGTAGCAGCCAATTGCTCAATCTTGCGCCGGGCGCATATACGCTGACGGTCGACGGTGCCGGGGACACGGCTGGCGATTATCAGTTCCGCCTGCTCAACCTTGCAAGCGCAACTGCGCTGACCCTTGACGCAGAAACCACCGGCAGGCTGGAGCCGGGCAACGAGACCGACATGTTCGCGTTCACGGGGCAAGAAGGCGATGCGATCTCGGTCGAGCGGATTTCGAGTACGAACGTCAATGCGTTCTGGCGACTCTATGATCCGCTGGGCCGTCTCGTCACATCCGCGCGCCAGTTCAATGGTTCGGTGCCGCTCACGCTCGATTATGATGGAACCTATGTTCTGGTCCTCGAAGGGCGGGTGTGGGAAGGCGCGCCGGTCGACTATGCGCTCAAGGTCAGCCGTACCGGCAGCACGGCACCGCCCGACAGGGGTACAGGCACCGCGTTCACTCTCGGCGCTGCGGTTAGCGATACGCTGAGCGCCGCAGACGAAATCGATCTCCACAGCTTTACCATAACGGCACCCACCAGGGTCTATTTCGACAGTCTGACGCCCGACACGGGCAAGACCTGGGCGCTGTTTGGCCCATCCGGGCGCATCACGCCGGATCGCGCCTTCTATTACACCGACAGTTTCGAGAATTACGCAAACACATTTATCGACCTGACCCAACCGGGCGACTATCAGATCCGCGTGCAGGGCAGCACTGGCACCTACAGCTTTCGACTGCTCGATTTTGCAAGTGCCACGCCCGTCGCGGCGGATGGCAGCGTTACGTCCTCCACGCTCACGCCCGTGCGCGAGTCTGACATTTTCAGTTTTACCGCGAGCGCTGGCGAGAAGATCGTCCTCGACGTGCGCGATTATCCCAACAGCGCGAGCTGGCGCATTTTTTCGAGCAACGGGCGTCAATTGTTCGGTCCCGCCGGGTTCGATTATCACGAACTCACCATGCCCGTTTCCGACACTTATTATTTTGTCGTGGAGGGGCGTGTCTGGGATAGCAGCGCATCCGACAATTATGCCTTCATCCTCAATCGCCCGGCCGATCCCGCGCCGATCGATCTGACGCTCAATGACATCGTTGAAGGCACCATCGCCAAGACCGGCGATGTCCAGCGCTATCGCTTCACGGTCGATACCCAGAAGCTCGTGATTTTCGACAATTTCAGCGCAGAGGTCTATCTTGAATGGGCGCTGACAGGGCCGCAGACCTCGGTTGGCAACCGCTTCTATTATTCGGACAGCTACGAACAGCAGAACCGCACCCCGATGCTGCTGGAGGCGGGCGATTATGAACTGGTGGTCCGTGGATCACAGCAGGTGGAAACCGGCGGACGGACGCTGGGCGACTATAAGTTCCGCCTGCTTGATGCCGCCGCCGGGACATTGCTCGCGGTTGATGGTTCCAGCACGTCCGGCACGCTCGATCCGGGTCGGGAAACCGATGTCTATCGCTTCACGGCGACCGCGGGCGAGAAGATATTTTTCGACGGTATTCAGGGGGCTGGCAATGGATCGGTCAGAATCCTCGATGCCTTCGGTCAGGTCGTTTATGGCCCCACCGACTTCCGCGATTCCGCCATCACCATGCCGCGTGCGGGCACCTATACGCTGCTGGTGGAAGGGCGGCCCTGGGACAATACAGCCACAATCAATTATCAGTTTGCGCTGTCGCGGATCGAGGCGGACCCGGCGCCCATTGCGCTCAATTTTGGCGAGCGGACGACCGCGACGATTGCCAAACCGACCCAGAAGCAGCGTTATACATTCACACTCACCGCGCCAAAATCCTTCTATTTCGACAGTTTTACGCCAGATACCGAGATGTCCTGGACCATCTCAAGCGCCGGGCTGAACCTTGTCAGCAGCAATTTCTATAGCACGGATTCCTACGAAAACAGCGCTGATCGCATCTTCACGCTTCCCGCTGGCGACTATAGCCTGGATATTTCCGGCAATGCCGGAAAGACAGGCAGTGCCGAATTCCGCCTGATCGACACGGTGTCCGCCACCGCGCTTGACTTTGGCCAGCCGGTTCGTTCCGACCTTACGCCATTGCGCGAAACGGATGTCTACAGTTTCGAAGGGACGGCGGGCGAGACGATATTCTACCAGAATCTGCAAAGCCAGCCCAACGCCTCTTTGCGGATCATTGATCCCGATGGCCTTCAGTTCGTCGGCCCGACGAACATGGACAATCGCGAGATCGTCTTGCCCAAGACAGGGCGCTATCTCATCCTTGTGGAAGGACGGGTGTGGGATGCCAGCGCCAGTCAGAGCTATGGCTTTACCCTGCAAAAGCCGACCAATCCCACCCAGACCATCGTCATCGACGGCACGACCAACGCGGCGCTGACGCGACCGGGCAAGATCGGCAACGCCCTGTCATTTTCCGCCCATGAGCAGATTCAGATCGTCGATCCCGCGCTTGACCTGCGACAGGATGTGACGGTCGAATTCTGGATCAATCCCGATCGGCAGGCGGACACATGGTCGCCGATCGTTTACAAGGCTGATGATGCGGGGCAGCGCGGCTATTCCGTGTGGTTCAACGCCAATGGCCAGATCCATTTTTCGAGTATGCGCGGCGCATCGAACGACACGCTGGAGACGGCGAGCGGCGCGGTTCCCTATGGCGAATGGAGCCATGTCGCCGCGGTGCTGGAACGCAGCACCGGGACGATGAAAATCTATATCAACGGCGTGCTGGCAGCCTCCCGATCGGTCAGCACGGCGCTGTCAAACGGTTCGCCTGCCACGCCTTTGTTTGTTGGCGGCACCAGCGAATATAATGAGGCCCATCGCAAGTTCGAGGGCGGGCTGGACGAGGTGCGGGTCTGGAGCAGCGGGCGCACGGAGGCGCAGATCGCCGCGACCATGAATGTCGGCGCGCCGACCGACACTACAGGCCTGGCGTTGCGACTGGGTCTGGACGCGGTGACGTCGGGTGCCGTGACAAATAGTGTTACCGGCGCGGCAATTCCGGTTTTGCGCGACCTTGCAAACGTCAAGGGCGTGGTCGAAGGACGCCTCGACACGCCGGGCGACAAGCGGACCTACACTTTCACCGTCGCGGAACGCACGATGATGGTGTTCGACAGTCTGCATGACAATGATCAGATGGTCGTTTCCGTCACCGGGCCGGGCGGTTTTTCGATATCGAACAATCTGCGCAATGGCGACAGTTACGAACTGGGCGGGCGCAACCCCGTTTTCACGGTTGAGCCGGGCACCTACACCATATTGGTCGATGGCACGGGGGCTGCCACCGGAGCCTTCGCCTTCCGCCTGCTCAACCTGTCCGCCGCGCCGCTGGTGCCGTTCGATACCGCGATTTCGCAGACGGCAAGCGGTTCATCGGAAAGCTACGCCTATCGGCTGAACGTCAATCCGGGCGACAATCTGCTGCTCGACGTTCAGCAGGTGACCAATTCGAACAACAGGGTTTCGTATCGGCTGATCGATCCTTATGGCCGCCAGATTTTTGGCCCAGTCGACTTTGCGTCACGGGAAAGTGGCGCACTGGCGATCGGCGGCGTCTATACGCTGATCGTCGAACCGCGCGTCTGGCGTGAATGGCCGGTGGATTTCCGCTTTGCTGCCTATAAGGTTGCGTCCACTCCGCCGGTGGCGATCACGCTGGATGGCCCCAATCCCCAGGCACCACAGATTCAGCCCGGCAAGAGCGGCAATGCGCTCACCCTGCGTGGGGTCGATTATGTCGAAGTGCCAAGCAGTGCGGAGGTATCGCCAAGCCGCAATCTGACGGTCGAAGGCTGGTTTAAGCTCGACCGCTTCACCAACAGCTGGACGTCGCTGGTTGCCAAATCGACCCATAGCACGTCACCTTATCGGATTGCGGTGAACGGCAACGGGTCCGTCTGGGCGGCGGTGCGCGATGCGTCCGGGGTGCAGTCGATCCAGACTGGCGGCGGCCTGATCGCTGCAGGTGAATGGGCGCATATCGCGCTGGTGGCCGACCGTGACGGCGGGGCGATGAAAATCCTCGTGAACGGGGTGGAGCAGGCATCGGGAACGATCAGGATCGGCAATAATGCCGATGCGGGCGAGCCGCTGCTGATCGGCCAGTATGAGGAGGTCGAGACCAGCTACGGCCAATGGGAAGGCGCAGTCGACAGCTTCCGCATCTGGGACATTGCGCGCAGCGAGGCTGATGTTGCCGCCGGGATGACCAGTCCGCCGGCGACGGGGACCAGCGGTCTCCTCTACGCGCTCGATTTTGAGAGTATAGCATTGAGCGGTGACGCTCTGCTGCGCACCACCAACCCAAATGGTGTTTCCGGTCGCATCGCACAGCCGGGCGAAAGCGATATCTACAGTTTCAGCCTGACGGCCGAAACGTTGGTCATGCTCGACAGCCTGACAAATTCGGGCGACATCAACTGGACGCTGACCGGCCCGCAAGGGGAGGTTGTGAGTGCCCGGCGCTTTAGCGACACGGATTCCGCCGATTTCACGGCGTCGCCGGTCCTGCGACTGGGTGCGGGGGATTATGAGCTGAAGATCGACGCGGTCGGCAGCGTGACGGGCAATTATAACTTCCGTTTGCGTGACCTTTCCCTTGGTACGCCACTGACGCTGGGTTCGCCGGTATCGGGAACGCTGACACCCACGAGCGAGACCGACATTTATCGCTTCGCTGCCAATGCGGGGGAAACATTCTTCTTTGACGGCGGCACCGTTCACAACGACATGCGGTGGCGGCTGATCGATCCGTTCGGCAATGAAGTATTCGGCCCCAATACGGTCGGTAATATTGACGGGCTGGAACTCCCCATAAGCGGCGTCTATTCGCTGCTGATCGAGGGACGGGCCTATACCGCGACGGTCGCCGACTATCAGTTTGGCGTCTATCCCATCACCACGCAGAATGCGGCGCTGACCATCGGGTCGCGTGTGGACGGATCGATCGGCACGGTCGGCGAAAGCGACGCCTACAGCTTCACGCTCGGCGCGGCCAGCAAGCTGGTATTCGACGCGCTGACGACAGCGACCATATTCAACTGGACGTTGCGTGGCCCCGATGGTGTCGAGGTCGCCAGCCGCAATGTGCATGATTCCGACGGGTTTGATTTTGGCGGCAATCCGGTCCTGAGCCTTGGCGCGGGCAGCTATACGCTGACGATCGATGCGACAGCGGAAAATACCGGCGATTATAGTTTCCGCCTGCTCGACCTTGCATCTGCCGAGGAACTGGTGCCGGATGGCACGTTCAATCGCACAATTGCCCAAAATGGTCGGGAAACGGACATGTTCCGTTTCACCGCGACGGCCGGTATGCGCTTCGGCTTCGATGTGGTCAGCAATTCGTCCAGCAACAATAGCTGGCGTCTGATCGACCCGCTGGGGCAGGTGATTTTTGGTCCTGTGGGTCTTGGCGATACCGATCTGATGACGGCGGTGATGGCCGGCACCTACACCTTGCTGGTGGAAGGGCGGCGTTCCGCGACCACGGATGGCAGCTACAGCTTCATTTACAATCAGCCGACCATCCTGCCTGCCGGTGGCCAGACCAGCCAGAATTTCGACGTGGCGGGCCTGCCCTATATATTGGGCAATCATCGCGGGACGGCGGCGCAAATACTGGCTGATGGCGGGGATAACGTCATCAGGCTGACCGATTCCCTGCAAGTGAATAGCCAGAATTCGATAGCCTTCTCCGCCACTGGCAGCGGGCGGCAGGATGTCGTCGATCTCGGTTTCGATTTCCGCCTGACCCGCCGCGCCGGTCAGACGGAAGATGCCGACGGCTTTGGCCTGCTCTATCTGCCGGTCAGCCAATATGGCAATGGCGGGCCGGGAATGCTGGTGACGCCGGAGGCCAATCTGGCCGGAGCGCTGGGCATCGGTTTCGACACGCTGAGCAATGGCGAAGTCAACGCCAATCATATTTCCATCCATTATAATGGCGTCAAGCTGACCGACATCGCCAATCCCGGCCTGACGCTGGCGAGCGGCAATTGGGCGCGCGCGCGGATAGTTGTGGAGCGGACCGATGGCGGATCGCTGGTCACGATCGAACTCACGCCGGAGGGTGGCGCGACCATCGCCGCTGTCACCGATTTCTTCGTGGCCGGCATGGAATTGGAGGCCGGGCGGCTGGTGCTGGGCGCCAGTCAGGGCAGCGCGACAGCCGATCAGGATTTCGATAATTTCGCCATCGCCATGACCGCCGCGGCGCAGCCGATGACGGCGCTGACGCTCAACGATGCAGTCAGCGGTTCGATTGCTGCGGCTGGCGCTGTTCAGCGCTATGAATTTACCCTGACGGAAGAAACCGCAGTCGTTTTCGATGCGCTGACCAATAATGGCGCGCTGCGCTGGGAGATTAGCGGCCCGACCCAGACACCCGCCCCGCGCAGTTTCAACGGCACCGATTCTGCGGAATTTTCCGGCAATCCGGTCATGACGCTCGCCCCCGGCACATATCGCGTCGCCATTTCCGCTACCGGCACCAATACCGGCAGCTTTTCATTCCGCCTGGCGTCGCTGGCGGACGGCACAGCGATCAACCTGAACGAAACGCAGGATCTCACCCTCACCCCCGGCAATCTGACGGAAATATACCGGTTCGATGCTATGGCGGGACAAGCGCTGTTTTTCGACCTGCTCAGCGGATCGAACGATCCCTTCTGGCGGCTGATCGACCCGGCCGGCAATCTGGTTTTCAACACAACGCGGGTCGGCGACGTCGAGGAGCCGCTGTTGCCGCTCGACGGCACCTATACGCTCCTGATCGAAGGGCGTGTCGGCACATCCGCGCCGCAGACTCTGAGTTTCCGTGTGGTCGACATGGTCGAGAGCATCACGCCGCTGACCATCGGTGAGACGATCAACGGTACGATCGCCGCGCCAGGCACGAAGGTGCGTTACACCTTCAGCGTCAGCGACCCGCAATATCTGATCTTCGACAGCCTGATCAATACGACCCAGTTCGCATGGACCTTGACCGGACCTTCCGGGACGATCCTTTCGCGCCATTTCCAGAATGCCGACGCTCATTCGGGCGCATCGCCGGGCGCGATATTTTTCGAGCCAGGTGATTACGCCATCACGGTCGACGCCAATGATGATCTGACCGGCGATTTTGCCTTCCGCCTGCTCGATACGGCGCTGGCGAGTGATCTTGTGCTGAACGCGCCGACCACCGGGCGGCTGGAGCCTGGCAACAGCACCAATCTTTACAAATTCACCGGTGCTGTCGGTGACAATATCTATTTCGATTTCATCTCCAGCCCCGGATCGGGGCAGTGGCGGCTGTTTGATCCCGATGGCCGGGTGGCGATGAGTGCCAATTACCGCTCGGATACCGGCTTCATCACGCTTGAGAAGGCCGGTGTCTACACGCTGGCTTATGAAGGCCAGATCGGCGAAGGCGGCCCGGTCGATTACCAGTTTCAGGTCGACAAGGTGGTCCACAAGAGCCGCACGATCGATCTGGGCGAGACGATCAGTTCCAAGCTCGATCAACCCGGCCAAAGGGAAGATCTGCTTTTCACGCTGACCGAGGAAACCCTGGTCTATGTCGATGCGCTGTCGCCATTTGGCGATGTCAGCTGGCGGCTGACCGGCCCGGCCGGTGACTTTGCTGCGCTGCCCTTCACCCAGACGGACAGTTATGACCGGTCCAATGCCCAGGTGGTCTATCGTCTGCCCGCAGGCGATCATGTGCTGCGGATCGAAAGCGGCACGACGGCGGACCGGGATTATTCCATCCGTTTGCAAAAACTCGCCGATGCGCTGCCGATCACGCCGGGCGTGCCGGTCAATGGCACGCTTAGCCCCGGTGCCGAAACCGACATGTACCGGTTTGAAGGTGAAGCAGGCGACCGCTTCTTCTTCGACAGGCTCAGCTATGCGGGCGTGTCCACCCACTGGCGGTTGATCGCGCCCAATGGCCGGCAGCTCTTTGCCGGTGACATGAACGATGTCGACACGCTGGTCCTTCCCGACAGCGGTTCCTACACGCTGCTGATCGAGGGCTATGTGCAGCAGGCCGCATCGGTCGGGACCTATAGTTTCAACGTCATCGAAAACACGTTGATCGCGCCTATCCGAATCTCCTCACTGGAAGTGCGGCCCTCGCCCGACCTCATCCCGATCGAGCTTGCGGTCAGCAGCAGCGGCACGATCAGTTCCGGCAGCGAGATTACCATCAGCTGGAAAACCCGCAATCAGGGGACGCGACCAACCGATGGCGCGTGGCAGGACCGGGTGTTGCTGCGCAATCTGGATACCAATGAGATTATCGGCAACATCCTGCTGGATGACAGCGGCACAGTGATCGCTGCGGAAGGTGAACGGCAGCGGCAAACCACGCTGACGCTGCCCACGGGCAATCGCGGCGTTGGCCGGATCGGGGTGACGGTGACGAACGACGTCGCCAACACGATCAGCGAAGAAAATATCCTGGGCACCGCCGAAACGAACAATGCCGCGACGCTGGAGTTTACGTCCCAGCTGGCGCCGTTCCGCGATCTTGTCGTTTCCGCCGTTACGGCGGACCCGGCTGGCGGCTGGAACCCCGGCGATACCGTCACGGTCAACTGGACCACCACAAACGCGGGCAACAGTGCGACGGCGGCGGACTTTAGCGAACGGGTTTTCGTGCGCAATGTCATGACCGGCCAGCAGGTTCAGGTCGCCACGGTGGGCTTCACCGGCGCATTGGGCGCGGAGGAGGCGGCGCAACGGTCCGCACAGATCACATGGCCAGCCGGGATAGTGGGGCAGGGCATTTTCGAATTTTCGGTGGTGACCGATATTTTCGATCAGGTCGCCGAAGCGAATATAACCGCCACTGGCGAAACCAACAACAGCACGGCGGAAACCATCACGTCCGCGCCCGATCTCCAGATACGTAATCTGGCCATCAGCAACAGCGCGCCCGCTTCGGGCGACGTCATCACGCTGACATGGAACGAAAGCAATCTGGGCAATGTCGGCACCCTTGCAGGGTTCGACAACCGCCTGCTGGTGCAGAATCTCACCACCGGCGAGACGCTGCTCAACAGCACGATCATCACGACCAGCGCTTTGGCGGCAGGGGAAAGCCGCGCCCGCACCACCAGCTTCACCCTGCCCGAAGGGCAACGCGCGGTTGGCGACATCCGCGTCACCATAATCGCCGACAGCAATGCGAACGGGCAGACGAGCGTGCGCGAGGCGGCGGCCGGTGTTGCCGCCGAGGGTAATAATAGCGCGCAAGCGGCGGTCGCCGTTACCGCGCGCCAATATGCAGATTTGCGCGTCAGCAATGTCAGCGCGCCCGCCAATGGCCTAGGCGGCGGTAATATTACGGTCAGCTGGACCGTCACGAACGCCGGTGTGGCGACGGCTGACGGTGTTACATGGTCGGACCGGGTGATATTGAGCAGCGACGCCGTTATCGGCAATGCAGACGATGTCATACTCGGCAATGTGACCCGAACAGGCGGACTTGCGGAAGGTGGCAGCTATAATGGTTCGGGCACGCTGGCGCTGCCGAACGTCACGTCAGGCAATTATCGCATCTATGTCGTGGCCGATGCGGCGCAGGACATTGTCGAACCGGATACGCGGGCAGACAATGTCGGTGGCCCTGCGAACCTCGCCATTACCAGCCGCGCGCCCAATCTGGTGACCGAGGCCATATCCGGCCCGACTGCCACCGTGCTGGGCGGCGATCCCTTCACGGTGTCGTGGCGGGTGCGCAACACCGGTGACGCCGCCGCTGCGGGCGGTCATGTCGACCGGCTCGTTCTGTCGGCCGATGGCGTCGCGGATGCGGATGACCTGGTGTTGGCCGAAGTGTCGCGCGATGCCGGGCTGGCAATCGGCGACAGCTATACCGTATCGGTTCAGGCCCGCGTGCAGGACGGACGCAGCGGCGATTACCGCCTGATATTGGTGACGGACGCCGGAAGCACGGTATTCGAAAATGGCCTTGAAGGCGACAATGCCGGGGTATCGACCCCTGTCCGCTTCGCTGTCGCGCCTTCCGGCAATCTGGTCGTCGAAAGCGTCACTGCGCCTGCGGGTGCGCGACCGGGCGAAACGGTAGAGGTCAGCTATATCATCCGTAACAGCGGCACGGTGACCGCGAGCGCGCCCTGGGCCGACCGCATCTATGTGGATGACGATACGACGGTTTCGGGCGCGACGACGCTGGCCAGCATCGTCCGCACATTCGATCTTGCGCCGGGTGAAACCTATGAGGTGCGTCAGTCGGTCACATTGCCGGTGAACCTCGCCGATGGCACATATAACATCCTTGTCCGCGCCGATGTGGGCCAGCAAGTGTTTGAAGGCGGCATAGAGGCGGACAATGATGGCGCGTCGGGCGCGCTTGTTCTGACCCATCCCGATCTGGTGCCGATCAACGTCACGCTGCCGGGCGGCGCCAATCCGCAATCCAACAGCGACATTGCCGTGACTTGGCAGGTCCGCAACGACGGCAGCGGCGCCAGCATTGGCGGGTGGACCGACAGCCTTTGGCTTTCCCGCGATGGCATAGTGGGTGCCGGGGACATCAAACTGGGCGAAGTCGTGCGCGGGTCGAGCCTGGGCGTTGGCGAAGTGTACGACGGCGCGCTCACGGTCCGTCTGCCCATCGATGCTTCGGGTGAATATCGCATCATCGTGCAGAGCGACAGCACCGCCGCTGTGCCTGAAACCAACGTCGGTGAAACCAACAATAGCGCCTCTGTCGCGCTGACTGTGGGCCTTGCGCCTTATGCCGACCTGGAGGTCAGCAATGTTACCGCGCCAGCCCGGACGATCAACGATCCCGCGCGCGTCACTGTCGGCTGGACGGTCACCAATATCGGCACCGGGCTGGGGACCACCGACAGCTGGACGGATCGCGTCTATGTGTCGCGTGATGATATATTTGGCGATGGCGATGACATATTGCTGGGCGAGCTGGTGCATTCGGGCGGGCTGGCACTGGGCGATAGCTATGACGCCAACCTTGATCTGATTCTGCCTGCCGGATTCTATGGTCGCTACACGCTGTTCGTCCGTTCCGACGCGACGGAGGCGGTGTTTGAGAATGGCGCGGATGCGAACCGGACCGCATTGGCTGGCTTCTTTGACGTGTCGCCCATTGCCTGGGCCGATCTCCAGATCGAAAGCGTGGTCGCGCCGACATTGGCGCAATCGGGCACGTCCATCGATGTGACATGGCGGGAAAGCAATCAGGGCATCGGCCTGACCAACACCGGCGAATGGTTCGACAGCGTCTATCTGGAAAAGACCGACGGCAGTGGCCGGATACTGCTTGGTTCCGTCAACCATCTCGGTTTCTTAGGGGTGGGGGACAGTTATGACCGCACCGCCAACTTCACTTTGCCAGATGGCATAGCGGGCGATTATCGTATCGTCGTCATCGCGCCGGGCGGGGAAAATCCGGGCAACCAGCCCTATGAATTTGCCTTTACCGGCAACAATAGCGGTACATCGGCCCCGATCAGCATCTCGCTTGCGCCGCCACCCGATCTCCGCGTCACGGCCATCTCCGCGCCGACCAATGGGGTCGAGGGCGGCGTGGTCGACATTAGCTGGACGGTGAAGAATGAAGGGCTGAGCGCAGCCGAAGGCAGCTGGGTGGACAGGGTCTATCTGCGCAAGGCTGGCGATAGCGGCGCCGGTACGCTGATCGGCACCTATAGCTATACCGGCCCGCTGGCGGCGGGGACCAGCTATACAAGGCGCGAGGAAATGCGCCTGCCGGCCAAAACCAGCGACCGGTTCGAGGTGATTGTCGTCACCGATGCAGCCGACGCCGTTTATGAGCATACGGCAGAAGCGAACAACCGTTCGGTCGATGATCAATCCATCCTTGTATCGGTATTGCCGCGTCCCGATTTGCAGATCAGCGAAATCATTGCGCCTGACAGAGTGACAGCGGGTGCCACCGCCTCGGTTGATTTCACCGTGATCAATCAGGGGCTGATCGAAGCCAATGGCAACTGGACCGATCAGGTCTGGCTGTCGCTGGATGACAAGATCAGCGGCGACGACATTCTCGTGTCGCAGCTGGCCAATCCGATCGCGCTCGATTCGCTGGAAAGCTATGAGTCCAGCTCCGCGACCTTCACCGTGCCATTGCGATTCCGCGGCAATGTGTTCGTGCTGGTGGCCACGGATACCGGCAACGCCATCGACGAATGGCCGAACGACACGACCGCCAGCAACGTGCGTGCGCAGCAGATTTATGTCGAACCGGTGCCGTTCGCCGATCTGGTCGTCGACAATGTCGTCACCAATGCCCAGGCGTTCGAGGGCAACAGCGTGCCGGTGCGCTATACCGTGACCAATCGTGGCGCGGGCACCAGCAATCTTGGCCAATGGACCGAGCAGATCTGGCTGACCAGGGACAAGAACCGGCCGCATCCCGGCCTTGGCGACATATTGCTCACCAGCGTTGCCTACACCGGCGGCCCGCTGGTGGAAGGGCAGGGCTATGACCGCGAACTGACCGTGACCCTGCCGGCCAGCGTGGTGTCCGGCACATATTATATCATGCCCTGGGTCGATCCCTATGCGACGCTGCTGGAAGATTCGCTGGCGATCAACGTCAATCCCGACGATCCGGCCGAAATCCAGAGCAGCAATTATCGCGCCCGGGCGATCCAGATCGTTGGCACCCCGCCTGTTTCCAGCACGCGCGCCATTGCGGTGACGGATGTAACTGCCCCGGTTTCGGCCAAGGGCGGCGATGATTTCACCGTCAACTGGACAGTGCGGTCAACCGGGGATGCACAGGCCAATGGCTGGATGGACCAAGTCTATCTGTCCGATGCGCCGTTGCTGGAAAATGCGCGCAACATATTCGATCTTGGCAGTTCCCAGAATCTCTCGCCGCTCGATCCGGGGGCGAGCTATACCAACAGCGCGACGTTCAAGCTCAATCCTGCCGCTGCGGGCCTTTACGTCATCGTCAAGTCGACGCTGGGCGGCGACCCCAACACGCTCGACAACGCAAAGTTCGCCGCAACCAGCGTGACGAACGCGCCTGCCGACTTGCAGGTGGTCAGCGTGGTGCCTGCCGCGCCAGGCGTCGTCGCTTATTCCGGCGAACGGACAAGCGTTACCTATACGGTCGAGAATAAGGGCGCGCCGGTCTGGTCGGGCACGCAATATTGGACCGATCAGATTTGGGTGTCGAAGGACCCGACATTCATTGAAAACCGCGCGACCTATGTCGGATCGGTCACACAGGCCAATGAAGGGCTGGGCACGGGGCAGAGCTACACCAACACGCTGGAATTCGACATGCCGCCGGGGGTGGATGGCGAATATTATGTCTATGTGTTCACCAACACGCCAAGGCGGCCCGTGGTGCCCAGCGACATCGTCCGGTCGGGCGATAATGATGCGCTAAGGGACCAGGCTTTCCGGAATTTCGTATTCGAGCTGCCCGCCGGGACGGTCGAACAGGCGCAGTTCCCGGTCGTCTATCGCGAGGCGGACCTGAAGGTTACCGAACTGACCTTGCCCGACACGCTGCCTGCGGGCGGTACGGTCGAAATCAGCTTCCGCGTCGAAAATGTCGGCACGCGGGCGACGCGCGAGAATTCCTGGGTCGACCGGGTCTATTTGTCGCTCGACGCCTCGCTCGATGAGGGCGACTGGCTGATGTCGCGGGAAGCGTCGCCCGGCGTGATCGTCCGCGCGGAAAATACGCATGTCGGCATACTCAATCCCGGCGAATCCTATATTGCCAAGGTCACCGTCAGCCTGCCGTTCGAGCTGGAGGGTGGTTTCAACGTCATCGCGGCGGCGGATTCGGGCCTTGAACAATCGGGCTATGCCAACAGCACGCTGTCTCCGCGCCTTGCCGGTGTGCGCGGTGCGGTCAACGGCAAGGTCCGGGAGTATGCAGGGGAGGGCAACAACCTGACCGTGCAACCGGTCACGCTGACGCCCTATACCCCGCCAGATCTTCAGGTCGCGACGCTCAGCGCGCCGTTGCGCGCCACCCGTGGCCAGCCCTTCCGCGTGGAATATAGCGTCACCAATGTGGGCGGCGCTACCCCGACCCTGCAACCGCAATGGGATGACCTTGTCTATCTCTCCCGCGATCCGTTTCTTGACCTGACATCGGATCGTTTCCTGGGTTCGATCCGCCATACCGGCGGTCTGGACGCGGGCGGCACCTATTCCGTGGTCAAGGATTTCGTCGTTCCAGGAGACCTGGGCACCGAAGCCTATTATGTTTTCGTGGTTACCGATCCGGCGCGCTATGATGCCACCGGCAGTCTCTTTGAAGCGGACGAGCGCAACAATGTGCGTGGCAGCGATGTGCCGATGGTCATCGAACTGCCCCCGCCAACCGACATTCAGGTCACGGATATCGTGGCGCCGGACAACAAGCAGGCGGGCGATCCCGTCACCATAAGCTGGACGGTGACGAACAAAAGCGCGGTCACCGCTTCGGGCAGCTGGAGCGACGCGGTCTATCTGTCGCGCGATGCGACCTGGGACGTTGGCGACAAGCTGCTGGGGCGTGCCAATTTCGCCGGATCGCTGCTGGCGGACCAGAGCTATACGCTCAACCTGGATACCACGCTGCCCGGCGCGGCGGCGGGTGATTATCGCATTATCGTTCGCGCCGATGCGCGCAATCAATTGTTCGAGGATGTGGGCGAGGCGAACAACATCACCGCCGCCGCCAATGCCACCAGCATCTCGATCGAGACGCTGACGCTCGGAATCCCGCTATCGGCCAATCTCAAGCCGGGGCAGGAGCGACTTTATCGCATCGTCGTGCCGGCAGAACAGACCCTGCGGCTGCGCGTGGCGTCCGACGATGAGCGTGCAATCAACGAGGTGTTCCTGCGGCATGATGATGTGCCGACCTCCGCACTGTTCGACGCAACCTATACCGGGCCTCTGGCGCAGGAACTCACCGCGATCGTGCCGGATACGGAACCGGGCGTCTATTATGTGATGGTGCGCGGCTATAGCGGCCCGGACGAAGGCAGTACGGTACGGCTGATCGCCGATCTGATGCCGATGGTGATCACCAGCATAGACACCGATACCGGTGGCGACAGCCGCTATGTCACCACGACGATCAAGGGCGCGCGCTTCCACGAGAATGCGATCCTGAAGCTGTCCCGACCGGGCATTGCCGAGTTTGAGCCGGTCGCTTGGGAAGTGGTCGACAGCAGCACGATCATCGCGACGTTCGATTTTACCGACGCGCCGCATGGCCTATACGATCTGAAGGTTACCAATCCTGATGGTGCCGAAACGGTCGAACCCTATCGATTCCTGATCGAGCGTGGGATCGAGCCCGAAGTCACGATTGGCGTGGGTGGGCCGCGTGTCATACTGGCGGGCGATCAGGCGACCTATTCCATCGCGCTCCAGAATATTTCCAACCTCGATGCGCCCTACACCTTTTTCCAGGTCGGCGTGCCGGAACTCAATTACAACCAATATGTCTATGGCCTCAAATTCCTGGAATTCTTCACCAATGTGCGCGGTATTCCAGAGGGCGCAGAGGGTAGCGACAATGCCAATGTCCCCTTCATCAACCTGGAATCGATCACCAACACCAACGGGCAATTGCTGACATCGGGCTTCCTGTTCGATCAGCCCGCTGACGGCTTTGGCGGCTTTACCGTCAACATCCGTACCTATCCTGGCCTTAAGGAAATGGCGGATCGGGCCTTCAGCGCATTTCAGGACAGGATGAACAGCCTGTTCCCCGATCTCGCGCCGATCCTGGACGGTGGCGAAGGTGGCCTTGGCGACTGGTGGGAAGCGGTCAAGGACAAGGTGAGCGAGATCATGCCTGCCGCGCGCAGCACGCTCGATCAGCTCGATTTCGTCGGCCTGTATCAGCAGAATAGCGCCGTTCCCAGCAAGGATGAAATCCCGTTCATCCCGTTCCGCTTCCATATCGTCGCGGCGGCGACCACGATGACGCGGGCCGAATTTGTCGACTTCCAGTCGAAGCAGGCGCGCGACCTGCGCACCGCGATCCTTGAGGCGAACGATGCGCCAGCACCTTTGCTGGCGCTGGCGGCCGATGAAGGGCAGTGGACCGACCTCTATCTCGCCGCGCTGGAGCAGGCCGGTCTGCTGCGCGACGAGCAGGACGTTCCGCCCATTCGGACGAAACAGCATATCGTCAGCATGATGACCACGCTGGCATCGGGCATATTGTTCGGCCCCGGCGGCTCTGCGGTTCGCTCCACGGGCGATCTGCTCGCCTTCTTCGATCAAATCCGCGCCTATTACGGGCATCAGGACGGGCTGATGGCCGCGATCGAATATATGGACCCGCGCCATAGCGACAAATATGATGGCGAGATACCGGTTCCCGCGCTCCCGGTGCGGGCGGACTATGATTTGGGTCTGTCCACGCCCACCCATTTCGAAGCATTCCGTATTTTCGTGCCATGGGTGCCGTTCGACCAGCGCGGTGCGGGGTTGCCCGCCGATTTCCAGATTAACGGGCCGGAGCCGGTGGACGGACAGGAATTTGCCCAGCTGGATTTCTCGCGCTTCTTTGCCAGCGAGGGTCAGGTCAACCGGCTGGCATCGATCACAGGTCCGCAGACGCTCGACACGCAGGGCTGGCTGCCGGGCGCGGCGGAGCTGCCCTATACCGTCAGCTTCGAAAATGCGGCGGGTTCGGCGCGCTACACGAACGAAATCCAGGTCGTGACCACGCTCGACCCCGATCTCGATCCGCGCAGCTTCCGCCTCGGCGATATCAAGATCGGCGATATCAATATCGACGTGCCGGATGGCCGTACCAGTTTCGACGCCGAGATCGACTTTACTGCGACCCGCGGGTTCATCCTGCGGGTGAGCGCGGTGCTGGACCTGTTCCAGCAACCAGCGAGCGCCAGCTGGCTCATCCAGGCGATCGACCCGCTGACAGGCGAAGTCCTGCAGGACGCGACCCGCGGTCTGCTGGCCCCCAATGATGCCAGCGGTAAGGGCGCGGGCTTTGTCAGCTACACCATTGTTCCTGCGGATGATGTGGCGACCGGCGAGCGCATTTCCGCGTCCGCACGGGTGCTGATGGATGGCTTCGCGCCCGAAGACACCATTGTCCTGAGCCAAATGATCGACGCCGCCGCGCCGACCAGCACACTCACCGCCAAAAGAGTGGGGACGACAGCGAATTTCGAGGTCAACTGGCGTGTTCTGGATGACGTCGGGGGTTCCGGCGTCAAGCATGTGACGCTTTATGCCGCTGAAAACGGTGGCGATTTCAAAATCTGGCAGCGGATGTTGCCCGATGTCAGCGGTGTGCTCGTCTTTGAGGGCGAGGCCGGCAAAAGTTATGAATTTCTGGCACTGGCGACCGATATTGCGGGCAATCGCGAAGTGCCAAAGCCCGGCGTCAACGCCATTTCGGATGGGTCCAGCGTCAATCTGGGCGGTGTGCCCACTGTGCCCGACACGACGGCACCCAATTTCGGGCAGCCGCCCGCACCCACGCCGGAGCCTTCGACCAACGCGCTTTTCACGCAGGCCGAAGCACTGGTCCCCGCTGCGGCTCCGCTGAGTGCGCCGAGCGAATTTGATTCCGTCCTCAGTCCCTTCGTCGCGCGCGCCTTCGCCACCGGCATCACCCGCAGCACCAGCGAAATCGGCCCGATGGCCATTGTGGAGACGCCGGAGGCCGACTTCCTGGTCTCCGGCGGCACCAATCGTGGCACGATCTGGAAATTCAGCGGGCAGGGCGGCGCGGCGGCAACACCGTTTGCCGAGCTGGACACGGCCATTTTCAACATGGCGTTCGATGCGGACGGCGGGCTGTGGGCGACCACGGGCGGCGGGCCGCTGCTGAGGCTCGATCCCCAGACCGGGGCGGTTCTCGATCGGTTCGGCGATGGCGTCACCATCGCGCTGGCGGTGCATCCCACCACCGGCAAAATCTATGTGTCGACGAACAGCGGTGTTTCGATCTTCAACCCCGACGATGGCAGCTTCACCCAGTGGAGCAGGGACGAAAATCTGCGCGTCGGCAGTCTGGCTTTCGACAATGATGGTGCATTGTGGGCGGTGACATGGCCGGACCGCAAGCAAGTGGTGCGTTTCACGGATCGCGCGCGTGCGGAAACCATGCTGACCTTCGACGCGCCCGCGGATTCGCTGGCTTTTGGTCAGGCAGGGACGCGGCTCGACGGACTGCTGTTCGTCACGCACACCGCCGGAACGGTCGACGATGCGGGTCTTGCGGAACCGGGCGGCGCGCTGACCATGGTGGATACCGCGACTTTGCGGCGGATCGACGTGGCCAAGGGAGGGTCGCGCGGCGATGTCGTCATCACGACCAGCGATGGCCGTGTGCTGGTCAGCCAGAGCAACCAGGTCGACATCATCGCGCCTGCAACCGCGCCCGTCGTCGTCGCCACAAATCCGTCTCCCGGTGCGCAGATCGCGCTGCCGCAGGCCTTCCTGTCGGTCACATTCGATCAGGACATGTTCGCCGGAGCGGCCAGTCAGGCCGGATCGGTGACCAATGCCGAATATTATACGCTCAATCACGCCACGCTGGGCGCGCAGCAAATCCGCGCCGTCACCTATGATGCGGCCAGCCGGACCGCCTATCTCAACGTCGGCAATATCCCGGCAGGCGATTATACGCTGACCATTGGCGCACCGCTGACATCGGCGAACGGCCAGCGCATGGGCGTCAATTATCAGACCGGATTTGCGGCGTTCGAGGATATCTCGACCCTTGTCGATATATTGTTCGAGGATACCCGGCTGGACCGTGAGACGGGCACCATCTCCTACAAGGTGACGATTACCAACAAGACTGACGGGCCGATCACCCTGCCTGCGTTGCTGACGATCGACCCGCTGGGTGGTTTTCCCGGCGTTCCTCTGGGCGCGACCGGCCAGACCGACGACGGACGCTTCCTGATCGACCTGTCCGGCGCGTTGCCGCCCGATGGCATATTGGAGGCAGGCGAAAGCACGTCCGGCCGCACGGTTTCGATCACGACGTCGGCCAATCGCCGGCTTGATTTCGTGACCGGCATCGTTGCGAATGCCGTTCCCAACACCGCACCGTCCTTCGTCAGTGTGCCGCCGCAATCGGCGACCGTCGGGACGCCGCTCAGCTATCAAGTCGTGGCGAACGATGCCGAAGGGCAGGCGGTGTCCTTCGGATTGCTCACTGCGCCTGCGGGCATGACGATCGACGCTACGACCGGCCTGCTGCAATGGACGCCGCCCGCCGGTACGGCATCAATCACCCCGGTGGTGATAGAGGCGTTCGATGCACGCGGTGCCGTCTCGCTCCAGCGTTTCGTGCTGGCGATCGCCGGGGGCAATCGCGCGCCGGAATTCACATCATCCCTCTCCGCCGTGTCGAGCGGGGAAGGGCAGTTGTTCGAATTCGAGCTGGTCGCGGTCGATCCTGAATCGCAGCCGCTGACCTATTGGGCGGACGGGCTGCCCGCCGGGGCGACATTCGATCCGGCGACGCGGGCCTTTTCCTGGTTGCCGGGCTATGAATCGGCGGGGACATATGATGTCCGCTTCTTCGTCACCGATGGCTTGTCCCGTGATGAGGTGGTGGTCACCCTGTTCGTTGCCGAACGAAACGAGCCGCCCCAGGTGGTGCCTGTTGCCGACAGGATTGCGCGCGAAGGCGATCTCGTCAATTTTCGGATCAATGCCAGCTCGCGCAGCGATCGCGAACTGTCCTATGGCGCGGAAACCCTGCCCTTTGGCGCGACGCTGAACCCGACGACCGGCGAATTTACCTGGACGCCCAACTATATCCAGAACGGTGTCTATGACATCGCCTTCTTCGTCACCGATGGCGAAACGCTGGTGCGGTTCGTCACCAAGATTACCGTCGGCAATGCCAATGCCGCACCAGTGTTCGACCAGCTTGAGGGGTGGCAGATACTCGAAGGCCAGCAGCTTGCCTTCAACGTATTCGCCTTTGACCCCGACAACCCCTATTATACGCCCGCTCTGCGCAACGGCGAAAACGGGGAGGCGGTTGAAACCAGCGAGACGTCGCGGAGCGTAACCGTCCAGTTGATCGGCGACATCCCGCCCGGCGCGACATTCGACCCGGACACCTATGATTTCACCTGGACGCCGACCAATGCCCAGGCTGGCGACCATGTCGTGCGGTTCCGTGCGACCGATAACGGTGATGGGACGGGCGTTCCGCTGACGACGGACATCATCGTTCCGATCAGCGTGTTCAACCAGAACCGCCGGCCGGTGGTCAGCCCGATCGAAAATGCGACGGTTGCCAAAGATGCGGTCCTGGAAATTCCCGTCAGCGCGAGCGACGCGGACGGCAATCCGCTGGTCCTGGCCCTGCGCAACGAAAGCCCGTTCCGTCCGCTGCCCAATTTCATCACCTTCGTCGATAATGGCGACGGGACCGGCAAGATCCGCGTCGCGCCCGGCGCCAATGCGCGCGGGGACCATGTCGTCATCGTCACCGCTACCGATGACGGGGACGGATCGGGTGAGCCGCTGGGCGGCGGCTATGCCTTCACCATCAAGGTGACCAGCCCGAACGAGGCACCGGAAATCGGCTATATCGGCGATGTCGTGGCGGTGATCGGGGAGGCCATGAAGGTGGTCGTCAATGTCGCCGACATGGACCAGGACGCGCTGACCTATGCGGTTGCCGGGCTGCCCGGAGCCACGATCACGCCCACCAGCATTTACGGCAAGGCGCTGATCGAATGGACGCCGACACTGGCGCAGGCCGGCAACCATGACGCTCTGGTGACGGTAACGGATTCCGGCAGCGGCGTCGTCACGCCCGTGAGCGACACCGCATCGTTCAAGGTGGTGGTGCGCGCCACAAATGCCGCCCCGCAACTGGCCCCGGTGGGCAATCATAGTATCACGGAAGGCGAAGCCCTGGCGTTCACACTGTCCGGGGCTGACGCGGACAATGACCGGCTGACCTTCACGATGAGCGGCGCGCCGGAGACGGCCTCGCTCGATCCTGTGACCGGTGCATTTGTCTGGACACCGCCGCTCAATTCCAGCGGCGAATATAGCGTCACCTTCTCCGTCAGCGACGGCCATTCCAGCAGCAGCGAAACGATCACACTGACCGTCGCCAATGCCAATCAGGCACCGGTGTTCGTGCCGATGGGCCTGCAACTGGCGCGGGAGGGCGCGCCGATGGTGTTCCGCATCATCGCGGGCGATCCCGACGCCGACCCCGTCATCTATCAGGCTCCCAACGGCTTGCCCGAAGGGATGTTGTTCATCCCTGCGCGCGGCGAGATCCAATGGACGCCTGGCTATGCGCAGGCCGGAGATCATATCCTGCGCTTTACCGCGACCGACCCGCTGGGCGCGGTGGATAGCATCGACGTCATGGTCCGGGTGGCCAACGTCAATCGTCTGCCGGTGCTCGATGAGGGCTATCACGCCTTCCTGATTGGCGAGGAAAAGCGTTTCACCGTCCGGGCAAGCGACCCCGACAGCGAGGATGTCCTGACATTCTCCGCCGAGGATTTGCCCGAAGGGGCGAGCTTCGACGCTGTTACCGGCGAATTTGTCTGGACCCCTGGTCCCGGTCAGGCGGGCGATTATGCCGTCACCCTGATTGCCGATGACGGACGGGCAAAGGTACGCCAGACGATATTGCTGCGCGCGACGATCGATCCCGTGCCGCCAGTCGTCCGCCTGGAGCTGACGCCCAGTTTCCCGGCGGCACCGGGGCAAAATGTGCTGATCCACGCCGTGGCCGACAGCCTGGCGGACATCACATCCCTGCGCGTTCTGCTCGACGGCCAGGAGGTGCTGCTTGATGCGAACGGGCGGGCAACGGTGGTGGCCGGTTCGCCAGGCAAATATAGCTTCACCGTCACTGCGCGCGACGCAGACGGTGGCGAAAAGACGATTACGCAAATCCTTAAAGTGCGCGACCCGCTGGACAAGAACGCGCCGAGCGTGCTGTTCGACGGAGCCATCGACGACGCTATCGTCACTTCGACCCTGGCGATCACCGGGACCATCGACGACAGCAATCTCGACGGCTGGACGCTGCAATTGATCGACGGGCAGGGTGATGTCACCCTGCTGGGTGAAGGCGGTGCCAACCTTGCTGGTACGCTCGCGACGCTGGACGGGCGCAGCCTGGCTGACGGATTCTACCGCCTGCGGCTGACCGCCACCGACATTTCCGGCCGGACCAGCGTGGACAGCGCCACGATCGAACTGCGCACGGGCGCGGACAAGACGTCCCGCTATACCACGCAGCATGTCGATATCTCGACCGTGCTGGGCGGCGTGCCGTTCGATCTGGTCCGGGCCTATGACAGCATCACGGGCAAATGGACGTTCCTTGGTCTTGACGCTGATATAGTCACCAGCGTCGGCAGCCAGCCCAACGCAGGCGGCGCGCTGCCCGCGTTCGAGATTGGCACGCGACTGTTCCTGACCTTGCCCACCGGAGAACGGGCGGGCTTCACCTTCAACCCCGTTGAGGAGGTCATCGGCGGGCAGACCTTCTACCGCCCCGCCTGGACGGCTGATGGCACACATGGCTGGCAGTTCAGCTCGATCGATGTCCAGCTTCGCAAGATTGGCGGCAAATTCTACGATGTGGATAGCGGCGCGGCCTATAATCCCGGTTCGCCAGTGTTCGGCGATCGTGACTATGCCTTGCGTGCGCCTGACGGCACGATCTACATTCTCGACAGCCAGCGCGGCACGGTCGAAATTCAAAAGGCTGAAGGCAAGCTGCTGATCGGCGACAGCGGCGTCACCGCGCTGGGCGGCGATGCGCTGCGCTTCCTGCATGATGCGCGCGGCAATGTTACCCAAGTCACCGATGCAACAGGCAAGGCAAGCATCTACAGCTGGGACGAGGACAACCAGCTGACTGCATTGCGCGATCTCGTGACCGGGGCGGGCGTCCGCTACGGCTATGTCGATGGTCGGCTGGCGCTTGAAGTGCCTTCATCGGGCGCAGGCAAACGGATCGTCTATAATGGCGACGGCACCGTGGTGACGGAGGCGATTGTCGCTGATCTGGCGACCCCGGCGACGTTCACCGGCCAGACGGTATCGGGCGATCTTGGCGCAGGCGGCGCGGAAAGTTTCGCGTTCACGCTGCGCGAAAGCGAGTTGGAGGGGCTTCCCAACACATTCGTTATCCTCAGGGTAGAGACCACGGGAACGGTAATGCCCCAGATCACAGGGCTGACCCCTCTGGCAAGCGCCCAGGCTGGCGGCAAGCTTGTGACGCTGTTCGCCCTGTCCACATCGGGACTGCACGAGTTGCGGATGTCTGGCAGTGGTGCCTATTCCTTCGAGATGCGCGCCGCGGGCGATATCAACGGCGATGCGAAGGTCGATGGGCTGGACAGTGCCGCCGTGGTCGCCGCTCTCGCCGGATCGGATGTCAGTGGCGATGGCGTGACGGACGCGATCGACAATCAGATCGTCGCTGCCAACTATGGTTTCCGGGCGAACCAGTCGCCGGTAATCGCCGCCACGATTCCGCTGGAAAAAACCCATGTCGACTTGCAGCGTTATGTCGATCTGACCAAGCTGGCGACCGACCCGGATGGCGATCGTCTCTATTTCCGTATCGTCGGTGCGACTGGTGGAGCGGCTGCCCTGGCCGCCGATGGGCGTGGCGTCCTGTTCACGCCGACCGCCGGCTATTCGGGCGCGGCGTCGATCCGCTTTTCGGCCGATGACGGCTTTGGCAGTTCGGCCGAAGGCGTCATCGACATCAACGTTTCCGATGCGGCCTTATTGTCCTTGAATTTCGCGCTGCGCCAGCCAGCCTTTGCGGCACCGGGCGAAAGTGGCGGCGTGGGCCTTGTCGGTCAGTTTGCCGATCAGGCCGATGTTTCGCTGCCCTATTCCTATGTGACGGCGAGCGTCGGCCATCCCGATATCGTCCGTTTGGGCACGGACGGGACATTATTGGCTCTGGCTCAGGGGTCGACCTATCTGAAGGTCTCACGCGGCAATATCGCGGCGGCGACGTCGCTGACGGTGGGCGAACCCGACAGCGTGCGTGAGTTGATGACGCAGATTTACGGGATCAACGCCTATCCCGACAGCGTGACCCTGCTGCCCAACGGCGGCTCACGCGCCATTATCACCAGCCTTGATCCGACGGAGGAAACCTTCGCCAACGGCGCGGCGGCAGGGACCGTCTATGTATCCGCCGACAGCGCGATCGTGACCGTCGATGAAAACGGCCTGATGCGCGGGGTCGGTGCCGGATCGACCTTTGTCACCGTGATCAACGGCTTCAGCGAGGATCGGGTGATGGTGTCCGTCACGCCGCCGGTCATTGGGGATGATGTTGCGGTCAATGGCGCTGCGGGTGCCATCGTGCAGAATGCCGATGGCGTCCAGATCGCCTTTGGGCCGGGCACGCTGAGCGGCAATGCCACGGTCACGATCGATACGCTGACGGAGGCAGAACTGCCCATCGTCATGCCCGCGACCGATGCGTTCCACTTCCTGAGCGCATTCGACCTTCAGGTCGATGGCGCGGAATTCAACGATACGGTCCAGATCGCGGTGCCGGTAACGGGCAATCCGGGGGATCAGGTCTGGTTCTTTGCCAGCGTCGATTTGCCGCTTGGACCGAATGGTGAGACTATTCCGGTCTGGACGGTCATCGATTCCGGGGTGATCGATGCCGACGGCATGGCACGAGCCAAGTCGCCGCCATTTCCTGGCCTGAGCAGGCGTGGCGCGGTCCTGGTCGCGGGTGCGGCCAAGCCGTTGCCGATCCTGCGGCTGAACGTCGGCTTCACGGCGCTCAATGCGCTGGTGTTCGCGCCTGCCATCGGCATTGCCGCCGTTGGCGGCCTGGCTGGCGCGACGGTCGCGCTTGGTCTGGCTGGCGCTGCCATCGGGTCGATCGCGCTGCCGCTGTTTGCGCAGCTCAAGGAAATCCAGATTTACGCCGATCTGGCGAAAGATCAGGACGCCGTCCGCCGGATCGACCTGTCGCCTGAATTTACGCAGGCGGAACTGAATGACGGCAAGACGATCCTTGCCAGCTTCCCGCCGCAGGCCTTCCAGTCCGACAAGGGACCGATTGTCTCCAGCGTCGCATCGCTGGTCGCCAATGACGGCAGCACGTCCGTCACGATCACAGGGCTTGACTTCATCGACGGTGAAGCCGGATCGATCAGCGCAAAGACCAGCAACGTCCGGGTCGTCCTGACCCACGGATCGAAGCGGGTTGTGATATCCGATGCAGTCATAACCGGCAGCATTGGCGGGACACAGCGACTAAGCTTCACGGCACCGCCCACCGTCCTGCTGGGGGCCAGCGATATCACGATCGTCCGCCCGGCTGTCGGATCGTTCGGGTCGGCGAGCGGTGAGCCCAATGATTTCACCGAACTGGTCGAAAGCGCGGTGGTCAAGATCGACAACAAGGCGGGATATGCCTTTGTCGGCGATGCGAAGGGCGTGCAGATCATCGATCGCAAACTCTCGTTCGAAACGACACAGGCTACGGACCAATTGATCGCCCGTATCGATCTTGGCGCGCCGGTCAGGGAAATCGTCGTGACCGGCGACCTGGGCGCAGCATTTGTGGCGACCGAAAAGGGTATTGCCGTCATCGATACGCTGACGCTGCGCCAATATGATCTCAACCCCAATAGCGACAATGATTTCATCAAGGTCGAGGGCGGGGTGGTCACGGCGCTCGCGGTCGATACGGAGAATGGCTATCTCTACGCAGCCGGGCTGGGCAAGGTCTATGTCATCAACATTGATCCGGGCCGGGACAATTATCTGAAGGTCATCGCCGACCCGCAACATACGCTGAATATGGAAATCACCAGCAAGGGCGAACAGTTCGGCCATATCACGAGCATGGCACTGAATGCCGATGGCACCCGCCTCTATGTGGGCCTGCCGGTATCCGAAATGTTCGGTCAGCGCCCCTGGATCAACAATCAGAACAGCGATGCCGGCCTGATCATGGTCGTCAACGTCGATGAGGAACAGCGCCCGGCCGAGGATCAGGCCAATATCCACGGATGGCGAACTGTTGTGGACAAGGTCGCGGCAGGTATCGAGGTGTTCGATATCCAGCCGACCGTCGATCCCAACAAAATGGTATTCGTTGCGCGCGGGGACCGCAATCGCGGTGCCAAGTTGCTGGAGCGCACGCCTGCCGGAACGCACATCGTTACCCAGGTCGCGACCCTGACCATGGGTCAGGAAATCGGCGTGTTCGAACAACCGTTCACCATCGCCGGGCTGGTCATCAGCGTCGACAAGAAGCGCAGCACCGATGAAGGCCGCTTTTCGATCGGCCGGGTGCCGGATCTCAACGTCCATAATGCGTCGGGCATCGCAGTCACGCCGGACTTGGAATATATGTTTGTCGCTGATTGGGGTTTGCCGACCCTCTATTGGTATCGCGACCTCGATTACTCTCAGCTGGTCGATGAATTTTACCGGGTCGGTTCAAAAATTCTCGTCATCCAGGATCCCTTCGGGCCGAACCGTCGGCTCGTCGGGGCGACGACGCCGGTTCCGTTCGCGTTCCTGGAGGAATTGCGTGTCGATAGCTCCGGCACCAAGCTTTACGCGAATTACCGGGGTGCCGGTAACATCGTCATCATGGACATCAACAAGGTCCGCGACATCGCCAAGCGCAGCGATTTCGACAAGCTGCTCGTCGAGTTTCAGGACAAGGCGATCGATAACCCCAACTATCCCTTCGATATCTATAATGAATCCACCGGCCAGGGTGCCGTTGACGTCACCCGGCATGGGCGCGGACTGGCGCTCAATGCGATCCAGGCGCTCAATCTGCTCACCCCGACGACCGAACTGGACCTTCATGGCGACAACCCGCCGCCGCTGACCTTCAAGTGGGAATTCGATCCGACGCTCATTCCGGCTGGATCGGTTATGAAAACCAGCTTCTATCTCAGCACCCTCGCGCCCGGCGACGGGTTGTGGCCGGACGATCCGATCCGCGAGAGAGGTTTGCTGCAACAGCCCGACTGGCAGGGTTCCGACAAGCATCCCAGCCGCATTTTTACCAAGGTGAATCTGGAAGCGGGCAAATGGCGGGTTCTGGCGAGCGGCGAAGTGGTGTCGGATGGGGCGCTGCCTCCGGGCAAATTTGAACTGACCTTCGATCCTGAATTTGCGCGGGTTCTGACCGGTGGGCAGACCTATTTCTGGGGCGTCCGTTCAACCGAATTTGGCATTCGCGATTTCCGGCAATTTACCGTTCTGCCCGACAAGGTGCCGGCCGGCACGTTCAACGGCGTGACCGTACTGACCCATGGTTTCCAGCTGGACGGCATCTGGACCGACAATGATTCCTTCCACCAGCCTGCGGCTTTCCAGGAAATGGGAGAGATGATCTCGCGTCTGGGCGGGGGCGGCATCGTCCTGCTCTATGATAAGAACAAGGGCACCTGGGTGGACATGAGCAACCCGACAAGGGTTGTCACTGGTGATATGCTGGCAGCCTATGCCGGCAAGCCTGTCGTGCTGATTTCGGACTGGGTCCGTGAATCCGCCCATGCCGAAGCGGGTTTC
Source organism: Sphingobium sp. (assembly GCA_023266575.1). Taxonomy (GTDB): domain Bacteria; phylum Pseudomonadota; class Alphaproteobacteria; order Sphingomonadales; family Sphingomonadaceae; genus Sphingobium. Next base: position 411,116 of record JAHFPV010000001.1, read on the forward strand.
TCCGAAGCTGCCGCCGACGCTCTGTTTGCCGCGCTCATGGATCTGGACGCGGAATCGAGCAATACGCTGCTCAGCTCGCCTCTGCATTTCATCGGCCATTCACGCGGAACGGTGGTCAATAGCGAGATCATTCAGCGCCTTGGCTATTATGGCCGGGTCACCAGCGGCATCCACATGACGACGCTGGACCCGCATGATTTCGTCCAGGATTCGCTGGATATTCCGGTCAATACCCTGCTGAACATCGCGAAGGCCTATAGCAGTTTCAAATCGCTGGCGCTCGCCGTGCGTTCGGTCGCCACGGCTGTCGGCGCGGTCAGCACGGCGGTCGGCTCCGGCGGCCTTTCGCTGGTGGCGACGGGGGCGATCCTGGGCGGTGTCGGCAAGGGCATGGTCGAGGCGGCGGGCGCCGCCAAGATGGCGTTCCGCATTCAGAAATTCCAGGATCTGGCGCAGACGCTGGGCGTACAACTTGATCCGGTGAAGTTCGGCGATTTCCTCGATCCAGACGTCAAATTGTGGTCGAATATCAGCTTCAGCGACAATTATTATCAGGATGCCGCCTCGCAGACTTTCACGACGGCCACGCCCAACGGGCGCGATATTGGCCCGACGGATATTTCGCGGTATCTGGGCGGCGTCGTTCCGGGCGTATCCGGGTTCAATCTGGACGATTTTGCCGGATTGGGGGCAGGTGGCCCGCATAGTCGCGTGTGGCAATGGTATGCCGGCACGATCGACACCAACATGACCAAATTCCAGGGACTGGATATCTATCGGCGCATCACCGACGATGGCATCCGGCCCAAAGTGTTCGGCCTGCCGTCGCTCGACCAATGGAATATGGAGCCATGGTATTTTGTCGATCCGGGCAAGGTGACAAGCTCCAGCATGTCGGTGCGTATCGGTGCGGCGAGCCAGATGGTCACCGGCAACACGACCTCCACGACGCATTTCAACATCACCGACGGCGTGGGTACCGGCTGGTTCTATTCGGCCGCAGGCGGCGGGGCGGATTTCCGGCCGATCATCAGCGGCGGCGAGGTTGATGTCACCAAGGACAATAGCGAGGCACCCAATCCTGGGGGTTCAGCGGTCCAGAGCATCTTCAACGGCGATTTCGAACAGGGTACCCGCGAATCACTCAATGTTCATCTGGAGCGCATTGCAACCGGTGAACTGGCCGACGATGCCGGTCGCTTCCCGATTTCCTACGAAATTCCCGGCTTCGCATTTCATGGCGGGCAGGGGTTCAAGCTCGATCTGCTTGGCCTGCCCGATGCCGATGCCATCGGCAAAATCGATGTCGCCGCGCTGTTCATGGTCAACACCAATCCCCAGGCGCTGGTCAAGAAGGTGCTGGTCAAGATTTGGGAGGACTTTTTCGACAGCCAGGTCAGCCTGGCCAACCAGATCACCATCGGCAATTTCAAGCTGCCGACGCTGAACTTTGTTGAGGCGAAGCTGGCTGCAAAGGTGATCGGCTGGGCGGGCTTTGATGCCGGCAAAAAGATCGACATGGTCAACAAATATTTCAAAGCGACCAACAAGGTATTCAAGGCCGCTGGCATGGCGACAGAGGCGCTCAATGACGGCCTCAATACGCTGGTTGAAAGCACTGGCGTCACCATGTCACTGGGTGCCGATACGAAGGATGAGGCGGGCCTGAACCGCCTGAAGGCCTATGTCTCCAACGCGATCGAAAACGGCTTCGACAAGCTGTTCCCCAATCAGGACAATTATTCGCTGATCATGGGGGCCAGCGCCGCCCTTACCAAGATCATCGATTCCTTCCTGCCCGATGGCGACATCTGGGAAGCGATCAAGATGGAGACGCGACGCATCCTGCCGGGGCTGGATTCGATCACCCACAATTTCGTCTATGTACCGAAGGATCAGCCCTATCTGACCTTCAAGGTGTACAAGCCCTATATGTTGCAGCCCGGCGCGAAAATTCGCGTCCGTTTTGAAGGGGCCGGACTGCCAACAATCGATGCGCTGGTCGCCAATCAGGAGGCGGGCGCGCGGCAGGTCGATCTGGGCACCGGGATGTTCACGTCCAGTGAATTTTCGGTCATCGTTCCCGACGAATATAAGGGCCGCTCGGCGACGATCACGATCACCCATGAAAATATGGCGCCGACCGCGGAGGACAAGCAGGATCTGGAGGACGCGGCATTCATTGACGCGATCACCGACGCTGCCAAGGATCTGGGGACGGCGGTCAGCCAGATATATCTGCTCGACGATCTTCGCTTCACGACGGTTGCGGCGATGAATGGCGTCATGCCCGGTTCGCCGCAGGTCGCGGCCGAAGGTGTTGCAATCACCCCTACCGCTCCGGCTGTTACGCTGGAACAGCTTGCCAGCCTGGTCGACGATGCGCGGCTCGCCTGGATGGCTGCGGGGATCAGCGACGCTGACGCACAGAAATTGGCGGACCTGGAATTTGCCCTGACCGACCATCAGGATGCGGCGCTGGCGGTCCATTCGGGCAATGTCATCACGATCGATGCGGACGGTGCCGGGCGCGGCTGGTTTGTCGATATCACGCCAAACGGGGCAAGCGAGTTCCTGACGTCGGGCGGCCGGCTGATCGCCATCGACGGCAGCGCGGCGGCGGGGCGGTATGACCTGCTCACCGTGCTGATTCACGAAATGGGCCATGAGCTTGGCCTGCCGGGACTGCCGACCACGACCGTCGGCCGGGTGATGAATGAATCGCTGGGCCTGGGCGAGCGGCGCTTGCCGGGCCTGGCCGATCTGCCGGTTGTGCCGGTCGCAGCGCCGGTCGAAGGGGCGGTGCGCACTGTCACGCTCACCGGGACTGGCAATTCGGCGACCGCCGCCATCGCGCCGCTTGCCTTGCTGGCACCGCGAACCCCGGCAACCGCACCGTTCCAGAATGGCGATTTCGGTGCGGCTTCGGGCTGGTCGCCAGTCGGTGGGGGCGTGGTGTCCGGCGGCCTGGGTGTGCTGGCCGAGGACAGCCGCTTCCTGTCCTCGCTCAACCAGAAATTCGTCCTGCCCAATGGCGCGACGGAAATCAGCTTCCAGATTCGTTCTGCGGTTCTGGGTGCGAACAGCGCGCTGCCGCCCGATGCATTTGAAGTGGCGCTGCTCGATCCGGTTACCGGCCAGTCGCTGCTGGGCGATCTGGAAGGGCTGGACCTGTCCGACGCCCTGCTCAACCTGCAGGCCGACGGATCGCTCTACCTTGCCCCCGGCGTGACCGTGAGCGGCGATCCACTGACCGGCATCGCGACGGTGACTGTTTCGCTTGCGGGTATCGACCGCAGCAACGGCGCGTTGCTCTCCTTCGATCTCATCGCGATGGGCGATCTCGACAGCCGTGTGACCATCGACAATATCATGTTTGAGGCGGTAGCGAACAACCCGCCGGCAGCGGCCAATGACAGCGGCAGCGGGGATGAAGATCAGGACATCGTCATCGATCTTTTGGCCAATGACAATGACGCCGACGGCGATCTGCTGAATGTCGCGATCCTGAGCGGCCCGGCAAACGGGACGCTCATCCCACCGACCGTGACGGGTGGCGCATGGACCTACCGCCCGGATGCGAACTTTGCAGGCGCGGACAGCTTCACCTACAGCATCACCGATGGGCTGAGCGCGCCGGTGTCGGCCAGTGTCACCATCACCGTGAATGCGGTGAACGATCTGCCGGAACTAGCCGTGGTGCAGGATCGCAGCGCGGTACAGGGCAGCTTCGTCACACTCAATCTGCTGGGAAGTGACGCAGAGGATGTCGCATCGGGCCTGACCTATGCACTCGTTTCCGGCCCAGCCGGTGCCAGCGTCAACCCGTCGGGCCTGTTGAGCTGGACAGCGGGTCTGCCGGGCATCGAGAATTTCACCGTGCGCGTCACTGACAGCGACGGCGGAACAGCCGAACGCAGTTTTGCGATCACCGTCGTGGCGCCGGGCAACGAAGCACCTGTATTTGCCGCGCTGCCGGATCGGGATGTCAACGCGGGATCGCTGTTGACGCTCCAACTGGCTGCAAGCGATGACGATGATGCCGCGGCGGATCTGACTTATACGCTGATCGCTGGGCCAAGCGGCGCGACGCTATCGCCTACCGGCGAATTGCGATGGGTAGCGACGGGAAGCGGCTCCCGTCAGGTGACGATCCGCGTGACCGACCCCAAAGGCGCGTTCGACCAGCGGAGTTTCGCCCTGAATGTCGTGCCGGTCATCGGCAACACCGCACCGACGCTGCCTGCTCTTGGCGATGTCGCGGCTGAAAGCGGCAAGCTCCTGATCCTGCCGATCACGGCCAGCGACAATGAGGACGTCGCCGAAGCGCTGACCTATTCGCTGGTCAGCGGTCCCGATGGCGCGGCCATATCGGCCAGCGGCCTGTTCAGTTGGCAGGCGGGCAATCCCGGCTCCCAAACCGTGACAGTGCGCGTCACCGATACCGGCGGGCTGATTGCCGAGCGCAGCTTCGCGATCCTGGTCTCCAACCCGGCGCCTATATTCGCCCCGATCGCCGATCGCTCGGTATCGACTGGCGGCAATGTCGCGATCACGTTTTCCGCAACCGACAGCAACCATGGCGCAGCGCAACTCATCTATTCGCTGGTCAGCGGTCCGGCAGGCGCAAATGTGACGAGCGATGGCCAGTTCAGCTGGACAGCCGCCGGACTTGGCAGCCAGCCGGTCGTGGTTCGCGTGACCGATCCGCTGGGGGCATCGGCGGAGACGGGCTTCAACATCGAAGTCACGAACGTAGCGCCGGTGCTGGCCGATGTCGGCCCGGTCGCCGTGAATGAAGGCAGCGTGCTTTCGTTGCAGCTTGTCGCCAGCGATACCGAGGATGCGGCGGCGGACCTGACCTATACATTGATCGCTGGCCCAAGCGGCGCAACGCTGTCACCCACGGGCGAATTGCGATGGGCCGCGACCGGAACCGGCTCCCAGACCGTGACAGTGCGCGTCACGGATACCGGCGGGCTGATTGCCGAGCGCAGCTTTGCGATCCTGGTCTCCAACCCGGCGCCTACATTCGCGCCGATCGCCGATCGCTCGGTACAGACGGGCGGCAATGTTGCGATCACGCTTTCGGCGACCGACAGCAACCATAGCGCAGCGCAGCTCGTCTATTCGCTGCTCAGCGGTCCGGCAGGCGCAAATGTGACGAGCGATGGTCAGTTCAGCTGGACAGCCGCCGGACTTGGCAGCCAGCCAGTCGTGGTTCGCGTAACCGATCCGCTGGGAGCATTTGCAGAGACCGGCTTCAATATCGAGGTGACGAACATCGCTCCGGTGCTGGCGGCGGTTGGCCCGGTCAGTGTGAATGAAGGCAGCGCGCTGTCGTTGCAGCTTGTTGCAAGCGATGGCGATGATGCGGTTGGCGATCTGATATTCTCACTGATGTCAGGACCAGCGGGGGCAACGCTGACGAGCGGCGGAGTGTTGAACTGGCTGCCTGCCGATGGCGGCGCGGATGCGGTCTTTACCGTCCGCGTGACCGATCCCCATGGCGCGCTGGCCGAGCAGAGCTTCAATGTCGCGGTGGCCGATGTCGCACCGATCCTCAACGTATCGGGCCTGACCACGACACTGACCGGCAAGACCTATACCATCGCATTGGGTTCGAGCGATCCGGGCGACGACAGCCCGATCGAATGGGTCATTGACTGGGGTGATGGGACGGCACCCGCTTCGGTGGCAGGCAGCGCCAGCGTGGCCAGCCACATATATGCGGACGATGGCAATTTCCTGGTCAGCGCGCGCCTGCGCAATGACGATGGCAGCTTCCTGGCTTCGCCGATCAACCTGGTCGTCAATGATCCGCCCCTGCTGCGGTTGACGCAGGCGGGTTTTGCCGATGGCGGACTGGTCGTGCGCGTTTCCGAACCGCTTGATGGTCTGGCGGGCAGCAAGGCGGTGCAACTCACCGACAGTAGTGGCAATGCGGTTGCCCTTACCCTCGGCTTTGCGGCCGACGGGCTGGGCTTCACGCTCACCCGCGCCGATGGCAAACCGCTGCAATATGGCAGCTACGGGTTGGTCATCGCCGATGGCGCATTCATCAGCGCGGACGGATCGGTGCTGGACGGCAATAATGATGGCCTGATCGGCGGTGCCTATCAAACCAGCCTGACCTTCAGTCAGTCCATGGCTGGTAGCGCGCGCCTGCCGGACTTCATGCGCGGGCCGGGCGAGCATGTCGATGTTCCGCTCGCCGATGATGCCGGGCTGAAAGTCAGCTTCGCCAGCCAGGGCGGGGTCAAGACCATGACATTTACGGTCATGTATGATCCTGCACTGTTGCGCGTCGACGGCGTATTGCCGGGTGCCGATCTGCCTGCGGGCGCAAGCCTTGGCTTCGTGACGGAGGCTGCCGCTGGCGGCAAGCGTCTGGCCCGGATCAGCGTCAGCAGCGATACGCCGATCGCTGCGGGCGACCGCTGGATACTCAGTCTGGATGCGACCGTGCCGGACACGGCCCCTTATGGGTCGAGCGAAGTGCTGGAAGTCAAAGTCGTAGCGATTAACGCGGCAGCGCCATCGGCCACCCAGGATGATCAGGCGCTGCAACTGGTCGGCTATTATGGTGATACCAATGCCGATCGTCAGCAAACCATGGCCGACCTGTGGCTCGCAACGCGCGTGGCGCTTGATATCGACAAGGGCTTCGCGGCGTGGGGCGATGCGCCGCCTTCGCTGATCGCCGATATCCGCGACTATCGCCCGTTCGCCAACCCGCACCTGCCGGACATCGAATTCACCCCGGTAAAGCCTGCGCCGCTGTGGCGATCGCAGGTCGTGCCTCCGGCTGATTTCGGCCCGCTCACTTATGGCTTTTACGATGCGGTGGATCGCTGGGCGCAGGATATCCACGCAACGAATTCGGCCTGGTATGAAGAGGGTATGGACGGCAAGAAGCAGGACCAGCCTGACGACGGCACTACCGCCCCGACGACCGGGTCCGACACGCCGCCATCGCCGACAGCCGCTCCACCAGCGACGCCTGCCCCCGTTACGCCCGCGCCCACTGCGTCAGCACCCGGCGATGGACTTGTCACGTCAGCAAGTGTCGCGACCGCCGCGGCCGTGCCGCCGAAAATCAACATGGCTGCGCGACCTGCCGTTCAAGGCATGATGGCCGGAATGACGGAGGCCGATGATCAATGGTCGACATGGCTGTCGCGCTTCCTGCTCGACAATGGCGATGACCGTGAATGCACGACTGGTGGTGATTTCCTCCCCATTCTCATTCCCGGCCTCAATGGTCCGAGAGAAAAGACGGGCGACAAGCGCCGCAAGGCTGCCACGCCCGCTGGTGAAGGGCCTTCTGGCGAACTGGAGACAAGCACATGAATGAAAAGACCGCGACGCCCAAGGGACAGGCCGCGCCGCGCCAGCAGAAGCTTCGGTTCAACAGTGCCAATCTCAAGAGCAGCTATTGCAATATGTGCAACGCCACCAGCACCCGTGAAGAGGTGGTCCTGAATTTCGGTGTGAACCAGAATTGGGATCAGCCCAGCGCTACGCCCGCTGAACTGGAAGTGGATTTGCAGCACCGGATCATCCTCAGCCCCTTTGCCGCGAAACGGCTGAGTGAGGCGTTGTCGCAACTCGTGCGTGACTATGAAACGCGATACGGTAAGCTTGCCTGAGGGTGATGTCGGCCGACAGGGTGATGGCGATAGGGCTGGCCAATCGTTGGGGAAGCGCCGGATGATCAGGCGGGCGACAGTTTCAGGGGCTATGATAATTTGAGAGCCATGCCCTCCACATCCGAACCGTCCGATGATGCCCGGCTCTGGGCATCGATGGCCAGCGCACGTGATGCCGGGGCCTTTTGCCGCGCCTGGCTGGATTTGCAATGCGCGCGCACGCCTGGGGCGGTCGCCGGCCTTGTCGTACTGGAAGGGGAGGAAAACAGCTTCGCGCCGGCAGCCTCCTGGCCCACCGGCCCGCAGGATATTCCGCATCTGCGCAAAGTGGCTGAACAGACCCTCGCCAGTGGCCAGGCCGTCGTTGAAAACGACCCGGATCATCCCGCGCATACCGGCATTGCTTATCCTATCGCAGCCGCCGGGCGGACCTATGGCGCGGTCGTCCTCGTCATTACAGGCGCAACGGCGGAGCGATTGCAGCCGATATTGCGCGAACTCCATTGGGGTGTCGGCTGGATATTGTCGATCGTATGGCAGCATCAGGCCACCGAACAGGCAGACAGAAATGCCGCATCCATTGCCGCGCTGGATGTACTGGCGGCGATCGAGGAGCATGAAAGCTTCGATGAATCGGCGGTCAGCCTGTGCAATGCTCTGGCGGTCGCGCTGGACTGTACGCGGGTCAGCTTTGGCAAGGTTTACAAGGACAAAGTGTCTCTCGCCGCGATGTCGCATGGCGCATGGTTTCGCAAAAAATCCGATACCGCCGAAGCGATCGAGGCGGCGATGGACGAGGCGCTGGATCAGGGCGTTACGCTGAGCGTCCCGCCGTCCGACGGCAATCGTCTGATCACGCTTCAACAGGCCCGGCTCGCCGCGGGCGGCGGATTGACTGCGGTTGCGTCCGTGCCGGTGCTCGATCGCGGGCTGCCGGTGGGGGTCATCACGCTGGAGCGCGATGCCGAAGGCGTTGCCTTTGCCCCACGCGACCTGCTGTTTGCGCAGAGCGTGGCGAGCCTGACCGCGCAATTGCTGGCGTTCAAGCTGCGGGAGGAGCGCTGGTTCGGCGGTCGCGCGCGTCGGCATGTGATGGACGGCGCGCGTGCCTTGTTCGGCCCACGCCGTCCGCTTGCCAAGGCGCTTGGCGTTGCCGCTCTCCTGTTGCTGCTGATCTTGCTCGTGCCGCTCGCCCATTTCCGGGTCAGCGCCGACGCCGCGCTGGAGGGGCGGGTGCAACGCGCGGCGGCGGTGCCATTCTCCGGCTTCATTGCGCAGTCCCATGCGCGCGCGGGCGATGTCGTCAAACAGGGGCAGCTGCTGGCCACGCTGGACGATCGCGATTTGCAGATAGATCACGCCCGTTCGGTGAGCGAAGTACAGCAGCTTGACCGGGAATATCGGGAATCGCTCGCCAAGCATGAGCGGTCGAACATGAATCTGGACGGGGCCAAGCTGCGTCAGGCGCAAGCCCAGCTCCGCCTCATCGAGTATAAGCTTGCGCGGACGAATATCCTCGCCCCGCTCTCAGGCGTGCTGGTTTCCGGCGATGTCAGCCAACTCGTCGGCACGCCGGTCAAGGAAGGCGAAATATTGTTCGAGGTGGCGCCGCTCGACGATTTCCGCGTCGTCCTTCATGTCGAGGAAGCGGATATCACCTATGTGCGGCCGGGACAGAAGGGGCGCTTTGCCCCGACCGGGCTTGCCGGGGAGACCGTGCCGTTCGTCGTCACCCGTATCTCCTCCGTGACCGGGACACAGGAGGGAAAGAACACATTTCGGGTCGAGGCCGAGCTGGACAGCGACGCGCCAAAGACGCTGCGTCCGGGCATGGAGGGCATTGCCAAGGTGACGATCGACCGCCGGTCGAACCTCTGGATATGGACACGCGGACTGCGCAACTGGCTCCAGCTTTTCTTCTGGAAGTGGATACCCTGAGCGCATCATGGCCAATCCGTTCCACAGTTCGTCATGGTTTCAGGTCGCGCGGCTCCGCCCCCGGCTCAAGGGGCATGTGCGGGTGCGCAGGCATCACTATCGCGGGCAGGTCTGGTATGTGATTGACGATGGCGCGTCGGGCAAGGCGCACCGCTTCCCCAAGGGCGCCTATGAACTGGCGGGCCGACTGGACGGAACGACCACGGTCGAGGCGCTGTGGGAATTGCTGGTGGACCGTCTGGGTGAAGATGCACCCAGTCAGGACGACGTCATCGCCGCGTTGGGGCAGCTGCATGCTGCGGACCTGCTGGCCAGCGATACATTGCCCGACACCAGCGAAGCCTATCAGCGGCTCAAGAAGGAACGCCGCCAGCGCTGGCTGCAAAATCTCAAAAGCCCCATGTCGGTGCGGCTCAACCTTGTCGACCCGGATCGTTTCCTTACCCGCCACATGAATCTGGTCGCGCCGCTGTTCAGTGTGGCGGGCCTGTTTCTGTGGTTGTGCGTGGTCGTCCCCGCGCTGCTGCTGGTTGGCACCCACTGGAACGAGATGACCGGCAATCTGGCCGACCGGGTGCTGGCGGCGGACAATCTGCTGCTCATCGCCCTCATTTATCCGCTGGTCAAATGCATCCATGAACTGGGCCATGGCTTTGCGGCCAAGAATTTCGGCCGGGAAGTGCGGGAAATGGGTGTGATGCTGCTCATCCTCGTGCCTGTTCCCTATGTCGATGCCTCGCATGTCAGCATCCTTGCCAGCAAGTGGCAGCGCGCGCTGGTCGGCGCGGCAGGCATGATTGCCGAAGTGTTTGTCGCCGCGCTCGCGACCTTTGCATGGGTGCTGATGGAGCCGGGGCTGGCGCGGGCCATCGCCTTCAACATCATGCTGATTGCCGGGGTGTCGACCGTGCTGGTCAACGGCAATCCGTTTCTGCGGTTCGACGGCTATTATATCTTGGCCGACCTCATAGAGATTCCCAATCTTGGCAGTCGCGCAAACAGGTTCTGGGCGCATCTGGTCGACAAATATATATTCCATACCCCCGGCGGACTGCCGTTCGACGCGACGCCAGGGGAGAAAAGATGGTTCCTTTTCTTTGCTCCCGCCGCGCTGATTGCCCGCATGACGATGCTGATCGCCATCGCGCTGTTCGTGGCACAGAAATATTTTGTGGTCGGGGTGCTGATCGCCGTCTGGTCCTTGTGGAGCGGGCTGGGCCTTCCGGTCTGGAAGATGTTTGCCCATGTGATGTCCAGCCCGCAACTGCATGGCAACCGGAAACGGGCGGTCAGGATCACGCTTGGCGTGGTCGGCGCGCTCTTGCTGGCGCTGTTTGCCGTTCCGCTGCCGCTGCACGTCAACGCGCAGGGGATCGTCTGGCTGCCGGAGGAGGCGCATGTGCGCGCTGGCGCAGATGGCGTCATCACCCGGCTGGCGGCACCGGACGGCGCGCGGGTAAAAAGGGGGACGCTGCTGATGCAGGCGGAAAACCCGGTGCTGGAGGCCGAAGTCGAACAGATACGCTGGCGCTTGCGGGAGCTTGAGGTGGAGGCCGATGCCGAATTGGCGGGGGATCTGGTCAAGCGGCAGATCAGCCAGGATGCATGGCGCGAATATTCCCGCAGGCTGGTGGTGCAAGAACAGCGGCTGGGGGATCTGGGCCTGACAGCCGGGACCGATGGCACATTCATGCTCACCCAGGCACCGGCGCAGGATTTGCCCGGCCGCTACGTGCAAAAGGGGACGCTGCTCGGCTATGTGACGCCCGGCTATGCTGCGGTAGCGCGCGTGGTGGTGCCGCAGGACGATATCGAGCTTGTGCGGGCGCGGCTGCGTGCCGTGCGTTTCTGGCTGGCGTCCGAACCGGGGCGCAGCTGGGACGGGACCATTGCCCGCGCGATACCGGGCGGCACCTTCGAATTGCCGAGCGAGGCGCTCTCCACCACCTATGGCGGAAGCATCCCCACCGATCCGGGCGATGAGAAGGGGCTGACCGCGCTCAGCCGCGTATTCCTGTTCGATGTCTCCCTGCCGCAGCAATTGCGCGATGCGCGCTTTGGCACGCGCGTTCATGTTCGCCTGCAACTGGGCTGGGAGCCGGTTGGCTGGCAGTTCGTGCGCCGATTGCGCCAGCTGTTCCTGACGCAATTCAATGGCTGAGGCGACGCTTTCACGCTGGGGGGCGCTCAGTGACAGGCTGCGCGAAAAGGCACGCCATTTTTGGCATGAGGCACGCAGCGATGCCCGCCCCGTCATCGCGCCCTATGCCGAGCGCGGACCAGCGCTATCATGGAAGTGGGACCGGCCGCTCGACCTCATGCTGGGACGCTTCATGCTCGCCGTGCAGCGGGACAAGCCGAGTTTGCTCGATCGGGCGCAGCGCATTGTCCTGCGGTCCGCCGAATGTGCCGATCTGTCCGACGAGGCGCTCAACGCCGCTTGTATCGAGATACGTGAGCGGCTGATGCGCGAACGGCTGGGCGAAGCGGTGGTTGACGAAGCCTTTGCCCTCATTCGCGAAGTCAGCGGGCGGGAACTGGGCCTGCGTCATTTTCCCGTGCAATTGATGGCCGGACTGGTGATGCTGGATGGCGGGCTAGCCGAAATGGCGACGGGGGAGGGCAAGACGATCACCGCTTTGTTGCCCGCGATTACCGCGGCGATGGCCGGTATGCCGGTCCATGTTTTCACCGTGAACGATTATCTGGCCGAACGGGATTGCAACAGCCTGCGCCCGGTGATCGAGCGTTTTGGCCTGCGCTGCGGCCTGATCATCCACGGCCAAGAAAATCCTGAACGCCGTGCCGCTTATGGATGTCATATCGTCTATGGGACGAACAAGGAAATGACCTTCGACTATCTGCGCGATCAGACGGCGTTGGGAAAGAGGCGAGGGCAGGGCCGTCGCCTGATTGCAGAGCTGTTCGGGCAGGGTACGCAGCCTCTTTTGATGCGCGGGTTGCATTTCGCAATCGTGGACGAGGCGGATTCGATCTTCATCGATGAAGCGCGCACGCCGCTGATCCTGTCTGCCGAATTGCCGGGCGACACCGATGGCGTCTATCTCGCGGCACTCGAACTGGCTTCCATGCTAGAGGAGGGGCGCGATTATATTTTGACCGAAGGCACACGCTCGGTCCATCTGACCGCGCATGGCAAGGATAGCGTTGCTGAACTGTCCCAGGGTCTGCCGCACACCCAATGGCGTATCCGGCTGGCGCGCGAGGAACTGGCAATGCGGGCGATTTCCGCCACACGCCTGTTCCTGCGTGATCGGGACTATATCGTGACCGATGGCAAGGTGCAGATCGTCGATGAATCCACAGGCCGTGTCATGGCGGACCGATCATGGGAAGGCGGGCTGCATCAGCTGGTGGAGACCAAGGAGGCGGTGGAGATTTCCGGCGTCCGCAACACTATGGCCCGGATCACCTATCAGCGCTTTTTCCGCCGCTATCGCCGGTTGAGCGGCATGACCGGCACGGCCGGCGAAGTGGCGGATGAACTATGGGCCGATTACGGGCTGAAGGTCGTGGTGATCCCGCGCAACCGCCCCAATCTGCGCAGCGATCGCGGTCATGTGATGGTGCAGTCGGCGCAGGAAAAATGGGCATTCGTTGCCGCCGAAGTCGCCCGGATACACGCACAGGAAGGCGCGCGCCCAGTGCTGATCGGCACGCGCTCGGTCGCGGATTCCGACGCCGTCTCGCAAGCGCTGACCCACGCGGGCATAGTGCATCGCGTGCTGAACGCGCGGCAGGACGAGGAGGAGGCGGAGATCATCGCGCAAGCGGGCGAACCGGGGGCCGTCACGGTCGCGACCAATATGGCCGGGCGCGGCACTGACATTCTGCTAAGCCCAACTGCCAAAGCCCATGGCGGATTGCATGTCATCCTCACCGGCTTTCACGATACTGCGCGGATCGATCGCCAGCTGTTCGGTCGTGCCGGACGGCAGGGTGACCCCGGCAGCACCATTGCGATCACGGCGCTGGACGACCAGCTTTATACGGATTTTGCGCCGCGCGCCGCCCGGATCGTCGGTTCGTCCGCCAACAGCTGGCCCTTGTTCGACGGCAAGGCGAACATGCTGCGGCGGCTGGCACAGCGCAATGCCGAGAAGCGCCACGCCGCCGACCGGCGGCAGACGGAACTTGCCGAGGAGCGCCTTCGCAAGACCATGGCCTTTGGCGGCGGCGAGTAAGACGGTGGCAGGTTGGCACCTGCAACAGGTGGATGCCGCCCGATCAGTCCGGTTTCACGGTCGGCTGATAGAGCATAGTCTTGTCGAAATTGAGGTCCGCGGCGTCCGCCTTGCCCATTACGGCGAGTAGCGCAAAACCCGCCACATAGGCATCGCGCCGCGCGGTGAGCATCGTGACCTGGGCGTTCAGCAGCTCCTGTTCGGCATTGAGCTGATCGAGCAGCGGGCGCAGCCCGGCGCTGACTTCCGCCCGCATTCCTGCCAGCACCTGCTGATTGGCGGTAACGCCGCGCTGGGCGGTATCGGTCACATGGCTCGCAGCCTGCCATGTGGCAAAGGCGGAACGTGCTTCGGCGATGACCTTGCCTTCGGCATCCAGTGCCTGCTTGTCGGCAACATCCTGCTTCGCCAGCGCCTGGCGCGTCTGTGCGCCGGTGCGACCGCCATCCAGGATCGGCATTTTCAGGGTGAGGCCGACAAAGGCGGTGGTGCCGCGATCACCGTTGCGTGGTCCCGTGCCCTGCTCCAGCGAACCGAGATAATCATATTGGCTGATCCCGCCAATCGCGCTGAATTTGGGATAGGCCTGCGATCTGGCGACATCGATATCATAACCCGCGGCGGTCCGCTGCACGCGCGCAGAGGCAATTTCAGGATTGTTGGCCAGCGCCGTTTCCACAGCCTCCGTGGGTGATGCCGGCATTTGCGGCAATGGCGGCGGCAATTCCAGATTTTCGGCCGCATGACCAACCAGCCTGATATATTGCTCCTTGCTCGAAATCAGCCGCGCACCGGCCGTTTCCATCTGGCTTTCCGCCAGCGCCAGCCGCGCTTCGGCCTGCGCCACATCGGTCGGCCCGCGACTGCCAGCCCGGCGGCGATCGACCGCTTCCTTGACGGTATAGCGCATCACCTCGACATTGTTGCGGTTAAGACCGACGACAGCCTCATCACGCAACACATCCATATAGGCCCCAACGACGGCGGAAAACAGGTCCGCCTCGGTCTGGTTCAGGCCAAAATGGCTTGCCTCCACCCGTGCTTTCGCCGCGCTCATACTGCCGCGGACAGCGCCGAAATCCAGCAGCGGAACATTGGCGTTGAGCTGGCCGACAAACTGGCGATCGGGGTTGGAGAAAAACCCGCCCGGCGCTGGTTTGCCGGTGAGGACATTTTCCTGATAGGTCGCGCTGCCATCGATCGTGGGCATCCCGGCGACGCGCGCGAGCGGCACATCCTCTTCGGCAACACGGATGCTGGCGCGCTGGGCGGATATGGTCGGGTTGTTGCGGTAGGCACCTTCCAGCGCCTGTTGCAGGGTTTCGGCGCTGACGTACGACGGCAGGATGGCGCATATGGCGATACCGGCGAAATAGGCTTGCTTCCTGGTCATGTCCGTAAAGCTCCTGTCTGATTGGGATGAGCGGGACCGATTACTCCGGCCGCTTGGCGATGCTTGCGGGTTTGCGATCAATTTCGAGCCGGCAGCGCAGCCCGGCGGGCAGTTTGTTGCCGGGATTGGGCAGCGCCAGGCGCATCCCGAACGTGCCGCTGGCTGCGTCGAAAACGCGGTCGATCACCTTGATCCGCGCCCGATATTTTCCGCCGACCGGCGCTTCGGGAAAGATCGAAACCTCGTCACCGACCTGCACCGCGTCCAGCTGCGCGATAGGGGCGAACACTTCGACATTCAGCGGATCGACCTGCGCGATCGTCAGAATATGAGTCGCGTCTGCGCCCCGATATTCGCCAGGGGCCATGCGGCGTTCCGTCACGATGCCATTGACGGGGCTGCGCACGGTCTTTTGTCCGATCACGCGCTGCGCCTGGACATATTCCAGTCGGGCAACCCGTTGCTCTTCGGCGGCTGCCTTCCGCTCCTCCGCGGCGGATTGCGCGTTGGCGCGCGCTTCGTCCACCACATCGCGGGCGAGATATTGGCTGACCTGGTCCGACCGCTGGCTGACCGTGGCAAGATAGGCCGCGCGACTTGCCGCGGCGCGTTCGGCGTGGGGGTTGGAGGCGCGGGCCTGCGCAGCGGCGGCGGCGGCCCGCTCGACATCGGTGTATAATTGAGCGACGACCTGCCCACGCCGAACATCATCGCCCCTGTCGACATAGATAGTCTGGACTACGCCCTCGACACCGCTGTTCACGCGAACGACCTGGCTCGGCTCGATCAGGCAATCAGTAGGACGGGCAGCATCCATTCCGGGCGGGGCCACGCCATTGCCGCGGCTGGAAGGCACGGCTGTTCCGGCGGCTTTGGCGGTGGCAACAGTGCCGGTAGGAGCTGGCGCTTTCGGGGGCGTAGCGGGCGTTTCCCCGCTGCGCGCGACAAGCGTTATCCCGACAATCAGCGCCAATGCGCCGCCACCGTAAATAACAGCCTGTTTGCGATCCATCGACCAAGCCTCCCCCAAAGCACGGCATCAGACAGCTTCCGCTATCCGTTGCAGTAATCATGCGACTTGTATCTTTGGCGAAAGGGCGGAAATCCGCATTTTCATTCCGCATCGGCAACCTAGCCAACCTGGCAACATGTTGCAACTATTTGTGATGGTGGAATTGTCTTGGATTCGGTCAGTCAAGCATAGCGATTTGGGCGCGATCGCGCGTTTGGCGAACGGCGCGAGGCTTTGTGCCGACCGCACTTGCCAACGATGTTGATGAATTGCCGACGGCGGCTAAAAATTCGCCTGCTGGCCCGTTGGAAAATGGTGACCCCTACGGGAATCGAACCCGTGTTTCAGCCGTGAGAGGGCCGCGTCCTAACCGCTAGACGAAGGGGCCATGGGCCGCGTCGGGCGGCTGGCAGGGGGTGGCCTTTAGGAAGGCGCGCCGGTCGCGTCAAGGAAAACCGCGCCGCACCCACCCCGCTTGGGAAAAGCAGCACTCCAAAAAAAACCGCCCCATGCAGAGCATGGAGCGGCCTAGGTTCAGGGAGGAGACGCCTCCAAAGGGGGGAGGCGCCCATACGATACACCCGAAAGGGGGGCAGGTGCATCGCATGTTCAGTAGATAGGCCAGGTCACATTCCGTTTCAAGAGGAGATGCAATCGCTTTTCTACCAAATATTTCCGCCGTTTCGGGTTAATTCCCCGTTCAGGCTTCGGCAGGCTGCGGCACGGCTGGCTGGGGGATCGGCCCCTTGCCCAGATTGACCTGTGCCTCGAAAATGTCGCGCATCAGTTGCAGCGAGAAGAGATGCGCGTGGATCAGGGGCAGCATCCCGCTCTGGTTGATCTTGCGCAGCTGGTCTCCGCGCAGGTCACGCAGCTTTTCCTCGTTGATCATGCGGAAACCGCGATAGACGAAAGGCTGTTCATTGCCCGGCGTCTGGATCGCGACTTCGCCGTCCATCAACAGGTCCATCTCCTGCAACTCGCGCACGAACTGGCCGGTGCGGGCCGCGGCCTGCTCGAAATCCTCGCAGAATTTCAGCACGCCCTGGGTCAGTTCGCTGGGCTTGCCATCCTCGAACAAAGGCTGGCCATCCTCGAACGCGCCGATCGCCGGGCTGGTCGGGTCAAAGCAAAGCGACAGCTCGTCCGTGTCGGGGCGCAGCTTGGCCAGCATCCAGGGATAGCGGCGGACATAGGCAGGCACATAGGACGGGCCGCGCAGCTTGCCTTCGTCATCGACGAAGATGTTGACGCCTTCATTGAGGCCCATCAGCGCCAGCGGCACCGAATCCGCACCAGCCGAAAAGATGATCGGCACGAAACGCTGGGCCGACACGAATTCGTCGATCGTCAGCGGAATGGCGTGCTGGCTGGTCAGGAACGGGGCCGAATCGACCGCCTTGCTGCGGAAATCGGCATGATCCAGGCTGCTCAGCGGGATGAGGTCATTGTAGAAGATCGGCAGGTTATTCGCGGGCGCGCTGGCCATGATCCGGTATCCATTCTGTCAAAAAGCGACGCTGTGCAGACGCGCCGCCGGGCATAAAACTGGGAGAGGGCGATAAAGCCCCGCGCAGCGGGTGGCAATTGCTTTCACATAAAGGCTCAGGCCTGATCCTCAGGCTTCATCGGGTAGGGGGATGAGTTTCCCCGGATTGAACAGCCCCTGGGGGTCGAACGCGGCCTTGATTGCCCGCAACGCACCGATCCGCGCTGGCCCGGCCAGCCGCGCCAGCTCCGCGCGCTTCATCTGGCCAATGCCATGTTCGGCCGAGATCGATCCGCCCGCTGCAACCACCGCGTCATGGACGAAGCCGTTGATCGCCTGACCCTGTGCCGCGATCCAGCCCGGCCCGTCGCTTGTCCCTTTGGGCGCGCGGACATGGAAATGGACATTGCCGTCCCCCAGATGGCCGAAGGACGACGCCGTCGTGCCGGGAAAATGTGCCATCGCCGCATCAGCCGCCTCGATCATGAAGGCGGGCATCCGCGCCACCGGCACGCTGATGTCATATTGCAATGCTGGCCCCTGCGCCTTTTCCGATTCCGACAGCGATTCGCGGATTCGCCAGAAGGCCTCAGCCTGTGCCTCGCTGGCCGCCACCACGGCGTCGATTGCGATGCCCCGCTCGAACGCCAGAGCCAGCGCGCCCTCTAGCCGCTCGCTCGGACCCGGATCGCGCAGATCGGCATGATCCACCTCGATCAGCACATGCCAGGGCGTCCGCGTCTCGATCGGGCTGCGCGTGCCGGGAATATGCCCCAGCACAAAGCCCAAAGTCTCGTCGGCGATAACCTCAAACCCCTCGACACTGTCGCCCAGCTCCGCCTCAGTGAGCCGCAACAGCGCCAGCGCGTCGGCGGGGGAGGCGACCCCGACCCATCCGACCGCCCGCGCTGCGATCGCCGGGACCAGTCGCAGCGCAGCCGCGGTAATCACCCCCAGCGTGCCTTCTGCGCCGATCAGCAACTGCTTGATGTCGTATCCGCGATTATCCTTCTTCAGCGCGTCCAGCCCGTGGAAGATGCTGCCATCGGGCAGCACCGCCTCCACCCCCTCGACGAGCGCGCGCATCGTCCCGTGGCGCAGCACCTGCGTGCCGCCCGCATTGGTCGACACCAGTCCGCCGATCGTCGCCGATCCCTTCGCCCCCAGGCTCAGCGGAAAGCGCCGCCCGGCCACTTCGGCGGCATCATGCAGGTTGCTCAGGATCACGCCCGCCTCGCAGATCGCCAGATTATCGTCCGCGCTCATGCTGCGAATCCGGTTCATCCGCCGCAGCGACAGGATCAGCGCCGATCCGTCGGCAGGCGGCGTCGCCCCGCCGACCATCGACGTATTGCCCCCCTGCGGCACCAGCGCGACCCCCAGTTCCGCCGCCAGCGCGACCACGGCGGCCACCTCCTCGACGCAGGCAGGCGACAGGATCGCCGCCGTTGCGCCATGATAACGCCCGCGCCAGTCGCTAACCCATGGCGCGATATCGTCCGGGTCGGTGATGACGCCCTTGGGGCCAAGCAATGCTGCAAAGCGCGCGATGATATGCTGTCCAATCATGGGACGCACCTATCTGCGGAATTCATCGACTGTTCAACCATGGGTCGATAGCGTCCGATTCCCAAAAGGGGTCCGATTTGGTTCATTCCATCATGCTGCTGATTGCCGCCACGACGGCTGACCCGGTTCAATGGGCGCAACTGACGATCCAGCAGCGCGTCATCATTCGTGTGCCGATGGCGAAAAAAGGCAAGGCGCCCCCGCGCATCACCGAAAAAGCCGCCGATGCCTGGGACGAGAAAAAGGGGCCGCGCTGCGTCGCCCTGCGCTCGATTCGTGCTGCCGCCATCGTCGTGCGCAACGGGGTCGACCTGATCCTGGCCGACCAGCATCGTTACCGCGCCCGTCTGGAAAAAGGGTGCGATGCCGCCGCTTTCTATTCCGGCTTCTATGTCGAGCCGGACGAGGACGGATCGCTCTGTTCGGGCCGCGACGAGTTACAGGCACGCGGCGGCACCAGTTGCGCGATCGACAGCTTCAAACGGCTGATCGCCGCGGAACCCGACGACTGAGCGTCCCTATCGGGCAACGACCGCCCGTCAAACCGCGCGATTTCCTTGACAAGCGGCCGATATTTCCGCAATGCGCGGCCGATTTCTGTCTCGCTATCGTGCAGGACGGACAAGCCTCCTGTTCCCGGACCATTGAATGACTTTTGCCGATCTCGGCCTTTCCGACGAATTGCTCAGGGCCGTAACCGAGTCCGGTTATGATACGCCCACGCCGATTCAGGCGCAGGCGATTCCGTCCGTCCTGATGATGCGCGACATCATTGGCATCGCCCAGACGGGGACGGGCAAGACGGCCAGCTTCGTCCTGCCGATGATCGACATCCTCGCCCATGGCCGCAGCCGCGCGCGGATGCCGCGCTCGCTGATCCTGGAGCCGACGCGCGAACTTGCCGCCCAGGTCGCGGAAAATTTCGAGAAATACGGCAAATATCACAAGCTCTCGATGGCGCTGCTGATCGGTGGCGTGTCGATGGGGGATCAACTCGCTGCGCTCGAAAAGGGCGTGGACGTGCTGATCGCGACGCCGGGCCGCCTGATGGACCTGTTCGGGCGCGGCAAGATCATGCTGAACGGCTGTTCGCTGCTGGTCATCGACGAAGCCGACCGGATGCTCGACATGGGCTTTATCCCGGATATCGAGGAAATCTGCACCAAACTGCCCGCGCAGCGTCAGACCTTGCTCTTCTCGGCAACGATGCCCCCGGTCATCAAGAAGCTGGCCGACAAATTCCTGTCCAATCCCAAATCGATCGAAGTCGCGCGGCCCGCCAGCGCCTCGATCAACATCACTCAGCGTCTGGTGAAGGTCGATTCGCGCAAGAAGCGCGACACCCTGGCCAAAATGCTGCGCGAAGCCGACGTCA
The DNA here is from genome assembly GCA_023266575.1 of Sphingobium sp. Lineage (GTDB taxonomy): Bacteria > Pseudomonadota > Alphaproteobacteria > Sphingomonadales > Sphingomonadaceae > Sphingobium. The sequence goes on from JAHFPV010000001.1 coordinate 431,749, forward strand.
CCAGCGCCGTCATCTTCTGCAACCGCAAGACCACGGTGCGGGACTTGAACAAGAGCCTGCAACGAGACGGCTTCAAGTCGGGCGAAATCCATGGCGATATCGACCAGGGTTCGCGCATCGCCGAACTGGAACGCTTCCGCGCCGGCACCGTCAACATCCTCGTCGCGTCGGACGTCGCGGCGCGCGGGTTGGACATCAAGGGCGTCAGCCATGTGTTCAACTATGATGCGCCTTGGCACCCGGACGATTATGTCCACCGCATCGGCCGCACCGGCCGCGCGGGCGCATCAGGCGTCGCCTACACCTTCGTCACCGAAGCGGATGCCGAAGCGATCGACAATATCCAGAAGCTGATCGGCACCAAGATCGAGGTCGTCGGTGCGGCGCAGGCCATCGCCGAAATCGAGCCGACCGAAGAAGCCGCACCCCGCGCACCAAGGGGCCGCAAGCCCCGCGCTGCCAAGCCGGTCATCGAAACGCCAGTGGCGGACGAGCCAGTCGCCGAAAAGCCCCGCGCCGCCCGCCAACCCCGCGCGCAAAAGCCGCGCGAGGAAGCCCCGCGCGTCCAGGCACCGCGTCAGGAAGCTCCGGCCCGTCCAGCCGTCGCCCCCCGCGCCGCCGAAGCCCCCGCCCGCCAGCGCCGCAACGACCATCAGGACGACGGCCCCGACGAAGGCTGGAACGGCCCGGTGCCGGAATTCCTGAACTTCGGCTTCGACGCCTAAATCCTTCTCCCCACGGGAGAAGGATACGCACCCTTGCCAGCTTGCTGGCTAGGCGAAGTTGGATGAGGGCGACCAGACCTACGAAAAATGCCGTTCGGGCTGAGCCTGTCGAAGCCTTTTCCTTCTTTTCAAGAAATGCGGCCCTTCGACAAGCTCAGGGCGAACGGAAGGAGGCGGTCGCGTTTGTAACTCCCCTCACAACAACCCCATCGCCCGCATACTGCTATGCCCGTTCGCGCCCACAATGATATGGTCATGCACCGCGATGTTCAGCCGCTTGCCTGCCTCGATGATCTGCCGCGTCACATCTATGTCCTGGCGGCTGGGTTCGGGTGATCCGCTGGGGTGGTTATGGACCAATATGATCGCCGCTGACCCCAGGTCGATCGCCCGGCGAATAACCTCGCGCACATAGATGGCGGCCTGGTCGATCGACCCGTCGCCCATATTTTCGTCGCGGATCAGCATGTTGCGCGCGTTGAGATGCAGCACCCGCACCCGTTCCACGCCCAGAAAAGCCATGTCCGCGCGCAGATAGTCGAGCAGCGCCTGCCAACTCGCCAGCACCGGCCGCGCGGCCACTTCGTTGCGCAGCGTCCGCAGCATCGTCGCCTGCACGATCTTGATCGCCGCGATGCTGGTGTCGCCCATGCCCGGCACCCGCGCAATCGCCTGCCAGTCGGCGCTCATCAGCCCGCCAATCCCGCCAAATTCGCGCAGCAGTGCCTTGGCCAGCGGCTTGGTGTCGCGCCGGGGAATGGCCAGCGCCAGCAGATATTCGATCAGCTCATGATCATGCAACGCATCCCCGCCGCTCTCCGCCAGTTTCTGCCGCAACCGCGCGCGATGCCCTGCGCCATCATGCGTGACTTTTGCGTCCTGCTCCGCCAAACCCGCATCCCTCGCTACCGGCCATGGACGCTATAAGTTGCGGAATCGCGGGGCAAGGATATTTAAGCGGGCACAGACGTTATGGTCCCGTTACGGACCATCAGCGTTACTTGAAAGCCGGGGTTGGCCATAGGCATGGAAGAACAGGACGGCGAAGAGCAGGTTCGCCGGGGGTGGCTGCGCTGGCTGGGTGTCGGCACGGGGTCGCTTGCGCTGGTGCTGGTCGTGCTCTGGACGCAGCGCGCGCCGATCGCGGAAAATTTCGTCAGCCGCGAACTCAACCGGCGCGGGGTGCAGGCCAATTATGATCTGGTGGATGTCGGTCTGCGCACCCAGCGGATCGAACATATCCTGCTGGGCGATCCCGCCAATCCTGATCTGACCGCCGACTGGGTGGAGGTCGACATCGCCTTTGCCGGGCTGACGCCGCAGGTCGCCGCGGTCCGCGCAGGCGGCGTGCGGATGCGTGGCTCCTATCATAACGGCGTGCTGCGCCTGGGCGAACTCGACAAATTCCGCGATCCCGATTCGACCGCGCCCTTCAGCCTGCCCGACATTCTCCTCTCGCTTGCCGACGCGCGGCTGCGGCTCGATACCGACGCCGGGCAATTGGGGATGCGGATCGACGGGGAGGGCAATCTGCGCTCCGGCTTTCGCGGCAAACTCGCTGCCGTCATGCCCCGCGCCGCCTTCGCCAGTTGCGGCCTGACCGACGGGAGCGCTTCGCTCGCCCTCGCCATGGATCAGGGGCGCCCGCACGTCACCGGCCCGGTCCGCGCCGCCGCACTGGCCTGCCGCGATAGCGCCGCCATCGCCCGCCCGGTCGCCACGCTCGACCTGACCCTCGGCGCAGCCTTCGACCGCTGGAGCGGCCATGTCGATCTGGCGGGCGAGGCGCTCAAGGCCAGCGGCATCGTTCTCGCCGCACCCAACGGTCGCGTCGATTTCGACGGCACGGCATCCGCCACCAGCGGCCGCGCCCGCATCGGCGCAAAGGCGCTGGCGGGGCAGGGGGCGATGCTCGAACAGGCCGCCCTCACCGGCACATGGTCGGTTAAAGGCGGCGAAACCGCGTTGCAAGGCGAACTCTCCGGTCGCCAGCTCCGCGTCTCCGACCGCGATCCGCTGGCCACCCTGCGCGCCTCGACCGTCGGCACGCCGGTAGAGCCACTCGCCGCCCGCCTCGCCGACGCGGTGCGCCGTGCAGGCGACAGCAACCAGATCCGCACCCGTTTCGCCCTTGTCCAGCGCGGCGCAACAGGCAGCCTCGTCCTCACCGACAGTCGCCTGACCGCGCGCAGCGGCGCGCAGGCGGGCCTAGCCCCCGATGGCCGCATCACGCTCGGTTGGCCCGGCCGCGCCGGATCAGCACTCGACTGGGCGCTCGAAGGCGCTCTGCGCACAGAGGGCGGCGGCCTGCCCGATGCCGCGCTCCGCCTCGCGCGTCGCCCCGGCGGAGGCTTTGGCGGCGAATTGTTCGTCAATCCCTATGCCGCTGGCGACGCGCGCCTCGCCATCGACCGCGTCCGCTTCCTCGCCCAGCCCGACGGCACCACCCGCTTCTCGACCGCGCTCCGCCTCGATGGCCCGCTGCCCGACGGACGCCTTCGTGGCCTTAGCCTGCCGATCGACGGCCAGCTTGCCGCCAGTGGCGCGCTGGCGATCAACCGCCGCTGCGTCCCCCTGTCGCTGCTCGAAGCGCGCTATGGTGCCTTCGCCATTGGGCAGACCCGCCAGACGCTCTGCCCGCTGGGCGGCGGCGCGCTGTTCGCCGTGGGGCCAAAGGGCATCAGCGGCGGCGCGGACATTCGCAATCTCGCGCTCACCGGCACCAGCGGCGACAGCCCGCTGCGCCTGACCGCCGATCATGCCCGCATCGCGCTCGGCCAGACCGGTTTCGCGCTCGCCAATCCCGCGCTCAGCATCGGCCCGAACGACGCCCCCGTCCGGCTGACCGCCGCCAGCCTCGACGGCGCAATGACCGCGCGCGGCATGAATGGCAAAGTCAGCGGGGCAGGGGGCCAGATCGGCACCATCCCGCTGATCGCCGAACAGGGCAACGGCACCTGGAGCTTTGCCAATAGCGCGCTCGATGTCCGCGCCGCCATGACAGTGCGCGATTCGCAGTCGCCCGTCCGCTTCAACCCGCTCACCGTCCCTGATTTTGCCCTGACCCTCAAAAATGGCCGCATCGCCGCTACCGGCACGCTGACTGCGCCGCGCAATGGCGCAACCGTCGCCCGCACCGTGATTGCGCATGAACTTGGCAGCGGGAAGGGCCATGCCGACCTGACCGTCCCCGGCCTCGCCTTTGGCCCGACGCTCCAGCCCGACGAAGTCACCCCGCTGGCGCTCGGCGTCGTCGCCAATGTCGCGGCGACCGTGACCGGAGAAGGACGGATCGACTGGACCGGATCGACCGTCACCTCCACCGGCACCTTCCGCACCGACAATGCCAATCTTGCCGCCGCCTTCGGCCCGGTCCAGGGCCTGTCGGGCGAAATCCGCTTCACCGACCTTATCAACATGGTCACTGCACCCGGTCAGTCGGTCAAGATCGCCTCGGTCAATCCGGGCGTCGAAGTCCGCGACGGCACGATCCGCTATCGACTGGAAGCCGGACAGAAGGTGCGAATCGAAGGCGGCGGCTGGCCCTTCTCCGGCGGGCAGCTGGTCCTGCTCCCCACCACCATGGATTTCAGCGCCGATGTCGATCGCTATCTGACCTTCCGCGTCATCGGCCTGGATGCGGGCGCTTTCATCCAGGCGATGGAGCTGGACAATATTTCGGCCACCGGCACGTTTGACGGGCTGATGCCGCTCATCTTCAACGCGCAGGGCGGGCGGATTGCGGGCGGGGTTCTGGTCGCCCGACAACAGGGTATGCCCCCGCTGCTGATGCCCGAAGGCGTGCTGCCGACCATTCCCTGCGATCCTTCGCTTCAGTCGGGCGTGCTGTCCTATGTCGGTCCGGTATCGAACGAACAGCTTGGCACGATGGGGCGGCTGGCCTTCGACGCACTCAAAAATCTGCAATATAAATGTCTGACAATCCTGATGGATGGCGCGCTGGACGGCGAGATGGTGACCAATGTCGTGTTCAACGGCGTCAATCGTGGCCAGTTGGGCGGCGCACCGGCGGGGCTGGCGCGCAACTTCACCGGCCTGCCTTTCCTGTTCAACGTCCGCATTTCCGCGCCTTTCCGGGGACTGCTCGGCACCGCCCAGTCCTTCATCGACCCGTCGCAACTGATCCAGAACAGTATCGGCGACCAGATGCAGGCGAACATGAAGAGCAAATTGAACGAAAGCCTTGCGGTTCAGCCTGCGGAAAGCGACAACATGCCAAACGGGGAGCGCAAATGAAGAAGCAAGCAATCATGATGGCGGGTTTCGCCGGTCTGGCCCTAGGGGGCTGTATTCAGGTCAAGGCGCCTGACAAGCCGATCGAAATCAACCTGAATGTGAAGGTACAGCAGGAGGTCGTCGTGCGCCTGCAACGTGACGCACAGGACCTCATCCAGAATAACCCGGAGTTGTTCCCGCAATGACACGCAAGATTCTCCTGATCGCCGCCGGTGCCGCTGTTGCGCTGGCGACCGGATTTGCGATGACCGCGCCCGCCCGCGCCCAAACTGGTGCCGTCGCCAGCGCGATGGCGGCGGGGACCGTGGGCGAACAGGCCGACGGCTATCTCGGCATCGCCGGGACGGTGGGGGCCGATGTCCGCGCCGAAGTCGAATCGATCAATATCAAGCGCCGCGCCGCCTATACCCAGTTGGCCAGCCAGCGCGGCGTCACGGTGCAGGATGTCGCCGCCGCCACCGGCTGCCAGACACTCAGCAGCCGGGTCAAGACTGGCCAGGCCTATCGCATCGGCGCTGGCGCATGGCAGACCAAGGGCGCAGGCGCGATCGCGCTGCCCTCTTACTGCGCAACCGCGGGCTGAAAATCCCGCTCTGGCGGACTTTTCTCATTCCTTCGTCCGGGTGAGGTAATCTCTGCCCAACCATGGTTGACTATCCGCAATCGCCTTTCTAAACGGGCCGCGCCTTGACGGGTGCAGCCGCAAGCGCCATGCCGCCTGCCATATGGGGTCAAACCCCGATGGAGGATGATCATGGTTGCGGATGGACCCGGACAGGACCCGGCGGGGGAGGACGCGCGCATCACGTCTCTGGAAGAGCGAATTGCGCGTGCTGAAGCCGTCGAAAAGGTCAGGCAGGGGGCTGTGGAGCAGCAGGCGGACGATGGGTCTCGCCTCGGCAACCGGGTTCTTGCGGAACTGATCGGCGGTCTTGTCGGCGGTGCGTTGATCGGCTGGGTTCTCGACCGGCTGTTTGGCACATCCCCATGGCTCCTGCTCGTTTTCCTCGGTCTTGGCATCGTGGCGGCGTTCAGGAACATCATCAGATTGACGACGACGAAGCGTCCCCCGGAATAAGGGACGCTTTATTCTTAGTCCGACGGTTTAGACGTAACAGGGGTCCAGCGTGGCAGAATCCGGCAAAATCGATCCGATGCATCAATTTGCGATCGAACCCCTGTTCGGTACGGATCATCTGTCGCTCGGCGGCTTCAACATCGCCTTCACCAACAGCGCCCTCTACATGGTGCTGGCTGCTGTGGTGCTGTGGATCTTCGTGATCGGCGGCATGAAGCGCGAACTGGTCCCCGGTCGCTGGCAGATGGCGGTCGAATATATGACCGGCTTCATCAAGAACCTGCTGATCGCGAATATCGGTGACAAGGGGCGCAAATATATCCCCTACGTATTCTCGCTCTTCATGTTCATCCTGCTGGCCAACCTGCTTGGTCTGCTGCCGCTGGGTCTGGTCGGGCTTCACCCCTTCACCTTTACCAGTCATTTTACCGCCACCGGCGTGCTGGCGATCATGAGCTTCTCGATCGTCCTGATCGTCGGCTTTGCCAAACATGGCTTCCATTTCTTCTCGCTCTTCATTCCGCACGGCACGCCTGCGTTGATGGTAGGGCCGCTCTTCCTTATTGAACTCGTCTCCTTCATGGTGCGTCCGTTCAGCCTTGGCCTGCGACTGTTCGTCGCGATGACCGCTGGCCACGTGCTGCTGAAGGTGCTTGCGGGCTTCGTCATCAACAGCGCCAATGCGTCGCCAGCCCTGGGCCTGACCGTCGGCACCGCCAGCTTCATCCTGATGATCGGCATCAGCGCGCTGGAAATGCTGGTCGCCGTGATCCAGGCCTATGTGTTCGCGCTGCTGACCTCGGTCTATCTCAACGATGCCGAGAACCTGCACTGAGTTTCATCTGATTTCGTCAACAATTACATTATTCTAACGAAGGAGTTTACGACATGGACGCAGAAGCCGCAAAGCTGCTCGGTGCTGGCCTGGCCGCCATCGGTGCGGGCATCGCCGCCCTCGGTGTGGGCAACGTGTTCAGCGCATTCCTCGAAGGCGCACTGCGCAATCCGGGTGCCGCTGATGGCCAGCAGGGCCGTCTGTTCATCGGTTTCGCCGCGGCGGAACTTCTGGGTCTGCTGGCGTTCGTTATCGCCATGATCCTGGTGTTCGTGGCCTGACACGGTTCGGACGCGGGCAGGGCGGTATCGTGCCGTCCCGCCCGCATCCCCTTAAATTGACCGCGCCCTGATCGGACGGATAGATATGCCTCAAATCGCGCAAATTGCCGAAACCTACTCCAGCCAGATTTTCTGGTTGCTGTTGACCTTCGGCTTCGTGTTCTTCGTCATCGGCCTCGGCATGGTGCCCAAGGTTCAGGGTACGGCGGACGCGCGCGACGCGAAGATCAGTGGTGATCTGGACGCGGCCAAGGCCGCCTTCGCCCGCGCCGACGAAGCGGAAGCCGACTATCGCGTCCGTGACGCGCAAAGCCGTGCCGCCGCCCAGGCGACGCTGGTTCAGGCCAAGGCGCAGGCCGCCAAGGCATCCGAAACCAAGCTCGCTGCCGCCGATGCCGAAGTCGCCGCCAAAATCGCGGCCGCCGAAGCCCGGATCAAGGCCGCAAGCGACGCCGCTCTGGCAGAAATTGAAACCGTCGCTGCCGATGCGGCACGCGACATGGTGGCCCGTATCGCTGGCGTGCAAGCGTCGGACGATGCAGCCCGTAACGCAGTAAAGGCGGCACTGGCCCATGGCTGAGGCAGCAGCACAGCATCAGGGCGAAACGCCCCCGACCCTCGACCAGGCGATCCATGCCGAAGGGATGGAGCCGGTCGGCACCGTCGCGCATGAAGGCGTCGCCCCCCATACTGACCCCAAAGCGGTCGGCATGGACGCTACCGCCTGGGTCAGCCTGGCCATGGCAGCCTTCATCGCCATCCTCTTGTTCAAGAAGGTTCCGGCGCTGATCGGCGGCGTTCTCGACGGACGGATCGCACAGATCAAGGCCCAGCTGGCCGAAGCCTCCAAGCTTCGCGCAGAAGCTGACGCGCTCAAGGCGGAATATGAGGCGAAACTCGCCGCCGCCACTGGCGAAGCCGAAGCGATGCGCAAGTCCGCCGAGCATGAGGCTGAAACCCTGCTGGAGGACGCCCGCACCGCCGCCGCCGACCTGGTCGTCCGCCGCCAGAAAATGGCCGAGGACAAGATCGCCGCCGCCGAACGCGCCGCCATCACCGCCATCCGCGCCCGCGCCGTCAACGCCGCGACCAGCGCTGCCGCCAGCCTGATCGCAGAGGGCCATAACGCCAGCGCCGACAAAGCCCTGGTCGATAGCGCCATCAAGGGTCTCGGCCCGGTCGTCTGATCGAACCACGCGAGACAAAACGCAAAAGGGCCGGGCGCAATCCCGCCCTTTTTCGTTGGCACGGAAATCCCCCCTGCAAGGGGAGGGGAATTGCATATGACTTTTCGTTATTTCTACAACGTCATCCTGAACTTGTTTCAGGATCCATCGTGCCCCAAACGCCGCCGCCGCGCGTGACGAGAAATGGATGCTGAGCCGAAGGCCAGCGCAGCTAAACAAGTTCAGCATGACGATGAAGGGCGGGGGGGCGTTTCATATGCACAATAACACTGCCGGAAGGAGGGAGGCTTCTCTGTAGCCCTTACCCCACCGCCCCCATTGCGATCCCCGCCCGGCACGCTATCTCATCCCCCATGTCGCAACCCCAATCCCCCGACCGTTTCAATGAGGACAAGGCCAGCTACACGGTCCGCGGGTCCGGCACGCCCGACCTCGACGTCGGGATAGAGGCGATCCGCACCACGCTGCGCACGCTGCCGACCCGCCCCGGCGTGTACCGGATGCACGACGCGCGCGGCGATGTCCTCTATGTGGGGAAGGCGCGGGCGCTCAAGAACCGCGTCGCTAATTATACCCAGGTCGACCGGCTCCCCCGCCGCCTGCAACGCATGGTCGCCCAGACCCGCAGCATGACCATCGTCACCACCAACAGCGAGGCGGAAGCCCTGTTGCTGGAGGCGCAACTGATCAAGCGCTACCGCCCGCCGTACAACGTCCTGCTGCGCGACGATAAAAGCTTCCCCTTCATCCTGTTGCGGGAGGATCATGCCTTCCCCCGCGTCCAGAAACATCGTGGCGCGCGCAAGGCGAAGGGCCGCTATTATGGCCCCTTCGCCAGCGCAGGCTCGGTCACCCGCACCATCAATGCGCTGCAAAAACTCTTCCTGCTCCGCTCCTGCACCGACAGCTTCTTTGCCAACCGATCGCGCCCCTGCCTCCTCTATCAAATCAAGCGCTGCTCGGCCCCCTGCGTCGATCGCATCGGCCCGGACGGTTATGCCGAACTGGTCCGCGACGCGCAGGATTTCCTCGGCGGCAAATCTACCAAGGTGCAGCAGAAGCTAGGCACCGCAATGCAGGCGGCGTCCGACGCGATGGATTTCGAGCAGGCCGCGGTCATCCGCGATCGCCTGAAAGCCCTGACCTTCATTCAAGGGTCGCAGGCGATCAACGCCGAAGGCCTTGGCGACGCCGATATTTTCGCGCTGGCGCAAAAGGGCGGGGCGATGTGCATCCAGGCCTTCTTCATTCGCGGCGGCCAGAATTGGGGGCATCGCAGCTTCTTCCCGGTCCACACTGCGGAGGTGGCCGAGGATGAAGTGCTGGCCAGCTTCATGGCGCAATTTTACGAGGAAGTGCCGCCGCCCAAGCTGGTCCTGACCGACCGCGCGCCCGCCGAATGCGAATTGATGGCGCAGGCGCTGACCGAACGGATCGGCAGCAAGGTCCGCATCGAAGTCCCCCAGCGCGGCGACCGCACCCGCCTGATCAAACAGGCGCAACGCAACGCGGTGGAGGCGCTCGACCGCCGCCTCGCCGAAACCACCAGCCAGGGCAAGATACTCGACGAGCTGGTCGAGACGTTCGGGCTGGATGGCGTTCCCGACCGCATCGAAATCTACGACAACAGCCATATTCAGGGCGCCCACGCGCTTGGCGCGATGGTCGTTGCCGGACCCGAAGGCTTCCGCAAAAACGCCTATCGCAAGTTCAACATGAAAAATCCCGAAATCTCCAACGATGATTTCGCGATGATGCGCGACATGTTCGAACGCCGCTTCGGCCGCGCCCAGCGCGAAGATCCCGACCGCGACAGCGGCGAATGGCCCGATCTGGTCCTGATCGACGGCGGCAAGGGCCAGCTATCGGCGGCCCGCGCCATGCTGGAGGAAATGGGCATAGAGGATGTCACGATGATCGGCGTCGCCAAAGGCCCGCATCATGGCCGCGACGGGCGGGAAGTGTTTCACCTGATGGACGGCCGCGAACTCATGCTGCCGGTCAACCACCCGGTGCTCTTCTACCTCCAGCGCCTGCGCGACGAAGCGCATCGGTTTGCCATCGGCGCCCACCGCGCGAAACGCAGCAAGGCGATCACCGTATCGTCGCTGGATGAAGTCCCCGGCATCGGCCCCGCGCGCAAGAAAGCCCTGCTCATGCACTTCGGCACAGCCCGCGCCGTCCGCGACGCTGCGCTGGAGGATCTGGCCCGTGCGCCGGGCGTGTCGACGGCGGTAGCGCAGCAGGTCTATGACTATTTTCATGGGTGATGGCGGGCTAGGATAGGCCATGTCCATCCTCGCCACCCCCGCCATCGTCTGCTCCCTGCGCCCCCATGGCGAACATGGCGCGATTGCGCGGCTGTTGACACCCGATCATGGTCTGATCGCGGGCTATGTGCGGGGCGGGCGATCCCGCGCGATGCGCCCAGTACTGCTCCCCGGCAACGCCGTCGCCGCGACCTTTCGAGCGCGGACGGAGGATCAGCTGGCCGGCCTGACCGTCGAACTGGCACACAGCCGCGCGCCGCTCCATGCCGAACCCTTGCCCGCCGCCGCGATCGACTGGGCCTGCGCGCTGACCGCCGTCGCGCTGCCCGAAGGGACGCCCTATCCCGCGCTCCACAGCGCGCTCGACGGCGTGCTGGGTGCGGTGGAGGCGGCCCCTGCCGCGCGTGGCTGGGCGGTGGCGCTGGTCCGCTACGAACTGCTGCTGCTCGCCGAACTGGGCTTTGGCCTCGACCTCAGCCGCTGCGCCGCGCTGGGTGATGCCGACGACCTCGCCTATGTCAGTCCGCGCAGCGCGGCGGCGGTCAGCCGGGCAGGGGCGGTCGGTTACGAAAGCCTGCTCCTGCCGCTCCCGCCCTTCCTGCTGGAGGGCGGCACGGGCGAATGGAGCCAGATACTGGACGGACTGCGCCTCACCGGCTTCTTCCTCGAACGCTCCATCCTCACCGACTGGCGTGCCGACGTGCTGGCCGCCCGCGAAAGGCTGGTCGATCGACTCAAAAGGGCGGTTGCGTGAAACCTCCTGTCTCCATAAGGGGCAGCCACGCAATATAAGGAGTCTCGCCATGTTGATCGCCCTGTTTCCCGGAGACGGCATCGGTCCCGAAATCGTCGATCAGGCCAAGCGCGTGCTGGATGCGCTGGCGATCGATGGCCTGACATATGAACAGGGTCTGGTTGGCGGCGCGGCCTATAAGGCGGTCGGCCATCCGCTCCCGCCCGAAACGCTGGAACTGGCCAAGCGTGCTGACGCTATTCTGTTCGGCGCCGTGGGTGATCCCGATTGCGACGCGCTCGAACGCCATTTGCGCCCCGAACAGGCAATCCTTGGCCTGCGCAAGGAACTGGGCCTCTTCTCCAACCTGCGTCCGGCCAAAGTGTTTCCCGAACTGGCCGGTGAGTCCGCGCTCAAACCCGAAGTCGCCGGTGCCATCGACCTGCTGATCGTGCGCGAAACCAATGGTGACGTCTATTTCGGGGAAAAGGGCTTCCGCATTACCGCCGACGGCCTGCGCGAAGGCTATGACGTCATGTCCTATAACGAAGCCGAAGTGCGCCGCATCGCCCATAGCGGCTTTCAGGCGTCCCGCGCCCGTCGCGGCAAGCTCTGCTCGGTGGACAAGGCCAATGTGCTGGAAACCAGCCAGCTGTGGCGCGATGTGGTGATCGAGGTATCGGCGGACTATCCCGACGTGGCGCTCAGCCATATGTATGTGGACAATGCCGCGATGCAGCTGGTCCGCAACCCCGGCCAGTTCGACGTCATCGTCACCGGCAACCTGTTCGGCGACATCCTCTCGGATCAGGCCAGCATGTGCGTCGGCTCCATCGGGATGCTGGCGTCTGCTACCCTCAATGGCAGCGGGCAGGGGCTGTACGAGCCGATCCACGGCTCCGCCCCCGACATTGCCGGCACTGGCAAGGCCAATCCGCTGGCGACGATCCTGTCCGCCGCGATGATGCTGCGCTATTCGTTGGGGATGCCCGAACAGGCTGACCGGATCGAGAAGGCGGTAGCAAAGGCTCTGGCCAACGGCGCACGCAGCGCTGACCTGGGCGGCACCATGACCACGGTGGACATGGGCGATGCAGTGCTGGCGGTCTTCTGACCGCCCGCCGCATCTCTTAAGATTTTGCTGCCCCGTCGTTCTAGGTAGAAAACGGGGACGCACCTATGTCGATAACATTGAAGCAGGATCATGAAGCCTTGCGGGTGATGATGCGCGAATTCGCGCATGTCATGCGAACCAGCGGCATCGAAGCACTGCCGGATATAGCGCGCAAGCGCATAGCTTTCTCCCAATTGTTCCGTGAACATATGGGGGCGGGAGGATGCCCGTGCGCTCGACCTCCGCGATGGCCATCTGGCGGCGCAGGCCGATCCGCTGTTGCGCGAACATGGCCGGGCGATCCGCGCCCTGTTCCTGCGCTATAGCGATCATATCAAATATTGGACGCCCACCCTGATCGCGCAGGACTGGAGCGGCTATCTTGAGGCCGTCCTCGCCCTGCAAGGCGAACTGGCCGAACGGATGGCGTGGGAAGAACGGAACCTGCATCCGCTGATGGATGCGCAACCGCGTCGGGCGGCCTGATTGAAGGCCAATTCGTCGGCAAAGGTTCTGTCCTGGTCCCGGCGCGGCAGTTAGAGCGCCGGGATGACCGACTTCTCCCTCGCCTCGCTCCGTTCCGCCGCGACTATGGTTCATGCGCAGGTGCCGCCGACCCCGCAATATGCCTGGCCGCTGCTGGCTGCGCGCGCCGGGTGTGACCTGTGGGTGAAGCATGAGAATCACACCCCCACGGGCGCGTTCAAGGTGCGCGGGGCGATCACCTATATCGACTGGCTGCGTCGCACCCATCCGCATGTGACTGGCATCATCACCGCGACACGCGGCAATCATGGTCAGGCGCAGGTCCGCGCCGCGACGGCTGCGGGCCTGAACGCCACCATCGTCGTCCCCCATGGCAATGCGCTGGAAAAGAACGCGGCGATGCGGGCTTTCGGTGCAACCCTTATCGAACATGGCCATGATTTCGACAGCGCCAAGGCCGAAGCGCTCCGCCTGTCCGCCGAACAAGGGCTGTTCATGGTCCCGGCCTATCATGACGAGCTGGTCCGGGGTGTCGCCAGCTATGGCCTGGAACTGTTCGACGCCGTACCGGATCTCGATACCGTCTATGTCCCCGTCGGCTGCGGCTCAGGCCTGTGCGGCACCATCGCCGCGCGCGATGCGCTGGGCCTCACCACCAAGGTCGTCGGCGTCGTCTCCGCCCATGTCGATGCCGCCAAACGCTCGTTCGAGGCGGGCCGGTTGCTCGCCAGCCCCACCGCCTACACTTTTGCCGATGGCGTCGCCGTTTGCACCCCGGTGCAGGCAGCGCTCGACTATTTCGGTCCCCGCGCCGACCGTTTCGTCGCCGTTACCGACGATGAAGTCGCCGCCGCGATCCGCCATTATTGGCAGGACACCCATAATCTGGCCGAAGGGGCAGGGGCCGTTGCACTGGCCGCCGCGCTACAGGAAAAGGACGCGATGCGGGGCAAGAAGGTTGCAGTTATCCTGTCGGGCGGTAATGGCGACATGCGCCAGATGGCGGAAATATTGGGCGGCGCTACCCCGGTGGTGCGGCAAGACATGCGGAAAGCGATATGAAGCGGAAAAGCGGTCAGAACCCGGATATCACCAAGAACTGGAAGCCAGCCACGCTGGCGATCCGGGGCGGCACCGCGCGCAGCGAATGGGGCGAAACCTCCGAAGCGCTCTTCCTGACCAGCGGTTACAGCTATGACCGGGCGGAGGATGCCGCCGCGCGCTTCGCCGGTGAACAGCAGGGCATGACCTATTCGCGCCTCCAGAACCCGACCGTGGAGATGCTGGAACAGCGTATCGCTCTGCTTGAAGGCGCCGAAGCCTGCCGCGCCACTGCCACCGGCATGGCGGCGATGACTGCTGCCCTGCTGTGTCAATTGTCGGCGGGCGATCATGTCGTCGCGGCAAAGGCGGCGTTCGGCTCCTGCCGCTGGCTGACCGACACGCTGCTGCCAAAATTCGGGATCGAAACCACCACGATCGACGCGCGCGACACCGCCGCATGGGAAGCCGCGATCCAGCCCAATACCAAGGTGTTTTTCTTCGAAACCCCCGCCAATCCGACCATGGACGTGGTGGATCTGCGCGCCGTCTGCGCCATCGCCAAGGCGCATGGCATCACCAGTGTCGTGGACAATGCCTTCGCCTCGCCTGCGCTCCAGCGGCCGATGGAGTTTGGCGCGGACGTCGTTGCCTATAGCGCGACCAAGATGATGGACGGGCAGGGCCGGGTGCTGGCGGGTGCGATCTGCGGCACGCGCGACTGGATCGACAATGTCCTGCTGCCCTTCCACCGCAACACCGGCCCGACGCTCAGCCCGTTCAACGCCTGGGTGGTGTTGAAAGGGCTGGAGACGCTCGACCTGCGCATCCGCCGCCAGAGCGAGAATGCGCTCAAGGTAGCCGCCTTCCTGGAAGGTCGCGTCGCCAAGGTGCTGTATCCCGGCCTTCCAAGCCATCCCCAGCACGCGCTGGCGATGAGCCAGATGGAGATGGCCGGGCCGATCTTCTCGCTCTATGTCGGCGGTGGCCGGGCCGAGGCGCACGGACTGCTCAACGGTCTCGAACTGGTCGATATCAGCAATAATATCGGCGACTCGCGTTCGCTCATGACCCATCCTGCCTCCACCACCCATTTCGGCATGGCCGAAGCGGCGCGGCTGGAGGTCGGCATTACCGAGGATATGCTGCGCCTGAACGTGGGACTGGAAGATGCCGACGATGTGATCGCTGATCTCGATCGCGCGCTTACATCAATAGGGCGTTGACGGGAGGCCTCGGCCAAGCGCATCTCAGCACCATGAACGCGCTCTTCCCCTTCCACGCGACGACGCGCGACGTGATTGTCCATGTCGCCGTCTCCTTCCTGCCCGAACAGTCGGAGCCGGACCGGGGCCGCTGGTTCTGGGCCTATCACATCCGCATCGAAAATCAGGGCGATCTGCCGGTGCAGTTGCTGACCCGCCACTGGATCATCACCGACGGCCGCGGCGTCCAGCACCGGGTCGATGGTGACGGCGTGGTGGGCGAACAGCCGGTGGTGCAGCCGGGTAAAAGCTATGACTATGTGTCGGGCTGCCCGCTCAATACCCCGACCGGCTCGATGACCGGCAGCTATCAGATGATCGGCGTCGGCGGCGAAACCTTCGAAGTCGCGATTCCCCATTTCGCGCTCATTGCCCCGGCGGTTGCCGAATGAAGCGCACCCATTTGCCGCTCAACGGCCTGCGCGTGCTGGACGCGGCGGCCCGGCACCTGTCCTTCACCCGCGCTGCCGACGAACTGGCGGTCACTCCCGCTGCCGTGGGCCAACAGATTCGCGCGCTGGAGGATCTGCTGGGCGTCGTTCTGTTCCGCCGCACGCCCAAGGGGCTGGAACTGACCCCGGAAACCGAAGGTGGCCTGGACGCCCTGCGCGCTGGCTTTCTGGAATTTGAAGAAGCCGTCCGCGCGATGCAGGCGGGCCAGTCCAGCAGCGCGCTGACCATCGCCGCGCCGCGCGACATCACCGCCAAATGGCTCCAGCCGCGCCTCGCCGCCTATGCCGCCAGTCAGCCCGGCCTCACCTTCTCACTGGTCGCGGCCGACGACATGCTCGATTTCACCGAAGCCAATCTCGACCTTGCCCTGCGCCTCTCCGATCGGGTCGGCGACCATGAGGGCGTGAAGCTTGGCGAATCGCTGTTCGTCACAGTGGAAGCGGCCAATGGCGGCCCCGACCAGCGCATCGCCTGGCCCGGATGCCCGTCGGACGATCAGCCCGCCAGCATCCGCGTCGCCGATGGCGGCCTCGCCATCGAAGCCGCCGCCACCGGCTTTGGCCGCGCCAGCGTGCCGCTGCTGTTGGCGCAGGCAGACCTGACCGCCGGACGCATCCGCCAGGTGGGCGATCCCGTCCCGTCGCTGCTCTCCTACTGGCTCATCGCCCCGCTACCGCAATGGCGCCAGAAAAAGGTCAAGGCGCTGGTCGAGGCGTTGCTGGCTTAAGCGAAAAATCTCCCTACGATCCGTTCGTTTCGAGCGAAGTCGAGAAACCTGCGCGCCATGTTTCTCGACTTCGCTCGAAACGAACGGAGCTTGGCGCTAACTCACCCCACCTCATCCGGCCGCAACCGCCGTAATTTCGGCGCGGTCGCCATCTGTGCCGCATCCTTGATATCCACCCGCAGATCCTCGCGCATCTGGTGGATCGACGCGATCACTGGTCCCATCGCCACGCCCAGATCGACCAGCGCCGTCTCGGCCAGTTGCAGCGAGCTTTCCAACGTCTCCGGCACCGCGTCGCTTGCGCCAGCCTTGTAGAGTTGCGCGGCATGATCGGTATCGCGCGCACGGGCGATGATCGGCAGGTCGGGCACCCAGCCACGCACCCGTCTGGTCAGCCGCACTGACAGCACCGGGTCATCCATCGTCAGAATGAGCGCACGGGCATGGCCCAGCCGCAGCTTGTCGAGCATCTCCACCCGCGCCACGTCGCCAAACAGGATCGGGTAACCCGCCCGCCGCGCCTCGGCGACGACATCCGGGTCTGATTCGACGACGATGAAGCGTTGCTTGTGGGTTTTCAGAAGGTCGCACACCATCCGCCCGACCCGGCCAAAGCCGATCACGACCGCCGCCGCCTCGACATGCTCTTCGCTCGCTTCCGGCAATTCCTCGCCTAACGCCATTTCCAGTCGCCGGGCGATATCATGGCCGATCCGCGCCAGCAGCGGCGTGATGGTCAGGCCGATGGCAGTGACGATCTGCCAGAAGGCAGCGGTGGATGGCAGGATCAGCTGCGCCGCCGCCGCCGTCGACAGCACGATCAGCGTCGTCTCCGACGGGCTGGACATCAGCACGCCCACCTCCAGCGCCACGCCCTTGCGCGCCCCGGAAAAATAGAGCAGCGCCGCGGTCACCAGCGTCTTGGCCAGCACCACGCCCATCACCGCCAGCAGCAGGCTGGGCCAGTTGGCAAGGATGACGCGAATGTCCAGGCTCATGCCGACCGTTATCAGGAACACGCCCAGCGCCAGCCCCTTGAACGGCGCGGTCATCACCTCGACCTCGCCATGATAGTCGGTCTCGGCGATCATCAGCCCCGCCAGCAGCGCGCCGACGATCGGGGACAGGCCCGCAATCGACGTCGCCAGGCTGGAGACGATGACGACCAGCAGGCTGGCCGCCAGAAACACCTCCGGGCTTTTGGTCCGCGCCGCCTGACTGAAAATATGCGGCAGGAACACGCGGCCTAGCACCAGCATGATCGCGATGGTAATGCCCCCGCGCATCAGCGTGTTCATCATCTCGCCCCACGCCCCGTCGGGACTGGCCGCGACCGATGGCGCCAGCGCACCCAGCATGAAGATGATCGGCACCAGCGCCAGATCCTCAAACAACAGCATGGAAAAAGCCGCCTTGCCGACCGCGCTCTGCGTCCCGACCATCGGCAGCACCACGGCGGTGGAGGAGAGCGCCAGCGCCAGCCCCAGCCCGACTGCCCCCGCCGTCGGCTGCCCCAGCACATACAGCCCCAGCGCGATCAGCGCCCCGCTGCCCAGCAGCTCCGCCGCACCAACCCCGAACACCTGATTGCGCATCGTCCACAGCCGCTTGAAGCTCAGTTCCAGCCCGATGGAAAACAGCAATAATATGACGCCCAACTCGGCAAATGGCTCGATCGCGGCGCGGTTGGAAATGGTGACATGATAGAGCCAGGGATATTGCCCGACCAGCGAACCCAGCCCGGCTGGCCCAACCGCCAGCCCGACCAGGATGAACCCGATCACCGGACTGATCCGAAAACGCGCAAAACCGGGAATAACCAACCCCGCTGCGCCGAGGATGACGAGGGAGTCGCTAAAACTATTGGGATCAATCGCACCGGCCATACCCGCATCATCGCGGCAAGCGGGCGGAATATCCAGTCTTTTGGTAGAAAAGCGTCTTGTCGCAATCCGCTGTAGAGTGCCCCCTTCAGCGTTCGTAAGGTCTAACTACTGTCTGAACTTGTGCTAGAATAACCAAGCGGGCGTATGGCTACACTTAGCTGCCCCATGGCCTCATGGGCTAAAATTGGTTTTTGATATCCGACAATGAAATGGCACCGTCTCGGAAATAATTGTAGTTGATCACGAGCGATCCAGCGGCGTGGGCTGCCAAGCATAGATCCAAGTCATCACTAATTATTACGGCATCAGATTGCGACGCAACCATGAGGACGCAATCGGTTATGCCGAGTTTGTGGTACATTGGATGCTTAATCACGCTGATAGCGGGGAATTCTCTCTCTTCGACCTTCTCAACAAATTGGCTCAATGCGAAGCTAACCTGCGATCGTAAGGGTTCGGGAGAATGCCTCAAAAGATTTGAGGTCTCTGTCAGTACGTGGGGCGTGGTCACGATATTAGGAAAAAGCGAAAGTATTGCAATCAAGTGATCAAAATCATTTTCTGTAAATATTTTTAGACGCTTATGATTTTTAATCAGACCCTTTGCAACGCTGCCAACTACCAGCAGGCATAACAAGTTAGTATCTATCAGTGCTTGCTTCACAGTGCGGTGCGAATGCTATCTATCATTCTATTTTTGACGCCAACGACCCGCTCGCTATTGTCATTTATCTCAACGATCTTATAGGTTCGTTTTTCTTGTTGTGGCAAAAGGGCGTTTTGCACGGCAGGCCTATCCCATGGACGAGAAAAGCCGATTGTGACCGACCATAAGCTGTCTCCGTCAAATTGGACTTCTTCTAGACCGACATTGAAAGCGCCTTCAGGGCCGAAAATGTCCGTTATGTATGATTTGGCGATCGCAATCGCTTCTTTAACTTCCATATAACTTCTCCGGTGCGCCGCTTCTAGTCGCTCAAAACGGTATCCTAATATCCAACAATACCGCTTAACGGAGAGAGCGGGAATATCAAAATTGCAGATAGTCGCAGCCTGCGTCACTTACGAAATGCCGTAGGAGCAACGGCATATTGGTGCGGACGGCGGGACTTGAACCCGCAATTCCAGGGGAAGGCGGATTTTAAGTCCGCTGCGTCTACCGATTTCGCCACGTCCGCGTGCCGCTTCCCTGACGGCTGGCGCGGATCAGGTCAAGCGGCTGTAATCAGCTTTCGCCCTTGACGTTCAACCGTTCGCGCATTTCCTTGCCCGGCTTGAAATAGGGGACGCGCTTGGCCGATACCGGCACCTGCTCCCCGGTGCGGGGATTGCGCCCGGTGCGGGCGTCGCGCGCGCGGGTGGTGAAAGCGCCAAAGCCGCGCAGTTCGACACGACCGCCCGATGCCAGCCGGTCGACAATCTCGCGGAAAAAAAGATCAACGATCTTCTCCACCTCCGCAAGGTTCAACCCCGGATTTTCGTCGGCCAGTTTCTGGATCAATTCCGAACGGATCATTGGTTCTCCAGCGCCCCTCTGCTGTGCCCCTGTCTTGCATAGAGATTCGGCAAGGCGTTGACAATGATGGAACAAGAAGTTCGTTTCGTTTCCAGAAACATATGCAAAAGCCCGCCGGAACCTGGGTTCCGGCGGGCTTTTTGTTCGCTGCAAGGCGGAAAAGGCTTAGCCTTCGGTCTTGGCTTTCAGCGCTTCGCCCAGAATGTCGCCCAGCGACGCGCCGCTGTCGGACGAGCCGTACTGCGCCACGGCCTGCTTCTCTTCGGCGATCTGCATCGCCTTGATCGAGAAGGTCGGCTTCTTCGCACGGTCAAAACCGGTGATCATCGCGTCGAACTTCTGGCCGATCTGGAAGCGTTCCGAACGCTGTTCGTCACGGTCACGGCCCAGGTCGCTGCGCTTGATGAAGCCGGTGGCGCCATCTTCGCCGGCCTGGACTTCCAGGCCGCCGTCGCGGACTTCAAGGACGGTCACGGTGACGATCGCGTTCTTGTTCAGGCCAGCGGCAGCAGCGGTGGTGCCGCCCGCAGCCGGACCGCCACGCTCAAGCTGCTTCATGCCAAGGCTGATGCGTTCCTTCTCGACGTCGATGTCCAGAACGACTGCCTGCACGGCCTCGCCCTTGCGATGCAGCGCCAGCGCGTCCTCGCCCGAAATGCCCCATGCGATGTCGGACATGTGGACCATGCCGTCGACGTCGCCGTCCAGGCCGATGAACAGGCCGAACTCGGTCGCATTCTTGACTTCGCCCTCGACGGTAGAACCGATCGGGTGACGTTCGGCAAAGCTGTCCCAGGGGTTCGACTGCGCCTGCTTGAGGCCCAGGCTGATGCGGCGCTTTTCGGGATCGACTTCGAGGACCAGAACTTCGACTTCCTGGCTGGTCGAAACGATCTTGCCGGGGTGAACGTTCTTCTTGGTCCAGGACATTTCCGAAACGTGAACCAGACCTTCGATGCCCGCTTCCAGCTCGACGAACGCACCATATTCGGTGATGTTCGTGACGCGGCCCGACAGCTTGGCGCCGATCGGGTACTTGGCGGATGCGCCTTCCCAAGGATCGCTTTCCAGCTGCTTCATGCCGAGCGAGATGCGCTGCGTGTCGCGGTTGATGCGGATGATCTGCACGCGAACAGTGTCGCCGATGTTGATCATCTCATTGGGGTGGTTGATGCGCTTGTAGCTGAGGTCGGTGACGTGCAGCAGGCCATCAATGCCGCCCAGGTCAACGAACGCACCATAGTCGGTGATGTTCTTGACGACGCCTTCGATGATCTGACCTTCGGCCAGCGTCTGGATGAGGCCGCTGCGCTGTTCGGCGCGGGTTTCTTCCAGGATGGCGCGACGCGACACGACGATGTTGCCGCGGCGACGATCCATCTTCAGGATCTGGAAGGGCTGCGGAATGTCCATCAGCGGGGTGACGTCGCGCACGGGGCGGATATCCACCTGCGAACCGGGCAGGAAGGCCACGGCGCCGTCCAGGTCGACGGTGAAGCCGCCCTTGACGCGACCGAAGATGACGCCTTCGACGCGCGCGCTCTCGGTGAACTCGGCTTCCAGCTTGTCCCATGCGGCTTCGCGGCGGGCGCGGTCACGCGACAGCATCGCTTCGCCATGGGCGTTTTCGACGCGATCGACATAGACTTCGACTTCATCGCCGACCTTGATGTCGGCCTTCTGGCCCGGCATCGCGAATTCGCGCAGCGGCACGCGGCCTTCGGACTTCAGACCTACGTCGATGACGGCCAGGTCGTTTTCGATGGCGGTAACGGTGCCCTTGACGACGCGGCCTTCAAAGCCGCCGTCCTCGCCACCGAGGGAATCATTGAGAAGCGCGGCGAAATCGTCGCGCGTGGGGAATGCCGTAGAGGCCATGGTCAGTCCTTCATACATCATTGCTGGCCAACCGGTTGTATCCGATGGTCTTTGGCCAAAACACGCGCAGGACCGAATATCCGACGCGTATCCAGCCGGTTAGGGGCTTGGGAACGCGCGGCCGTGAAAAGCGAAAAGGGCGCGTGGCAAAACCGCGCGCCTTGACGGGTCAGCCTTTTGAGCGACCTTCAAGCTGGGCGTCCACAAGCGCAATCGCCCGCTGGACGGCCGCGTCTATAGTCAAATCGCTCGTATCTAGCAAGTCCGCACCATCGGCGATTTTCAGCGGCGCATGGTCGCGGCTCATGTCACGCGTATCGCGCGCCTGAATGTCGGCGATCAGGCTGTCCATATCGGGATGCCCGCCCTGCGCCACGCCATCCTTGTAGCGACGCTCGGCCCGCACATGGACGCTGGCGGTGACGAAGATCTTGGCGTCGGCATCGGGCGCGATCACCGTGCCGATGTCCCGCCCATCCAATATCGCGCCGCCCGGCTGGGTCGCAAAATCCCGCTGCCGCGCGATCAGCGCATCGCGCACCGCCTGATGCACCGACACGCGGGAGGCGAGGCTGCCCACCGCTTCGCTGCGCAGCGCCGGATCGGCCAATATCTCGTCGCCAAAATCGCACGCGGCCAGTGCATCGGCCTTGATATCCGGGTCGCCACCACGTTTCAGCACTGACAGGCCGACCGCGCGATAGAGCAGCCCGGTATCAAGGCAGGGCAGGCCATAATGGCGCGCCAATGCCTTGGCGATCGTCCCCTTGCCCGACGCTGCGGGACCATCGACAGCTATGATCATCGGGCCTTGCCTTTGCGTATCGTGTTGGCGAGGCCGATCACGGCGATCGCAGCCCACACAATCTCCAACGCCATCGACGCCAGGTTGAAATGGATGGTGAGCGACGCGATCAGCAGCAGCGACCCGACCAGATTGAGCAGGTTGAACCAGAGGAAGTTCATTTCCCTGGCGATATTACTATAGGCATAAGCGACCACCATCAGCCCGCTGCCCAGCAATCCGACGATATTGGCCCAGTCCAGCGTCACGCCACCGCCCCCAGCGTCCGCAGCAGCGGCACGAAGGTGGGGAAACTCGTGGCCACCGGTGCCATATCGTCGATCGTCACCCCATCGCGCGACACCAGCCCCGCCACGGCAAAGCTCATCGCGATCCGATGGTCCAGCTTGGTCGCGATCGGCCCGCCGCCTGCCAGCAATGCGCCGCCATTGCCCTCGATGATGATGCCATCCTCCAGTTCCTCGACGGTCACGCCGATCGCGCGCAGCCCCGCCGCCATGGTTGCGATCCGGTCCGATTCCTTGACCCGCAACTCCTCCAGCCCGCGAAACACGCTGCGCCCCTGCGCCAGCGCGGCGGCGATGAAGGCAACCGGATATTCGTCGATCATGCTGGGCGCGCGCGCCGGGTCCGGCTCCACGCCGTTCAGCGCCGACGCGGTGACGACCAGATCGCCGACCGGCTCGCCGCCAACCTCACGCGGGTTAATCACCTCAATCGAGCCGCCCATCTCGCGGAGCAGATCGATCAATCCCGCCCGCGTCGCATTCAGCCCGACATTGGCGATCGTCACCTGCGACCCCGGCACCAGCAGCGCCGCGACCATCGGGAATGCCGCCGAGGACGGATCGCCCGGCACGACGATCTGCTGCGGCTTCAACTCCGCCTCGCCGACCAGCGTTATGATGCGCGTCCCGTCGGCTTCTACTTCGACATTCAGCTCTGCGCCGAATCCACGCAGCATCCGCTCGCTATGGTCGCGTGTCGGGATCGGCTCGACAACGCGGGTGATGCCCGGCGTGTTCAGCCCCGCCAGCAATATCGCGGATTTCACCTGCGCCGACGCGACCGGCAGCCGGTAATCCAGCGGCACAGCGGGGCAGGCACCGCGCATCGTCAGCGGCAGCCGATCGCCCGGACTGGTCGTGAAACTCGCCCCCATCCGCGCCAGCGGTTCGGTCACCCGTGCCATCGGTCGCTTGCTCAAGGAAGCGTCGCCAATGAAAGTCGCGGTCAGGTCATGACTCGCCAGCAACCCCATCAAAAGCCGCGTCGACGTGCCGCTATTGCCCATTTCCAGCGCCTGCTCCGGCTGGAGCAATCCGCCCACGCCCACGCCATGGATATGCCAGATGCCGTCCGCGTCGCGCTCTATGTCCGCACCCATCGCCCGCATTGCGGCCGCCGTGGCCAGCACATCCTCGCCCTCCAGCAGCCCTTCGACCCGGCTTTCCCCCACCGCCAGCGCCGACAGCATCAGCGACCGGTGGGAAATGCTCTTGTCCCCCGGCACGGTCACGCTGCCCGACAGGGCAGGGGCGGCGGCGAAAGTCATGGGGGTCGGCGATGGGGAAGAGGCAGTCACTGAAGCGTTCCGATCATGTCGGGGGCGAAAAAATGCGCCCGGCTTTTGACAGCGCCGTCCCTCTATGGCAAGGCGCGCGACGTTTCGCGGGCAACTTCACCGTTGCGCCGCGTAGTTGTTATTTGAGCATCAAAAAAGGATTAGGCCGGACATGGTGAAGGCTGAATGGGGCACGAAGCGGACCTGCCCGAAATGCGCCACGCGCTTCTATGACCTGGGCAATGACAACCCGGTCGTCTGCATCAACTGCAACGCCGCCTGGGAACCGGAACCGGTGCTGAAGTCGAAGCAGCCGCTCCCCTATGAGGAAGCGCCCAAGAAGGTGATCGAGACCGCAGACGGCGAGCTGGAAACGGCTGATGACGATCTGGACCTCGACATCGATGTCGATGATGACGGCGATTCGCCGGACAATGACGTCGATCTGGGCGGCGATGACGACCTGGGCGTCGAAGCCGCGAGCGACGACGACGCGGACGATAATTAAGTCATTTTGTTCTTGCCAAGGATGGCGCTGCGACCTAATGGCAGCGCCTCCGAAGCGCCGGACCCAAACGGCGCTTTAGCGATGGAAATGGGGCCTTAGCTCAGCTGGGAGAGCGCCTGCATGGCATGCAGGAGGTCAGCGGTTCGATCCCGCTAGGCTCCACCATTTTTTCGGAATCAGAAAATGTCCGGGGGACATTTTCCCGAAAAAATCCCTGAGCGAATGCGAAGGGTCCAAGCATATACCAACGGGTTCCGCAGCCTCGCTGCCGCACCGGATGGGGCCTTAGCTCAGCTGGGAGAGCGCCTGCATGGCATGCAGGAGGTCAGCGGTTCGATCCCGCTAGGCTCCACCAAATTCTTGCGCAATATTCCGCATAATCCTACATATCTGCCGGATGCCGCGCTGCGATCAGCGTCGTGTCATCAGGGGTGCATCTATGCGGGACGATTTGGCTGCATCAGTCGCAGCACAGGGCGATGACGACCGGATTCGGGCGATATTGGAACAGGTCTGCCAGACCACCGGCATGGGTTTCGCTGCGGTCGCCAGAGTGACCGAAGATCGCTGGATCGCCTGCCAGATCATCGACCGGATCGAGTTCGGCCTTGATCCCGGCGGAGAGCTGGAAATCAAAAAGACCCTGTGCGACGATATTCGCCGCTGCGGTGAGGGCATTTATATCGATCATGTCGCCATGGATCAGGACTGGCGCACCCACCATGTCCCCATCTTCTACGGCTTCCAAAGCTATGCCTCGCTGCCGGTAATCCTCCCGGACGGCAGCTTCTACGGCACGCTCTGCGCCATCGATCCCAGTCCCCGGTCGGTCAGTGGGCCAGCCATAGTGGCTGCGATGCAGGATTATGCCCGCGCTATCGGCGCGATATTATCCGCCAAATGAAGCTGTCCGACACGGGATGAAGCCGAAACTGTCCATCACCGGTTTGCGCCCGACGGTTCCGAAATCAATATCAAGCTGTGGGTCGCACAGTCGCCGGTGCCTGTCCATGTGCACCGTCTCATACCAAAGGTCGATTTGATCTGCGTCACAATGCCGGCGCACGGATCGGGCTAATTGCGCCCCATCATCGGCAATGGGATCGGGATTGATGTTCAGCCCGCGTCCGGTTCCAGCGCTTATGCGCCGATGACCAGAGGAGATTTGGCCCATGTTCCCATTTTCACGCATCCTCCTGGCCATGGCCTGCACGCTCGCGCTGCCCACGGCATCGGCCATGGCAGCGCCCCACGCCGATGCGGCACAGGCAAAGGCCATGCTGGAAAAAGCGGTGGCGACGATCAAGACCGCCGGGGCTACCCCTGCCTTTGCCGCCTTCAACCGGAAGGAGGGGGCGTTCAACACCGGCGAACTCTATGTGTTCGTGTTCGACCTGAACGGCGTCTATGAAGCCTATGGCGCGCATCCTGGCCTGGTCGGGCGCGACGTCAGTGATCTGACCGATGCGGAGGGCAAGCCCATCGTGCGCGACATGATAGAGATTGCCCGCACCAGCGGACATGGCAAGATCAACTATGTCTGGCTCAACCGGGCGGACAACCGGATCGAACGCAAAATGTCGCTGATTGAACTGGTCGGTGATCATGTCGTGGGCGTCGGCTATTACGCCCAATAAGTCGATCTCCGCTCCGGGCGGCGGGGCCAGCCTGTCGCGCTACCCACTGTCCATCGTGACGGATCAGGGAATGGACACGAAACTGTCCATCACCCGCTTGCGCCCGGCCGTCTCGAAATCAATCTCCAGCTTGTTGCCCTCGATCTCTGCGACGGTGCCATAACCGAATTTCTGGTGAAACACCCGCAGCCCCAATGCCATGTCGCTGCGCCCCTTGTTACCGATCGACACTGCCGACGCGCGCGCCTCCACGATCCGCACCGGCTCCCGGCTGAACTGGCCCGACGATTGCGCCCGCTGCCAGCCCGGCCCGCGCCCTTCGCCGCGCCCGACGTGGGCGAACGGATCGTCCCGCTCCGACCAGTTGGCCCGCCACAGCGACGCGCCGCCGCTCATGCTGCTTTCCGCGTCGACATGCTCCGGCGGCAATTCGCCCACGAAGCGCGACGGGATGCTGCTGGTCCACTGGCCGTAGATACGCCGATTCGCCGCATGAAGGATGGTGCAACGCTTGCGCGCCCGCGTGATCGCGACATAGGCGAGCCGCCTTTCCTCCTCCAGGCTGTTGAGGCCGCCTTCGTCCAGCGCCCGCTGCGACGGGAAAATCCCTTCCTCCCAGCCGACCAGGAAGGTCGAATCATACTCCAGCCCCTTGGCGGCATGGATCGTCATGATCGTGACCTTGCGCTCTTCCTGCTGCGCCTCATTGTCCATGACGAGCGAGACATGCTCCAGAAACGCCCCCAGCGTCTCATATTCCTCCATCGCGCGCGCGAGTTCGCCCAGATTCTCCAGCCGCCCCGCGCTCTCGGTCGATCGCTCCGCCTGTAACATCGCGGTGTAACCGCTCTCGTCCAATATCAGGCGCGCCAGTTCGGCATGGGGCAGGGTAGTCGCCCGGTCGCGCCAGCGCGCCAGATCGCCGACAAATGCGCCCAATGACCGCCGCGCCTGCGGCGTCAGCTCATCCGTATCCAGTATCCGCGCCGCCGCATGGACAAGCGGTATCCACTCCGCCCGCGCCAGCCGGTGCAATTTCTCCACCGCCTTGTCGCCAAGGCCCCGCTTGGGGACATTGACGATCCGCTCGAACGCCAGATCGTCGGCGGGCTGGTTGACCAGCCGCAAATAGGCCAGCGCATCGCGGATTTCCGCCCGCTCATAGAATCGGAAACCGCCCACGATGCGGTAGGGCATCCCGATCTGGATGAACCGGTCCTCGAACTCGCGGGTCTGGTGCTGCGCCCGCACGAGTATCGCCACCTCGTCCAGCGACCCGCCGTCGCGCTGGATCGCCTCAATCTCCTCGCCGACCCGCCGCGCTTCTTCTGGCCCGTCCCATATGCCGATGACGCGCACCTTTTCGCCCACGTCGATGTCGGTCCACAATGTCTTGCCCAGCCGATTGCCATTTTCGGCAATCACGCCCGACGCCGCGCCCAAAATATGCGGGGTGGATCGGTAATTCTGTTCCAGCCTGATAATCTTCGCGCCGGGAAAATCCTTTTCGAACCGCAGGATATTGGCGACTTCCGCCCCGCGCCATGAATAGATGGACTGGTCGTCATCGCCCACGCAGCACAGATTCTTGCGCGTCTGCGCCAACAGTCGCAGCCACAGATATTGGCTGCTATTGGTGTCCTGATATTCGTCCACCATGATATATTTGAACCGCTGCTGATAGCTTTCCAGCACGTCGCGATGCCTTTTCAATATCGTCAGAACATGCAGCAGCAAGTCCCCGAAATCGCAGGCATTTACCTGGCGCAATCGCGCCTGATAGGCGGCATACAGCTTCTGCCCCTTGCCATTGGCATAGCCTTCGCTCTCACCCGCGCTGATGTCCTGCGGGGTCCAGCCCTTATTCTTCCACTGGTCGATCAGCCCGCCCAGCTGCCGCGCGGGCCAGCGTTTCTCGTCAATCCCCTCAGCCTGAATCAGCTGCTTCATCAGCCGCAACTGATCGTCCGTATCCAGGATCGTGAAATTGGATTGCAGCCCGACCAGTTCGGCATGACGCCGCAACATCTTGGCCGCGATGGCATGGAACGTCCCCAGCCACGGCATCCCCTCGACCGCCGGGCCAATCATCCGGCCGACCCGCTCGCGCATTTCTCGCGCGGCCTTGTTGGTGAAGGTGACGGAGAGGATTTCGGATGGCCAGGCCCGCTGCGTCGCGACCAGATGCGCCAGCCGCGCCGTCAGCGCCGCCGTCTTGCCCGTTCCCGCCCCCGCCAGCACCAGCACCGGGCCCTCGGTCGTCAGCACGGCCTCCCGCTGCGGCGGGTTCAGCCCCTTGATATAGTCTGGGTCGGACGGGGAAGGGGCTGGAAATGTCATTAGCCTCAACTAGGCATGGGCGGGGACGGGGGCAAGGCATCCGCCTTGCAGCGACGCCCCTTCTATGAGAACAAAAGGCGAATCATGCAAGGGAGGACGAATCATGGCGACGGGTAAATGCCAGTGCGGAGCGATCCGCTATGAAGTCAGCGGCGATCCTGCGCACAGCGCCATCTGCCATTGCGCCGATTGCCGCGCCAGTTCGGGCGCGCCGATGGTGGGCTGGGCCTTGTTTCAACAGGACGCGGTAAAGATAGACGGCACGCCGGTCGCCTATCAGTCGTCGGAAAATGCGACCCGCCACTTCTGCGGCACTTGTGGCACCGGCCTGTTCTACACCAATCCCGCCATTTTCCCCGGCGGCATCGATATTCAGACGGCAACGCTGGATGATCAGTCCGCCTTCCCGCCCCAGGCCCATATCCAACTGGCCGACGCCCCGCCATGGGCCGCGACCGCCAACGACCTGCCAAAATTCGATCGCTTCCCCGGCGAGTGAGGGCAAAAATCAAATCTCCTCCATTGAGACGGGTAGCTAGCCGCAGGCCAGACGGAGGGGGCGGCCTCTTGATAACGCCACAGCCCCTTCCTTTCATGGTGCATCCGCCACGGTTCATCGCCGCTGCCGGAACGGACATGTCACGACTCCGGTTCTTCGCTCACCGCTCCCCGCACAACGGGGCCGTGAGAAAAGAAGGAAAGGATATTCCCGATGAAGTCCATCATGCTGGCCAGTGCCGCGATGCTCAGTTTCACCACCGCCATTGCAGGCGTCGCTATCGCGCAGGAAACCCCGGCCCCGATGAGCCAGCCACCCGCTGGCGACATGGCCCCGCCCGCTGATCCCGCCGCGCCGCCACCGCCTGCCGACCCGGCCATGACGCCACCGGCCAACCCTGCGAGCGCGGCTGACCCCAATGCAGGCCAGCCCACCGGTGCCGTTCCCGCCGATCCCGGCATGGCGCCAGCGCCCGCAGGCGTTCCCAATGATCCTGCGGCCCCGGTCGGATCGTCGTCCAATCCCGTCACCGTCGGCGGCAACATGACCCCGCCTCCGGCTGAGGCGAAGGATTATCCGGTCTGCTCGAAAACGGTGCAGGACAGTTGCATCAATCCGGGCGAGGCGCGCAAGGCGCGTCGTCGCTAAGTGAGGACTCTGGGCCGGGCAGAGCAGCGATAATCGCCGCCAGCCCGGCCCGGTCACGCGTCGCATCGCTCAGGCTGTGCTGATCCAGCACCGCCAGAAAAGCCGCCGTCGCTTGCGCCAATATCCCGGTCAGCCCGCAGGACGGGCGGATCGCGCAGGCTGCGCAATCCGCCATCTTCATGTCCGGCTCACTATGCCGAATCACCGAGCCGATGCTGATCTCCTCCGGCGGGCGCGCCAGCGCAAAACCGCCGCCGCGCCCCCGCTGGGTCGCAATGAACCCGCCCTGCGCCAGCCCATGCACCACCTTCATCAGATGATTGCGAGACAGCCCATAAGCGTCGGCAATCTGCGGGATCGTCGCGCGTCCCTCCGGCGCTGCCGCCAGATGGATCAGCACGCGCAGCGCATAGTCGGTGTGGCGGGTCAGTTGCATGGGCTTGTCCGATAACGGCGCTACAGGCGGTGTGAAACATATATCATATTTACATCTTAAAAGATGCAAATTAAATACCGCTTATCGAGTCCATCGAAAGGCGTACATATGTCCAGCTCACTGTCGGCTTCCACCATAGCGATCGTCAAATCGACCGGTCCGGCCCTGCGCCAGCATGGCGTCGCCATCACCACCGCCATGTACGCCAGACTGTTTCAGGACTCCGAAGTGAAGGCGATGTTCGATCAGGCTGCCCAGGCCAGCGGCGAACAGCCCAAGCGCCTGGCCGCCGCGATTCTGGGCTATGCGGAGAATATCGACAAGCTCGGCGCGCTCGACGGCGCGGTCGCCCGCATGGTCGCACGCCATGTCGAAACCGGGGTGAAGCCGGAACATTATCCCAAGGTCGCCGCCGCCCTGCTCCCCTCCATCCGCGAGATATTGGGCGAAGAGGTCGCGACCGACGCGGTGCTGGACGCCTGGGCGGAGGCTTACACCTTCCTCGCCAACATCCTGATCGCGAAGGAGATGGCGGCCTACGAAGCCGCCTGATCCACCGCCCGCAACAAGGTGATCCGCGCTTTGCCAGCGTCGCGCACGGCGTCGATCGCAAAGCCCTTCACCTCGACATCCTCGCGCCGGTCGGTCTCTATGCTGATCCAGGTCGCAGGCCCGGTCCAGCCCAGCCGCCCCAGCTTGTCGAGCGCGACCTGCCCAGCCCCCGTGCCATAGGGCGGGTCCATGAAAATGAGGTCCAATGGCTTGGGCGCGGACCCCAGCGATAGCACGCTCGACGCCCGGATATCGGGCTTGATGCCCAGTCGCTCCGCATTCGCACGGATCGAATCGATCGCCGGCTTGTCCTGCTCGACGAACAGGCAGGAGGCCGCGCCGCGCGACAGCGCCTCAAACCCCAACGCCCCGGACCCGGCAAAGAAGTCGCCCACGGCTAGTCCCTCGAACGATCCGATCCGGCTGACCAGCATCGAAAACAGCGTCTCGCGGGTCCGGTCGGCGGTCGGTCGGGTCGCGTCACCCTTCGGCGCGGTCAGCGGGCGACCGCGCCATTGGCCCGATATGATCCTCATTTGCTGTCCTTCAGGCTGGCCTTGAACTGGACCAGGTCATGCTGGCGTATTTCCTCGACCGCGCCGGGCGGCAGATCGCCCAGCAGGAACGGACCATAGCTGGTGCGGATCAGCCGGTTGACCTGCAACCCCAGATGTTCCAGCACCCGCCGCACTTCGCGGTTCTTGCCCTCGGTCAGCGTCATCTCGATCCACTGGTTGCGCCCGGTGCGCCGCTCCAGATTGGCCTCGATCGGGCCATAGCGGACGCCCTCAATCTCGATCCCGTCGAACAGATCCTCCAGCTGCTGCTGGCTCACCTCCCCAAAGGCGCGCGCCCGGTAAGTGCGCGGCACCCCGGATGAGGGCAATTCCATCTGCCGTTTGAACCCGCCATCGGTGGTCAGCAGCAACAGCCCTTCGGTCGTCATGTCCAGCCGCCCGATCGGCATGACACGCGGTAGATCGGCGGGCAGCTTGTCATAGATGGTCGGCCGCCCGGCGGGATCGCGCTCGGTCGTCAGGAAGCCGGAAGGCTTGTGGAACAGGAACAGCCGGGCAGGGGGCGGCGCGGCAATCGCCACGCCATCCACCGCCACGCCATAGAGCGAGGCTAGCAAGGTCGCAGGCGTCTCAACCGCCACGCCATTCAGCGTCACGCGCCCTTCCTCGATCATCCGCTCGACCTCACGGCGGGACGCC
Organism: Sphingobium sp.; assembly: GCA_023266575.1. GTDB lineage: Bacteria > Pseudomonadota > Alphaproteobacteria > Sphingomonadales > Sphingomonadaceae > Sphingobium. The sequence continues at coordinate 463,687 of JAHFPV010000001.1, forward strand.
ACCCCGGCCCGCGCCAGCAGCTTGGCGATACGCTGCGGCTCGCCCTTGCCATCGCTGGTTGCGGCGGCGCGCGCGGGGTGCGGGTTGGCGGGCGTCTTGACCCCGGCACCCGGCTTCTTGAAACCGGGCTTGCGGCCCCATGGCTTGGCGCTGGCGGCGGGACCGGCCCTGGCTTCGCCCGGCTTGCCAAAGCGAGGCTTGCCGTCCGGCGTCCGACCCGGCCTACCCGCACCGGGGCCGGAGGGGCGTTTCGGGCCGCCGGGGCCAGCCCTGCGGGGCGGTCCAGATTTTTTCGGCGGTTCCAAGGGCGGCTTCCTTTTCGTGGGCACTGGCCCTTCCCATATGACAGGAAAGCCAGCAACAGGCTGAACGGTGCCGCCCCGGCGCTTGGATGAGGGCGGTGTGGCATCCGCCCCGCAACCCGGCGCGGGGGCGCGGCGTTTGATCGGTGGGCATGGCGGAAACAGGGCGGATCGGCAAATGTTTTTCGGGTTGGTGAAGGGCGAAGGCGCGCGCACCGGACGTTGCAAGGCGATCCGCACCGTGCTGGTGGTGGAGGATGAACCCCTCGTCGCCTTCGACAATGAACATGCGCTCGAACAGGCCGGCTACCGCATCGCCGCGACCGTGGACGATTACAGCCACGCTATCGCCGTCATCGACGGCGGCGGGGTCGATCTGGTGATCGCCGACGTGAGCCTGAAGGGCGACCGCAGCGGCATCGACGTCGCCCGCCATGCCGCGACCAAGGGACTGCCGGTGCTGTTCGTCACCGGTGCCTGCCCGATCGACGCCCGTGCGCTGGCACTCGGCTGCCTCGCCAAACCCTATGCCCCGCGTGATCTGGTCGCGGCGATCGGCGTGATCGACGCCCTGCTGCGCGGCGCCCGCCGCCCACGCCTGCCCGTCGGCCTCACCCTGTTCGACACGGCCGATTGATCCCACAAGGCTTGCCAGCACCGCATCAGGCCATATGGTGGCGCGCAACAGACGCCTTCGGGGAACGCGCACCATCATGACCGACGCCACAACCGGCACGAACAGCTGGCTTAATGCGGTAAAGCCCTATGCTCAGAAAGCCCCGCTGGCGGCCTTCTTCCTGGGCGTGTCGTCGGGCTTTCCCTTCGCGATGATCGGCGCGACACTGACGACGCGCCTCGCGCAGGACGGCATCGACAAGAAAGCCGTCACCGCCTTCACCCTGGCTTTCCTCGTCTATAATCTCAAATGGCTTTGGGCCTGGGTGGTCGATGGCGTCCGCTTGCCCGTGATCGGTCGACTGGGCCAGCGTGTCTCCTGGCTGCTCCTGGCAGGCGTGCTGGTGATGGCGGCGGTCGCCAATCTGGCATTGGTCGATCCTACCAGCAGCCTGATCCAGACCGCCTATGCCGCCATATTGGTCGGGATTGCGGGCGCGACCTTCGACATTGTGATCGACGCCTATCGCATCGAGCTATTGAAGCCCGAACAGCTGGGCGTCGGGTCGGGCATGTCCCAATATGGCTGGCGCATCGGATCTGTCGCGGCGGGCGCGCTGGCGCTGGTGCTGGCGGCGCGGATCGGCTGGGAAGGCGCCTATCTCGCCTGCGCCATCTTCGCCTTGCCCGCCATGCTGACCGGCCTGCTTCTGGGCGAACCGGAACGCCATCGCGACCCGCTCGCACGGCGCGGACTGGGCGAAGTCTGGCAGTCGATCGCCGGACCATTGGTGGAATTTTTCCAGCGCAAGGGCGCGCTGCTCGTGCTGCTGTTCATCCTGCTGCACAAGATCGGCGACACGCTGGCGAACCTCACCTTCCGCCTGCTGTTCGACGATATGGGCTATAGCAATGACGAGATCGCCATTTACGACATCGGCATCGGCTTCTGGGCCTATCTGATCGGCATCTTCGTTGGCGGCATTCTGTACGCCCGGATCGGCATGAAGCGATCGGTGCTGCTCAGCCTGATCCTGATGGGCGTATCGAACTTCGCCTTTGCGGCACTGGCGGCGCTGGGGAAGAGCAATTGGGGCATGGCCGGCGCGATCGGGTTCGAGAATTTCGCCAGCGGCATCGGCGGCGTCACCGTCGTCGCCTATTTCTCCGCCCTGTGCGACCTGCGCTTCACCGCCACCCAATATGCGCTGATCTCTGCCGCCGCCAGCATCGTTGGCCGTTTCCTGACCGGGACGACGGCGGGCGGGCTGATCGAGCAATTCGGCTATGTCGATTTCTACCTGCTCACCACGGCGGCGGCAGTGCCGGGCATCATCCTGTTCTGGCTGATGATGCGCGCTGGCCTGATCGACGCCAGCGTCGGCAGCGCCGCGACCGATCCGGGCGATCACCCCTCGCCATAAAGTTCAAGCGGTCGGCCCAGGTCAGCATGGGCCTGCGCCACCGCCTGCAAGCAGGTCAGCGCGCCCAGCGCATGATCATTGCCCAGCAACCGGCTCACCTGCGCGTAGGCCGCGCTGGGATCGCTCAGCGCGTCGCCGGTCGCCTGCATCATCAGTGCCTCGTCCGCCGTCATCCGTGCGCAGCAGCAGGGCGCAACCAAGATCTTGCGGCTCGACGCCCGCGCCAGTTCCAGCATCATCGCCCGCATCAGCACCAGCGGCCGGCGATAGCTGCGCCCGAACGCACCCAGCATAGCATTGGCGGCATGGGCGTCATTGACGCCCGCACTTGCCATCCGCCGCATCACGAACAGGAACAGCCGGTTGCCATAGCCCGACGGCATCGGCCGGGGCAGGTCGTCGAGGGAGGAAGTCTCTCCATGTGCCATGATGTTACGCCTTCTGCGGTGGTCTGGTTTCCGCAGGTTAGGCTATTGCGAGTCAATCGCAAGTAGAATCAGTCAGGCAGTTGATCGTTCAGCCGCAAAATTTCACCCGCCAGATAGAGCGAACCGCCGATCAACAGCTTGGGCGCCGGTTCTCCCAACGCCGCAATGGCGCGGATTGCACTGGTCGGTTCGTCATGCGCGGTGCAGCCGATGCCCCAGCGCGTCGCGATCGCCGCGAATCGATCAGCCTCATGATGCTCATGCCCCGGCACCGGCAGGGCGTGGATATGCGCGATCCGCCCGGCGAAGGGCGACAGGAACGCATCGACATCCTTGTTGGCAAGCATCCCGATCATCAGCTGGAGCTTCTGTCCCTCCAGCCGATCACTCGTGAAGAAGGCGCTGATCGCCTCACCCGCACCGGCATTATGCCCGCCGTCGAGCCAGGCGGTTGTCGCATCGGGCAGGGGCGCGAGCAGGGGGCCATGGTCGAGCCGCTGGAGCCGCGCGGGCCAATGCGCCCACAGCGGCGCAGCCTTGAGCGCGGCTTCGGACAACGGCACCGCATTCTGATGCCGCAACATCGCAAAAGCCAGCGCCGCATTCTGCACCTGATGCGCCCCCGCCAGCCGGGGCAGCGGCGTGTCGAGCCGCCCTTGCTCATCGCGATAATGCAGCCGGTCGCGATAGGCCGCCGCGTCCCAGCCATCGCCCTGACCGATCCAGCTGGTCCGCGCACGGGCTACTGCGTCCATCATCACCGGAAACAGCGATTCGGCGTAGCGCTGGGTGACCAGCGGCGCGCCCGGCTTGGCGATCCCTGCCTTCTCCGCCGCAATGGCGGCCAGCGTGTCGCCCAGAAACGCCTGATGGTCGATGCCCAGTTGCGCGATGCCGCATACCACCGGATTGGCAATGACATTGGTGGCGTCCAGCCGTCCGCCAAGACCAACCTCTATGATGCAGGCATCAGCGGGATGTTCGGCAAAGGCCAGGAACGCGGCGGCTGTCGTGACCTCAAAGAAACTCGCGTCAACGCCCTCGGCAATATCCAGCACCCGCTCCAGATAGCGCGCTAGCGCATCGTCGCTGATCAACTGGCCCGCCACCCGGATACGCTCGTTGAAACGCACCAAATGGGGCGAGGTAAAGACATGGACGCTTTTGCCATCTGCTTCCATCGCCGCGCGCAGGAAGGCGCAGGTCGAACCCTTGCCGTTGGTCCCCGCGACATGAAACACCGGCGGCAGCGCACGGTGCGGATTGCCCAGCCGGTCCAGCAGCATGGTGATCCGCTCCAGCCCCAATATGTCGGCGCCGGGGGACAGCGACCACAGCCGGTCGAGTTGCGCCTGCACCGCAGGATGATCCGATACCGCGTGATCGGCCATGCGCCCCGTCCCCCTAAATGCGTGATGTCAGGCGGCGGCCCGTGGCGTCAGATAATCGATCACCCGCGCCAGCGTGTCGCGCAATTCGGCGCGATGCACCACCATGTCGATCATGCCATGGTCGAGCAGATATTCGGCGCGCTGGAATCCTTCGGGCAGCTTTTCACGGATCGTGCTTTCGATCACCCGCTGTCCGGCAAAGCCGATCAGCGCATTGGGCTCGGAAATCTGAATGTCACCCAGCATCGCATAGCTGGCCGTCACGCCGCCGGTGGTCGGATCGGTCAAAACGACGATATAGGGCAGGCCCGCTGCATGGAGCTTCTGGATCGCCACGGTCGCGCGCGGCATCTGCATGAGGGAAAGGATACCCTCCTGCATCCGCGCGCCGCCCGCCGCGGTGAAGATGACATAGGGGCATTTATGCGCGATCGCGTCATTGACGCCCTGGATGAAGGCCGCGCCCACGCCCATGCCCATGGACCCGCCCATGAAGGCGAAATTCTGCACGCCCATCACCAGCGGCACATCGTCGATCGCGCCTCGCGCATTGATCAGCGCGTCATGATCGCCGGTCGCAAGCCGTGCCGCCCTGATCCGGTCAGGGTAACGCTTGCTGTCGCGGAATTTGAGCGGGTCTTCCTGCACATGCGGGGTCGGCAGCAGGATGAAACCCGCGTCCAGGATATGCTCGAACCGCTCCGACGGCCCGATGCGGCCATGATGGTCGCACCGCGGGCAGACGGACAGATTTTCTTCCCATTCCTTGATGAAGATCATCTCCGAACAGGACGGGCATTTGTGCCACAGCGTCTCGGCGGTTTGCTCCTTCTTGGCGATGAAGGGGATGGCCTTGCGAACGCGGTTTATCCAGCTCATGCGGCGGTTTCCCGTGAATGGACGGTGAGCGCACCGCTCAGGGCGGCGACGAATTGCTGGACGAAGGGCGCGGCGGCATCGCCATGCGACCCGACCAGATCGACGATCGCGGAACCAACGACGACGCCATCGGCAATGCGCCCGATCGCGGCGGCCTGTTCGGGCGTGCGAACGCCAAAGCCGACTGCGATGGGCAGGTCGGTTGCGGCCTTCAGCTTCTGGACCGCCAGTTCGATATTGGCCTGCGCGGCCTGCTGCTTGCCGGTGATCCCGGCGACCGAGACATAATAAAGGAAACCGGTCGCGCCATTCAGCACGGTCGGCAGACGGGAGGCGTCGGTCGTCGGTGTAGCGAGGCGAATGAGGTGAACGCCGGCGCCACGTAGCGCCGGGCCAAGCTCGGCATCTTCCTCCGGCGGCACGTCGACGCAGATGACGCCATCGACGCCTGCCGCCTTGCACTGGTCGGCAAACCAGTCGGACCCGCGCACCAGCATCGGATTGGCATAGCCCATCAGCACCAGTGGCGTGTCAGGGTGGCGGGCGCGGAAATCGGTGGCAATCGCAAAGATATGCGCGGTTTTCGTGCCGGACCCCAGACTGCGCAGATTGGCCAGTTCGATCGCGGGACCATCGGCCATCGGATCGGTAAAGGGCATCCCCAGCTCGATAATGTCCGCGCCACCTTCAACCAGCGCGTCGAGAATGGCGGGGGTTGCCGCGACGGTCGGATCACCGGCGGTGACGAAAGTGATCAACGCCGCGCGGCCCTGCGCCTTGCAGGCCGCGAAGCGGGTGGCCATCCGGTCAGTCATGCCCTCTCCCCTTCAGGGCAGAGGGTTGGGAGAGGGGCAAGGCCTGCCGTCTCCAAAATGCGCATAAGGACAGATTCCATGTTGGTCATCACATCTTGGTTCGTAAATCGCAGCACCCGATAGCCGCATTCGCGGAGAAAGGCACTGCGCCTTTCATCGTAAATTTCCTGATGCCCATGACTGTCTCCATCAATTTCGACCACCAGCATCGGATTTCTCACCGCAAAATCGACGATGAAGGGACCAATCACTTTTTGCCGTCGAAATTTCAGTCCGCCCAATCGTTCAGCCCGTAGTGCGAGCCACAGTCGCTGTTCCGGTTCAGTGGGCGCTTTGCGCATGGTGCGGGCGTGCGCCGTCAGGACAGGGTCACGCATATTCCCCCCTCCCGACCCTCCCCCCTAAAGGGGAGAGGGCTTTGGAAGAGCGGCGGTTATTCACATCTCGGCTCCCAGCGCATCGGCGACGGTGAAAATATCCTTGTCCCCACGGCCAGACAGGTTGACGACGATGATCTTGTCCGCATCCATCGTCGGCGCAACCTGCTCCGCAGCGGCAATGGCATGGGCGGATTCAAGGGCAGGAATAATCCCCTCCAGCGCGGACAGTTTCTGGAAACTGGCCAGCGCTTCATCGTCGGTGATCGGCATATATTGCACCCGGCCGATTTCATGCAGCCAGCTATGCTCCGGCCCGATGCCCGGATAATCCAGTCCCGCCGAAATGCTGTGCGCCTCGGTAATCTGGCCGTCCTCATCCTGAAGCAGATAGGTGCGGTTGCCGTGCAAAATGCCCGACGCGCCGCCCGCCAGCGACGCCGCGTGCTTGCCGGTCAGCCCTTCGCCCGCCGCTTCGACGCCGATCATCGCGACGTCCGTGTCGTCCAGAAACGGGTGGAACATGCCGATGGCATTGGAGCCGCCGCCGACCGGCGCGATGAGCATATCGGGCAGCCGCCCTTCAGCCTCCATCATCTGGGTCTTGATTTCCTTGCCGATGATCGACTGAAAATCGCGCACCAGTTCGGGGTAGGGGTGCGGGCCTGCCGCCGTGCCGATGATATAGAATGTGTCATGCACGTTCGACACCCAGTGGCGCAGCGCATCGTTCATCGAATCTTTCAGCGTTGCCGAGCCGGACGTCACCGGAATGACCTCCGCCCCCAGCAGCTTCATGCGGAACACATTGGGCTTCTGCCGTTCGACATCCTTGGCGCCCATGAAAATCTTGCATTCCATGCCGAACAAGGCGGCGACAGTGGCGGTCGCGACGCCATGCTGGCCAGCGCCAGTCTCCGCGATCACCTTCTTCTTGCCCATGCGGCGGGCGAGCAGCGCCTGCCCGATGCAATTGTTGATCTTGTGCGCGCCGGTATGGTTCAACTCCTCGCGCTTGAGGTAGATCTTGGCGCCCTTGCCCGCTGGCGCGCCCTCGCGCAGCGCCTGCGTCAGCCGCGCCGCATAATATAGCGGGTTGGGGCGGCCGACATATTGCTTGAGGAGATAATCATATTCCTCCTCAAACGCCGGATCGTCCTTCGCCGCGCGATAGACTTTTTCCAGTTCCAGGATCAGCGGCATCAATGTTTCGGCGACATAGCGGCCGCCAAACTGGCCGAAATGGCCACTGGCGTCCGGCTGGCTGCGCAGGCTGTTGGGCAAGCTAATGGTGTCGGTCATGATCGTTTCAGTCTCTTGGGTCTAAATGGGCGTTCGCTTCGGATGGGGGAAGCGATCAGCGCCATCGTGTCCCGATGCGCGCGACAAGGGCGGGCGGCGTCAACATTGCGAAACCGCTTTGCAGAAGGTGATGATCTTGTCCATATCCTTGATGCCCGGCGCGCTTTCCACGCCCGACGAAACGTCGATCAGTGGCGCGCCGGTGATGCGGACAGCCTCGGCGACATTGTCCACCGACAGGCCACCCGAAAGACCCCATGGTCCCGGCACCGCCACGCCGCGCAGCAGCGTCCAGTCGAACCGCAGCCCCATGCCGCCGGGCAATGCCGCGCCATCGGGCGTCTTGGCGTCGAACAGAAGCAGATCGACCGCGCCGGCATAGGCGCTGGCGGCGTCGATGTCCGCGCGGGTCTTGACCGAAATCGCCTTCCACACCGACAGGCCGAAACGATGGCGAATGGCGGCAGCCCGTTGCAGGCTTTCCTTGCCATGGAGTTGCAGCGCGGTCAGCGCACCGGTTGCGACCAGTTCGTCCAGCATCTCGTCGGTTGGATCGACCACCACGCCGACCCGCTCGACATGAGCGGGGGCGATGGCGGCCAGCGCCCTGATCTGATCGGCATCGACATGGCGCGGGCTTTTGGGAAAATGGACAAAGCCGATATGGCTCGCCCCCGCACGCACGGCGGCACCCACCGTGTCGGCGGTCGAAAGGCCGCAAATCTTGATCGCGAGTCGGGACATGGCAGAGGCTTTAGCCGCGATACCGCGCGAAGTCACATGACCGGAGGGGCATTGGCAGGCAGAATCGGGGGCATGTGGCCCGGCTGGGTCAGGTCCATATCATGCAGGGCCAGCCACTGGTCGGCATGGTCGATGCAGGCCTGCCCCAGAAACCGGTCGAGCGTCGCGACTATGTCTGCGTCACTGTCGATGCGCGGATCGAGCGGCGGATGCCAGTGCAGGTCGAAATGGGGGCCATCGGTGCGGGCGAGATAGAAGGGCAGGAATTTTGCCCCCACCTTGCGCGCCAGCCGCAGCGCGACCGACAGATTTCCCGACGGCGCAAGAGCGCGCCCAAAGGTCGGGAACCAGACCTGAAGCTCGCGCCGTTCGTCCACCAAGATATAGAGCGTCGCCCGGTCCTTCTGGGTCAGATGCTTGAACACGCCCCGCGCCGCGCCTTCGCCGCTGATCGCTTCCCCCATATAGCTTTGCCGCGCTTTCTTTAGCAGGGCGGCCTGCGCCGGATTGTCCGGCGGATCATAGATGCCCAGCCCCGGCCGGTCGGTCGACGCCTTGATATGGGCGGCCAGCAAATCCCAATTGCCGGTATGGACCGTCAGGCTGATCATCGGTCCCGGCCCATCCAGCACGGCCTGATACCCCGCCCGGTCGATGACGTTCACATGTCGCTCGTTCACCAGCCGGTCGATGTTGGCCAGTTCGCCCAGCGTCCGCCCGATGTTGAACCAGCGCTGCGTCAACATCGCCTCCCGCTCCGCTTGCGGAAGGTCCGGGCGCAGGATCGCCAGATTGGCGCGGGCGCGGGAGTCACGCATCTTCATGCGCGGGCGGGCAAAGGTGACAGACAGCCAGCCACCCAGCCAGGAGGCGATGCTTGCGGGCAAAAGCCGCAGCAGGGCGAAGAGAAAGGGGTTGGAGAGCATAGGGATAGCGTCATACAGAAGCGACCGAGACGGTAAAGGGGGGCTGGCGTAACATGCTGTGGCTATGGATATTGCTTCAGGGGCTGAGCCTGCTGGGCGTCGTCAATTACTGGCGCCACCTGCCGACGGACCGCAAGATCGAGACGCCAGACGGCGTAGTCATGCTGCTGTCGGTACGCGACGATTGGGACGGCGGGCCGGAGCTGATCGCTCGACTGAAAGCCCAGACAGCGCGCTTTCGCCTGCTGATTGCCACATCGGGTGCGTGCGCCGCTGCCGATGCGCTGGCTGCGCGCGAAGGCGATTGGGTGCAGGTCGTCCATGCCGGGAAAGCCAGCGACGAAGGCCAGAAAGTCCACAAGCTGCGCGCGGCGCTGCGGGCATTGCGAGCGGACGATCGCTATGTCCTGTTCATTGACGCCGATATCGAACCGCCCACCCGGCTGGTCGGGCGGCTGCTGTTTCCGCTGGTCCGGGGCAAGGCTGACATCGTTACCGGCTACCGAATGCTCTTGCCCGAACGCGGGCCGATGCTGGCGCTGGTCGGCGCGGTCGAGATGCAGCTGGCGACACTACCCCGCTTCGCCAGTGCGACCATGCCATGGGGCGGCGCGATGGCCGTGACGCGGGAGGTGGCCGACCGGCTGGACCTCGACCGGGCGATGGCGGGGCGACTGTCCGATGACATGGCGATCGGCCTGGCGGGCTGGCGCACGAAAATGCGGTTGCGACCGGTGCGCGACCTGCTCGTCGCCAGCCCATTGGAGGGGAGCGCGACGCAGGTATTGGGCTTTGGCGTCAGGCAATATCGGCATATCATCACGAACAGCCCCGGCATGTGGGCGCTGGCGACTGTGGTGGTGGCGGTGCAGGCAGCGGCGTGGGGTTGGGCTTTGGTCTGGGGTGGCTGGGCGATGATCGCGATCGGCTATGGCGCGGCATGGGGCCGGGTGCTGGCGCGACGGGCGATCCTCGCCAGCGTGCTGGAGCCGGAGCAGGCCAGCCGCGCGCGTCGGTCGCTCTGGTGGGATTGTGTCGCGCCCTTCGCGGTCACCTGGGCGCATCTGATTGTACAACTCGCCGCCGCGTCATCATCGCGCATCCGCTGGGGCGGCTGGGATTATTGGGTCAGGCAGGGACTGGTCGTGCGGATGAAGCGGGTGGATCAAAAACCTGCCGGGAATTGATGCAGCCCATCATCGCCGATCCGCAGCACGACCTTGCCCGCAACTGCACTCAAGGGCAGGTCGCCATAGAGATGCGGGAACAAGGCACCGCCGCGCGATTCTTCCCATTTGATGGCCTCGCCAAATGGCGCGAGATCGACCATCAGCATCACCAGCCGGTCCTGCCCGGCAAAATGCTTCGCTGCCGTCTCTGCCGCCTGATCGCGGGTCGACATATGGATATAGCCGTCGGCTAGATCGACCGGCGCGCCCGCAAACACGCCGTCGGCCTTCAACTGCGCATATTGGTCCGCCGTCAATATCTTGTAGGCAAACAGGTCACTCATGCCTCGACGGCCGCTTCGGTCTCGCCCTCGTCGCTTTCCTCGATCCGCGCGGCGCTGACGACATGCTCGTCCTTGGCCACGTCGAACAGGCGCACGCCCGCCGAATTGCGGCCGATGACGCGCAGGCTGTCGAGACCCATGCGGATCAGCTTGGCCTGATCGGTCACCAGCATCAACTGGTCGCCATGGGTTGCGGCGAAGCTGCCGACGACAGGGCCATTGCGACCGATATTGTCGATATTGGTGATGCCCTGGCCACCGCGCCCGGTGCGACGATAATCATAGGCCGACGACAATTTGCCATAGCCATTGGCGCAGACGGTCAGGATGAACTGCTCATGCTCGCGCATATGGGCGAACATCGCCTGATCGGCCATTTCGCCTTCCTTTTCCGGCTTCCACGGGGCGAAGCGCAGATATTCCTCGCGCTGCTCCTGATTGGCCCCCGAACGATGCAGGATGGACAGCGAAATAACCTCATCGTCGCTCTTGAGCGTCATGCCGCGCACGCCGGTCGATGTGCGGCTCTGGAACTCGCGCACATCGGTCGCGGCAAAGCGGATCGCCTTGCCCTGCCGGGTGGCAAGCAGCACGTCATCCTCTTCGGTCAGCAGCGCCACGCCGATCAGCCGGTCCTCGCTGCCTTCGTCAAAACGCATCGCCAGCTTGCCGTTGCTCGGTACATTGGCGAAGGCGTCCATGCTGTTGCGGCGCACGGTGCCGTTCGCGGTCGCGAACATGACGTGCAGATCCTTCCAGCTATCCTCATCTTCGGGCAGCGGCAGCACGGTACGGATGGTTTCGCCGGCCGCAAGCGGCAGCAGGTTGACCATCGGCCGCCCCCGCGTCGCCGGCCCGCCTTCGGGCAGGCGCCATACTTTCAGGCGATAGACTTTGCCCGCGGTCGAGAAGAACAGCACCGGCGTATGGGTCGAGGTCACGAACAACTCGGTGATCGCATCCTCATCCTTGGTGGCCATGCCCGACCGGCCCTTGCCGCCCCGCGCCTGCGCGCGGAAGCTCTCCAGCGGGGTGCGCTTGATATAGCCCTGCACCGTGACGGTGACGACCATATCCTCGCGCTCGATCAGATCCTCATCCTCAATCCCGTCGGCTGCGGCGGTGATTTCGGACAGGCGCGGGGTGGCGAACTCGCGCTCGATCGCCTCAAACTCTTCGCGCATCACGGCATAGAGTTTGACCCGGTCGCCCAGGATCGCCAGATATTCAGCGATCGCGTCGGCCAGTTCGGCCAGTTCCTTGCCGATTTCGTCACGGCCCAGCGCCGTCAGGCGATGCAGGCGCAGGTCCAGGATGGCGCGGACCTGAAGGTCGGACAATTTGTAGAAATCACCCGAAACTTCGATGTCGATCGCCTCGACCAGCCGGATATAAGGCGCGATCTCGCCGATCGGCCATTCGCGCGTCAGCAGCTTTTCGCGCGCTTCGGCGGGGCTGGACGATCCGCGGATGATGCGGACCATCTCATCGAGATTGCTGACCGCAACGACCAGACCCAGCAAGATATGCGCCCGGTCGCGCGCCTTGTTCAGCTCGAACTTTGTGCGGCGGGTGATCACCTCTTCGCGGAACTTGACGAAGGCTTCGATGATGTCGCGCAGGTTCAGCAATTCGGGGCGACCGCCACGGATCGCCAGCATATTGGCCGGGAAACTCGATTGCGCGGGCGTGTTGCGCCACAACTGGTTCAGCACGACTTCGGGGGTCGCGTCGCGCTTCAGGTCCATGACGATCCGCACGCCTTCGCGGCTGGATTCGTCGCGAATGTCGCTGATCCCCTCGATCCGCTTTTCCTTGGCGGCTTCGGCGATCTTTTCAACGAGGCCATTCTTGCCGACCTGATAAGGGATGGCGGTCAGTACGATTGACTGGCGATCACCGCGTCCTTCCTCGATGACATGGCGCGACCGCATCATGATGGAACCGCGTCCGGTATGGTAAGCGCTCCGGGCACCCGACTGGCCCAGGATCAGCGGCGCGGTCGGGAAATCGGGGCCGGGGACGATCTGGATCAGTTCATCGATGGTGATGCCGGTATTGTCGATATAGGCCAGGCAAGCACGGATGACTTCGCCCAGATTGTGCGGCGGGATGTTGGTCGCCATGCCGACAGCGATGCCGCCAGCACCATTGACCAGCAGGTTGGGGAAGCGCGCGGGCAGCACCTGCGGCTCGCTTTCCGATGCGTCATAGTTGGGCGTGAAATCGACGGTGTCCTTGTCGAGATCCTCCAGCAGCGCATTGGCGACCTTGGCCAGACGCGCTTCGGTGTAGCGCATGGCGGCTGGCGGATCGGGGTCCATCGAACCGAAGTTCCCCTGACCGTCGATCAACGGCACCCGCATCGACCAGTCCTGCGTCATCCGCGCCAACGCGTCGTAAATCGAACTGTCGCCATGGGGGTGATATTTACCCATGACTTCACCGACCAGACGCGCCGATTTGCGATAGGGGCGGTTATAGACGAAGCCCGATTCCTGGGCGGAAAAGAGAATGCGGCGATGCACCGGCTTCAACCCGTCGCGCACGTCCGGCAGGGCGCGGGACACGATGACCGACATGGCATAGTCGAGATAGCTCGCCTTCATCTCGTCTACGATGCTGACGGGGCTGATGTCCGAAGGGTCGGCGAGGCTGGTCTCGTCGTTCAAGGCGATTCTCTTTTTTGGATGGAATGTGTTTCTGCGTTCGCACTAGCCGAGCGAAACAAATCTGTCACCCCTCGCGCGCTCACGCGCGCGCCCGCACGCGCAAACAAATAGGGCAGGGGATGACGACCGGCCCATGCGGAACGAAGCGGGCGCATGACAGTTGCAAAATCCGCCGATATAGGCTTGTTCAATGGCCATTCACGCGCCGCCCCCTAATCGGCGCACAACAGCTTTTCAGTCGCCCATGGCTTCCCCCGCCCGGCGCATAAAGGAGATGAGGATCATGCGTTTTGTTACCCCGGTGGCGCTCGTGCTGGCTCTGGCAGTAAGCGGCGGTGCGATCACCGCCCCCGCTTTTGCCGCGAAGAAGGAAGAGAAGAAGGCCGGGCCGAAGCTCAACGTCTCGCCCGAAGTCATCAAGGCGCTCCAGACCGCGCAAAAGGCCGCCGAAGCGCAGGATTTTGCCGGTGCCAAGGCAGCGCTGGCCGATGCCGATACCAAGGCTGTCAGCAATGACGACAAATATCAGATCGGCGCGATCAAGCTCAACACCTCGATCGCGAGCAAGGACACCGCGCTGCAAGGTGAAGCGCTGAGCCAGATGCTCGACAGCGGCCTCACGCCGCCCGAACAGGCGGGCCAGTTCAACGCTGTCGCCGCCGATCAGGCGATGGGTGCCAAAAATTACGATCTCGCTATCAAACGCGCCCAGGCGGCCCTGGCAGCGGGTTACAAGCCCGAAGCGGTCAATCCGACCCTCGCCCAGGCCTATTTTGGCAAGGCAGGCACGGGCAACGCGTCGGTCGAGCCAGCGCGCGGTTTCAACGTTCAGGGGCTTGCCGCACTCAAGGCTGCGGCTGATGCCTTGAAGGCGGCCGGACAGCAAGTACCGGCCCAATGGTATCAGATCGGCGTTGGCCGGGCCGAAGCGGCCAAGCTGCCCGAAGTGACCGAATGGGCGAAGATGGCCTATCAGGCAGAGCCGAGCGGCACGAATTTGCGGACGCTGGTGCGGCTGTTCCAGCGCGCCAATCCGACCATCACGAATCGCGAAAATCTCGACGTGCTGCGCCTCCTGTCCGCGTCCGGTGGTCTGGTCGTTGCCGGTGACTTTGTCGAATATGCCGAAATGGCGTCCAAAACCGGCATTTATGGAGAGGTCAAATCCTCGATCGACCTGGGCCGTTCGAAGGGCGTGTTGAACGCCAGCCAGGGCGGTGATCTCTACCAGACCGCGACGGGCCGGATCGCTGGCGACAAAGGCTCATTGGGAGCCGCGGAAGCCGATGCGAAGAAGGCCGCCAACGGCAAGATCGCGGCCGCAACGGCTGACGCCTATCTGGGCTATGGCGACTATGCCAAAGCAGCTGCGATGTTCGAACTGGCCAAGCAGAAGGGCGGCGTCGACGCGGACGAGATCAACACCCGCATGGGCATCGCGAAGCTGATGAGCGGCGACAATGCGGCGGCGAAGGCAGCGTTTGAAGCCGTGCAGGGCGGCGCGCGCAAGCAGATTGCCGGTCTGTGGCTAGCCTATCTGGGCACCAAGGGCGCCTGACATGGTGCGCGCCGTCGCCGCTCCGGTGGCGACGGCGCGCCTTATACTATATTGATAAAGTTGCGTTCCGGGGAGGCTTTTGGGGCCATGCGATTTCATACATTCACTTTTGCGGGCCTGCCGGTTGCCTTGGCAGGGGCGTTGCTGATGGCGACGCCCGGCCTTGCAAAAAAGCAGGTCGCGGTCGGTCCCGTCATTGGCATGTCCGATGCGTTTCGCGCCAATGTGACGGCGGCGCAGGCCGCGCTGCAAGCGCGTGACGTGACCACCGCCAATGCGCGCATCGCGGCACTGGCACCCATGTCGGACTTTGAAAATTATGTCGCGGCCGGGCTTCGGTTCGAACTGGCGGCGCAGCGCCGCGATGTGCAGGCGCAGCGGATCGCCCTGACCGATCTGTTCAAGACCAGCGCCCTGCCCAAAAAGGATGCACCACGGCTGCGTTATGTCGCGGGCTATCTGTCCTATGCCGTGGGCAATTATGACGATGCGGTGGCGCAGCTCGATTATGCCAAGACGCTGGGCTATGACGGCATCGACGCTACCTTCCTGCGCGCCGACATTGCCCTGCGCCGCAACAAGCCCAAGGAGGCACGCCCGTTCGTCCAGCAAGCGCTCGCCCGTCAGCGCGCCTCCGGTCAGCCCATGCCGCTCGCCTGGTCCGACCGC
The DNA here is from genome assembly GCA_023266575.1 of Sphingobium sp. Lineage (GTDB taxonomy): Bacteria > Pseudomonadota > Alphaproteobacteria > Sphingomonadales > Sphingomonadaceae > Sphingobium. Next base: position 479,302 of record JAHFPV010000001.1, read on the forward strand.
GCCATTTCCATGGCCTATCAGGCCGGGGACTGGACCGAAGTCGGCCAGCTTTATCGCGAACGGCTGACCCAGGCAGGCGCGCGGGAGGATTGGCGTTCGGCGATCACCAATTATCTGTCGGCCGCGGGCATAGATTCGCAGCTCCAGCTCGACCTCTACCGCCTGCAAGCCGCCAATGGCGCGATGGCGAGTGAGCGGGATTATCAGGCCTATGCCCAACTGGCCGAGAAATCCGGCTATTTTGCCGAAGCCAAGTCCATCATCGAGGCTGGCCGCAAGGCCGGCAAGCTGACCGCGACCCAGCCTGCGACCACGTCGCTGCTGAAAGCGGTCACGCCCAAGGCGACCAAGGAAATCGCGGCCTTGCCCGCGCAGGCGAAGAAGGCGGCGGGCGCGGCGACTGGCAAGGATGCGCAGGCCGTGGCCGACAGCTATTTCTCGCTGGGGCAATTCCCCCAGGCGGTCGAGCAATATCGGCTGGCGCTGGCCAAGGGTGGTGTCGATGCAGGCCGGGTGAATGCCCGACTGGGCGTCGCGCTGGCGCGATCAGGCGACCTGCCCGGCGCGCAGGCGGCTCTGAGCCAGGCCAGCGGCAACTGGGCCAGCGTGGCGGGTTTCTGGTCGGTCTGGGTCGATCAGCAAAGCCGCAAGGCCGCGTGATCGCGGGCCGGATCAGCTCATGATCCGGCACCGCCCCTGACAATTCACACCGGCAAAGGCACGCCCGGCAGATTCTTGGACGTGCGGATGGTGAGCGACGTCTTGACGCTCACCACATTGGGTGCTGGCGTCAATTTGGACGTCAGGAATTGCTGAAAGCTCTGAAGGTCTTTCGCCACGACCTTCAGAATGAAATCGATTTCACCGTTCAGCATGTGACATTCGCGAACCTCTGGCAGTTCCGCAACATGGTCCTGAAAGGCTTTGAGGTCCGCTTCCGCCTGGCTTTTCAGGCTCACCATCGCGAACACCGTGATGGTGTAGCCCAGCATCCCCGGATCGACCACAGCATGGTAGGAGGTGATGGCACCCGCTTCCTCCAGTGATCGGACGCGGCGCAGGCATGGCGGCGCGGTCAGTCCGACCTTGCGTGCCAGTTCCACGTTGGTCATCCTGCCATCCTGCTGCAATTCACCCAGAATTTGCAGATCAATGTCGTCGATATTCGGGCCGGCCATTATTGTGCTTATTTCCTGTCCTGTTTTCCTGTCCCATCATAATAATGTTTCAGGGCAATGCAATTGTCCCACTATGCGACGATCGCTTTCGTTCGCGTAACCAGCCCCTTTTCCTTTGCGGGGCGAGGGCTTATCGGTAGGTCGTGACAGCCGCTGAGCGCACCGGGCACCTGCCTGCGCCACGGCCATATGGGGATTATTGGTGCGTTTCAACGATCTGATGCAGACAGTGCTGGCCGCCGAGGACCGTGCCGGGCTGGGCGCAGTGACGTTGTGGCGTCAGTGCGTGGATCTGCTGGCGCAGCATGACCGCGCCGATCGCGCGCCGATGGCGGCGGACCAGCGGGCGGCATTGCTCGACCGGCTGGCAGGATTGCGCGCCAAGCTGTCGGAAACGCAGCGTATTGCCACCGTCGTCGAACTGGGCGGGCGGCTGCGGTCGGCCAGTCTGGTCGAGTTTTTTGCCCATGATCGCCCCTCGATTGCCGCCGCCGCGATGGCACGGGCGCAACTGCCCGACACGATGTGGGAAGATTTGCTGCCCCGGCTGACGCCCACGGCGCGCGGCGTCCTGCGCGGGCGGCGGGATATCGGTCCGGCGGCGCGACTGGCGCTCGAAGCCTTTGGTCCTTCCGATCTGGTGCTGACCACCGTGCGGCAGGATATGGTGGGCGACAGCGATATGCTGCTCACCGCAGACATGGTCCCGGCGAACGACGCGCTGGATTTGGAGGCTGAGACCTGCACGGTCACACCGCTGCGCGCGCCTGTCGGCGACAAGGACCAGATCCGCAATCTGGTCGACCGGATCGCCCATTTCACCAGCACCCGGCCGCCACCCCCGCCGCTGGAACCACTGGTGGCAGAGGAACCTGACAGCAGCACACCGCCGCGCGACTTCGCGTTCGAGACGGACGCCGCTGGCACCATCCTTTGGATCGACCAGGGACCGCGCGCGGCGCTGATCGGCCTGTCGCTGGGCGAAGTAGCGTTGGAGGGCGGCAGCGGGCCGGATGGCCATGTCGCGGGAGCCTTTGCCCGGCGCAGCGGCTTCCAGAATGGCCGGTTCGCCATTGTCGGCGGGACGATGGCGGGCGAATGGCGATTGTCCGCCACGCCCTTTTTCGATCCCCGTTCAGGCCGCTTTCAAGGCTATCGCGGTCAGGCGCGTCGTCCGTTCCTGCACGAAGTAGCCGCGCAGCACGCGCCTGCGCCGGACGGGCTGAGCGGCCTGTCGGCGGATTCGCTGCGCCAACTGGTGCATGAACTGCGCACACCGCTGAACGCCATTTTGGGCTTTGCCGAGATTATCGAGCAGGAATTGTTCGGCCCGGCGGGTGCGGAATATCGCGACATGGCGGGCAATATCGCGGTCGATGCGCGTCATCTGCTGGCGGCCTTTGACGATCTGGACCTTGCCGCCCGCGTATCGCGCGGCGACGATGTCAGCACTCCGCAACTGCTCGATCCCGAACCGCTGGTGCGCCAGATCGCCAACCGCTTCCGCGATCAGGGTGCCGCGCCGGTGGACATCGCTATGGCACCTGACCTGCCGCCAGTGCGGATCGATCCGGTGCAAGGCGAACGCATGGTCCAGCATCTGTTGCGCACGCTGATTTCCGTCGCGCCAAAGGGGGAGGCGGTGACCGGTGCCTGCTGGTTCCAGCCCGAAGGCGCCAATGGCCGGGTTGTGCTGGCCATCGACCGTCCCTCCAGCCTGGCGGGCATGGAAGAAGCGCAACTGCTCGATCCGGGCTATACCTCCGAAGGCGACTGGGCCGATGGCCCGCTGCTGGGGCTGGGCTTTTCGCTACGGCTGATCCGCAGCCTCGCCGGGACATGCGGCGGCAGTCTGGACGTGGAGCCTGGGCGGCTGCTGCTCGCCATTCCCGCCGCCAGCGTTGCCGAAGACACGGCCCACGCCTGACGCACACGGCAACCCTATGGCAACCATTGCGCGCTATGGGTAGCGCATGACTGTTCCCCCCCATGACGGCAACCTGCTGGCCCCGCCCTTGCCGCAGGACAGGATCACCCTCGATCCCGCGTTCGGCACGCGATTCATGCTGTTTGTCGATACCGAAGAAGAATTTGACTGGAACGCCCCGTTCAGCCGGACCGGCCATGGCGTCACCGCCCTGCCGGGCATGGCGCGGGGGCAGGCCTATTTCGCGGCAGCAGGCGTCAAGCCCGTCTATGTCACCGATTATCCCGTAATCGATTGCGAAGCCGCGTCAGCGATGATGGCGGAATGGGTCAGCGACGGCACGGCCGATATCGGCGCGCATCTCCACCCCTGGGTCAACCCGCCCCATGTCGAGGACGTCAGCGCCGCCAACTCCTATGTCGGCTTCCTGCCCGAAGCGGTAGAGCGCGCCAAGCTCGAGGCGCTCTGCCGCCGGATCGAGGAGCGCTTTGGCCAGCGTCCCATTGCCTATCGCGCCGGTCGCTATGGCGTTGGTCCAAACAGCGCGCGGTTGCTGAGCGAAGCCGGGTTCCGGCTCGACAGTTCGGTGCGCAGCCGCTTCGATTACAGCCACCAGCATGGCCCGGATTTTTACGGCTTGCCCCAGACGCCCTATTGGGCTGGTCCTGACCGGACATTGTTGGAATTGCCGCTCTCCACCGCCTTTGTCGGCCTGTTGCGCGGCGCGGGAGAGCGGCTTTACCGCGCAGCCCAGTCCATGGGGCCACTCGCCGGCGCCCTGTCGCGCGCCCGGATGCTGAGCCGCGTGCCGCTAACCCCCGAAGGCATATCCGCCACTGAGGCCATAGCCGCGATCGACGCCCTAATCGAGGAGGGCGTCCCCGTGCTCAATTTCAGCTTCCATTCGCCCACGCTGGAGCCGGGCCATACCCCCTATGTCCGTGACGAAGCCGACCGCACCGCCTTTTACCGCTGGTGGGACGCGGTGCTGGCGCATCTGGCGAAACGGGGACTAAGAGCAGCCAGCCTGGATCAGTTTCTTAACGCCATTCCCATGCGTATCGAGGCTTGCCAAGCGGCGTGATGCTGCCTAATCGGGCGTTCGTTGACAAGGTGGGGCCTGTAGCTCAACTGGTTAGAGCTGTCCGCTCATAACGGATAGGTTGCGGGTTCAAGTCCTGCCGGGCCCACCAACTCCATCATTCCACATCCATGCTGGCACGCACCCCTTGCGCGGCAGACACGCACCCTCATTTCGCTTTCTTCCGTTGCTCCCTGAGCATCAGATGACAGGCAAGGCTGTCATGGCCATCGGTCGGGTTTTTTTCCCATGGTGGCGACCAGTCAATAGGCGCTTTGCCGCAAAAATAGCGTCCCGGCCCGGCACTGCTTTTCGCATCAGCCGATGTCGAGAGCGTCGTGGCCATCATGCCCAGCGCCAATATCAGCCTGCTAGACCGCATGGCTGAATCGCCCCTCGGCCGGGCGAAGATAGGCGTCGAAGCAGGCCGCGACGGACCGGGCATAGGGTTGCGCCTCCGGGCGAATCTCGATCATCCCGTCGTTCACACGAGCGATGCCCATGGCGACAAATCTGGCCAGGTCGCGGGTTTGCCCAATCCCCTCGCTTGGCGCTGCGCCGTCGCATAGCAAGCGCTCGATCAGTCGGCCGCGTTGCTGGTCGTCAGCGCTGCGCCTGACGCCGCGCGTCGCGGTCAGCCGCGCCTGGGCGACCATCTCCCTATAGGCACCGGCATTTTTCTCATTCTGCACGATCAGGTCTGGAAACTGGCTGATTGCGCTGGCGCCCAGGCCGATCAGAACGTCGCTGTCATCCTCGGTAAATCCCTGAAAATTGCGTCGCAGCGTTCCGCTGGTCGCGGCCTGCGCCAGAGGATCGTGGGGCAGCGCGAAATGATCGAAACCGATGGCGCGATAGCCCGCAGCGGTCAGCATCTTATGACCCTGCGTCGCCATTGCGAACCGCATGGCCATGTCGGGAAGGTCGGCCTGCGCAATCCGGCGCTGGCGGTGCAGCAGGTGCGGCATATGCGCATAGCCGAACAGGGCGATCCGCGACGGCGCCAGACGGATGCTTGTTTCCAGAGTCTCCGCCAGATCCGCCTCGCTCTGGCCCGGCAGGCCGTACATCAGGTCGAAGCCCACGTCGATTTGAACCCGGCGCAGCCCGGCAACCGCCGTTTCCACCATATCGACCGGCTGCACCCGCCCTATCGCCTGCTGGACGTGCGGCGCAAAGGTCTGGACACCCAGATTGACGCGCGACACGCCGATCTGGCCCATGGTGTCGATCCATGCCTCGTCCAGGCGACGCGGATCGATTTCGACCGACAGGGCAGCCGCACTGGTATCAAAACATAGCAGCAACTGGTGATTGAGCCGGACCCAGTCGACCAGCGGCAGCGAATTGGGGCTACCACCGCCAAAGGCGATATGGGTCACGCGCCTCCGCCCGCCCAGGCGTGACGCGACCATCGCGATTTCCTGCTCCAGCGCATCGACATAAGTGGCCAGCCGTCGAGGCCGGATCGCGGCACCGGTGTTGCAGCCGCAATACCAGCAGATGTCGTGGCAATAGGGGATGTGCAGATAGAGCGAGATACCTGCGTCCTGCGGCAGCGTATCGAGCCGCTCCGCCAGCGCCTGCGCCCCGACGGCGTCGGTGAACTGCGCTGCGGTGGGATAGCTGGTGTAGCGCGGCACGGGGTCCGCCAACAGATCGGGATGGTATCGGAACATGGAATGCGGCCTGCCACCAGCCGCGTGCCAACGCATTGCGCAGGATCAAATTTCCGATTGCGCCGCGTCAAGGAACGACCGGCAGGCCAAGCCTACAAGCCATTATTGACCACAACGTCAGGGACGGAGACGATAATGCGCATAAAGACTTTCTTGCTGGCCAGCGCCATGACCGGCGCACTGATTGCCGGACCGGCCCAGGCCAAACAGGGTGACATTCTGTTGCGCGTGCGCACGATCATGGTCGCGCCTAACGAGAAGAGCGGCAGTATTCTGCCCGCATTTCCGGGCGAAAAGGTGTCGGTGGACAACAGCATCATGCCCGAAATCGATGTCACCTACATGGCGACCGACCATATCGGTTTCGAGTTGATCGCCGCGACCACGAAACATAGCGCCAGCGGTCGCACCGGGACGACCGGCAGCATCGGCAAGCTCGCCTCGACCTGGGTGCTGCCGCCGACGTTGACGATGCAATATCACCCCGTGGTCGATGGCCATATCCGCCCTTATGTCGGTGCGGGCATCAACTATACGCTATTCTATGCCGAAGATGCATCCACCGCCCTGGAAACAGCCGTGGGCAAGACCAAGGTGCATATGAAGGATAGCGTCGGCTGGGCGGGGCAGGTGGGCGTCGATATCGACCTGAACGACAAAATTTTCCTCAATATCGACGTCAAATATATCGACATCGACACGAGGGCACGACTGGCAACCACGGCGGCAGGCGTCCAGCGCGTCAAGCTGGGCCTCGACCCGTTCGTATTCGGCGTCGGCGTCGGTATGCGCTTCTGATCGCCAACTGGCTCAGGGGAAAAGGCTCGGACGACTCCGTCGTCTGAGCCATTTTCCGTTTGCGCATCGCGTAAATTCGCGCGCGCTTGTAGAGCGATGACTCTGGAGGTGAGGGTGACCAGCGATCGCTTGATATTCCGACCCGGACTGCGCTCACATTCACTGGAAGCACGACGACCGCTCACTTTCGGAGGGTGGCTTGCGATGTGCTTTTTGCTGGAAAATATAACTACGTCTAGCAACCCGCCAAAGGCATAGCGAATTATATGTGCTAGGAAATTTGGTGGACGCACTTGGGCTCGAACCAAGGACCCGCTGATTAAGAGGCGTCCAAAAGCGATTTTTCGAACGTCCCGCGATGTCCTTCAGTGTCCCCCGGCGTCCGATTTTGAATCTCCAACATACTGATATATAATAGAAAATTCACAGGGTCTCGTCCCTGATCGTCCAGCGTTGGCTTGCGTCAACTCCGGTCAGTCGGAGCTCTGGTGCAACCTATATGCAACCTAGTTTTTGGGTCAAGGGAGTGTTCGAGTGGCTGCCTCACTTACAAAAAACGGCATTGAGGCCCTGATCCTGAAGGCCAAAAATGGTTCCGCCGGACAACTTGAACTTCACGATGACCGAGAGCCGGGCTTGCGGATCCGCGCAGGTCAACGATCCGCAAGCTGGTCGTATTGGGCACGGTTGAAAAACGGTCAGCCCACACGGATCAAACTCGGTTCCTGGCCCGGCATGGGTATTGCCGAGGCGCGGATAGCCGCTCAGGAAGCGCGGGCCAAGATCGTGCAGGGCCATGACCTCAACGAAGAGAAGCGGGTTGCGACACGTGAAGCAGCTCTTGAGATACGGACCAGGACAACGCTCAAGGACGTTCTGGACCTGTATGAGGAACTCATTCTCGCGCAACACCGTCGTGGCACTCAGACCCGGCGCGCACTTGACGGCAAAAAGGGTCTGATGACGACCCTAGCCAACCGGAAGCCGGCCTCGATAACCCGCGCCGAGATCAGCGATCTCGTCAGGAAGCATGCCCGGCAGGCACCGATATCGGCCAACCGGAAGCTCGCTTATGCATCCGCATTTTTCAACTGGTGCGTCGAGGAGGAAATTCTCACGGACTCACCGGCAAAAAATATCCGCAAGCCCGCGAAGGAAAACGAGCGCGATCGCTTTCACACCCTTGAGGAACTACGCGAGGTTTGGGCCGCAACCACCGGCCTCGGGTATCCATTCGAGCAGCTGTACCGCTTGCTCATCGTTCTACCGATGCGGCGGGAAGAAATATCTGCAATGCCGATCGTGGACCTAACCATCGGGGATGACGACACGCCAGACCAGGGCATATGGGCTCTTCCTGCCGGCAGGACGAAGAACGCCAAGGCTCTGCGTGTCCCGCTTTCGCCATTGGCTCGCTCCATCATTCTCAAGGCACTCAACCACGAGGAGCGGCCGAAGGAGTCGAAGCTCCTGTTTTCGACCACTGGTGAAACATCGGTCTCGGGTTTCACGAAAGCCAAGCGCCGGATCGACAAGGCAATCCACGGCGCCCGCATCAAGGATGCAGAAGAGGCGGGGGTCGATCCAGAAACGGTCGGACGCATGCCCCACTGGACGGTTCATGATCTGCGGACGACCTTCAATACACACGCTTGCGAGATATTGGGCGTCCCGCCCCACGTCGCGGATCGGATACTCAACCATGTGGCGACTGCGACACGGTCGAAAATCATGCGTGTCTACAACAAGTCCGAAATGTTCGATGCTCGTAAGACAGCCCTGTGCGATTGGGCCGATCTACTTTCAAACCGTGTGATATCATAGGGTTGAATTCGGTTGCCCTATGAGCCCCGAACCCGGGGTTCAAGGGATTGAGGGGGAGGCTAGGGGAGAAAAACGGCGGAAAACCGCCAGTTGAATTCCCGCCCAATCCCGCCTGTTACCACATCGCTCCCACGGATGCTCCCACGAGAAGCCTTCCGGCAAAGACGTGAAGGCGGAGCTTGCCTGCGTCGAATCGGTGATCGTCCGCTAGCATTTCGGGCTTCACGCTACTGGGCAGTATTGCGCCCATCACGTTGGCGCACAAAGTCCACGGGCAATTCCAAGCGGCCACCGCGACGGGAGAAACGCGGATTACTTGATTTCTCCTTCAGCGATGCCCACCGCCTCCATTTGCGGGTCGATATGGAGCAGACCGCTCGCGCCGATTTAGCGGAAAAAATCCTCCAGAGATGGCTATGATTCTCGCTAGCCGGTGCGGAGCGACGATGAGCGGCGGTTACATCTGTGAATTCGCTTTTTGTTCCGAAAGCGACTTCGCCAAATAGCTCTGACCGGCTATGCTTTCCGGCTGGAAGAGGAGAAGATGTGAGCGAATATCGATTGCCTCTCACGAAGGAAGAAACTGCGCTGGTTCAGCAGATCGACCTCTCAGGCACGCATCAAAGCCATGCCGCGGCGCATGACGCCTATCTTAAGAACCAGGAACCAATCCTTGCTCTGCTTTCATCGCTTGAACAGCGGAACGCTATTTCGGAGCACTGGATCCGTTACTGGACCGATCCCGCCTATAATCCGGGACGGATCAAAGCATCGCGCCAAGGCCTCTTCGAACGCAACGGTTGTTCGGGAACCGACATATACATTCACCCCAATTTTATCCGGCATTTGCGCTACCTGTTGTTTGGCAGCGAGTTGCCCGATCACATCCGGTCAGCATTCATGCGTGAGACTGGCGATCCCCAATGGGTTAGTTCGAGCGATGCCATCACGCTCGGTAAATACGCCCGTAAACAGGTTCGCGAAAATGGCATGATTGGCGCAACGGCAGCCGAGGAATTTTTCAAACTCGCCCTTGATATCGGCCTGAATCTGGCACCGGCGTTGGTCGTGATGGAATCGGTCAAGCAGGTGCGTTGAGGATCGGGTAGGCAGATCACAGGGACGGAAGGCATCATGGTTGGCAGCATCAAGGATCACCCCTTCTACATTCGCATGAAGCAGCTTCCACCCCAAGAGGTTGCGGCCTGGGTTTTGGGCGACATTCCGGTCGAGAAAGCCGACGGACGCTTGCGCAAGGAGGTGTTTCGCCGCGTGGCAAAGAAGATCACGTCAGGAAAGGCCGAGCGCTCGAAGTACGGCTTCAACTCCGACACGAATGGTGAGATTGCCCGCGCCATGGAATGGGCATTCCAGGCCGGCCTCAAGACAGTACAAATCCAGGACCCGAAACCAGGCCGAGCGCCGCACGGATAGAATCGGTCCTCTTGACACCAAATGGTGCATATCCATATTGGTTCTCATAAGACCGATTTTAACGAGGCCTATGGAACCGACCGTAACCACCGCCCGCGCCGCCGAGATCGTCTCCATTGGCTATGAAGGGCTGCGCTCCTACCTCAAGCGTGGGCTGCTGGGATCGGGTGGTCTCATGGCACCGTTTGTGCACCGCGATGCGCCGGCGCCCGACCTCAGCCGCGCCCGCGCCAAATGGAAGCGCTTTGGTGTCGTCGACCTTTGCCTCATACGCCTCGCCAAGCAATTGATCGATCTCGGCCTCTCGTTCGACGAGGCTAACGGAATCGCTTCGCGCGAGGATGTCCGCCGCGTCTACTCCCATCCCCGGGGTCTGCCCGGTGCTACGCTGATGACGTGGCCGCCACACTACGACTTCATCGTTTTTGCCGGCGACGATCTTCGCCATCTGCCTAACCGGCTTGGCGAAGCCGGCGATGTCGCGGTCCTCGTCCAACTCGACCGCATCGCCGATCATGTGCGCGCGGCGATGGACGGTGACGAGCAGGGCGAGGCCTAGCCACAATGGCCCACAAGCCCAATTCGCCGGTGAACGACGCGCGTCCGCCGATTCGCTGGACCGACCTCGCCAGCTGGCACCCCCAGTTGACATCGGCGTTGAGCGATGTTCTCCGGCCCGGCGCAGTGGACCGGCTGAGTGCCGTCGAGTCCAGTGAGCTTTATGATGACGATTCCGAATGGCTCGAACTCGTGCTCGGTGAATTTTCCGGGAACGAAAAAGCATTTCTCGAGCTCGTCGATCAGGCGCTTGAATGGTCCCGCGTGCGGACCTTCCACGGGACCCGGACAGCCGACGCCCGCAGCTTCACCCATGAGGGCATCCGGCTCCACGACCGGCCTAAGCTCGAAGCCGAGGTTCGATCGCTGGTCGCGAGGGAGCCCACCCTCCATGGGATGGCCGACCGCCTTGATGAGGCGTTCGCCCGCACCGCCCATCTCATCGATCACGGCCGTTGCTTCGTCGTCGTCGACGAGCGCGTCCTGATTGAGGAATGCGGCCACTATCTCCTTGGTGGGAGTGAGTTCGTTCAGGGGATCCTCGGACCACAGGCCGCGCGGTCTGTGCTTAGCGATTGCGCCCCGACCGTGATCGAGGTCGATCTGCCGCTCTCGCGCGTCCCGCCGTCGCAGCTGCGCGAATTCTCGCGCACGCTGGTTGGCGAATGGGCGAAAATCCTGCGACGGCCACGCGCCGAACCGCGCTATCTCGATTTCAGCTTCTGCCTCCAAGAGCCGATTCCGGCCGCCTGGGTCGCCGGCCATTTCCATCCACTCGCGGTTCACGATCCCCATGAAGGGAGGCGCTCCGTTCCGACGCGCCAAGCGGATTGTGCGGCCTGTGCACATGCTTCAAGCGATGCCTGAGCGGCGCATGACATCCGGCGGGCAGATCGTTTCCGGAACTGGCGCGCAACCGCTCGTGCGATCGGCCCGGCGGAACAACACCGTGCACGGCATCCCACCCCGCAATGATCCTTCCGCTTCGCACCGTATCGTGTCGGCATGACTCGCGGGGGGCACATCAGCATATTCCTGGGCGATCCGATCGAGAATGCGACCGAGACGGCCTGCCTGCGCCGGCTGCTGCAGGACCTTCAAGCCCTCGACATCGATGCCGTCATTCTCGCGAATTTCACGCTCGGACCGAAGCGGCGCCAGATCGATCTTGTCGTTGCGACGGCAAACACGGCGCTCGTGATCGAGATCAAGGGCTATGTACACGCCGTTCATGGCGGCGTGAACGGACCCTGGGAGCTTGACGCCCAGAACAGCGCGCGGACGCGCCTGGGGCCAACCAACCCCTATCAACAGGCGTTGACCAACCGCTACGCGGTCACCGACAGCATGGCGTCGCTGCTCGGCCTCGGGAGCGACGCCACCAAGAAGGCCGTCGGCGGGATGCTCTGCCTGTTCCCTGCGCCCGTTCCGAGTTCGCAAATCCCGCAATCCGACTTCAAGCTGGAGATCGGCGGCTATGCGGACCTGATAGGGTTGCTTTCCAAGGCGCGCCCCGGCGCGCTGCCACTGGAAGCGTGGCGACGCCTCGCGCAATCAGCGGACCTCAGCGACGCCAGCGCGGCACCCCCCAGCGAGGCCGAAGCGGCAATCGCCGGCTATCTCGGCGCCTTTGCCGATCTCGCCGACGCAGCCGCGAGCCCCTATATCGAACCCCAATTCGAGGGTGCGTTCACCACGGACGCGCTTGCCGCGCAAATCGCCGCCGGCGCGCAACTCCAGATCGTCGGACCATCGGGCAGCGGCAAATCCGAGCTGTTGAAAGCCCTCGCGCGATCGACTACCCGGTCCGGCAACCTGCCGGTCATGATCCGGGCCGGCGATTTCGAGAGGCGGCTCGCACCACTCCTTCAGGCCGCGATCGCCCGATGCTCGCCATCGGGGAGCACGGAGCTGTTCAAAGCGGCCATGCGCGCGGGGGCCGAAATCATCTTCTTTGTCGACGGCTTGAACGAGTGTCCGGCCGATCGGCGAAACGACCTGATCGCAGCCCTGCAGGCGGCCCGCATCAACTATGGGGCGCGGATCATCCTGGCCGGACAGGAGCCGACGTCGCTACCCGCCATGCTAACCGGCGATGAAATCCGTCTCGCCCAACCCGACCATGCGCAGGCCCGGCGCCTTGTGGCCGCCCATCTCGGCCGCCCGCTCGCTGATCACGAACTCGGCGCCGTCGAGATCGTTGCGACCGCCCATGACGCTGCCATATTGGCGGCCATGCTCGAGATGCCCGCTGCAATCGACGGGCGCTTCGCGCTTTATCATGGCTTCACAGACGCGCGCCTCGACGTGCGCGGGCGGCAGCAGATGAAGCGATCCCTGTCGGCACTGGCGACGACCATGCGCACCGGCTTTGTCGCGTCCATGCCGCGCGCAGCCGCCGAGCGGATTCTCAATCGCGACAACGATGTGGATGCCGTAATCGCACGCGAAGTGGGTCTTGTTCGCATCGACGCCAACCGGCTTGCCTTTCGCCACGATCTGATCGCCGACTTCTTCGCTGCCGACGATGTCCTGCGCCATGCCGCGACCCCTGCGGAGCTCAGCGCGCTCGCTAACCGACCGATCAACGCGGAGCTTCGCGAATTCCTGCTCGGCGGCTGCGCGACGACCGCCGAGATTGACGCGCTGATTGGCCCGGCGCCCGACTCCCGCCTGCTGCGCGCCGCCCTGTCAGGCCGGGCGAGCGGCAAGGCCCGAGCCTATGTCCTTGGCCGAATGCGCGACCTGATCGGCAAACTCAAACATCGCTATGGGCAAATCAGCCTGTCGCTTCCCGACGGCGTAACGACCGCTCGCGATCTGCACTCGCTGATCCCCAGTTTGCCGAACGATGCGAACGGCGCTGGGATCGAGAAGGCCTATCTGCACCTGATCCCCTTTGCGCTCGGCGACGGGCTGATGGCCGATCTGCTTGACCTGTTCGCCGCGGTTGACCGCCGCCTGGTCGGCGAAGCCCAGCGCCTGCGCGACGCGCACCCCGACGTGCGCATCGCCTGGCGCGCCGCCGCCTATGGCACGGTCTATGGGATGCATCATCACTCGCCGGGTGGCCGCGATCTTCAAGATCTGCTCAATGCAATCCAGAACGCCTGGTTCGGCGAACAGGACGGCGCGCCGGACCTTGGCCTGCGGGACTATCTGAATGCCTTCGAAGCGCTGAGCCCCGGACAGCTCTTCTTTCTGGTGTCCGCGCTGCACAGTGCCAACATCGAGCCACTACCCTACCGTTTTCCCGAAGTGCTGCACCATATTTGGGAGCTCCGGGTTTATCATCTGCGTCTCTATATCTGCGATATCATCCGCTTTCGCGGATCCGATCTGCCGCCGGACCAGCGGGAGGCGGTGCGGGACGCGCTCGACGGATGGCTGTCCAACGACAACATCGTCATGAACAGCATCCTCTTTGATGCGCTCGAAGGGGTCGACGGCATCGAGACCACGCTGACGCTCGAGGCGGCGGTCCAAGAATATGAGGCAATGCTTGCGCTTCCGGAATCGCCGGAGGCGTGCAGCATGGCGGTGAGCGCTGTCACGCGCACCTATGATCATCCCTTCCGGGACATCTATTGGGAAGCCTTTTACGAGGTTCTTCCGGTCGAGAAGCGTCAGGCCCTGCTGCTGCGGGGCCTGCGCGACGAGCAACGCGACGCCTGGTTCATCGACGACATTCTGCGCGCGCTGCACCGCAATCCGACCGCAGCCGCTGCGCCCGAGCTGCAAAAGCTCGCCCTGAGACCGATCGTTGAAGGCCACTCGCACCAGCACGCCCTTCACGTCTACGCCGATGCGATCGCGCTTCTGGCCAAGCTCGCCATCCCGCTTGCGCCGCCCGAGCCGCCGCCCGACGATCCGGCGCGCCGAGCCTGGTATCGCGCCGCGCCGCTAATTCATGCGCTCAACTCCGACCCTGTGCGGTCCTCCCATGCGATGGCCGCGGAGGTCGCCGCGCTAAGCGCCTGCGGTGCGGCCGAGGCGTTCGACGTCGTCCAGCGCTTGGCGCGTGAAGCACGCAACATCGGGCATCCGGCCAATGTCGCGTTCGAGAGCGTCTGGCCCGAGTTGGTCCTCGATCTCTGCCGGAGCGCGCTGTCGCCGGGCTATGCGCCCGTGTCCCTGTTCGAGCGCATCTATTTCGACCGCACGTTGGCTGACGACCATTTCGATCTCGCGCTCGCGCTGATCGCAAAGGTTGGGCGCCCAACCGATGTCGCGCTCGTCAGCGCCTGGCTGACCCACCCGAGGCACGGCGAACGCGCGCTGGCGACGGCGCGTGAACTCGAACGTCGATCCGATTGAGGAAAGCTGATCATGAATGTTGCCGACCAGCTTCCGCGCGTGTTTCAAGCGAATGCCGACCGCTTCTATCAATGCGTGGTCCTGAGGGCGCTCGGCGACCTCCCGACGCACGATGCACTGGTAGTGGGACAAACCCGACTTGGGCGAGTTCCTGGACCGATGTGCCGCTCAGGTTGACAACCACACGGCTAACGAAGCTGCAAAGGCCTTCGCACTTACCTTGGACGGCATGTTCGAGCGGCAACTTTCCCGCTGGACCAATGCGCATGGCGTGCAGACCAAGAATCTCGATGCGGCTTTCAAAGCCGCTGAACGGATTGGCTCTTTCGATCTCGTGAAGGCAGGAATGGCCGATGACCTCATTGAATTGCACCTAGTGGCCAACGTCGCCCGCCATGGCGAAGGAGGTTCATGCGACAAGCTCAAGGCCAACGCGCCGCAGCTTTGGGACAATCCACTGCTCGACTATTATGATCTTGCGCCCGCCCCGGTTCCTGTCAGCGAGGAGCTTCGGATCCGACCCGACGATCTCAGGCGCTACGTGCGCGCGATCGTGCGGTTCTGGGGCCATGTCGATCCACTTCCGAACGCAGTGCTCGACCCACCGTATTGATCACCTCGCGCTAACCGGGTTGGAAAAGCATGGTTGCGAAGACATTGAAGCAGGATCTTGACGCATCCGTCCTGAAGCTGGCGGAATTCCTGGAGCTGAACCGTCGAGAGCGGATTTTCGAATATCCCTTCGGCCATTCTTTTCCTGTGAACTGTTGCGAGAGCGTGTCGCTCATCCTCATCTTTCTGATCGAAGAGAAGTATGGCGCCTCGAACGTGCGATTGATCAAGGGAACGACGCCGAAGAAACATGAGCATCACCTATGGGTGACGGTCGGCGACTGGGTCTATGATCTGACCGCACATCAGTTTCGCAACCAGAAGAAGATCATCGGAGCGCTCTTCTCGCCGCTTCACTTCCGCTACAAAGATTGGATGATCGAAAATGGGCGCGATTTTGTCGAACGGGAGCAGATCATTGAACTTTACCGGAGCGGCGTTATCCCATTCTAGACAATCGCCGGGGGGCGAACGACCGATACGGGCGCAGCGCCGCCGCCGCGCGGAGTATGGCACTCCATTACCGCGAAAGGCTGGCGGGCCTGCTACGCTGTCTTAGGGCGAGCATGGCAATCGCTTCCTCGCCCATTGGAGAAGATTCAATGCCCGATCAGCCCGCCGCCACCCCGAACGGTGATCGCCACCTTGAGGTGCTACGCCTGCGCCTTGGCCGGAAACTCAGCGGCTTCACTGCCGAGATTCCGGAAGAGAATGCGCGAACCCCGATGGCCAGCTACAAGCCGGTGCGCGCGCTGTTTCCCGTGCCCGAGCTCGTCCTTTTCGCATTGCGAGAGGGATTGGGATGGCAATGGCACGGACATGGCGAGAAGGTGCGCTGGACTGTCTATGGCGCGATTGATGGCCAGCGCGTCGCCTTCGAACATCAGAAATTTGGCTTCACCGTTTTTCTGCCGAAGGAACGACTGGATCTCCGATCGCGCGTCGAAGGCCAACTGCGCGGGGCCCTTCGCCTCGTAGAAGCCTATTTGAGGCCTTTCGCCAAGGCCCAGGTCGACCAGGGCGAAGTGATGATCGTCAACCGTTTCATTGAGTTCGACGAGCGTTATCGCTTCCATCGCGAGCTGGCCGACGTGGCCTATCGGCGCGCAGCGGAACCGCAGCCGCCCAAGGCGTCCGGCGACGAATCTCATGACGAACGCACCCGCGCGCGCCTGATCAGCTTGGATATGACTGAGCGGATCAATGCGATCCTGTCGGCCGAGCGTGAGGGATTCTTCCATTCCACCGCGATGATTGACGCCTATTTCAGCTGCCTCGAACATCGCCTAGTGCTGCTTCGCGCCTTCATGGGTCGGCCATTCGCCCAAGGCGAAGTGCTCGGGCTGCTCGGCATGAAATGGGCCGACAAGCTGAAACTCGTCCTGCCGACCCCGCTGCCCGCCGACGCCGCCCAGGTCGTCGCCCGGATGCGCCGGATCAAGGAGCGGATCCGCAATCCATTCGCCCATGGTGGGGTCGAGAATGACCAGGGTTCGCTCTTCTTCCGCTTACCCGGCATCGGCTCAGTTCCTGGGAACTTCACTCGATTCGGCGACAGCGTGCGCTTCTCGATGCTCCCCGTTGATGCAGACGATCATGCCGAAAGCTGCGCGACATTCGACGCACTCGACGCGCTGCTGGCCGCAGGCGATCTCGTCGGACCAGACCAGTTCATCAAGGGCACTGTTGATCCCGTTTTCGATGCTCAGCATTGCGCGCAATATGCCAAGGTGATCGCCGGCGGCCTCGACGACATCGAGGCCTATATCGACGTATGGTCCCATCGCTGGGAGCGGCACGCCAACATGGACTACTGACCGGTCGCGCGTTCGTTTTCGGGAAGGCAGTGGCCGATGGCATATGCGACCGCAATTGCCGATTTTCAGACCAGGCCTCGCCGTGTGGCAAACCCAGCCGGGTTCGCCGCCAACGAAACCTTGACGGCAGCCGGTTGGACAGGGGCGTGTCCCACGTCGTGGCGTAGCTCGGATCATCCCCGTGCCGCTAGAAACGACAGATCTTCTGCACGTATTTCCAGGGCCTAGCAGACGAACCGTCCCGATCGTTTCGAAGTTGCACGATCAAATCCGACAGACAGTCGTCGATTCCATGTAGCATGGCTTCTTCCCGCATGAGGATGACGCGCCGCTCTTCGACGTCATGGTTCCACAACAAGGCTTCCCGGCCTTCGAGGTAGGCGGCCCGTTCTGCCATCACTTTGGGATGAGTATGAAGCCAGCGAAGAAAGGGGATGGCGTCGGGCGTCTTGCGCCACAGCTCGCCATATTGCGCCACATAGTCGCATGCCAGTTCCGGTTCGGCGTGGTTGGATCCATGCCAGATGGGGATAGGGGCGGGGGCGGGGTTTCCGCACAGTATTTCGGCAACATAGCCGTTGGCCATAAATCCACGGCGAAGGCTGGTGGCGGCTGCGGCATATTTGCCCTGCCGGAAATGCAAGAGCGCCAGATCGTATTGGCATGGCGGATAGCTTTCGGAGTTCGCCAACAGGCGGATGTGCGCCTCCCCGGTCTTGCCTGCGCGCAGATACTCCGAACCGATAAGGTAGCGGATTCCCTGATTGTCGTCGGGATTCCAGGACAGCATCTGTTCCATCAGCGGCAATGCCTTCAGATGCTGGCCTAGCCGCAGATGGTTGAGCACAACGCCGTGCATCGCCCGTAGGAATGGCCGATTTTCGAGGTAGCCCCATTCGATCAAGCCGTCGAAACCAGGCGATAGAACGCCTTCACCGACCTGAACGCCTCGCTGACAGGCTTGGAGTGCGAGCTTGTACTTACCCTGATCAAAGAGTG
Source organism: Sphingobium sp. (assembly GCA_023266575.1). GTDB lineage: Bacteria > Pseudomonadota > Alphaproteobacteria > Sphingomonadales > Sphingomonadaceae > Sphingobium. The sequence goes on from JAHFPV010000001.1 coordinate 497,526, forward strand.
CGTATCCGAGATGAGCATGCCCATCGATGAAGTCCGGATCGGCGGTGAGTAATTCCTTGAGCTTGGCGACGTAACCAGTTTGGCTGAGCTTCCCGGCATCGCGTTCATCCAGAAGATCGTCAAACTGCTGCTGGATGTCATCGTGGCCAGCGGGGTAAGAGAAGAGGCCGTTTTCCCCATGGACATCGAAGGTGATGGTCATAAATATTCTCCTCCATGCTCTCTGTCTATTAACTCAAGCGATACGAACACTCTGCACCCCCGCCTTACTCAAAAGATCATATAGTGTTACGATCTTGGTTCGTGCACCGCGATGGGCACAATAGGTGAAAACGACGCGCTGTTTGGCGCGGGTGAATGCAACAAAGAAACCTGCGGTAGCCTCGATCTGATCGTTGGAGAAACTCCACCATGCGCCATCGTCCAGGCCGACGAATATGACGCTGTGGTATTCGAGCCCCTTGCTTTTATGGATCGTCATCAGCGGAATCGCGTGAATGCCTTCATAGGCATCAAGAGCGGATGGCCAATCGACGCCATCGCCCGATGACGCCAGCAGATGGACGACCACCGCATCGACTACCTTTTCTAACCAGCCGCCCTGGCCATAAGCGGGATGAACGGCGATCAGCCGTTCGCGTCCGATGAAGGCCAGAATGTCGTCCACGATGGATCGCGCCATCGCCTTTGATTTTGGTGGATTGGGATGCGCGGCGCTGAGTTTGATCGCGTATGCATCCAGTTCACGGGCAAGTTTGGCCTGTGCAGCCTCCTCATCGGGCGCAACGCCGTGGAGTGCGGCCAGCGCCTCCTGACAGTCCGTCCAGTATCGGCCAGCCCGCTTGGTCATCGCTAGGCGCAGGATGGCGATGACCAACTCCGATGCTTCTTCCGCCAGCAATTCTTGCAGCATGACCGCGCCGACGGCCCCGGCCTCGTTGCGCAGGGGAATGCCTGCAGCCATGAATGCTGGTTCAAGGACAGCCGCGTAGTCGACAGCCTTTTGACGGACAAGCAGAACGAAATCGCGGGGGCCGAGCTTGTGGGCTTTCATCTCGGCGGCAACGAACGCCGCCAAGCGATCCGCCTCCACCTCCGGTGTTGAAAAGTCCCAGATCGCACAACTGTCCCCGGCGATCGTGCCCACGGTCTTCGATACTGGCGCTACGGTGCGGGCGTCCAAAGCTTGGGCCAGAACATGCTGAATACGCACCAACTCGGGCGATGAGCGATAGTTGTTGTAGAGTGGGGTTCGTTTCCCGCCAAAGTCGGCGTCGAAATCGGTGAACGGATCGCCCATTGCCATCGCCCAGCGCATGATCTGCTGCTTGTTGTCCCCAACGGCCGTGATCACCGTGTCGGTCCCAAGAAAGATGGTGCGAACCAGATCGTATTGAATCTGTGTCGTGTCCTGGAATTCGTCCATGAACAGGTGAGAATAAGTCAAACGAAGCGCGTCGCGCGCCATCGGATTGACCCGCAGCAGGAGTTCCGTGAGGCGCCCGATCATGGGGAATGACAGGAGGCTTTTCCTGCCCTCGTGTAGCGATGTTTGCCAGAAGCGATCTGCCGCCCATTGGCCAGGCGTGGGATTTCGCCAGCCGTCCAACGGGAGCGGCAATCCCACCAAATAACGGCGCTCGAAGGTCTTCACCGTTATTGCCTGAATGTCGGCATAGGTGCCGACCGATGCCGGAGGCGCGCCTAGCTGCTGTTGAAGGAAATCGCGGTAGTCCCGATCATTGGGGAACATGATTTCGTAGTCGGGTCGTGGCCGCCAACGTCCAGGTAGTGCCTGACCGAAGCGGTCGATCAGCCCCTTCGCGAAGGCGTCGAACGTCATGGAGTCGAAGCGCCCGGCATGATTGCGATGGCACCGCTGACGGACGCGCGCGGCGAGGTTCGTCGCGGCGTCGCGCTTGAAGCTGATCGCGAGTATACGCCTTGGCGCAGGTGCAGTGCCCGTTTGCAGGAGATATGCAGCGCGTTGTGCGAGCAACTCGGTCTTGCCCGCGCCGGGGCCTGCGATGACGGATCGATTGTCCGCCGAGCGGACGACCTTCAGAGCGTTCGCTTCGAGCGCGTCCACGCCCACCGGTTTCCAATCATCCGGGCGAACCCGTCGCGACAGCACCGCCATTGTTAGTCCCGCCGCAATGACTTGGCGATGTGCTTGAGAACCTGGGCGAGAACAGAAGGCATATCTTCGCGCAACGCCTTGGGTTTGATGTGCGTCAGCGCCGCGAGATGGGTTGCCGGCTTGCTACGTGTCAGAAAGTGATAGCGGTATGCTGGCAGCAGGTCCTGATAGTCCTTGAATGGGCCAGTGTAGAGCGTGAGCCCCGGTCCAGCTGTCCCGATCACAACTTCCGCAGCCTTATCCGCCGCCATTTTCGGACCGCCACCCTTGGGAATGATCGCTTCGTAGGCCTCCGGAAAGGCTTCGAGCATGGCAAGATCGAGGTCGAGAGGCGCTGAGAAGTAGACCCCATGTGGCTTGAGGCAATCGACCCAGCCTTGCAGGATCTTGCGATCCTCCGGATCCTGCCAAGTGTGCATCGTTGCAAGCCGTTCGTCCGACAACACACCCCCATCGATTTTAAGAAGTTTGGCTTTTGGCACGCCAAATTCGATGAGCTTCTCGATCACCGTCTTCACTCGGCCAAAGCCGCCACCGTCGCGACCCAGATCGAGATCCAGGAGGGTTGCATGGGGAATACCCAGATGCTTCAGCAACCGCCAGAAATGCTGCACATGCCGTCCGCCCAGCGGTACAATGGCGACGAAGGCGGGATCAATTAGGAGATCGAGGGCTTCTGCCAAACGAGGCAGGACGATCCGCTCTGAATCTCCTTCGACGAGCAGCACGAACCGGGCGAAGTAGAGTTCTGGATAGGCGAGTACGGCACCGCGAACGAATTTGGCTGCCTCATCGACACCTGCTGGCATCTTGATCGTCTTGACCGACGAGATGCGCGTCTCCGGATCGCAGCGGCAGTAGCGAACCTCCCGCGGATTGACGCGGCTCAAAACCGCGGGCGAATGACTGGTGACGATGGCCTGAGCGCCACCGGCATCGGTCAGCGAGCGGACCTGACGGATGATGCGTGCCAGGAAATAAGGGGAGAGATGGTTTTCCGGCTCTTCCAGCGCGAAGATCGTGAGGGCGGGAATGCGCAGAGTATCGTCGCGGAACCCCTCGACTGTGCCAGCGACAACCTCGCGCTCCAGATCGAAAACGGCTGCGGCCAGCGCGAAATAGAATAAGGATTGCTGCCCATCACTCAGAGCGTCGAGACCGCGTTCCTGACCGTCCGGTCCCTGCTCGAAGATGACGGCGATTTTGTTGACGACATCCTCAAACCGGCGGCTGACCAGGCTGAGCCTAGGCTTCGTATCGACAACATCGTCGTGAAGGCCTGACCAGCGCGCCTGCAAGGCTTTGCCGATCGCGGCAATCGCCGACTCGCCCTCGAATGCCGTGGCCAGATTCTCAGTGGCTTCCTGGACAGCCTCCTCGGTCTCGGACGACCATTCGATAGCGCGGAGCAGGCGAGCGGCTAGTGCGCCCGTCGTCGCCCTAATCTGGGCCGCCGCGTCCCGGCTGGCAGGCGTATAATAGAGTTGGATGAGGCCACGATCCGCCGCCGAAACCGGGTGACACTTGTCTTCGGCCGGATCGTCATCGAGCGTATCGACCCAAAAGAGTTCCTGCGAAACCTCGCCCTCGACCGTCCCGTCATCTTCCCATCGCGCTTCGAGACGCAGTCGGCAGACCGGCGATTCGCCCTCCCGTTCGATCTGCATGTGTCGGAATGAGGGTGCGATCGTCTCCGGCGTCGCGGTGCCATCGGCCAGTTCGGGTAAACCGATCAGCACGTCGATGAACAGATCTTTCGGTTCGCGATCATCTGGATCGTCGTCTGCGCCCAGGTGAAAATCTGAACGCTGAACGGTGCGCTGCGCGCGCGATACGCCAAACAGCTTCGACAGTGCGTGCAGGAGCGCGGTCTTGCCCGCCGCATTCGGGCCGACAACGGCCGTGATCTCCGATGAAATCGGCACTGTGATCGGATCGGGGCCGAAACAACGGAAGCCCGACAGGGTTACAGATTCGATACGCACAGGCTTCCTTCCGTCAGGTCGCAGCGGGGAGCGGGTCGGTGCCCTCACTCAGGATTGCGAGATACCGCCGGTAACTGAAAACGCGGCCTCTTTTGCGGCCAGTGATTTCCTCGACGATGCCAAACCGCTCCAGATCGGCGAGCGCCGCATTGACCGTGGGGGCAGAGAGACCCGTGTGCTGGACGAGCTGATTGGCCGTCAGGAATGGGTTCTGTTGCAAGTGATCGTGTATACGAAGCGCCGAACCAGCCCGGTCACTCTCTGCCGTGATCCGTTCACGGTCTTCCTTGAACAGCCTAACTATCCGGGTGGCGGCATCGAACGCCTGATTGGCGGTGTCCGCGACGCCCGTGAGGAAGAAGTCGAGCCAGGCTTCCCAAGCGCCATGCTCGCGCACCTCCTGAAGCAGGCGGTAATAGTCGGCGCGATGGGTTTTGAGATAAAGGCTCAGATAGAGCAACGGCTTGCGCAGCACCTCGTTGACGCAGAGATAAAGCGTGACCAGCAACCGGCCGATCCTACCATTGCCGTCCAGGAACGGATGGATGGTCTCGAACTGAACGTGCAGCAGGCCGGCCTTGATCAGTGCGGGTAGCCGTGACCCTTCCTCGTGCATGAAGCGTTCAAGCGCATCGAGACAGCCATCCATCTCGGTCGGTGGCGGTGGTACGAACAGTGCATTTCCGGGACGTGTGCCGCCGATCCAATTCTGCGAGCGCCGGAATTCGCCAGGGCTCTTCGTGCCGCCACGCCCGCTTTGCAGCAGTCGTGCGTGCATCTCCCGGATTAGACGCAATGACAGGGGCAAGTCTTCCAGCCGCTCCAGGCCATACATCATGGCATCGACGTAGTTCGAAACTTCGCGAATGTCGTCGACCGGTTGGCCAGCTTGCGCCTCGGTCTCGAAACGGAGCAGATCCGAAAGCGTAGATTGCGTGCCCTCGATCTGGGATGAGAGAACGGCTTCCTTCCGCACATACATGTAGAGGAACAGTTCCTGACGCGGGAGCAGCATGGTGATGCCGTCCAGACGCCCCAATGCTCTTTCCGCCAGGCTCAACCGCTCCAGCAGAGCAAGAACGTCAATCGACGGTTCGGGCGGCAAGGGCGGCGGCACGAACGCGCGCACCATCTCTCCCGCAACAGGGGTTTCGACAAAATGGCCTAGCCGGAGATTGGGGGCGGGTTCAGACATGAACCTAATATGATGGCGCGGCCTTATTTAAGCAATGCCCTCTTGGCTTAAATAGCAATTGAGCTAAGGTAAGTGCTCTTAAATAGGAGGTGACACCGCCATGGGCCACTTGATGGGGGCCGCTGGAGCATATTCCGAAGCCGGCTACCGCCTTTTGATGTGTCAGTCAGATAGTTTGGGCGGTTTTACCAAAGATGGCAAGCAACGCCTGATGCGATCAGCGCTTCCCGCTGTGACCGGTCGCACCACAAAAGGTCGCCATGCCCAGGGCTTATGTTGTCTCTTGACCAAGAAAGGCTGGTCGCTCAGCATTCATCGGAGGGGGCGCATGCTATGAATGCCGAAATTAAACCAGCGAAGCACAGCGCACCAGGACAATATCTCGGTTTTGCTCTTCAGCCAGTCCGGATCTTCTATCATCTTCTTACCTGCCCGAAAGGGGCCAAGGTGTCGCTGGAATTGCAGGACGACGTCGCCATCCACTATGCCGATGGCAGCCTTTGTCTCGAGCAGACCAAAAGTGCGCTGAAGCAGAATCCCATTTCTGACTGGGCAATCGATCTGTGGAAGGCCTTCCACAACTGGCTGACGATGCTTGAGGCGAAGGAATGCAAGGCCGAGGCCACGCGTTTTCGCCTGTACGTCACGCCTGCAAAAAAGGGGGCGTTCGCTGAGGCGCTGGCAGGCGCCGCGAACGCCGATGACGTCGAAGCCGTTCTGACGATGATCCGGGCGAAACTCGCAAAGCAGAAGACCCCTCCCGCCTGCGCAGCCCACCTCCAGCCGTTTCTAGACGCGCCGAAGGGACAGCTAGCCGCCATCGTCGGACATTTCGAGCTGGAGGCCAACGCCTCGGACCCACTCGATGCCATTCGCGCGGTGCTCCTGCCCACCATTGCCGAGGAGCATGTCGACATATTGGTCAAGTCTGGAATTGGGCAGGCCAAGCAGGCGCTCGATCGACTCATACAGCGCGGCGAAGTGCCGATGCTCGATGCCGACGCATTTCGAAAGGACTTTCACGCATTTATCCGCCAGAACAACCTGCCCGGCCTGCTGACCTCGCTGGCTGAGGCACCCAGCGATGAGTTCGTGGCGGACATCGCCTCAACCCGCCCGATCTTTATCAGGCAACTCGAACTGGTCCAGGCGAGCGACGAGGATCGTCTGCGCGCCGTCAGCGATTTCCTGCGCACCTCGGCCGATAAGGCCGACTGGGCGGAGCGTGGCCTGGTATTTTCAGGAAGTCTGGATGGTTGGGACGATGACCTTGTGCGTCGGCACAGTATGGCCCGCGGCGATGTCGCCGATCTGCACGGGCACAAGGCCGCAGAGGTTCAGGGGCGTCTCGTCTATCGTCAATGTGCGCAGCACCAGGCCCCGCTGGATGGACGGGTGGTGCCTGGGCATTTCGTACATGGCAGCTTTAACGACCTCGCCGATCGCCGACGCATCGGCTGGCATACGGACTATGAGACTCTGCTTGATGGTGATGCAGGGTGACGATCACCTCGGCAGTTGGCCTCAGCGAACTCGACATCGTCCAGAATCCCGCGATCGGTGCCTTTTTGATCTGGCATTTTACTCTCGGCTATCAGGAAGACGGTGCCGACGCCGTGCCGCTCCCGCTAGCCTTCCTCGTTCTGCCGATGCTGCTCCATCGTCTGACATTCGATGCGGTCGCCTCGACCCGCAAGGCATCAGGATTGTCGTTGTTTGCGGCCAAGTTCGATAAAGAGCGCGAAGTGCTGATGGAACTGCACGGTCGTGCGCTCCAACTACGGCCGCTAAGCCTGCAGTCAGTTGGCATGGCGGCGACCTCGCGTCTGATCAAGATCGACTATGAAAATGCGGTGCTGCACGGCTATCCGCTCGATCTGCTCGGCGTCAGGAAGCCCGTTATCCCCGAGCGACTGAAGGGGTTCTCCGGCGCTGCCGACAAGTTGGGCTACTGGTTTTCCAAGCTTGGCATTCCGCAAATCGCTTCGACCCTAAGGATCGATTTCTGATGTACTTCCAGCTGCGTAAATTGATCCTCTGGCCCCGTCACGACGGCCAGCCACGCATCGTCGATTTCCATCCAGGCGTGGTCAACGTCATCAGTGGTGCGTCGAAAACGGGTAAATCGGCGGTCATCCCGATCATCGACTATTGCCTTGCCGCGGACAAGTGCGCGATTCCGGTCGGCGTCATTCGAGAGAATTGTAGCTGGTTCGGCGTCGTGATCGATACGGTCGAAGGGCAGAAACTGCTCGCCCGACGTGAACCTGGTGATCAGCAGACTACAGGGGACATGGTGCTCATTGAGGGGGATGAGGTCGAGGTTCCGCAGCGCATCGATAGCAAGGGGACGTCCGCCTCGAACGTGAAGGCCATGCTGAACCGGCTTGCGGGCCTCACCAATCTCGACTTCGAACCTGAAGCAGAAGGGGGCTTCAAGTCTCGGCCGAGTTTCCGCGATCTCATGGCCTTCACCTTTCAGCCCCAGAATATCGTGGCCAACCCCGACGTCATGTTCTTCAAGGCCGACACGACCGAGCATCGCGAGAAGCTGAAGACCATCTTCCCCTATATTCTGCAGGCTGTCACCGCCGAGGTTCTGCAGGCACGTTATGAACTCGATCGTTTGGGCCGGCTCCTGCGGCGACGCGAAAACGAGCTTCGGGCCCTAATGGCTGCCGGAAATGCCTGGCGGATGGAAGCTCAGTCCTGGTTGAGGCAAGCGATCGAGTTCGGCCTGCTGCCATCCGACCGGGCGATTCCAAGCGACTGGCCTGACATAGTCGACATGCTGCGCGGCGTCGTCGAGGCGAACAGCGAAGCGGCTCATCCCAATATCGCAGGGATCGACGCTGCTCTCGGTCGGCTTCAGGAATTGCGCACCGAGGAAAGTGTTGTCGCGGCCAATCTCACCCAGCACCGGCAACGATTGAGTGAACTTCGGCGCCTTATCGAGAGCAGCGATGCCTATGGCAGCGCGCTACGCATCCAACGCGATCGCCTGGCCCTTTCAGACTGGCTCAAGCAACTTATTCCCGATGACAGGCGGGATGATACAGTGGCGATCCTGGGCGACGGTGGTCGGGATAAAGTTGAGCAGCTAAGCGATGCGCTTGCTGCGATTGAGGTCCGGCTGCGCACACATCCCAGCGTGTCCGACACGCTCGACAAGGAAATCCTGCGCCTGCGGGGTGATGCGGAAGTCCTGCTTGCCCGTCTGAACGAGATTCGCCGGGAAATCGGCATGCTGGAGCGCAATTCGCAGCAGGCGAAACAGGCCATTGATCGCTTCGATCGGATGGAACGCTTCCTTGGCCGGCTTGAACAGGCCCTTCTGCTCTATGATCGCACCGACCAGTCGGCGGGGCTTCGACAAGAGATCGACGCAATCAAGTCGCAGATGGCAGAGCTTCGGCGCCGCGTGTCCGAGAACGAAATTGAGCGCAAGATGCGTAACGCCCTGGATGGTATCGAGGCAACGACCGGCCGGTTGATTCCCCGACTGGACGCGGAATGGCCAGATGCACCAGTGCGCCTGATGGTCGCGGACTTGACTGTCAAGGTCATCAGGGGGACGCGCGATGACTATCTCTGGGAGATCGGTAGCGGCGCAAACTGGCTAGCCTATCATGTTGCGCTGACGCTTGCGTTGCAGACCTTCTTCCTTGAATTGCCTCATCACCCCGTTCCCGGCCTACTGATCTACGATCAGCCCAGTCAGGTATATTTCCCTCGTCGTGCTGCTGGTGACGAGGCCACCGATCCAGTGGCATGGCGAGACGAGGATGTTGTCGCGGTCCGCAAGGTATTTGAATTGCTTGGCGAACAGGCTGCTGCCGCCAACGGCCGGTTGCAGATCGTCGTCCTGGACCATGCCGATGAGGATGTCTGGGGCGATATTGCAGGTGTTGTTTTGGCAGAACAGTGGCGTGACCACGCACTAGTTCCGTATGAATGGCTCTCAGCTTGAGAAGCCGTTTGAAATAAGCAATTTGAAGTGGGGTCGGGGGAGTAAGGGGGGAACAGAAGTGGCGAAAAAGTAGCCAATCGTATTCCTGCCGACTACCAGGACGGTCCCACGGATGCTCCCATGAAGGCGTTGACAGCACGTCCTTAAATTTGCTCTATCGGCGCATGGGGATCGCGATCACCCCATGAGGCGACATGCTGAAGTATCGCGTCCTGCTCTTATCGAGGACGCCCCATGTCTGCTCTGAATACAATTTCCATTGATAAACTTGCTCGCCTTATCGGCACCGCAACCGCACCGATTATCGTCGATGTGCGGACGGACGAGGCATTTTCTGCCGCCCCGCGCTTGATCCCGGGTGCCGTCCGCAGGCGGGCTGAAGACGTGGCCGAATGGGCTGCTGATTTTCGCGGACGTACTGTCGTCGCCGTGTGCCGCGAGGGCCATAAACTCAGCCACGGCACAGCGGCTTGGCTGCGCCAGGCGGGCGCTGACGCTGAGGCGCTGGACGGAGGGGCCGTTGCCTGGGCCGGCGCAGGCCTGCCGATGGTGCCCGAGGTTGCCTTGCCGGCGCGCGATGCTAAGGGGCGCACGGTATGGGTGACGCGCGCCCGTCCAAAGGTCGATCGCATTGCCTGCCCTTGGCTGATCCGGCGGTTTGTCGATCCCGATGCCCAATTCCTGTTCGTACCGCCCAGCGAGGTGGCTGGCGTCGCCGAACGCTTTGGCGCGACGCCCTTCGATGTCGAAGCTGAGGGTGTCGTCTGGAGCCATGATGGTGAGCGCTGCACCTTCGATGTCATGCTCGACGGCTTCGGGCTGGCGGAAGTGGTACCGCTTGCGCATCTCGCCCTGATTGTGCGCGGTGCCGATACTGCCCGGCCCGACATCGTGCCCGAAGCGGCAGGGCTCGTCGCATTGTCGCTCGGTCTGTCGCGTATGTTTGCTGACGATCATGAACAGCTCGATGCCGGAATGCTGATCTATGACGCGCTCTATCGCTGGTGCCGCGATGCGACCGGTGAAACCCATGACTGGGTTTCGCACCAGCCCAAAAGCACACGAGCAAAGGGGGCAAAGGCATGAGCGCCAACCTGACCGCCGCTGCACCGCCGGCCGTCGAGGTTCCCGGCCCGGTTACCTTACGCGAGGCCTTCTGGGTCTGGCTGAGAATCGCCGCGCTCTCTTTCGGCGGCCCCGCCGGGCAGATTGCGGTGATGCACCGTATCCTTGTTGATGAGAAACGCTGGATCGGTGAGCATCGCTTTCTGCATGCGCTTAACTACTGCATGCTCCTGCCCGGACCTGAGGCGCAGCAGCTGGCCACCTATATTGGCTGGCTGATGCATAAAACGCGCGGCGGCCTTGTCGCTGGCGGACTGTTCGTGCTGCCGGGCGCGATCGCGATCATGGCGCTGAGCTGGATCTACGCGCTCTATGGCCATGTCGGGATCATTTCCGGGCTGTTCTTCGGCTTAAAATGCGCCGTACTCGCTGTGGTGCTTCAGGCGGTTATCCGGATCGGTAGCCGGTCACTCAAGAACATGGTGATGCGCAGTCTCGCAGCAGCAGCCTTCGTGCTGATCTTCTTCTTCAACGTGCCATTCCCGCTGATCGTGCTGGGAGCCGGTGTGATTGGCTTTTTCGGCGGGCGCGCAGGCGTCGCTGCTTTCCAGGTTGGTGGCGGGCATGGCGCTGCAAGCGGCAAGATCGTTGCCGATGCTGACACCTTGCTCGGCGAGGAACTGCCTGCCCATGCCAATCCGACCATCGGCCAATCGCTGCGCCAGGCGCTGGTCTGGCTGGTCCTCTGGCTCGCTCCGGTGGCAGCCCTGATCCTGCTCGCCGGTGAAGGCAGCGTCTTTACCCAGATCGCCACATTCTTTTCGAAGATGGCGGTGGTGACATTTGGCGGCGCCTATGCCGTGCTTGCCTATGTCGCGCAGCAGGCGGTCGAGCACTATCACTGGCTGTCCGCCCGTGAAATGCTCGACGGGCTTGGCATGGCCGAGACCACGCCAGGGCCGCTGATCATGGTGCTGCAATTTGTCGGCTTCATGGGCGCCTATCGCAATCCCGGCATGCTCTCCCCTCTGCTGGCGGGGACACTGGGCGGGCTGCTGGCGACCTGGGTGACGTTCATCCCCTGCTTCCTGTGGATATTCCTTGGCGCACCGTTCATCGAACGCATGCGCGGCAACAAGGCGTTATCGGGTGCGCTATCGGCTATCACCGCCGCCGTTGTTGGTGTGGTGTTGAATCTCGCGATCTGGTTTGCAATCCACACGATCTTCCGTGAGGTACGTCAATTCACCGCCGGTCCGCTCCATTTCGACATGCCAATGCTGGCCAGTGTTGACCTCTGGGCTCTGGCGATTTCGGTGGCCGCGATCGTCGCCATGTTCCGCATGAAGATCGGCATCTTCGCGACGTTGGGCGGAGCCTCTGCCGCCGGCATTGCCCTGCATTTTGCCGGAGTGCTGGCATGACCAAATCCATTCCGGCCAACCAAAAGGAAACTGCCATGACCGAGCGAGCGATTGACCGCCGCGACCTGCTGACGGCAGGCGCCATGCTGACCGCAGGTGCCGCGCTGCTCGGATCGACTGGGGCTGCCGCGCAAGGGGCTGTCGCGCCGGGTGGCGGCACGGCGTTCGCACCGGAGGCGCTGCCCCTGCCATTCGATCCCAAGACGATCACCGGCCTGTCCGAGAAGCTGCTCGTCAGCCATCACGACAACAACTACGTCGGCGCGGTAAAGCGACTCGGTGCAATCAAGAGCCAGCTTGCCGCGCTCGATCCGGCAACGGCACCAAACTTCACCTTGAACGGCCTCAAGCGCGAAGAGTTGATCGCCTGGAACTCGATGATCCTCCACGAAATCTACTTCGCGGGGATTGGCGCACCAAACCGGCCCGGCCGCGCCTTGGCATCGGCGATCGAGCACAGTTTTGGCAGCGAGGCGCGTTGGCGAGCCGAATTCGCTGCCATGGGCAAGGCACTGGGCGGCGGCTCGGGCTGGGTTGTGCTCACCTACAGCCACCGCGACAATCGCCTGGTCAATCAATGGGCTGCCGATCACACGATGGCGCTGGCCGGGGCAACGCCGGTCCTGGTGCTCGACATGTATGAGCACGCCTATGCCATCGACTACGGTGCCAAGGCGGCGGCCTATGTCGATGCATTCATGGGCGCGGTGAATTGGTCGCACGCAGATGCCTCTTTTGCGCATGCGGCCGACAGTCGTTAGGTAATCCTGATCGGCGTTCCAGAAAATGCGGTCGGTACAGTGCGGTTTTGCTGGTGATCGGCTGGTCCTGACGCCGAGAACATGGAGGGAAGGGGGAAAGGCTTAAGAGCTTTTCGGGAGACTTTATGTACAATCCATCCCTCGTGGGACGGGCCTCAGACCTCGAAGCCCAAGCCGCCGATCTCGTCAAACGCCTCGGCGGCAAATGGTCCTCGAATGGCGCGATGTGCCATTGCCCCGCCCATGATGACCGGTCGCCCAGCTTGTCCGTCCGCGTGGGCGAGAAAGCGATGCTGTTCAAATGCTTCGCTGGTTGCGACACGATTGACGTCATTCGGGCGATCAGGCGGCTCGATCGGAACATCCCGTTGAATGGCGCGACGGCATTTTCGACATCTCATACATTTCTCAGCCCCGCATGGCTGCGGCAGCGAGCACTGGGCCTATGGGATGGTGCGCTCCCTCTCGTGGGAACGCCGGCCGAGCAGTATCTGCGCCGCCGCTCGATCATCCTGTCACCATCTGCGTTGCGTTTCTACCGACGCACGCCGCTTGGCCGAGGGCAGCACGCGGTGTTCAGACCCGCCATGCTCGCTGCGCTACACGAGCGGGAACGCCTGGTCGCGCTCCAGCGGACATTTCTTGATCCTGACGAACCGCGCCGCGCCCGCGACCTCGCCAATCCCCGGCGGATGCTTGGTCGCCCCGGCCAGGGTGCCGTTATGCTCGCGCCTGCAAATGATACGCTGGGACTGGCAGAAGGGATCGAGACGGCGATGTCGGCGATCCTGCTTCTGGATATTCCGGTCTGGGCGACGCTCGGAAACGAGCGGCTTGCACGTATCGCCATCCCGAACACCGTCACGCACCTGATTCTGCTGCCGGACAATGATCGCGGCGGGCGGATCGGTGCGGCCAAGGCCATTGAAGCCTATGCGATGCCGGGCCGCACGATCGAGACGCTGTGGCCGCCGCATGGCTTCAATGACTGGAATGACGTGCTCCGGGCAGGAGGGAAGGGGGTGGGAGACTGGATGCGGCAAGCGGCCTGAATGGTCTGGCCCTGGCCGCCAGGAGAACCAGCATGTCCCAGCCCATCATTCTCGTCCCGGCGGCAAGACTCGCCAAATCGCCGACCAATGTGCGCAAGAGCAGCGATGCCGAAGCCGATGCGCAACTGGAAGCCAGCATCGTCGCGCATGGCATCCTTCAGAACCTGATTGGCTTGCCGGTCGCGCGCAAGAAGGGGCAGTACCGCATCACTGCTGGCGGCCGCCGTCTGGACGCTGTACACCGCGCCATCGAGAAGGGCGATCTGCCGGCGGACTTTGAGCTGCCAGTGATGGTCGTTAGCGACGCCAGCAATGCCATCGAGATCAGCCTCTCGGAGAATTTCTTCAAACTGGCGATGAACCCCGCCGATGCCTGCCGGGCGTTCCAGGACATCATCGAGACCGAGCACAAGTCGTCCGCTGATATCGCCAAACGCTTCGGTCTGACCGAACGGTTTGTCCTCGGTCGCCTGCGGCTTGCAGCGCTCGCCGAACCGGTGTTTGAAGCGCTTCGTGATGGGTCGATCACGCTCGATATCGCCATGGCCTATGCGAGCACGTCGGATACCGCGCGCCAGTCGTCGGTGTTCGAGCAACTTGGCCAGGGTTATTACCGGGCCAATGTCGGTGAGATCCGGCGCCAACTGGCATCGTGTGCCTACCGCGGTAACGATCCCAAGGCGCTGCTGGTTGGCCGTGACGACTATGTCGCTGCGGGCGGCAGGATCGAAAGTGACCTCTTCACTGATGATGCCACCGAGATGTGGATCGACGGCGATGTCCTCGACCGGCTCGCCGACGAAAAGCTCACGGCCGCTGCCGAGGCGATCCGTGAGCGCGAAGGTTTTGCGCAAATCCGCACGGTTGTAGCGCCCCATATCCCCTATACCGAGACCTATGGCCTTCGGCAGGTGCAGGGCGAACTTTCGCCGCTCACGGACGAAGAGGAAGCCCGCTGCGAGCAGATCCAGAATGAACTCGAAGCGATCGAGGAAGCTGCGGCGGACGAGAACGGCGAGGGCTATACCGCTGACGACGAAGTCCGGACCCAGACGCTCGAAGCCGAGTATGAGGTAATCCAGTCCCGCACGCCAATCCTGACCGAGGAGCAGAAGGCCTCGGCGCTTGCCTATGTCGTCATCGGTCGTGACGGCCAGCCGCGTATCCACGAACAACTCTACATGGCGCCGGTCGAAACGCCGGTTGACGAAGATAGGAACGCCGACGACGACGGTGATGTGGACCATGGTGAAGAAGCTGAAGGTTCGTCGAAACCAGTCGTCAGTCAGCGCCTCGCCGACGAATTGGCGATGATGAAAACCGAACTGCTCGCCGTTCATGTCGCGAGCGATCCGCAGTTCGCACTGGATGTCGGCACCTTCATCATGGCGGATGCCGCGACCCGGCATTTCGGGAGCAGCGATCTTGCGAGCGAATTGCGTGCCCGAGGGCCGTCTCCGCGTGTCGCCAATTTCGAGAGCGGCACGGTGGCGGCCGAGGAATGGGCGAAGCTCGACAGCGCGCTTGATCGCAGCTGGATCGACCATGAGGATGTGCGGGGCCGTTACGATGCCTTCTGCGCGCTCTCCGACGAGGCCCGTGCCGCCTGGCTCGGCTGGGCGATTGCGCGGACCTTCGACGCAGTGCCTGCGGGCAGGACCGGCAGCGCCTTCATCGATCATCTCGGCGCCAAGCTGGCGATTGATGTTGCGGCATGGTGGCGGCCGACCGCGAAGAACTACTTCGACCGGATCACCAAGCCCACGATCCTGACCTTGTTCGAAACCGTCGGTAGCACCGAACTACGCTACCGCTACGGTGCGTCGAAAAAGCACGACCTTGCCGCCTCCGCTGAGAAGCTCTTTGCGGGCGACATCCTTGTCGAGGCTGAGATCAAGGAACGGGCGATTACCTGGCTGCCCGATGCCATGCGCTTCCAGCCTGTTGCCGACGAGATGGTTGAGCCGCTCGAAGGTGACGGCCTGGACGGCGCCATGACTGATGCTGCGGGCATGATCTCCGGCGATCCCGACACCGACCCGGTATCGGGCAGCGACACGGACGAGATCGCGGCTGCAGCCTGACCTGCGATATCTGTCCTCCTGACGGGGTCGCGGCGTTGTGCTGCGGCCCCGTTTCCTTGTTCCTCAATTGCGGGAAGGAAGGGGGAGGGCGATTGGCGACGGGGCGGATGGCCGCCCGACCTCCCAAGGATAGCGCCCCATGAACCTGCCGCTGCTCAAACTCGCCGCACCTGAATTCCTTGCTGACGACAGCAAGGCAGGAAAGCTCCATTGTGTCGCCCGGAACGTCGCCGCCGCGCTTGGTCATGCGGGCGGCGTCACGCGACAGTTTCTGAACCGACAGATGTCGGCGACATTCGGGGCGTCCGACGCCGATGGCGCCTGGTCGATGCGCGATGCCTATGACGCGCTGGAAACCGCGCAGGTACTGTTGCTGGGCCGCGAGGATGGGCCGGTCGGGCAGAGGACTGATCCAGACGAGATATTCGCCGCACTACTCGCCTTCCAGAGCACTTTGCCGACGCAGACCTACCGCTCTGAACGTCAGGTCGATCTGCAGCAGTTCAGTACGCCTTTGGTGCTGGCCTGGCTTGCCGCTCGTGCCGCCCGGATCAGTCCGCCGGACCTCGTTCTCGAACCATCGGCGGGCACGGGGATGCTCGCCGTCCATGCTGCAACGGCAGGTGCTCGTCTGCTGCTCAACGAACGCGACGACCAGCGTGCGGCGCTGCTGGGTCTGGCGCTCAGCCATGATGTCACCACCCACGACGCCGAGTTCATTCACGACAAGTTGCCACCCGGCCTTGCCCCAAGCGTCGTCCTGATCAACCCGCCGTTCAGCCGTAGCGAGGGGCGGGGACGCGACCGCCATGCCGGGGCGCGGCATCTGCGCTCCGCGCTGCTGCGCCTGGCACAAGGCGGGCGCTGCGTTGCAATCATGCCGCCCGGTTTCGCCGCCGATGGCAGCGGTGCGGCTGGCTATGCAACGGTTGCCGAAGTCGTCCCGCCGCGAGCAGAAATCACGATCCTTGGTAATCCCTACGCCAAGCACGGCACCAGCATCGTGGTCCGGTTGCTGATCTACGACAAGGGCTGGACGGGACAGACCGCGCGCCACGCCGTACCCGAGATCGAAGCAGCACTGCCTATCGTGCTCGGTCTGCCGCCGCGGCTGAGCCTGTCAGACCCGTCGCCGCCAGCACCTGCCACGGTGCAGGTTCGTGGGCGTCCAGTCACAGCAATGTCACCTGCGCCGCTATTCGCAAAACTGTCGGGGTCGCGTATCCTGGCGCCCAAACGCGAGCCGCGCATCGATGATGTTCCGCGTTTGCTCGACTATATCGTCCGGGAAACTCCGCTGCCCGCAGGCGACCCCATCGGCATCTATGTCCCCTGGCGGCTCGCGCGCATTGCGATCGAAGGTGCAAAAGCTCATCCCGACCAGCTGGTGGAATCGGTTGCCATGGCCTCGGTCCTGCCGCCTGTGCCCAACTACCGGCCAATGCTGCAAGACCGCGCATTGGCCGCGCTGTCCGACGCCCAGCTTGAAACCCTGATCCATGCCGGCGAGGCCTTTGCGCGAGACCTGCCCGGTAGCTTCCTGCCCAACGATGCGGGCGATCAGCTTGCCGAGACGCCTGAGGGCGATGTCTACCGCACCGGCTTCTTCATCGGCGACGGCACCGGTGTCGGCAAGGGACGCGAGGTCGCCGCCTGCATCCTCGATCAATGGAATCGGGGACGCCACAAGGCGGTGTGGATTTCGGCAAGCGCCGGGCTGGTCGAGGATGCACGCCGCGACTGGGCCGCGCTTGGCGGGCTGCCCATCGACATCCAGCCGCTCGACGCCTTCCCGCTCGGGCAACCTGTCGGCATGACCAGCGGTATCCTTTTTCTCACTTATGCAACGCTGCGGTCGTCGCGCCACGACGAGGCATCGCGGCTGCAGCAGATCCGTGCCTGGCTGGGCGATGATTTTGACGGCATGCTGGTGTTCGACGAGGCGCATGCGCTCGCCAATGCTGCGGGGACCGATACCGAGTTCGGCACGGCCAAAGGCTCCGAACAAGGGCTGGCGGGTGTCCGGCTGCAACATGCGCTGCCCCGCGCGCGCGTACTTTATGTCTCGGCGACCGGCGCAACCGACCCCGCCAATCTTTGCTATACTTCCCGCCTTGGCCTGTGGGGCCCGGGCACGGCGTTCCGCGACCGGGCTGCGTTCATGGCGGCGATGGATAATGGCGGGATCGCGGCGATGGAGATCGTTGCTCGCGATCTGAAAGCCATGGGGCTTTATACGGCGCGGGCGCTGAGCTTTGCGGGCGTCGAATATGAGGCGCTCGAGCACAAGCTGACGCTGGATCAGATCGGCATCTACGACGCCTATGCCGATGCCTGGGCGATCATTCACCGCAATCTCAACGAGGCGATGAAGGCGGCCAATATTCTCGACCGGATGTCGGGCGACACGCTCAACGCCCAGGCCAAGGGCTCCGCCCTGTCCAAATTCGAAAGTGCCAAACAGCGCTTCTTCAGTCAGGTTCTGGTCGCGATGAAGATGCCGAGCCTGATCCGCTCGGTCGAGGAGGAACTGGCCAGGGGCCATGTCGCCGTTGTCCAGCTCGTCACCACGGCGGCGGCTATCCTTGACCGGCGCTTGGCCAGCCTCTCGGCGCAGGAACGCGCGCACTTGGCCGTTGACGTCTCACCTCTCGATACGATGATCGATTTTCTCAAAAATGCCTTTCCGACCCGGCAGCTGCGCGCGTTCCGGGCGAGCGACGGGACGATGCGCTCGGAGATGATGATCGATGAGGCGGGCCAGCCGGTTCACTGCCAGGAGGCGCTTTCGGCCCGTGATGGACTGGTGGAACAGCTCTGCGGCATGCCGCCGATCCCGGCCGCGCTCGATGCATTGATTGCCCATTTCGGCAGTGATCAGGTTGCCGAAGTGACCGGTCGTACCCGGCGTATCGTGCTCGACCCGCGTGGTAACCAGAAGCTGGAACCGCGTGGGCCAGGCGCCCGCAAGGCCGACAGCGACGATTTCATGGCGGGACGCAAACCGATCCTCGCCTTTTCCGACGCGGGCGGCACCGGACGATCCTATCATGCCGATCTCGGCTGTGGGAGCGCAGCTAAACGCCGGATCCACTTCCTGCTCGAGCCGGGCTGGAAGGCCGCGACCGCGATCCAGGGTCTGGGGCGCACGCACCGCACCAACCAGGCAAGCCCGCCGGTGTTCCGCCCGGTCACTACCGACTGCAAGGGGGAGCGGCGTTTCATCAGCACCATCGCCCGCCGTCTCGACAGTCTGGGTGCGCTTACCCGCGGGCAACGTCAGACGGGCGGCCAGAACCTGTTCGATCCGGCCGACAATCTCGAAAGCGACTATGCCAAGGAAGCGCTGACCCAGTGGTATCACTTGCTCCATGCCGGCAAGCTGGCCAGCACGACGGTTGACCATTTCCAGGTGATGACCGGTCTCAAGCTGGTGGATGATCAGGGCGGCGGGCTGCTCGAACGTCTGCCGCCGATCCAACGCTGGCTCAATCGCATTCTGGCCCTGCGCATCGCCACGCAGAACGCGATCTTCGAGGAATATATCGGTCTCATCCAGGCCCGGGTTGATGCGGCGCGCGAGGCAGGTACGCTCGACATGGGCGTCGAGACGATTCGCGCCGAGCGGATTATCCCGCTGTCCGATCAGATATTGCGAACCGATCCACTCACTGGCGCCGAAACCCGGCTACTCCGCCTGGAATTGCATATGCGGCCATGGACGACGTCCTGGACCCGCCTGATGCATATCTGGGAAGGCACCGATGATATCGCATTTCTGCGCAACGGACGGTCCGGCCGGGTGGCGCTACGCGTCCCATCCTGGTCGGTTACCGATGATGAGGGCAGACCGGTGCCGATGTGCCAACTGGTCCGCCCGGCGGGTAGCGAACGAATGTCGCTTGGCGCCCTCTGGACCACCCATTGGAAGCCCATCGACCGCGAGGATTTCCGCAAGAACTGGGAGGCCGAAATCGTACAGGCATCGTCCACGCTTGATGTGGAAACGATCAGCGTGGCGACCGGGCTGCTGCTGCCGGTTTGGCACAAGCTGCCGGCCGACGATGTTCGGGTCTGGCGTATCGCCGATGGCACCGGGGAAGCGCTGCTTGGCCGCATAGTCATGCCTGCGGCTGTCGAAAAGCTTCAAGCTGAATTCGGACTTGCGGCCTCGGTCCGGTTGACGCCTGCCGAGCTGATCGCGGCGGCGCGCAGCGATGATGGTGTGCCCGTTCCTGGCCTGGAAGGCGTCCGCCTGGTTTCGGTCTTCGTCAACAACAGCCGCCGTCTCGAACTGCGCAGCGCGCAGCCCCAGGACCGGGAATGGCTGAAAGCGCGGGGATGCTTCACCGAAGTCATTGCCTATACGACGCGGATATTTGTGCCGATCGACCGCGCTGAGGGCGTTCTGTCAGCCGTATTGGCGGCGGCGACCGAGGGGCGGGCATGAGCATAGGGGAAGAGCACCGCTCTGCCGTTCCAGCTTCACCCGCCAGCGCAAACCGCTTGCCGAACATCATACCACCCGGCAATAGTTGCGAACGATTCGCAATAATGAGCGAGTCGTCAGGAGTGCGCGCATTGACTTATGTATCGCTACCGTTGGCCAGCGGCTCGGTCGCTGTCCTGTCGATCATCGTCAATGCCGCTCGCCGCTGGCGCGAGGCGCGGGATATGGGGGTGGCGATCCAGCCCCATCTGTTCGTCTCGCTCGCGCAGGAGGGCTGCGGCATATTGGCGCCGGTCATCGACAGTTTGATGCATTTTTATGAGATTGCGCTGCGCCGTCCGATGCGAACAGCCTGCGGCGAAGTACTGTCGCACGACGAGGATCTGCTGATCGAACTGCTCTCCGGTACGAAGCAACGCCGGGCTTGCCTCGGGGATAGTGGCGATATGGGCGATGCGTTCGACACCGCGTTGATGTCGACCCGGATCATGGTACGGATGGCTTTCTCGCTTCCTGCCATTGGCTGATCGGCCCTGGCCGGGATTATTACGGTGCGGTTGCCCTTAGCTTCGCGGTGCCTGCCGAAACGCTGCCCTCAGGACAGGGACTCAATCAGGCCAGAAATGGCCTGGCGGACAAGGCTTGCACGAATGCCGCCACGGTCAGCGCTGTGTAGACCGCCGATCCTGTGAGGATGAGTAGCCTCCGCATCGGCTGCGGCACTCCCGATATCGCCAGGGCGAGCAGCGGAATGGCCTGCTCGGCGTGGATGCCGAAGAAATGTCCCACGCGCAGATCGCCGCCCAGGCGATTCCAGCCGAATATCGGAAAATGCCCGCTGACCGCGCCCACAGCATGGCTCGGCTGCTGGCTCATATAGATGCCAAAGCCTCCGCCGAGCACAAGTGTAAGCAACAGGCCGATGATGACGGCCATACGAAAGCCGGTATCAAGGTTCGCAACCGGATGCCGCCAGATGGCTCTTGCCAGCGGCAGGTTCGCGGCGATGATGAGCAGCACCGAAAATCCCATCAACGCGTACATGACGGCATAAAAGGGCGTGTCGTTGTTGAAATGCGATTGCAGGCCATGCGCGGCCTGCCAGCCGATCCAGGCCAGCTCGAAACTGTTGGCGGCGATCAACACGCCAACGGCTTGACGCATCATTGGTAACTGCCGTTGCTCAGGAGCGACATAACCCATGAACCAGGCGAATGTCAGCACGTGGACGGCGATGGAGAAGAGGAACTTGGACGGCTTGGCCCAGACGCTGACTCCGTCGAGCAGACGCGGGTCGACCTCAGTGGCGACCATGGCCGGAACCAGAAGGGCAAGAAGCGTCAGGCCGAATATGGTCAGCTCTCGCTGCCGACCGAGCAGTTCGGTGAGCAATCGGGCGGGGCGGGCCTGCGCCGACATCACCCGGCCTTCCGTGGTGTCACAAGCCTCAGGCTGAGATAGAGTAACAGTCCGGCAGGACCGAACAGGAAGGTCAGGACCAGACAGGGAACCAGCAGCAGGCGGCGCACGCCAAGCTCCAGCCCGTCGGTCACGATCCAGCTGCCGATGAAGAGATCGAAGGCGAGATAGTGGAGCCAGCCGGCGGCAAGTGACGCATCGACCGAGAACAGGGCGCGGACCTGCTCGATGGACCCGAAACCCGCGCCGGGCGCCTTGCCCCAGCCCTGCATGAGCAGGACGACATAGGCGATGCCGATCAGCGCCGGAATGAGGAAGCGTGCCGTTGCGGTGGCACCGCCGCGGAGCTGCGGAGCGAAGAGCGAGATGAGCAGCCCCAGCCAACCCAGCATCGCCAGTGCGCCCGCCGTTCCGAATGCCATATGTGGATCCACAGGACTTGCTCCAACTATCTATACAGTGCAAAGATAGCGTATGACGATCAATCTAAACAGTGTCAAGACGGCGCGCGGATACCATCATGGCGATCTGCGCTCGGCGTTGCTCGCAGCAGCCGAGGGGTTGCTTGCGGAGCGGGGTGTCGAAGGGTTCAGCCTGCGGGAAACCGCGAGACGCGCCGGGGTTTCGCCAGCCGCGCCCAAGCATCATTTCCGCGATACCCGCGCCTTGCTCACAGCGATCGCAACGCTGGCGTTTGAGGATCTGGCGGCCCGGTTGCAGGCTGCCAGCAGCGATGCCGGGATCGACCGGAGCCTGCGGATCCGGGCGCAAGGCAAGGCCTACGTGCGGTTTGCGGTCGATCAGCGGGCACGGTTCGACCTGATGTGGCGGGTGCCGCTGCTGGAGGCGGCGGACGAAGGCTATTGCCGTGCCGGTGACCAGGCCTTTGCTGCGCTCGACAGTCTGGTGCGCGGTGAGAATGCCGAACCGCTGGAACATGGCGATCCGCGTCTGGCCCCTTCGATTGCCTGCTGGTCCACCGTGCACGGATTTGCGCGCCTTGCCCTCGACGGAACATTCGGACTGGAGGAGGACGATATCGCGCGGGCGATCGACCAGCTCTTGCCTGAAGTTCTGGGACACCTGTCGCTGTGATGCCGCCTTGCACCAGCTGATCTGATTTCGGCACCAGCGACAGGCAACCATTGCAATTATGGCCGCCTATCTGGTTGCCCGCAGTTTGTGGCACCCAGCTCGATGCTGGCTTGCGGGGTTCACTCCGGCTTTAGCCTGCGCGGCGTCAGATAGTATGAGCTCTATCTCATCGCACCGGGAGGGAAGTGGGAAGATCAGGAGCGCTGCCAGGTGATCTGGCGGCGTCTCTCGGAGAATGCCCATGGCCTACGGCCCCATCCTCGACTCGTTGTTTGTCGGGAGTTTCAACGCCGATCTCGAACAGCTGGGAAGCAGCGCACGCATCGCGATCACAAACCTGTCATCGTGCGGTGACGTGTTCGAACTGCTCGACGATGAAGGCCAGTTCATCACGCTGCTGCCGAGGAGCGCTGACCCCGATGTAACGGCGGCCGCTTACAAACTTTACGGCCAGGGTCTCAATAGGGGGCTGCGTGCAGGCGAAGATTTGGCTTGGTCCAAGCTTCGCCACCTGATCGGCGTGGCTGCCGCTGGGGACTGATACGCATCGGACATTGCCTGTCTGCGCTCACGAAGATCGGACTTCGCTCCCCCATCCGTTCGACCCCTGATTTGCGTCCTCGACTGGGCCATCAGGACATCGCCTAAAAATTTAGCAGGCGAAAAGGGGAGGGTTTGAGGCGGAGATGGCGGTGACGAGTGGTCCCCCAATTTCCAAGGAGAACGACGATGGCTGATAGAGCCAGTGCTTCCATCATAATCGGTGGTGTCATCCCGCGATCATGCATTCCGGACCTCATCGCCGCTATCGACCGGGATGGCGGCCGTGCCGACTGGGAAGGTGAGGCTTTTGACGATGCGTCCATCCGCGACGGCGAAACCCTCGAAGCCTTCGCCTGTGAATTGTCCGGCGGCATTTTCCAGGAGGCCGAAAGCTTTTGCGAACAGCACGCCCTCCCGTTCGTGCGCTCCTCGGCAAGTTGTGCCGGCGCATTTGGACCTGAGCGGGTGATTTTTACAGGGGAGATGCCCACCGCACAGTACGATACGACCGAGCTTGACGAGGTCGTTCTCACGCAGTCCGGATATCGCAGTCTTGGTTCGCTTGAGGCGGTGGAGAGCTGGTTTTCTTCCGCCAAGTTCACCCCGCCGCCATTCGTGATTGCGGAGGACAGTGAACCTTCGGCCCCAGGATGCGAGGCCTGTCATGGCTGATAATTATGTGCAGGGCAGTTTTGCCTTCACCTGTAGCCATGCGGAAATGGCCCTTGTCGAGGAAGCCTTCCAGGCGAGCTATGATCTTCAGGATGGAAGGCCCCCGCCTGGCCCCACGCCGGAATTTCTGGCAGCATTTCCGCCGACAGCGCCGGACGACCCATGGAGCGGTTTTCTCGCCATCTTCGATGATTCCGATTTCCCGAATTTCGGGGTCGAGTTCGAAGGCGGAAACACGCTCGATCAGCCCGGCGTCAGCATCATTTCCTTGTGGAGCATGACCGACTTCCAGCCCGGTGCGCTTGGCGGGCTGATCCGGCATTGCTGCCAAGGCACATTGCGTCAGGCAGCCATAGGGTTCGAATGGAGTTTCAGTTGCTCACGCCCACGACGATCCGAATTCGGTGGCGGATGGTGCACGGTCTTCGCCGATCGCATCGAGATCGAGACCACCGGCGAAGCACTCTCCCGCGCGATCGAGGGAGGAATTATCTGATGAGCATTGATCTCCCGATGAACGATCCATGGGCCGAGCATCCCGATCACCCGGTTGCCGACTGGCAGGCCGAAGTTGCCAACGATGACACCAGGCTTGGCTATTGGGACTGGGTCGCCGCGCGTCTCGCCTGACTTCTCGAAAATTAGAGGAAAACACCATGACACAGGCTTTGCCGGTGAGTGCGCCCGCGCGCCTCTACAGCCAGACGCCGCACGATGATCGCGGCAATTTTCACTATGAAGGAGACCTCTTCTGCCAGGGCGAGGCGCTGCCCGCGTTGTGCGCTCGGATCGAACGTCATCTAGGCGTTCATGTTATCGGTGCGACCTTCTCGGTGCGCGGCGAAAGTTTTGCCGGTGGCCGCAAGGTCATTGTCGAACTGCTTGATGGACCCGCAGACCTGACCGATGAGACCCACCGGCGCGCGTTCGAGGAGATGCTGGGCGATCAGATCGAACGGTTCGGCTTTACCCGCTCCAACTTCTACCAGGATTTCATGGCGGTTTCCTTCTACAATGAAGTGCGCATTGGCCGCGCCTACTGGGCCGCACTGGCGGCACGGCGTGGACCCGCCAACCCGGTTGAGGCGCTGATATCGCTGGCTGCGTTCAAGCGGCGGCTGAAGCCCGGCGATACCCTGAAGCTCATCGCCGCGCCCGAAGGGCACCGCGCGCTTGGCGCCACCCGCAAGGTCATGGCGGTGCGCTCGGCTGACATGGTCTTCGAGGGAAAGATCTATCTCGATTTCCCCCGTGCATCCGGTTTCGCCTGCGATGGGCGTCTGGTGCGGATCGCCAACGGGCACGAACGCGATCCCGATGCCCATTTGCTTTATGAATGGCTACCCACTGCCGCCTGAGTGGAGTGTTGGCGAAAGCCCTGCACCAATCGGTCGCGCACCCCATGCCGACCGGATACCGCCCGGCACCCGGTCGGCGGAAGGAAGGGGGCGGGGAAGGGCGAGCGCGGATGTGGCGACGCACCGGCTCTCCCTTCGTCCAGCATCCAGGAGCAGTTTTATGGCCAGTCTTGCCCCCGTTCTCGATCGTCCTTCTCACGCCCATTCCTCCCAAGAGCTTCCCGTGAGCGGCGGTTATCGTGTCGATATCTCCCGTGGCCGCAATGTCAGCCGGGTTTCCTCCGAATGGTTCTCCCGGCCCGATGACGAACGCTTCCTCTCGCTTACCGAGCTGCACGACAGCGTTCGCAGGCGGGCCGACCGGGCCATCACCCGCATCGTCGAAAGCAGGGCGGTGCGGGTCGAGGCGCGCAGTGACAATCCGGAGCGGCTCTCGCTGATCGTGCCCGGCGACGATCGCCCGATTGCGCCCACCAACTGGTCGTTCGGGCAACTCGCCAGCCTGGTCGGTGCGCCCGCATCCTACCTGCGCACATTGCCCGCCGCGCTCGCCGGGATCAATATGCAGCACGGGCTGCTTTCGCATCGCGGCGAGCAGGTCAAACTCCTCCAGACCGACGATGGCCGCACCGAGCTGCGCGCAGTGACTGGTCCAGATTATGGCAGGATCTGGGATCACGAACTGGTCAGCGCCGTCATGCGGATCGCTGGGAATGGCGTCGGTGACACGCGCTGGAAAGTGCCGGGCGTGCTCGACTGGGGCAGCATGGTCTACAATCCGCATGTCGATGTCAGCATGGAGACGACGACGCTCTATGCGTCCGATCGCGATGTCTTCCTGTTCTTGGTGGACGACACTCATCCGATCGAGGCGGGCAAGCTCCCCAATGGCGAGCCCGATCTTTACTTCCGGGGCTTCTACTGCTGGAACTCCGAAGTCGGCTCCAAGTCCCTTGGAATCGCGACCTTTTACCTGCGCGCTGTGTGCATGAACCGAAACCTGTGGGGCGTCGAGAATTTCGAGGAAATCAATATCCGCCACTCGAAATTCGCGGCCAACCGCTTCGCCCATGAAGCCGCGCCCGCGCTCGAACATTTTGCCGACTCATCGCCGCGCAGTTTCGTTGACGGCATCAAGCAGGCGCGCGAGCGGATCGTCGCCCGCAAGGATGATGACCGCGAGGATTTCCTGCGCAAGCGCGGGTTCTCCAAGGCTGAAACATCGAAGATCATTACGGCGGTGCTGGTCGAGGAAGGCCATCCGCCGGAGAGCCTCTACGATTTCGTGCAGGGGATCACTGCGCACGCCCGGACGAAGACCAATCAGGACAGCAGGCTCGAACTTGAGGGCAAGGCCCGCAAGCTGCTCGAAAAGGTGAACTGAACTCAGCGATCCATTGTCGGCCCGCTGCCGCAGGGGCGGTGGGCGGACATGGATTTTGCATAGTCTGGAAGGAGATCGCCTTGGAAATCGGGCGCTATCTGGTGCTCGGCACGATGCATGTGTCGATGAAGACTGCAGCAATGCTCGACAAATGGGCATTGCTTGATCCGGCCAACCGCCCGCTGGGCGTCGCGTCCACCCACTATGGCTGGTTCATTCAGACCCGTGATGTCGAGGGGGCGGATCGTTTGTCGATACCGGACGAATTGCTGGCCGCGATGGCGCTGGGCCGCGGGCTGGGCTGCGACTATCTGCTGTTCGACTGCGATGCGTCGGCGATCGATGTATTGCCGACTTTCCCCTGGTAGCCCGAACGAACTGCGGACCGCCGCAGGCCAAGCATGGGGCCTGCATTGTGCGGCGGCATTCAATTTATGCGTGCTGCGCTCAATTGCTCCAGCCGATCGGCGGCGGTTTCGGCCACGCGTGCCCTGATGGCCAGCCCTTCCTTGGTCAGGACCTGAGCGAGATCGCGGACCATCACGATCAACTCGTCTGTCGGAAGTCCGGCATTGAGCGCTCCAGCAGCTCCTGCTCCTCGCTGTCGAGATTTCGCATGGCATATCCCATCGTTGTAGCCGGCGAGCAAAGCAACGGAAGCACCCGGTGGGTGCCAATCCGAGTCGCTCGGCAAGCCCATCATAGCAGGGCGCGCCTGCGTGATAAGCCCGTTGGCCGCCAGCCGTCTTCCTTACAGCCTGATCGATCACCCGGAAGGAAGGGGGGCGCGGCGCGTGTCCTGAATAGTGGGGCAAGGATGGAGGACGCGATGAAAATCGAGCTGCGCCGTATCAATCACAATCCCAAATTGTCGGAGGAGACCAACGCCTATTCTGCGGAAGTCTGGATCGATGGTGAACGTGCCTTCGACGCCCGCAATCAGGGGCAGGGCGGCTGCGATCACTACCGCCAGATCGGGCAGTGGACCGAAGCCGAGGTCAACGCATGGCTCAAGTCGAACCGTCCGATCCTCCCTTTTCAGGGGCTCACGCTTGAACATGATCTCGAGGTCGAAGTGGGGGATCTGCTGGCGCACGAACTCGAACATCGCAGGTTGAAGCGGCTGATGCGGACCAATCTCGTCACGATCGAACGCGGCCAGATATTTCAGTACCCCTTGCGCAAGCGTCCGCTCGATCTCGTCGCCAGTGCGGTCACCACCACCAATTCACACATCGTCATCGTCAATGGCGGCGATGACAATGTGATCCGGCAGGCCCTTGTCATTCTTCTGGACGTCAGCTGACCCGGAACTTCGCAGGGGAGAAGCACCGGTGAATATCCCGTTTTCATTCGCCCGGGCATTGGCCGGCGCGGACCCCGATGTCGCAATCGATGAACTGGTTCTGGATGCGGTCGCGGGCCGTGCCTGGTTTGCCTTCAACCTTTCAGGCGGCAAGGATTCCACGGCCGCTGCGGAGGCGACGACCACCTTGCTGGACCAACTGGGACATCCTCGTGCGCGGCGCATCGCCATTCATGCCGATCTCGGCCGAGCCGAATGGCGCTCCACGCCTGCCACTGTTGTCACGATAGCCGAACATCTCGGCCTGCCGCTCGTGGTTGTACGTCGCGGTGCTGGCGACATGGTCTTGCGCTGGGAGCAGCGCTTTGCCAATGGACGCCGCCGCTACGAAAATCTCGAACTTTACCATCTGATCGGACCCTGGTCCTCGGCCAGTCTCCGGTTCTGTACCTCGGAACTGAAGGCCCAGATGATCGGTCCCGAGCTTGCGCGCCGCTACCGGGGTGAGACTATCGTCTCGGTTCTCGGCCTGCGGCGGGCCGAAAGCGCCGCACCCCGCCATACGCCCATATCCCGGCGCGACCCGCGCTTTGTCAAGCCCGGAAACAAGGCAGGCACGCGGATGATCACCTGGCATCCGCTTGTCAACTGGACGGAACAGCAGGTCTTTGGCAGCCACGACCTGCACGGTCTGCCGCTCCATGAAGCCTATCGCTGCCATGGTTCTACCCGGCTGTCTTGCGCCTTTTGCGTGCTGGCGTCCGGCCATGACCTGGCAGCAGCCAGCCGCGCTGCCGGAAACCTAGATCTCTATCGTCACCTGGTCGCGATGGAGGCCGCATCGACCTTTTCGTTCCAGCGGGGACGGTGGCTGGCGGATGTGGCCCAGCATCTGCTCCCGCCGTCGCTGGCGCGTGATATAGCCACAGCCAAGCGCGATGCGGCTGAACGCCGCGCGGTCGAGGCGATCATGCCGTCTGGTCTGCGGTTCGTGAAGGGCGCGCCGCCCCGATTTCCGACATTGGCGGAGGCGCAGATAATTGCGGGCGCGCGGACACAGATCCTGAACCGCCATGGCCTTGAAAACCACTTTCCTGAGAACACCGGCAATAAAAGGGGCCATTCATCGGACGGTAGCACCGGATTAAAAAGGGGCCACTCCTGCTAGACCTTCGCCTTTGCGCGGAGGCGGAGGGTGAAGA
Organism: Sphingobium sp.; assembly: GCA_023266575.1. Lineage (GTDB taxonomy): Bacteria > Pseudomonadota > Alphaproteobacteria > Sphingomonadales > Sphingomonadaceae > Sphingobium. The sequence continues at coordinate 526,631 of JAHFPV010000001.1, forward strand.
GAGTGGAACTTTAT
>JAHFPV010000014.1 GCA_023266575.1 Sphingobium sp.
AGTCACAGGCAAAATGTTGTTAGCACACCCGGTTTTGCCACCAAATCCACGCCCAGCGATATCAGATACTTACCAGCTCACGTTCTCTGCGTGTTCCGCTGGCACTGTTCAACTTGGGTTTGACATATCGCACAGCAAAAACATCGGCGGAAACTGCGACGTATCAATCGAGGGCAATTCAGAAATGCTTTGGCTTGGCGAAGCCAAAATCTATAATGGCTACGGCAAACTTATGGGCGGATTTCAACAGTTATGCGACCGTTACGCGACGGGAATGCCGAACCAAACTAACGGCGCAATGCTATTCTATTTTTTTAATGGAAAAGTTGCGAGCGTAATGAAAAGCTGGCGCAAGTATCTTGAGAAGAGCCGTGCGAAGCTTACAGCGGTCGACGTTGACGGAAATGCGTTGCAGTTTCGCACAGCCGAGCCACATGCTGCGACGGAAGCAATGTTAAACACGGTCCACATGCCGGTTCCTCTTATGCACGAACCAACTGATGTTTTACCCCCTCCCAAGCGATAACTCCCTACCCATGCCCTGCACAATCCTACTAAGGAAACTTCCGCAGGCTATACGTCGTTGATTTTTCGCTATTTCCCTACTGATGTTGCCCACATTCCTTCGCTTCAATCATACGAAGGTCGTCAGTTTTAATGTCAGCTAACCGAAATTGTGTGTCAGGCACCGGACAGTCAGCAACTGGCCAAAACCAATCTCTCTCGCAGAGCACCGGAGGCTGCGTGATCGATTGCGGTTCGTAGCAGCATGTTCCTGCTCGTGCAAATTGGCTTGCCTACGCACCCTATCCAACTCTCCGAAGATGTTCCGCCCATGCACGAAGAGCCATTTTCTTTTCCAGATAGTAGTGGTGTTTATTATAAATGCCCTTAATAGTTTCCTGCTTATGGTTGGCGATCCGCTCAACGATATGTGGTTGAATTAGGGGACGGTCATCGGCATCAAGAAGGCTGTACATTCCTGTAATCGTTGAGCGTCGCAAATCGTGGATCGTCCAATGCGCGATTGTTCTCCCAAACGGTTTTGCAAGTTCGTTCATTTGATCTCGGATTCTTGCAATAGCCTTCGAAAAATCCCCCATACCGTGTTCCAAATTCCCACGAGCAGGCCAAATCAATTTCGACTTGGGTGTTCTGGGTATAGCGACAAGCATCGCAACCATCTCTGAGGTGAGTGGTAAGAGATGTGGCACGCGATTTTTTGTCCTCGCTGCGGGGATGAGCCATTCACCTTTTTCGAAGTTGAGTTCACTCCACTCTGCTTCAAATGCCTCGGACTTTCGTGCGCCTGTGTAAATTATCAGTTTGAGGGGATCGCGCATTCGACGCCCGTGGCTTTCGATCGCCTTCAATGCAATGCCGAGTTCAAAATCATCTAATGCCCGCTCTCTTGGACTTTCAGATGCTAATTGAGGGAGAAATTTAGCAGGGTCGTCAGTGAGACCCGTCAAATGGCGATTAATAACCGACCACCGCATCCATCGCCTGATCATTCTTCGCAGTCCGATGCTTCCAACCGGAGCATGAGGGAGCTTTTTCTGGAGAAGCTCTGCCAGATCATCATGCGTTACGCTCGACAGCAATTTATCGCCGATAAAGGGAGACACGTCTCGATTATACGATCGTGCCTTCTCCGGGCCACTCGCACGCTTGCTGCCTTCGTGATGCATATATAGTGCGAAAGCCCAATCGCATGTCCTGCCCTGCTCCTTCGCAGCCTTGAGGCTAGCCGCTTCTGCAACCTTCCGCTCATACTCGATTTGTTCTTTCTGCGCGCGCTTGGAAGCTCGCACATCTTCTCCTCTATCGCGCTTGGTCGTGACCTCGGTGGCCCATGCACGAGCCTCTGTAAGCCCGTATGCCGGATACCGTCCAAGCGTCAGATAGACCAGATCACCGCCAACCCGTCCGATCCATGTCCACGTTTTTGCACCTCTCGGACTTACCACCAAACTCAGATTTGAGGTCGCCAGATCAGAGATCACGGTGCGAACGGTCGGGACAGAAAAAGCTTCAATCAGCTTTTTGGTGAGAACGGCTTTCATGTCAGCTCCTGAATTGGAGCATCCACTTATTACCATTCTTCAGTGCTGAAAAGATAATGGCTAACTGTCACCTCTGACACCCACGGTGTCACTCAATATACGCCCTACTGATCTTCCTGTCAGTCAGATAACTGACAAAGATAGTAACATACAAACCCTCGAATTTCGTTCTAAAATTTACAGTGGATGGATCACTTCTCATTTTCAGTGGCACATAGACCACCATATGCCACCGTATGGCTACTTAAACCAACGCTCACAGCCATGAACTTTTCTTTTAATCAGTAGGTCGCTGGTTCGAACCCAGCTGGACTCACCATTTCAAATGGCCATCATTGCTGGCCGGGCAGCAGTTCCAGGAACAGCCCATCGGCATCGGCGCAAAGCCGCTGCCCATCCTTCAATTCCCCACGCACGAACCGCTTTCTGCCTTCGACCGCATAGAGGCTCGCCGTTACGGTCAGAGGCCGGTTCATCGGCGTGATCGCGCGATAATTGACGTGAAGATAGGCGGTGCGCGCCATCATGGCCGGACCCGAATTGGCCGGTATGCCCAGCACTTCGTCGAACAGCAGCGACACCGCGCCGCCATGGGCCGCGGCATTGCCGCCCAGAAAATAGTCGCCAAAGGTAACCGTCGCCCGAACTGACGTCGCATCCTGCTCCTCGATCGCAAAGGCCGGACACATGACCTGACCATGGCCCGGCACATCATCGACGCGACCGAACATCCGCTCGTCCTCACCCGCTTTCAATGGCGCCAGTCGCCCGCGCCAGTCGCTCAAGTCCGCCGTCAATGCCCCGATCGTCGCTTCGTCCAGCCTGGCGCTGGCCAGATCGTCCAGAAAATCCCGCAGCGTATCGATCATCGCGGGATAGGCCGAATCCGGCATCGGCCCTCTGGCCCTGCCGCGCCGAAGGCCTTGAAACATGGGGGGCCGTTTTTCCGACATCGCGCCAACTTTCTCTTGTTCGTTCCTGCCCCGGTTATCGGGAGGCTTATCCCTTAACCGGACAATGGATCGAGCAGCATCAGGCTACGACTGGCAACACTGACGTAGCGATCATCGCCCAGGCGAAAATCCTGCGCCTCGCCGCTGCCATTGACGCACAGCGTCCATCCCGACCGCACGAAATGCAGCGCGACGCAGCGCCGCCTCGGCTGCTCCCATTGCGCCACACTCATCGCCTCACCACGCTCGTCCAGCCAGACCACATCCTCGTCCCGCAGCAGGGCAATATCCATGAGGTCAGCACATCGCGCCCGCAGCGCCGCCAGCGCAAAGGCGTGGCGCTCAATCGCCCGGTCCCGCCCCGCCCAGTCGATCCAACCGATCGCATTATCCTGTGCATAGGCATTATTATTGCCCCGCTGGCTGCGGCCAAATTCGTCCCCCGCGCTGAGCATGATCGCCCCGCGCGAGCAGAAAAGCGTCGAGAGCAGCGCCATTACATCCCGCCGCCGCGCCGCGACAATGGCCGGGTCGTCGCTCACCCCCTCGACGCCATTATTCCAGCTCAGATTTTCGCCATGGCCATCGCGATTCTGTTCACCATTGGCGTGGTTGTGCCGCTGCTCATAGGCGGTCAGGTCCGCCAGCGTGAAGCCGTCATGAGCCGCCAGGAAATTGACGCTCCGGGTCTCATCGTCTCCAAATATATCGGACGATCCAGCCAGCCGCGTCGCAAAGCCGCCAAGCGTCCCCGCGTCCCCCCGCCAGAAACGCCGGATGTCATCGCGATAACGGTCATTCCATTCCAGCCACCCCTCGCCAAAGCGCCCCAGCTGATAGCCGCCCGGCCCGATGTCCCACGGCTCTGCGATCATCACCCGGTCGGCCAACACAGGGTCGGCCCGCATCTCTTCCAATAATGGCGCATGGGGATCAAACCCATCCGCCATCCGCCCCAGCGCCGGCCCCAGATCGAAGCGGAAACCGTCAACCCCGGCCTGCGTCACGAAATGGCGCAACGACTCCAGGATCAGGCGGCGCACCACCGGCTGATTGCACGCGATGCTGTTGCCCGTGCCAGTATCGTTGATCAGCTGCCCGTCATCAGCATGGCGGAAATAATCGCGGGCATTAAGGCCACGCACCGACAAAGTCGGCCCATAGATGTCGCTCTCGCCATTATGATTATAGACCATGTCCAGGATCACACCGATCCCCGCATCCTGCAGCGCCGCGACCGTGGCGCGCAGCTCCGCCATGCCTCCCGGCGCTAGGCGCGGGTCCAGCGCGAACCAGCTGACCGGATTATAGCCCCAATAGTTGGTCAGACCCAGCGGCCCCAGATGCCGTTCGTCGATCCAGGCGTTGATCGGCATCAGTTCCACTGCAGACACATGCAATCGCTGCAAATGCGCGATCACAGCGGGATGGGCCAGCGCGGCAATGGTCCCGCGCTGCGCGTCCGGCACATCAGGATGCAGCATCGTGAAACCACGCACATGCAGTTCGTAGATCAGGCCACCCGGCACGAAATGCGGCGGCTTGGCGGGGACTGGAGCCATCGGCGCAGCCACCACCCCTTTCGGCATCAGCGGCGCGGTGTCGCCCCCCTCCCCGCGCCGCGCCGTCAGCACCGGATCATAGACGAACGCCCTGTCGATGGCAGGCGCATAAGGATCAAGCAGCAGCTTGTCGGGATCGAACCACAGCCCCGCAGCCGGATCATAGACACCATCCGCCCGCACGCCATAGCGCGCCCCTGCCCCGACACCCGCCGCCTCGACATGCCACACGCCATCGCCATCGCGCAGCATGGGCAAGCGCCGTTCCCGATCGGCATCATCGAACAGGCACAGCCAGAGCTGCTCGGCCTCCGGCGCCCAGATCGAAAAGCGGGTGGCGGTGGCACCGATGACCGGCGCACATCCGCCCCCGCTCACGCCGCCTCCGCCAGCAAAGCCCGGTACAGCGCCGCATAGCGCGCCGCGCTATGATCCCACGACACTTCGCTGCGCATCCCTGCCCGCTGCATCGCCTGCCAGACCGGCCGCTGCCCATGCAACCGCACCGCCCGGCCGATCGCGCCATGCAGCGCCAGCGGATCGGACGGGGCAAAGACGATGCCCGTCGCCACCCCCGCCGCCACCGCCGCCTCATTAGCGTCGATCACCGTATCGGCCAGCCCGCCGACCCGCGCCACCACCGGCACGCAGCCATAGCGCAGCGCGTAAAGTTGCGTCAGCCCGCACGGCTCGAAGCGCGACGGGATCAATATCGCGTCACCCCCCGCCTGCATCAAATACGACAATGGCTCGTCATAACCAATCTGCACGCCGATCCGCCCGCGATGCCGATCCGCCGCACCCAGAAACGCGCCCTCCAGCGGATGATCGCCCGATCCCAGCACGGCGAGCTTCGCACCCAGCCCGACAAGATGGTCGATCGCGCCGACCAGCAGGTCCATCCCCTTCTGCCAGGTCAGGCGGCTGACGATGATGAAGATCGGCGCGCCATCATGATCGAGGCCAAAGCGGCTCTCCAGCGCGCGACGATTAACCGTTCGTCCGCCAAGTGCGCGTGCCGTGTAAGCCTTTGGAATCAGGCTATCATTTTCAGGATTCCAGATGTCGGTATCGATCCCGTTCAATATACCGTGCAGCCGGTCGACCCGCCCGTTGATCAGGCCATCCAGCCCCATGCCATGGACGGGCGAACGAATTTCCTCCGCATATGTCTGGCTTACTGTCGTGATAGCATCAGCCGACACCAGCCCCGCCTTCAAATAACCGATGCCGCCATAATATTCGACCCCATCCACCCCCCAGGCTTCCTGCGGCAGACCCAGCGCGGCAAAGATATCCGCACTGAACCGCCCCTGAAACGCCAGATTGTGGATCGTCACCACCTTGGGCACCCGCGCCGCTGGGCCAAAGCGCATATAGGCCGCTGTCATCGCCGCCTGCCAGTCATGGACATGGACGACATCGGGTCGCCAGCCCTTCACGCCCTCCGCCGCAATATCCGCCCCCACCCGCGACAAAGCTGCAAAGCGCCGCCAGTTGTCAGGCCACTCATTGCCCGCATGGTCGCCATAGGGACCACCTTCACGCGCATAGAAATCGGGCGCGTCCAGCACCAGCAGATCCAGCCCGCCGACGCTGGCCGCCAGCACCGTGGCGGGAACGCCGAACAGCGCCTCATACCGCCGCACCACCTTCGCCTTGCCCAGCCGCGCGATCACGGCAGGATAGCCCGGCACCAGCGTCCGGACCTTCACATCCTGCCCCGCCAGCGCACCGGGCAGGGCGCCAGCGACATCGGCAAGGCCGCCGGTCTTGACCAGCGGATAGACTTCGGACGCGACCGACAGCAATTTCATCGCCACAGGCCCGCTCAAGCCACCAGCCGCTCGATCATCGGCTGCGTTACCAGACATATGCCGCTCTCGGTCCGGCGAAAACGCTGCGCATCCTCTTCGGGATGTTCGCCGATGATCAAGCCCGGCGGAATGATGATTCCTGAATCCAGCACGCATTTATGCAATCGCGCACCCCGCCCGATCTCGCAATTGGGCATGATGACGCTGTCGGTGACCGACGAGAAGCTATGCGTCTTGACCCCGGAAAAGAGCAGGCTGCGATGCAGCGACGATCCTGACACGATACAGCCGCCAGCCACCAGCGACGATGTCGCGGACCCGCGCCGCCCATCCTCATTATGGACAAACTTGGCCGGCGGTGTGACTTCGGAATAGGTCCAGAGCGGCCAGCTACGGTCATACAGGTCGAGCGAGGGGACCACATCGGTCAGGTCGATGCTCGCCTGCCAATAGGCGTCGATCGTCCCCACGTCACGCCAATAGGGGACCAGCTCGCTCTCGGCCCGCACACAACTGCTCGAAAAGCGGTGCGCCACGGCTTTGCCATGCTTGACGATATAGGGGATGATGTCCCCGCCAAAATCGCGCTTGCTCGCCGGGTCGTCCGCGTCGCGCCGCAACTGCTCGATCAGGAAGCGGGTCTGGAACACATAAATCCCCATCGACGCCAACGCCATGTCGGGCTGGCCGGGGATGGATGGCGGGTCTTTGGGCTTTTCGACGAAGGCGGTGATCCAATCTTTCTCATCGACATGCATCACGCCAAAGCCTGACGCCTCACTGCGCGGCACTTCCATGCAGCCGACCGTCACGTCCGCACCGCTGTCGACATGCTGCTGGAGCATCAGCTCATAGTCCATTTTATAGACATGATCACCCGCCAGCAGCACCATATATTCGGGCGCATAGCTTTCGATGATGTCGATATTCTGGAACACGGCGTCCGCCGTCCCTTCATACCACTGGCTTTCCGACACGCGCTGGCTGGCTGGCAAAATGTCGAAACTCTCATTGCGTTCGGGACGAAAGAAGTTCCAGCCGCGCTGCAAATGGCGGATCAGCGAATGGGCCTTATATTGCGTCGCCACGCCGATCCGCCGGATGCCGCTGTTCAGCGCATTGGACAGGGCAAAATCGATGATCCGCGCCTTGCCGCCAAAATGGACGGCGGGCTTGGCGCGTTTGTCGGTCAGTTCCGCCAGGCGACTGCCGCGTCCCCCGGCAAGCACATATGCCATGGCGTCGCGGGCGATCGGCTGGTTTCGTGTCTGCTGCATTTCGGGCCTCTCCTTGGCTTTGCCCCGTCCGTCGCCTGCACGCGCCCGTCGGCTTCGTTAAATATCCAGTTCCAGCATCAACGTCGCAAAGGGGGGAATGGTAACATTGGCCCAGCCCTCCTCGTCCGCCGTCACCATGCCCATATTGCCCACATTGCTGCCGCCATAATCGGCCGCGTCGCTGTTCAATATCTCGCGCCAGCGCCCGCCCGACGGCAGCCGCATCCGGTAGCCGTGCCGCAACACCGGCGTAAAATGGCTGATCACGACGATCGGCCGGACGCCGGGCGCGCGCCGCACCCAGGCAAAGATGGAGTCGGCTGCGGCATCGACCAGCACCCACTCAAACCCCTCCGGCTCGCAATCGCGCGCGTGCAGCGCCGGGCGGGAGCGATAGAGATGGTTGAGATCGCTCACCAACTGCTGCACGCCATGATGGGGCGCATGATCGACCAGATGCCAGTCGAGCGCGCGCTCCTCGCTCCATTCGCCGCGCTGGGCAAATTCCTGCCCCATGAACAACAGCTTCTTGCCGGGATAGCCCCACATCAGGCCATAATAGGCCCGCAACGTCGCGAATTTCTGCCAGTCGTCGCCCGGCATCTTGTGCAGCAGCGACGCCTTGCCATGCACCACCTCGTCATGGCTCAGCGCCAGCACGAAATTCTCGGTAAAGGCGTAGAGCAGCCCAAAGGTGATGTCGTCATGATGATGGCGACGATGCACCGGGTCACGCTGCAAATAGCGCAGCGTGTCATGCATGAACCCCATATTCCATTTGAAGCCGAAACCCAGCCCGCCCGTATGCACCGGGCGTGACACGTCCGGCCAGCTGGTCGATTCCTCCGCTATCGTCATCACACCGCCATGGGTGCCGTAAAGGTCACTGTTCAGCTGCTGGAGGAAGGCCACCGCCTCCACATTCTCCCGCCCTCCATGGTCGTTGGGTACCCATTCGCCCGGTTGACGCGAATAATCGAGATAGAGCATCGATGCGACCGCATCGACCCGCAGCCCGTCGACATGATAGCGCTCGGCCCAGAACAGCGCGTTGTTGACCAGATATTGCGACACTTCGCGCCGCCCGAAATTATAGATGGCGGTGTTCCAGTCGGGATGGAACCCCTTGCGCGGATCGGCATGTTCATAGAGCGCCGTGCCGTCAAAATAGGCCAGCCCATGCTCATCAGTCGGAAAATGCGCCGGCACCCAGTCGAGAATCACGCCGATCCCGGCCCGATGAGCCCCATCGACAAAGCGCGCAAAACCCGCCGGATCGCCAAAACGCGCGGTCGGCGCATAGAGGCCCAGAGTCTGATAGCCCCAGCTGGGATCATAGGGATATTCGCTGATCGGCAGAAATTCGATATGGGTAAAACCCATGCCAACAACATAAGGGATCAGCCGGTTGGCCATCTCGTCCCAACTCAGAAAATCGCCGGACTCGTCCAGCTGCCATGACCCGGCATGGACTTCATAGATGGACACCGGCTCACGCCGGGCATCGGCCTTCTGCCAATGCTCCTTGTGCCGCGCGTCGCCCCATTTGTGGTCGAGCGGCGCAGCGACGATCGACGCGGTCGAGGGGCGCAATTCGGACTGGAAGGCGAAGGGATCGGCCTTGAGCGGCAGCACCACTCCGTCCGCGCCCATAATCTCATATTTATACGCGCTGCCCGGTCCGACATCGGGCAGGAAAATCTCCCACACGCCCGCATCCGCCCGGTGGCGCATCGGCGCGCGGCGGCCATCCCAGCGGTTGAAGTCGCCGACCACCGACACACGCTTGGCATTGGGCGCCCAGACCGCGAAATGCGTGCCGGTCGCCCCGTCATGGGTCATGACATGCGCGCCCAATTTGTCGAACAGGCGACCGTGCGATCCTTGGGCGAAATAATAATCGTCCATCGGCCCCAGCACCGGGCCGAACCCATAGGGGTCGATCATGACATGATCGCCGCCATCGCCATAATGGGCGACATAACGCAGCGGCTGGCGCTTGCGGATTCTTACCTTGCCGAAAAACAGCCCGTCCGGGTGGATCGCCGCCAGTTCGCCGACCGGCTTGCCATCCAGCGTCTGGGCAGTAACCCCGACCGCTTCGGGCAATAAAACACAGGCGGTAAAACCGCTATCGGCCGGATGCACGCCAAGCGTGGCAAAGGGGTCGTCCTCGCGACCTTGTATCAGCCGGTCAATCTGCTCCGGCGTCAACACCGCTCTATCCTCGCATCCAGATCATGGCTTTATCTTCCAGATGTCGGTCGCATATTCGCGGATGGTCCGGTCTGACGAGAACCAGCCCATCCGGGCGACATTATGGATAGCCTTCTTCGCCCACAAAGCGCCATCCGTCCAGAGCGCATCGACATTGCGCTGCGCGGCGGAATAGCTGTCGAAATCGGCCGCCAGCATGAACCAGTCATGCTCATAGATGCCCTGGATCAACCCCTTGTAGCGATCCGGGTCGTCGGGCGAAAATACCCCGCTGGCAATCGCGTCGAGCGCCTGCGACAATTCGCGGCTCTGGCCGATCACCTCGCCCGGATTATAGCCATTGGCGCGGCGCTCATTCACTTCCTGCGCGGTCAGGCCGAAGATGATGATATTCTCTTCCCCCACATGATCGCGCATCTCGACATTGGCGCCGTCCAGCGTGCCGATGGTCAGCGCGCCATTTACCGCAAACTTCATGTTGCCGGTGCCGGACGCTTCCATGCCCGCGGTCGAAATCTGTTCGGACAGGTCAGCTGCCGGGATCATCACTTCGGCCATCGACACGTTATAGTTGGGCACGAATTGCAATTTCAGCAGCCCCTGTACCGCCGGATCATGATTGACCGCACGCGCCACATCGCCCGCCAGCTTGATGATCAGCTTGGCGTTATGATAGCTCGACGCCGCCTTGCCGCCGAACAATTTGACCCGCGGCACCCAGTCCTTTTCCGGGTGCGACCGGATCTGGTCATAGAGCGACACCGCCTCGACGATGTTGAGCAATTGCCTTTTATATTCGTGGATGCGCTTGATCTGGATGTCGAACATCGCGCCCGGATCGATCCGCGCGTTGACCTTCTGCCGCAGGATATTGGACAGCGCTTCCTTGTTCGCCCGCTTCACGGCCAGGAATTTCTCCTGAAACGCGCTGTCGTCGGCAAAGGGATCAAGGTCGCGCAGCGCTTCGGGATCATCCATGAACCGGTCGCCGATCGCCTCGCGGATCAGCGCGAACAGCCCCGGATTGCACTGCATCAGCCAGCGGCGGAAGGTGACGCCATTGGTCTTGTTGTTGATCCGCGTGGGATAAAGATTGTGCAGGTCGGCAAAGACCGTGACCTTCATCAGATCGGTATGCAACGCCGACACGCCATTGACGCTGTGCGATCCGGCAAAGGCCAGATTGCCCATCCGCACCCGCCGGTCGCCGCCCTCGTCAATCAGCGAGATCGCGCCGATCGCATGGTCGTCAAACTGACCGGACTTGCGCGCTTCGGCAAGCAAGCGACTGTTGACCGCATAGACGATCTGCATATGCCGGGGCAGCAACCGCTCGAACAGAGGAACGGGCCAGCTTTCCAGCGCTTCAGGCAGCAAAGTGTGGTTGGTGTAGCTGAAGGTGCGCCGGGTAATGTCCCACGCCTCGCCAAAGTCCAGCCCATGATCGTCGAGCAGGATGCGCATCAGCTCCGCCACCGCCACCGCCGGATGGGTGTCGTTCAGCTGGATCGCCGCTTTGTCCGGCAAAGTCACGATGCTGCCGAAATATTGGATGTGCCGCCGGACGATGTCCTGCAAGGACGCGGAGGAGAAGAAATATTCCTGCCGCAGCCGCAATTCCTGCCCCGCCGCCGAACTGTCGGCGGGATAGAGAACACGGGTCAGCGATTCTGCACGATTGCTTTCGGCCAACGCGCCCAGATGATCGCCCGCGTTGAATTTGGCGAGCAGGATCGGGTCGATCGGCTGCGCCTGCCACAGGCGCAGCGTATTGACCCGCTTGCCGCGCCAACCCGCAATCGGCGTGTCATAGGGGGTCGCGATCACCCGCTCGGATGGACGCCAGTGCATCTGGTTCGGCCCGACATCCTCGCCCTCCGCCGGATCGACCCGCCCGCCAAAGCCGACCTCATAACTGGCCTCGCGCCGTTCAAACTCCCACGGATTGCCGTGCGCCAGCCAGGTTTCGGGCAGCTCCACCTGCCAGCCATCCGAAATTTCCTGGCGGAACATGCCGTTCACATAGCGGATACCATAGCCATAGGCCGGCACGTCGGTCGTCGCCATGCTCTCCATGAAGCAGGCGGCCAGACGGCCAAGCCCGCCATTGCCCAGCGCTGCATCCGGCTCCAGCGCCGCGATAATGTCGATATCGACGCCGAGCGAAGCCAGCGCGGCCTGCATGTCGTCCAGCATTTCCATGTTGGACGCGGCATCGCGCATCAGCCGGCCGATCAGGAATTCCAGGGACAGATAATAGACCCGCCGCCCTTCTTCCTCATAGGTTTTCTGGGTCGATGTGATCCAGGCGTCGATCACCCGGTCACGGATCGAGAGAATGACGGCGTGCAGCCAGTCATGCGGCTTGGCCGCGGCCGCATTTTTGCCGATGCGATAGGTCAGCCGCTCGACAATCTCATGGGCCAGCACTTCGGGGTCAACCCGGCGCGGCGCGGGGATGGGAAGTTTGGTCTGGCCCTTGAGGTTCATGCGGCTGGTCCCCCTATTCTGTCAGGGCGATGATGGCACAGCGTCCCGGCCCAAGCCAAAGGGTTTTTGCAGCGCAGCAAAAAAATCAGCGCACATCGCTACCCCGACGCTCGACAATCGAATCCCGCACACCGGCGCGCAGTTCGGCCCGCACCGGATAGGCGCTGGAAGGCAGCAATTGTGTCATGAAAATGCCGATCAGCCGCTCGATCGGGTCGATCCAGAAATAGGTCGAAAACACCCCGCCCCAATAATATTCGCGGCTTTCAAGGTTCATCGCAAAGCCCAGGCCAAAGCCCACGCCCTCATAGTCGGCCTCGCTGAACATGCCGGTCGAGTGGCGGGCCAGATCGCCCCCGCCCGGCAGATGATTGTCCCGCATCATCGCCACCGTTTCGGGCCGCAACAGTTGCGCGCCGTCCAGCTCTCCGCCGCGCAGCAACATGCGGGCGAAGCGATGATAATCGGCCACGCTCGACACCAGCCCGCCCCCGCCCGACAGGAACCGCCCCTGCCGCCGCCAGCCGCTGCGCGCGCCCAGATCAGCGATGACACGCTGCCCATCCTCATCCAGCCGCCAGGCGTCGGTCATCCGATCGACCTGATCGTCGCGCACGACGAAGGCGGTGTCGGTCATGCCCAGCGGATCAAAGATGCGGGTGCGGAAAAAAGCGTCGAGGTCCATCCCGCTCAGCCGCTCAACCACCACGCCCAGCACATCGGTCGACACCGAATAGTTCCACCGCGCTTCGGGCGAAAATTCCAGCGGCAGCCGGGCAAGATCGGCGATGAACGCATCCGACGTACGCTTCTGCTGAAATTCGTCCAGTCCCAGCAACCGGTATCGCGCATCAATCGGTGTCTGGCGCTGCAACCCGTAGGTCAGCCCGGACGTATGGCGCAGCAGGTCGATCATCCGCATCGCCTGCTTCACCCGCGCCCGATTGCCCCGCCCGACGCGCAAATCGGCAAATTCGGGGATGACGTCGGCCACCGGCGTATCGAGCGCGACCTTGCCCGCCTCCACCAGCATCATGAAGGCAACCGAGGTGACCGGCTTGGTCATCGACGCGATGCGAAACAGCGCATCGTCGCGCAATGGCTCGCCACTCGCCCGCGCCGCACCGCGCGCCATCGACAGCAAAGGCTGCTCATCGCGCGATACCAGCAATTGCATATGCGCCAGCTTGCCCGACGCCAGATAGGTCCGGTCCAGATGGCCGATCAACGCATCCAGCCGATCCGGGTCCATCCCCGCCGCCCGCGCCGCCGCCCTGTCCACGCCATCCGTCATGCCGTCATGCTCCGATCACCCTCTACGTGCAGCGCTAATGCAGCAACGCGACCGCGTAAACAGCTTGGGCGTTGCCAAGACCCCGCCCGGCCATCTATGGCAACCCGCCAAGAACTGCCCCGCATTGGACATAGACAGGCATGGCCACCGGCCTTTCCGAACTTTTCATGGCAAACCGCGCCGCCCTGCTGCGTTTCCTGCGTGCGCGCGGTGCGGGGGAGAATGCGGAGGATATGATCCAGGACATGTGGATGAAGCTGGAGGCCAAGGATATCGGCCCGGTCGCCGATCCGCTGCCCTATCTTTATCGCATGGCCAATAATCTGATGCTGGACCGCTACCGATCCGCCACCCGGCGCGAACGGCGCGAACAGGATTGGGCAGAAGGGGCAGGCGGCGTGATGGCGGACCCCGCCGATGACATGCCGGTCGACGAACGGCTGATCCTCAACCAGACGCTCGACGAGGCGCGCGAGGTGCTGCGCGCGCTTGGCCCACGCGTCGAGCTGGTGTTCCGCCGCTTCCGTATCGAAGGCGTCGGGCAACGCGCCATCGCCGACGAACTGGGGGTCAGCCTGACCACGGTGGAGAAGGATCTGCAAAAGGCCTATCGTGTGATGATCGCGCTCAAGCAGAAAATGGATACGGCATGAGCGGGTCGGCGGCGTCAGTCTCTGTAAGGGGCAAAAAATGAACAGGGCTGGAGCCATGATGCAAGAGGAAGCGCTCGGATGGGTTATCCGCACGCGCGATCCCGACTTTGTCGACTGGGAGGCCTTCACCCTGTGGCTGGAGGGCGACCCGGCGCGTGCCGACGCCTATGACGCGCTGATGGCAGCCGACACCGAGCTGGACATGATCATTCCGCCCGAACCCGTCGCCATGCCGGTCGCGGCCAATGATCCGGGGCAGCCGCAACGCTGGACATGGCGCTGGGTCGGCGGCGGCGCGATTGCGGCGGCGCTGGTCGCGGCGGTTTCGATCGGCATGATGAACCGGGCGGACATCTACACCGTCACCACCCGCCCCGGCGAAACGCAGACCATCGCGCTGAAGGATGGCACAAGGATCGACGTCAATGGCGGCACAACGCTGCGGCTCGACCGCAACGACACCCGCTTTGCCGCGCTCGACAGCGGCGAAGCGGCCTTCACCGTTCGCCATGACGAGGCCAACCCGTTCCGCGTGACCGTGGGCGACGCCGTGTTCGAGGATGCGGGCACGGTGTTCAACATCGTCCACAGCGGCGGCGCGACCCGGATTGGCGTGTCCGAGGGCAAGGTGATCTACAACCCGGAGGCGCAAGCGATCAGCCTGCCCGCCGGACGGGCGCTGGCCGATGATGCGCAGGGCTTACGGGTGATGGATGTCGCCCCAGCGGCGGTTGCCAGCTGGCGGCAGGGACGGCTGGTCTATGCCAATGCTGCGGTCAGCGAGATCAGCGAAGATATTGGCCGGTCGCTCGGCGTAAAGCTGACCGCCACGCCCGGCGCACAGGCGATGCGCTTCACCGGCACGATCCGGCTGGACAAGGACCCGGCGCGCTTCTTTGCAGGCGCTGCCCCGCTGATGGGGCTGCGCGCGATACGCACCGGCGACAGCTGGGTGCTGAAGGAAGGGAATGGGCCGCAAAGCTGACCTCCTGATCGTCACCGCCCTGGCAATCGCAACGCCCGCACAAGCGGCGGAAAGACAGGCTATCAGCATCGCCCCCGCACGGCTGGGCGAGGCCGTGGTGGCGCTTGGCCGCCAAACCGGCGTCAGCATCGGCATGTCGGACCAGTCGCTGGCCGGGATAGCGACCCCAGCCGTTACGGGGCGCCTGTCGGTGGAAGCGGCTCTTAAGCGACTTTTGAAGGGCAGCGGCGCGACCGCCCGGCGGATCGACGCCACCACCTGGCGCATCGTCCGCGCCCGATCCGCCCCGCGCCCCAGCGCGCCTGCTCCAATCGCGGCGGCACCTCTGGCCGATCAACCCGCAGCCGAAATCATCGTCACCGCCTCCAAGCGCGACACGCCTTTGCTCCGCTATGCCGGCATGGTCGAAGCGCTCGACACCAACCTCTTTTCCAGCGGCGAGGCTTCGGGCGGCACCGCAACGCTGCTGGCGCGGGTCGCGAGCCTCAGCTCCACCCATGCAGGCGCAGGCCGCAACAAGCTGTTCATCCGCGCCATCGCCGATTCCGGCGTCGCCGGGCCGACCCAGGCGACCACCGGCCAATATCTGGGCGACATGCGGCTCAATTATGCGGCGCCCGACCCGGACCTTAAACTCTATGACGTAGGCCGGGTCGAGATATTGGAGGGGCCGCAGGGGACGCTCTATGGCGCGGGATCGCTTGGCGGGATCATCCGCATCATGCCCAACGCCCCCAATCTCGGCGAATTTGGCGGGCAAGTGTCGGCGGGCCTCTCCGCCACCCAGCATGGCAACCCCGGCGGCGACCTGTCCGCCACGCTGAATGTGCCGATCGTCGCGGAAAAGATTGCACTGCGGGTCGTTGGCTATGGCGTGCAGGAGGGCGGCTATATCGACGATGTCAGCCGCGACCTGAACGACGTCAACCGCACCCGCACCTATGGCGGGCGCGCCGCTCTGCGCTTCGCCCCGGACGAAAACTGGACCATCGACCTGAATGGCGTGTACCAGCATATCGATGGTCGGGACGCCCAATATGCGACCCAGTCGCTCGACCGGCTCCAGCGCGCCTCCAGTGTCGCCCAACCCTATTTTTCCGACTATCTGCTCGGCAGCATCAGGATAGAGCGTCAGTGGGATACGCTACGCTTCGTGTCCTCGACCGGCTTTGTCCATAACGAGCTGGCCGAAAGCTATGACGCCACCCAGCCGGACGGCCCCAGCGCGCTGTTCCGTCAGCGCAATGATGTCGATATCTTTTCGACCGAAAACCGGCTGGTGCGGGATATCGACAATGGCCTGGGCTGGATATTGGGCGCGTCCTACCTGCAAAGCCAGTCAAGGATACGCCGCTCGCTGACCTCCTACGGCACCGCGCCGGTCCAGTCGCAGGTCATCCCCGGCGTGCCGATGTTCGGCGGCGGGATGCCCGCGACGGCGACCGGGGTGCGCAACAGCGTCAAGGAAGCGACTCTGTTCGGCGAAGCCTCGTTCGAGCCGGTCAAAGGCCTGATCGCCACGGTCGGCGGACGGCTGACCAACAGCCGCCTGTCGGGCGAGGCGCTCGATCCGATTTCGGCCCTGTCCTCGGCGGATCTCGCCCGCGCCGAAGCGCAGGCGGATCGCAGCGAAACCATCTTCCTCCCCTCCTTCGCGCTGCTGACCGACGCGATCCCCGACGTCACCCTCTACGCCCGCTATCAACAGGGCTTCCGGCCCGGCGGGCTGGCGGTGGACGACCAGCGGGTCCGCCGGTTCCAGAATGATCGTGCCTCGACCGTGGAGATCGGCTTTCGCAAGGGCGTGCCGGGGCGCGACGCGATCGCGATCAGCGGCAACCTGGCCTATACCGACTGGCGCAACATTCAGGCCGACGTGACCGACCGGATCGGCCTGCCCACCACAGCCAATATTGGCGACGGGCGCATCTATACGGTTGAGGGGCGGATCGTCGTGCGCCCGGTGCCGCGCCTGACGCTGGATGGCAGCATCATCTATAATGACAGCCGCCTGACCCAGCCCGCGCAATTCCTGCGCGCGCTCTCCTACGAAGGGCGGTCGCTCACCCTGCCCAATGTCGCCAATCTGGGCGGGCGGCTGGCGTTCGATTATCGTGCGCCGATGGGCGATGCGATGGCCCTGCATCTGTCCGGTTCGGCCCGCTATGTCGGCAAGTCGCAACTGGGCGTCGGTCCGATATTGGGGCGGACCCAGGGCGATTATGTCGACACCAGCCTGTCCGCCAGCGTGACGCGCGGTCCCGTGCAGATGTCGCTTTCGCTCACCAACCTGCTCGACAGCGACGGCAACCGCTTCTCGCTCGGTACGCCCTTCGACCTGCGTACCGACTACTACACCCCATTGCGGCCCCGTACCGTGCGGATCGGCATCGACTTCGCTTTCTGAACATCGGTTCAGACGGAAATACCGGTCCGGCACCGTCCTTTCTGCACGCGCGCATAAAAATCAGGCGCGGCACGCAGAGGAGACATCATGCGACATCTACTGGCCTGCACGGCCATCGCCCCGGCGCTGGTCGCGCTGACGCTGGCCAACGCCATGGCAGCCACCACCATCGGCACATCAACCACGACCG
This sequence comes from Sphingobium sp., assembly GCA_023266575.1. Classification (GTDB taxonomy): domain Bacteria; phylum Pseudomonadota; class Alphaproteobacteria; order Sphingomonadales; family Sphingomonadaceae; genus Sphingobium. Next base: position 17,912 of record JAHFPV010000014.1, read on the forward strand.
CAGTCAAGACATCGACCATCGCCAGCGGATCGGCGGACGACATCATCATCAGCTCCGCCGGATCGATCACCCTGACCAGCGGCACCGGGGTCACGCTCGACAGCAATCATGACGTCAGCAATGCCGGCACGATCACGATCAACGACGCGGACAATGTCACCGCCATTCTCGTCGCTCCCGGTACCACCGGCGACATCACCAACAGCGGCACGATCACCCTCACTGAAAATTACACGGCAACCGACACCGACAGCGATGGCGACATAGATGGCACCTTCGCCAAGGGATCGGGCAAGACCGGCATCTGGGTCCAGTCCGGTGCAGCCCATATCGGCAATGTGGACCATAGCGGCACGATGACGATCGAGGGCAACCAGTCCGCTGGCATCCGGCTCGACGGCGCACTGACCGGCAATCTGACGACCAGCGGGACCACCACCGTCACCGGCGACAACAGCTACGGGCTGGTCGCAAACGCCGTCACCGGCAATGTCACGCTGCGCAGTTCGACGTCAGTGCTGGGTGCTAACAGCATCGGTGCAGCTTTGCTGGGCGACATCAGCGGCGCGCTCAAGATTCAGGGGGCGATCGTCAGCACCGGCTACCGCTCCACCACCCGCCCAACCGACGTGACCAAGCTGGACGCCGACGATCTGTTGCAGGGCGGCTCCGCCGTCGTCATCGCGGGCAATGTGGGCGGCGGCGTGATCTTCGACGTGCCGCCGACGCTCAGCGACACCGACACCGCTGTGGATGATGACGGGTTGGCCGACAGCAGTGAAGGCAGCGCGTCGATCATCAGCTACGGCTCCGCCGCTGCGGTGCAGGTCGGATCGTCCAGCGCCAACACTGTCATCGGCGAGGTCGCGGCCGACAGTTCGGGCTATGGCCTGATCGTCAAGGGCGCGATCGGCGGCTATGGCATTTATGACGGGGTCGCCGCCAATGGCCTGACCATCGGTGGCCTCGGCGGCAATGTCACCATCGCCAAAGGGGTCGCGATCGACGGCACGCTCGCCGCGGTCTCCTATGACAGCAACGCCACCGCGCTGCGGCTCGGCTCCGGGGCCAGCACCGGCACCATCAAGGTCGGCGGCACGATCGGCGCGACCGGATCAGCACTGACCGGCACATCGGCGCGCGCCATCGTCATCGACGCGGGCGCATCGGTCAACGCGCTCACCATCAGCGGCACCGTCGGCGCATCGGCGCTGAGCACGGAGAAGGGCATAGCGATCGCCATCCTCGATTCCTCCGGCACGCTAGCCAGCCTGTCCAACACCGGCCGCATCAGCGCATCGGGCGGCCTGACCAATACCGCGATCGACCTTAGCGCCAACAGCAGCGGCGTCACCCTGACCCAGGCGCTCGCCTCCGCGACCGCCACCGCGCCGTCGATCATCGGCGACATCAAGCTGGGGTCCGGCAATGACGCGCTCACCGTCTCGGCGGGCAGCCTTACCGGCAATCTGACGCTGGGCGCGGGCAATGACAGCATTGCCCTTTCCGGCACGTCCAGCCTCACCGGCAATGTCGGCTTCGGTGTCGGCAATGCCAATCTGTCCTTATCCGACAGCGCCAAGCTGACCGGCGCGGTCGATTTCGGCAGCGGCAGCGGCACGCTGACATTGGGCGGCACATCGACGCTGACCGGTGCGATCAGCAACAGCGGCAATATGGCGGTGGTGTTGAACGGCGGCACGCTCAATGCCACCAACACCGGCACGGTGTCGCTTGCCTCCCTGTCCGCGAGCGGCACGTCAACCCTTGGCGTCACCATCAACGCGGCGACCAACACCGCCACCGTCTATGACGTAGCGGGCGCGGCCAGCTTTGCCAGCGGATCGCAGGTCAAGGTGAACCTGACCCAGGTCAGCGGATCGGCGGGCGACTATGTCATCGTGCGGGCCGGATCGCTCAGCGGATCGCCGACGCTGGCGACCAGCACGTTGCTGCCCTATCTGTTCAAGGGCAGCGTCACTGGCGACAGCAACGCCGGCACGGTTACCCTCTCGATCGCGGCCAAAAGCGTTACCGATCTGGGCCTCACCGGCTCGCTCGCCCGCGCCTATCCGGCGATCTTCAATGCGCTCGACAATGACGCCGCGGTCGCCAGCGCCTATCTCGGCATCAGCGACGGCACGACGCTCGCCACCAATTTGCGCCAGATGCTGCCCGACCATGCAGGCGGCACGTTCGAGGCGGTGACGTCGGGGTCGCGCGCGACCGCACGCATCCTGTCCGACCCCAACGGCATTTATCGCACCAAGGACGGGCGGTTGGGCTTCTGGCTGCAACAGGTCGGTTTCGGCGGGGCCAAGAGCGTGGGCGATACAGCCTCTTACGATATCAGCGGTTGGGGCGCTGGCGGTGGCGTCGAATATCTGACCGATCTGGGCGCGTTCGGCGGTTCCTTCGCCTATATCCACGCCAGCGACAGCAGTGGCAGCTCCAACAATGCGGTCGATTCCGACCAATATGAACTGGCGGCGCACTGGCGCGGCCAATGGGGACCGTTGCTGGCCTTCGCTCGGCTATCGGCGGCGACGATCGGCTTTACCGGCACCCGCCATTTCGAAAATGGCGACGTCACCCGGACGGCGGACGGCAAGTGGGATGGCAAACTCTATTCTGCCACAGCCGGTGCCGCCTATCAGTGGCAGATGGGGCGCATCAGCCTGCGCCCGGCGGTCGGCATCGACTATTACCGCCTGAAGGAGGACGGCTATAGCGAGGCTGGCGGCGGCGACGCCTTCAACCTGACCGTCCTGGGCCGCAGCAGCGATGAAACCACCGTCAACGGCACGGTGACGGCGGGCTATGACTTTGGCAGCCTCAAGCCCGAAGATGGCTGGGTCCGTCTGGAGCTGGAGGGTGGCCGTCGCCAGATCATTGGCGGATCGCTGGGCGATACGGTGGCCTATTTCAAGGGCGGCGACCGTTTCACCCTGGTGGCGGACGATCGCACCAATGGCTGGACCGGCCGCGCGCGCCTTTATGGCGGCACCGATACGTTTCGGGTCGGCGGGGAGTTCGGCGCGGAGGAACAACAAAATCACGTCGCCATCTCATTTAGGGCGACGGTTAACTTCGTGCTGTGACGTCTTGATTGTGAATGGACGGGCCACACCCCACAGACCCTCCCGGTCCGTCCATTCCGCCCCGGCATAATCCCTCCCCCAGGGCGCCGGGCCCAAAAAGAGGGGCGTCGCCGGTCCCCCCGGCGGCGCCCCTTAATTTTTCCGCTTGAAAGAGCGGCGCGGTTTACCCGGCCAGCGCCTTTTTCACCAACTCGTTCACCACCTGCGGGTTGGCCTTGCCCTGCATCGCCTTCATCGTCTGGCCGACGAAGAAGCCGAACAGCGCTTCCTTGCCGCCGCGATATTGTTCGACCTTGTCGGCATTGTTGGCGAGCACAGTGGCGACGGCCGCTTCGATCGCGCCGGTGTCGCTGGTCTGCTTCAGACCCTTTTCCTCGACGATCTTGCCGGGCGCGTCGCCGGTTTCCAGCATGATCTCGAACACCTGCTTGGCCAGCGATCCCGACAGCGTACCGTCCGCGACCAGCGCCAGCAATTCGGCGGCCTGCGCCGGACTGACCGGGCTGTCCTCCAGGCTTTTGCCAAGCCGGTTGAGCGCACCATAGAGGTCCGACAACAGCCAGTTGGCCGCTGCCTTGGCGACGTCGCTCTCGCTCTTCTTCTGGGCGGCGGCGCTCTCCGTCAGCAGTGTCTCGAACCAACGTGCCGTGTCTGCGTCGGCGGTCAGGGTCGCGGCGTTATAGGGCGACAGGCCCAGCGCCTGCTCATAGCGCTTGCGCTTGACGTCGGGCAGTTCGGGCAGCGAGGCGCGGCATTCGTCCAGAAAGGCGTCGTCCAGCACCAGCGGCAACAGGTCAGGATCGGGGAAGTAGCGATAATCGTGTGCGTCCTCCTTCGACCGCATCGAGCGCGTCTCATTCTTGTCCGGGTCGTAGAGGCGGGTTTCCTGCACGATCTTGCCGCCGGCCTCCAGCACATCGACCTGACGGCTCGCCTCCCGCTCCACCACGGCCATGACGAAGCGCACCGAGTTGACGTTTTTCGTCTCGGTCCGCGTCCCCAGTTCACCGCCCGGCTTGCGCACCGAGACGTTGACGTCGGCGCGCATCGAACCCTGATCCATATTGCCATCGCAGGAGCCCACATAGCGCAGGATCGTCCGCAGCTTCGCCAGATAAGCCCCGGCTTCGGCGGGAGAACGCATGTCCGGCCGCGACACGATTTCCATCAGCGCGACGCCCGAGCGGTTCAGGTCGACATAAGAGCTGGTCGGATGCTGGTCATGCATCAGCTTGCCCGCATCCTGCTCGACATGGATGCGCTCGACGCCGATCACCTTGGTGCTGGTATCCGGGTTCTTTTCGTCCAGCACGATCTCGATCTGACCCTCGCCCACAATCGGATGATAGAGCTGGCTGATCTGATAGCCCTGCGGCAAATCGGCGTAGAAATAATTTTTCCGATCGAAGCGCGACCATTTGTTGATCTGCGCGTCAATCGCCATGCCGGTACGCACCGCCTGGCGGATACATTCGCGGTTAGGCACGGGCAACATGCCGGGCATCGCCGCATCGACCAGCGACACCTGCGTATTCGGCTCCGCCCCGAACGCTGTCGCCGCGCCGGAAAACAGCTTGGCATTCGACGTCACCTGCGCATGGACCTCCAGGCCGACCACGACCTCCCACTCACCGGTTGCGCCCTGGATGCGATAGTCACTCATAATCTTGGTTCCGTTCGGGCTGAGCCTGTCGAAGCCCAGTCCTTTCTTGAAGAAAAAAGCAGCCCTTCGACAAGCTCAGGGCGAACGGGAATATAGGTTACCACCACTTGTCCGGCCGCGCGACGAAGCCAGCCCGTTCCTCGATCGCCAGCCCGGCGTTCAGCACCGTTTGCTCGTCCAGCGCCTTGCCAATGATCTGCAAGCCCAACGGCAGGCCCTGGCTGTCCAGACCGCCCGGCACGCTCATCGCGGGCAGCCCAGCGAGTGAGGCCGGCACGGTGAACACGTCGTTCAGATACATGGCCAACGGATCGGCCTGCTTTTCGCCCAGCGTGAAGGCCGCACTGGGCGCAGTCGGCGTCAGCAGCAGGTCGCATTGCTCGAATGCCCGGTCAAAGTCGCGCGCGATCAGCGCCCGGACCTTCTGCGCCTGGGTATAATAAGCGTCGTAGAAACCGGCCGACAGCACATAGGTGCCAATCATGATGCGGCGCTTGACCTCCGGCCCGAAACCCGCGGCGCGGGTCGCCGCATACATGTCCTGCAAGCCCGCGCCATCGGGCAGGTCGCGCTGGCCATAGCGCACGCCGTCATAGCGGGCGAGGTTGGATGACGCTTCGGCGGGCGCGATGATATAATAGGTCGGCAGCGCATATTTGGTATGCGGCAGCGACACTTCTACCACGTTCGCGCCTGCGTCCTTGAGCCAAGCGATGCCCTTGTCCCACAAAGCCGCAATTTCCGCGTTCAGACCATCGGGGCGATATTCCTTGGGGATGCCGACCGTCTTGCCGCGCAGGTCGCTGGACAGGTTTGCTTCCCACTGAGGCACGGCCAAATCAAGGCTGGTGGAATCCTTGGGATCGAAACCCGCCATCACTTCCAGCAGCAACGCATTGTCGCGCACGGTGCGCGCCATCGGCCCGGCCTGATCGAGCGAACTCGCAAACGCCACGATGCCCCAGCGCGAACAGCGGCCATAGGTCGGCTTGATGCCCGAAATGCCGGTGAAGGCGGCAGGCTGGCGGATCGAACCGCCGGTATCCGTACCGGTCGCCGCCGGGCAGAGCCGCGCGGAAATGGCGGACGAAGAGCCGCCCGAAGAGCCACCGGGCGCCAGCGCCGCATTGTCACCGCCGCCGCGCTTCCACGGGGAAATGACATTGCCAAAATAGCTGGTCTCGTTGGACGATCCCATGGCGAACTGATCCAGGTTCAGCTTGCCCAGCATCCCCGCGCCCGCCGCCCACAGCTTGCCCGACACGGTCGATTCATAGGTCGGCACAAAGCCTTCCAGCATGTGCGACGCGGCGGTGGTCTGCACGCCCTCTGTGCAGAACAGATCCTTCATGCCGATCGGCACGCCGGCCAGCGCGCCCAGCGTTTCGCCAACGGCCTTCGCCTTGTCCGCAGCATCGGCAGCGGCCAGCGCCTTTTCCGGCGTTTCGACGATGAAGGCGTTAAGCGCCTTGGCCGCCGCGACATTGGCGTTGAAACCTTCGGCCACTTCGCGCGCTGAAAAATCACCAGCGCGGAATCCGTCGCGGATTTCGGCTACGGTCAGGTCAGTAAGATTGGTCACTCGATCACCTTGGGAACGGCAAAAAAGCCATGCTCGGCCTGGGGCGCATTGACCAGCACCTTGTCGCGGACATTGCCGTCAGTCACGGCGTCCACGCGCAGGCGTTGGGTATTGGGGATGACGGCGGTCATCGGCTCTATGCCGGTGACGTCCACCTCGCCCAGTTGCTCCACCCAGCCAAGGATGTTGTTGAGTTCAGGCACCATCGCTTGCGCTTCGGCGTCAGTCACCGAAATGCGCGAGAGGCTGGCGATCTTTTTTACGGTTTGAAGGTCTATCGACATGGCTCCGCCGCTAGCACTCGGTTTAACCCGCTTCAAGGGGCGACCTGCCGACCATGGTTCATCTTGCGCCGCCGCGGCGGTTGGGCCAGACAGGCGGCAGAAAGGCGGGACGGGTTCCGGCCAACATCGGAGAGCAGTCGTGGCGCGCAAATTCCTCTATGTCATCGCTGGCCTTGTGGTGCTGGTGATCGCCGCGCTGCTGATCTATCGCATCTGGGGGATGCAGCTGATCCGCGCGGTCATGGTGCCGCGAGAGGCGTTTAGCGACCTGAAGCCCCTGCCCGCCGACGCCTATGACGGACAGGCGATGTGGATCGCCCGGCCGGATATCGTGAAGGACAATCCCGCACTGTGGACGCCGCAGGGGATCAAGGGCGCGCCCGTGCCGGAAAAGGCAGCGGTGTTCTTCATCCACCCAACCAGCTACATCACCACCTTTGGCGACGCCCATTGGAACGCGCCGATCGGCGAGAAGGAGGCTGACGCAACCGCGCGCCGCTTCGTCACCGGGCAGGCCAGCGCCTTCAACGCGGTGGGCAATGTGTGGGCGCCGCGTTATCGCCAGGCCAATTATGGCGCCTTCCTGACCGACGGGCCGGAGGGCGACAAGGCGCTGGCCGCGGCCTATCGCGACGTGGCCCAGGCTTTTGCCGCCTTCCTGAAAGCCAATCCCACCGGGCCGCTGATCCTCGCCGGGCATAGCCAGGGGTCGCGCCACCTGCTGCAATTGCTGCGCGAGCAAGTCGCAGGCAAGCCGGTCGCGGACCGGGTTGCGGCGGTCTATGCCGTGGGCTGGCCGATTTCGGTAGAGGCGGACCTGCCCGCACTCGGCCTGCCCGCCTGTGCGCGGGCGCGCCAAGCGCACTGCATCGTGAGCTGGCAAAGCTATGCCGAACCGGCTGATCCTTCGGCGGTGATCGAAACCTTCGGCAAGAAAACCGGCTATAGCGGCAAGCCGCGCAAGGGCACGCACATGCTCTGCACCAACCCCCTCACCGGCGCGTTCAACGGCGCGGCCCCGGCCAGCGCCAATCGCGGCACGCTCGACAGCCGGGAAGAAGGAAAGCCCCCGCGCCTCCTGTCAGGCATCGTGCCTGCACGCTGCGACACCAGCGGCGTGCTGATGATCGGCGAGCCTGTGGACATGGGTCCGTTCACCCTGCCCGGCAACAACTACCATGTTTACGATTACAGCCTGTTCTGGGCCAATGTCCGCGACGATGCCCGGCAACGGCTGGCGGCGTTCGTCAAATCATGAGCTTGCTGACCACGGACCGCGTGGCCTTTCGCGAGTGCCTGCCCGACGGCGGGCGGCTGATCGGCATGGATGTCGGGACCAAGACGATCGGGCTGGCGCTGTGCGACGATCGCTGGTCGATCGCCAGTCCCGCCCACACGATCAGCCGCGGCAAGTTTACCAAGGACAAGATCGCCATCGCCGCCTTTATCGCGGAGCAGCAGGTCAAGGGTATCGTCATCGGCCTGCCGCTCAACCTGGACGGCACCGGCAGCCCACGCAGCCAGTCCAGCCGCGCCTTTGCGCAGAACCTCCTCGATCTGGGCCTGCCCATCCTGCTGTGGGACGAACGCTGGTCGACCCAGGCCGTCACCCGCACCCTGCTGGAAGCCGACGCCAGCCGCGCCCGGCGCGAGGTGCTGGTCGACAAGCTGGCGGCGAGTTACATTTTGCAGGGCGCGATCGACGGGCTGGTGGCGGGGCTTTAGGGTTGACACCACATCCGTTCGTTTCGAGCGAAGTCGAGAAACGGATAGGACAGCAATCTCATTTTAGTGGCGCTGAACTTGGCTCTGCCCCGTTTCTCGACACGCTCGAAACGAACGGAGCTTGGTGTAATCTCAATTCCCGTCCCGCCCATACACATCGGGCAAAAACTGCACCCCCTGCGCCGTGGGAACCGCCGTCAGATAAGTGAGATACACCGGCACCGGCTGAGGCAATGGCTGATGCTGTTCCGGCGCGCTACCCTCCGCCACCGGTTGCTTGCCGAAGAACCAGCGGCCCAGACGCTGGGCATCCTCCAGCCGGACGCAGCCATTGCTGAAATGGCGCGCGGGTTTGGCGAACAGGTCGCGCGACGGGGTATCGTGCAGGTAGATGCCAAGGTCATTGGGGAACATGAACTTGACCCGGCCCATCGCATTGTCGCCGCCGGGCAACTGACGAACGCGCACTTCGCTGCGCCCCGCCGCGACCGCGCGCCAGTCGATCGCGCTTTGGGCGAGTGGCGCAGGATTGGCGCTCCAGTCGGCCAGCGCTTCATAATGCAGGCCTTTGAGCGATGCGCCATTCAGGATTTTGGGCGCGACCCGGCTTTGCACCAGGTCAGGCGGGATGTTCCAATAGGGGTTGAGCGTGGCGTAGCGGATCATCCCCGCCATCATCGGCGTCTGCGTGTCCTTCGCGCCCGCCACGACCTTCATCGTGCCGTCGAGCGAACCCTTGCTGTAATACCATAGGCGCGCCGAGGCGGCATCGACCACGACATGGCGCACCCAGGGTCCAGGGAGCAGCCGCGTCCGCTCCATATTGAGCGCCAGCAGCCGCTCATAATAGGACGCGCCCCGGTTGAGCGCGACAATGGTCTGCGCGCCAGCGACGCCATCAGCGTTGAGGCCATGGTCGCTCTGAAAGCTGCGCACCCGCGCCATCAGCACCCTATCATAGGCAGTGCCGTCGGGCAGGCCGAGCCGGTGGCGCAGCAACGCGATCTCTGGCACGCGACCACCGGGGCGCAGCTTGACGCCCTCCGGCACGGTCACGTCGGGCAGGTCGCCCCATTTCGCCTGATAGTCGGCGCGGGCGGTGCGCAGCTGCATGTAGAAGGGACTCATCCAGCCTGCGGTCTGGATATAGTCGGTCAGCGACGGGGTGATGGCGGCGGCGCGCAGCAGATCGGACGGATCGGGATCGCGCGGCTCGACCTCCGGGTCGAGATAGCGCATCCCCATGCCGCGCGCCGGGCGACGCATGTCCGCGACCAGCGCGGCGAACGCCTTGGACAGAGCGAGGTCAGCGCGGGCCAATGCCTTGGGGGTCGGGCTGGCGTCGGCTTCCTCTATCAGGCGCTGGAGGCCGCGCGGGTCATAGTCGCGCGGGTCGAGGCCATCGACATCGACGCTGGCGATCAGCGCCAGCAGCGCGTCGGCCTGCGGCCCGATCGCGTCCTTTTCGACCCAGAGCGGCCAATAGCCACGGGGCGCGTAAAATTCCTTGAGCTTGCCGCTGACGCCTGCGCGGATTTCGGTCGCGACGCTGGCCTTCGCGGCCTCGGCGGGCGCTGCCGGCTGGGCGCGCGCGGCCAGCGGCGTGACGGCGCACGCGGCCAGCAGCAGCGCGAGGGGCAAGGTACGGGCGCGGCGGTGGTGCCGCGCCCGGTTCAACTTACGGATCAGCCGCGTTCTCCGCGACGGGGCGCTGGCGGCGGGGGTGGCGGCGGGCAAGGCGGACCCTGCACGGCGTGATACATGCCGTCCGACGTATAATAGCCATCGACATAGCCGTCGCCATCGCGGTCGGCGGCAACGGTGCCAGCGATCGCGCCGGGGCCGACGGGCGGCGCGACGGTGACGGGGGCTTCATTCGTCGCGCAGGCGCTCAGTGCGAACAACCCGGCAGCAGCCAAAGCCATATGGTTGATTTTCATATCTTCTCCCTGGGCGCGATGGCGGGGATCGCCGGACGCCGCGTTAAACCTCTTGCCGCAGCGGTTGCGACAGCAGCTACGACGCGGGGCCAACGTGCGAACCGCGCAAAAAATCCATTACCGTAGCGAAATGACGGCGAATAGTGGCTTAACCACGATAATGCGTCGAAAACGCCGAAAAATCAGTCCTGAACCCAATCGGCGGACGCAATGCCCTGCGCATAAAGCAGCACCGACAGGTCGCCATGGACGATCTCCGCCGCCGCCGCCGCCCGCGTCTTGGGCTTGGCATGATAGGCAACGCCCAGCCCTGCCCCCTCGATCATCGGAATGTCGTTCGCACCATCGCCCACGGCCAGCGTCAGCGCGCGGTCGATGCCGCCCGCGATCATCGCTTCCAGTTCCGCCCGCTTGCGCGCGGCGTCGACGATCGGGCGGGAGACGGTGCCGAGCAGCGCGCCATCGGCAATCTCCAGCACATTGGCGACGGCGGCGTCGAAGCCGATCTCCTCCGCCACTGGTCCGGTAAAGCGGGTGAAGCCGCCCGACACCAGCAGCGCCCGTGCGCCGCGCGCCTTCATCGTGCGGACCAGCGCCTTGGCCCCCGGCATGATCGTCACCCGCTCGGCGCGGCAGCGGTCGATGGCGCTATCGTCCAGCCCCTTGAGCAAAGCGACCCGCTCGTCCAGCGCGCCCGCAAAGTCCAGTTCGCCGCGCATCGCCCGTTCGGTGATCTCGGCGATCTGCGGCTTGATCCCGGCATAGTCGGCCAGTTCGTCGATACATTCGACGGTGATCATGGTCGAATCCATGTCGGCGATGATCAGCGCCTTTTCGCGGGTGGCTTGCGGCTGGACGATGATGTCGATCCCCTGCCCCAGATCGGTCAGCGCCGCGCGGGCCGCAACCGGATCGGCGGCGAAGAAGATATCGGCGGCCTTGTCAGCGTCGAGCCATAAAGTATCGCCCGGCTGGCAACCCGATTGGGCAAGCCGATCGAGCGCCTGCGCAATATCCCCCTGCCCCATCGAGGCGCTTGCCACTAAGGTCGCGACGAACATGCTTATCTCCGAACCACAACAGGGCGAATCCCGCCCACGGGTCGCGCTTATTGCCGGGCCGACCGCCAGCGGCAAGAGCGCGCTTGCCATTGCGCTGGCCAAGGCCACGGGCGGCGTCGTCATCAATGCCGACGCCAGTCAGGTCTATGCCGACCTTGCCATCCTGTCCGCCCGGCCTTCGCCAGAGGAAATGGGCGATGTGCCGCACCGGCTGTTCGGTCATATCGACGGGGCGGAAGCCTGCACGGCACCACGCTGGGCGGCGGAGGCGAAGGCGGAGATTGCCGCCGCCCATGACGCGGGCCGCCTGCCGGTGCTGGTCGGCGGGACCGGCCTCTATATCCGCACCTTGCTGGACGGGATCGCCCCGGTGCCGGAGATCGACCCGGAGATTCGCGCGACGGTGCGGGCGCTGCCGGTCGCCGACGCCCATGCGGCGCTGAGCGTCGAGGATCCCGAAGCCGCCGCCCGCCTCGCCCCTGCCGATACGACGCGGGTGGCGCGGGCGCTGGAGGTGGTGCGATCGACCGGCAGGCCGCTCAAAGCCTGGCAGCAGCATAAGAGCGGCGGGATTGGCGACACGATCAGCCTGTCGCCGATGATCCTGCTGCCGCCGCGCGACTGGCTGATGGAGCGGTGCGACCGGCGGTTCGGGCTGATGATGGAGCAAGGTGCGGTGGCGGAAGTGGAGGCGTTGCTGGCCCGCAATCTCAACCCCGACCTGCCGGTGATGCGGGCGATTGGCGTGCCGGACATCCGCGGCTGGATCAAAGGCGACACTGAGCTGGACAGTGCAATCGAAAAAGGCCGGCTGGCGACGCGGCAATATGCCAAGCGGCAATATACCTGGTTCTCCAACCAGCCGCCGCCGGGCTGGGCGCGCGAGAGGCGATATATTGATGACAAAATTATCGGTGAATTAGTAATTAAATTACAACAATAATATTTGACACGTCATTTTATGTCAGATAGTGGCCGCCACCTTGCCATTTCGCGTCGCATGACGCAAAGGGCGCGGCTTGAACAATGCGAAGGAATCTATCGTGGCCGAAAAGAGCGGCGCGGACATTTTGGTCGAATGCCTGTTGGATCTGGGCGTCGAAGTCGTGTTCGGCTATCCGGGCGGCGCAGTGCTGCCCATTTACGATGCGCTCTTCAATCATCCCACGATCAAGCATGTGCTGGTCCGCCACGAACAGGGCGCGACCCATATGGCGGAGGGCTATGCCCGGTCGACCGGCAAGCCCGGCGTCGTCCTGGTCACGTCGGGTCCCGGCGCGACCAATGCGGTCACCGGCATCACCGACGCGCTGATGGATTCGATCCCCATGGTCGTCATCACCGGCCAGGTTCCAACCCAACTAATCGGCACCGACGCCTTTCAGGAAGCGGACACGGTCGGCATCACGCGCCACTGCACCAAGCATAATTATCTGGTGAAAGACCCGGCCAAACTGGCGGGCGTCATTCATGAGGCGTTCCATATCGCCACCACCGGTCGCCCCGGCCCGGTCGTCATCGACATTCCAAAGAATGTCCAGATCGCTACGGCACCCTACAAGCGTCCCGAACCGGTCGCCCATGCCAGCTATCACCCGCAGACCAAGGCGGACGCCGCCGGGATCGACGCGGCCGTCGAGATGCTGGCGGCCGCCGAACGCCCGGTTTTCTATACCGGTGGCGGCGTCATCAACAGCGGGCCGGAAGCCTCCACCCTGCTGCGCGAACTGGCCGCGATGACCGGTGCGCCCGTCACCTCCACGCTGATGGGTCTGGGCGCCTATCCCGCAACCGGGCCGCAATGGCTGGGGATGCTGGGGATGCACGGCACCTATGAAGCCAATTTTGCGATGAACAAGGCGGACCTGATCATCTGTGTCGGCGCACGCTTCGATGACCGGGTGACCGGCCGTCTGGACGCCTTCGCGCCCAACAGCCGCAAGGTCCATATCGATATCGATCGCAGCAGCATCAACAAGATCGTCGATGTCGATGTCGCCATCGTCGCCGACGTTGGCAGCGCGCTGAGCGACATGGTGGCGCTGTGGAAGGCACGCGGTCATGAAGCCGCCGACCTGTCGGCCTGGTGGGCGCAGATCGATGGCTGGCGCGCGAAAAAGTCGCTCGACTATGCCGAGAACGCGACCGAGATCATGCCCCAGCGCGCGATCGCGGACCTGTACAAGGCATGCACCGCGACCGGCAAGGACATCATCATCACCACCGAAGTCGGCCAGCACCAGATGTGGGCGGCGCAGCATTTCGGTTTCGACGCGCCCAATAAATGGCTGACGTCGGGTGGCCTTGGCACAATGGGCTATGGCTTCCCCGCCGCCATCGGCGCGCAGATGGGCAATCCCGACAGTCTGGTCATCTGCGTCGCGGGCGATGCGTCGATCCAGATGAATATTCAGGAAATGGGGACGGCCAGCCAATATCGCCTGCCGGTCAAGATCTTCATCCTGAACAATGAATATATGGGCATGGTCCGCCAGTGGCAGGAACTGACCTATCAGAGCCGCTATTCCAACAGCTATTCCGACAGCCTGCCCGATTTCGTGAAGCTGGCCGAAGCCTATGGCTGGACCGGCATCCGCATCGACGGACCGGATGATCTGGAAAGCGGCATCCGCGCCATGATCGACACGCCCGGCCCGGTGATCGTCGATTGCCGCGTGGCTAAGCTGTCCAACTGTTTCCCGATGATCCCGTCGGGCGCGGCGCATACCGAAATGCTGCTCGATCCCAGCCAGGTGAAGGGCAGCATGACGGACGAAGCCAAGGCGCTAGTGTGACCCAACACCTAAAACTGCGCATCCACGTTACGGAACCCTGGGATTTCGAGCGGAACGCGGGCAGCGCCGAGCTGACCGGCTGGACCATCGACCATGCCGACCCGGACAATGAGGAATGGGAAGTGCATCTGGACCATGGGTTCGAGCATCATGAGCGGCACATCGGCACATTGCTGATCGGTCCGCGCTATGTGGGCGAGCATCTGAGCCGAATGTTCGACGCGGTAACGGGCTTTCCCGTCCGCCTCGCCCACCGGCAGGATGGCGGCTGGCACTATGCCTTTACGGCGATGATTTCGGAACGGGCAGACCATAAAGGTGCCCATGAAGATACGGACAACGGGACAAGCATCTGATGCATATTCAGGAAGAACTGAGTCAGCGACACGTCCTGTCGCTGACCGTCTCCAACGAGGCGGGCATATTGGCGCGCATCGCGGGCCTGTTCACCGCGCGCGGCTATAATATCGACAGCCTGACCGTGGCCGACATCACCCAGGACCATGGCGTCAGCCGCATCACCATCGTCACCAACGGCCCGCCCAAGGTGATCGACCAGATCATGGCGCAGCTTGACCGGCTGGTCCCGGTCCACAAGGTTACCGACCTGACCGAGAGCGGCCCCTTCGTCGAGCGCGAACTGGCGCTGGTCAAGGTGGCGGGCGTGGGCGAGGACCGGATCGAGGCGCTGCGCCTGGCCGACGTGTTCCGCGCCAAGGTGGTCGACACGACGATCGAAAGCTTCATTTTCGAGATTACCGGCACCACCGACAAGGTGGACAATTTTGTTGGCCTGATGCGCCAGATCGGCCTGGTCGAGGTTGGCCGCACCGGCGTTGTCGGCCTGATCCGGGGGAAAGAAGCGATTTAACGAATTCCCGCTCCCCGGCGGGGAGAGGGTTGCGCAGCCTTGGCAGTCGATTCAGAGGCACGTGACTCTGATCGACTGCCTAGGCGAAGCTGGGAGAGGGGGCAGCGACGTTCGTCCGTCCAAAGCCCCTCTCCAACTTCATCTAGGCCCGGCTGCGCCAGGCCAAGATTTCATATCCTCTCCCCGGCGGGGCGAGGAGATTTGTTCGAGGGAAGAGACACTCATGAAGGTTTATTACGATCACGACGCGGACATCGGCCTGATCAAGGGCAAGAAGGTCGCCATTCTGGGCTATGGGTCGCAGGGCCATGCCCATGCGCAGAATCTGCGCGACAGCGGCGTGGCCGAAGTCGCCATCGCCCTGCGCCCCGGTTCCGGCAGCGCGAAGAAGGCGGAAGGCGCGGGCTTCAAGGTATTGCCGAATGCGGAAGCCGCCGCTTGGGCCGACGTCCTCATGATCCTCGCCCCCGACGAGCATCAGGCCGCCATCTATGCCGACGACATCCACGCCAATCTGCGCCCCGGCGCGGCGCTGGCCTTCGCCCATGGCCTGAACGTCCATTTCGGCCTGATCGAGCCGCGCAAGGACATTGACGTCATCATGATCGCGCCCAAGGGTCCGGGCCACACCGTGCGTAGCGAATATCAGCGCGGCGGCGGCGTCCCCTGCCTGATCGCCGTCTATCAGGACGCGACCGGCAACGCCCATGACATCGCCTTGTCCTACGCCAGCGGCGTGGGCGGTGGCCGCAGCGGCATCATCGAAACCAACTTCCGCGAAGAATGCGAAACCGACCTTTTCGGCGAGCAGGCCGTGCTGTGCGGCGGAGCCACCGCGCTGGTCCAGGCCGGTTTCGAAACGCTGGTCGAAGCCGGTTACGCACCGGAAATGGCCTATTTCGAGTGCCTGCACGAACTCAAGCTGATCGTCGACCTGATGTATGAAGGCGGCATCGCCAACATGCGCTATTCGATCAGCAACACAGCAGAGTATGGCGACATCAAGACCGGCCCGCGCATCATCACCGAAGAAACCAAGAAGGAAATGAAGCGCGTGCTGGCCGACATCCAGTCGGGCCGCTTCGTCAAGGACTTCGTCCTCGACAACCGCGCCGGCCAGCCGGAACTGAAAGCCAGCCGCATCGCCGCCAAGCGCCACCCGATCGAGGAAACCGGCGCAAAGCTGCGCGCGATGATGCCCTGGATCGCCGCCAACAAGCTGGTGGACCAGGAAAAGAATTAAGCCTTCTTCACCCCTCCCCTTCAGGGGAGGGGACGGGGGTGGGGCTGTGTCCCAAGCGCTGTCTCCAGACGACAAGCCCCACCCCAACCCCTCCCCTGAAGGGGAGGGGCTTAAAGGCGAACGATCCGTTTCCGGTTACGGCTCTGGAACAATTTAGGGGCGTAGCTTATTCAAGCTGCGCCCCTTGATCGTTTTGGAGAGTCCCCCATGCAAAAATATCTCATCCCCGCCGCCGCCCTGATCGCCCTGACCGGCGGCACCGTCCTGATCGCGCAGGGGCCGATGACCGCGCCCGGCACCAAGGATGCCGCTAAAGCGACCGGCGGCAGCTATACCGTCGATCCGGGCCATACCCAGGTCGTGTTCGCTTGGGACCATATGGGTTTCACCAGCAATATGGGCACCATCGCCGAACCGACCGGCACCCTGACCCTGGACAAGGCGAACCCGGCCGCATCCAAAGTGTCCGTCACCTTCACGATCGCCAATCTGCGCACGGGTGTGCCCAAGCTGGACGAGCATCTGATGAAGGCGGATTTCTTCGACGCCGCCAAATTCCCGACCGCGACCTTCGTATCGACCAGCGTGAAGCCCGACGGCGCGACCGGCGCGGACATCACCGGCAATCTGACGATCAAGGGCGTGACCAAGCCGGTGACGCTGGACGCTGAACTTTACGGCGCGGGCAAGGCCCCGGCGATGGCGGGCGGCAAGGAAAATGTCGGCTTCGTCGCGACCGGCGCCATCAAGCGCAGCGAGTTCGGCATGGGCTATGGCGTGCCGATGGTCGGCGATACTATCGAACTGAAGATCGTCGCCGCGTTCCAGAAGTAAGACGACTACCTACTCCCTCTCCGTCACCCCGGACTTGCTCCGGGGTCCAGAGCGTCCGGCGCTGTGCGTCGAACCCTGGATCCTGACTTTCGTCAGGATGACGGATCTGGGTTGGGCAATAACCACTGGACGCCCCGCCCCCAAACCGGCTACAAGCGTCCCCATCATGCAGAGCGCGACGCTTCTTCCCCTGCTACGACTTACACGCCCTTAGGCGTGGTTTTTGCGCTGCCTTTCGATTATGGGCAGCAACGATACGCCTAAGGGCTTCCTTTTCGCTGATCATCGTTAACCGGGCTGCGCGCCCTCAACGACCCGCGCGCCCGTTCGCAAAAGAAGTAGTAGTCCCATGATGCTGACCGATCCGTCCCAGAAATATCGCGCCTTCCCCCAGATCGACCTGCCCAATCGCCAATGGCCGGGCAATGTCATCACCTCGCCCCCGCGCTGGCTCTCGACCGACCTGCGCGATGGCAATCAGGCGCTGATCGACCCGATGAATGCGGAGAAAAAGAGCCGCTTTTTCGACTTGCTGGTCAAGGTCGGCGTCAAGGAGATTGAGGTTGGTTTCCCGTCGGCCGGTGCCACCGAGTTCGACTTCATCAGCGGGCTGGTGAAGGACGGGCGCATCCCCGACGATGTGATGGTGCAGGTGCTGACCCAGGCGCGCGAGGATTTGATCGCGACGACGTTTGAATCGCTGCGCGGCGCGAAGAAGGCGATCGTCCACGTTTATAACGCGGTGTCGCCCGCCTGGCGGCGGATCGTGTTCGGGATGGAGCGGCCGCAGATCAAGGAGATCGCCGTCACCGCCGCCAAGCTGCTGCGCGACAATGCAGCGGCCCAACCCGACACGGACTGGCATTTTGAATATTCGCCCGAAACCTTCTCCACTGCCGAGCTGGATTTCAGCCTGGAGTGCTGCGAGGCGGTGATGGATATTTTGATGCCGACGCCCGACAAGCCGCTGATCCTGAACCTGCCAGCGACGGTCGAATGCGCCACGCCGAACATCTATGCCGACCAGATCGAATGGATGTGCCGCCATATTTCGCGCCGCGACAGCGTCGTCATCTCGCTCCACCCGCATAATGATCGCGGCACTGGCGTGGCGGCGGCGGAACTGGGCCTGATGGCGGGCGCGGATCGGGTTGAAGGCTGCCTGTTCGGCAATGGCGAACGCACCGGCAATTGCGACATCGTGACCGTGGCGCTCAATATGTACACGCAGGGGATCAACCCCGGCCTGGATTTCAGCGACATTGACGAGGTCATCCAGACCGTCGAATATTGCAACCAGTTGCCGGTCCATCCGCGCCACCCCTATGCTGGCGAACTGGTGTTCACGGCCTTTTCCGGCAGCCATCAGGACGCGATCAAGAAAGGCTTTGCCGCACAGGAAGCACGCAACGACCTGATCTGGGACGTCCCCTATCTGCCGATCGATCCCAAGGATCTGGGCCGCGACTATGAAGCGGTGATCCGCGTCAATTCGCAGTCGGGCAAGGGCGGCGTCGCCTGGGTATTGCAGCAGGACAAGGGCTTCAAACTGCCCAAGCGGATGCAGGCCGATTTCAGCCGCGTGGTGCAGGGCATGGCCGACCATTCGAGCCGCGAACTCAATGCCGCGGATATCTGGACGGCGTTCCAGGACCATTATCGCCTGTGTGGCGAACAGGCCTATCGCCTGATCGATTATCATGAGGGCGGCGCGGCGGGCGACCGCATCTTCACCGGCAAGATTGCGCACAAGGGCGGCGAGCGGAGCATTTCGGGGCGTGGTAACGGCCTGCTCTCGTCGGTGCTGGCGGCGCTGCGCGACGAGTTGGGCGTCGAGCTGGAGATTGCCGACTATAGCGAACATGCGATCGGTTCGGGCAGCGACGTGAACGCCGCCGCCTATGTCGAATGCCGCACCCCGGACGGGCGTACGGTGTTTGGCGTGGGGACGGATGCGGACGTCGCGACGGCTTCGGTGCAGGCGGTGCTGTCGGCGGCGAATGCGGTGGCGCGGGGGTAAACCCACTTATCCGTTCGGGCTGAGCGAAGTCGAAGCCCCCCACTGAGCGAAGCGAAGTGCCTTCCCGCTGGTCGGGCGAGCCCTTCGACTTCGCTCAGGGCGAACGGAGATTATGTTTTACTTCGCCAGCGCCCGCACCACCGCATCCCACTGCGCCAGCGACTCCCCGATGCCCGCGACCGGCACCCGCTCGTTCAGGCCGTGGGCAAAGCCGTCCTCGGCCTTCATGAACAGGCTGGACACGCCGTAACTCGGCACGCCCAAGGCGCGGAAATAGAGGCTGTCGGTCGCGCCCGCCGACATGCCGGGCATCACGGTGATGCCCGGTGAACGGGCGGTCACCGCGTCGCGCACCGCCTTCATGACGTCCGCGCGCAGGGGCGACGCATCGCTGGCCAGCGGATCGCCCAGCGTGGTCACGGTTGCGCCGCTATCGGCAACCACCTTCACCAGTTCCGCCTTCACAGCCTCAATCGCCACGCCGGGGAAGATGCGGCAATTGACCATGACCTTCGCGCTTTGCGGCAGGGCGTTGAGCGCATGGCCCGCCTGCGCCATCGTCGCGACGCAGGTGGTGCGGACCTGGCCGACAAATTCCGGTTTGGTCGACAGCAGTTCCGCCGCCGCCGCGTCGCCCGTCTCCGCATAACGCCGCATCGCAGCGCCGACCTCGCCGCCGATCCGGCCCGCCGACAGGCTGAGCGACGCTTGGGTCAGTTCGTTACGCATCGGCGGGAATTGATAGGCCGCGATCCTGTCGATGGCCTTGGCCAGTCGATAGATCGGATTGCCCGGCGTCGGCGCGCTGCTATGCCCGCCCGGATCGGTAAAGCCGATCTCGAAATCGGCATAGGTTTTCTCGCCCGCCTGCAATTGATAGAGGACCGGCTTGCCGTCCTCATTCAGCAGCCCGCCGCCGCCATCGCCGTTCAGCAGCAATTCGGCGTCCTTATATTGGGCCGCCAGCGCCTTGGTCGTCACCATCGCGGTTTCTTCATCGCCTGACAGCAGCAGGGTGACGGTGCGGCGCGGGGTCCAGCCCTGCTTTTTCAGCTGCGCCAGCGTCGCGACCATCATCGCGACGTCATATTTATTATCCTCCGACCCACGCCCGAAAATATAGCCATTTTCTTCGACCGGCACGAAGGGATCACGGGTCCAGTCCGCCCGATCCGCCGCCACCACGTCCATATGGCCGATCATCAGCAGGGGTTTGAGCTTCGCATCGCGCCCCTTGATCGTCGCGGCCAGCGTTGCCGTCTCGCCCATCGGCGTGATGACGATGTCGGCATCGGCAAAGCCCGCCGCCTTCAACACCGACGCAAAATAAGCCGCCAGCTTTGGCACCTGCCCTGCCCCCTCCACCGTGCGAAAGGCGACCGAGCGCATCAATATGTCCTTCGCCACTGCCGGGTCCGCCGCCGCCATCGCGCCATGGGGCAGCATCAATGCCGCGCCCGTCATCGCCACTGTCATGCGCCGCAACATCATCTATTTGCACTCCCTGATGGACCGTGACGCCCTGTGTGGCATAGCGGATTGCGTCGGCCAATGCGTTTGACCCGACGACAGGCGGAAAGAGGGCCTCCTTATCCACCTTGTCCCCCCTCAAGATTTGCTTGCGCGCAATCGGCCCGGTCGATCCCATATCACCGGCCTACGCCCACAGGACGGTACAACATGGCCCTACCCTATCGCAGTTTCGGATTTCAGGTGCTGGTCGGCATGGTCGCGGGGCTGGCGCTGGGCCTTGTCGCGCGCCAGATCGGCGCGGGGCCGGACGGCGATCTCAACTGGCTGGCGACCACGCTCAAGACGGTCGGGTCGATCTTCGTCTCCTTGCTCAAGGCCATCGTGCCGCCCCTGGTGTTCGCCGCCATCGTCGCGTCGATCGCCAATCTGCGCGCGCTTGATAATGGCGCGCGGCTGGCTGGGCAGACATTGTTGTGGTTCGCCATCACCGCGCTGATCGCGGTCCTCATTGGCCTCGCCATCGGGATCGTCACCCAGCCGGGCGTGGGCCTGAGCAGCGCCGCGCTGGTCGCCAAGCCGCCATCGTCGGTCGGCGGCTGGCTCGATTTCCTCAAAGGGCTGGTGCCGGGCAACAGCCTGGCGCTGTCAGGCAGCACTAAGATCGGCGAGGATGGCGCGGCCAGCACCAGCATCAGCTTCAACATATTGCAATTGCTGGTCATTGCCATCGCGATGGGCTTGGCGACGCTCAAAGTCGGGGAGAAGGCAGACCCCTTCCTCGCCTTCGTCCGATCGCTGCTGGCGGTAGTGCGTGCGCTGCTCGGCTGGGTCATCCGCCTGACACCGATCGGGTCGGCGGGGCTGATCGGCGCGGCTGTTGCCACCTATGGCTGGGACGCGCTGGCGCGGCTGGGCGTATTCACCGGCGCCATCTATCTGGGTTTGGGGATCGTCCTGCTGATCGTTTACCCCACGCTGCTGATCGCCCATGGTTTGAAGCCCCTGCCCTTCTTCGCCAAGGCCTGGCCCGCGATCCAGCTGGGCTTCGTCT
Organism: Sphingobium sp.; assembly: GCA_023266575.1. Lineage (GTDB taxonomy): Bacteria > Pseudomonadota > Alphaproteobacteria > Sphingomonadales > Sphingomonadaceae > Sphingobium. The sequence goes on from JAHFPV010000014.1 coordinate 39,555, forward strand.
CCCGCTCCTCGGTCGGCACCCTGCCCGTCACCGAAGCCGTGACCGAGCGGCTGGGCGTCGACAAAAGCTACGCCGTCTTCGCCATTCCGCTGGCGTCGACCACCAAGATGGACGGCTGCGCGTCCATCTACCCCGCATTGGCGGCGATCTTCGTCGCGGGCTTTTACGGCATCCCGCTGGGCGTGGTCGATTATGCGCTGATCGCGGTGGTATCGGTGATCGGCTCGGCGGCGACAGCAGGCCTGACCGGCGCGACCGTGATGCTGACGCTGACCCTGTCGACACTCGGCCTGCCGCTGGAGGGCGCGGGGCTGCTGCTGGCGATCGACCCGATTCTCGACATGGGCCGCACGGCGGTGAATGTCGCGGGGCAGGTGCTGGTGGGCGTGGTCGTCGCGAAGCGCGAGGGGATTTTGGACGAGGGCGCTTATTATGGAACGGGCGACTTGGCAGTTGCCTGACGGATTGACCTGAGCGCGCGCGAGGGCCATGGAACGCGCCATGTCAAATCATCAGGTGCATATCATCGGCGGCGGGTTGGCAGGTTCCGAGGCGGCGTGGCAATTGGCGCAGGCGGGGGTGAAAGTGCGCCTGTCGGAAATGCGGGGCGCGGGTGATATGTCTCCGGCGCATCAGACCGAGGGGCTGGCGGAGCTGGTCTGTTCCAACAGTTTCCGGTCCGACGATGCGGACAAGAATGCCGTGGGGCTGCTGCATCAGGAGATGCGGCGGCTCGATTCCGTCATCATGGCGCAGGCGGAACCGGCCAAGGTGCCGGCAGGCTCCGCGCTGGCGGTGGACCGGCATGTCTTTTCGGGCGGCGTCACCCGCGCGCTGGCCGAACATCCCAATGTGGAGATTATTCGCGAACGGATCGACACGCTCCCCACGTCGGGCATGACCATCGTGGCGACCGGGCCACTGACTGCGCCTGCGCTGGCGACCAGCATCGGCCAGGCGGCGGGGATGGAGCATCTGGCCTTTTTCGACGCGATCGCGCCGGTCATCCACCATGACAGCATCGACATGGACCAGTGCTGGATGGCCAATCGCTGGGACAAGATCGGTCCCGGCGGTGGCGAGGGGAAGGATTATATCAATTGCCCGATGAACCGGGAGCAATATGAGGCCTTCGTCCAGGGGCTGATCGACGGCGAAAAGACCGAGTTCAAGGAATGGGAGGCCAACACCCCCTATTTTGAGGGCTGTATGCCGATCGAGGTGATGGCGTCGCGCGGGCCGGAAACGCTGCGCCATGGGCCGATGAAGCCGATGGGGCTGGACAATCCGCGCACCGGCCGCTGGCCCTATGCGGTGGTTCAGTTGCGGCAGGACAATGCCAGCGGGACGCTGTGGAACATGGTCGGCTTCCAGACCAAGCTGAAACATGGCGCGCAGGTGGAACTGTTCCGCACGATACCGGGGCTGGAGAAGGCTGAATTTGCGCGGCTGGGCGGGCTGCACCGTAACACGTTCATCCAGTCGCCCAAATTGCTGGATGCGACTTTGCGGCTGAAAAGTGCGCCGCATATCCGCTTTGCCGGGCAGATGACGGGGTGTGAGGGCTATGTCGAGAGCGCGGCGATCGGCCTGCTGGCGGGGCGCTTCGCGGCGGCGGAATTACAGGGCCGGGTGATGACGCCCCCGCCCGCCGATACGGCGCTGGGCGCGCTGCTGGGCCATGTGACCGGCAATGTCGTGAGCGCGGACTATCAGCCGATGAACGTCAATTTCGGCCTGTTTCCCACGCTGGACGATGTGAAGAAGAAGCAGCGCAAGGAGGCGTACACGTCACGAGCACGGGCGTCGCTGGGGGCGTGGTTGGGGGAGATGGTGGGGGCGTAATCTCCCCACCCCTGTGGGGTCAGCACCGGCACTTCGCCTTCACCGCCCGTTTCGGCGCGGTCGCGGCAAATTCCACCGGGGTCAGCTTGCCATCCTTGTTGCCGTCCGCAGCGCCGAAGCGATCCGATGTCGCGACCGCCCATTCCTCGAAGGACAGCAGATTGTCGCCATCCTTGTCGAGCGCTTTGAACGCCTTGGTGCGGCTGCCCAGCATCTCGATCCGGGTGATGACGCCATCGCGGTTGCGATCGTAGCGGGCAAAGCGCCGCTGTTCGCGGCTTTGCGGGCTGGCCTCGGCGGGCATGGGCGGCGCGTCGCCGGTGGCGTCGGCATCACCTTCGGGCAGACCTTCAATCTGCGGAGGCGGTGGCGGGGCGAGGGCCAGTTGCGGCACCGGCTGTTGGTTCGCCCGCCCCTGCCACCAGAACAGGCCGCCCGCGACCAGCAGCAGCATCGCCATCGCGCCCGCCAGCAATCGCCCCATTCCCTGTTCTCCTGTCGCCGCCTCGTCAGCCCATCCTAGCGCCCGAACAGCGCAACCCGCAACAGCCGCAGCGCCAGGGCGCGCGGCATCCCGACCGGGGCGCGGCGTCCGGCCAGCACATCCCGTCGGGCGAGTGTATAAACGATCCGCAACGGCTTCCACCGGCGCGGCCAGGCTGGCGGCGCGTCCGTCACCAGAGCGCGAGCCAGCGCCAGCGCTTCATCGGCCAGTCGCTCGTCGCCAACATGGCCGGACAGGTCCCACAGCGCCCAGACCTGCCCCGCCTGCACCAGCCAGTCGGGCGCTTCCGTCTCCCCCGCCAACGCCCGGAACAGCCCGCCGCCCCGACCGAAGGCGTAGGTGCGCAGCCCCTCGACGTCGATCTCCGGCTCCACCACCAGGATTTCCCAGCCGTCGATCATCGCGATCAGCCCCGGCGCGGCAATGGCCCCCGTCGCCCGCATCGCGTCGATCACCGGCTCCCCCTGCCCTTTGACCCCGGCAGCATCATAGATGACGTCATTCCACCAGGCCAGCCGCATCTGACCGATCGCGGGTTCACGGGTGGAGCGCGCGATATGCGCCAGTCGTCCGTCATAGGCCCAGATCGCCCGATGCCGCGCGGAATCCGCCCCGGCATGGGCACTCAGCAGCGCCGCCAGTGGGGACAGACCATCGTCGGGCGCGGGGATTATCGGTCCTTTAACCATCTTCCTCATACACATTCTAACCAGTGGGCCTGCATAGGCGAACAGAATTGCCCCACCCGGACATGGGGGGTGTTGGGCGCGACATGGGTGATTGCGGACAGATGGGCAAGCAGATCAATCGGACGAACGGGTTTCTGGCCCGGCTGGCGCATAACCAGGCCGGCAACACCCTGGCCATCGTCGCGGCGTCGGTCATCCCGCTGGCGGGCCTGATCGGCGGCGGCATCGACATCAGCCGACTTTATCTGGCAAAGACCCGCCTTCAGCAAGCCTGCGACGCGGGCGCGCTGGCAGGGCGCCGCTCCATGTCGGGCATCACCTGGACGACAGGCGCCAGCAGCAATGAGGAAACCGCCAAGAATTTCTTCAACCTCAACTTTCCCGCAAACAAATATGGAGCGGGAACACCGGCCATCGCCTATACCGCATCAAACACCGGTGCAGTGACCGGCACTGCGTCCGTCGCGGTGCCGATGACGCTGATGAAATTGTTCCACGTCACCAGCCGCACCATTTCGGCCGAATGCACGGCGGATTTGCAACTGCCCAACACGGACGTCATGTTCGTGCTCGACACCACCCTGTCGATGAACGACATTAATCCGGGCGACAGCGAAAGTCGCATCATCGTGCTGCGCAAGGCGGTCAAGGATTTCTACGATGCTTTGCAACTCGTTAAACCGGCGGGCAGCCATATCCGCTATGGCTTCGTGCCCTATTCCTCGACCGTCAATGTCGGCATGTTGCTCAAGCGCAACTGGATTCAGGACAATGCGATCTATGATTCCCGCGTGCCGGATGGGACTTCCGTCATTCCGGGATCAACGCAGGGCGCCACAACCAGCAAAACCACGTCAGTAGTAGATAGTGGCAATACATCGACCGGCACCAAATATCAGGGTTCGTCGGAAACATGCACCGCGCCCGCCAATTCGCTAAGCGATAGCTATACTGCATGGTCAGCATGGTCGCCGTCTGCCACCGCCCTGCCCCGGTCCCGGACGCGCGTGCGCACCCGCAACGGCGTGACCTATTCAGCGGGCCTGACTAACGGCGTCTGCTGGATCACGCCGACCAACTATAATAATTTGAAGGAAACCTACACCGAAACCGTGTCGGAAAATCCCAACGCGGGTAACCAGAATGCCGATGGGACAGCCTATCACTGGATTTACAAGCCAGTGACCTACTCAATGGCCAATTTGAAGGGCACCGGCTCAGGCGATGATTTGGTGACTGGCGGCTTTTTCATGGCACCAGTGACCAATAATTTCGGTACGGATCGAAAAATCAGCTGGACGCAGACCAACGCCTGCATCGAGGAACGCGCGACCCGTCGCAATAATGAAGGGACCGATGTTCCCCGCTACGATATGGACGTTGACCTGATCCCCGATTCAACCAAGCCTGAAACGCAATGGAAACCCTTCCTGCCTGGGGTCGTCTATGGCCGTCGCGGCGGTAGCGCGACTGCCACGACAGGCTGGGAGTATAGCGGCGCAGCAGCGACCTATACGCGGGTGGTCACGCCCAATGCCACGACCAATTATTACACGCCCAACGGGTCCACATCCCAATATGCCGCTTGTCCGACCTATGCGCGGAAGCTGGCGGAAATCGACTCTTCCACCCTGTCGACCTATCTTTCCGCGCTCGTACCCGCCGGCTATACCTATCATGATATCGGCATGATGTGGGGTCTGCGGCTGATGTCACGCGAAGGCTTGTTCGCGGCAGAACATGCTACAGCGGAATCGACGGGACGCTACGCCCGCAACCTGATCTTCATGACCGATGGTGAAACCGACACGCGCATCGGCAGCTATGACGCATGGGGCCTGTCGGCGGTCGCCCGGCGTCGTACATCCACGGCGTCCATCCCGACCAATGCCGATCAGAACGCCATCACGGAAGCTCGTCTCACTGAATTGTGTACGATTGCCAAAACCCAGAAGAATATCACCGTCTGGGTCATCGCCTTCGGCACCAATCTGAGTACGATGTTGTCCAATTGCGCGTCGCCAGGCCGTGCCTATCAGGCGGACAATGCGGATCAGCTGACCACGACCTTCTCACAGATAGCGTCGCAGATCGCTCAATTGCGGATCACACGATGAAACGCGCTGGCTCGCGATGGCCCGGCATGGGGCTGCTGCGCGCCCTGCGCGGGGACAGGCGCGGGGCGACGATCCTGGAATTCGCCTTTGTCGCGCCGGTGCTGATCCTGATCCTGATGTTCCTGTTCGACACGGCCTATTATCTCTACGCCCGCGCGATCCTGAGCGGGGAGGTGCAAGCGGCCGGGCGCGCATCGGGCCTGGAAACTGCGACCCAAGCCAACCGCGACGCGCTCGACAGTGGCGTGGAAACGGCGGTGAAGCGGCTGGTCGGTGCGGGCAATGTCGCCTTCACGCGCATGGCCTATAAATCCTATGGTCGCGCACAGTCGAAGGCCGAAGCCTTTGTCGATGGCAATGGCGACGGCCTGTGCAACAATAATGAGACCTTCGATGACGCCAATGCCAACAACGTGCGCGACCTGGATTCGGGCGCGAGCGGGCAAGGCGGCGCGAAGGATGTGACCATCTACACGGTGACGCTCCGTTACAATCGTATCTTCCCGATGGCCTATCTGCTGGGCTGGCCACAGGAAGTGACCATGGCGTCCAGCACCATCCTGCGCAACCAGCCCTTCGACAAGCAGTCCGAACCCGTCACCGGCAATTGCACATGAGGATCACAGTATGACCGCGATTCTCCCTTTCTCCCACGCGCGAAGCGACAGATGGCAGCGTCATGCGCAACGTCTGCGGCGCAGTGAAAGCGGCATGGCACTGGTGGAATTCGCCATGGTCCTGCCGTTCCTGATGATCATGGCGACCTCGGCGCTGGAACTCACCAACTATGCCATCACGGTCAAGCGGGTCGGCGAACTGGGCGTGATGGTGTCGGACAATGCGTCCCGCATGGGTGCGCAGAGCGCGATCAACAACAAGCCGATCAGCGAAGCGGAAATCAACGATGTATTCATCGGCGCGGATCTTCAGGCATCGGGCCTGAACCTGGCAGCCAACAGCCGCATCATCCTGTCCAGTCTGCAATTGAACAGCGACGGCGGACAAACGATCAAGTGGCAGCGCTGCTTTGGATCGGTCGCCTATTCCTCAGCCTATGGCGCGCAGGGCACCGGCGCCACCGGCACCGGGTTCGCGGGCATGGGACCGACCGGCAAGCAGTTGAAAGCCGCGGCTGGCACCGCTGTGATGTTCGTTGAAATCCGGTATCGCTACAAACGACTGATGCCGCTCTTCTGGTTGCCGCTCAGCGACATTACCGAAACGTCGGCGTTCAACGTCCGCGACAGTCGCGACCTGACGACGGTCTATAATACGGAAAATGTCACGGCCTCGACCTGCTCGGCATAGACCGGCACGAGAGATGACGAAACGGGCAGCGTTGATCCGCTGCCCGTTTCTGAACACCTATTTGTAGCAGACCTTCTTGGCCGCCGCGACGACGCGGGCGGCGTCGATCAGGGCTGCCTTCTCAAGGTTTGCGGCATAGGGCAGCGGCACATCCTCATTGGTGACGCGCAGGACCGGGGCGTCGAGATCGTCGAAGCCCTGTTCCATGACCACGGCGGCGATTTCCGACGCGATCGAGCAGGTCGGCCAGCCTTCTTCGACCACGACGAGGCGGTTGGTCTTTTTCAAGCTCTCCAGCACCGTTGCCGTATCGAGCGGGCGCAAGGTGCGCAGGTCGATGACTTCGGCGTCGATGCCCTCTGCCGCCAGCGTTTCGGCAGCTTCCAGCGCAAGGCCGACGCCGATCGAGTAGCTGACCAGCGTGACGTCGCTGCCCGACCGCATGATCCGCGCCTTGCCGATCGGCAGGATATAATCATCGACCTTGGGCACGTCGAAGCTGCGACCGTAGAGCAGTTCGTTTTCGAGGAATACGACCGGGTCCTGGCTGCGGATCGCGGCCTTGAGCAGACCCTTGGCATCAGCCGCGTCATAGGGCGCGATGACGATCAGGCCGGGGACGGCAGCATACCAGGGGGCGTAATTCTGGCTATGCTGCGCGCCGACGCGGCTGGCCGCGCCGTTGGGACCACGAAACACGATCGGGCAACGCATCTGGCCGCCCGACATATAGTTGGTCTTGGCCGCCGAATTGATGATGTGGTCGATCGCCTGCATGGCGAAATTGAACGTCATGAACTCGACGATCGGGCGGAGACCACCCATCGCCGCGCCGGTGCCGATACCGGCAAAGCCATATTCGGTGATCGGCGTGTCGATGACCCGCTTGGCACCAAATTCGTCGAGCAGACCCTGGGTCACCTTATAGGCGCCCTGATATTCGGCGACTTCCTCGCCGATCACGAACACGCGCTCGTCGCTACGCATTTCCTCGGCCATGGCGTCGCGCAGCGCTTCGCGGACCGTGGTTTTGACATATTCGGTGCCGGCAGGCAGGCTGGGATCAGCCACGGTCGCCTTGACCGCAACCGGCTTTTTCGGCGCTTCGGGTGCGGCTTCGGCCTTGGCCGGCGCGGCGGCCTTCGGCGCAGGAGCAGCTTCTTCGCCACCTTCGCCCGCCATTTCGGCGATGACCGTGCCGACCTTCACGCCTTCGGTGCCTTCGGCGATCATGATCTTGCCGATCTTGCCTTCGTCGACCGCCTCGAACTCCATCGTCGCCTTGTCGGTTTCGATTTCGGCCAGGATGTCGCCCGAACGGACGTCATCGCCTTCCTTGACCAGCCACTTGGCCAGCGTACCCTCTTCCATCGTCGGCGAGAGCGCCGGCATCTTGATTGCGATACCCATTAATATTGCTCCACCAGCACGTCTGTATAGAGTTCGGCCATGTCCGGCTCAGGCGAGGTTTCGGCGAAATCCGCCGCTTCGCTGACGATCTTGCGGATGTCCTGGTCGATCTTCTTGAGTTCATCCTCACCCACGCCTTGCGCGGCGAGATAGGCTTTGACGCCTTCGATCGGGTCGGACTTGTCGCGCATCGCCTGGACTTCCTCACGCGACCGATATTTGGCCGGGTCGGACATGGAGTGGCCGCGATAACGGTAGGTTTTCATTTCCAGCAGGATCGGGCCATTGCCGCCCTGCACCCATTTCAAGGCTTCCTCAGTCGCGCCGCGCACGGCCAGCACATCCATACCGTTGACCTGGATACCCGGGATGCGGAAGCTTTCGCCACGGCGATAGAGCTGGTCCTCGGCTGATGAGCGGTTGACGCTGGTGCCCATGGCGTATTGATTATTTTCGATGACGAAAATGATCGGGAGCTTCCACAGTTCGGCCATGTTGAAGGATTCATAGACCTGGCCCTGGTTGGCCGCGCCGTCGCCGAAATAGGCGACGCATACGCCGCCATCGCCATTATATTTGTGGGCAAAGCCGAGGCCCGCGCCCAGCGAAACCTGCGCGCCGACAATACCATGGCCGCCAAAAAATTTATGTTCGACGCTGAACATATGCATCGAACCGCCCTTGCCGCGGGAAATGCCCGCTTCACGGCCCGTCAGTTCGGCCATGATGACATTGGGGTCGATACCATAGGCCAGCATGTGGCCATGGTCGCGATAGCCGGTGATAACGCTGTCCTTGCCGGGCTTGAGCGCCGACTGGATGCCGACCGCGACCGCTTCCTGGCCGATATAGAGGTGACAGAAGCCACCGATGAGACCCAGGCCGTAAAGCTGCCCGGCCTTTTCCTCGAAACGGCGGATGAGGACCATCTGCCGGTAGAATTCCAGCAACTCTTCCTTGGATGCCTTGTAATCAGTGGGAGTTTCAGGGCGAGGCCGGTTATGGTCCGCGCCGGCAGCGGGTGCAGCCGCCTTTGCCGTTGCGCGTGAAGGACGCGGCGTCGTTGGTTTCGCCAAGGCTCTTATCCTTTTGCGTGGGGTAGGATGGAAGGAATGGCGATATAGCGGCAGAACCGCCAATAATGCAACGGCGGACCCCGCGGAATCCGGGCAGAACCAATAGACTGCGCAAAAATATGATGGCTCGGAGCGCGCTGCGTCAAATGGGAGGCTGTCGCGCGCTCCAACTTTTTATTGTCGCATCGTTTCAGGCGAAAAACCGGTTACCCCTTTTTCGCACGATGCTCAGTTGAGCGGAACGATCACTTCATCATGATGGATGACGCCAAGCTGGCGGCGGATCAGTTCGTCGGCCAGATCGGGATCGACGCGGCGGGGATCAAGCGCTTCGACGCGGTTGCGCAGTTCTGCTTGCGCGGCCTTGGTCGTTTTCAGTTCCGCCTTGGCCGTGCGCAGTTGACGCGAATAGTCGCCCCACGCCAGCACCCCGTTCGACCCCAGCACGACATAACCGGCAAAGACGAGCAGGAGCAGCAGCGCGACCGCCGGGCCAAAGGCCGAGAAAAGAAGGGAACGAAGCTTCGCGATATGCGCCATGGCCAAGATGAATCACAGGGAGGGGCTGGCCGCAAGTAAAAAATGGTTAACTTGCGGCCAACCGAATCCTGACGGATTTTAGCGGAAGATCGAGCGACCGGCGTAGACGGCAACGTCGCCCAATTCTTCCTCGATACGGATGAGCTGATTATACTTGGCAAGCCGGTCGGAGCGCGCCAGCGAACCGGTCTTGATCTGGCCGCAGTTGGTGGCGACGGCCAGGTCCGCGATGGTCGCATCCTCGGTCTCGCCCGAACGATGCGACATGACGGCGGTGTAGCGCGCGCGGTGCGCCATATTGACCGCCGCCAGCGTTTCGGTGAGCGTGCCGATCTGGTTGACCTTGACCAGCAGCGAATTGGCCAGCCCCATGTCGATGCCCATCGCCAGACGCTTGGGATTGGTCACGAACAGGTCGTCGCCGACCAGCTGGACCGAACCGCCAATCTTGTCGGTCAGCGCCTTCCAGCCCTCAAAATCATCCTCGCTCATGCCGTCCTCGATCGACTTGATCGGATAGTCGGCGCACAGGGCAGCCAGATAATCGGCCATTTCGACCGGGCTGAGCGACAGGCCTTCGCCCGAAATCTCATATTTGCCGTTTTTGAAAAATTCGGTCGCGGCGCAATCGAGCGCCAGCACGACGTCGTCGCCCGGCTTGTAGCCAGCCTTCTCGACCGACAGCATGATGAAGTCGAGCGCGTCGCGGGTCGAGGCGATGTTGGGGGCAAAGCCGCCCTCGTCACCGACCGAGGTCGCGAGACCCTTGTCATGCAGGCCCTTTTTCAAGGTGTGGAAGATTTCCGAGCCGATCCGCACGGCGTCCGCGATGCTTTCGGCACCGACCGGCATGATCATGAATTCCTGGAAGTCGATCGGATTGTCGGCATGTTCGCCGCCATTGATGATGTTCATCATCGGCACCGGCAGGACATGCGACGACACGCCGCCGACATAGCGATAGAGCGGCAGCCCGCGTGCGTCCGCCGCGGCCTTCGCCACCGCCAGGCTGACGCCCAGGATCGCGTTCGCACCCAGGTTCGACTTGTTATCGGTGCCGTCGAGTTCGATCATCGCGGCATCGACTTCGCCCTGATCTTCGGCATCATAGCCGACCAGCGCGTCAGCGATCTGGACATTGACTGCCTCGACTGCGCCCAGCACGCCCTTGCCCATGTAGCGCGACTTGTCGCCGTCGCGCTTTTCCACCGCTTCATAGGCACCGGTGGATGCGCCCGATGGCACGGCGGCGCGGCCGAAGCTGCCATCCTCCAACATGACATCGACTTCGACGGTGGGGTTGCCACGGCTGTCGAAGATCTGGCGGGCGTGAATGTCGAGAATGGCGGTCATGGTCGCTCCCTGAAATATGGCCTGCGCTGCGGCAGGACGCCTATTTTCGCGCTCCGCTTAGCCAGCGACCCGGTGCTTGGCAATGCAGAGGGGCTTGCATGGGCCGAAAAAATGCCGATGGTCGAAATTGGAACGGCTACGGAACTGTGAGCGACCGCAAAGCATTTGACCAAAGTATCAATTGCTGCGCCGCACGCCCCAGCCGCGCAACCGAAAGGGAGACTTAGGACCATGGCTGACACGCCCGAAACCCCGCCCGTCAAGACCGCAGCGAACAAAAGCGCAGCGAAGAAGTCGGTAGGCAGGCCGCGCAAGGCCAAGCCGGTCGAAGCCACCGCCGCCAGCGTGCCTGCGGTGAAGCCCGTCAAGGCCACCCCGGTGCGTAAAACGCCCGCGCGCAAGGCTCCTGCGGCCAAGGCGGCCAAAAAGCCGGGCAATGGCGCAGCCTCCACCGGCTGGGCCGCGCAGATTGCGCCGATCAAGGCGAAGGCGGAACAAGCCGCCAAGTCCGCGACCGATGCGCTGGGCGCTGTCGATTGGAAGTCGCATATCGACCCGATCAAGGAACAGGCGGGTAAAACCGCCAAGTCCGCCGCTGGCGTCGCCAAGGAAAAGACCGGCACCGCCATGCAGAGCCTGGCCAAGCTGATCGCCGATACGGCAGGTACGGTCGATGCCAAGCTGGGTCCGCAATATGGCGACTATGCCCGGCAGGCGGCCGAATCGGTCGCTGGTGCGGCGGATTCGCTCGACAGCAAGGATGTCGACCAGCTGATGACCGAAGCGCGCGACTTTGTGCGTAAAAGCCCGGCGGTCGCGATCGGCGCGGCGGCAGTGGTCGGCTTCGTGCTGATGCGTCTGGCCAAGGGTTCGGACAGCGACGCCTGACATCTGCGCAAAAGCTGCGGCAAGCGCGGCGGAGGTTGATTTGACAGAGATGCCAGCGGAAACGGCGGTGACGCCGCACGCCGACGGGCCGGACGATAGCGCGCCCGATGAATCGGTGCGCGACGTCTTTGCCCGTCTCTATGCCGATGGTCGTGCCTATGCGGCGGCGGAAGCGGACAAGCAGAAGGCGCGCGCGGGCCTGATCGGCGCAGGCGTGCGCGACGCGGCGATCTTTGCCGGGGTTGCGATCATGCTGGTCTTTGCCACGCTGGTCGCGTTCCTGATCGGCCTGATCATCGCGCTGGCGCCACAGCTTGGCCCGCTTTGGGCGACCTTCGCAGTGCTTGGCGCCAGCCTGCTGGTGGCGATCGGCCTGTTGCTGCTGGCGAAGGCGCGGATTTCCCGGATGAAGAAAGCGATTACGCCATGAGCGGTGCAGGGCGCTATCAAGAGGCTGTGGCGCGGGCCGAGGCAGCGAAACAAAGCCTGATTTCCAGCGCTCAGGCGGCAAAAGCGCGTATCACCCCCGCCCGGCTGAAGCAGGATGCCACGGCCAAGGTGGTGGACGTTGCCATGGACGGGATGGCCTATGCCGCCGCCACCGCGCGTCAGCGGCCAGCCATGGTTGGCGCGGCTGGGGTCGCGCTGCTCCTCTTCTTCGCCCGTCGCCCGCTGGCGGCACTTTTTGGTCGGCTGGGCGTTCAAAATGACGACACAAACCCCGACCATTCGGAGACTGATGATGGCTGATATTCGCGCCCAACTGAGCCGCGTCCGCGAAGCGGCGAATGATGTCGCGTCGAGCGCGACGGACAAGATCAAGGATGGCACGGAAAAGGCGCGCGAAGGCGCGGGCGAGCTGATCCAGACCAGCCGGGAAAAGGCAAGCGAAGCCTATGGCGACGCACGCGACCGCACGCAGAAGGTCGCTGCGCGCGCCAACCAGATTGTGCAGGAGCATCCTGTCGTTGCTGTCGCTGGTGCAGTCGCTGCTGGCGCAGTGATCGCATGGATGTTCCCCAAGAGCCGCGCAGCGATGAAAGCCCTGCCGGGCCTCGCCAGCACCGCCGGTGCGCGGCTGGTCGAGGCAGCGCTGGCTGCGCGGTCGGCGGCATCGGATGGCGCGGAAACGATCAAGCAGGGTGCCAGCGATCTGGCCGCCACGGCACGCAAGACAGCCGCGTCGAGCGACCTGCCCGCCAAGGCATCGCACATCACAGAAGACGTGGTGGCAATGGTCACCACCAAGATCGACGCCCTGGCCGAAGCGATCAAGGCGCGATTGCCGAAAAACTAATCGCAACGGCGGGAAAAGCACGCAGTTGCTGCCTTGCTCCCCCTTGGATGGACGCTGCACCGCTGCTAGGGTCAGCGTTCACCCAAGCGAGGATAAGATAACACCATGAGCAAAATGCATCTGGTGATGGGCGGTCGCGTTACCGATCCACAGACACTGGAATTTCAGGACCTGAGCAAGGTCGATCTGGTCGGCGTGTTCCCTGACTATGCGTCGGCCGAAAAGGCGTGGCGCAGCGCGGCACAGCGGACGGTCGATGACGCGGAAATGCGCTATGTCATCGTGCATCTGCACCGACTGCTGGAACCGGACCTGCCGTCCGCTTGATAATTTAGTTCAGGGGCTGGGGCGGTTTGCGGAAACGCCAGCGCAGCAGCGGGCGCGTCAGCACCAGCCCCACCAGAAAACCGCCAATATGGGCAGCGATGGCGATCTGGCCCAGATCGCCCAGACCACCAGCGGTCGCGATGCCGATCATCAGTTGCAAGCCAATCCACGCCGCCGCCAGCCAGAGCAGGCGAACGATGTTGGCCGATAGCGGCCCGATGCGGCGCACCGTCTGCTGACTGTAGAGCAAGGCATAGGTCGCCATGATCGCCGAGATCGCGCCGCTGGCGCCAACCATCGGATTGGTCGATCCGGGGTCTATCGCCCATTGCGCGGCGCAGGCACCATAAGCGCCGACGAGGTAAAGGCAGAGCGTACCCCCCTTCCCCAGCACCTGTTCGACCTGCCGCCCGCAAAAGACCAGCATCAGCAGGTTGAAGCCGATATGCAGCCAGCCCGCGTGGATCAGCGCGCAGCTGAGCGGCGTCAGCCAGGCCGGGACCGCCGCCATGCCCTCCAGCAGAGCAGGGTCGCCAATCCGCGCCGGGATGAAGCCGCCAATGATGGCGGCGTCATCGGTGCGGCCAGTGAAATGGAGCAGCAGAAATGCGACGAAAGTGATCGCCGCAATCCCGTTGGTCATCCTGCCTGCGGGTAATTTCACGGTCAGATGAAGGCGATTTTTTCGACCTGGTAGAATTTGTCGCCCGCCGGGACCGACACTTCCACATCCTCGCCCACCGTGCGACCGATCAGCGCGCGGCCAAGCGGGCTGTTATAGGAAATCATGCCAAGCTTCGCATCGGCTTCGGCCTGACCCACGATCTGATATTTGACCGGCTTGTCATCCTCATCAAGCAAGGTGACAGTCGCGCCGAACACGATCTTGTCGCCCGACAGGCTCTTGGGATCGATGATCTGCGCGCGCGACAGCTTGTCCTCCAGATCGGAGATGGTCGCTTCGACCTGGCCCTGCCGTTCCTTGGCGGCGTGATATTCGGCATTTTCGGACAGGTCGCCATGTGCCCGCGCTTCTTCGATGGCGTCAACGATCAATGGCCGTTCAGCCTTGAGTTCGCGGAGCTGCGTCATGAGCTTGTCATAGCCCATCTGCAACATCGGCATCTTCTCAACGGTCGCCATTATGCAAATCCTTCGTCAAAACTTCCCTTTGGCGGCGACCAACATGGTGCCACCCGCAGCGTGTGTCCTTGTGCAGGGGATCAGGCTTGCGACAGGGGATAATAGGACTGGAGCGACCGCACTTCAAGGGGATGGTCCCGTAAAGCCTCGATCGCGTCAGCAGCGGCGACGCTGGCAGCGGCCGTGGTGAAACTGGCAATCTTCGCCCGTAGAGCCGATGTGCGGATCGCCTTGCTGTCCTTGAGGGACTGCCAGCCTTCGGTGGTGTTGAAGATCAGCTGCACGTCGCCGTCTGTGATCCGATCGACAATGTGCGGACGACCCTGCGCCACCTTGTTGACCGTTTCCACCGCCAGGCCATTATCGGCCAGGAAGGTGGCGGTGCCGCCGGTCGCGATGATGCGGAAACCCATGGCGGCCAGCTTCTTGGCAGCGGGCAGGATGACCTGCTTGTCACCATCCTTCAAGGATATGAACACCGTGCCGCTGGTCGGCAGCATGGTGCCTGCCCCGATCTGTGCCTTGGCAAAGGCGGTCGCGAAATCGCTATCGATTCCCATGACTTCACCGGTGCTTTTCATTTCCGGTGAGAGGACCGGATCGACGCCGGGGAAGCGACCGAAGGGGAATACCGCTTCCTTGACCGCGACATGGTTGATCGCGTTGCGGTCGATCACGGGCAGGTTTTCGAGCATCTCGCCCGCCATCACCCGCGCCGCGATCTTGGCGATGGGCGTACCAATCGCCTTGGCGACGAAGGGGACGGTGCGGCTGGCGCGCGGGTTGACCTCGATCAGATAGACGGTGCCATCCTTGACCGCGAACTGGATGTTCATCAGGCCGCGGACCGACAGGGCGTGCGCCAAAATTTCGGTCTGCCGTTCGATTTCCGCGATGATATCATTGCTCAGGCTATAGGGCGGCAACGAGCAGGCGCTGTCGCCCGAATGGACGCCGGCTTCCTCGATATGCTGCAACACGCCCGCCACAACGACATCGACGCCATCGCACAGCGCATCGACATCGACCTCGATCGCGTCGCGCAGATATTGGTCGATCAACACGGGCGATTCGCCCGATACCAGAACGGCGGTGGTGATATATTCTTCCAGTTGCGCCTGCCCGTCGACAATCTCCATCGCCCGGCCACCCAGCACATAGCTGGGGCGCATGAGGACGGGATAGCCGATGCGGTTGGCAACCGCGATCGCCTCCTCGCGGCTGCGGGCAATGCCATTGTCGGGCTGGCGCAGCTTGAGCTTGTCGATCAGCGCGGCGAAACGCTCGCGATCTTCGGCCAGGTCAATGGCGTCGGGCGACGTGCCCAGGATCGGGATGCCCGCATCCTCCAGCGCCTGCGCCAGCTTGAGCGGCGTCTGGCCACCAAACTGGACGATGACGCCCTTCAATGTCCCGTTCGACTTTTCGATGTCGAGGATTTCCAGCACATCCTCGGCGGTCAGCGGCTCGAAATAGAGGCGGTCGGACGTGTCATAGTCGGTGGACACGGTTTCCGGGTTGCAGTTGACCATGATGGTTTCATAGCCAACGTCGCTCAGTGCAAAGCAGGCGTGGACACAGCAATAGTCGAACTCGATCCCCTGCCCGATCCGGTTCGGCCCGCCGCCCAGGATCACGACCTTTTCGCGATCGGTCGGCGCGGATTCATTTTCCGCCTGCCCGAAGATCGGCGCTTCATAGGTCGAATACATATAGGGCGTTTTCGCCTCAAACTCGGCGGCGCAGGTGTCGATGCGCTTGAATACCGGGCGCACGCCAAGCTTGTGGCGCAGCGCGCGCACCTCATCTTCGGTCACGCCGCCGGTCATCGCCTTGACCGCCTCGTGGATCAGGCCTGACCCGCGCGCGATGCCGCGTTCCATGCCGCGCAGATTGGCGGATTTGAGCGCGAGATAGGCGAGGCGCTTGTCGGAAAAGCCCATAGATTTGAGACGACGCATCCCGTCCGCATCGCGCGGCAGGCCATTTTCGATGACTTCGCCCTCCGCCTCGACAATCTCCTTGATCCGTTCGAGGAACCAGGGGTCGAACTTGGCGATATTGTGGATTTCCGCAACGGTCAGCCCTTCGCGCAACGCCTGCGCGGCGACCAGCAACCGGTCGGGCGTGGGCTGCGACAAAGCGGCGATGATGTCATCCTTGGGCGCGTCTACCAGATGATCGACATCGTTGAAGCCGCACAGACCGGTTTCCAGACCGCGCAGCGCCTTCTGCATCGATTCATGGATATTGCGGCCAATCGCCATGACTTCGCCGACCGACTTCATCGCGGTGCCGAGCAAAGGCTCTGCGCCCTTGAACTTTTCGAACGCGAAGCGCGGGATCTTGGTCACGACATAGTCGATGGTCGGCTCGAAGCTGGCAGGCGTCGCGCCTGTAATGTCGTTGGTGATTTCGTCGAGCGTATAGCCCACCGCCAGCTTGGCCGCGACCTTGGCGATCGGGAAGCCGGTGGCCTTGGATGCGAGCGCCGAAGAGCGCGACACGCGCGGGTTCATCTCGATCACGATCAGGCGGCCATCCTTGGGATTGACCGCGAACTGTACGTTGGAACCGCCTGTTTCGACGCCGATTTCACGCAGCACCGCAATGGATGCGTTGCGCATGATCTGATATTCCTTGTCGGTCAGCGTCAGCGCCGGCGCAACGGTGATGCTGTCCCCGGTATGGACGCCCATCGGATCGACATTTTCGATCGAGCAGATGATGATGCAATTGTCGTTGCGATCCCGCACGACCTCCATCTCATATTCTTTCCAGCCGAGCAGCGATTCCTCGATCAGCACTTCGGTGGTGGGCGATGCGTCCAGGCCACCGCGCACGATGGTCATGAACTCGTCGCGATTATAGGCGATGCCGCCGCCGGTGCCGCCCATGGTGAAGCTGGGGCGGATGATGGAAGGAAGCCCGGTAAATTCCAGCGCCTCCAGCGCCTCCTCCATGGAGTGGGCGATGCGCGAACGGGCGGATTCCAGCCCGATCTTGTCCATGGCGTCGCGGAACTTGATCCGGTCCTCCGCCTTGTCGATAGCTTCAGCGTCCGCGCCGATCATCTGGACGCCGTACTTCTCCAGCGTGCCGTCATTGAACAGGGCCAGCGCGGTGTTGAGCGCGGTCTGCCCGCCCATCGTCGGCAGCACCGCGTCCGGCCGCTCCTTCTCGATGATCTTCGCCACGATTTCGGGCGTGATCGGCTCGACATAGGTGGCGTCGGCAAATTCCGGGTCGGTCATGATCGTGGCCGGATTGGAATTGACCAGGATGATGCGATAGCCCTCCTCTTTCAACGCCTTCACCGCCTGCGTGCCCGAATAATCGAACTCACACGCCTGGCCGATGATGATCGGACCAGCGCCGATAATGAGGATGGAGGAGATGTCGGTGCGTTTGGGCATTATTTGGCGCTCAATGCTAAATATGAAAAATAAGCTGACGCGCAGGCTGCGACAGCAGCGATGAGGCTTGTAATCGCAACTACAATGTTGAGCCCCTGGCGTCTTGTGATGCCTAAGATGTGTAGGAAATAATGTTGAATTCGCAAAATTTTGACCCGGCGCAAGCCTTTTGCTGAAAACTCAAAACCGGCATGTGTTGTATACCCATCATCTTCAAAAAGAGCGCGTCCCCAACCTGATCGCTCCCACGTTGCCAGCAAAATGGTTGTTGGCACCTTCTGCCCTGTCGGCGCTTTACCATCCACAGAAACGACGTGCCGACCTTCAGCAAGCGCTTCATATCCCAACAGTAGGAAAAGCGCTTTGCTTTCTTCGCGAAATCGAACGGCGGTTGGCTTCACTGGCTCCATTCCTTTGTCCGACAAAATAGACAAGCAACAGAGACCATATACGAATACGTCGGGCTCGTGATCGTACTCAATGCACCGCCCCCGTCCGAGCCTCGCACCCCCAACCGTCATATTCCACGCCGCACAATATCTCGATCTGCAAACATTTCTTCGTCAACGCGCGGATCGACGCCTCATCTACCGCCTGTTCGCATTCCAGGAACAGGAACAGGTCGCCATCCTCATCTTCTTCGCGGTCGAGTTCGACCATGCCGAACTGGCTGGCGATTTCCAGGACGCGGTCGAAATCCTTGTCATTGCCCTTGAAGCTGACGTCCACCGCGCGCGGGATCATGGCCTTGTCGCCATTGGCGGCGAGGTTGGCGAGGACTTCGCGGTCCGCTTCCCATTCGGCGGCCAGGCGCGCTTCATCGACGGGGGGCAGTTTGATACTCATGCCGCCACCGCTTTTTTAAGGCCATCGACGAAGCGCTGGAACAGGTAGAAACTGTCCTGCGGGCCGGGCGAGGCTTCGGGGTGATACTGGACCGAGAAGGCGTTTTTGTCGGTCAGCGCAATGCCGCAATTGCTGCCGTCGAACAGCGAGACATGGGTCGCGCGCACATTGGCGGGGAGCGTGGCGGCATCAACCGCAAAGCCGTGGTTCATGCTGGTGATTTCGACCAGCCCGTCCTCCAGCCGCTTGACCGGATGGTTCGCGCCGCGATGGCCCTGATGCATCTTGATGGTTTTTGCGCCCACAGCCAGACCGAGCAACTGGTGGCCGAGGCAGATGCCGAACACAGGAATGTCCGCGTCCAGCACCTGCCGGATCACCGGCACGGCGTAAGCGCCGGTCGCGGCGGGATCGCCCGGACCGTTGGAAAGGAACACGCCGTCGGGGCCAAGCGCCGACACCTGATCAAAGGTCGCAGTGGCGGGCAGCACGGTGACGCGCGCGCCGGCCTTTACCAGGTTGCGGAAGATATTGTTCTTCGCGCCATAATCGATCGCGACGACATGGGGGCGGCTATCATCCCCCTCCCGCTTGCGGGAGGGGTTAGGGGAGGGCATGTCCGGGGTGTCGGCTGTAACAGCCCCTCCCCCGACCCCTCCCGCAAGCGGGAGGGGAGAAGAATAGCCCACGCCCAGCGTCCATGGTCCGCCTTCCCACAACCGACTGTCCTTGCCCGTGACTTCGATGGCGAGGTCCATGCCCTCCAAGCCCGGCCAGGCGGCAGCCTTGGCGGCCAGCGCGGCTATGTCGAACTTGCCGTCGGGATTATGGGCGATGACGATGTTGGGCGCGCCCTTTTCGCGGATCATGCGGGTCAGCGCGCGGGTATCGACGCCTGACAGGCCGATGCGGCCATGGTCGCGCATCCACTCGTCGAATGGCTGGACGTTGCGGAAATTGCTCGGCTCCGTCACGTCCTGGCGCACCACGCAGCCCAGCGCGAAGGGCGTGTCCGCCTCGACATCGTCGGCATTGGTGCCGACATTGCCGATATGGGGGAAGGTGAAGGTCACGACCTGGCCTGCATAGCTGGGGTCGGTCATGATTTCCTGATAGCCGGTGATCGCGGTGTTGAAACAGAGTTCGCCCACCGCTTCGCCCACAGCGCCAAAACCACGGCCGAATACGGCGGAACCATCGGCAAAAACCAATACCCCTGTCGCTCCTTTAGGCACAATGAGGGTCTTGGCGTCAGCCATGGTCGGGTGGTCCTTTTTTGCTTTTGCGGGGTCCCGTCTGGTGCGGGTTAAACGGCCGGTCACCTATGCCTGTGCGGCGTCGCGGTCAACGCCTGTTAAAAATCTCTTTTGGCGTTATATCTACTTCTTTCCCGATAAAAACAGGATTCGCTTCGCCATGATTCGCGATACCATCAAGAGCGCCCAGATCACAGCCATGAAGGCGGGCGATAAGGAACGCCTGGCCGCCGTGCGCCTGATCATGGCCAAGCTGAAGGACCGCGACATCGAACTGCGCGTGGCCAGCAATGTGCCGGACGACGATGTGGTGGTGGTCGAAGTGCTGCAGAAAATGGTCAAGCAGCGTCGCGAATCGATCGACATGTTCAAGAGCGGCGGGCGCGACGAACTGGCGGCCAAGGAACAGAGCGAGCTGGAAGTGATCGAAAGCTTCCTGCCGCAACAGCTGAGCGAGGATGAGACCAAGGCAGCGATCGAGGGGATCAAGGCCGAGGTCGGCGCGGCGAGCGTCAAGGATATGGGCAAGGTGATGGCAGTGCTGAAAGAACGGCACGGCCAGGTGATGGACATGAGCAAGGCCAGCGCGCTGGTGAAGGCGGCGCTTAGCTGAACTGAACTGGCGCTTGTGGTTCCCCACCCGCTTGCGGGAGGGGTCACCCGCACAACCTCCGTTCGTTTCGAGCGAAGTCGAGAAACGAAAGGCGTGACGCTCGACACTCGGACTGGTTCAGGCATATTCCGCACATGGCTTTCTGGACCTACATGCTCAAATGCTCTGACGGTCGATATTATACCGGCCATACCGACAATCTCGATCAGCGCATCGGCCAGCATCAATGCGGTGAAGGCAGCGCCTTCACGCGAAAACGTCGTCCGGTGGTGCTGGTCTGGAGCGAAACTTTCGGCACGCGGATCGAGGCATTGGAAGCGGAGCAGATCATCGGCGGCTGGTCGCGTGCCAAGAAAGAGGCGCTGATCGCCGGGAACTGGTCATTGGTGTCGCACTTCGCCAGACCACCGCGTGAGCGAAATCCGGCCCATACCCCGTTCGTTTCGAGCGAAGTCGAGAAACCGCAAATGCCGCGTGCGGGTTTCTCGACTTCGCTCGAAACGAACGGCGGTGGTGAAGTGCCGCCGGAGGGGAGATTTTGAGCCTAACACCCGCCTTTCTCGACGAATTGCGTGCGCGCACGTCGCTGTCCACGCTGATCGGGCGTACCGTGAAGGTGCAGAAGGCCGGGCGCGAGTATAAGGCGTGCTGCCCGTTCCATAACGAGAAAACGCCCAGCTTCACCATCAACGACGAGAAGGGGTTTTACCACTGTTTCGGCTGCGGGGCGCATGGCGATGCGATCCGCTGGATGACCGACCAGCGCGGCCTGCCCTTCATGGAGGCGGTCAAGGAATTGGCGCAGGCGGCGGGGATGGATGTCCCTGCGCCCGATCCGCGTGCGGCGCAGCGGGCGGAGGCGGCCAAGGGGCTGCATGATGCCATGGCAGCGGCGCAAAGCTTTTTTGAGGAGCAGCTGGGCGGGATCGACGGCGCGGAGGCGCGGGCTTATCTGGGCAAGCGCGGGATCAGCGATGCGACGCGGCGGACCTTCGGCTTTGGTTATTCGCCCGATGGACGCGGGCGGCTGAAAGCTGCGCTCAAGGAATTTGGCGAGCCGATGCTCGTTGAAGCGGGCCTCCTGATCAACCCAGACGGTGCCGAGCCGGATGGCGGTAAAACCAAAAAGCGCGACACATACGACCGTTTCCGTGGCCGACTGATGCTGCCGATCCGGGACATTCGCGGGCGGGTGATCGCTTTTGGCGGGCGGATTTTGGGCGCGGGAGAGCCGAAATATCTCAATTCCCCCGACACGCCTTTGTTCGACAAGGGACGCACGCTCTACAATATCGACCGCGCCTCCCCCGCCAGCCGCAATACGGGCCGGGTGATCGTGGTCGAAGGCTATATGGACGTAATCGCGCTGGCGCAGGCGGGCTTTGGCGATGCGGTCGCGCCGCTGGGAACCGCGCTGACCGAGCATCAGATCGAGCGATTGTGGAAGATGGTCGAGGTGCCGATCCTGTGCTTCGATGGCGATTCGGCGGGGCAGAAGGCGGCGATCCGCGCGGCGATCCGCGCCCTGCCCCTGCTGCGCCCCGGCCATAGCCTGGCCTTTGCGACGCTGCCGGCGGGGAAAGACCCAGACGATCTGATCCGCGCCGAAGGGCCAGCGGCCATGGACGCCCTCCTGAACGCCGCGCAGCCGCTGGTCGATCGGCTGTGGAGCCATGAACAGAGCGTCGCCCCGCTCGACACGCCGGAGCAGAAGGCCGCGCTCAAGCAAAGGCTGGCCGCGATCACCGAGGCGATTGGCCATGCCGACGTGCGCGCCCATTATGCCCATGCGTTTCGCGAACGCTATGATGCGCTGTTCTTCGCGCGCCCCGCCTTCAACAGCGCCCCGCGCGGGCAAGGCACCAACAATGCAGGGCGGTGGCAACGCGACAAGAAGGGCAATTGGAAAGCGCCGATCGCCCCGGTCGGACAGGAAGCGCGCGCGATCGGTGCGACCGGCATGGAACAGCGGCTGCTCCGCGCGATTCTGGCCAGTTTGCTGCGCCATCCCGACCAGATTGTCCGCCACCGCGAGACTCTGGCGAGCCTGCATGTGGCCGATCGGGCGCTGGGTCAGCTGCTCGCCGCGATGATTGCTGCTTCCTTTCGCAAAGAAACAGTTGAAACTGATGGCCTCCTTACCATATTGGGGCCAGGTGAAGTGTATAATATGGCGAAGGGGATGCTTCGGGCCGACACGTTCACATTCACCCCCCACAGGATGATAACCGACGCCGATCGCGTGACCCGCGATCTGGAAGAGGCCATTCGGGTGATGGCGCAGGGACCGGAGCTGGACGCTGCGCTGGCGGAGGCGACGAGACGGGCGAGGGATGACCTCAACGAGGAAAGCTATGCCGAGCAGCAACGGGTCCATCGACTGAAAATGGATCATGAAAGCCGCCTGGCGGAACTGGCGCAGTCCGACGACATTGAATGAGATGGTCGTTCCGATATGGAACGAGGGATTTATATGATCGCTTTCGCAAGAGGAAGCGGCGGAGTTAAGGCGAATAAATGGCGACCAAGGCGAACAGCAAAAGTGCGGGTGCGGGCGATGGCGGGGATGAAGGCGGCGATGCCCCCCTGCTCGACCTCAACGAAGCCTCGGTCAAGAAGCTGCTCGCCCGTGCCAAGAAGCGCGGCTACATCACCTATGACGAGCTGAACAACGCCCTGCCGCAGGACCAGATGTCCTCCGAGCAGATCGAAGATGTCATGTCCGCGCTCAACGACATGGGCGTCAACATCGTCGAAAATGAAGAAGCCAGCGATGATGGTGAGGACCAGCAGCGCGAGGATGATAATGACGACGCCAATGAGGCGGCGGAGGACGATGACGGCTCGCCCCGGCTGATCACCGAGAAGAAGAAGGAAACGGTCGATCGCACCGACGATCCCGTTCGCATGTATCTGCGCGAAATGGGCGCGGTGGAACTGCTCAGCCGTGAGGGCGAAATCGCCATCGCCAAGCGGATCGAGGCTGGCCGCGACACGATGATCCTGGGGCTGTGCGAAAGCCCGACGACCTTCAACGCGATCATCGAATGGTCGACCGCGCTCAACAATGGCGAAATGCAGCTGCGCGAGATCCTCGATCTCGACGCGATGCTGTCCAAGGACCCAGCGCCTGAAAGCCTGGAGGAAGGCGCCGAGGATGACGATGGCGAGATAAGCGAAAAGACCGCCGGTCCCAGCTTCAAGGAAGAGGAGGAGCCTGAAGAGGAGTCTGCCGACGCCGACGAGGATGAGGACGGCAACGAACGCCGCCCCCGCCGGGTCGAAGAGGAAGAGGAGGAGGACAATACCCTCTCCCTCGCCCAGATGGAAGAAACGCTCAAGCCGATGGCGCTGGAGAAGTTTGCGACCATCACGGAGATTTTCCGCGCCTTTTCGAGCATCCAGGCCGCGCGCATGTTGGCCATGGGCAATGGCGACGCGCTGAGCCAGGCGCAAGAGGACAGCTATCACGAGCTGCGCGAAAGCCTGACCGCGCAGGTCGAAAGCGTGCAGTTCCACCAGCAGAAGATCGAATATCTGGTCGATCAGCTCTATGCCTATAACCGACGCCTGACCGCGCTGGGCGGGCAGATGCTGCGTCTGGCCGAACGGCACAAGGTGCCGCGCAAGGATTTCCTCGACCGCTATGTGAACCATGAGCTGGACGATGGCTGGATGGACCGGGTCGCGGGCCTCGACAAGAAATGGACCGCCTTCGTCGCTGCCGAAGGGCGCGCGGTGGAGCGCATCCGCACTGAAGTCAGCGAAATCGCGCAGGCGACCGGCATGTCGCTCAGCGAATTCCGCCGCATCGTCAACATGGTGCAGAAGGGCGAGCGCGAGGCACGGATCGCCAAGAAGGAAATGGTCGAGGCGAACCTGCGCCTGGTCATCTCCATCGCTAAAAAATATACGAACCGTGGCCTGCAATTCCTTGATCTTATTCAGGAAGGCAATATCGGCCTGATGAAGGCGGTCGATAAGTTCGAATATCGCCGCGGCTACAAGTTCAGCACCTATGCGACCTGGTGGATCCGGCAGGCTATTACCCGGTCGATCGCCGATCAGGCGCGGACCATCCGTATTCCGGTCCATATGATCGAGACGATCAACAAGCTGGTGCGCACCAGCCGCCAGTTCCTGCACGAGCAGGGCCGCGAACCGACCCCGGAGGAGATGGCCGAGCGCCTCTCCATGCCGCTGGAGAAGGTGCGCAAGGTGATGAAGATCGCCAAGGAGCCGATCTCCCTCGAAACGCCGATCGGCGACGAGGAGGACAGCCATCTGGGCGACTTCATCGAGGACAAGAATGCGATCATCCCGGTGGACGCCGCGATTCAGGCGAACCTGAAGGAAACCGTCACCCGCGTGCTGGCGTCACTGACGCCGCGCGAGGAGCGCGTGCTGCGGATGCGCTTTGGCATCGGCATGAATACCGACCATACGCTGGAGGAAGTGGGCCAGCAGTTCAGCGTGACCCGCGAACGCATCCGCCAGATCGAGGCCAAGGCGCTGCGCAAGCTCAAGCACCCAAGCCGCAGCCGCAAGATGCGCAGTTTCCTCGACCAGTAAGCTGCGGCTTATCGGTGATTATCAAAGGGCGGTCTGCACAGGCCGCCCTTTTTTCTCGTCCGTAAACCGCTCCTTTACCCCGTTGCCCTAGCTTGACCGTCAAATCCCCGCTGGCGGACCGGGGTTGATAGGAAATGGCATATGAGCGAAGCGGCACCACGCTATCAATTTGGCGACATATCGCGGATATTGGAGGCGCTGGTCGCTGCCGATGGCACGGCGGCCCATGCCTATGCCAATCGGGCGGGTGCCAGCGTGGCGCGCGATTCGCTGCTGTCGCTGGGCGACCTTGCCGATGGTGCCTATTATCTTTGCCTGCTTCATGGCCGCCATCCCGGTGTGATCGATCATGCAGCCACCCGATCGGCCGACAATGCCGCCCGTGCCTGGCTGATCGAGGCGGCCGATTCCTTTGCCACCGAACGCGCCTATCTGACCCAGGTTTCCGTTGCCGTCGGCCCTGCCCCCAGCACGGCGGGCCAGGCCGATTGCGAAACCACCGTCGGGCAGCAACGCCATGCGCTCGACATGCTCGCCCAGTCCGACCGGCGCGGCTGCGCCATGGGCGCAGCGATGGCGCTGGTGCTGGACTGGCGCGCGGTGCGCCATATTCTGGACATGGCGGCGATCCGCGCGGGGCTGGAGCCGCATCGCTGCACCCTGCCCGACCGTACCGCCACGCTGGAGGTCGCGCGTGCGATCGGCGGCGATGATGTGGTGGACCGGGCAATCCAGTTTGGCGCGCGCCAGTTGCTGAACCAGCATCGCGGCCTGTGGGATCTGCTCGCCGCCCGCGCCGACGTGCGTGCGCGTCAGCTCTGACCCCTCACCGATAACGCCGACGCGGCTTGCGTCCCTGCCCCGCTTTGCCTAGTCCGAAAGCAGGACAGCAAGGCGGACCAGAAATATGCGTTTTGAAGGCACCCAGGATTATGTCGCCACCGACGACCTGAAGGTCGCGGTCAATGCCGCGGTGCTGCTGCGCCGCCCGCTGGTGGTGAAGGGGGAACCGGGGACGGGCAAGACCGTGCTGGCGCAGGAGATTGCGACGGCGCTCGGCGCGCCGCTGATCGAATGGAACGTCAAGTCCACGACCAAGGCGCATCAGGGTCTGTATGAGTATGACGCCGTCGCCCGCCTGCGCGACGGCCAGTTGGGCGACGAGCGCGTCCACGACATTTCCAACTATATCCGCAAGGGCAAGCTGTGGGAGGCGTTCACCTGCCCCACTTTGCCCGTGCTGCTGATCGACGAGATCGACAAGGCCGACATCGAATTTCCCAACGACCTGTTGCAGGAACTCGATCGCATGGCGTTCCATGTTTACGAGACGGGCGAGACGATCGCGGCGAAGGACCGCCCCATCGTCATCATCACGTCGAACAATGAGAAGGAATTGCCCGACGCCTTCCTGCGCCGCTGCTTCTTCCACTATATCAAATTCCCCGATCGCGAGACGATGCAGGCGATTGTCGACGTCCATTTCCCTGGCATCCAGAAGATACTCGTCAGCAAGGCGATGGATATTTTCTACGAGATTCGCGACGTGCCGGGCCTCAAGAAAAAGCCCTCGACCAGCGAGTTGCTCGACTGGCTCAAGCTGCTGCTCAATGAAGATATGCCGCTCGACGTCCTTCAGAACAGCGATCCGACCAAGGCAATCCCGCCGCTGCATGGCGCGCTGCTCAAGAATGAGCAGGATGTGATGATGTTCGAGCGGCTGGCCTTCATGGCGCGGCGGCAGGGGCGCTGACGATGGCGCATGAGGGCGGATGTCTGTGCGGGGCCGTCCGCATCACGATCGACGCGGAACCGATCACCGCGCGCCAATGCTGGTGTCGCCTGTGCCAATATCTGGGCGCAGGATCGGGGACGGTGAATGTCGTGTTTCCGACCGATGCCGTCACGACAACGGGCGAGGTCCGCTGGCACGCCAGCATCGCCGACAGCGGCAATGCGATGCGGCGCGGCTTTTGCCCGCAATGTGGCACGCCGATTTTCAGCATGGCCGAATCGCGCCCGCACCAGACGATCATCCGGGCCGGTGCGCTGGATGATCCGGGCCTGATCGGGCCGCAGGCGGTGATCTGGACCGATGCAGCCCCCGCCTGGGCGCATCATGATCCCGACCTGCCGCACTATCCGGCGCAAATCCCGCCAGTCGCCTGAATTAGGCTCTTGCGCGCACGCGCTTTGTCTGTAGCGTCACTGTCATAGTTCAAGGCCGCGCCAAGATGGTCTGTTCTGGAGAGGGATGCCATGCCGAAGCGCGCGTTATTCCTGGTTTCTGCGATCCTGTCCCTAGCCGCACCTATGTGCGCCTATGCTGCGGACGACGCTGAGGCCTGGACGCCTACCGAGACCGCGATCCGCGCCACCACGGCAGGGATCAGCTTGCCACAGACGATCGCCAGCCTGTCGCTGACCAAGAGCGGCGAGGCTTCCAATGGCGGGCGCGCGGTGGATAATTATGCGCAATATCTCTCGGACGATGGCACGATCCAAGCGACGCTCTACGTCTATCTGCCAACCTATGCCGACGCATCGCTGGCCGCCTATATGACCGACAAGGCGATCATGGAACGGTTCGGATCGCGCACACGGCGCACCGCCTATGCCAGCGCGCCGGTGGCGGGCAAGGCCGACAGCGCGATCCGCGCCGTCTATGACGATGCCGCCGATGGCGCGCTGACCACGGCGGCGGGCTTCGTCCATGCCGGGCGCTGGATCGTCAAGATCCGGGTCACCGGGCCAACCGAACGCCGGGCCGAGGTGCTGGCGGGGCTGGACGGGATGCTGGCGGGGCTGGCAGTGGATGATCCGGCATCG
This sequence comes from Sphingobium sp., assembly GCA_023266575.1. GTDB lineage: Bacteria > Pseudomonadota > Alphaproteobacteria > Sphingomonadales > Sphingomonadaceae > Sphingobium. The sequence goes on from JAHFPV010000014.1 coordinate 67,585, forward strand.
CTTCACACGACCGGGCCTGCCAGGTTCGACAGCTGTCCCGCAGCCGACACCCATGATGCGCGCCTGACGAAGGACGACGCTGCGACCGCCGCTCCGCAGGATGTGCGCATCCCGCGTGAGGGCAAGGACGCGCTGTGCGTGCGCGGCACGGTGGCCACCGCCGATGGCAGCTATGACATGCTCCAGCAGGCCGGGCGCAGCGACGGCGCGATCATCGTGCCGGTGGATGACAGCGGCACGGTGCTGGCGTTTGATCCGGCCGCCCACGGCAAGGGTTACAAGCTGTCGATCCATATGGTCGGGCAGACCGACCTCTATGGCATCTATGACCGCGTCCCCAGCCCGCGCCAGATCGCCGCGATCCTGGACGGCAAAGACCCGCAAACCGCCAAGGTCGAAGCGACCGCCGCCTATGCCGCCAATGGTGTCGTCACGATGGTGCGCCACTGACGCGCGGCATCAGCTTTGTGCGGCGATCCACTGACGGGTCGTCGCCAGCATCCGGGCGGCACGGGCGTCAAGATCGGGATAGGCGTCGCGCAACGCCTTCGATCGTTCTTCTATCGCGATCGGAATGCCCGGCGGCAACGCTTCACAGAGCGCCGATAGCGGCAGACCGCCCTGCCCCATTGCCATGCGACCGTCGATCGCTTCGGTCAGGATCGCGGCGGGATCGTTCGGGTCCGCGCCGGGATCGGGGGCGTCACAGAGCTGGACATAGCTAAGCCAGCTCGGCGGCACGGCGGCAATATCCGCCAACGTGCCACCCGACCGTCGCCAGTGCAGCGCATCAATCAGCAGCGCCATGGCGGGATGACTTATCCGGCGCAGGATGGCGCTGGCCTGCGCGATGGTTTTGACCTGCGTGAACAGGCCGAATTCCAGATTGATGCGCAGGCCATCGCCCGCCTGCTCGGCCAAGGCGGCCAGTTTTGCAGCCGTCGCGCCGGCATCGGGATCGCTGCTGACGCACAGGACATTGCGCGCGCCCAGTTCCAGCGCGACATCGACCAGTCGATCATGATCGGGATCAGGCGGACCGGGCTTGATCCACACCACTTCCATGTCGATCAGCGGCAGCCCGCTGTCCCGCAACGCGGCGCGCACCGCGCGCGTCGTTGCCGGGGACCAGGTCGCCGCATCATACCACATGCCGCCATAGTCGAAGCCCGCCCGCGCCGCTGCCTCGACCAGTTGCAGCGGGCTTGCTTCGGGCATGATGCCCGACGCCATGGCGATCGGGTTGCGCCTCACCCCGCGGCCATGGCGGCGGCGACCGATGCCTCTATGTCCGCCTTGCTCGGATTGGCGCGCAGGGTCAGGCCACCGCTCACCTGGAGATTCTGGCCGGTCATGAAACATTCGTCACTGGCCAGGAATACGCAGCTGGCCGCGATATCTGCCGACGTGCCGTAGCGCCCCAGTGGATAGCCTTTTTTGAACGCCTCCATCAGGCCGGGCACGGCGGCGGCATCGGCTGTCATCGGGGTTTCGGTGAGGCCGGGCGACACGCTGTTGGCGCGGATGCCCAGATGGCCAAATTCATTGGCGACGGTGCGGATCATATGATCTGTCCCGGCCTTGGTCGCCATATAGGCGGCATGGTCATGGAACATGATCGTCGCGGTCGCGGAGCTGATCTGGATGATCGATCCGCCGCCGCGCCGCTCCATCGCCGGAATCAGCGCCTGCGCCAGCTGGAACGGCCCGCGCAGTTGCAGCGCATACATGGCGTCCAGTTCGTCCTGCGTCGTTTCGAGGAAAGGTTTGAGCAGCCCCCAGCCGGTGGCGTTGACGGCAATGTCGATGCCACCCAGCGCCTGTTCGGCGGCATCGACCATGGCGAAGATGCTGGCGCGATCGGTCATGTCGCCGGGGATGGCGACGCCGCCAATCTCGTCAGCCAGAGACTGCATGGCGTCGATCCTGCGCCCGGCAAGGGCGACGCGCGCGCCTTCGGCAGCGAAGCGGCGGGCGATGGTCTGGCCCATATTGTCCTTGCCAGCCGCGCCGACCACCAATGCCGTCTTGCCTTGCAGACGCGCCATATCATCCTCCCTCAACGCAGCTTCTTTGTTGCCTGGATGAAGGGATTAACGCCGGGGGCCAACTCGGCTTTGTGCTAGGCATCCGCACCCAACCCGGTGAAGCCCGCCGCGACGAAATCGACCAGCCGGTCGACCATGGCGTCCAGATCGCTGGAGCTGAAACGCCCGCCCGATTGCCGGTCGAGCATCCCGCTTTCGACCAATATATGCGTGGTCATCGCCTGAAAAAAGAAGAAGCACCAATGGACGTCGCCTTCGTTCATTTCCGGGTGGAGCGCGTGAAGGGCGTGGACATAGGCGGCGATCAGATCGTCGAAATGCTGGCGGAAGGGGGAAACAAACGCCTCCCCCTGCGGCAGGTTGGCGACAAGGGCCATCAGCCGGATATAATTTTTCCAGCCCGGCCCGCCGCGCATCGATCGATCGACGATCGGGGTGATGAAGGCCCGGATGATGGCGCGGCGGCGGTCGGTGCGGCTGCCATCCAGCGTCACTGCCTGCGCCAGCGCCTGGGTCATGCCGTCGGCATGTTCGCCCGCCCGGCGGTCGATCACGGCGCGGAAAAGGTCATCCTTCGACCCGAAATGATAATGGGTCAGCGCGACCTGAACCCCCGCCTCGGTGGCGATGTCGCGCAGCGAGACGCCGTAGAAACCGCGCTGCGAAAAGAGCGACTCGGCGGCGTCGAGGATGCGGGCTGCGGTCTCCGGCGCACGGCGACGGTCGGGCTTTGGCGAGGCTTTGGCACCTGTCTCAGCACCTGACGTTTCCGCTAGTTTTAACGTATTTCCGCCCATTTCAGACCTATGCCCGACGAATTGACAGGCGACAAGCCGCGCCGATATATTTAGTCGATCGTTCAAATAATAAACGAGAGGCGTGTCATGACGGTGGAATCCTTTCTGGGTCGCAGTATCGCGGACTATGATCCGCCCGTCCGCGGCGACCGCATTACCGGTGAGCGCTATTATGCGCAGCGCTGGGCGGACGCGGAATGGCAGCATGTCTGGACCAGGACCTGGCATATTGGCGGCATGGCGGCCGATCTGGAGGAAGCGGGCGATTTCCTGACCCATGCGATCGGGCGGGAATCGATCGTCATGCTCTGTCAGGAGGATGGGTCGGTCAAAGCCTTTTACAATGCCTGCAAGCATCGCGGCTATCGGCTGGCCTGGACCGAGGTGGGCGGCGCGCCGCTGCTGACCTGCGGCTATCATGGCTGGAAATATGCGCCCGACGGCACGCTGGCCCATGTGCAGGACCCGGATGATTTTCCGGGCGGTTCGCCCTGCGGCAAGGTAAAGCTGGAGGAAATTCCCTGCACGGTGTGGGGCGGGTTCGTGTGGTTCACCATGGATCGCGACGCGGCTCCTTTAAGCGAATGGCTGGGCGCGGCGGGCGTGCAGCTGGAACAGTGGCAGATGGACAAGATGACGCGGGTAATGGCGCTCAAGTCCGATGTGCCATGCAACTGGAAGATCATTCGCGACAATTTCAACGAAAGCTATCATCTGCCCACGCTCCACCCGCAAATTGCCGGGTCGATCGACGATGCGCTGGACGGCACCATCTTCGAGATGAACCCTGAAGGCCATAATTGCATGGTGATGCGGGGCTTGAAGCCATCGGGCCGCTATCCGACTGCTGACATATTGGAAATGCCGCTGGCGCAGGCGCTGGACTATTGGGAGCTGGACCCCAAGGATTTCGAAGGCCGCGCCAGCTTGGCCCGCGAGGCGATATTGGCGCAGAAGCGCAAGCTGGGCGCGGCCAAGGGCTATGCCCATTATGCCGCAATGGGCGACAGCGAGATTATCGACTATCATCATTACACGCTGTTTCCCAACATCACCCTGACCATGTGGCCGGACGGGTTCCAGCTGCTGCGGTCGGAGCCGCACCCGACCGACCCGGAGCGCTGCATTTTCGACCATTGGTTCATGGCGCATGAAATCCCCGGCAGCGATGTCGTGTTCGGGCCGATGGGACCAACGCCGTTCGAGCAGGTCGAGCGCGAGACCGTGGTGTTCGGGACCAAAACCCTGGGCGATGTTGCTGATCAGGATATGAGCGTGGCGATCGGCCAGCAGCAGGGACTGCATTCGCGCGGCTATACTGGCGGTATGCTGGCGGGGCAGGAAAAGCGGGTGCAGATGTTCCATGAGCGGCTAAACGACCTGTGCGACATCCATGACTGAGGCGGACGCTGTTGCGGTCCTGATCGCCAAGCAGCAGTTGGCCGAACTGACCATGGCCTATTGCCGGGGCGTGGATCGCGCGGATGTCGCCCTGCTCCGGTCGATCTTTCATGAGGACAGCGTCGTGGAAAGCGGCGTGTTCAATGGCAGCGGGGCGGATTTTGCCGTGGAGATTTGCGCCATCGTCCAGTCCGCCTTTCACCAGACATCGCATATGACGACCAACCAGTGGTTCCGGGTCAATAGCGACGAGGCTGTCGGCGAATCCTATGTGTTCGGGGTGGCGACGCCGCGCCAAAAAGCCGACCGGTCGGTGCAGATGCTGTCGGGCGGGCGCTATCTCGATCGCTTTGCGCGGCGGAACGGCGTGTGGAAATTTAGCGCGCGCCGCTATGTCAGCGACTGGGCGATCCACCAGCCGTCGGGCGGGCCGGACGATGTGCTGCGCGCCCCCTATCCGTTGCGCGGCACGCAGGGGGCGGACGATCCCGTCCATGATCTTTGGAAAGGACCGGGCCAATGAGTGCCACCATGAACCGCCGATTCATTCTGGCGGCGCGACCGGACGGGCTGCCCAAAGAGAGCGATTTCCGGCTGGAGGATAGCCCCCTGCCCGCGCCCGGCCCCGGCCAGATCGTCATCCGCAACCATTATGCCTCGCTCGACCCGGCCATTCGCGGCTGGCTGGACGATGCGCCAAGCTATTTGCCGCCGGTCGCGCTGGGGGACGCGGTGCGGGCATCGACGATCGGCACGGTCGAGGCGAGCAATGTCGATCGGTTCCAGCCCAGCGACTGGGTGATGGGGCTGAACCGGATCGAGCAATATAGCGTCGTGACGCCGGACGATTTCATGCATCCGATCGACGTGTCGCTGGCCCCGTCGGTGACGAGTTACCTGTCCTCCATGGGCGCGGTCGGGCTGACGGCCTGGTTCGGGGTCAGCGAGATTATGAAGCCCAAGGCGGGCCAGACCGTGCTGGTCAGCGGCGCGGCGGGCGCGGTTGGCTCCATGGTCGGGCAGCTGGCGAAATTGCAGGGCGCGCGGGTGGTTGGCATCGCCGGGGGCGCGGCGAAATGCGCCCGGCTGATCGACCATTATGGCTTTGACGCAGCGATCGACTATCGCGGCAAGGATGTCGCGGCGCTGGCGGCGGACATTGGGGAGGCCTGCCCGCAGGGGATCGACCATGTCTATGAGAATGTCGGCGGCACCTGCCTCGACGCGACGCTGCTGCATATCAACACGCGAGCGCAGATCATCCTGTGCGGGCTGATCGCCGAATATAATGGTGAGCCGCAGGGCGCGCGCAATATCTGGCAGTTGATCGTCAAGAGCGCGACGATGCGCGGCTATCTGCTCATGGAATTTGTCGATCGCTTCCCCGAAGGCAGCCGCGCCATCGCGGCGCTGATTGCACAGGGCAAGCTGCGCTTCGACGAGCATATCGAGGAGGGGATCGACCGCGCCTATCCCGCCTTCATGCGATTGTTCGATGGCAGCAATGACGGGAAGATGATCCTGAAACTCGCCTGACAGGGGCATCAAGCGACTGGATTTGCGCCCCGACTGTCGCCATGCTGAACCGATAGCGAGTTCAGGGGAGAATGGGTCATGGCGACCGGCATAGAGGACGGCCTGCCCAAACATCATGGCGCGACCCAGAATGAGAAGCTGGTCATCGCCGCCTCCTCGCTGGGGACGGTATTCGAATGGTATGATTTCTATCTCTACGGGCTGCTGGCCACCTATATTTCGGCGCAATTCTTCTCCGGCGTGAACGAGACGACCGGGTTCATATTTGCGCTCGCGGCCTTTGCGGCGGGCTTTGCGGTGAGGCCATTCGGGGCGATCGTGTTCGGGCGGATCGGCGACATGGTCGGGCGCAAGAATACATTTCTGGTGACGATGGGGATCATGGGCCTGTCGACCTTCGCGGTCGGGCTGTTGCCCAGCTATGCCAGCATCGGCGTCGCCGCGCCGATCATCCTGCTGATCATGCGGCTGGCGCAGGGGCTGGCGCTGGGCGGCGAATATGGCGGGGCGGCGACCTATGTGGCCGAACATGCGCCGGAGGGGAAGCGCGGCCTCTATACCAGCTGGATCCAGACGACCGCGACCTTCGGCCTGTTTGCCGCGCTGCTGGTGGTGATCGGCTTTCGCTTCGCACTGGGTGAGGACGCCTTTGCCGCCTGGGGCTGGCGACTGCCGTTCCTGATTTCCATCCTGCTGCTGGGCGTGTCGATGTGGATACGATTGCAGCTGAATGAAAGCCCGGTCTTTCAGAAGATGAAGGATGAGGGCACGGTGTCGAAGGCACCGCTGACCGAGGCGTTCGGCCAATGGGGCAATCTGCGCTGGGTCATCATCGCGCTGCTGGGCGCAGTGATGGGGCAGGCGGTGGTCTGGTATGCCGGGCAATTCTATGCGCTCTTCTTTCTGGAAAAGACGCTGCGGGTGGATGGGGCGACGGCCAATATCCTGATCGCGATCGCGCTGGCGCTGGCGACGCCTTTCTTCGTGTTCTTTGGCTGGCTTAGCGACAAGATCGGGCGCAAGCCGATCATCCTCGGCGGCTGCGCATTGGCGGCGATCAGCTACTTCCCGCTGTTCGGCGCGCTGACGAGCGCCGCCAATCCGGCGCTGGCGGCGGCGCAGGCGGCGGCGCCGGTCACGATCGTCGCCCATAGGGAGGAGTGTTCATTCCAGTTCGATCCGGTCGGCAAGAACCAGTTTGACCGGACAAGCTGCGACGTCGCCAAAGCCTATATGGCCAAGACCGGGGTGAGCTACGCCAATGTCGAGGCGGCAGCGGGCAGTCCGGCTGTGGTCAAGGTCGGCAGCGCCAGCTTTGCCGCGCCCGATGCGGCCACGCTGGCTGGTCCTGACAAAAAGGCGGCGATTGCGGGCTTTCAGGATGCGCTGAAAGGCGGTCTGGCGCAGGCTGGCTATCCCGCCAAGGCGGACAGCGGTCAGATCGACAAGGTCGCGGTGGTCGCGATCCTGTGGGCGCTCGCGATGCTGGTGACGATGGTCTATGGCCCGATCGCCGCGATGCTGGTCGAGCTGTTCCCCAGCCGTATCCGCTACACGTCGATGTCGCTGCCCTACCATATCGGCAATGGCTGGTTCGGCGGCTTCCTGCCGACGACAGCCTTTGCGATGGTCGCAGCGACCGGGAATATCTATTACGGCCTCTGGTATCCGGTGCTGATCGCGGCGGCGACGGTGGGGGTCGGGTTGCTGTTCCTGCCCGAAACATTCCGGCGCAATATCGACGAGTGAGACAGTGAGCCGGACATAGTGAAACGACCGCTCAGCCGATCATCATCAGGCTGGCATTGCCCCCCGCAGCGGTGGTGTTGATGGACGTGGAGACCTCCTCCATCAGCCAGTCGAGGCAATAGCCGTCCAGCCCCGGCGCATGGACCGGGACGATGCGGCCCGGCCAGTTGGCGACGTCCTGTACCATGGCCGAGACTATGTCCGGCTCACCGTCGACCAGCACAGCGGCTATGGGCGTGTTGGCGGGAATGGCGAAGCGGGCAGCGACGTCCGTCGGCAGACCGGGGGGCAGCGCCATCCCCTGCACCAGCGCGTCATTGCCGGTCGCGAGGATCGCGGCCATCTGGCGGAACAGGCCCGCGCGGGTCGCAGGGCGCAGCAGCATCGTGCCGCGCGGGTGTAGCGTATAGAGATTGCGCTCCCCCACCGGGCCGGGCAGCGTCAACTCAAGCCCCAAGGCGGACATGTCGCCAATGCGGCGGGCGTGGGCGGCGGCGTCCCCCTCCCCCTGCGCGTCGAGCCAGTCGGCAAAGCTGTGGAGCGGGGAGATGAGCGGTGTGACCCCCGCCGCGCTGACCGGCGGGGTGGTGACGAGGCGGCCGACATAGAGCGGGCCGCCAGCCTTGGGACCAGTGCCGGACAGGCCGCAGCCGCCAAAAGGCTGGACCCCGACGATCGCGCCGATGACGTTGCGGTTCACATAGATATTGCCGACCTTCACCCGCGATGTGACCCGCGCGATGGTTTCGTCGAGGCGGGTGTGCAGGCCGAAGGTCAGGCCGTAGCCGGTGGCGTTGATCGCATCGACCAGCGCGTCCAGCCCGTCCCGTTTGAACCGCAGGACATGGAGGACCGGGCCGAAAATCTCGCGGTCGAGGTCTGTCAGGCTGTCAATCTCGATGATGGTCGGTGCGACGAAGGTGCCATGCTTCGTTTCGGGCGGGAGCGGCTGTTGCTCCACCTTGCGACCCAGCGCGCGCATGGCGTCGATATGGGACGTGATGCCATCGCGGGCTTCGGCGGTGATGACCGGGCCGATGTCCACTTTCAGCGCATCGGTGCGGCCGATGCGCAGTTCGGCCAATGCGCCCTTGAGCATGGTCAGGGTGCGGTCGGCGACTTCGTCTTGCAGGCACAACACACGCAGCGCCGAGCAGCGCTGGCCCGCGCTGTCGAAGGCAGAGGCGATGACGTCGGCAACGACCTGTTCGGCCAGCGCGCTGCTGTCCACGATCATCGCATTCTGGCCGCCGGTTTCGGCGATCAGGGGAATGGGCTGTCCGGTGGGCGACAGGCGGGTGGCTAGCTGGCGCTGGATCAGCCGGGCGACTTGCGTTGAGCCGGTGAACATGACGGCGGCGGTCTGCGGCGCGGCGACGAGCGCTGCGCCGATGCGGCCATCGCCGGGCACCAGATGGAGCGCATCGATCGGGACGCCCGCTGCGTGGAGCAGGCGGACGGCTTCGGCGGCGATCAGGGGCGTTTCCTCGGCAGGTTTGGCGAGGACGGCATTGCCCGCGACCAGCGCAGCGGCGACCTGCCCGGTAAAGATGGCGAGCGGGAAGTTCCACGGGCTGATGCAGGTGACGACGCCCAGCGGCTGTTGCTGCGGGCCGAAGCGGGTGCGGGCCTGCTGCGCGTAATAGCGCAGGAAATCGATCGCCTCGCGCACTTCGGCGATGGCGTTGGGGATGGACTTGCCCGCTTCACGGACGATGAGGCCAAGCAGGATGGGCATACGCTCCTGCATCGCGTCAGCCGCGCGATCCAGCGCAGCGGCGCGATCGGCGACGGGGGTTTTGGACCAGACGCAAGCGGCAGCACGGACAGCCGCGGCCTGGGCTTCTTGCGGCGTGGCGTCGATGACGGTGCCGATACAATCGCGATGGTCGGCGGGGTTGCGGACGGGGCGCGCCTCCCCTGCCCCGCCTGCTGGCGCGGCGGTCCAGTCGAGCGTGGCGCTGTGCCGGAGCGCCTGGGTCAGGCTGGCCAGCGTCGTTTCGTCGCTCAGGTCGAGGCCAGCGGCGTTGCGACGGTCGGGGTAGAGGTTCGCGGGAAGCGCGATCAGATCATGATGCGCGCCGGGGTGCGGCATGGCCTGGACCATGTCCACCGGGTCGGCGATCATCTCCTCCACCGACACGGCGGGGTCCGCGATGCGGTTGACGAAACTGCTGTTCGCGCCATTTTCCAGCAGGCGTCGGACAAGATAGGCGAGCAGTGTCTCATGCGTGCCGACCGGCGCGTAGATGCGGCAGGGGCGGTTGAGTTTGCCCGCGCCCACCACCTGTTCGTAAAGCGGTTCGCCCATGCCGTGGAGGCACTGAAATTCATAGGAGCCGATGCTGAAATCCGGGCCGGCCATCTGGTAGATGGTCGCCAGCGTCTGCGCATTATGGGTCGCAAATTGCGGGAACACCGCGTCCGGCGCGGCAAGCAGTTTGCGAGCGCAGGCGATATAGGCGATGTCGGTGTGCAGCTTGCGGGTATAGACCGGGAAGTCGGCCAGGCCATCGACCTGCGCGCGCTTGATTTCCGCGTCCCAATAGGCGCCCTTGACCAGACGCACCATGATCCGCCGGTCGGCGCGGCGGGCGAGATCGACGATCCAGTCGATGACGAAGGGGCAGCGCTTGCCATAGCCCTGCACGACAAAGCCGAGGCCGTTCCAGTCCATTAGCCCCGGATGGAGCGCGAGGCTTTCGAGCAGGTCGAGCGAGAGTTCGAGCCGGTCAGCCTCCTCCGCGTCGATGTTGAAGCCGATATTATAGCGCTTGGCGAGGGCCGCCAGTTGCTGCACGCGGGGCAAGAGTTCGGCCATGACCCGGTCGGCCTGCGCGCGGGCGTAGCGGGGATGGAGTGCCGACAATTTGATCGAAATGCCGGGACCGGCATAGATGCCGCGTCCCGCCGATGCCTTGCCAATGGCGTGGATCGCCTGTTCATAATCGGCATAATAGCGCGCGGCGTCGGCGGCGGTGGTCGCTGCTTCGCCCAGCATGTCATAGCTATAGGCGAACCCCTTGGCCTCCATGACTTTTGCGCGTTTCAAGGCTTCCTTGATGGTTTCACCGGTGACGAACTGTTCGCCCATCATCCGCATGGCAAGGTCCACGCCGCGCCGGATGACCGGTTCGCCCGCGCGGGCGACGAGGCGGGCCAGCGCTGCGCCAAGGCCGCGATCGTCCACGCTGCCGACCAGCTTGCCCGTGACGACCAAACCCCATGTGGCGGCATTGACGAACAGCGACTTGTCGGTCCCCAGATGCGACCCCCAGTCGCCGTCGGCGATCTTGTCGCGGATCAGCGCGTCGCGGGTGGCCGCGTCAGGGATACGCAGCAGGGCTTCGGCGAGGCACATCAGCGCGACGCCCTCCTGACTGGAGAGCGCATATTCCTGCACCAGCCCTTCGACGCCGCTGCCCTTATGATTGGCACGAAGGGCAGTGACGAGGGTGCGGGCGGTGTCGCGGGCGGCGGCGCGGGTCGCGTCGGGAAGGGTCGCAGCTTCGATCAGGGGCGCAAGCGCCTCCGCCTCGTCCCGGCGATAGGCAGCAGTGATCGCCTGGCGCAGGGGGGATTGCGCGCGGATGGCGGGGGCGAAGGCGGCGAAGGGGAGCTGAGCGGTCATGGCGCGCAGAATATCCCATTTGCGCAAGTCGATCCGACTTTTCCAAACGTGATTCATGCGCGATATGACTTTTAATCCAACTATGTTAGGTCATGTGGATGAATAAATTGACCCAAACAGTCGATCTGGATGATTTCGATCGCAAGATCGTCGCCGCTTTGGTGGAGGATGGGCGGATGACCGTTACCGATCTGGCGGGGGCAGTCGGGCTGTCCAAGACGCCCTGCCAGATGCGGCTGCGACGGTTGCAGGAGAGCGGGGTGATCCGGGGATTCCGGGCGATGGTCGATCCGGCCAAGCTGGGGATGGACCATGTGGCCTTTGCCGAGGTCAAGCTGTCCGACACGCGCGAAAGCGTGCTGGCCGAGTTTAACGACGCTGTGCGGCGCATCCCCGAAGTCGAGGAATGTCATATGATCGCCAGCAGTTTCGACTATCTGCTCAAGGTGCGGACGGCGGACATCAGGCGCTATCGCACCGTGCTGGGCGAGAAGATTTCCAGCCTGCCGCATGTCGCCAGCACATCGACCTTCGTGGCGATGGAAACGGTGTTGGAGGCAGGCGGCAGGCGGAAATAGCTGGCGTTAGGCGGGCCGGAAGGTGGCCAGCGCTGCGCGGGCGCCGTCTGTTTCCAGAATGGTCAGCCAGCGGATCAGCGCGTCGCGGAAGTGCGGGTTCGCGCCCAGAGCTGGTGGAACCACCGCGTCGAAGGCGAGGATGGCTGCGACCCGATCCTGCGTCGTGCTTGCCGCGCCGAGGGCTGCGACGATGGGCGTCGCCAGCGGATCGTCCACGATATGGGGCTGGCCCAGATCATCCTGTCCCGCCTGCCAGCGGACCCATGCGGCGACGGCTAGCGCAAGGGCATCGATCCCCTGCCCCGCCGCTAGTCGCGCGGCGATGGTGGCGAGGAGGCGCTGAGGCAGTTTCTGCGATCCGTCCATCGCGATCTGGCGGGTGCGGTGGCGCAGCGTGGGATTGTCGAAACGGGCCATCAACTCGCGGCGATAGGCGGCGACGTCCAGTTCCGCCGGGGGCGACAGGGTGGTTTCCGCTTCGTCCCACAGCGCTTCGACGAAGATACGCGCTTCTGGCAAAGCGAGGACGTCATGGACATGGTCGATCGCCGCGAGACCACCCAGATAGGCGATGCCGCTATGCGCGCCGTTGAGCAGGCGGAGCTTGGCTTCCTCCCATGGCGCGACGGCGGCGGTGATCTGAACCCCTGCGCCGAAATTCGGGCGCGGGCCGCAGAATTTATCCTCGATCACCCACTGGATGAACGGTTCGGTCTTGACCATCGCCTGATCCTCGACACCCAGACGGGCGGTCAGGGCGGCGATATCGTCCGGCGTGGTCGCGGGAACGATGCGGTCCACCATCGTTTCGGGAAAAGCGCCTTCCGCCGCGATCCAGTCGGCCAGCATGGCGTCATGGCGGCGGGCTAGCGCCAGTACGGCGTTGCGCAGGCGGGTGCCATTGTGGGGGAGATTGTCGCAGCTGATCGCGGTGAAGGGGGCAAGTCCCGCCGCCTTGCGCTGTGCCAAGGCCGCGACGAGATAGCCGGGCGCGGTTTGGGGGGCGTCGAGCGAGACGAGATCGGCGGCGAGTTGCGCATCATCCTCGATCAGCGCGCCGGTCGCCGGGTCGAGCTTATAGCCCTTCTCGGTGATGGTGAGCGTGACGATATGGGTGTCAGGCGAGGCCAGCGCGGCGATGAGCGCCTGCGGGTCTTGCGGGGCGACGATGACGTCCTGCACCGCACCGATGATGCGCGCCTGCTCCGACCCGCCATCGCGCACCAGCATGGTGTAGAGGCCATCCTGCGGCACCATCTGGTCACGCACCGACGGGGAGCGGAGCGATGCGGCGGTGATGCCCCAGCGCAGATCGCCTGCGTTCAGGGCATTATCGAACACCACCGCCTGATGCGCGCGGTGGAACGCGCCGATGCCCAGATGGACGACGCCGGCCTTCACCTGCGCGCGGTCATAGCCGGGGCGGATGACGTCGGCGGGCAGACTGGCGAGCGTCTGGCTCGACAGGCGGCTCACAGCTTGTAGGCCTGCTTGACGAGGTCATAGGCGAGCGCGCGGGCGACTTCGAACGCTTCATCCTCTTCCATGCGATGTTCGACGACCAGCTGCGCCAGCCAGCCGCAATCCATGCGGCGGGCGACGTCATGGCGCGCGGGGATCGACAGGAAGGCGCGGGTGTCGTCGTTGAAGCCGACCGTATTGTAGAAGCCGCCCGTCTCGGTCGCACGCTCGCGGAAGCGGCGCATCCCTTCCGGGCTGTCATGGAACCACCAGGGCGGGCCAAGCTTGAGCGCGGGATAATGGCCCGCCAGCGGCGCGAGTTCGCGCGAATAGACATCCTCGTCCAGGGTGAAGAGGATCAGCGTCAGGCGCGGGTCGGTGCCGTAGAGGTCGAGCAAGGGCTTCAATGCCTTCACAAATTCCCCGGCGGTCGGGATGTCGGCACCCTTATCCTTGCCGAAGCGTGCCAGCACGGCGGCATTATGGTTGCGGTGGACGCCGGGATGCAGCTGCATCACCATGCCGTCGGCGATCGACATGCGCGCCATTTCGGTGAGCATATGGCCGCGGAACAGTTCGGCCTCCGCCGCGCTTACCGGGCCGCTGGTGACTTTGGCATAGAGCGCCTCAATCTCCGCGCGGGGCAGATTGGCGGTGAAGGCGGACGGGTGGCCATGGTCGGTCGAGGTCGCGCCAGCCGCGCGGAAGTCGGCGCGGCGCTTTTCATGGGCGCGCAGATAGCCGGCGAAGCTGGCGGCATCCTCGCCTGCCATGGCGCAGAAGCGCTGGACATTGGCGATGAATTTGGGGTCGTCGGGGTCCAGCACCGGATCGGGGCGATAGGCGGTGACGACCTTGCCGTTCCAATCGCTGGCGCGGATCGCGCGGTGATGGTCGAGCGGGTCGAGCGGACCTTCGGTCGTGGCTATGACTTCGATATTGTAGCGATCGAACAAGGCGCGCGGGCGGAAAGCCGGGGTTTTCAGCGCCGCGTCGATAATGTCGTAATAATGGTCGGCGGTCTCCGCCTCCAGCCGCACGGTGATGCCGAACGCTTCGGCGAACACCCAGTCGAGCCACATGCGCGAGGGCGTGCCGCGAAACAGATGATAATTGGCGGCGAAGATGTGCCAGATGGCGCGCGGATCGCTGGCGGTCGGACTGCCATCGACGGTCGGCACGCCCAGATCTTCCAGCTCGACGCCCTGGCTGAACAACATGCGGAACACATAATGATCCGGCACGATCAGCAACTCTGCCGGATTGGCGAACGGCTCGTCATAGGCGAACCAGCGCGGATCGGTATGGCCATGGGGCGAGACGATCGGCAGATCCTTAACGCTGGCATAGAGCGCGCGGGCGATGTCGCGGGTGCGCGGTTCGGCCGGGAACAGGCGATCCGGGTGCAGGACGAGTGGCTTAGGCAAGAATCAGGCTCCTTTGACGCCTGCTATGCCAGCGGTGGCAAAGAACTGAAAGCGTCGAAGCCAGGGAAATTTTGCGATGCTCGCAACTCTACGGCAATGCCCCCGGTCAGATGTAGTCACAGCGGGATCATTTTACGCTTCGCGATGGGGGGAAGATCAGGCTACGACCCTGACGATGATCTACTTCTCACGACAAGGCCTGACCCTTTGAGCGACAGCAGAGCGTCCCGCCGCCAGCGCAACGCGCCTACGATCAATGATGTGGCGCACCATGCCGGGGTGTCGGCGATGACGGTATCGCGTGTGATCAATGGCGAACAGGCGGTTCGTCCGGCGACGCGCGCCAAAGTGGATGCGGCGATTGCGGCGCTCAATTATGCGCCAAGCCCTGCGGCGCGCAGCCTGGCGGGTGGCGAGGAAATGCGGATCGGCCTGCTCTACAGCAATCCGTCCGCTTCTTATCTGAGCGAATTTCTGGTCGGCAGCCTGGAACAGGCCAGCCGCAGCGGCGTCCATCTGGTGGTCGAAAAATGGGATGAGGAAACCGCCGTCAAGTCGGTGATCGATCATCTGTTGCGCGGGCGGATCGACGGGGTGGTCCTGCCGCCGCCGCTATGCGATCTGGACGCCATGGCGGAGGCTCTGGCTGCCGCCAACATCGCTGCCGTTGCCGTCGCCACGGGCCGATCAGGCGGTAATCTGGCTGCGGTGCGGATCGACGATCGGCAGGCCGCCTATGAGATGACCCACCATCTGATCGCGCTGGGCCATAACCGCATCGGCTTTATCAAGGGCCACCCCAACCAGAGCGCCAGCATCCGGCGGCTGGAGGGCTATGTCGCGGCGCTGGGCGATGCCGGTATTGCCGTGCAGGACGAATATATCGCGCAAGGCTATTTCACCTATCGGTCCGGGCTGGACGCGGCCGAACAGATATTGGCGCTGGCAGAGCCGCCGACCGCGATCTTTGCCAGCAACGACGATATGGCAGCGGCGACCGTGGCGATTGCCCATCGGAACGGGCTGGACGTGCCGGGTGACCTGACCGTTTGCGGCTTTGACGACACGTCGCTGGCGACGACGATCTGGCCGGAACTGACGACGATTCGCCAGCCGATCAGCGCGATGTCGCGCGCGGCGGTGGAGGTGCTGGTGCAGATGCTGCGCGCGCGGCGAAGCAAAATGGAGGCAGAACCGGCGCATCTGGTGATGGAGCATCAGCTGATCCGGCGGCAGTCGGACGCACCGCCACGGGTGCGGCCGAAAGTAGGTGGAGTTTAACACCATCCGTTCGTTTCGAGCGAAGTCGAGAAACGCCAAGCGCTGTGCCAGACGTTTCTCGACACGCTCGAAACGAACGGATGTTGGATAGTTACGCTTCGCCGAACACCCGGCGGAAAATCGTGTCGACCTGCTTGAAATGATAATCGAGGTTGAACTTGTCCTCAATCTCCGCGACCGGCAGCGCGGCGGTGACGTCAGTGTCGGCCTTGAGCAGTTCCAGTAGCGAAAGCTGGCCGTCCGATTCCCACACCTTCATCGCGTTGCGCTGGACATAGCGGTAGCTGTCCTCGCGGCTGACGCCCGCCTGGGTGAGGGCCAGAAGGACGCGCTGCGAGTGGACAAGGCCGCCCATCTTGTCGAGATTCTTCATCATCCGCTCAGGATAGATGAGCAGCTTGTCGATCACGCCGGTCAGGCGACCGAGCGCGAAGTCGAGTGTGATGGTCGCGTCGGGGCCGAAGAAGCGCTCGACCGACGAATGGCTGATGTCGCGTTCGTGCCAGAGGGCGACATTTTCCAGCGCGGGGACGACAGCGGCGCGGACGACGCGGGCGAGGCCGGTCAGGTTTTCGGTCAGCACAGGATTGCGCTTGTGCGGCATCGCCGACGAGCCCTTCTGGCCGGGCGAGAAATATTCCTCCGCCTCCAGCACTTCGGTGCGCTGAAGGTGGCGGACCTCGACGGCCAGACGCTCGATCGAGCTGGCAATAACGCCCAGCGTCGCAAAGAACATGGCGTGGCGATCGCGCGGGATCACCTGGGTGGAGACCGGCTCGATGGCGAGGCCGAGTTTCTCGGCAACATGTTCTTCGACGGCGGGATCGATATTGGCGAACGTGCCGACCGCGCCGGAAATGGCGCAGGTGGCAACTTCGGCGCGGGCGGCGATCAGGCGGGCCTTGCAGCGGCTGAACTCGGCATAGGCTTCGGCCATTTTGAGGCCGAAGGTGACGGGTTCGGCATGGATGCCATGGCTGCGGCCGATGGTGGGCGTCAGCTTATGTTCAAAGGCGCGGCGCTTGATGACCCCCAGCAGCTGGTCGAGATCCTCGATCAGGATGTCCGACGCACGGGCGAGCTGGACCGCAAGGCAGGTGTCCAGCACGTCGGAGCTGGTCATGCCCTGATGCATGAAGCGGGCTTCGTCGCCCACCTGTTCGGCCACCCAGGTCAGGAAGGCGATGACATCATGCTTGGTGACCGCCTCGATCGCGTCGATCGCGGCGACGTCGATAACCGGGTTGGTCGCCCACCAGTCCCACAGCGCCTTGGCCGCCGATGGCGGCACCACGCCCAGTTCGCCCAGCTTCTCGGTCGCGTGCGCCTCAATCTCGAACCAGATTTTGAAGCGGGCTTCCGGTTCCCAGAGGGCGGTCATTGCGGGACGGGAATAGCGGGGGACCATGGGCGAATCCTGCATAGGAGAGGGATAAGGTGCCGCGCGCCTAGCAGCGTCCTTGCGCCGGGGCAAATCGCGCCGATGTCATCAAAGAAAATGAAGATAATGGCCTCAACTGGTCGCACTTTGCACAGCAAAGACAGTCGAATTGAGCGGATTCCCAAGACAAGCCGTTGAACATGAACGGATATTCAGGAACATTGACGGGTTATCAGTCATTATCCCTCCGTCATTCAACGCCGGGCAGAGCAAGTTTTCACTGTTCCGGCTTAAGTAACCGAGGAGATTGTCATGATCCGCACGCTTCTAGTCACGACCGCCCTTGCCATTGCCGCCCCCGCCATGGCGCAGCAGACTGCAACGCCCCAGAGTGCGACACCTGCAGCGCCAGCGGAAGCGCAGACAGCAACGCCTGAAGCGGCCACTCCGGCAACCCCGGCGACGCCCGCTAACCCGACCAATGCGGTTGCGTCGATCGTCGATACCGAATTTCCGGCCTATGACGCCAATAGCGACGGCCAGCTCGACCAGTCCGAATTTTCCAAATGGATGGTCGCGCTGAAGGATCAGGAAATGAAGGCGACAGGCAAGACGCTGCCCGCCGAGCAGGTGACCGCTTGGGCCAATGGCGCGTTCACCACGGCGGACGCCGACAAGAGCGTGTCGGTCAGCAAGCCGGAACTGGTCACCTATCTGAGCGGTGGCGCCGGATAAGTTGACGCAGTTATACTCCCCGTCGCGAAGGACGGAGAAGAAGAGCCCGTAAGGGTCGCAAAAATGGGCGGTATGGTGCGAAGGCCATGCCGCCCTTTTTGCGTCGGCGGGATTTAGCTGCGCTTGCGGGTGTAGAGCAGGGCCGCGACGATCGCGGCCGAGCCGATGCCGACAGCTGCGCCGGTCCAGGCGGCCTTGCCTGCGGATTTTCGGGCCGCGCTGGCAAGATCGCTCTTGTCGTCAGCGGGTACTGCGGGGGTGGCGGATGAGGCGTCGGTGTCCGGCGCGGTCTTTTCAATTTTGCTCATGACATCAATAGCTATGCCGTAAAGCGGCGGCGGGGAAAAGATGAAAGGCAGTTTTGTGACCACCATCGGTCGCAATTGTCGCTGCGCACCGATTGCCCCTGCCCTGCCCCTTGACTTCCGTGCATCAGCATTGTTGGTAGCGCTATCAAGTATAAACTGCCAGGAGTTGATGATGCCGGTGGACATGAGCCTGTCCGATTGCCTGCCCGCCGATTGGCGCGATGGCCTGTTTATCGGTCGCGTGCTGCGCGCCGAAGGACCAAGCCCCCTGCTGGTGGCTCAGGGCATCGCCTATGATATGAGCCGGGTCGCGCCGACCGTGGCGCAGCTGATCGAGAAGCTGCCGGTGTCGCCGGATGCTGGTGAAGCGTTGGGCGCGCTCGACGCGCTGGACCTGCCGCTGCTCAGCCCGGTCGACCTGCAATGCGTCAAGGCGTGCGGCGTGACCTTCGCCCTGTCAGCGATCGAGCGGGTGATCGAGGAACGGGCGCGCGGTGATTCGGGCGCGGCGGCGGCCATTCGCGGCCGGCTGGAGGAGCGGGTCGGCGGCTCCATCCGCGCGGTCGTCCCCGGATCGAGCGAAGCGGCGGCGCTCAAGGCCGCGCTGATCGAGGATGGGTTGTGGTCGCAATATCTGGAGGTCGCGATCGGCCCCGATGCTGAGGTGTTCACCAAGGCGCCGGTGCTGGCGACCGTTGGGGCTGGCGCGGATATCGGCATCCGGTCCGATTCGACCTGGAACAATCCCGAACCCGAAATCGTGCTGATCGTCGATGCGGGCGGCATGGCAGTCGGCGCGACGCTGGGCAATGACGTCAATCTGCGCGATTTTGAGGGGCGCTCCGCACTGCTGCTGGGCAAGGCGAAGGATAATAATGCGTCCTGCGCGCTGGGGCCGCTGATCCGCCTGTTCGACGACAGCTTCACGATCGACGATGTGCGCAATGCCGAGGTCGGGCTGACCATCGACGGACCGGAAGGCTATCGGCTGGACGGGCGCAGCAGCATGAACCAGATCAGCCGCGACCCGCTGGAACTGGTGCGCCAGACGCTGAGCGAACATCAATATCCCGACGGGTTCGCGCTGCTCCTGGGGACATTGTTCGCGCCGGTGCAGGATCGCGACGATCCGGGGCGCGGCTTTACCCATAAGGTCGGCGATATCGTCACCATCGCGACGCCGCGTCTGGGCAGGCTGGTCAATCGGGTCGTGACATCAAAAGATGCCGTGCCATGGACCTGGGGGCTGAGCGCGCTGATGACCAATCTGGCGCAGCGCGGCCTGCTGGCAAAGAGGGACGCGGCATGAGCCGGGCCATCTATCCCAGCCTGGCGGGCAAACGCGTGTTCATTTCGGGCGGCGGCAGCGGCATTGGCGAAGGACTTGTCGAGGGCTTTGTTGCGCAGGGGGCGCGCGTCGCCTTTTGCGATATTGCGCAGGCGGAAAGCGAGGCGCTGGTCGCGCGGTTGGACGGCGCTGCCTTCGCGCCGGTCTTTCACCATATCGACCTGCGCGACATTGATGCCGTGCAGGCGATGATCGGACAGGTGGAGGCAGAGCTTGGCGGCATCGATATCCTGATCAACAACGCCGCCAATGACGACCGGCACAGTATCAACGAGGTCACCCCCGCCTATTGGGACGAGCGGATGGCGGTGAACCTGCGCCACCTGTTCTTTGCGGCACAGGCGGCCGTCCCGGCGATGAAGCGTGCAGGCGGCGGGGTGATCCTGAATTTCGGGTCGATCAGCTGGCATCTCGCCCTGCCCGATCTGGTGCTGTACCAGACCGCCAAGGCCGCGATCGAGGGGCTGACACGCAGTCTGGCCCGCGATCTGGGGCGCGACAATATCCGCGTCAACACCATCATTCCGGGCAATGTCAAAACCCCGCGCCAGATGAAATGGTACACGCCCGAAGGCGAGGCGGAGATCGTCGCCGCGCAATGCCTGGACGGGCGGATCATGCCGGTCGATGTTGCTGCGCTGGCGCTGTTCCTGGCGTCGGACGATGCGCGTTACTGCACCGGCCATGATTATTTTATCGATGCCGGGTGGCGCTGACGCGGCACAACCGGATTATCGTAACGATATAAAACGGGAAGGACGCACGAGGATGAGTGAGGGCAGCGCGGAGAAGGTCAATATGGCCTTTATCGCCGCGATCGTTGCGGTAGCGACGATTGGCGGGTTCATGTTCGGCTATGACAGCGGGGTCATCAACGGCACGCAAAAGGGGCTGGAAAGCGCCTTTGACCTGGGCAAGCTCGGCATTGGCGTCAATGTCGGGGCTATTCTGGTCGGGTCGTCCATCGGTGCTTTTGGTGCGGGGCGGATGGCGGACATGATCGGGCGGCGTGGCGTCATGATGCTCGCCGCCATCCTGTTTCTGGTCAGCGCGCTGCTGGCTGGGGCAGCCGGGTCGTCGGCCATTTTCATCTTCGCGCGGATCATCGGCGGGCTGGGCGTGGGCGCGGCGAGCGTCATTTCGCCGGTCTATATTTCCGAAGTGACCCCGGCGGCGGTGCGCGGGCGGCTGTCGAGCATACAGCAGGTCATGATCATTTCCGGCCTGACCGGCGCGTTCGTCGCCAATTTCGCTCTGGCCCGTTACGCTGGCAGCTCCACCGCGCCGCTATGGCTGGATTATACGGCATGGCGCTGGATGTTCTGGTTGCAGGCAATCCCGGCAGCCATCTATTTCGTCGCCTTGCTCTTCATCCCCGAAAGCCCGCGCTATCTGGTCGCGCGTGGGCGCGAAACGCAAGCGCAGGCGGTGCTGACCCGACTGTTCGGTGCGCAGGAAGCGGCGCGCAAGGTGGTGGAGATTCGCGACAGCCTGGCCGCCGACCATCATCGCCCCAAATTGTCCGACCTGATCGACAAGAGCAGCGGCAACATCCGCCCGATCGTGTGGACCGGCATTGGGCTGGCCGTGTTCCAGCAGCTGGTCGGCATCAATGTTGTCTTTTATTACGGCGCGACCTTGTGGGAAGCGGTCGGCTTTTCCGAAGATAATGCGTTGCAGATCAACATTTTGTCGGGCGTGCTGTCGATCGGTGCCTGTCTGGGGTCGATGCTGCTGATCGACCGGATCGGTCGCAAGCCGCTGCTGCTGATCGGATCGGCGGGCATGGCGGTGACGCTGGCGATCGTCGCCTATGCCTTTTCCACCGCGGTCACCGGGGCGGATGGCGGGGTCAGCCTGCCGGGGCATAATGGCCTGATCGCCCTGATCGCCGCCAATCTCTATGTGATCTTCTTCAACATGAGCTGGGGACCGATCATGTGGGTGATGCTGGGCGAGATGTTCCCGAACCAGATTCGCGGATCGGGGCTGGCGGTCGCTGGCTTTGCCCAGTGGATCGCCAATGCCGCCATTTCGGTCAGCTTTCCCGCACTGGCGGTGTCGCCGGGGCTGGTCATGACCTATAGCGGCTATGCCCTGTTTGCGGCGATCTCCTACTTTTTCGTGCGCAAGATGGTGCAGGAAACCAAGGGCCGCGAGCTTGAGGATATGGTCGGCTGAGCGGCGGGCCGGTCCTTTTACGGGTGGGGGCGCTGGAAGCGGCGCTCTCCCCTGCTGGCGGCGGATCGCTGCTGTGGTTGCGCCATGGCGGCTTGGATGTTCTGCGGCGCGCGCCGGTGGACTGCCGCGATCCGCTGGGCATGGCCAGTTTTCCGCTGGTCCCCTATGCCAACCGGATCGCGCACGGGCGCTTTGCCTTTGCCGGGCGGGACTATCAACTGCCATGCAATTTCGGCGATCATCCGCACAGCATTCATGGCACGGGATGGCAGGCGGCTTGGGAGATCGTGGAACAGAGCGCGGACGCGGTGCGGCTGGTGCAGGATCATGATGGCGGGGCGGACTGGCCATGGGCCTATCGCGCCGAGCAGTATGTGGAAGTGCGGCCCGACGCGATCGATATGCGCCTGATGCTGACCAACAGGAGCGACACGGCGATGCCAGCGGGGCTGGGCTTCCATCCCTATTTTCTGGCCGATGCAGGCACGCAATTGCAGTTTGCCGCGACCAGCCTGTGGCTGGCGACGCCCGACATGCTGCCCGACCGGGAAGTGGCGGCTGACGCGCTGGGCGACTGGTCGCGCGGGGCCGGGGTGATGGGCGATACGCTGATCGACAATGTCTATGCCGGCTGGGACGGATGCGCGACGATCGTACGCGGCGACGGCACGCGCATCGTCCTGACCGCCAGCGGCGCGGACTGGCTGCATGTCTATCGCCCGCCCGGTTCCGTCGATTTCTGTATCGAGCCGGTGAGCCATTGTCCCGACGCGATAAACCGGGCGGGCGGCATGGCCGTGCTGGCGCCGGGCGCCTCCACGCAGCTGTCGATGACGATCGCCATCGACAAAAGCGATCAGACGCTTCCGAAAAGCGACGGGATCGCCTAAGCTGCCCCGGTTGACCAGCAAGAGGATATGCCGATGCAATTTTTGCGGACCGCCTTCTGGGTCGTGATCGCCGTCGCCCTCGCCTTTTTCTGCATGGCGAATTATGTGCCCGTGACCGTCCGCCTGTGGGGCGACATGGTGATGGAAACCAAATTGCCGGTGCTGCTGATCGGCGCGTTTCTGCTGGGCGCGCTGCCCTTCTGGATCATGGCACGTGCGACGCGCTGGCGATTGAAGCGGCGGCTGGACAGCGCCGAGCGCGCCTTGGCCGTGACGGCGAGCGCCACGCCGCCGCCCGTTACCACCCCGCCAATCACGCCTGACACCTCCATCCCATCCCTTCCCCCCCTCAACCCCGCAGGACCCGTATGAGCAGCCCCCTTTATGTCGCGATCGACACGCCGGACCTTGGCAAGGCGCAAAATCTGGCGCAGCAGGTGCGTCATCATGTCGGCGGGCTGAAACTGGGGCTCGAATTTTTCTGCGCTAATGGCCATCATGGCGTGCATGAGATGATGAAGTTCGGCCTGCCGATCTTCCTCGATCTGAAACTGCACGATATTCCCAATACGGTGGCCAAGGCGGTGCAGGCATTGCACCTGCTGGAACCGGCGATCCTGACCGTCCATGCCGCGGGCGGGCGGGCTATGCTCGAGGATGCCAAGGCCGCGGCAGGCATCAAGACCAAGGTGGTGGCCGTGACGGTACTGACCAGTCTGGACGATGCCGACCTGCTCGAGATTGGCGTGGGCGGCAAGGCAGAGGATCAGGTGCGGCGGCTGGCCGATCTGGCGCAAAATGCCGGGCTGGACGGGATCGTCTGTTCGGGCGAGGAAGTCGCGATGGTCAAGAAACATTGGTCCGACGGCTTCTTCGTCGTGCCGGGCGTGCGACCCGCAGGGGGCGCGATGGGCGACCAGAAGCGCGCGGTGACGCCGCGACAGGCGCTGGATCGCGGCGCGTCCATCCTGGTCGTCGGACGGCCGATCAGCCTGGCGGAAAATCCCGATCTTGCCGCGCGTGAGATTGAGGCGACGCTATAAAAAACGGGGCAGGATTTCTCCCGCCCCGCCCTGTTTTTAGAAGCGCCAGCCGACGCTGGCCACGACCTGATGCCGGTCGGTGTCGATGTCGAATTCGCTGCTCGTTGCACCGTCCATATAATCGATATGGGCGCTGTCATATTTGGAGTAGCGATATTCCACCTTGGCAAAGGTGTTCTGGTTGATCGCGCGTTCCACGCCGCCACCGATGCGCCAGCCGTCCAGCTTGAACGCTGTGTCTGTGGTTTCGTCGCTGTCGCCAGCCAGCACGTTGAGCTTGGTGTTGGTATAGCCGCCCTTCACATAGACCAGCGTATTGGGGTTGGCGAGAATGCCTGCGCGCGCGCCGACATAGAGGTCACGGCCCTGGCTGACGCGACCGAAACCGAACTGGTCGGTCAGGTCGAAACGGTCACTCTTGGCAGTGGAGTCGGTATATTCGCCCTCGACGCCAACGACAGCGCTGCCCAGATTGATGTCGTAACCAGCGCCAACGCCGTAGAGCAGGCCGTCGATCGACTGGTCGTCGCGGCCATTATTATTGTCTACATCGCTGCCGGCACCGACATGGTCATAGCCCAAAATCGCTTCGACGCGGGGACCGGTGAAGGTCGGGCCGACGTCCTGTGCCAGAGCAGGTGAGGCGACCGCGGTTCCGGCCAAAAGGGTTGCGACCAC
Organism: Sphingobium sp.; assembly: GCA_023266575.1. Lineage (GTDB taxonomy): Bacteria > Pseudomonadota > Alphaproteobacteria > Sphingomonadales > Sphingomonadaceae > Sphingobium. The sequence continues at coordinate 92,058 of JAHFPV010000014.1, forward strand.
TAACTTACGCATATGCTTAACTCCAATTGTCATTCACGCCCCGCAGGGGTGAGACGTTGAAGTCCGGGCAAAGCCGTTGGTTGCATGAACCTAAGATAAACAAAGACTTATGTTGCCAAATTGGCACAGTCGCGACCGTCTCGTCCCGATATTGTGGGCTGAAAAGGACGAGCCGATGGAACCCGCTCAGCACTCCACCACGTTGACGGCCAGCCCGCCGAGCGATGTTTCCTTGTAGCGGCTGGCCATGTCCTCGCCGGTCTGGCGCATGGTTTCGATGACCGCGTCAAGGCTGACGATATGGCGGCCATCGCCCTGGAGCGCGAGATAGGCGGCGTTGATCGCCTTGACCGCGCCCATCGTATTGCGTTCGATGCAGGGGATCTGGACGAGGCCGCCGATCGGGTCGCAGGTGAGGCCCAGATTATGTTCCATGCCGATTTCGGCGGCGTTCTCGATTTGCCCGTTGGTGCCGCCCAGCACGGCGGCTAGGCCCGCTGCGGCCATGGAGCAAGCGACGCCGACTTCGCCCTGACAGCCCATTTCAGCGGCCGAGATGGACGCGCGTTTCTTGTAGAGGAAGCCGATGGCGGCGGCGGTGAGCAGGAAGCGCCGCTCGCCATCGCGATCCGCGCCGGGGACGAAGCGGCGATAATAATGCAGCACTGCGGGGATCACCCCCGCCGCGCCATTGGTGGGGGCGGTGACGACACGGCCACCGGCGGCATTTTCCTCATTCACCGCCAGCGCGAACAGGCTGACCCATTCGAAAATCTGTGCCGGGCCAAGCGCGTCCTGTTGCAGGCGCAGCCGCTGGTGGATCGCCATGGCACGGCGGCGGACTTTGAGGCCACCGGGCAGCAGCCCTTCCTGCGCCATGCCGCGATCGATCGAGGCGCTCATCGCGTCGATCACGCTGTCGAGGAAGGCATCGGTGTCTGCCTGCACCCGCCATGCGCCTTCGTTGCGCAGGACCAGCGTGGCGATGGAGAGGCCGGTCGCCTCCCCCTGTGCCAGCATTTCCGCGCCGGAGGAGAAGGGATAGGGCTGGACGATATTATGGCCGAGCGGCGCGTCAGGCTGGGGGCTGCCGGGCAGGACCGCGCCGCCGCCGATGGAGTAATAATCCTGCACCTGCGGATCTTCCTGCCCCTCGAACCAGGCGGAAAAACGCATTCCATTGCTGTGCGCTTCGAGAAATTCGCCCTTGTGGAAGATGAGGTCGCGCGCTTCCTCAAATGCGATCCAGTCCTCGCCCGACCGGATGCGGCCATCGTCGCGGATGGCGCGCAGGATCGCGGGGATGGCATCGGGATCGACGCTTTCCGGGCTGTAGCCGGACAGACCGAGCAGGATCGCGCTGTCGGTCGCATGGCCATGGCCGGTCAGCGCGAGCGAGCCATAGAGATCACAGCGGACGCGGACAGGCCGGGCGGGCAGCGATTCCATGAACATCAGCGCCGCGCGCATCGGGCCGACCGTGTGCGAGCTGGACGGGCCGATGCCGATGGTGAACAGGTCCATGACGCTGATCGCAGCGGCAGCGTCGATGCGGGACTTGGTCACGATCAATAATCCTTCGACACGCGCACGTTGGCGCTTTCGCGGCCCAGGGTCGAGATGGCGCCGAGCAGAGAGAGCCAGCGCGTGACCTGATATTCGATCCGAGTGGCGCTATAGCCCTGTCCGTCGGTGATCAGTTCGACATAGGTTTTGCGGGTCAGATATTTGCCCGCCGCGATCGACGTCCCCTGCCCCTGTGTCGGATCGGCAGCGATGATGCGCAGCCGGTCTAGGCCCGCCGCCTTGCGCACCGCATTGATCGGGTCCAGCCCGCCGCCGCCCTGCAATGATCCGACGGCCGAGGCGAGTTGCAAGGCTTCGGGCGCGGACAGGTTGGTGATGGAGGTGCCGAAGAGGATGCGGGAGAGCAATTCATCCTGCGGCAGCGCGGGGACGCTGGTGAAGGTGATCTCCGGTTTCAGGCCCGTGCCGCCGACATGGATGGTGGCGGTCAGATCGCTGACGTCGGCCTGCGCGTCGATGTCCAGCGTCGGGTTGACCGGCGTCTTGCCGTCAAACTGGATGCGGCCTTCGCGCAGGTCGAACCGGCGCCCGGCAAATTCATAGCCGCCACGCACCAGCTCCGCCCGGCCTGCAATCGCCGGACTGGTGACGGTGCCGCCAATGTCGAGATCGGCGCGCCATTCGCTGTCCAGGCCAAGGCCAGTGACGGTCAGGCGGTTGCGCGCGCGCGCCTTGATCGCCAATGCCCAGGGGACATTGGTGCGGACCCGCTCAACCTCCTCGCCGCGGCGGTTGATTTCGGTCACGGCGAGTTCGGGGATTTGCGCAACGGCAGCGGCACGGCCCAGGGTGAAGCGGCTCTTGTTGAGGGTCAGGTCGCCGCCGATCGTCCCGCCCACGCCGTCGGAGCGCAAGGTGATAGGCCCGGTGACGGTCGCGGCAATATCGTCCCGCTCCAGCAGCGCGGCATTGTCCGCCTGCATCGCCAGGTCCATGCCGACGCCCGCTATGCCGTTGAAGGTGAAGCGACCTGTGCCGTTGACCGATCCGCCATTTTGCGCGGTGGCGGCGAAGCTGGAGATAACCAGCTGGTCGCCGGAAAAGCGCCCGCCCGCCTTGACATTTTTCAGGCGCATTCCGGTGACGGGACTGTTGATCGCGGCATTGTCGGTCGCCAGCGATCCCGTGATTTGCGGGTTGCCCAGCGTGCCGCGCATGTCGGCGGAGACGTTGACCGGGCCGCCAATGTCGACAATCTCCACGCCGGTCAGCCGCCACAGCGTGTCCGCCGTGCCACCGTAACGCAGCTGCGCGAAGAAAGGCGCGCGGTTCAAGCGTTCGACCAGACCGCCTTCGCGACCCAACGGGTTGAGCAACGCCTGCGCCCGCCCGATCGTCTTGCCATCGGCGACGAAGATCATGCGGGTAGCAAGGCGATCGGCAGTCAGCGCGGCGTTGAGGCCGACATCGACCGGTCGGGAACTCAATGACAGGCCCGACCGCGACAGGCCACGGATGCGCAGCTCTGCCGTGCCGGTGGGCAGGCCACCGCCACGCGGCTGGGCATAGCTTAATGACCCGGTCGCCGTGCCGCCCAGCCCAAGATTGTCATAGCCAATGTCGAGCAGGGCGAGCGGCAATTTCTGCATCCGCGCCTCGACATGGGTGGAGGTGCTGCCCAGCTCACCCGCCAGTTGCAGCGATCCGCCCGCATAGCTGATGGTCGCGGGCGACAGTTTCCAGCCATCGTCGGTGCGGGTCAGCAGGGCGGCGCGGGTCAGGCGGATGGGGCGCTTGTCGATCGTGCCGCCAGCGGTCAGGCGGATGCGGTCGGCATCGACCTGCGCTTCGCCCTGTATGTCGAAGATGCGGCCGCGCTGGCCCGACAGGCTGCCGCGTATCTTGCCCCGCCCATCGACCAGATCGGCATTGGCGGCAAAGCGCCCCAGCAGCACCCCGCCGACACGCAAACCGCGCGCCTGCGCCGTCGCGGTCAGGGTGGTGCGGGACGGATCGAGCAGCATCGTCGCATCCAGCGTGCCGCGACGCACCGCGATGACCGTCGGCCCGTCGAAACTGGCGTCGTTGGCGGTCAGCTTGAGCTGGACCTGCTGGATCGCATTGACAGGCTTCAGGCTGATATAGCCGGTGACCGGACCATTGACGGCCAATTGCCCATCAAGCCCGCCGGTCACCGGGCGAATGTCGCCGCTGGCGGTGACGCCGGACACGTCGATCCGGACGATGCGCACGACCGCCTGCCCGCCCTGCGGCAACAGGATGATGCCGCGCCCGGTGAAGGGACCAAGGGTCGATCCACCGCCAGCGGTATAGCTGTAACCGGTCGCATCGGGGATCAGCTTCGCGCGCACGTCGCGCAGGCCCAGCGATTTCATCGGGCTGGCGAGCAGCAGGTCGATGGTCGGGCGATCGATCTTGCCATCCAGCGTCAGCCTGACCGGGCCATATTGACCGTGCCGCCCCTGCCCCTCCAGATGCAGCGTGCCGTCGCGGTGGCGCAGGCCATTGCCGCTAAATGTCAGCAAAGGCGCGTCGAGCCGCAAATTGGTGAGCGCCAACTGCCCGTCGGGCCGGAGCGCAAGCGCACTGCGCACGGTCGGCAGGCCGCCGCCCAGCGTGCGCAGAAATTCATTGTCCAGCCGCCGCACCCGCGCCAGCGCATTGCCGCTGAGGCCAAAGCTGCCATTGGGACCGGGCACCGCGCGCAGCTTGGAGGTCAGGTCGACAATGCCGAGGCCGCGAATGGCAAGGCCGTTGATCTGGCCATCCAGCCCGAAATCATAACGGCCCGTCTTGAGGTCGGCGAGCATGACCAGCTTGCCGCGCAGCTTGTCCGACCGCACGTCCATCGGGTTGCTGACGATCTGCTGGCCGTTCAGCTGAAGGACGCCATCGAGCGCGAAATTGCGGATGATGCCCTCGACCAGTTCGCCCTGCCCGTCGAGCCGCGCGGCGCGCAGGCGCAGCGGGATCAGCGCCGGGCCATTTTCCGCCCGCCGTCCCTTGCCATCCATGCGCACAGTGCTGATCAACGTCTTGTCAAAGGCCAGTTGGCGGGCGGTGAGCAGATATTCATAGCCCAAAGTCGCAAAGGGGCCGTCGAGGCGGATCTTCGCCGCGACATCCTGACCGCGCATAGTTTTGAGCAAGGCCTGCGGGCGGGCGAGCTTCAGCTGCACCAGCATATTGTCGAGCGCGCTGTTGCGCAGGTCGATCGCGCCGTCCGCGTCCAGATCGATCGCGGCGGAGCGCAGCCAGAGACGACCGTCAATCACCCGATCGACCATAGTGCCATTGGCGCGGACAGCGAGGCGCGGCGCGGCGAGACGCTGGACCAGCCCGGTGCCTGCGATCGCGCCGCCCTCGATCGAGCCACGGGCGGAATAAGCGCCGCTGCGTGCGGCGAGGACGAAGTCGGCGAGCGGCTGGCTGTCGAGCGTGGCGGACAGGCGCCCGTCCCAGCGGCTCCAGCCGCCCTTGCCGCCGATGCGCAGATTGGCATCCTGTTTCAGGCCCGCCATGGCCGCCAGCACGCCGCCTTTGGGCGCGTTGACGGTGACGTCGAGGCGGAAGCGGTCATTATCGGGGCGGCTGTCGAGCGCGATGGTCAGCGCGTCCTGCCCGTCGATGACGCGGGCGGTCAGATCAATGATCGCGCGGCCACCGCGAATGTCGGCGTCGCCCGCCATCGTCGCCTGCTGCACCCGGCCCGTGATGCCCGGCGCAATCGTCAGCTGCCCGACCGAAAATTGCATCAGGCGAATGTCGAAACCGGGCAGGATCGGCCCCTGTTTCAGGCTGGGATTGAGTTTGGGCAATTTGTGCAGGGTGGCGCGCGGGATGACCAGCCGGTCGATATCCAGCCGGTTATAGGCCCAGGCGAAGGGCCACCAGTCCAGCTCCACCCGTGGCGCGTCGAAAAAACGGCCCCTGGGGTCGGACAGGGTCAGATTGTGCAGGACCGCCTTGCGATAGATGCTGCCGTCGATGCGGTCGACCTGGATGCGCAGGCCCGATGGCGGCTTGATCGTCGCGATCCGGCTGATGAGGAAGCGATGGCCCGACGAGGTATCGAGCCACGCCAGCGCGCCGACGATTATCAGCAGCAGCGATGCGACGATGCCGACCAGCCAGCGCTGCCAGCGCCCGTCCCAGGCGCGGCGGCGATGCGGCTTGGTGGCGGGGGCGTCGTCCGCCATCAGAAGGCCTGCCCCAGAGACACATAGACAGCGACGCGCGGGTCGCCCTTTTGCGGGTTGATCGGCGTGCCAACGTCGATGCGGATCGGGCCGAAGCTGCTATAGTAACGTAGGCCAAGCCCGGTACCGATGCGCAGGTCGCGGAAGCGCGGCAGGAAGGTGGTGGAGATATTACCCGCGTCCACGAACGGCACGACGCCGAAATTGCCAAAGCGCACCCGCGCCTCCAGCGAAAATTCAGCCAGGCTCTTGCCGCCGACCGGATCGTCATCGACGCCGAAGCGCGGGCCGATCGCCTGATAGCCATAGCCGCGCACCGACGCGCCGCCACCGGCATAGAAACGGCGCGACGGCGCGATCTGGTCGACCGTAGAGCCAAGGATGGTGCCAAAGCGCGCGCGGGCCGCGACCACCAGCTTTTCGCCCATCGGCTGGTAGATACTGCCATCGACCTGCACCTTGGCATAGCCGAAGGTCTTGTCCTGAAAGGAGAGTTCGGGGCTGAGCCGGCCACCCAGGCGAAAGCCTTTGGTGGGGTTGAGCAGATCGTCGCTGCCGTCATAGGTCAGGCTCAAGGGGATCGCGCCGATCAGGAAGGTGCGGCGCGCGCCCCCGCTGAAGGCATCGGCTTCGTCCGACGCGATCAGTTCCGCACCGAAACGCCAGACCCAGTCCTTCTGAAACAAGATGTTGGTCTGCCGCTCCAGCCCGCCCGACAGGGTGATGGTGCGCGCATCATAGGCGTCGCGCTTGATGTTGCTGACCGACAGCAGGCCAGTCAGCACATTGTCGCGGCGGTGGAAATTGTTGCGCCGATAGGTGAAGGAAGCGGTCTGTTCCTGGGTGCCGACGACACCGCGCACCGTCACCGCGCCTTCGGGCGGGAAGAAGTTGCGATGCTGCCAGCTGACTTCGGCGCGATAGCCTTCGCCCGTGCCATAGCCCAGCTGACCCGCAATGGTGCGCAGCGGTGCAGGGCGGACATCGACGGCGAGATCGACATGGGTGCCATCGCCTGCCTCTTTGGGCGTCAGGCTGACCGAGGAGACCAGGCCGGTCGCGACAATGGCGCGGCGCAAATCCTCGACATCCGACACCTTGTAAGGATCGCCGGGATCGAAGCGGGCGATTTCCTGAACATGGTGGGCGCTGAACAATTTTTCGTCATTCAGACGGATCGCGCCAAAGCTGCGATAGCCGCCGGGCGTGACGATGATGTCGAGGTCGCCCTTGCGCTCCTCATGGTCGATCCGCACTTCGGGTTCATCGACCCTGGCGAAGGGAAAGCCGGTTTCGGCCAGCACCGCCGACAGCGCGTCGCGCCCGGCCAGGATCGCATCGGCATCGACCGGATCGCCGACCTTGGGCGGGAATGCGGCGCGCAGTTGCGCTTCCTTGTCGCCCGTTTCGGCGAGACCGGTGAGGTCAACCGATTCGAGCAGATATTGCGGGCCGGGGGTGATGTCGAAGCTGACCGCCAGCCGGTCGCTGCCTGCGGGCGGCGCGGCGACGGCGCCCCGGATGCGCGCGGCATAATAGCCCTTGGCGCGCAGCAGCCGGTCGATCAGCTCGTCATCCTCTTTGATCCGACGGTTGATCTGCGCCAGGTTGGCGGCCTTGCCCTCCCCCTGCCGCAGTGCGGACAATTCGTCGAAGCGCAGCTTGAAGGTGGCGTCGGCGATCGTGTCAACGCCGGTAAGCTGGACGGTATAGCGCCGTTCCTCCCCTGCGTCGGCGAAGGTCGCAGCTTCCTCGACCGGTTCGACCGGCGCGCTGGCATCGGGCGCAGCGTCAGGCGTTGCCACCTGCACGTCAGCCGGATCGTCGGGCAGCGGCTTGACGCTATCTTCTTGCCCCAGGTCGGGCCAGTCCAGGCCGATGTCGGGCATGGTGTCGAGCGACTGGTCGATGTCCGGCATGGCGTCTGGCGGCATGACGGACTGCGCCAGCGCACCGCCCGGACAAGCGAGCAGCATCGGAACAAGCAGGAGCCGTGCGGGGTGCGGGCGGCCAGAAGGGCGGCGAAAGGTCCGCAAACCATGGATCATCGCGATGGTCTAGACCAAGTGCGGGCGAAAGCGCCAGCCTTAGAAAGCGAAGAATGCGGCCAAATGCGGGACCGCGATCAGAAGGCGCTGTGCAGCCGGTCGATCAGCGCGCGGGCCGGGTTGGCATCCTTGACCGTGGCCGGACCCATCATCAGGTCCATCCGGTCCTGCAACCGGGCAACCCGGTCATATAATTCCTGGCTCGCGTCGATCAGCGATCGAGCCATGAAGGGGAAACCGGCAGCAAGTTCAGGTGCCGTCTGGGTCGCGCGGCCCAGCCGATATTTCTCGTCCGACAAGTCCGCGTCGCCAATCTCGCCACGCTGCCACGCCCGCTGGCTGAGCAGCCAGGCGATGATGTGCATCAGGCGGGTGGTCACTTTAAGCGATTCGCAGGCGAAGGAGACGCGGCGCAGCGGATCGTTCATCCCTTCGTCGGTGCTGGTGCTGCCATCGAAATAGGACCGCGCCTCGTCAGCCATGACCATGGCTTCGAGATAAAGGCCGTCGACCAGTCGGCGGTGAAGGCCACGATCCAGAAAGGCTGCGCTTTGCATGGAGGATGAGTGACATATTATCGCAACCTTGTCAGGCCCGCCGGTGCGCTTTTAGCGCGCGCTGTCCCATTCAGGGTCGGTTAGCCCGGCGTTAACCACAATATTCCGACATAGAAACGAATTTACGCAATGATGTCCGGCACCAATGCGTCCTCCAGCTGGGCGATTTCGTCGCGCAGGCGCAGCTTGCGTTTCTTGAACCGGGCAATCTGCATCTGGTCACCCGCCCCTGCCGCCATCAGCACGGCGATCGCGCTGTCGAGGTCGCGATGCTCCACCCGCAACAGCTCCAGTCGGCGCATAATATCTTCCCGGCTCACTGCGCCCCCGATCCGTCAACCATGCTCGTCATATGCCCTGATAACCCGCCGCCCGGATGCGGGCCATCGCAAAATTTTCTCATTCAGGCGCAGGGCGCGAATCAGGGCGAGACAAGCCGAATATTTCATGATCTACTTCGTCATCCATCACCCCTCATCTGGAGAATGTTATGGAAAACAGCCACATTTCAGCTCTTTCTGCCAAGCACGCAGGTATCGACGCCCGAATCAAGGCGGAGACGAGTCGGCCCATGCCCGACGCTATTTTGGTCGCTTCGCTCAAGAAGCAGAAATTGCGGTTGAAGGAAGAACTGGAAGCGCAGCACTAAGCAGCGGTGCGCGATACGGAAGGAGGTTGAGACGCGGCGGCAGCAGACTGCCGGTCCGGCCGTTCCCGATCATTCCGGCCCTTATCGTTCAGACAGTAAAACGCCCCGCAACCCGTTGGTTGGCGGGGCTTTTTACAGTCTGGCCGATGAATGCCTGGTTGGATCAGCGGCGCGGGATGCTGCGCTGGTGCGCTCGCAGATAATCGGGCACCGCCTGCGGCACGGCGCCGGTCGAGACCGGCTTGCGCGCCAGTTGCGGGTCGATCGGTTCGTCAAAGGACAGGCCAATCTTGTCCGCGCGCGCCCAGGCAACGATGCCCGTCATCTTGCCGATGCCCCGCAGTTCAAATTCCACCCTGGTGCCCGCAGGAACGCCACGTTCGCAATCGGCCATCAGGCCGGTGGCCGACAGGTTGCGCACGCGGGCCTTGCCCAGCGGCGCACCTTCGGGCGTCATGAAGCTGGTGAGCAGGAACAGGCTGTCACGCGGCGCGGAGCGTGCCGGTCCCCGATCGGAAGATTCCTGTTCGTCGTTCATGCCAAGACCCGCGAATAAAATGCCAGATAATTGGTGGGCATTATAGTCGCGGGGGAATGGAGAAAGGGTTAATCGTCGCGGGAGATCTTCTCTTGCCGCTCGTGTCGTTCCTGCGCCTCGACCGTCATCGTCGCGATCGGCCGGGCTTCCAGTCGGCCGAGCGAAATCGGTTCGCCGGTGACTTCGCAATAGCCATATTCGCCATCCTCGATCCGGCGGAGCGCCGCCTCGATCTTGGAAATCAGCTTGCGCTGGCGGTCGCGGGTGCGCAGCTCGATCGACCAGTCGGTCTCGCTGGATGCACGATCGTTGAGGTCAGGTTCGCGCAGCGGTTCGTTCTGGAGGACGGCCAGCGTCCCTTCCGCTTCGGCGTGGATCTGCTTCTTCCAGTCCCACAGCCGCTGCCGGAAATATTCCAGCTGAAGCGGGTTCATGAATTCCTCATCGGCGGACGGCCGGTAATCAGCAGGAAGTTCGACAGTCGATTTGGGCGGCTTGTCGCCGTCTTTATCGGAATTCAGGACCGATGCCATCTGGCTCTCCGACTCGGAGGACGCCGGCGCTTAACGTCCGGGCGCCCATGACTTTTCATTGAGGGCGCCTCATAGCGACGGGCGCAGGGCGACACAAGCGGGCAATCTTGCGCGTCCTCTTCATTCTGTCCGATTTCGCGGAAGGTCGCTGGCCTGCCCTGCCGAGTCCGGCCAGCCGGGCAAAGGGGCGAAACATGCCAAGCGATTTTTACCCGGCACGCGCCAGTCGTTCCATAGTGGGACGTTAACCATTTCCCTTGGGAAGAAGGCAGGATTTCCCTCGACTTGACCATCACATTCAGGGTTAACACCGTTGCAGTTAACGCTTTCTTTTGCGTTCTTGCGCATAGGAAGTTCCGAGCAGCCCTTCATTGGATAACGCCAATGCCGGGTTGCAGGACAACAAGATGAAGAGTGGACCCTATGTCGGTACGGATGGCTTTGGCTAAATTGTGCGCCTGCACTTGCGGCGGGGCGATCATCGGCGGTGGCGCAGTGCATGTCGCTGAAAATGCGCGACCGGCAGTGGTCCACAGCAGCAAAAGCACCAAGGCGGCAGCGCCACGCAAACGCTATGCCGTGCGGACAGTGAAGCGCAAGGTGGTGCGGACGGTCACGACCAGCACGCCGCGCACGGTGACGGTCGTCACCCAGCAGGCCCCCATTCCCCTGCCAGCACCGATGGCCGAAATGCCGATGATGTCGGGCGGCGGCGGTGCCGTTCCCATGGTCATGGGCGGTGGCGGCGGTTTTGGCGGCGGCGGCTTCGTCGGTGGCTTTTTCGGCGGCGGTGGCGGCGGCAGCGGTGGCGGGTCCGTTGTGATCTCCTCGACCAGCAGCTCGACCGGCGGCATCAGCAGTTCGACCAGTTCGACCACAGGCGGCGTGTCCACATCGACCGGTGGCGTCTCGACCTCCACGGGCGGTGTTTCCACGTCCAGCGGCAACGTGTCCACGTCGAGCGGTAACGTTTCGACCTCCAGCGGCAATGTCAGCAGCAGCTCGTCCTCGTCCAGCTCCAGCTCTTCGTCCTCATCCTCCTCGTCCAGCTCCTCATCGAGCAGTTCGGGCGGATCGAGCGGCGGCAAGCCGGGCAAGCCTGGCCATGGTCACGGGTCGAGCGGCGGATCGGGTGGCAGCTCCGGCTCCAGCGGCAGTTCGGGATCGAGCGGCAGCAGCGGATCGTCGGGCAGTTCCGGGTCGAGCGGCAGCAGTTCGTCGTCATCCTCGTCGTCGGGCAGCTCCTCCTCTTCGGGCGGTTCGTCCAGCTTCGGCAGCACGGGCAGCAGCGGATCGAGCGGCAGCTCCGGCTCCAGCGGCAGTTCGGGGTCGAGCGGTTCGTCCTCCTCGTCGAGCAGCAGCAGCTCCTCCTCGTCCAGCAGCTCCAGCGGCGGATCGAGCAGCAGCGGCGGCACCGACGTCCCTGCCCCGCCAATGATCCTGCTGTTCGGCGCAGCCGCGGTCGCACTGGTCGCCCGCCGCCGCTTTGCCGAGCGCAAAGGCGACAAGGCCGCCTGATCCGTCAGGCAGCGACGCGGAAAAGGGCGGCTCCCGATAGCGGGGGCCGCCCTTTTCGTTTATGCCGAACCACCACTGCGATGATCGTGATCTGTAAGGCTCCTCCCCCTTTGAGGGGGAGGCTGGGTGGGGGTGTACTGCGGCCAGCGCGGACGCTCGGCTTCGCCTCGCTCCCCCTCCCCCGACCCCTCCCCGCTGGGGAGGGGAGATGCAGACTGGTCCAGCGCATCTTGCTACAAACCGCCTCCAAATCAATTATCGGCGATGATCCGTTCGATGTCGGCTATCGGATGGTTGACCAGATCCTTGGCGATCTCGCCGGTCAGGCGGCTTTCGACTTCCTTGTGATAATGTTTGCGCATTTCGCCCAGCGTGCCGGGCGGGGCGACGATGATCAGCTTCTCATAATCATTGGCAAAGGCGCGATGCTTGAGGATGTCGGCGGCTTGGGCGGCGAAGCGATCCTCCTCCAGATCGTGGAAATTGGTTTCCGACATGGCGCTGCGATGTCCGCCGACGGAGCTGAAGGCGCGACCGGGCGTGTCCGTCCCCTGATCGCGACCGGCCGGATTATCCTGCTTCTCGACCTGCTCGGTTTCCAGGCTGGGAATGGCAGCGTCGCCCTTGTTACGGAAAAACAGCATCTTGCGGCCGTCGGCCACCAATATGAGCGCGTCCTGGTCTATCTGCATCGCCTTGTCCTTTTCATTTTACGGGATACTTGCCTAACGGATGACAGCGCGCAGGGTTGCGTGGCCCGTCGCACGGCGGCATAGGACTGGCCCATGCACGACATCCGTTTCATCCGCGAAAATCCCGCTGCTTTCGACGCTGGCCTCGCCCGGCGCGGGCTGGCACCCCTGTCCACCGAAATATTGGCGCTGGACGAGCAAAGCCGGGCGCTCAAGACGCAGTTGCAGGTGGGGCAAGCCCGTCGCAACGAGGCGAGCAAGCTGATCGGTCAGGCCATGGCGGCGAAGGACGTCGAGAAGGCGGAAGCACTGAAGGCCGAAGTCGCAGCGATCAAGGAAGGCACGCCCGTGCTGGAGGCGCAGGATCGCGAGGTTGGCGACGCGCTTGGCGCGATGCTGGCGGCGATCCCCAACCTGCCTGCAGACGATGTGCCGCAAGGCGACAGCGAAGCCGACAATGTGGAGGTGAGCCGCTGGGGGACGGTGCGCGCGTTCGACTTTGCGCCGCAGGACCATGCCGATTTCGGCCCGGCACTGGGGCTGGATTTTGAGGGCGGCGCGGCTTTGTCCGGCGCGCGCTTCACTGCGTTGCGCGGGCAGATGGCACGGCTGCACCGAGCGCTGGCGCAATTCATGCTGGACCGGCAGACGGCTCAGAATGGCTATGAGGAGGTCAATCCGCCGCTGCTGGTGCGCGACGAGGCTTTGTTCGGCACGGGGCAGTTGCCCAAATTCGCCGAGGATCTGTTCAGGACGACCGATGGCCGCTGGCTGATCCCGACCGCCGAAGTCAGCCTCACCAACCTCGTCGCCAACCAGATCGTGCCGCTTGCTGACCTGCCCGTCCGCCTGACCGCGCTCACCCCCTGCTTCCGCTCCGAAGCCGGGTCCGCCGGGCGTGATACCCGCGGGTTCATCCGCCAGCATCAGTTCGAGAAGGTCGAGCTGGTCGCGATCTGCGCGCCCGACGAATCGGAGGGCGAGCATGAACGCATGTGCGCGGCGGCGGAGGGCATCCTCGAGGCGCTCGCCCTGCCCTATCGCAAGATGCTGCTCTGCACCGGCGACATGGGCTTTGGCGCGCGCAAGACATGGGATCTGGAAGTGTGGTTGCCCAGCCAAAACACCTATCGCGAGATCAGTTCGGTTTCCAACTGCGGCGATTTTCAGGCGCGGCGGATGAACGCCCGCTACAAGCCGGAAGGGGAGAAGCAGACGCGCTTCCTGCATACGCTGAACGGGTCGGGGCTGGCCGTCGGGCGGACGCTGGTGGCGGTGCTGGAAAATTACCAGCAGGCCGATGGCAGCGTGATCGTGCCGGATGTGCTGGCGCCCTATATGGGTGGGGTGACACGCCTGACGCCGAAAGCTTAGCCGTTCCCCCTGAGCGAAGTCGAAGGGCCATGCCGAGCGCGAGCGAGGCGGCTTCGCTTCGCTCAGCGGAAGGCTTCGACAAGCTCAGCCCGAACGGAGTTGTTTATTCCATGCGCATACTGCTCACCAACGACGATGGCGTTCACGCCCCCGGCCTCAAAGTGCTGGAGGCCATCGCCCGGCAATTTTCGGACGATATCTGGATCGTCGCGCCGAGCGAGGAGCAGTCGGGGGCTGGGCATAGCCTGACGCTGACCCGGCCCTTGCGTATCCGCAAACATGGCGAACAGTATTATAGCGTCACCGGCACGCCGACCGACGCGGTGATGATGGCGGTGGGGCATTTGATGAAGGATGCAAAGCCTGACCTGATCCTGTCCGGGGTCAATCGCGGGGCCAATCTGGCGGAGGACGTCACCTATTCCGGCACGGTCGCAGCCGCGATGGAAGGCGCGATTTCGGGGATCAGGTCGATCGCGCTGAGCCAGGTCTATGCGCGCGAGGGAATGGGCGACGCGGTGCCGTTTGCCGCCGCGCAGGCGTGGGGGGCGAAGGCGATTGCGCCGCTGATCGCCATGCCGCCATCGCGCCGGATGCTGTTCAACGTGAACTTTCCGGCGATCGAACCCGATGCGGTCAAGGGCATCCGCGTCGTGCGGCAGGGCTTCCATGATGTAGACCGCACGAAAATCGTCGAAGGCACCGACCCGCGCGGCTATCGCTATTTCTGGTTCAGCCTGGGCAGCAGCGATGCGGTGCCGGAGGGGAGCGATCTGGCGGCGATCGCGCAGGACTATGTCACGGTCACGCCGCTTCATTATGACCTGACGCAGGACAGCGCCATGGCGGCAACGGCGGCGGCTTTCGGGCAATAAAGGCAGGGGGTGGCAAGCGCGGCGCGATGCGATAGACAGGCGGCGATGCAACGCCCGTTCCTTCATTTCGCCCTCCTGCTCGCCCCGATGCTGCTGGCTGCCTGCATCCCCAATGAGGCGGCGCCCCCACGGGGCGAAACGCCGCCCCCACGGCTGGACGCCGATGCGTCCGCCGTCGAACTGGTCGAGGCGGAACCGGTTTGGACCGCGCAACAGGTGGTGGCCAATGCGCAGACTGTGGCGAAATCCACCTATATCGTCCAGCCCGGCGACACGCTGCGCGGCATCGGCAATCGCAGCGGCGCGGGATCGGAAGCGATTGCGCGCGCCAACGGGCTGACGCCGCCCTTCGCCATTCGCGTCGGTCAGAAGCTGACCATCCCCGGCGGCCGCTATCATCTGGTGGCGGAGGGGGAGACGGGGATTGCGATCGCATCCGCTTATGGCGTGGCGTGGAGCCGGATCGTTGCGGCCAACGGGTTGAGCGAACCCTTCATGCTGCGACGGGGGCAACGGTTGCTGTTGCCGGGTGATGCGCCAGTGGCCGCGCCGGATTTGGAGCAGCGCGCCGCCGCCTTCCGCATCGACATTGACGATGTGCTGACCGGCGGCCAGCCCGCGGCGGCGGAAAATGCGCCGGTAGTGGTCGCCTCGTCCCAGCCGCGCCCGCTGCCGAGCAATGTGCCGATCGCCCAGCCCGCCAGTTTTACCGGCCGTTTTGCCTGGCCGGTCAAGGGTAAGCTGTTGTCGCGCTTTGGCCCCGGCGAAAGCGGCGCGAAGAATAATGGCATCGACATTGCTGTCCCGGCCGGCACGCCGATCCGCGCGACGGCGGACGGCGTGGTCGCCTATGCCGGTGATCAGGTCGCGGTGTTTGGCGGGCTGGTCCTGATCAACCATGGCAGCGGCTGGGTGAGCGCCTATGGCCATGCCAGCCGGGTCGATGTGGTGCGCGGGCAGAAAATCACGCGCGGGCAGATTGTCGGCCTGACCGGCGACACCGGCTATGCCAGCCAGCCCAAGCTGCATTTTGAGCTGCGCAAGGACCGGGTGCCGGTGAACCCCATTCCCCAGCTGCCGACCGCGCCATGAGGGTGGACCGGGCGGCCTCACGATCGACCGAAGGCTTTTTGCGGCGGCGATCGTCCATGCCGATGTGGGTGGATTTAAGCTGGCGCGTGGCGCTGGTGTTCGGGCTGATCGCGCTGGTGCTGCTGCTCCACTGGGTCGGGCGCGATGGCCTCAAGGACAATCTCGACAATCATATCAGCTTTGTCGATGTGCTCTATTTCACCACCGTCACCGTGACGACGGTGGGCTACGGCGACATTGTGCCGGTGACCCCCGAAGCGCGCCTGTTCGAATCGCTGTTCGTCACGCCGATCCGGCTGTTCGTGTGGCTGATTTTCCTTGGCACAGCCTATTCGCTTTTCCTCCGCAACATCCTCTACAGGTGGCGCATGGCCCGTATTCAAGCCGATCTGCACAATCACATCATCGTCACCGGGTTCGGCACCAGCGGGCAGGAAGCAGTGCATGAACTGCTGGCGCGTGGCACCGACCCGCGTGAGATCGTCGTGATCGACGGCAGCGAAGCCGCGCTGGAACTGGCCGAGGCGCAGGGGTGCAACATATTGTGCGGCGATTCGACCCGCGACCGGACGCTGAAGGACGTCGCGATCCACCGCGCGCGCAGCATGATCGTGTCGGCCGGGCGCGACGATACGTCGATCCTGATCACGCTCACCGCCCGACACCTGGCCCCGCGCCTGCCGATCAGCATCGTCGTGCGTAACGAGGATAATGAACTGCCCGCGCGGCAGGCGGGCGCGACCACGGTGATCAACCCGGTCAGCTTTGCCGGGCTGCTGCTGGCGGGCAGCACCAGCGGCAAGCATATCGCCGATTATATGGCCGATCTGGCGGCATCGGGCGGGCGGGTGAAGCTGAACGAGCGGTTCGTCAGGCCGGAGGAGATTGGCGGGCCATTGTCGGCGATTACCACCGGCCTTGGCGTGCGGATTTACCGGGAGGACCGACCCATTGGTTTCTGGGAGGAAGGTGCCGGGCAGCTCCAGACCGGCGACCTCATCATCGAGATCGTCGCGGGCGATGGGGTCAGAGAAAGCCGCAAACTCGACTGATTGGAGCGCTGGAACAGCGCTGCGTGACATTCCGCGCAAAAATCCCTATGTGCGCGACCATCATGGCAACCAAATTTCCTGACGCGCCGAAGATCGGCATGGTTTCGCTCGGCTGTCCGAAAAACCTGGTCGATAGCGAACGCATCCTGACCAAGCTGCGCTCCGATGGCTATCAGATGTCGCCCGACTATGCCGGGGCCGACGTCGTGCTGGTCAACACCTGCGGCTTTCTCGATTCGGCGAAGGAAGAATCGCTGGAAGCTATTGGCGAGGCGATAGCCGAAAATGGCCGCGTCATCGTGACGGGCTGCATGGGTGACGAGGCGGAGCTGATCCGCGCGAAATTCCCGCAGGTTCTGGCCGTCACCGGCGCGCATCAATATGAGCAGGTCGTCAACGCGGTGCATGACGCTTCGCCGCCCGTCCCCAACGCCTTTGTCGATCTGGTGCCGGAAGGTGGCCTCAAACTCACGCCGCGCCATTACAGCTATTTGAAGATCAGCGAAGGCTGCAACCATCGCTGTTCCTTCTGCATCATCCCCTCGATCCGGGGCGATCTGGTGTCGCGGCGGATCGACGCGGTGCTGCGCGAGGCGGAGAAGCTGGTGCACGCCGGGACCAGGGAATTGCTGGTCATCAGCCAGGATACGTCTGCCTATGGCGTCGATACGCGGCATGAAAGCCGGTCGTGGAAGGGCCGCGACGTGCGTGCGCATATGACCGACATGGCGCGCGAACTGGGGCAGCTGCGCACAGCAGAAGGACGCGCGCCCTGGGTGCGGTTGCACTATGTCTATCCCTATCCCCATGTCGATCAGGTCATTCCGCTGATGGCCGACGGGCTGCTGACGCCCTATCTCGACATCCCCTTCCAGCACGCCGCGCCCAGCATATTGAAGGCGATGAAGCGCCCGGCCAACGAGGCCAAGGTGCTGGATCGCATCCATAAATGGCGTAGCATCTGCCCCGACATTACGATCCGCTCGACCTTCGTGGTCGGCTTCCCCGGTGAGACGGAGGCGGATTTCCAATATCTGCTCGACTGGCTGGACGAGGCACAGCTCGATCGCGTCGGCGCGTTCCGCTTCGAGCCAGTGGAGGGCGCGGCGGCCAACGCCCTGCCCGGCGCGTTGCCCGAAGAGGTCAAGGAAGAACGCTATCAGCGGATCATGGAAAAGACTGCCGCGATCAGCGCCGCGAAGCTCGCGGCCAAAGTCGGGCGCGTGCTGCCGGTGATCGTCGATGACGTGGGCGAGCCGGACGAGGAAGATGGCTCGATCGGCGCGACCGCGCGCTCACAGGCCGACGCGCCGGAAATCGACGGCAATGTGTTCCTGCGCGATGTCGGCGAAGGGCGGAAGGCCGGCGACATGTTCGACGTGATGATCGAGGATGCCGACGAGCATGATCTGTACGGGGTGCCGGTTTAGGGGCACACGCTCCGTCATCCCGGCGAAAGCCGGGATCTCCCTTCTTCTGTTTCGAGTGGATCAAGAAAAGCGGGATCCCAGCATTCGCTGGGATGACGGACGCTAATTTACCGCCACAAACCCGTCCTGATACTCCGTCTTGATCGCCTTGCGCGTCGCGGCATCGACCGGCAGCGTGACCTCGTACGTCCCTTCCGCATAAGGCCCGGCACTATAGGGGCCGACCACCACGGTCACGCCGTCGATCAGCTTGCCGTCCTTTGACGTCAGCACCAGCACCTGCTCCATCGGGTCGATGCATTGGGTAAATTCATCGTCACCCCGCACCACCGGCGCGCCGCGTTTTTCCGCGCGTTGCTTGTCCAGTTCGGCGCAAAAGCGGTCGCGGATGGCGGCGGCGAAGGCGGCGGGGCTGGTCATTACCGCCTTGACGCTGGTTTCGCGGCTGCGCGTCTTGTCCCATAGCAAGCTGTCATAGCCGGTCATGCCGTGCGCGCCGCCGGTAAAGACATAGGTTTGCGACTGGAGCGCTAGGAAGCGCGGCGTGTCAGCGGACACGCTCCACTCCGTTTCCAGACTATGCGCGTGGAAGGGGAAGCCTGATTGCTTCGCCGCAGCGCTATCTTCTTTCGCCATTTTCAACGCATCGGCCCTGGACGTCGCCAATTGCTTGCCAAACTTCTCCACCAGCGCGGGGATAGCGGCTGCCTGTGCCGGATAGGCATAGGCGAACTCCAGCAGGGCGCTCTTGTCCGTCTGCGCGAAGGGTTTGGCGGGGGGAGCCGGTGGCGGTGTACCCGCCATCTTGTCGGCAAAGCGGGACGCCGCGACATTGGCCGCCGCGTTACCGCTGACCTCCTCGTGCGATGGGGTGCAGGCGACCAAGAGCATCGCGGCGATACCCAATAGCCCTGCCGACCGGGCCAGTTCCCCCTGCCGCATCAGTGCGCCCGTGCAGCGCGGCAGCGTTCGCCGATCGCCTTGCGCGCATAGTCGCTTTGCAGCGCTTGGCCCACATTGGGCCAGCCTTCGGCGATCAGCGCCTGTTCGACAGCATGGCCATTGTCGAAATGGCCGCTCTCCGCCAGCGTATAAGCGCGGGCGCGGGCGGCTTGGAGGCCGCGGTCATCGGAATGAATCATCGTCTCTCTCCTTGGCATTTTGTGATGCGTAGGAAGCTAGGCCTCACCGGCGCTGGACGCAAATGGGGAAAGGGCGACTTGTGCGATGCGGGCGATGAAATTTCGCACTTTCCATCACTTGCGCCTTTCTCCTACACCCAATCCATGACCGATTATTCAGCCTTGCTCAAAGCCGACAACAAGCAACCCGCCCGTTCGATCCAGCTGATCGAGGCGACAGGCTATGACGATTGGTTGGCGACCCAGCCGGAGCGGGTCCGCACGATCGTGGCGGCGCAGAAATTTCAGGGGAAGCCAGGCGAACAGGCGATCGTGCCGGGCGAGGCGGCGGGCGACTGGTGGGTGGTGGCCGGTATCGCCAGCAAGGCCGCGCCCGGTCCCTGGTGCCTGGCGAAGCTGGCCGAAACTCTACCCGAAGGTACGTACCGGCTGGCGGAAGGCTCGCCCGATGCGGCGGCATTGGGCTGGCTGACGGCGCATTACCGGTTCGACCGTTATCGCAAGGAGGATGGTGCCGTTGGCCCGCGCGTGCTGCTGACCAGTGACGTCGCGCGGATCGAGGCGACCGTGCAACTGGCGCAGGCGATCGCGCTGGTGCGCGACCTGATCAATACGCCAGCCGCCGACATGGGACCGGTCGATCTGGAAGCGGCGGTGGCGCAGGTCGGCAAGGCGTTCGGGGCCAGCGTCAGCACGACGCGCGGCGATGCGCTGGAACAGGGCTATCCGATGATCCACGCCGTGGGCAAGGCGGCGGACAAGAGCTTCGCCCCGCGCCTCATCGAACTGACATGGGGTGATCCCGCCGCGCCGCGCATCGCGATCGTTGGCAAGGGCATCTGCTTCGACAGCGGTGGCCTCGACATCAAGCCGTCATCGGGGATGCGGCTGATGAAGAAGGATATGGGCGGCGCGGCCCATGCGCTGGCGCTGGCGCAGCTAATCATGGGGGCGCGGCTGCCGGTGCGGCTGCATCTGCTGATCCCGGCGGCGGAAAATGCGATCAGCGGCAACGCCTTCCGCCCCGGCGACATTTTGCACACGCGCAAGGGGTTGACGGTAGAGATTGGCAATACCGATGCCGAAGGACGGCTTGTGCTGGGCGACGCGCTGACCCGCGCCGGGGAGGAGAAGCCGGAGCTGATCATCGACTATGCCACGCTGACCGGCGCGGCGCGGGTGGCGGTAGGGCCGGACCTGCCTGCCCTGTTCGCCAATGACGAGCAACTCGCGGCGGAGATGGCGGCGGCGGGCGTCCAGGTGGACGATCCGACCTGGCGGCTGCCCTTGTGGGATGGCTATGCCGACATGCTCAAATCCGACATTGCCGACATCAACAATGCGGGCGAAGGCGGCTTTGCAGGCGCGATCACGGCTGCGCTGTTCCTCAAGCGCTTCGTGCCGGACGATGTGCCTTGGCTCCACCTCGACACCTTTGCGTGGCGACCGGCAGCGAAACCGGGTCGCGCCAAGGGCGGCGAAGCGCTGGGATTGCGTGCAGTTTTCCGCCTGTTGCAGGAGCGTTACGGGCGCGATTGATATTGCGAGAGATTGTCTAGTGGTCCGATTCTGACATTTGATACCGTCTGAGGCTATGTCCTTCTCGAATGTCAGAATCTTTTCGGACAACTATAAACATTTGATTTCAGTGGATTTTACGATTTTGACATTTGCAGACCCATTCAAGCGGCCAGGGGATGCAAATGTCAAAATCAATCCACTGGGTCCGTTACGCAACCGGATTGTGCATCATGCGTTAAGCCCACATGAACGCTCATCCCGCCACCGATCTTTCGCCCGCAATCGACCGGCCCGGCATATTGCCGCTCACCCACTGGATGCGCACCCTCGTCGATTATGTCCGGTCGGGCAAACCCGACCTCACCAACCGTCAGATGGCGTTGATGATGACCGTCTATATTGGCGACGGGCCGCATACGGTGCGCGGCCTGGCCGAAGCGCTGCATGTGTCCAAGCCCGTCATCACCCGCGCCCTGAACAAATTATCGGCGCTCGGCTATCTCCGCCGCGAACGCGATGTGAGCGACCGGCGCAATATTTTCATCACTCGGACCCCCAAAGGGGCGGAATTTCTTGACGCCTTTCACCTTTTCATCGCAGGAACCGCGCGCGATGACAGGTATGAACAGCCCCGCGCGGAACGGACCGCCTGAAAGAACCCGCTTCAAGCTGGACGGGCGTTCCGTCGCGCTCGACCGCCGCATCCATGCGGCGCGCGGCGACCTGGCCGACCTGGCATTGGCTGGCACATTATTTTCCGCCCACTATGCCCGCGCCGTCGCCCTCACCTGCGTTGCGCCCGGCACGCCGATCCTGAGCGCGCCATCGGCGAGCGGCGAGGCGGTCAGCGAATTGCTGCGCGGCGAGACTTTCCATGCGCTGGACGTGATGACCGACTGGGCCTGGGGCTTTTGCGGGCATGACGGCTATGTCGGCTATATAAGGCGCGAAGCGCTGGACGTGTTTGAAACGCCGAGCCACCGGATCATCGCCGAGACCGCCCCACTATTCCGCGCACCCGATATCAAGGCACCGATCGCCGATTACTGGCCGGGCGGCGCGCTTTTTTCGGGCGAAGCAGAGGACGGCTTCATCGCCTGCGCCGAAGGCTTCATCCATGCGCGCCACGCCGCCCCGCTGGACGCCCCTGCGGCGGACTGGGTCGCGGTGGCGGAGCGTTATCTGGGCCAGCCCTATGTCTGGGGCGGGCGCGGGCATCGCGGCATCGACTGTTCGGGGCTGGTGCAGGTCGCGCTGGGCCAATGCGGCATCGCGGTGCCGCGCGACACCGACCTGCAATGCGAAGGGATCGGCAATCCGATTGACAGCGACGCCGTCTTGCAGCGTGGCGATATTCTCTTCTTTCCCCGCCATGTCGGTATCATGATCGACGGCAAGACATTGCTCCACGCCAATGCCCACTGGATGGCGGTGGTTGCCGAGCCGCTGGCCGATGTGGTTGCGCGGCTGGCCGGGGACCATGCCCAACCCATCATCGCGCGGCGGAGGATCGGCGCATGACCACACAGGTTTTCATCGACGGCGGCCATGGCACCACCGGCATCGAAATCGCCGACCGGCTGGCGGGACGGCCCGAACTCTCGCTGATCCGGCTGGATGAGAAGGATCGCAGGGATGCGGGCGCGCGCCGCGATGCGCTGAACGCCGCTGACGTCGTGATCCTGTGCCTGCCCGACGATGCGGCGCGCGAAGCCGTGGCGCTGATCGACAATGACCGCACCTGCGTGATCGACGCATCGACTGCGCACCGGGTGGCGGATGGCTGGACCTATGGCTTTCCCGAACTGGAGCCGGGGCATCGCGAGACGCTGGCCGCCAGCCGCTTTGTCGCCAATCCGGGTTGCTGGCCGACCGGCTTTCTGGCGCTGGTGCGGCCGCTGACGCTCGCGGGACTTCTGCCTGCCGACTGGCCGGTCACCGTGTCGGGCGCGTCGGGCTATTCGGGCGGCGGCAAGGCGATGATCGCGGAATATGAGGGGCCAAACGGCGCGCCGACCGCATTCCGCGCCTACGGCCTCAGCCTCGCGCACAAGCATGTGCCGGAAATGACCCGCTATTCGGGTCTGACCCACGCACCGCTCTTCGCGCCTGCTGTCGCCAACGCCTATCGCGGGATGCTGGTCGAAGTGCCGCTGCAATTGCGCGCCATGCCCGGCACGCCTGCACTGGCCGATATTCATGCCGCGCTGGCGTCGGCCTATGCCGGATCGCCGATCGTCAGCGTTGCGGCGCTGGCCGACAGCGACACCATGGGTGCAATCGAACTGGAGCAGGTCGGTGCGACCGACCAGCTGCAACTCTTCGTGTTCGGCAATGCTATGAGCGGTCAGGCGAGGCTGGTCGCGGCGCTCGACAATCTGGGCAAGGGCGCGGCAGGCGCGGCGGTGCAGAATCTCAATATATTGGCGGGACTGCCGGAGACGGCGGGATTGCGGCTCTAAGCTGTCCTCCGTTCGTTTCGAGCGAAGTCGAGAAACGCGGACGCAGCGCTACCGTTTCTCGACTTCGCTCGAAACGAACGGCTGTTGCCTGTATCAATGAATCGTCCCCAGCGGCTGATCATAGGTCAGCAGAACGATGAGCCGTTCGATCTGCCGCCAGTGGCAGAAATGGATATGATTGCCCACGTCCAGGCTGCGGTCGGCGCGCGCGGCGGCTTCATATCCGGCATTGTCGCCGAACAGCGCCATCAGTTCAGCGGCATCTTCATAGCTTTTTCGGCCCGAAAGATATGGCAACTGCATTGCGACCCCCGTCATTCTTCTTGGCGACACCTGTTAGTTTGGTCCCACCTTCAATCCCCGTGCCATTTCAGCGCCTTGGCGCGGCAGGCGGGATGCGAGGGTGAACGGGGTGTTAGCCAAGTCCCATCACGGGACGGACATCCCGTAACGGCACGATCCGTCCCGCATCCGCACGACATCAAAGCCGCTGGCCTTGCCACGCCGTCCATGGCAAGGGGCTGGGCATGAGCAATGACAGGAAAGACCCGACTGGCGCGGGCGCGATCATCGCCTTCCTCATCCTGGGGGGTGCGATCACCGGCGGGCTGATGGGCCAACCCAGCATCGGCCTGCTGGCGGGCGTGGGCGCGGGCGTGCTGATCGCGCTGCTGCTGTGGCTGCGCGACCGGCGCAAATAAGCGACACAGCCAGCCCCATCTGCCTTGCCCGACGCGGCATCGCGACATAGATGAGGGGAATGAACAAGCATCTGATCGCCCTCCCGCTCGTCGTCCTCACCCTGGCCGGCGGCGCATTCCTCTATTTCGCGCAAGGCGACACGGCGCAATTGCCCCCCGGCGCGGATATGGGACGCGAACCGGTGTTCACTGGCCCCCGCAGCGAGATGATTCCCACGGTCAATATCGCCGAAGTGAAGCCATGGACCGCTGGCGAAAAGCCGGTGCCGGCCAAGGGGCTGGCGGTGGCGCGCTTTGCCGAGGGGCTGTCCCATCCGCGTTCCTTGCTGCGTCTGCCCAATGGCGATGTGCTGGTGGCCGAAACCAACAGCCCGCCCCGCCCGACCGGCGGCATCGTCAACCGGGTGATGAATTATCTGATGAACAAGGCGGGCGCGGGCGATCCCTCGCCCAACCGCATTTCGCTGCTGCGTGACGCCGATGGCGACGGGCGGGCGGAGACGAAAACCGCTTTCCTGACCGGGCTGAACTCGCCCTATGGCATGGCGCTTCTGGGCAACACATTGTTCGTCGCCAATACCGACGCGCTAATGGCCTATCCCTACAAGCCGGGCGACACGAAGATCAGCGCGCCGGGTCGCAAGATATTGAACCTGCCAGCGCAAGCGCCCAACATGCACTGGACCCGCAGCCTGACCGTCAGCCCCGAAGGGATGCTTTATGTCGGCGTCGGGTCCAACAGCAATATCGGCGAAAATGGCCTGGAAAGCGAAGCCAATCGCGCGTCGGTGCTGGAAGTGAACCCCCGGACCGGCGACTATCGCATCTGGGCGTCGGGGCTGCGCAATCCTGTCGGCCTGGCCTTTGAACCCAAGAGCGGCGCGCTATGGGGCGTGGTCAATGAACGCGACATGCTGGGCAGCGATCTGGTGCCCGACTATCTGGCGCGGGTCGAATTTGGCGGTTTTTATGGCTGGCCGTGGAATTATTGGGGTGGGTATGAGGACCGCCGGGTCCAGCCGCAACGCCCGGAAATCCGCGAATATACCAAGCGTCCCGACTATGCGCTGGGCAATCATGTCGCACCGCTGGGGCTGACCTTCGCCGACAAGGTGACGCTGGGTGCGCCCTATACCGATGGCGCATTCGTCGGCCTGCACGGCAGCTGGAATCGCAAGCCCGCGGCGGGTTACAAGGTGGTGTTCGTCGGCTTTGCCGATGGCGAGGCGGGCAAGGCCAAGCCGGTCGACGTGCTGACTGGCTTCCTCGACAAGGATGGCAACGCCCGCGGTCGCCCGGTGGACGTGACCGCCGACGCCAAGGGCGCGCTGCTGGTCAGCGACGATGTCGGCGGCGTTGTGTGGCGGGTGACGAAGGGGAAGTGACTTAGGCCCAATCGACATTCAGCCCTGACGGCCTGCAAATGGCGATTTCTCGTGCTTCCGGTGCTCACCTACTTTTAGTAGGCTGCGCTCCGGGTCACGAAAAATCACCATTTTCGGCTCGTCATCATCTGAATGTCGATCGGCCCTAGCATAGCGTGCTCCCGAGCAGGCGGGAGCACGCTACGTCAGATACGCAACCCGTTGCGCCCCGCCAGTTCCACCACATATTGCCACGCCACGCGCCCCGATCGGCTGCCGCGCTGGGTTGCCCACTGGATCGCCTCCAATGGATCAAAGCTGATCCCCAGTTTCGCCGCATAGCCGCCAACGATCGCGACATAAGCGTCCTGATCGAGCGCGTGGAAGCCCAGGCTCAGGCCAAACCGGTCGGACAGCGCCATCCGGTCATCCACCACGTCGCGCGGGTTGATCGGGTCGTCCTGCTCAGACAGATGGCGCGGCACGATATGGCGGCGGTTCGACGTCACATAGAGGCGCACATTGGCCGGGCGCGCGGCGGTGCCGCCCTGAAGCAGCGACCGCAGCGACCGGGCGTCGCCCACGCCTTCGTCAAAACCGAGATCATCCAGAAACAGGATGAAGGGCCGGGTCGTACCGCGCAGCAGCGAGAAGAGCGTGGGCAAGCTCGCCAGTTCATCGATCGCGCATTGCAGCAGGGCGATGTCCTGCCCCTCCCCTTGCAACTGGCCGACGACGGATGCGACCACCGCCGACTTGCCCGTCCCGCGCGCACCCCAGAGCAGCACGTCATGCGCGGCATGGCCCGCCGCATGACGGCGGCTATTGTCGAGCAAAGCCCCCTTTTGCGCGTCGATCCCGGTCAACAGATCATAATCCACCGGCGCGAACGCCTCGACCGCGTGGATCGCGCGGCCATCCCAGACGTAAGCGGGCGAAGCGGCTAGATCGGCGGACAACGCGGGCGGCGGCGCAAGCCGTTCGAGCGCCTGGGCAATGCGGTTGAGGAGTTCGTCGGTCATGGCGCGGGCTTACCGGGCGACGGGCGCGACGGCAAGCATGGGCACTGCTGTCATACGCCCTATGTCATGCGACTGACGCATTGCCCTTTTACTGGGTCGATGCGCCGTCTATATCGCGGGGGCCGTGACCATCGCCAATCCAGCCTATTCCACCCGATCCTGCCGTTATGGCGCGGAATCCCTGCGCGAGGCGGCTTTGCTGATCCGCGCAGGTGAACCCGTCGCGGTGCCAACCGAAACCGTTTATGGCCTGGCCGCCGATGCGACTGACAGCCACGCCGTCGCCGCCATCTACAGCGCCAAGGGGCGACCCAGTTTCAATCCGCTGATCGTCCATGTCGCCGACCGGGAGATGGCGGAGCGGCTGGCGGATTTCTCCGCTGTCGCCGATACACTGGCCGATCGCTTCTGGCCGGGGCCGTTGACTTTGGTGCTGCCGGTGCGGGATGATAGCGGTCTGTCGCCGCTGGTGATGGCGGGCCTGCCCACCGTGGCGCTGCGCCTGCCCGCCCATCCGGCGATGCGCGCGCTGATCCGGGAAAGCGGGCGACCGCTTGCCGCGCCATCGGCCAATCGCAGCGGATCGATCAGCCCGACACGGGCCGAGCATGTGCTGGCCAGTCTGAATGGCCGGGTGCGGATGATATTGGATGAAGGGCCGACCAGCGAAGGCGTGGAATCGACCATTGCCGCGCCGGAGCATGACCATGTCCGCCTGCTCCGGCCCGGCCCGGTGACGGCGGCGATGCTGGAGGAAGCGACCGGGCTGCCGGTTGTGATCGGCAAAGACGGCGGCAAGATCGAAGCGCCCGGCCAGCTCGAAAGCCATTATGCACCGTCCAAGCCGGTGCGGCTCGACGCGATGCGCGCGGAGCGGGACGAATATCTGATCGGCTTTGGCCTGATGCCCTGCCACATCAATCTCAGCCCGGAAGCCGACATACGGGAAGCTGCTGCCAATCTGTTCGCGGCGCTGCACATCGCCGACGCCAGCGCGCAGCAGCGGATCGCGGTCGCGCCCATCCCCGAAGAGGGAATCGGCGCGGCAATCAACGACCGGCTAAAGCGGGCGGCAGCTTGAGTTTGAAGTTTAGGTGAAACCCCAACCTCCGTTCGTTTCGAGCGAAGTCGAGAAACGTAACGCACAGGTTTCTTGCATCTTGCGGTTGACCTGAGAGCAGTTGCATTCGGGTTGACCGTCTGGGGTGGCCACCCCAG
Organism: Sphingobium sp.; assembly: GCA_023266575.1. Lineage (GTDB taxonomy): Bacteria > Pseudomonadota > Alphaproteobacteria > Sphingomonadales > Sphingomonadaceae > Sphingobium. The sequence goes on from JAHFPV010000014.1 coordinate 119,593, forward strand.
ACGGTCTGACGGATGGGACCGTGGGTTTCTGGGTTAGAGCCGAA
>JAHFPV010000015.1 GCA_023266575.1 Sphingobium sp.
AACGGCGACACCGCCATATCCGGCCTCCGGTTCCGCTTCGCTCCACCTCCGTCCGGATATGGCGGCGATGAGCTTAATGCACTAACAAACCAATCGGTCCACTCGGTGGGGGCAGATCACTCGCTCCATCGGCTGGCGAAGAATGTGATGGTCGTGCACTGGAGGATGAACAATTCTCGACATTCAAAATTCTCGTAAGGCGCACGTTTCCGTGAGGTCTATCTCAGATTATTTAACAAGCATAACTCCATAAAATGAAATGCAGTTTCTTGCTGGAGGCTTCGAGAGGAGCGCGAGCTCGCTGAAAGACTGAATCTGCCCGGAGACTGCCAATGCCAATATGGCTCTTTCGGCACGCGAGTACGGAACTGCCTAACATCTGACCCAGAAATCCGGGAGGCAAGGGGCCGCGCTACCCTTTCACTTCATCCCGCAGCTTCGGCCCCGCCTCCATCCGCCGTGAAAGTGATTCCACAAATCCTTGCCATCGCTTCTTGCCCGTCGCTTGCGCCGCCTTCATTGCTGTGTCGGGTAGCGGCGGATTGCTGGTGAGCCAGAAGCGCACGAACAGGCCAATCGCTTCGTTCGTCAATTCCACATGCCATTCGAGCCGATCCAGTTGCCGTGAAAGGCGATCGAGCCGCCTTGCCAGAGCGGCTTCCATCCGTTCGTCCTGATTGGACTGCAGCAGAGACATCAACGCCGCTTCCACCACTTCGGTGCGCGAGACGCCGCGGGCATGAGCGCGTTCCTCCAGCAATTTGGCCAGTTCGATATCGAGCCGAAATGTTTGTTTGCTGTGGGGCTTCTTCCTCACAGGTCGATGCCGTCATCGGGGTCGAGCGATGCATTGCGGGCATTGCGGTTCATAGTGCGATCGGCTTCCCGTTTGGCCCTGGCTGCGTCATCCTCGGGCGCATCGCGATCAAGATCGAACTCGTTGACCGGTGGCTTGGGGGCGGGAACGACATCCTCATGTTCACCCAGTTCGGGTTCTCGCCTGATCCCGGAGTTCGCCGTATCATTTTCGGATTTGGCCCCATCGGCATCTGACGGCACGTCCGGCTTGGGCTGATCAACTGGCGGCTGTTCGGAGCTTTTCGCTTCCGCCTTGGCTGGTTTAGTCGGCACCTGTGCGACCTTGGGCCAGCTCTCGATGTGAAGCAGGATGTCGCCGCCCGGACGGACAAACGGCAAAGTCGTGTAGGCCTCGCCCGGTGCAACCGCCGTCACGATATCGATGCACGAATGGATCGTGCCATAGTCGTTCGATGACCAGCGCACGAAAGCGAAGACCGCGCCAGGACGGAAGGCGGTGACGCGCGTGCGCCGGTTGATTATGGTATCCGCCGCGATGCGCCCGAAGCGTATCCATTGTTCGTAGCGCTTCTCGATCCAGGTCACTTCGACCTCGGTCAGGGTGCTTGCCGGAGGTGACTTGGCAGCATGCGACGTGCTGAGGCGTTGCGCCGATTGAGGGCTCATGGCTGCCCTCCCGCCATCATGTCCTTGGAACGCCAGATACGGGCGGTCGGCACGGCCGATGCGGCACGATTGTCCACAGGCCGCAATGCAGTTAGCAAGAATCCGAAGGATTCTTTTCTATTAGCATCGTTAGAGGAGCGCCGATTTTCCGCAGAATTCTGCGGGTTTCCGCATGATCTCGGTTTTCGATAGGCCGAGGATCGGGTTTCCGATGGGCCGAGTCCGACGGTTTTTGATAGGCCGAATGTCATGCCAACTTCTCCACAGGGAAACCGACGCGCCGGGCCGCGGCAACGAACGGGTCGACGGGGATGGGTTTGAAGATCAGCCGCTCGCGGCCGAAGCTGTGCTCAAGGCTCAAATGGTAGCCTGGGAGAGACTGCCGACGGACGATGGTCCGCAGCTCGAATGCGAATTGCTTGAGCGGCGAAAGCGCACCGGATTTGAGATGAAGGTGCGGAACGTCGAAACTCCAGCCACCCCGCTGATGTCCACCGTGCTTGCGCACGATACGGTAGAGCCAGCGTTCAACGCCCCCGGTCAGCGCAAAATACGCGCGGTCGATCGTCAGGATCAGGCCGCGATCGAGCACACCCGCATAGAACCAGTCGGGCAAGCACCGTTGCGGCAAGCCTGCCAAGCGAAGCGCCTTGCTGACATGGGCGCGGATCGAAAGAGGCCGCACTGGTCGGTTCTGCCGGCAAGGATGCCAGATGCCGATTGCATGCAAATGTTTAGGCGAACACAGGCCCAGACCCTCAAGCCACGGGGGAAACCAGCAGAAGCGATAGGAATGCCGCGTTTGCCCCTTCACGCCCTCACTCGTTCGACGTTGATCGGGCGGCTTGAGCGTGCCCACTCACCGGAGCGGCGAAGTTCGGTGTGACGCGCATATCAGGCCCCGTCATCGTCACACTTCGCCATGCCGAGATGGATGTCGCCAAGGCAGCGATTGATCCCAAAACTGCCAGCAGCGTGCTGTTGTCCGTTGCCAGCGATCCAAGGGCATGTGCGGCTTGAAACCCCGCGATGGCTGCCGGAACGGCAAAGAGGAGCGCGATCCCGGCACGCAGCAAGGGAGAACGAATAAAGGCAATGAGGCATTGTCCAAGCAGTAGGGTGGCAATTCCTGCCGTCAGACCGCCAATGATGGCAGCGAGATGCCCAAAATCATGGCGGAGCAGCAGGAATGCACAACCGATGCCAGCATAGACAGGCAGTGCATAGCTCGCGAGGCGGAACAGCAGCGCAAGCATGTATAGACCAGCAACGGCCCCGAGGATGAGGAGAAAGGTCATAAGCGTCCCTTGTCTGGACGCGCTCGCCACCACCACCTCAGCGCAATCTGCGATGCAAGAATAGCACGGCAGGGCGCAGGCCGAAAAGGCGAAATGTGCCTGAGATTAACGGCTGAAAGGGTCATATTCGCGAACCACCTGTTCGGGGTCGCCATCAAATTCGTCAGCGGGGATGACGAAGTAGCCCTGATTGGTTTCGATGAGGACGATCACCGTCATCAGCGTCCGGGAGAGGTTCCAGCCAAGCGATTGTGCGGTTGCCAGTGGCATGTTGCGGCTCCTGCCTTGGAGCGGGACCACCCCGCTCGACAGTCGCCCCACAGGCCGGAGGCTGGCCGCAATCACCGCAGCAAAGCTGCGGCCGCACGCGCACGCGTAGCGGACCCTTCACGGGTTGATTGAAGGAGGACAGGCTTCGAGCCCAGGGATCAGCGGCTAATGCGAGTGGATGGTTCTGCGGCGGAGCGAGCGATCCGCCCACCAGTGCCTATGCCAAAGTGGCTCACTAGAGCCGACAGGCTTGAAATCGGCGATCCATACAATCAGTCCAAGCTGAACCAGGGAGAACGCCAGACTTGCCCTGAGTTGGATTTTAATTGGTGACAATGTGGTGACAACGGCGAGCGATTGGAGCTTTGTCACCAAGGCCTCGCGAGCTACGCGAGGTGCAATTAGTTAGTTTTCTTGGAAAAAACTGGAGCGGGCGAAGGGATTCGAACCCTCGACCCCAACCTTGGCAAGGTTGTGCTCTACCCCTGAGCTACGCCCGCTCGGCGCTTGATGGAGACGCTGTCCCCGTCGGGTGAGGCGGGCAACTAGCAGCGCTTTTCGGGATGGGCAAGGGGAGAATTGCCAAGACCGTGAAATTCCTTCCGGCCCCTTCAAGGATGGCGGCTTCGCGGGGCTTTGCGCCTACCGCGCCCGATGGCCGTGGCAACTGCGTCGCCGCGAAACCGCTATTGCGGCCGATTGGGTGATTCGCGTCGTACAAAAATGCCTGCGTGGCATTTTGCAACTTTGCCTGCCGGGTCATTCTGTTAATCTTGCCATCCGATCCCATATTTCGACCAAGCGGCGGATCATTTGTCGCGTCCCTTCGTATGACAGACCGAACAGGAGGAAGCACCCGCCATGCCGTCCGATCACCTCACACGCCGCTCCCTGTTGCAGGGTAGTGCGGCGATCGCCGCAGCGGCACCCGCGCTGGCACCCGCCGGTGCCGCCGCCGCACGGCAGACAGCCAAGGAAGGAACCGGGATGATCCCCGTGGAATTGACCGTGAACGGGCGCGAGGTGCATCTGCAACTTGACCCGCGCACAACCCTGCTCGACGCGCTGCGTGAGCATCTGCACCTGACCGGAACCAAGAAAGGCTGCGATCAGGGCCAGTGCGGTGCATGCACCGTCATTGTCGAAGGCCGACGGATCAACAGCTGCCTGACGCTGGCGGTCATGCATGATGGCGAGAAGGTGACGACGATCGAGGGGTTGGGCACGCCCGACAAGCTTCACCCGATGCAGCGCGCCTTCATCACCCATGACGGCTATCAGTGCGGATATTGCACGCCGGGGCAGATTTGCTCGGCGGTCGCGGTGCTGGAGGAGATTGCAGCGGGCATCCCCAGCCATGTCACGCCTGATCTGGACAAGGTATCGCTATCCGACAGCGAACTGCGTGAGCGAATGAGCGGCAATATCTGCCGCTGCGCCGCCTATCCCAACATCATCGCCGCCATGAATGACGTGGCCGGGGAGACGAAGGCATGAAACCCTTTACCTATAGTCGCGCGACCAGTGTCGCGGATGCCGCCAAAGCCGCGGCCTCGACGCAAGGCGCGCGCTTCATTGCGGGCGGCACGAACCTGCTGGACCTGATGAAGCTCCAGATCGAAACGCCGACCCATTTGATTGACGTCAATCATCTGGGCCTCGACCGGATCGAGCCGACGCCGGAGGGCGGCCTGCGCATCGGCGCGCTGGTCCGCAATACTGATCTCGCCGCCGATAAGGTCGTGCGTCGCGACTATGGCGTGCTGAGCCGCGCGCTCTTGGCCGGGGCATCCGGGCAATTGCGCAACAAGGCGACGACGGCGGGCAACCTGCTCCAGCGTACCCGCTGCCCCTATTTTTACGACACCAACATGCCGTGCAACAAGCGCAAGCCGGGCAGCGGCTGCGGCGCGATCGGCGGGATCAGTCGCAGCCTGGCGATATTGGGGGTGAGCGATGCCTGCATCGCCCAGCATCCCAGCGACATGGCTGTGGCGATGCGGCTGCTGGATGCGCAGGTCGATACGGTCGGCGCGGACGGCGTGGCGCGTGCCATACCGATTGCCGATTTCCATATGTTGCCCGGTGACACCCCCCATGTCGAAACCGCGCTCAAAAGCGGCGAGATCATCACGTCGGTCACCTTGCCCAAGCCGATCGGGGGCACTCATGTCTATCGCAAGGTGCGCGACCGCGCGTCCTACGCCTTTGCGCTGGTGTCGGTGGCGGCAGTGTTCGGCAAGGATGGCGGCAGCCGCTTCGCCTTTGGCGGGATCGGGGCCAAGCCATGGCGGACGCCAGCGGCAGACGCTGCCGCATCCTCAGGGGCCAAAGCGGTAGCGGAGGCTGCGCTGAGCGGCGCGCGAACGACCCATCATAATGATTTCAAAAAGACGCTGGTCGAACGGACATTGGCGTCGCTCTATCGCCAGAAGGAGGCCCGGTCGTGAAATTCGATACGCCCGCCACCACCAATCCCATCGACAAGGGCCGCGTCGTCGGCGTTGCCCATGACCGGATCGACGGCCCGGCCAAGGTCACCGGCAGCGCGCCCTATGCCTATGAACGGCATGATGCGGCACCCAATGCCGCCTATGGCTGGATCGTCGGATCAGCGATCGCCAAGGGGACGATCGCGGCCATGGACCTGCGCGCTGCCGAAGCGGCGCCCGGCGTGCTGGGCATCGTCACCCATGCCAATGCCGGGAAACTGGGCAAGGGCAATTATAACACCGCCCCGCTGCTCGGCGGCCCGGCGATCATGCATTATGATCAGGCGCTGGCATTGGTTATCGCCGATACATTTGAAAATGCTCGCGCCGCCGCCAAGCTGGTGCGGATCGACTATGCGCCGCAGGATGGAAAGTTCGATCTGGCCGCCGAACAGGGTAACGCCGTCAAACCGCCAGACGGTGGCTTCAGCGGAGCAGCCGACAGCGCCGTTGGCGATTTTGACGGAGCCTTTGCCAAGGCCGCCGTCAGGATCGACCAGCGCTACACCACCCCCGATCACAGCCATGCCATGCTGGAGCCGCACGCCACCACGGCGGCATGGAACGGCGACAAGCTGACGCTATGGACCGCGAATCAGATGATTGCCTGGAGCGTGGGGGAGGTCGCCAAGACGCTGGGCATCCCCAAGGCCAATGTCCGGCTGGTATCGCCCTATATTGGCGGTGGCTTCGGGGCCAAGCTGTTCCTGCGCGCCGACGCGCTGCTCGCGGCATTGGGTGCGAAGCAAATCGGGCGGCCGGTCAAGGTCGCGATCGCCCGCAGCCAGATCCCCAACAACACCACCCATCGCCCCGCGACGATCCAGCGCATCCGCATCGGCGCGGACAAGAATGGGGTGATCGACGCCATCGGCCATGAAGTCTGGTCGGGCGACCTGCCTGGTGGTGGCACCGAGACAGCGGCGATGCAGACGCGGCTGCTCTATGGTGGCGCGCACCGCATGACCGCACACCGGCTGGCGACACTCGACCTGCCCGAAGGCAATGCCATGCGTGCGCCGGGCGAAGCGGTCGGCCTGCTGGCGCTGGAAGTGGCGATGGATGAACTGGCTGAAGCCTGCGGCGTCGATCCGGTCGAGCTGCGCATCCGCAACGATGTGCAATATGATCCCGAAGCCGGGACGCAGCGGCCCTATTCCAGCCGCAAGCTGGTGGAGTGTCTGCGCGCCGGGGCGGACCGGTTCGGATGGGCCAAGCGCAACCCCAAGCCCGGAAAGGTCCGTGACGGTCGCTGGCTGGTCGGCATGGGGGTAGCGAGCGCCTTCCGCAACAATCTGGTCGGCAAATCGGGCGCGCGGATCGGCGTGGACGGCGCGGGCAAGGTGATCGTCGAAACCGACATGACCGACATCGGCACTGGCAGCTATACCATCATCGGCCAGACTGCGGCGGAAATGCTGGGCGTATCTCTGGACGACGTCATCGTGCGGCTGGGCGACAGCCGCTTTCCCGCATCGGCTGGCTCTGGCGGGCAATGGGGCGCAAACAGTTCCACTGCAGGCGTCTATGCCGCCGCGATGGCGTTGCGGGCAAAGCTGGCGGAAAAAGCGGGCTATCCCATCGATCAGGCGCAGTTTGACGATGGGCTGGTGAAGCTGGGCGACCAGTCGCAAACGCTCGCCGCTCTGGCGGGACGCGAGGGGCTGTGGGCGGAGGATAGCATCGAGTTTGGCGATCTCGACAAACGCTATGTCCAGGCGACTTTCGGCGCGCATTTCTGCGAGGTCGGGGTAGATGTCGATACCGCCGAGGTCCGCATCCGCCGCATGGGCGGCGCGTTTGCCGCGGGGCGCATCCTCAACCCCAAGTCCGCGCGCAGCCAGGTGATCGGCGCGATGACCATGGGGGCGGGATCGGCGCTGATGGAAGCGCTGGAGGTCGATACCCGCTTTGGCCTGTTCATCAATCATGACATGGCCGAATATGCGGTGCCTGTTCATGCCGACATACCGCAACAGGACGTGTTGTTCATCGACGAGCTGGACGATAAAAGCTCACCGATGAAAGCCAAGGGCGTGGGCGAGCTGGGCATTTGCGGCGCAGGGGCAGCGGTCGCCAATGCGATCTACAATGCCACCGGTCTGCGGCTGCGCGACTATCCGCTGACCATCGACAAATTGCTGAAAGCGCAGATGGGCTGACGCACAACCGACCCAAGGTCTAATAGAGCGCCGTCCACCCGCCCCCTAGCCTTCCTCCCAAACATACAGGGAGGACGGCATGAAGGGCATCGCGACGCTGCTGGCGACCAGCGCGATGGCGCTGTGTGGCGGGGTCGCGCGGGCGGACGACGTAGAGGCGGCGCGCCAGCCGATCATCGTCACTGCGCCGGGCGGTGGTATCGACAACGACGATGGCCTGTCGCTATCCGCTGCCGACATCAATAGAGGCGGCAGTCCCGATCTGCTCGGCGCGCTGGTCCGCAACTTTGCGGGCGTCACCTTGCAGGATGCGCAGAATAACCCGTGGCAGCCCAATCTGGTTTATCGCGGCTTTGTCGCCTCACCGCTTCAGGGGCAGGCGCAGGGGATCGCCGTCTATCTGGACGGCGCGCGCTTCAACCAGCCCTTTGGCGACACGATGCAGTTCGACCTGTTGCCCGAAGCCGCGATTGCGCGGATCAGCCTGCTCGACAAAAGCGCGGTCTATGGCCTTAATGCGCTGGGCGGGGCGCTGCTGATCGACACCAAGACAGGGTTGAGCGATCCGGGGCTGGAGGCCAGCCTGTCCCAGGGCCGGTTCGGCATGACCGAAGCGAGCATCGCGGCGGGCGGGGCGCGGGGCGATTTCAGCGCCTTTGCCGCCTTCGAATATAGGCGCGATGATGGCTGGCGCGCCTTTTCGCCTTCGACCCTCTATAATGGCTATCTCGATCTTGGCTTTGACACCGCAGGAGGCGGCCTGCACCTGAAACTGGTGGGGGCGGATACCGACCTGACCGGCAATGGCGTGTCCCCGGTCGAACTGCTCGCGGTCGATCGGCGCGCTGTGTTCACCTGGCCGGACAATAGCGCAAGCAGCTATGGCCGGGTCAGCCTGCATCCCTGGGTTGCGCTGTCGGACAGGACGCGGATCGAAGGAACGCTCTATGCCCAAAAATTGACGCTGCGTAACCTCAACGGAGATGCTGCCGACATTGAAGGCTGCGAGGATGAATCGGGTCTGCTCTGCCTGGAGACAGTGGCCGATGCAGAGGGGGAGGAAGAACAGGCAGTCCTGACCGATGCCAATGGCGATCCGATCAACGACAGGCTGGGCGGTGAAGGCTATGGCGTCCTTAATCGCGGGCGCACCGCGACGCGGGCGATGGGCGCGCTGGTGCAGCTGATCGACCAGCGCGCTTTGGGTGACGGCGACAATCATCTGGCGCTTGGGTTGAGTTACGACACAAGCCGCACCCGCTTCGACACGTCCACCGAGCTGGGCGCAATGACCGATAAGCGCGGCGTCGAGGGGCTGGGACCGATCATCATCCAGCCCGACGGCGCAATCGCGCCGGTGGGGCTGGTCGCCCATACCGATTATTGGGGTGTGTTCGTGCAGGACCGGCTGCCGATCACCCCGCGCCTTTCGGCCGAAATCGCACTGCGCTACAACCGGGCGCGGGTTGTGTTGCAAGACCAGATCGGCACTGCGCTCAATGGCCAGCATCACTTTGCCAGGCTGAACCCCGGCATCGAATTCGACTATCGCTTGTCCGACGCACTAGTGCTGCGCGCGGGCTATGCACAAAGCAACCGTGTGCCGACCCCAGCCGAACTGTCCTGCGCCGATGAAAATGCGCCGTGCAGCCTGACCAATTTCTTCATCGCCGATCCGCCATTAAAGCAGGTGGTCGCCCAAAGCTGGGAAGCGGGCGCGAAGGGCAAGGCGCAGCTTGACGGCTTTGCGATCGACTGGCTGCTGTCGGCCTGGCGCACAGACAATCGCAACGACATTCAATATGTCGCGTCGGAAATCCGGGGCCGCGCCTATTTCCGCAATATCGGCAGCACAAGGCGGCAGGGCGTGGAAGCGACGATCCGCGCGAGCCGGGGCGGCCTGAGCGCTGGCCTGGGCTATGCCTTCACCGACGCGACCTATCGCGCGCCGCTCAGCCTTTCTAGCCCGGCCAATCCGACATCGGACGAGGACGGTTTGATCGCGGTCGAACGCGGCGACCGCCTGCCCGGCATCGCCCGGCATAGCGCGACATTGAACTTGGACTATGCCGGGAGAGGCTGGACGGTCGGCGGCGATGTGATCGCGCGAACCGGCCAATATCTGGTCGGAGATGAGGGGAATGATACGCCGCGCCTCCCTGGCTACGCCATCGTCAACCTGCGCGCGAGCGTGGAGGTGGTGCGCGGCGTCAGCCTGTTCGGCGAACTCCGCAATGCCTTTGACCGGCGCTACGCGACCTTCGGCACGTTCAGCGAAGTCGACGAGGTCGAACTGGAGGAGGTGCCGGACGCATCAAATCCCCGCGCCTATGGGCCGGGCGCACCGCGCCGTTGGCAAGTGGGGGTCAGGGCGCGCTTTTGATGTCGATGCGCGGCAGCAGCGACGCTTCAAGGCCCGGATAAAGGTGCGAGACGCTGCGCTGCATTTCGTAGCGGGCAACGGCCATTCGGGCGAAACGGTCGGGAATCGGCAGATTGCCCGCCTCCACCATGTCGAGCCCATCGCGCACCGCTTGTGTCAATGCGCCCTCCAGCCAGTTAAGCCAGTCGCCGGTCTGGGCTATGGCTGCGATCCCGGCCGGATCAATCGGCCCATGGCCGGGCAGGAGAGCGCCATGGGGCAGCACCTGCAACTGGTCGAGACTGGCGCGCCAGGCTGGAAGCACTGCGGTCGGCGTGCTGGGCGCACGATCGTTAAACACCAGATCACCACCCAGCAGCATACCGGTCCGCTCGTCCAGCAGCGCCAGATCCGCGCTGCTATGGCCGGAGAGCGCAAGCGGGCGTAACGCCCGCCCGCCAAAATCCTCCTGCGCCGTCATGATCGCCCGCCCCGGCAGGATCAGGTCGGTGCCGCGCATCCAGTCGCCCAGCAACCGGTACATCCCATCGGCGTAGCCCTGCCCTTGCGCCACCAGTGCGGCGATCGTGCCGGGCAGCGCAGCAACGATGGCCGGGTCGAAGGCGGCCAGACCCATGCCATGATCGGGATGGAGATGGCTGACATAGACTCGCACGATGCGCGCGCCGGTCAGTTGTTCGGCCACCTGCCGCAGGGCGCGGGCATAGCGCAGCGATGGGCCGCATTCCCACAACACGGTCCCGGCAGGCGTTGCGATGATGGCGATATTGGCGATCGCCCCGCCATTACGGGACTCGATCGGCTCATCAGCGCCGCGGACCATCCAGATGCCATCGCCGATCGCCACTGGCGTGATGACATAGTCCGCCGCGCGGGCGGGTGCAGCCGCCAGGCTCGCCATTCCGCCCAGCATGGCGCGGCGCGACAATATCATCGTCCACCGGGTATGGGTGACTGGCGCGCCAGCGTCAGCGCGGCACGATAGTCGCGGCCGTTGGTGTCACGCGCCGCAACGCGCAGCGCCGCGTCCGCTGCGCTGTCCACCAGCAGCGTGATTGCGGGATCTTCCGAAACCGATGCCCAAATGTCCATGTCCCCCAGCAGACGGTCGGCCCCGTCGACCACCGACAAGGCCTCCAGATGATAGGTGGCGATATTTTCCACAAGGCCAGTATCCATCGGGTGGCGAAAACTCAGCCGTACCCGGCTCTGGCCGTTCGCCATCGGCCAGACTTCGCCGCGTATCTCGCCCAGATGATCGGCCCAGTCGCCCTTGACCCGGCTGACCGGCGGTGCGGAACATCCCCCGCCAGCGGCATCGACCCAGCCGCCCGACACAAGCCATTGTCCACTGTCGAGTTGCACTGCGCCACGCACCGGTGTCCGCTGGTCCAGCTTGATCCGGGTCGCGATATAGGGCGCGGCATGGGCGGGGCGATAGTCGATCGCGACGGGTATGGGATTAAGATCCGCCAGCAGGATCATCCGCCTGACCCCCACAATGCCCCGCGCGTCGATGACGACCGGAAAGGCGCGCTGGTTTTCCGCGATCATCGGAAAGGAGACGATCACCCGCGGATCGAAGCGGACCGGGTCATCACCGAACAGGGTGCGGGCATGGGCGCTCCACATCGGTGAACCCAACGGATCGGCAGGCGGTATGGCCGCGGCACTGGCAGGTGCCAGCATCAGCATGAGTACGACCCAAAGCCTCGTTGGCCTGCGCATGACCTTCTCCCTTATGACAGGTCTAATCCCGCGCGCGACGCGCTACCATTGGTCCTTGGGTCATGGGCCGGGAGACGATCATGCGCCGCTTCATAATAGCCGCCCTGCTGCTGGCGTCGCCGTGCCTGGCACAGGTGCCGTTGTTTGATGCCGAAGGCTATCGCATCGCGCATTATCGCGCGCCGGTGCGACAGCCGCCCGCCGGGGTCGGGCGAATCGCACCAGCGGCGGCGGCACAATTGATGTCCAACCGGGACGCCATATTTATCGACGTCCTGCCCGCCGAAGGTGGCCATCGCGCGCCCGATGGCCGCTGGCGGCTGGCGTCCACCCATATATCCATCCCCGGCGCGCACTGGTTCCCCGAAGCAGGGCGCGGCCAGCCCGATCCTGTCATTGCGCAAGCCTTTGCCAAAGGCATGGCCCGGCTGACCGGGCGAAAGCGCGGGCAGATGCTGATCCTTTTTTGCCGCGCCGATTGCTGGATGGGCTGGAATGCCGCCAAAAGGCTGCGCGCGATGGGCTATAGCAACATCTGGTGGCTGGCGGAGGGAACCGATGGCTGGCGCGACCTTGGCCTGCCGCTCGCCCCGGTCCAGCCCGATGACGGCATCGCCCCATAGGACCAAAGGCCCATTGTGCGCGGTCGCGCTCCGGCCGCACTCTCCTCTCAATCCGGCGGCCACGAGCCGTGCGATTCCATGGAGAGTGATGTGATCGACCTGCGCCTGTCTGGTGGCCTTGCCGCTGCCGCCCTGTTCCTCTCGCCAGTGCCCGCCGCGGCGAAGGATATTGTCGTCCATATGAAGAATCAGGGTACCGACGGGGCGATGGTGTTCGAACCGTCCTTCGTAAAGGCAGCGCCGGGCGACACGATCCGTTTCAAGCCGACCGACCCCAGCCATAATGCCGAGACGATGGCCAATATGCTGCCCGCAGGCGCAACGCCCGTGAAGGGCGTGATGAACAAGGAGATGGTCCTGACCGTCGCCAAGCCGGGCCTTTATGGCATCAAATGTATGCCCCATTATTCGATGGGCATGGTCGCGCTGGTGCAGGTGGGCAAGGTGTCCGCCGCAGAACTGACCGCCGCCAAAGCGGTCAAGCTGCCGCCCTTTGCCGCCAAGCGCATGACGGCGGCCCTCGCGAAAGTGAAATAGACCCAAGGTGCAATGGCCCGGCCCTGGTCGCCGCGCCATGTTTTCAGCCAATTTCGACAATATAGGAGTAGGGCAATGCTGCAACAGGCGATGGAGCGGTTCACCGGCAAGACGCTGATCCGTGACCAATATGACAATTATATCGGCGGCCAGTGGATCGCGCCGGTCAAGGGCGGCTATTTCGAGAATATCTCGCCCGTGACGGGGCAAGTCGTCGGCACGATCGCGCGCGGTACGGCTGAGGATATCGAGCTGGCGCTGGATGCCGCGCACGAGGCAAAGGATGCTTGGGGCAAGACGTCCTCGACCGACCGGTCGAACATCCTGCTGAAGATCGCCGACCGGATTGAAGCGAACCTCGATCTGATCGCGATGGCCGAGACGATCGACAATGGCAAACCGATCCGCGAGACAACCCACGCCGACATTCCGCTGGCCATCGACCATTTCCGCTATTTCGCCGGTTGCGTCCGCGCGCAGGAAGGGTCGATCAGCGAGATCGACCATGACACCATCGCCTATCATTTTCACGAACCGCTGGGCGTGGTCGGCCAGATCATCCCCTGGAACTTCCCGATCCTGATGGCGGTGTGGAAGCTGGCCCCGGCACTGGCGGCGGGCAACTGCATCGTCCTCAAACCCGCCGAGCAGACGCCCATGTCGATCCTGGTGCTGCTGGACATTATCGGCGACCTGCTGCCGCCCGGCGTGCTGAACGTCGTCAATGGTTTCGGCGTGGAAGCAGGCAAGCCGCTCGCCAGCAACAAGCGGATCAGCAAGATCGCCTTCACCGGCGAAACGACGACCGGCCGCCTGATCATGCAATATGCGTCGGAAAATCTGATTCCCGTCACGCTTGAGCTGGGCGGCAAATCGCCCAACATCTTCTTTGCCGACGTGATGGATGCGGATGACGATTATTTCGACAAATGTCTGGAAGGCTTTGCGATGTTCGCGCTCAATCAGGGCGAAGTCTGCACCTGCCCCAGCCGGGCGCTGATCCAGGAATCGATCTACGAAAAGTTCATCGAACGCGCGATTGCGCGGGTGAAGGCTATCAAACAGGGCAGCCCGCTCGATCCGGCGACCATGATCGGCGCGCAGGCGTCGAACGACCAGCTGGAAAAGATCCTCTCCTATATTGAGATCGGCCTGGCCGAAGGGGCGGAATTGCTGACCGGCGGCGCGCGCGCCCATCTGGATGGCGAACTGAGCGAGGGCTATTATGTCACCCCGACGGTCCTGAAGGGCCACAACAGGATGCGCATCTTTCAGGAAGAGATTTTCGGCCCCGTGCTGGCCGTCACCACCTTCAAGGATGAAGCCGAAGCGCTCGCTATCGCCAATGACACGCTCTACGGCCTGGGCGCTGGCGTGTGGACCCGCGACGGCAGCCGCGCCTATCGCATGGGCCGGGGCATTCACGCCGGTCGCGTCTGGACCAACTGTTACCACGCCTATCCCGCCCATGCGGCATTTGGCGGGTTCAAACAGTCTGGCATTGGTCGCGAGAATCACAAGATGATGCTGGACCATTATCAGCAGACCAAGAATCTGCTGGTCAGCTACAGCCCAAAGGCGCTGGGCTTTTTCTAACTGGTCGCACCGAAGGCGCTTGCCTCTCCCCTTCGAGCGCCTTCGTCCCCGGCGGGCGTCCCTAACGGACGTCCGCCCCATTTTTTGAAGGAAGGCCTGGCTGTGACGACACCGCTTCCGCCCCGCATATTGGCGACCGACCCAGCGCTGGCGCTGATGGCGCAATTGGCTGCGAAGCACGGGCCGCTGATGTTCCACCAGTCGGGCGGCTGTTGCGACGGTTCCGCGCCGATGTGCTTTCCGCGCGGCGAGTTCAGGGTCGGCGCGCAGGACGTGCTGCTGGGCCATGTGGCGGGCGATGTCCCCGTGTGGATCGGCGCAGCCCAGTTCGACTATTGGCGCCATACCCAGGTGACGATCGACATGGTGCCGGGGCGCGGCGCCGGCATGTCGCTGGAAAGTCCCGAAGGGGTGCGCTTCATAGTCCGGTCCCGCATCTTTACCGACAGCGAAAACGCCCTGCTGGAGGCGGCGGGTGATCCGCCGCGGGGCGACGCCATCGCCTGACGTGACAAATGCGCAGCACAGTGCATAACCCCTGAAAAAGGGGGATGCGATGGGAGAGAGCAAGATGAGCATGGAGGCGGCGGATATTGTCTTTGCGTCGAGCCACATGCCTGATCCGGCCGATGCGATGGCGCAGGTCGCCGGCGCGCTGGGCGATACGCCGCTCGCCGGGATGCTGCTCTTTTGCTCGCACCGTTTCGATCGCGATGCGCTGGCCCGCGCCGTCAACCGCCATGGCGAACAGGTCATCGCGATCGGCTGCACCAGTTCGGGTGAGCTGACCGAGGTAGGCTATGACGAGGATAGTCTGAGCGTCATTGGCTTTCCTGCCGCCAGCTTCCATATGGTGTCCCATTGTTTCGATGATATCGACGCCTTCGACCCCGTAGCCGCGCGGGAAGCCGTCCGGTCGCTCGCGGCGGTGGCCGAGCGCGACAGCCGCCATCTGGGTGATCGGGTCAATCATGTCGCGCTGTTCCTGGTCGATGGCCTGTCCCATCGCGAAGAATTGCTGACGATGACAATCCAGGATGCGCTGGGCGATGTGCCGCTAATCGGCGGATCGTCGGGTGACGGGCTGGATTTCCGCGAAACCGCGATCTTCCATGGCGGCCGCTTCCACCACCGTGCCGCCGTGATCGCCATCCTCTCCACCCCCCGGCCGCTCCATGTGTTCAAGGGGCAGCATTACCGCCCCGGCGCGGCCAAGATGGTGGTGACCGGCGCGATCCCGCAGGACCGTGTCGTCACCGAAATCAACGCCGAACCCGCCGCGCAGGAATATCTGCGGCTGGCCGGCCATGCCGGCGAAGCGCTGGGGCTGGCCTTTTACGCCGCCCATCCGCCGATGGTGCGGGCGGGCGGCGACTATCATGTCCGGTCGATCCAGAGCGCGAACCCGGACGGCAGCCTGACCTTCTATTGCGCGATCGACGAGGGCATCGTGCTGACCGTGGGCGAGCCGGTGGACCGCATCGCGGGAATGGAGGCAATGTTCGCCGACATCGCCGCCCATGTCGGCACTGTCGACCGGATCATCGCGTTCGATTGCGTACTGAACCGGATCGACGCCGAACAGCGGCAGATCAGCCGGGCCGTGTCCGAACTTTATGGTCGCCACCGGGTCATCGGCTTCAACACCTATGGTGAGCAATATCATGCGCTGCACGTCAACCAGACCTTCAGCGGGCTTGCGATCGGGCGATGAGCGTTTCGCCTGAACCCGACAGCGAGCTGGACATGTTGCGCGAAGAAAACCGCAAGCTGCGCAAGATCAATGCCGCGCTGATCGACCGGGTCGAACGGTCGAGCGATATGGCCGGTAACGCCTTTTCGATGTTCGAGACCGCGATCACGCTGGAAGCGATGGTGCGGGAGCGGACGGGTGAGCTGGAGGATGCGCTGGGTCGCCTGGCCACCGCCAACGCCGATCTGGCGCAGGCCCATGCCAGCGCCGACGCGGCGCAGACCCGGCTGCGCGACGCGATCGATTCGATCAATGAGGGCTTCGTCCTGTTCGATGCGGAGGACAGGCTGGTCCTGTTCAACGAAGCCTATCTGGGCTTCTGGCCCGAAATCGCCGATCAGGTCCGCGAAGGCCTGTCCTTTGACGAGATTGCCCGGCTGGCCGCCGCGCATCACCGTACACCTGGATCGCTGGTCGCACCTGATCGTTGGGTATCGGACAGGCTCGCGCGCCACAGCGTGGCCGATGGCGGCCATGTCCAGGCGCTGTCGGACGGGCGCTGGGTCCAGATCAACGAACTGCGCACCAGCGAAGGCGGCATCGTCGGCATCTATACCGACATTACCGAGGTCAAGGCGCAGGATGCGCGCAACCGGGCGCTGGAGCTGGCCGAACGCAACCTCATCCTGCAATCGACGCTCGACAATCTGTCCGAAGGCGTGTGCCTGTTCGACGCGCAGGGGCGGGTCGCGGCGTGGAACGAGGCGCTCCAGCATCTGCTCGACCTGTCGGGCGACTGGGCGCAGGAGGGCGGCAGCCATGGGGCGCTGGTGGGCTGGTGCCGTGACCGGCTGGGCATGGCCGATGGCGGCTGCCTCGACTGGCGGGGCGACCGGCCGGGGGGCGAACCGCTGCACGCGCTGGTCCATGCGGGAACGCGCAGTTTCGAACTGCGCAGCACGGCGCTGGAACGGGGCGGGCAGGTGATCGGCTTTACCGACGTCATCGCCATGGTGCGCGCGCAGGCGGGTTTGCAGGAAACCGCCGAAACGCTGGAGCGTCGGGTCGCCGAGCGCACCGCCGAACTGGAGACCGAAATCGCCGAACGCCGGGCGATCGAGGCGCAGTTGCGCGACGCCAAGACGGCAGCGGAAAAGGCGAACCTGTCCAAGACCAGCTTTCTGGCCGCCGCCAGCCACGACCTGCTCCAGCCCTTGAACGCCGCCCGGCTGTTCGTTGCGGCGCTGGGCGACCGGCGGCTGGCACTGCCGACCCGCGCGCTGGTCAACCAAACGTCGACGGCGCTCGATTCGGTGGAGGATCTGCTGGAGGCGCTGCTGGAGATCAGCCGCCTGGACGCAGGCGCAATCCAGCCGGAGATTGGCGACTTCCGGCTCGACCGGCTGCTCGACACGCTGCGCGTCGAATTTGCGCCGATGGCGCGGGCGGGCGGGCTGGAGCTGGCGATCGCCAGCGAACCGGTCTGGGTGCGTTCCGACATCAGGCTGCTGCGGCGCATCCTGCAAAATTTCCTGTCCAACGCGCTGCGCTATACCCAGCAGGGGTCGGTGCGGGTGGAATGCACAAGCGGACCCGATGGCGTGCGCATCAGCGTGGTGGACAGTGGCCCCGGCATTGCGCTCGACAAGCAGGCATTGGTGTTCGAGGAGTTTCGGCGCCTCGACACCCGGACCAGCGGCAAGGGGCTGGGGCTGGCCATCGTCAAGCGGGCGAGCGACATGCTGGGCCACCCGATCACGCTCGTTTCCGCGCCCGGTCGCGGATCGACCTTTGCAATTTGCCTGCCTGCGGGCGAGCCGGTGGCCGATCCCGACGGCGAGCCGGACATAGTCGGGCGTGATCGCACCATGCGCGGCCTTAACGTGCTGGTGATCGACAATGAACGGGCGATCCAGACCGGCATGACGACCCTGCTGGCAGGCTGGGGCTGTACGGTGCAGGCAGCGGGCGGCTTTGCCGATGCGACCGCGCTGTTCGGCGGCGACGCAAAGCCCGACATCATCCTGATCGACTATCATCTGAACGATGGTGAGACCGGCGACCATGTGATCGACCGGCTGCGCGCCCATTTTGGCGGGCCGGTGCCGGCGGTCATGATTTCGGCTGATCGCGGCAAGGATCTGAAGGTCCGGCTCGACGCCTGTGGAATTCCGCTGCTGAGCAAGCCGGTGAAGCCTGCGCAGTTGCGCGCGCTGCTGCGGACGATGCTGAAATAGACCGTCTGCCGCGCCGGGTCAGTCGGCGCGGAAATGCACCCGGTTCGCCTTGATCACTGCCTGAGTGCGGCTCAGTACGCCCAGTTTCTGGAGGATCGCCGACACATGCGCCTTGATCGTGGTCATCGACACGTTGAGGTCGTGGGCGATCTGCTTGTTGAGGCGACCGTTGACCAGATGGCCCAGCACGGTTTTCTGCTGCGGCGTCAGGCTGTCGATCCGGCGGGTGATGTCATCTTCGTCGGCGGAAGGCGCGGCGCCCTCGCCCATGGTTTCGGGCAGGTAGATTTCGCCCGACACTACGCGGTGCAGGGCATCGACGATGGCGCTGCGCTTCAAGGATTTGGGGATGAACCCCGCCGCGCCCGCGGCCAGCGCCTCCTGCACGATCGCGCGGTCGAACGCGCCCGACACCATCACCACCGGCAGGATCGGAAAACGGTCACGCAGCAGCTTGAGGCCGTCGAGCCGCCGCACGTCCGGTATGTGAAGGTCGAGCAGGATAAGATCAAAATTATCTTGTTTTTCCAGTGTGTTGATAGCCTCTTCAAGGCTGGCAGCCTCGAATATCTCGATATTGTCAAAGCTGATCGCGATCACGCTGCGCAACCCGTCGCGCACCAGCGGATGATCGTCGACGATCAGTACCCGCTCCATGATCGCTTCGCCGCCCATATATTGGCCCATATCCTGCCCCCGGCCCGAATGATCGGCCAAGTCATGGGACGTGGCAAGCCGCAATACGCCAGGCGGCGGTGCCGGAACCTGCATTGCATAGCTGCCGCGTCCCATGACGATCATGACCGCAACTCCCTTATGATTTCGGCAGCTTGAACACCCAGAGCGCGCCGCCCTGATTGATGTCCTTGAACGACTTGGCGACTTCGCCGCCCCACAAAGGCACAGCGCCGCCCCAGCCGGACATGACGGCGACATATTGTTCGCCATCCTGTTCCCAGGTGACGGGTGATCCGACCACGCCGGACCCGGTCTGGAATTTCCAGAGTTCCTGGCCCGTCTTGGCGTCGAACGCCTTGAGGAAGCCTTCGGGCGTACCGGTGAATACCAGATTGCCGCCGGTCGTCAGCACCCCGCCCCAGAGCGGTGCCTTGTTCTTATATTCCCACATGATCTTGCCGGTCTTGGGGTCCATCGCCCGCAGCGCGCCAATATGATCGTCGGCGATCGACTTGATGGTGAAGCCCGCGCCCAGATAGGCCGCGCCCTTCTTGTAGGCGATCGGTTCGTTCCAGATGTCCATGCCCCAGTCGTTGGACGGAATGTAGAAGAGGCCGGTGTCGTGGCTGTAGGCCATCGGCATCCAGTTCTTGCCGCCCAGGAAGGACGGCGAGGCGAATACCGGCTTGCCCTTGGCATCGCCGGGCGCTGGCGGACGGCCTTCGGGGATGACATTGGGTTTGCCGGCCTTGTTGAAACCATTGGCCCAGGTCGTCTGCATGACGAATTTGTTGGCGCTGATGAACTTGCCGTTGGTGCGGTCCAGCACGAAGAAATAGCCGTTGCGGTCCGCCTTGGCCCCCAGCTTCATCGGCTTGCCGTTGATCGTGGCATCGAAGGGGATGAATTCATTGACCCCGTCAAAATCCCAGCCGTCGTGCGGGGTCGTCTGATAATGCCATTTGATCACGCCAGTGGCCGGATCGATCGCCAGGGTCGATGCGGTGTAGAGATTGTCGCCGGGACGCAAATGGCTGTTCCAGGGTGCGGGGTTGCCGGTGCCAAAGAAGAGCAGGTTGGTGTCAGGATCATAGGTGCCGCCTAGCCAGGTCGCGCCGCCGCCGCTTTTCCAAAGATCGCCCTGCCAGGTCGCGTTGAGCTTGCCGGTGATGCCATTATCCTTGCCCTTGAGCGTGCCCATATGGCCCTCGATCACCGGGCGGTGCCAGATCAGCTCGCCAGTATTGACGTCGCGCGCATCGACCGAGCCGACGATGCCGAATTCGCCGCCTGAATTGCCGGTGATGACCATGCCGTTGACGATCAGCGGTGCGGCAGTGGCGCTATAGCCTTCCTTATAATCGGCAATCTGCTTGTTCCAGATCACCTTGCCCGTGTTGCGGTTGAGCGCCACCAGCCGGGCGTCGAGCGTGGCGAAGATGATCTTGTCGCCATAGATCGCCGCGCCGCGGTTCACCACGTCGCAGCAGGGCATGATCCCGTCGGGCAGGCGAGCGTCATATTGCCATTTTTCCTCGCCGGTGCGCGCGTCGAAGGCGAACAGGCGCGAATAGCTGCCCGTCACATAGATGGTGCCGTCATAGACGATCGGCTGCGCTTCCTGGCCGCGCTGCTTTTCGCCGCCGAGCGAGGCGGAGAAGGCTGGCACCATTTTGGCGACATTACCGCTGTTGATGGCATTCAAGCTGCTGAAACGGTGCGCCTGCGGTCCCATGCCATAGGTCAGCACGTCGCCCGTCGATTTGGCGTCGTTCATCAGATCCGCATCGGTCGGCCCGCCCTGCGCCACCAGCGGCGCGGCCCCCATCGCCAGCGTCATTGCGGCAACGCCCGACAGCGCCCGCATGATCGGTCCCTTCATAACCATCCTCCCTGTGTGTTCGGGCGCATTGGACGCCCCCGGTTTATGTGCAGACTATGCCGCTGCGGCAGCGCGACAATTGAACCTTAGGTCGGCCCCTCAGCCCGCAGCGTTGGCCGGGGTCCAGCTGACGCCGTAGCGCACGAACAGCGCCTTCATCTCGCCACTCGCCGCCATGGCGGTGACGATCTCTTCCACCGCATCGCCCAGCGTGCGGCTATTTTCCTTTACCGCCATGCCGATGTCCCAGCCGGGCGAGGTGAAGGCAGGCAGCGGTCCCTTGCGCAAGGTAACCCGGCCAGCGCCCGCGCGGTGCAGCCCATGTTCGATCTGCGCCCGGCTCGCCAGGACAGCGTCCGCCTGCCCGGTCGTCACTGCCGCTACGGCCGCCGATCCGGTCGGATAATGGATGACGTCCTTGGCCAATATGCCGCCGAACGAGCCGATCAGATAGAAGTCGGGAATGGAGTCCAGTTCGGCGGCGAGCTTGCGGCCGCGCCATTCGGTCGGCATTCCCTCCAGCGCCACCGCGCCGCCGACACCGGCCAGCGCGAAGCTTTCGCGATAATAGGGCGCGACGATCGCGACCTGATCGTTGCGGGCCGCGAAGCTGCGGTCGAAGGGGACATGCAGCATCAGGTCGCCAGGCACGAAGCCCAGCAGCCCGCCCTTCCACACGCCATTACGCAGGTCATCATCGACGCTTTCATCGGCGACCAGTTGCGCGACATCGGCGCGCACGCCAAGCTTGGCCGCAATCGCCTGCGCCAGATCGGCGTCGAGGCCGACGATCTTGCCGCCTTCCGCCCACGACCAGGGGCGGTTGTCCTGATAGACCACCACCCGCAATGTGCCGAGCGCCTTGACCTTCGCCAGCGGGGCTGCGCCGCCGCGGCCCGCCGCCAGCGCGAGCGCCGCGCCTGCTCCGCCGATCAGGGCGCGGCGGCTGAGCGTCGCCCTATCCCTCATGCTTGGTTTCAAGCCAGGCGCGGATCGCCCAGCCCGCCTTCTGACCCAACACGTCGCCAAAGGGTGGCATATAGACTTTGCCGTCATGGCTGGACCCGTGGCGATAGCGTTCGGCGAACCACTGGTCGCCGGTTTCGCCTGCCTCCAGATAGCGCAGGTCCGGCGCGATCCCGCCGGATTCAGCGTCCAGCCCGTGGCAGCGCGCACAATTCTGACCATAGGCCGACTGCCCAATCTCGATCGCCTTGGCATTGCCGCTATAGGGGTTTTTTTCGAGCCAGGTTTCGCCGATTTCGGGCAGTGCGGTCGTGTCGACCGCCTGCGGCGTGACATCGCCATGTGCCAGCAGCGCGCTCGCCCCGGTCATGCCCAAAGTGGCGATGGCACCCAGCAGCGCGATCCGTCCCAGTTTCATTTGCCTCATCCTCTCACGCGGATTCTCGTTGGCTCCGAATATCGGACAAGGCGGTCGCGCAGCCCATTGGCCATTGGTACAATCCCGCTCACGCCCGGCGACCGATAGGATGGCCGACAAAGAGGCGAGAGGATCAGGGTTTATGAAGCGCATCGGCATGGCCGTCTGGGCTGTCTGGCTGGCGCTGCCGGTCGCGGCGCAGGGGGAAACCCTCTATGTCTCCAACGAGCGGGGCGACAGTGTGTCGGTGGTCGATACGCTGTCAGGCCAGGTGACGGCGACATGGGCCGTGGGTGGCCGCCCGCGCGGCATCACCCTGTCGAAGGATGGCCGCTACATCTATCTGTGCGCCAGCGCCGACCATGCGGTGCAGGTGATTGACCGTGCCACCGGCAGGCTGGTCGCCGAATTGCCGTCGGGGCAGGACCCGGAGCAGTTCTTCCTGTCCCGAGACGGCGCGACCCTGTTCGTCGCTAATGAGGATGATGCCGCGCTGACCGCCATTGACCTGGCCAGCCGCACCGTCGCCTTTCAGGTCGATGTCGGCGGCGAGCCGGAGGGGGTGGCGCAAAGTCCGGACGGGCAATGGGTGGCAGTGACATCCGAGGAGGATGGAGTCGTCAACTGGATCGACGTGGCCAAGCGCCAGATGGTGGCCGAAACGCCGACCGACCAGCGCCCGCGCCATGTCGAATTTACCGCCGACGGCGCGCAACTATGGGTTGCCGCCGAAATTGGCGGCACGGTCCAGATTATCGACACGAAAAGCCATGCAGTGCGCGAGACGATCCGTTTTGCGATTCCGGGCGTTGCCGCGCACCGCATCCTGCCCTGCGGCATCCGCTTCACGCCCGATGGCAAGACCGCCATCGTCGCGCTGGGCCGGGCCGATCATGTCGCGCTGGTCGATGTCGCGACCCGCATCGTCCGCGCCTATGTGCCCGTAGGCAAGCGGGTGTGGCATGTGGCGGTTAGCGGTGATGGTACCAAAGCCTATGCCGCCAACGGGCTGTCCGATTCGGTGTCCGTGATCGACCTGGCCAGCGCGCAGGTCGTGGCGACTATCGCGGTCGGGGCCGCCCCTTGGGGCATCGTGGCGGCACCCTGACCTCAGGCCAAGATTGCGGCGCGGTGCGCCAGATGGCATGGCGGGATGATGACACGCATCGGCCTGCTCGGCGGCTCCTTCAACCCGGCCCATGGCGGGCACCGCGCGATATCGCTATTCGCGGCCAAGGCGCTGGGGCTGGATGAAGTCTGGTGGCTGGTGTCGCCCGGCAATCCGTTGAAGCCCCGCGCAGGCATGGCCCCCCTGCCCGCCCGGCTTGCCCATGCGGGCACAGTCGCGCGCCGCGCCCCGATTCGCGCCACCGCGATCGAGGCGCAACTGGGCACCCGCTATACCGCCGATACGCTGCGCGCGCTGACCCGTCGCTACCCGCGCAATCGCTTCATCTGGTTGATGGGGGCCGATAATCTGGCGCAATTTGCACAGTGGAAGGACTGGCGCGGCATCGCCCGGCAAATGCCCATTGCCGTGATCGCCCGTCCGGGCTATGATGATGCGGCCCGTGGCTCTGTGGCCATGAGCTGGCTGCGGCGCTTCGTCCTGCCCGCTTGCCAGAAAGCAGGCTGGACGAATTGGAGACCGCCGGCGCTCGTGCTATTGCGCTTTCGCCCTGATCCAAGATCGGCGACCCTGTTTCGGCAGGCGAACCCCCTCTGGCATCGCGAATATGAACAAGCACGTGTGCGGGACCCGCTCACGCGTCGGCTGATCGTCTAGAATGGAGCTTTTTTGACCAGACCCCTTATTGCCAACGATACGGCCGCAGCGGCCGATAGCGTGGCTGCCCTGCACGCCCTCGTCATGCAGTCGCTCGACGACGACCAGGCCCAGGAAACCATCTCCATCCCC
This sequence comes from Sphingobium sp., assembly GCA_023266575.1. Classification (GTDB taxonomy): domain Bacteria; phylum Pseudomonadota; class Alphaproteobacteria; order Sphingomonadales; family Sphingomonadaceae; genus Sphingobium. The sequence goes on from JAHFPV010000015.1 coordinate 24,367, forward strand.
CTCGAAGGCAAGAGCAGCATCGCCGATTATATGGTGATTGCGAGCGGTCGTTCATCGCGTCAGGTCGCGGCGATCGCCCAGCATCTGGCCGAGCGGGTCAAGAAAGGCACCGGTCGTTCGTGCCGCATCGAAGGGCTGCCGGTCGCCGACTGGGTGCTGATCGACGCGGGCGACGTGATCGTCCATCTGTTCCGGCCCGAAGTGCGCAGCTTCTACAATCTGGAACGGATGTGGGGCTTTGTCGACGCACCGGTCGCGGGGACGGCGTAACCCCACACCGTTCGGGCTGAGCGAAGTCGAAGCCTTCCACTGAGCGTAGCGAAGTGGCTTCGCCTGCGGCTCAGCCGAACCCTTCGACTTCGCTCAGGGCGAACGGATCAAGGCTGAATGCTCCTCCACATCATCGCGCGCGGGAAGATCGGGCGGTCGCCCGAAGCCGATCTGGTCGACCGCTATGTCAAGCGGCTGACCATGCCGCACAAGATTACCGAAATGCCCGATCGGGGCGGCAAGCTGCCGCCGCAAGCGCCCGGCACCGTCACGGTGATGCTGGACGAAAAGGGCAAGCAGCTTTCGTCCATGGACTTTGCCCGGCGGATCGAGGGGTGGCGCGACGCGGGGACGCGCGAATGCCGTTTCCTGATCGGCGCGGCGGACGGGTTCGATGACGCGGACCGGGCGAATGCGGACCTGCTGATCGCCTTTGGCGCGATGACCTGGCCGCACATGATGGCGCGCGCGATGCTGGCCGAGCAATTGTGGCGGGCCTGCTCCATCCTTGCCAACCACCCCTATCATCGCGAAGGATAGGGAAAGCGATATGCTTTATCTTCCGTTCGGGCTGAGCCTGTCGAAGCCTCGTCCTTCTTCTCAAGAAGTACGGCCCTTCGACAAGCTCAGGGCGAACGGTGGTTGGGGCACCTCGCTATGATACAGGGTGACGTATAGCGTGAAGCGGGCGACGATTATCGCAACTCTCTTAACCGTCATCACGGCCTTGGCCGCATCGCGCCTGCCCGCCGCCGATGACGGGGCGATCATCCTGCCAGGCACCGCCGGGACCACATTGCAGCAGGAACAGGCCGCGCTGAAGGCCGCGCGTCGCCAGTCGGACGAGGCGCGCGACCGGTCCGTCCGGCTGGACCAGCAGGCCGGGGCCGCGCGGGACGAGGCCGAACAGGCGCGCCGCCGTGCCGCTGCCATGGCCGCGCGCATCCAGCAGGCCGAAGCCGACATAGCAGGCGCACAGGCGCGCATTGCCATCGTCGCACGGATGCAGCGGGCGCAGGCGACGCGGCTGGCGGCCAAGCAAGAACCAGTGGTGCGGCTGACCGCCGCGCTCCAGATGATGGCGCGTCGTCCGCTGGCGCTGGCGCTGGTCCAGCCCGGTTCGGTCACCGATGCGGTGCATATGCGCGCGGTGCTGGGGCAGGTGCTGCCGGTGATCCGCCAGCGCACGGCGGGGCTGCGCGCCGAACTGGAGCGCAGCCGGGCGCTGCGCGCGACGGCCCAGCAGGCCGCGGACGCGCTGGCCCGCAGCCAGCAACAGCGCAAGGAACGGCAGGCGCAGCTCGCCGCACTGGAGACGCAGAAGCGGGTCGCCGCGCGCGACTATCGCACCAATGCCGGGCTAGAGAGCGAGCGAGCGCTGGCGCTGGGCGAGCGGGCGCGCGATATTGTCGACCTGATGGACCGGCTGGAGGAAGCGGGCGACCTGCGCGAACAATTGGCCGCGCTGCCCGGCCCGCTGCTGCGCCCCGCCCGTCCCGATCAGACCGGCGCCCCTGCCCCGGAACGCACGGTCGCGCTGAGCGGCCCGCCACCCTATCGCCTGCCGGTCGTCGGCCAGCTTGTCACGGGCATGGGCGAGGTCAATGACGGCGGCGTCCGGTCGCGCGGGCTGACGCTGGTGACACAGGCTGGCGCGCAAGCCGTCGCGCCGACCGCCGGGCGCATCGCCTTTGCTGGGCCGTATCGCGGCTATGGGCAGATATTGATCATCGACCATGGCCAAGGCTGGACGACGCTGATCACCGGCCTGCATCGCGTCACCGCGCAAGTGGGCGACAGCGTGCGGCAGGGCGATCCCGTCGCGATCACCGGCCCAGGTCGCCCAACCATCACGATAGAATTGCGCCGCAACGGGCGGCCGGTGGATATCGTGCCGCTAGTGGGACTTGGGTGAGGATTGCGCGCCCATTAACCCGACGCTCATCGACCCTGCGCAACATTGGTCGAAGCGCGCTTTTGCGTCGGGACGCGAATCGGCTTATGATGGGTCGCAGATGCCGGAATCAAGGATGCCCATGAAATCTACCTTCCTCCAGGGCGCGCTTGCGCTTGGGGCGCTTGCGCTCATTCCCGCCACCACCGCGGCGCTCGCCGATGGGGAGGCGTCGAGCTACAAGGCGCTCGATGAATTCATGGACGTGTTCCAGAAGGTCCGCAGCGACTATGTCGAGAAAGTCGACGATGAAAAGCTGATCAAGGGCGCCATCGACGGGATGCTGGCCAGCCTCGATCCGCACTCCTCCTTCCTCGACGCGCGCGATTTCCAGAATCTGCGTACCCAGACCGAAGGCAGCTATGGCGGGCTTGGCCTGTCCGTCACGCAGGAGGATGGCGCGGTCAAGGTGATTGCACCGACGCAGGATACACCGGCGTGGCGCGCGGGGATCAAGGCGGGCGACTATATCACCCATATTGACGGGCAGCTGATTTATGGCGGCACGCTGGACGAGGCGGTCGACAAGATGCGCGGCGCACCCGGCACGTCGCTCAAGCTGACCATCGTGCGGTCGGGCCGCGACAAGCCGATCGACCTCACGCTGACGCGCGAGATTATTCAGCTCAAGCCCGTGAAGTGGGAAGTGAAGAACGGGATCGGCGTCATCAATATCGTCAGCTTCTCGGCCAATACCGGCGCCGACGTGCGGCAGGCGATCCGCAGCATCGACAAGTCGCTGGGCCACAAGCCGACCGGCTATGTGCTGGACCTGCGGTCCAACCCCGGCGGCCTGCTGGATGAAGCGGTGTCGGTCAGCGACGCCTTTCTGGAGCGCGGCGAGATTGTGTCGCAGCGCGGCCGGGCCAAGGGCGATGTCGAACGCTATTATGCCAAGCCCGGTGATGATGCGAAGGGTCTGCCGGTCATCGTGCTGGTGGACGCGGGATCGGCGTCGGCGTCGGAAATCGTCGCGGGTGCATTGCAGGACCAGCATCGCGCGCTGGTGATGGGCGAACGCAGCTTCGGCAAGGGCAGCGTGCAAACGATGTTGCCGTTGTCGAACACCACCGCGCTCAAGCTGACGACGGCGCGCTATTATACGCCGTCGGGCCGCAGCGTGCAGGAAGGCGGCATCCAGCCCGACATCCGCGTGCCGCAACTGTCCGACCCGGATTACAAGAACCGTCCCAAATATCGCGAAAGCGACCTGCGCCGCCATTTGATCAACGAGATCAAGACCGACGACAAGTCGCTGGAGGAAGATGCCAAGGACGATCCGCGCTTCGCCATGTCGGCCGAGGAGCTGAAGAAGAAGGGCGTGGAGGATTTCCAGCTCGACTATGCGCTCAAGACAATTTCGCGGCTGGCCAGCACGCCTGGCGCTACCATCGCGCAGGCGACGGCGCGGAAGCCGGGGGCGAAGTAAGGGGTTCCCTATCATTTCCGTTCGCCCTGAGCGAAGTCGAAGGGCGTGGCTGAGCGAAGCCGAAGCCACTTCGCTCCGCTCAGTGGTGGGCTTCGACTTCGCTCAGCCCGAACGGATGGTGTGGGAATCCCGCAAGTTCAGCATGACGAAAGGTGCCGGGGGGTTTAAGCGGGGGTGATGAGCAAACTTCCCCTCGCTCGCGCGCTGGCGCTGTTGATTCCCGTGGCGCTGCTTGGCGGTGCCTATGTCTCGCAATATGTGGGCGGGCTGCATCCGTGCGAAATGTGCTGGTGGCAGCGTTATCCGCATATGGTGGCGATCGGGCTGGCGCTGCTGGCCTTTGCAGCGAAGGGCAACCGCCGCACCAGCGCGATGTTCACGACGCTGGCGGCCATTGCCATCGCCATCAGCGGCGGCATCGGCCTGTTCCATGCCGGGGTCGAATATGGCTGGTGGGAAGGGCTGACCGCCTGCTCCACATCGCCGACCGGGGGCAGCGCAGCCGACATATTGAACCAGATCATGGCGACTCCCATCACCCGCTGCGACGTTGCGCCGTGGAATCTGCTGGGCATTTCGCTGGCGGGCTATAACGGCCTCTTGTCGGTGGGTGGTGCGCTCGCCATCTTGATGCTGCTGGCACGCAAAGGACGCAACGCATGAGCGCAACCCAGGATTTCCCTCGCCCCGGTCGCCGCAGCAAGCCCGCCGATCGCGCCTCCATGCTCCGGGTCGACCAGGCCGGCGAATTTGGTGCGACCCGCATCTATGCCGGGCAGCTCGCCGTCATGGGCGATCGGCATCCCGATGCGCGCGTGATTGCCGGCATGGCCGCGCAGGAGGAACGCCACCGACAGACGTTCGACGCGATGATCGCGCGACGCGGCGTGCGCCCGACCGCGCTGGCGCCGATTTGGAATGTCGCAGGCTTTGCGCTGGGCGCGGTGACGGCGGCAATCGGTCCCAAGGCGGCGATGGCCTGCACTGCCGCGATCGAGACCGAGATTGACCGTCATTATGGCGAACAATTAGTGCAATTGGGCAGCGACGACCCGGAACTCTCCACCGCCATTGCGGATTTTCAGGCAGAGGAAGTCGAGCATCGCGACGCTGCGCTGGCGCATGGTGCGCAGCAGGCCCCTGCCTACCCCCTCTTGTCGGGCGCCATCCGTTTGGGATGCCGGGCCGCCATCGCGCTGTCGAAGCGCATCTGAAAAGGACCGACGGATGACCAAGACCCCGATGATCGCCGCGCTGTTGCTGATGGGCGCGGCCATGCCCGCACTGGCGCAGCCGTCGAGCGCGCCTACCGCTGTCGCCGCGCCGACGACGGAGAAGGTCAACCTGGTCATCGTCTATGGCGACGACGCCTGCCCGCAAAGCCAGGGCGACGATATCGTCGTGTGCGCGCGCAAGGGCGAGGCGGAACGCTATCGCATCCCCGAACCGCTGCGCGGCGACCCCAATGAACCCAGCAAACAGGCCTGGGGCGAACGGGTGCGGTCGATGGAATATGTCGGCCGGTCCGGCACAGAAAGCTGCTCGCCGGTTGGCGGCGGCGGTGCGACCGGCTGCTTCGCGCAGCTGGCGCGGCTGGCAAAGGCGGAGCGGCAGGCGCTCGACAATGCAAGCTGGAAGGATCTGGTCGAGGCCGAGCGGGGCAAGCGCCTGTCCACCATCGACGCCGACAGCGACGCGATCGAAGCGCGGGTCGTGGCCGAGGAAAAGGCCAAGGCTGCGGCGGCACCCGCCTCGCAACCCTGACGGGTCCGGGCGCCGGGCGGCGTCTGGATGACAACTCCCGCCTTTGGGCAAGGCGGGACATGGCAGGGGCGAATGAAGGATTTTCCGGTGATGCGTCTGTCGATGTCCATGGCCCTGATCGCGGCGACGCTGGTGCCGGTGATGCCCGCGCTGGCGCAGCCAGAACCGCCGCCTGAGCGCATCTTCAACCTGATTGTCTATGGCGATGATCCCTGCCCAAAGGGTAAGGATGACAGCGAGATTGTGGTGTGCGCGCGCAAGCCGGAATCCGAACGTTATCGCATTCCCAAGAAGCTGCGCGAGAAGCCAGCTGTGGCGGGTGGTCCTGGATGGGGCAGTCAGGTGGCGACGATGGAGCAGGTCCAGCGCCAGACATTGCCGGGCAGTTGTTCGGCGATCGGCAGCAATGGCTTTACCGGCTGCACCGCCCAGATGCTGCAACAATGGTTCGCCGAGCGGCGGATGCAGCAATCCAAGGGCGAACCCTGATCCGCTATCGGCCCATGCCGGGCTGATAGCGCCGCTTGGCCGCATTGACCTTGTCGATCAGGCTGGTCAGGGATTCAGGCGCGGGCATCGCACGTCCGGGGTGCGACAGATTGCTCATCCGCTGGCTGAGTGTGCAAAATATGTGATCGATGCGATCCATCTGTCTGTCCCCGGACACGTGATCGCCCGCCATCGCGGTCATGTGGTTAACAAGCGGTAATCGACCGCGGCCCTTTGCGCCCAAACGAATCAGGCGTCCGCCGAGTGGCAGGCGGCCAGTCCCTGCCCATAGGTTGGGTAACGTGGCGACCAGCCCAGCAGGCGTTTGGCGCGACCATTGGCGACGCGGCGGTTCTCCGCATAAAAGGCCAACGCCATGGGGGACAGGGCAGCCTGTTCCAGCGTCAGTAGCGGCGGATGGGGCAGGCCCAGCATGTCGCAGGCCGCCTCTATCACCCGGTTTTGAGCGCAGGGCAGATCGTCGGCCAGATTATAGATACCCGGTGGCCCGTTGAACGAGGCGATGATCCCGGCGATGATGTCGTCGACATGGACCCGGCTGAAAATCTGGTCGGGCAGGTCGATGCGATGCGCCTTCCCCGCCCGCACCCGGTCCAGCGCTGACCGGCCCGGACCGTAAATGCCGGGCAGGCGAAAGCGGCGGACATCGCTGCGCAGTGCGCCCCAGGCGAGATCTGCCTCCGCGCGGGCGGTGCGACGTCCGGTGCCGACCGGGCTGCCCTCATCCACCCATGCCCCGCGCGCGTCGCCATAGACGCCGGTGGAGGAGAGATAGCCGATCCAGCGCGCCGGTGCCGCGGCTAGCGTGGTGCCGTAGCGGGCCAGCACCGGGTCGGTGTCGCCTTCGGGCGGGACGGAGGAGAGGATATGGGTGGCGCTGGCGATGGCGGCGCGGACGCCGGGTTCGTCATCGAATGCCAGCGTGTCCGCGTCGGCGTGGCGGCGAGTGGCGGTGATGTGCCAGCCGTCGGCCCGCAGTCGGTCAGCCAGCCGCGACGCGGTGTAGCCCAGCCCCAGAATCAGCATATGGGGCATGGGACGCCGCCTTAGACCGTAAAACTCTCGCCGCAGCCGCAGGCGCCCTTGGCATTGGGGTTGGCGAAAGTGAAGCCGGCAGTGAAATCATCCTCCACCCAGTCCATCGTCGATCCAACGAGGTAGAGGACCGACGCACCGTCAATGTAGAAGGTGCCGCCGGGCGTGGCGATTTTCTCGTCGAATTTCGCTTCTTCGCTGACATAGTCGACCGAATAAGCGAGGCCCGAACAGCCGCGCTTGGGCGTCGACAGCTTGACGCCGATCGTCCCTTGCGGCGCGCTGGCCATCAGGTCGGCAATGCGCTGCTCCGCGCTCGGCGTCAGGATGACGGCGGCGGGGCGGGTGCGGGTCTTGGTCTCGGTCGTCATCAGAGCATCCCCAGTTCCAGCTTCGCCTCGTCGCTCATCTTGGCCGGGTCCCATGGCGGGTCCCAGACCAGATTGACCTGCGCGTCGCCGACGCCCGGCACTGCGCCGACGCGCAGTTCGACTTCGCCGGGCATGGATTCGGCGACCGGGCAATGCGGCGTGGTCAGCGTCATTGTGACGACGACATGATTGTCAGGCGAGACATCGACGCCGTAGATCAGCCCCAGATCATAGATGTTGACCGGGATTTCGGGGTCGAAAATATCCTTGAGCGCGTCGATCACGCCGTCATAGACATTGCCACCCGGCTCACCCGCAGGGGTTTCGGCCGGCTTGGCGGCGAGGAAGCCGTCCAGATAGTCGCGCTGACGCGGTGCCTCTTCCACGCGCGCCTTGGGTGGGGCATCCACAGCCTCGACCTCTTCAACCATGATTTTGCGCTCTTCGCTCATCATCCAAAAATCTTTCTTACCCGCTCAAGTCCGCGCACCAGCGCGTCCACGTCACCCTGATCACTGTAAATGCCAAAGCTGGCCCGCGCGGTCGCTTCGACGCCCAGATGGCGCATCAGCGGCTGGGCGCAATGATGCCCGGCGCGGATCGCGACGCCCGCTTCGTCCAATATGGTGCCGACATCGTGCGGATGCACCCCCTCTACCTCGAAAGACAGGATGCCCGCGCTGTCGTCCGGCCCGAACAGGCGGACGCTGTTGAGATCGGCCAGCGCGGCGCGCGCCTTGGACACCAGCGCACATTCATGCGCGTGGATCGCGTCCAGCCCGATTGCCTGCACATAATCGATCGCCGCCGACAGGCCGATCACGCCGCTGATATGCGGCGTTCCAGCCTCGAAACGGGTCGGTGCCGGGGCGTAGGTGGTTTTTTCAAATGTCACCTTGTCGATCATCGACCCGCCGCCCTGATAGGGGGGCATGGCGTCGAGCAGTTCCTGCCGTCCCCACAACACGCCGATGCCGGTCGGGCCGTAAAGTTTATGCGCGGAAAAGACGTAGAAATCGCAATCCAGCGCCTGCACATCCACGGCAAGGCGCGGCACCGCCTGGCAGCCGTCGATCAATATCCGCGCGCCAACCATATGGGCGATGTCGGCGGCGCGGCGGCAATCCAGCACACTGCCCAGCACATTGGACACATGGGCGAGCGCGACCATGCGATGGCGCGGCGTGATCATCGCGCGCATCGCGTCGAGATCGATCCGGCCATCGTCGGTCAGCGGCACGACGTCGATATGGGCGCCGACCTTTTCCGCCACCATCTGCCACGGCACGATATTGCTGTGATGTTCCAGCGTGGACAGGAGGATGCGATCGCCCGCCTTCAGCTGCTCGCCCGCCCAGCATTGCGCGACCAGGTTGATCCCTTCGGTCGCGCCACGGACATAGACGATCTCGCTGTCCGACTTTGCGCCGATGAAGTCGGCGACCTTGCGCCGGGCCGATTCATAGGCCAGCGTCATATTGGCCGAGCGCGCATAGACGCCGCGATGGACGGTCGCATAGTCCGGGCCATAGGCGCGGGCGATGGCGTCGATCACCGCCTGCGGCTTTTGCGCGGTCGCGGCGCTGTCGAGATAATGCCAGTCGAGGACGCCGGGGAAATCGGCGCGGAGCGACAGGCGTTCGGGGGCGATGACGCTCACAGGATTTTACCTTCCTCGTCATGCCGGACGTGATCCGGCATCCAGAGACTCCCGCACCACGCTTGCCGCCCTGGATCACGGATCAAGTCCGGGATGACGGAATGGGATGGAACAGCGTTCATACCATTGCCTCCAGCTTGGCGATGGCGGCGGCTTCCAGCGTCTCGCGCACGGCTTCATCCGCCACGCTGTCGAACACGCCGGCGACGAAGGAGCGGAGCAGCAGCGTCTTGGCGGTTGCCGGGTCCATGCCGCGCGAGGCCATGTAGAAGAGCGCCGCCTTGTCCAGTTCGCCCACGGTCGCGCCATGGGCGCATTTCACGTCGTCGGCGTAGATTTCCAGCTCCGGCTTGGCATTGGCGGTGGCGGTGCGGTCCAGCAGCATGGCCTTGACCGACTGGAAGGCATCGGTGCGCTGCGCGTCGCGCGCGACCGCGATCTTGCCCAGATAGCTGCCGGTCGCGCGTTGCGACAGGATGGAGCGGATGGTCTGGCCGCTGGTCGCGTCGGGCTGCGCATGGGTGACGCTGGTGACGATTTCCAAGGTCTGGTCACCGCTGCCCAGGATTGCGCCGCCCAGCTCGAAATGGCTGCCCCGGCCCAGCGTCACGTCGATCGTCACCCGGCCCAGTCTGCCGCCGATGTTGAGGACATGAAAATCGCAGCGCGCGCCATCGCCCACGGTCACGACATAATCATGCACCGCTGCCGCGCCATTAGCGGCGTCCTGCAACAGATGATGGTGCGCGCTGTCGCCTGCCGCAACATCGATTCGCACCGGCGCGGGCAGCGGCCAGACGCTCTGGAGCGCCGAAAGGTCGCTATAACGCCAGCTTTCGTCGCTGCTTGTGGGTAGGTCCAACATGCTCATCGCTTTATTTTCAATGCCTTGCGGTTCAAACTATTCCAAATTCGCCCATATGCGCGGTAGTATTTGTATAAGTTGTTGTAACTTAAGTATATTATTCCATATCTCGCCGCGATAGGACAGATATTCCTTTATCCGACCACCTCGGCCCCAACCACATCAGAATAGCCCTCACGTTCCAGCTCCAGCGCCAGGTCCGGGCCGCCCGACTTCACGATCCGCCCGCCAGCCAGCACATGGACATAGTCCGGCTTCACATAGTCGAGCAGCCGCTGATAATGGGTGATGAGCAGCACGGCCTTGTCAGGCTTGCGCATGATCGCGTTGATGCCCGCGCCAACGATTTTCAGCGCGTCAATATCGAGACCGGAGTCGGTTTCGTCGAGGATCGCAAGCTTGGGATCGAGGATGCCCATCTGCACCATTTCGGCGCGCTTCTTTTCGCCGCCCGAAAAGCCGACATTCACCGGGCGCTTCAACATATCCATGTCGAGGCCGAGCAAAGCGGCCTTTTCCTTGGCGAGGCGGATGAATTCGCCGCCATTCAGTTCCTTCTGCCCACGCGCGCGCTTCTGGCTGTTGAGGCTTTCGCGCAGGAATTGGAGGTTGGACACGCCGGGGATTTCGACCGGATATTGGAAGCCCAGGAACAGGCCGGCGGCGGCGCGTTCATGCGGGTCGAGATCGAACAGGTCGGCGCCATCGAACGTCGCGGTGCCGCCGGTCACCTCATAACCCGGCCGCCCGCCCAGCGTATAGGCCAGCGTCGATTTGCCCGCGCCGTTCGGCCCCATGATCGCATGGATTTCGCCCGCGTTGATGGTGAGCGACAGGCCTTTCAGGATCGCCTTGCCGTCAATTTCGTTGGTGAGCGTGTCGATCGTCAGCATCATTTATCCTTCATGCGCGCGCTGGAGCGTGCGGGCGGTCCAGAACGCCATGTCGCGCACATCGCCGGGGGCCGGGAACAGCGTGTCGATATGGCGCTTGATCGGCATATAGGGCCACCAGTCGGCGTCCTTTTCCGGCGGGCCTTTTTCGAGCAGCGCGACCACGAATTCGCTGACCGGACCCATGCGGGCGAGGTTAGGGGCTTTTGCCTTGTGGAACGCCTTGTCCTTGCGCAGCTTCTCCGTCATCGCCGCGTCGGATTTTTGCAGGGCGTCGCGGCTCTGCGCCTCGAACGCATCGAGATCGCCGAAATCGGCGCGGGCGCGCGGTTCCAGCTCGCCCTCTTCCAGCTCATAATCCTCGGTCAGAATACGGATCGCGGCGGTCCATGACTGGCCATTGCCAACATCCTCCGCGAAATCCGCGAGGGCATCCTGTATGTCGTCTTCGTCGCTCAAAATTCTGTTCCTTGAGAGGGAGAAAGCCCCTTCCCTTCAGGGGAGGGGTTGGGGTGGGGGTATGCCCAACGATCCGACGCCTGTTCAAGCTGATGCAGGATCGTTTCGCACACCCCGTCAAGATTGCGGATCACATCTGCATTGCCGACATGCAGCACCGAAAGGCCAAGCCTATTAAATGCTGCATCGCGCTTGAGGTCCGCCGAAATATCATGTGTGTCGCCATCCACTTCGATGATCAGACCCTTTTGCGGACAAAAGAAATCGGCAATGAACGGGCCTATGACTGATTGGCGGCGGAATTTATGGCCACCGAGTTGGGAACGGGACAAGCGAGTCCATAAGCGCTTTTCCGGTTCGGTGGGATCACAACGCATGTCGTGAGTGAAGCCATCCAATTGAGCTAGGCGCTCAACCGATAGCCCCCACCCCCGACCCCTCCCCTGAAGGGGAGGGGAGTTTAGGCGGTGCGCCTGATCACGAGGCGTGAGCGACCTCATCCCACGCTGCCTTCCAATGAAATACCCAGCAATTTCTGCGCTTCGACCGCAAATTCCATCGGCAATTGTTGCAGCACTTCGCGGGCGAAGCCGTTGACGATCAGGCCGACGGCGCTTTCCTGGTCAAGGCCGCGCTGCATCGCGTAGAAGAGCTGGTCGTCGCTGATCTTGCTGGTGGTTGCTTCATGTTCGATTTGCGCGGACGGGTTGCGCACCTCGATGTAGGGGACGGTGTGGGCGCCGCACTGGTCGCCGAGCAGCAGGCTATCGCACTGGGTGAAGTTGCGCACGCCCTCCGCGCCCGGCGCGACGCGGACGAGGCCGCGATAGGTGTTGTTTGATCGGCCAGCGCTGATCCCCTTCGACACGATGGTCGATCGGGTGTTTTTCCCGTTGTGGATCATCTTGGTGCCGGTGTCGGCCTGCTGCATGTTATTGGTCAGCGCGACCGAGTAGAATTCGCCGACGCTGTTTTCGCCATTCAGCACGCAGCTGGGATATTTCCACGTAATCGCGCTGCCGGTTTCGACCTGGGTCCAGCTGACCTTGCTGTTCCTGCCCTGGCACAAAGCGCGCTTGGTCACGAAATTATAGATGCCGCCCTTCCCGTCCGCGTCGCCGGGATACCAGTTCTGGACGGTCGAATATTTGATCTCCGCATCATCGAGCGCGACCAGTTCCACCACGGCAGCGTGCAGCTGATTTTCGTCGCGCATGGGCGCGGTGCAGCCTTCGAGATAGGAGACATAGCTGCCTTCGTCCGCGACGATCAGGGTGCGTTCAAATTGCCCAGTATTTTCCGCGTTGATGCGGAAATAGGTGCTGAGTTCCATCGGGCAGCGGACGCCTTTTGGGATGTACACGAACGTCCCGTCGGAAAAGACCGCGCAGTTCAAGGTGGCGAAGTAGTTGTCGTGCATCGGCACGATCTTGCCCATCCACTTCTTCACCAGATCGGGATATTCGCGCACCGCTTCGCTGATCGAGCGGAAGATGACGCCCGCTTCCTCCAGCTCCTTGCGGAAGGTGGTGGCGACGGACACCGAGTCGAATACAGCGTCGACGGCGATGCGGCGGCTGCCCTTGACGCCAGCCAGCATCTCCTGCTCGGCGATCGGGATGCCCAGTTTCTTGTAGGTAGCGAGGATTTCCGGGTCGACTTCGTCCAGGCTGTCCAGTTCTACCTTCTTCTTCGGCTCGGCGTAATAATAGGCGTCCTGATAGTCGATCGGCGGGACATTGAGCTTGGCCCAGTCGGGCGGCGTCATCGTTTTCCACATCGCAAAGGCCTTCAGCCGCCAGTCGAGCAGCCATTGCGGCTCGTTCTTCTTGGCGGAAATGAAGCGGACCGTATCCTCGTTCAGCCCCTTGGGCGCGAAATCCTGCTCAATGTCCGACGCCCAGCCATGTTCATAGGTGGACGCGCGATCGGCGGCCTCCTGCGCCTCGGCATTGCGGGCTTCTCTGGTGGTTACTTCTGTCATGCCAATTCTCTCGTCAAACTCGCGATCGTCACCCCGGCCAGTGCCGAACGGATCGCCATGTTCGCCACATTCATGTGCGGGCGGATGCGGCAGTCCTGCTCCAGCGTGCAGTCATGCGCGCCGGTGTCGGCGCAGGCGGTCATGGCGATCGGTCCCTCGACCGCCTCCACCACGTCGGCCAGCGTGATCGTGGCGGGCGGGCGCGACAGGCGCACCCCGCCCCCGGTGCCTCTGCTCGATTCGAGGAGTCCCGCGGCGGACAGGCGGCTCACCAGCTTCTGCGCAGTGGGTAACGGGATGCCGGTTTCGGCCGCCAGGGTAGTCGCATTCATCTTGGTGGCACCGCAATGGCGCGCGGCGGCCGACATCAGGACCACGGCATAGTCAGCGAAGCTGGACAATTTCATGCGCGTTGCGAACCATTCTCAAATCAGACCATATTCGTCTGATTGCGCATTTGGTCCCCCGCGCACCATTTATCAAGGCCTTTTTAGGCCATCTTCAGCTCAAGCGGTTGAGCGTCGCGACATCTGCGCCCAGCGACCGGCGCAGCAAGGTCAGTTGCGCCACGGCGGAGGGTTCGGTCTGCAACTGGTGCGGGGTCAGGCCGATGAAATGCTTGATCTCCCGGATGAAGTGCGACTGATCGTAAAAACCCGCCTCGTCGCACAAGAGTTGCCAGCTTTCCCGGTCGAGCGCGATCTTGGCCGAACAGCGCAAGGCGCGATATTTGCGCGCCAGCAGCTTGGGCGGCGCGCCATAATATTTGTTGGTCAGCCGGGCGAGCTGGCGCGGCGACAGGCCAGTGGTTTCCGCCAATATCTCGATTCGCGGCGATCCTTCGTCCATCAGCCAGGCGTCGACCGCATGGAGCAGCGCCCAGGTCGCCGGGCGCGGCGGCTTGATCATCGCCCCCAGTTGCGCCCAGCACAGGGCCGCCATCGCATCCGCCTGATCATCGTCCAGCGCGCGCAGGTCGTTAAGCAGGCGCGCATAGGCATCGCCCCGTTCCGCCACCAGATCGCACAATCGGTCAGCGAGCAGGCTGGCATCACTGCCATGCAGCGCCAGCCAGCCGGCGGGCAGCAGCGAAATGCCCACGACCCGCGCAGGCCGGTCCAGTTCGAACCGGGTCGCGCCCATGGTCGGCCCCAGCAGGCAGACGTGGGGCGTTGCCATCGCCACGCCGTCCTGAAAATGATAATGGCCCCCGCCATCGAGCATGAAGCGCAGTTGCGGCACGTCGGCACGGGTTACGTCGGCATAATGGTCGGCCGATACAGTGAACAGATAAAGAGAGCCGAAATAGGCGCGCAAATGTTCAGGTGGCGCAAAGTAGCGCAACCGCACAGGGCCCTGCGCGGCGGCCACGGTATAGGATAGTGGCCCCCGGTCGTCCGGTAGAGCGACACCGCCCCCGGTCCTGTCGATGTGATGCGACCCCATTTTTTTACCCCAGTTGGGATTTACTATGCGCCAACATCGTCACCGCGCAAGCGGGATGGATAATAAACTGTAACTTTTGTTCGCTTGTGTCGCGCTGCACAAAAAAATGGCCCGGCAATTTGCATTGCCGGGCCAGTAAAAGGTCTCATCGGCTGGAAGCCTAAGAGCCTTCGGGTCGCAGGGACGCTTTACCCCCGAATCACGGCAATATTATTGGACGGATCGGACATTTTTCAGCTGAAAACGATCTCAATCATGACGTTTCCTGTTATGAAATGACGTTAGGTAGGGGCTGTGGCTATGCTGCAACAGCGACTCGACGGATAGCCCCGCCGCTGGCATAGCGCGGCCATGCCCTACCGTCTGATCCGCCCGCTGCTGTTCGCCCTTGATGCCGAGCGCGCCCATAATCTGTCGATCGCCGCGCTGCGCCTGATGCCGACTCCCGGCCCGCTGACGCCGGACCCGATGCTGGCAAGTCAGGTCGCGGGGATCCCCTTCCCCAATCCGGTCGGTCTGGCGGCAGGTTATGACAAGGAAGGCCGAGTCGCCCACAAGATGCATGGCCTGGGCTTTGGCTTTGCCGAGTTGGGAACGCTGACCCCGCTGGCCCAGCCGGGCAACCCTACCCCCCGGCTGTTCCGGCTGGTCGAGGACAGAGCGGTGATCAACCGTTTCGGCTTCAACAATGGCGGACAGGGCGCGGCGGCGGACCGAATCGCCCGCTATCGCCGTCCGGTGGGTGAAGGGCCGGTCATCGGCATCAATATCGGCGCGAACAAGGACGCGACCGACCGGATCGTTGATTATGTCACCGGGGTGCAGGTCATGGCCTCGCTGGCCGATTATCTGACCGTCAATATCTCCTCCCCCAACACGCCGGGGCTGCGCGCGTTGCAGGATCGCGCCGCGCTGGACGAGTTGCTGGGCGCGGTGATGGCGGCGCGGGGTAGCCGCGCGACGCCGATTTTCCTGAAGGTCGCGCCCGATCTGGAACCGGCGGATGTGGAGGATATTGCCGCCGCCTGCCTCGACCATCGGATCGACGCGCTGATCGTGTCCAACACGACCATTACCCGCCCGGCGCTGCGGTCGGTTCATGCAGGCGAGACCGGCGGGCTGTCAGGCGCGCCGCTGACCGACCTGTCGCTTCAGAAGTTGCGTGATTTCCGACGGTTGCTGGGCGCGCGACTGCCGCTGATCGGCGTTGGCGGCATTGCCAATGCGGAGCAGGCCTATGCCCGCATCCGCGCGGGCGCATCGCTGGTCCAGCTTTACAGCGCGCTGGTCTATGAGGGACCGTATCTGGCGAAGCGGATCAATCACGGCCTCAAGGCGCTGATGAGGCGCGACGGCTTTGCCACCATCGACCAGATTGTCGGCATCGACGCCTGATCGCTGTCATTTAGAGTCTGTGTCGAAATGCGCGAAAGAGCGCATTTCGGTTGCCGCACCGGCCCACACCCCCACCCGACCGCCCACAGAGTGTATCCTGAATGGGAGGTCGGGTGGGGGTGTGGGCCGGTGCGGATGCGTCAAAGGCGCATTTCGAAACAGACTCTTCAGATCAATCGGTCCGCCTCCAGCGCCAGCGCCAGCGAATCGCGACCCCTGGGGGTGCGGGCGTGGAGATGGGCGTCGGCCTGGACCAGCCGTTCCACGCCGGTCGCGAGTTGCGCTTCGGGCAGGGTGAAGGGCAGGCGCAGGAAGCGTTCAAATGCGCCGCTGACGCCAAAGCGCGGCCCGGCGGCGACACGGACACCCAGGCTTTCGGCCAGCGCCGCGAGTGCGGTCGCCTCCGCACGGGGGAGTTCGGCCCAGAGTGACAGGCCGCCGGCGGGCGATTCGACGCGCCAATGGGGCAGATGCTGTTCGAGCAGCGCCAGCAGATGGTCGCGCCGCCCGCGCAGCATATCGGCGCGCGCGCCCAGCCCTTCGTCGGCGTCGATCAGATGGGCGACGGCCAGCTGTTCGACCACGGGACTCGCCATGTCCATCGTTGTGCGCAGGCGACCAAGCGCGGCGACCGTCTGCGGATCGGCGCGAATCCAGCCTACCCGAAGGCCGCCCCAGAATATCTTGCTGGCTGACCCCATGGTGATGACCTGCCGCCCCGACGGATCATGGATCGCGACAGGCGGCGGCGGGGCGAAGTCCAGCCCCATCGCCACCATCGTTTCATCGATCACCAGCGGGGTGTGGCTGCGGGTGGCGGCAGCGACCAGCGCGCGGCGAGTCGCCGGGTCCATGCTGCGCCCGGTCGGGTTGTGGAAATCGGCGATCAGATAGGCAAAGCGCGGCGCGGTCTGGCGGAAGGCGGCGTCCATCGCGTCGATATCCCAGCCATGGGTCGGCAGGCCGACCGGCACCGGCACGACATGCGCGCGCTGCAACGCCTGAATCGCATTATGGTAGGTCGGGTGATCGATCACGACGCGATCCCCCGGCCCGGCAAGCCAGTGGAGCAGCAGCGAAAAGCCCTGCTGTGCGCCATTGGTGATGATGATCTGGTCCGCGTCCGTAGGGCAACCGCGCCGGTCGAAATGGGCGGCGACGGCGTGCCGCAGCACGGGCAGGCCGAGCGGATCATAGCCCAGATCGCCCAGATAAGCGGGCAGCGCCTCGACCGCTGCCTGCATCGCGCGACCGACGCCCGGCGCAGCGGGCAGCGCGGCATGGGTCCAGTTGAGCAGATTGCCCCCGGTGATCATGTCGATGTCCGCCTGGGGCGGTTCGACCCGGCCCGGCGGCAGGCGGGTGACGCTGCCCGACCCCTGCCGACTTTCCAGATAGCCCTCGTCCCGCAGCCGGTCGAACGCCGCCGCGATCGTCGTGCGAGACAGGCCGAGCGCAGCGGCCAGTTCGCGCTCGCCCGGCAGGCGGACGTTAAGACCGACACGTCCGTCCAGCACCAGCATCCGCAGCGCCTGCGCCAGTTGGCGATAGGCGGGTTGGGCGCTGTCCTGCGCGCGCCATGCGCCCAGCAGGCGGAGCAGGGAAGGCGGACGAAGGAAGGAAGTGGACATGATGATCTGATCCAATTTGCGGATGGTCAGGGCCATTTATGTCGAAATGGTCCTTTTGAAAAAGGCCAATTGTGACGAAGAAGCCTGCCCATGATGATGCACCGCCGCCTTTTCCAGCTTTTTTGGGGCCTTGGCCTCTATGGTTTTTCCATGGCGCTGATGCTGCGCGCCAATCTGGGCCTCGACCCGTGGGACGTGCTGCATCAGGGGATGGCGCCCCGGCTGGGCCTGAGCTTCGGCATGACCGTCAATCTGGTCGGCGCGATCGTGCTGCTGTTGTGGTGGCCGCTGCGCCAGCGGCCGGGAATTGGCACGGTGGCCAATATCGTCGTGATCGGCACGGCGGTGGACCTGTCGCTGATGCTGCTGCCGACGCCGGAGGGATTGGCGATGCGCGCGGCCTGGCTGGGTGCGGGAATCGTGCTGAACGGCATCGCCGGGGGTGCCTATATCGGCGCGGGGCTGGGACCGGGGCCGCGCGACGGGCTGATGACGGGTTTGTGTCGTCGCACGGGTCTGCCGGTCAAATGGGTTCGCACAGGCATAGAGTTGGCCGTGCTGGCGATCGGCTGGCTGCTGGGCGGGACGGTGGGCGCTGGCACGCTTCTTTATGCGATGAGCATTGGCTGGATCGTCCACCATGCCCTGCCCTGGTTCCGCATCGACGCGCCGGAGCGTGCGGCGCTGGCCTGAAGGGAGATTGACCGGGGCGGCCATCCGGGCATGATCGACCGGTCCACCCCCGACACCGGAGCCGTCCCGATGCGTCCCCTGCTTGCCGCCTGCCTGCTGATATTGACCGGAGCCACGACCGATAACAGCGCACTCGCCCCGCTCGCCTTTGAGCAGGTCGCGCCTGCGGGCACGAAAATGCCCCGGTTCAAGGTCGATGCCGCATGGCCCAACATGCCCGGCGATCTGCTGCTGGGGCAGGTCAGCGGGGTGGCGGTCGCGCCCGATGATTCGGTCTGGGTCGTGCATCGCCCGCATAGCCTGACCGCGACCGACACCGGCCTGGCCCAGACCCCGCCCATCGCCGTCTGCTGCAAGCCAGCCCCGCCCGTGGTCCATTTTGGCAGCGACGGGCGCTATCTGGGCGGCTGGGGCGGGTCAGGCAGCGCGCCCAGCGTCGATGGCGTCAACCAGTGGCCAGCCAGCCTGCACGGCATATTTGTCGATAAAGCGGGGACGATCTGGTTCGGGGGCAATGGCAAGGACGATCATGTCGTGCTGAATTATCGCGCCGACGGCACCTTCATCCGGGCTTTCGGCCAGCGGGGCAAGACCGGCGGCAATGATGCGACCGACCAGTTGGGCAACCCGTCCGACGTCAACCATTCCAACGGCATGGTGCTGATTTCGGATGGCTATGTGAACCGGCGGGTGATCGGATATGATGCCCGGACCAATGGCTATACGGGGCGCTGGGGCGCCTATGCCAGGCCGCCGATTGCGCCGACGCGGCAGGGCGCGTTCGACCAGAGCCATGCCGTCGATCCCAGCAAGATCGCCGATCCCAAGGCGCAGACCTTCGCCGATATCGTCCATTGCGTGGTGCCGACACGGGACGGCCATGTCTATGTCTGCGATCGCAACAATAATCGGGCGCAATTGTTCAGGCGGGGCAAGGATGGCGGGCTGACCTTCGTGCGCGACCTGGTGATCGCTGGCGAGACCGGCGGCACCCATACGGTCACCGACATCGCTTTTTCGCCCGATCCCGACCAGACCTATCTCTATGTCGCGGACATGATGAACGGGCGGATATGGATCTTGCTGCGCAAGACGCATGAGGTGCTGGGCGCGATTGGTCGGGTCGGACGGCAGGCGGGACAATTTACCTGGCTGCACAGCATTGATACCGACAGCGACGGCAATATCTATGCAACCGAGGTCAATACCGGCCGGCGCGTCCAGAAGCTGGTGTTCACCGGCATCCAGTGAGAGGGGGACGCTTCATGGCGACCGCATTATACGACATGACCGTTCCCATGTTCATCCGCGGGCTGAACGCGCTGTCGGGGCTGCTCGACAAGGGCGCAGCCTTTGCCGCCGAAAAGGGCATCGACCCCGCGACGCTGACCGGCGCGCAACTGATCGCGGACATGAAGCCACTGACCGCGCAGGTGCAGTTCGCCTGCGATACCGCCAAGGGGACGGTGACGCGGCTCGGCGAACTGGAGCCGGTGGCGATGGCGGATACCGAACAGACGTTCGCCGAACTTCAGGCGCGCATCGCCAAGACGATAGCGCTGCTGGAAGCGGTGCCCCGCGAGAAGATTGACGGGCGGGAGGATGCCGCCGTGGTGCTGAAGCTGCCTAACGCTGAAATTCCCTTCACCGGTCGCAGCCATGTGCTGACCTTTTCCCTGCCCAATTTCTATTTCCACCTGACCATGGCCTATGCGCTGCTGCGCCAGGCGGGCGTGCCAGTGGGAAAGATCGACTTTCTGGGCGGGATTTAGGTTTAGCCGGCGATCAGCCGGACATAGGCGCTGGCCACCCATCCGCTGACGCAGGGACCATCATAGGGCTGCTTGCGGTCGACCGGGGAGGAGACGCCGCAATCGGCGGCGTCCGTGCTGTTGTCGGTAACGGGTGGTGGGGCCAGCACCACGCCCAGCCATTTCTGGTCGAGGCTGCGGGTGCAGATATAGGCGCGGTCGCCCTCGGCGAGGCTGGTCAGGATTTTTGCGTCGCCAAAGGGGGCTGCGCGCAACGGCAGGCCGTTTGGTCCCGTGCGCGCCACCTGCCCCATGCCGCCGCACGCATCCATGCGCGGGCCATCCTCGCCGATCGTCACGGCGCGGGCGACCGGCGCGTCCATGCGGCTTTCGGGGACTTCGGCGCGGGGTGCGCCCGCCAGCGAACTGTTGGGCAATTCGTCCAGCACCTCGCGGCTGTCGGAACAGGCGGCCAGCAGGAAAAACAGGGCGATGGTGCGCGACATGGCACAGGGGATAGACTGGTCCGGCGTGCGGGGGAAGGCACCATGTTTCGCTTTAGTTTCAGCGAGGCTTTCCCTATATGCTCGGCATGAGCGACGAACCCCAGAATAGCCCGAACAATAACGAATATGGCGCGGACAGCATCAAGGTGCTGAAAGGGCTGGATGCCGTGCGCAAGCGGCCCGGCATGTATATTGGCGATACCGACGACGGATCGGGCCTGCACCATATGGTGTTCGAGGTCAGCGACAATGCGATCGACGAGGCGCTGGCCGGCCATTGCGACCGGATCGACATCACCCTGAACCCCGATGGCTCCGTCAGCGTGATGGACAATGGCCGGGGCATCCCGACCGGTATCCACACCGAAGAGGGCGTGTCCGCAGCCGAGGTCATCATGACCCAGCTGCACGCGGGCGGGAAGTTCGAGAATACCAGCGACGACAACGCCTATAAGGTGTCGGGCGGTTTGCATGGCGTGGGCGTGTCCGTGGTGAACGCCCTGTCCGACTGGCTGGAGCTGAACATCTGGCGCGACGGACAGGAACATTGGATGCGGTTCCGCAACGGCGATGCTGAAGCGCCATTGAAGGTGCTGGGTCCGGCCGCACCGGGGCAGAAGGGGACCAAGGTCACCTTCATGTTCTCCACCGACACGTTCAAAAATGTCACCGACTATGATTTCGACAAGCTGGAGCATCGCTATCGCGAGCTGGCGTTCCTGAACAGCGGCGTGCGCCTGTTCCTGACCGACGCGCGGCATGAGGAAAGCAAGACGGTCGAGCTATATTATGAGGGCGGCATCGCGGCCTTCGTCAAATATCTCGATCGCAACAAGGCGGCGATGATGCCGGAGCCGATCGCCATTTCCGGCACGCGCGACGATGTGACCATCGACGTCGCGCTGGAATGGAATGACAGCTATTATGAAAATGTGCTGTGTTTCACCAACAACATCCCGCAGCGCGACGGTGGCACCCATCTGGCCGCATTCCGCGCGGCGCTGACCCGGACCCTCAACAATTATGCCGACAAGTCGGGCATGTTGAAGAAGGAGAAGGTGTCGCTGACCGGTGAGGATATGCGCGAGGGGCTGACCGCGATCGTATCGGTCAAGCTGCCTGATCCCAAATTCTCGTCCCAGACCAAGGACAAGCTGGTCAGTTCCGAAGTGCGCCAGCCATTGGAAAGCCTGATGGCCGACAAGATGGCCGAGTGGCTGGAAGAGAATCCCGCCCATGGCAAGATGATCATTCAGAAGGTGATCGACGCCGCCGCCGCGCGCGAAGCGGCCAAGAAGGCGCGCGAACTGACGCGGCGCAAGGGCGTGCTGGACATTGCCAGCCTGCCCGGCAAGCTGGCCGACTGTCAGGAGCGCGACCCGGCCAAGTCCGAACTGTTCCTGGTCGAAGGCGATTCGGCAGGCGGGTCGGCCAAGCAGGGCCGCAACCGGCATAATCAGGCGATCCTTCCCCTGAAGGGCAAGATCCTGAACGTCGAGCGGGCGCGGTTCGACCGCATGATCTCGTCCAAGGAGGTCGGCACGCTGATCCAGGCGATGGGCACCGGCATCCGCGACGATTTCAACATCGAGAAGCTGCGTTACCACAAGATCGTCATCATGACCGACGCCGACGTCGATGGCGCGCATATCCGCACGCTGCTTTTGACCTTCTTCTATCGCCAGATGCCGCAGATCATCGAGGCCGGGCATCTCTTCATCGCGCAGCCACCGCTCTACAAGGCGACGCGCGGCCGCAGCGAATTGTACCTGAAGAACGACACCGCGCTGGAGCAATATCTGGTCGATAATGGCGTCGAATCGATGGTGCTGGAGGGGCCGGGCGGCAGCCGGACCGGCAATGACCTCAAAAGCCTGGTCGATCATGCGCGGCGGATGCGCGCGGTGATGCGCTATGTGCCGCGCCGCTATGACCCGACAATCATCGAGGCGCTGAGCCTGACCGGCGCACTGGACCCCGAATTGTCGCAGGCCGAGCAGGCGACCCGCCTGGCCGCTGCGGTTGCGTGGATGGGCGCGCAGGATGCGGAAGGCAAATGGACCGGCCGGATCGCGGAAGAAGGCGGCTTCCATTTCGAACGGCTGTGGCGCGGCGTGACCGACCATCACGTCATCGAACATGGCTTTGTCGGGTCGGCCGAGGCGCGCAAGCTGCACACGCTGGCCAGCGAGGAATCGCAAAGCTATGTGACGCCGTCGCGGCTGGTAAGCGCCAAGGCTGCGCAGGCGGCCGAAGAGGCAGGTGAGGATGACCTGCCCGTGGTCGCTGCCAAAGGCTCGACATTGGTGACCCGACCGAGCGAATTGCTGGCCGCGATCCTGGCCGCCGGGCGCAAGGGGCTGGCGATCCAGCGCTATAAGGGGCTGGGCGAGATGAACGCGGAACAGCTGTGGGAAACCACCCTGGACCCGGACAACCGATCGATGCTGCGGGTCGAGGTCGAGCAGGCGGACGTCGCCGACGAGATTTTCAGCCGCCTGATGGGCGAAATCGTCGAGCCGCGTCGCGAGTTCATTCAGGACAATGCGCTGAACGTCGCCAATCTGGACGTCTAGATGATTGGGTTGCGGCTGGCGGGTGTCGTGCTGATGGGCGCGGGGCTGGCTGGCTGCGACACTGAGCCGGACAATGATAGAGGGTCGGTCAGTCAGGCCGTGCCGGTGGTGGTGAACAGCGCGCCGCCGGTGAATGGCTCGGCGCCGGTAAAACAGAATAAGTCATTGAAAAATGACGATCTTTCTGTTTCACGCGAAACACGCCCTGCCCCGTTACCAGTCAAGTCTGCACCCGATTATCGGGCGATCGGCACTGAACCCTTTTGGGCGGTGACGGTGCGGGGGGACGCCGCAACGCTGGAACGACCGGATCATCCGCCGGTGCGCTTCGCGGTGGCGCGTCATGTCGAGGAACGGGTGATCCGCTATTCCGGCGACGGGTTTGCCATGACGATCAACGAAGGGCCGTGCAGCGACGGGATGAGCGATGCGCTGTGGCGCGACCGGGTGGCGGTGGCTTTTGGGGATGGCGTGCTGAAAGGCTGCGGGGGTGAGCGGGATGAGGGCACGCCGTAAGGGGAAGGCGCGCGCTGGTTTCTGGGCTACGCTCGAAACAAATGGAGATTACTCCCGCCCTTCCAGTTGCGCGACCATGGCGTCATTGCCCTGCCCCTGCGCCACGGCTTTGGCGGTGCGGCCTGACGCATCGGCGAGTGCCGGGTCCGCGCCTGCCTTGACCAGCATCGTCACCTGCGCGCTGCGGCCGAACAGGGCGGCCATCATCAGCGCGGTCTGACCGGCCTTGTTGCGTGCGTTGACGTCACAACCGGCGGTCAGCAGCCGGGCGGCGATGGCGTCATTGCCCTTGAAGGCGACGCCCATCTGCGCGGTGTTGCCCTGCGAGACATCGGGTTTGCACGGGTCAGCGCCTGCCGCGATCAGCGCGTCTAGTGTTTCTGCCTGCCCATTATAGGCGGCAAGGATCAAAGGGGTGAAGCCGCGCGCGTCGGTGGCGTTGATGTCCACGCCAGCCTTGACCAGCGGGGCGATCATGTCGGTGCGACCGAGGCGGGCGGCGTCGAAGAGGAGTTCCTGGCGGCGTTCGGGGGTTGGGAGGGCGTCTGAGGCGGGAGATGGCGTGGCGAGCATGGTCGCTAGGAGGAGAGTGAGCATGGGAATGTCCTTGGTGATTTTCAGGCGTAGCCTCCGGCGGCGCGCCCCCACCCCAACCCTTCAGGCGAGGCACGCGACTCGCCTGAACCTGAAGGGGAGGGGCTAGAATGTGGCACCTGGTCAGGCAAATGTGACTCGCCTAACCAGAATGAGAAGAGCCACCCCCTATCAACGCACGGTCAGGCGCTGTTGCGGATAGGCGGTTTCATATTCCGACACGGCCTTGGTCACTTCGCCCATCGGCACGTTGACCGCCTTAGCGATGCGCGTGCCATAGTCCTTGTCGGCCTGATAGAAATAGCTGACCATGATCGTGCGGGTGCGGTCGGAGGTGACCTGACCCAGATCGCCTGCAAGGTTGGCAATCAGGTCCGCCTTGTCCCTGGCCGAGAGCGAACGGTAGAAAATGCCCGCCTGCGCAAAATTATTGGTCTTTTCGATCGGCTTGGCATCGACCGTGGCGTTCACCTCATAGGTGGATTGGCCAAATTCGGCCGCAGCCTGCTTTTGCACCATCGCGGGGAAATAATTGACGTTGGAGGTCGATCCCGTCCCGTCCATCACCCCGTCCTGGTAATTGTTCACCACCGGTGCCAGCGGCTTGTTGACCGGCAGCGCCATGACGTTCGCGCCGACGCGATAGCGCTGGGTGTCGGAATAGCTGAACAGGCGGCCCTGCAACATGCGGTCGGGCGAGGCTTCGATGCCCGGCACCATATTGGCGGGCGCAAAGGCCGACTGTTCGGTAAATTCAAAGAAATTGGCGGGCATCTTGTTCAGCGTCATCTCGCCGATCTTGCGGAAGGGGACGTTCAGCCATTCCTTGGTATCGTCGAACGGATTATAGTCGAGACCGGCAAACTGGTCCGGCGTCATCGTCTGGATCATCAGATCCCAGGTCGGGGCATTGCCCTTGCCCACTTCGCGATAGAGATCATCGGTCATGAAGTTGAACTGCGCCGCGCCGGCTTCCTTGGCGGTCAGATTCTTGACGCCCTGACGGCTGATCCAGCGGAATTTGGCGAAGGTCACCTTGCCCTGCGCATTCACCAGCTTGAAGGCGTGAACGCCATTGCCGTCCATTGTGCGGTAGGAGGATGGCGTACCCAGATTGGAATAAAGCTGGGTCAGCATGTTGGTCGATTCAGGGGTGTTGGAGAAGAAATCGAAGAAGCGATTGGGGTCCTGCTTGTTGGTCACGGGCGAGGGTTTGAGGCTGTGGACCATGTCGGGGAACTGCATGGCGTCGCGGATGAAGAAGATCGGCAGATTGTTGCCGACCAGATCCCAATTGCCCTGATCGGTGTAGAATTTGGTCGCGAAGCCGCGCGGATCGCGCAGTCCTTCGGGGCTGCCCGACGGGTGGATGACGCTGGAAAAGCGGACGAATACCGGGGTTTCCTTGCCCGATGTGAAGAGCGAGGCGCGGGTCAGGTCGCTAATGTCGGCGGTGGCGCGGAATATGCCATGTGCACCAGTGCCGCGGGCGTGGACGACACGTTCCGGGATGCGCTCACGGTCGAAGCGCGACAGCTTTTCAATGAGGGTCGTGTCCTCCAGCAGGACCGGGCCAAGGTCGCCCGCCGTCTTGCTGTTGCGGTTGGCACCGATCGGCGCGCCATTGTCGCGGGTGAGGTTGGGGACGGCGGCGGGTGCGACTTCGGCGGGGACGGCCATGGTCTTGCCAGCGTCAGCAGGCAGGGTCACGGTCGCCATGCGTCCGGCGACCTGCGTTTCCGTCTGGGCGAGCGCCTGTGCGCCGATAAGCGCGGACAGGCTGACGGCAGCCAGGGTCAGGCCGCGCAAGGGCGCGGCCGAAATCGGTGAATTCGGCATGATCAGGTTCCTCTGTTGTTTCGTCGATCGTGGCGATCGACACCCCTCGGACTGGGAAACGCTGAATGAACCCGAAAGTTCGCCAAGAGAAACACCTTATCTTGCTTTCAGATAGTGGCGTTTTCGATGATTGCTCCAGACATGTTCAATCGGGGCGCATCGCTTGGGCAACGAGCGCCTCCGCCTCGATCAGTAGCGCGTCGTCCGCCGCGCTTTGCGCGACATGCTCGCGACCGATGAGGATAAGGACGGGGACGGCAAGCGGACTGACACGGTCAAGCGTGACATGCAGCATGGTCGTGGCCGCACGATCGATCAGGTCGCCCAGCCTGCCCACATCGGTCATGCGCGCGCGCGCGTCGGCCCAGGCGGCTTTCAGCAACAGATGGTCGGGCTGATATTTGCGCAGCACGTCATAGATAAGGTCGGTGGAAAAAGTGACCTGCCGCCCGGTCTTGCGCTTGCCGAGATGCTGGCGCTCGATCAGGCCGGATATGACTGCGACGTCGCGGAAGGCACGCTTCAAGAGGCTCGACTGTTCGACCCAGTCGATAAATTCATGGTCGAGTATGTCGGCGGAAAACAGGCTTTGCGGATCGGTGACGGGCTTCATGCCATAGATGGCCAGCGCATAATCATTGGCGACGAAGCCCAAAGGCATCAGCCCTTGGGCGTCCATACGGCGGGTGAGCAACATGCCCAGCGACTGGTGCGCGTTCCAGCCTTCAAAACTGTAGCAGAGCAGATAATGCCGCCCTTCATGCGGGAAGGTTTCGATGAGCAGCTGGCCCGGTTGCGGCAGGACCGAGCGCAATTTCTGCATGTCGAGCCATTCGCGCACGTCCGGCGGGAAGCGGTGCCATTGATCGGGACTGGCGAGGAAGGTGCGGACCCGGTCGGCGAGGCGCGTGGACATGGCCATGCGGGTGCCGCCCCAACTGGGGATGCGCGCCTGTTTGGACGTCGCGCGGACGATCAGGTCGCTGGTGTCCATCTTCACCACCTCCAGCGCCATGCCGGAGAAGAAGAAACTGTCGCCGGGCGTCAGTTGCGCGGCGAACCCCTCCTCCACCGTGCCGAGCTTGCGGCCATTGGCGAAGCGGACGGCGAGGGCTGGCTGATCGACGATGATGCCCGCGTTCAGGCGATGCTGCTGGATGAAGCGGGGGTGGGAGACGCGCCATGTGTCGTCGGGATCGCGAGTGAG
The DNA here is from genome assembly GCA_023266575.1 of Sphingobium sp. Lineage (GTDB taxonomy): Bacteria > Pseudomonadota > Alphaproteobacteria > Sphingomonadales > Sphingomonadaceae > Sphingobium. Next base: position 51,715 of record JAHFPV010000015.1, read on the forward strand.
CCGCTTGAACCGGTCATAGGCGCGCAGGGCGTAGCCACCGCCCTCGATGAAATGGAGGACGGCGGCGAAGGCTTGCGGCGTCAGCGCGCTATAGGGGGTAGCGGACTGGATTTCGGCCAGCATGTCATCTTCACGGAACGGCCCGGCGCAGGCAAGGCCCATGATATGCTGGGCCAGCACGTCGAGGCTGCCCGCGCGAAAATCATCGGCGTCGCGCTCGCCCGCCTCAACCGCGTCAAGGGCAGCGCGGGCTTCGAGATATTCGAAGCGGTTGCCGGGGATCAGTATGGCTTCGCTCGCCTGATCGAGCCGGTGGTTGGCGCGACCGATGCGCTGGAGCAGGCGGGACGAGCCTTTGGGCGCGCCCATCTGGATGACGCAGTCGACATTGCCCCAGTCGACGCCCAGGTCGAGCGATGCGGTGGCGACCAGCGCGCGGAGTTTGCCGTCGGCCATGGCAGATTCCACCTTGCGCCGGGCCTCGATCGACAGGCTGCCATGGTGGATGGCGATGGGCAGGTTGGCGTCATTGGCCGACCATAATGACTGAAAGATGAGTTCGGCGAGACCGCGCGTGTTGCAAAACACCAAAGTCGTCTGGTGCGCGGCGATCTCTGCCATGACCTGATTGGCCGCATATTTGCCCGAATGGCCGGACCAGGGGACGCGGCCTTCGGGGATAAGGATGGTGACGTTGGGTTCTGCGCCCGCTTCGCCCAGCACGGCGGCGACCGTGTCGATATCGCCATCGGGCGCGAGCCAGGCGCGATAGGCGTCGATATCCGCGACGGTGGCGGACAAGGCGACGCGGCGCAGGCCGGGGTTGATCGTCTGGAGCCGGGCCATCGACAGGTTGAGCAGGTCGCCGCGCTTCTGGGTGGCGAAGGCGTGGACTTCGTCGACGATTACCGTCTGGAGATCGGCGAACATCAGCGCCGCGTCGGGATAGCTGAGCAGCAGGGAGAGCGATTCGGGCGTGGTGAGCAGGATGTGGGGCGGCTTGACGCGCTGACGGGCCTTGCGATCGGATGGCGTGTCGCCGGTGCGGGTTTCGACCCGGATCGGCAATGCCATTTCCTCGATCGGGGTCAGCAGGTTGCGGCGGACATCGACCGCCAGTGCTTTCAGAGGCGAGACATAGAGGGTGTGGAGCCGGTCGGTCGGGCGATCGATCAGGTCGGTGAGCGTGGGGAGGAAGCCCGCCAGCGTCTTGCCCGCGCCGGTCGGGGCGACCAGCAGCGCATGATCGCCCCGGCGCGCGGCAGCCAGCATCGCCCGCTGATGCGCGCGCGGGGTCCAGTCGCGCGCGGCGAACCATTGCTCCAGCACGGGGGGGAGAAGATCCATGGACGGGATGTAGGGAGCCGCCCGTCCGGTGTCACCGGCTTCGTCCGCACCGTCGCCTATGCAGTAACTAAAATACCAACGCGCGAAATATTCTTACGCCGCCCTCTGGCCCTTCGGCCCGTCCCTGCGTTATCATCGCGCCATCAGGAGCGGCGCAGCAGACGCCGTATCGAGCAGGAGATAATCTATGTCTGGCGAAACCGAAGCCGACCTTACCGGTGTCGAATCCAACCGCCGCCGCCCCAAGCCGCCGATCATGGAGATTGACGGGCGCAAGCTGAAACCCGCGACGCTGATGATGGGGCATGGCTATGATCCGACCCTGTCCGAAGGGTCGCTGAAACCGCCAATCTTCCTGACCTCCACCTTCGCGTTCGAGAGCGCGGCGGCGGGCAAGCGGCATTTTGAAGGGGTGACGGGCATAAGGCCCGGCGGATCGGAGGGCCTCGTCTATTCACGCTTCAACGGTCCCAATCAGGAAATTGCCGAGGATCGGCTGTCGGTATGGGAGGAGGCTGAGGACGCTCTGCTCTTTTCCAGTGGCATGTCGGCGATCGCGACGACGTTGCTGGCGATGGTGCAGCCGGGCGACGTGATCGTCCATTCCGCGCCGCTCTATGCCGCGACCGAATCGCTGATCGGGCGGATATTGGGCAAATTCGGGGTGCAGTGGCTCGATTTCCCCGCTGGCGCGAGCGAGGATGAGATTGGCGCGGTGATCGAGAAGGCCAGGGGTCTGGGCCGCGTCGCGATGATCTACCTGGAAAGCCCGGCCAATCCGACCAATGTGCTGGTCGATATCGAAGCGGTTGTCGCGCGGCGCAACTTCCTGTTTGCGGGCGAAAGCCATGTGCCGCCGATCGCGATCGACAATACGTTCCTTGGACCGTTATGGCTGAAGCCGCTGGCCCATGGCGCGGATCTGGTGATCTATAGCCTGACTAAATATGCCGGCGGGCATAGCGATCTGGTCGCGGGCGGGGTGCTGGGGTCCAATGCGCTGATCACGACGATCCGGCTGATGCGCAACACGATCGGCACCATATTGGACCCGCATAGCGCGTGGATGCTGTTGCGCAGCCTTGAGACGCTGGAGTTGCGGATGAGCCGGGCGGGCGAGAATGCCGCCAAGGTGTGCGCCTGGCTGAAGGACCAGCCGCAGGTGGAGAAGATCGTCTATCTGGGCTTTCCCGAAAGCGAGCGACAGCGCGACATTTATGCGCGCCATTGCAGCGGGGCGGGATCGACCTTCTCGCTTTACCTGAAAGGTGGCGAGGCGGAGGCGTTCGCTTTTCTGGATGCCCTCAAGATCGCCAAGCTGGCGGTCAGTCTGGGCGGAACCGAGACGCTGGCGAGCCATCCCGCCGCGATGACGCATTTGTCGGTGCCGGCCGCGCGCAAGGCGGCGCTGGGGATTGGCGACAATATGGTGCGCATCTCGATCGGCTGCGAGGATGCAGACGATCTGATCGCCGATTTCGCCCAGGCGTTGCGGGCGATTGGCTGAGATGCGCCGTCCGCTTCTGTTGGTGGGCCAGCCTTTGCTGGCCCCCATCGTGCCGCTGCTGGCGCAGGATTATGACGTCATGACTCTGTGGGAGCAGCCGGACACGGCTGGGCTGGCGCAGGTGGACGCGGTGATCTGGGCAGGCGAATTTGCGCTGGAACGGGCGCTGATCGACGCGATGCCGGACCTGTCGCTGATCGCCTGCTTCACCGTGGGCTATGACGGGGTGGACCTGGCGCTGGCCAAGGCGCGCGGCATTGCGGTGACCCATGCTGGCGACGCCAATGCGCAGGATGTGGCGGACCATGCGATCGGCCTGATGCTCGCCCATCGCCGCTGGATCGTGGGCGGCGACCGGCATTTGCGCGCTGGCAAGTGGACGATCGAGGCCAAGACGCGCACCCGGTCGATGGGCGGAGCAAAGCTGGGGATCGTCGGCATGGGGTCGATCGGCATTGCAGCGGCGGAGCGGGCGCAGGCGATGCGGATGCAGGTCAGTTGGTGGGGACCGCGCGACAAGCCTACCCTCCCGTGGCCGCGCGCCGACAGTCTGGAAGCGCTGGCGCGCCAGAGCGACATTTTGCTGGTTGCAGCGCGCGCCGACGAGAGCAATCGCAAGATGATTTCGGCGGCGATCATGGAGGCGCTGGGACCCGACGGACTGCTGGTCAATGTCGCGCGCGGGCAATTGGTGGATGAGGCGGCGCTGATCGCCGCGCTGAAAAGCGGGCGGCTGGGCGGCGCAGCGATCGACGTGTTCGATCCCGAACCGACCGATCCGGCGCGCTGGGCGGACGTCCCCAATGTCGTGCTGACTCCGCATACCGGCGGGGCGACGCATGAGGCGGTCGGGCAGATGGCGCAGATGCTGATCGCCAATCTGTCCGCCCATTTTGCCGGTCAGCCGCTCCCTTCCCCCGTTCGCCTCTGAACCCTGCGTCGAGTCGTGCGTTGAGCGCGGCACGGCGATGACGCCGGTGCAGGAGGGGGTGCGCAGTGGGTATGAGAGCAGGATCGCGATGGGCTGTCCGCATAGGGGCCGGGCTGCTTGTCCTGATCGGGCTGGCCGTCCTGCTGCTGGCCGCTTTCCCATGGGGCCTGTTCAAGGGCCGGATCGAGGATCGCCTGTCCGAGCGGATCGGCAAGCCGGTGACGATCGGCGCGATGGTGCGCGAGGATGCCCTGTCCTTTCACCCCGTCGTGCGCCTGACCGACATGCGCGTGCCGCAGCCCGACTGGGCGCCGGGGAGCGGCGATCTGGCGCGGGTTGGCGAGGCGCGGGTGGGCTTTTCCGCGCTGGCGCTGCTGACCGGCGGGCCGGTGCTGGAAACGCTGGAGCTGCGCCGCGCGCGACTGTCCTTCTATCGCGCCGCCGATGGGCGCGAAAGCTGGAGCGGGGAACGCAGCCGCGCCGATGACAGCAAGGGCAAGCGCCCTGCCCTGCGCAGCCTGACCGTCAGCGACAGTCGCATCGCCTATCGCGACGACAAGCGGGGCCGGTCGATCGATGCGGCGCTGATCGTGGACGGCAGGGGATTGCGCCTGTCCGGCTCCGGCGATGTGCGCGGCCATCCCGTGAGGGTGACCGCCAGTGGCGCGCCGATCCTGGGGCATCAGGCGGGTGCGCGCTGGCCGTTCAAGGCGGAGATTGCCGGTGACGCGGTCGGCATGACGTTCGACGGCACGATGGACGGGCCGCTCGACATTGGCCATTTGCGCGGCAAGGTGACCGGCCACGCCATCGACCTGCGCGTGCTGGACGCGATTATCGAGGCGGGCCTGCCCGGCACGCAGCCGGTGCGCCTGACAGCGCAGGTGGTGCGCGACCGGCCCGACTGGACCGTCGAGCGCCTGAAAGGGACGATCGGACGGTCCGATATTGCGGGCCACGCCACCATCCGCAAACGTGACGGGCGCACCCGCATCGACGGCGCGATTCATGCGGGCCGGTTCGATTTCGACGATCTGTCGTCCAATGAGGGCAAGCGCAAGGCAGCGGCCAAACGGGCACAGTCGGGCGACCGGCTGGTCCCCGACACCGCCATAGACCTGTCGCGCATGGCGCGCACCGACGGGCGGCTGGCATTGCGGGCGGACAAGCTGCTGTGGCCCGGCTCCAGCCCGTTCCGGTCGCTGAGCGGCACATTGACACTGGAGCGCAGTCGACTGGTGGTCGAGCCACTGCGGATGGACCTGACACGCGGCATATTGAGCGGGCGACTGTCGGTCGATCAGCGGCAGGGCGGACCCCGGCTCGATCTGGCGCTCAACCTGCGATCGGCGCGCCTGCTCGATTTCTTTCCCGAAACGCGGATCGACGGCGGGCTGGTCGGGCGGATCGCACTGAACGGATCGGGGCGCACGATCCGGCAGGCGGTCGGGCGGTCATCCGGCACGATCGCGCTGGTGGCGCGCGACGGGTCGATCCCGGCGCGCACGGCGGCGCTGATGGGGCAGGATGTCGGCAAGGGGCTGACCGTGGACAAGGACAAGATGGCGGTGCTGCGCTGCGTGGTGGCGCGGTTCGACGTGACCAGTGGCGTGGCGCGGGCCAATCCGGTGCTGATCGACACGTCCCGCGCGCAGACCCGCGTCACCGGCACGATCCGCCTGACCGACGAAGTGATGGCGCTGACGATGAGTGGCACGCCCAAACATGGCAGCCTGCTGCGCCTGAGCGGCACCGTGCCGATTGGCGGGACGATCAAGCAGCCGGACATTCGCGTGCCTGCCGAGGTGCGATCGACCAAGGGCATCCTCAAGATGATCGGCAAGGCGATTGCGGGGGACAAGGTGCCGCGCGCAGCCGATGCGGATTGCGAGGGGCTGGCGCGGTCGGCGATGCGTTAAACGCAATTCTCCGTTCGTTTCGAGCGAAGTCGAGAAACGTAGCGCGCCGGTTTCTCGACTTCGCTCGAAACGAACGGAGGTGGGGATATTACGTCCAGTCCACCCGCGTCCAGCCGCGCGCCGCCGCCAGTTTGGCCAGCTTCTTGTGCGGGTTGGAGGCGAAGGGGATGTCGGCAAATTCCAACATCGGCGCGTCCGACACATGGTCGGAGTAAGCGCGGATATGGGCCTGGCCACGGTCGATCGCTTCGGCCGCCATCCACGCCTTGATCATTCGCAGCTTGCCGGTGTCGTAGCAATTTTCGCCCGCAATCTTCGCGCGGACATAGCGCAGATCCTGGGACAGGTGATCGGTCGCGATGACCGCGTCGAAACCCAGTCGCCGGGCGATCGGCTCGACATAGAGGCGGTAGGAGGCGGTGGCGAGGACCAGGCGATAGCCATCGGCCCGGTCCTGCGCGATCTGCGCCACCGCGCCCTGTCGCAAATTGGTCGCCACCACCTTGTCAGCATAGGTTTCGACATGGGGCATCAAGCGCGCGCGTTCGACATTGAAGCCGATCATCAGCGCCTGATTCAATTCCTTCAGCCGCTGGCGGGTGATCAGCTTGACCACATAGGCCAGCATCAGCAGCCCGACGCAGGGCAGCAGCGCCAGCCGCCACGGCGCCATGGCGCGCGCCATGTGGATGAGAAAGCCGGTATAGGTGCCGCTGAACGTCACCGTCCGGTCCATGTCGTAAATTGCCAGCCGGTGCGTCATGCCGTGTCCGAAACTTTTGCCCTGTTGCTTCGTTCTGGCTTGCAGTTGGGCCGTTTCGGCTTGCCGTGCAACCGATATTGGACCAGTAATCCCATCGCATGAACAAAGCCGCCGATCTTGCTGAAGAAATGCGTGACGACGGCACAGTGATCCGGCTTTCCGGGTCGCTGGCGGTCGCCTGTCTGCATGACCTGCCCGGTCGGCTGGATGCGGTGCAGGGACCGGTCAGCGCCATCGACCTGTCGGGCGTCGAGCATATCGACACGATCGGCGCATGGACCGTGCATCGCACCGCCAAGCGGCTGAACAGCCCGATCACTGGCGGGCGCGACGATACGATGCGCCTGATCGAAGCGGTCGGCGCGCTGGACGAGCCGGTGGCGATCCGTCCCGATCATGTCCCTGCCGTCACCCGCGTCGTCAGCCAGATTGGCGAGGCGGTCAGCACTGCGGGATCGACCATGCTGGGCCTGCTGGGCTTTTTCGGCGGCACGCTGGTCGCCACCTGGAGCGTCATCCGCCACCCCAGCCGCTTCCGCGTCAATGCCGTGGTCCAGCGGTTCGAGGTGGTTGGCGTGTCCGCGCTGGGCATTATCGGCCTGATGAGTTTCCTGATCGGCATCGTCATTGCGCAGCAGGGATCGGTGCAGTTGCGCCAGTTCGGCATGGAAATGCTGACGATCAATCTGGTTGGTCGGCTGACCTTCCGCGAACTGGGCGTGTTGATGACCGCGATCATGGTCGCGGGCCGATCCGGCTCCGCCTTTGCCGCGCAGCTTGGCACGATGAAGCTGACCGAGGAAGTCGATGCGATGCGCACGATCGGCGTGTCGCCGATGGAGGCGCTGGTGCTGCCGCGCACGCTGGCGGTCGTCATCATGATGCCGCTGCTGGGCTTTTACGCCTCCATCATGGCGGTGATTGGCGGCGGCTTTCTCTGCGCCATTGCGCTCGACATTCCGCCGATCACCTTCGTTCAGCGGCTGCGCGAAGTCGTACCGATCACCGACCTGTGGGTGGGGTTGATCAAGGCACCGGTATTCGGCCTGATCATCGCCATTTCCGGCTGTTTTCAGGGGATGCAGGTCAAGGGCAATGCCGAGGAAGTGGGGCTGCGCACCACCGCTGCAGTCGTGCAGGCGATCTTCCTGGTCATCGTCCTCGACGCCATATTCGCCGTATTCTTCACCTGGCTGGGGTGGAACTGATGGCCGAGCAGGATGCCATGGCCGCCGAGGACGCCCGGATCGAACAGACGATGGCGCAAAGCGACATCGCGATTTCGGTGCGCGGCATCCGCAACAGTTTCGGCGATCAGGTCGTGCATGACGGGCTGGACCTGGACGTGCGCAAGGGCGAGATTTTGGGCGTGGTCGGCGGGTCCGGCACCGGCAAGTCGGTGCTGATGCGCGCGATCATCGGCCTCCAGACCCCCGACCAGGGCGAAATCCACGTCTTTGGCGAATCGATGGTCGGGCGGCTGGACGATGAGGCGCTGGCGATCCGCAAGCGCTGGGGCGTGCTGTTTCAGGGCGGTGCGCTGTTTTCGACGCTGACGGTCGCTGAAAATGTCGAAGTGCCGATCCGCGAATATTATCCCAATATCGGCGCGGAACTGCGCGACGAAATTGCCGCCTACAAGATCCGCATGACCGGCCTGCCGGCTGAAGCTGGTCCCAAATATCCGTCCGAACTGTCGGGCGGCATGAAGAAGCGCGCGGGTCTCGCCCGTGCGCTGGCGCTGGACCCGGACCTGCTGTTTCTGGACGAACCGACCGCCGGGCTGGACCCGATCGGCGCGGCGGCGTTTGACGAACAGACCCGCCAGTTGCAGCAGACGCTCGGCCTGACCGTGTTCCTGATCACCCATGATCTTGATACGCTTTATTCGATCTGCGACCGTGTCGCCGTGCTGGCCGACAAGAAGGTCATTGCGGTCGGCACGATCGACGAATTGCTGGCCACCGATCATCCGTGGATACAGGAATATTTCAACGGCCCGCGCGGCCGCGCCGCAACGGCGGCGGTCGCCCGTCATCATGACCGCGAACAGGATAGGGCGGCACAGACCCCGCCCGATGGAAGGCAATAGGATATGGAAACCCGATCCAACCATGTGCTGGTGGGCGCGGTCACGCTGATCTTGCTGGCGGCGATCATTGCGGCGGCCTTCTGGTTCTCGCGCATCTCCGATGGGCAGAACAAGGAATATGACATCTTCTTCAAACAGTCGGTCAACGGCCTGGCGAAGGGATCGAGCGTCAATTATTCCGGCGTCCCGTCTGGCCAGGTCGAGAAGATCGAGCTGTGGAAGCGCGATCCGGGCTTTGTGAAGGTGCGCATTTCGGTGAAGGACGGCACGCCCGTGCTGCAAGGCACCACTGCGACGATCGCGGGGGTGGGCTTTACCGGCGTCAGCGAAATCGTGCTGGACGGCGCGGTCAAGGGCGCGCCGCCGATCCTATGTCCGACCAATAATCCGCTCGCGGTCTGCCCCGACGGCGTGCCGGTGATCCCGACCAAGCCGGGCGCGCTGGGCGAATTGCTCAACAATGCGCCGCAACTGCTGGAACGGCTGTCGACCCTGACCGAGCGGCTGACCGAATTGCTGAACGACAAGAATCAGCAGTCGATCGCTGGCATCCTCGCCAACGTCGAGCGTATCTCCAGCTCGCTGGCCGATCGCAGCCCGGAAATTTCCGCCACGCTGGCCGAAGCGCGCATCGCGGTGCAGCGCACCGGGGTAGCGGCTGAACAGATTGGCAAGCTGGCTGCGACGACCGATTCGCTGCTGACCGATGAGGGCAAGCCGCTGATGGCCGACCTGCGCAAGAGCGTGCAGTCGGCAACGCGGAGCATCGACACGCTCGACAAGACGATTGCCGAAGCCCAGCCGGGCGTGCGTGCGTTCAGCAACCAGACCATGCCGGAGGTCAACCAGCTGGTCCGCGACCTGCGCGAAATGTCGCGCGCCTTCCGGGGTGTTGCCGAGAAACTGGACCAGCAAGGGGCCGGTTCGCTGGTCGGATCGCCCAAATTGCCGGATTACAAGCCATGATGAGAGGGACAAGGCGCATGTTCAACCGCCACACGCGCAGCGCCACGGTTGCGCTCACCGCCGCCTTCCTGCTGGCAGGCTGCGTATCGTTCGGGGCCAAGCCGCCGGAACAGTTGCTGGCGCTGAGCGCCACGCAGACGGTCGCGCCGGGGCGCTTGCTGACCGGTGCGCAGGGGCCAAGCCTGACCGTGGCCGATCCCGATGCGCCCAAGATGCTGGATACGGTGCGGGTGCCGGTGCAGCTTTCGCCCACCTCGGTCGCCTATGTGACCAAGGTGCAATGGGCCGACACGCCGCGCCACCTGTTCCAGACGCTGCTGGCCGAAACGATTTCCGCGACCAGCAACCGTATCGTCCTGGCCCCAGGCCAATATGCTGGCGACAATGGTCAGCGGCTGATGGGCGAACTGGTTGCCTTTGGCATCGATGCGCCGGGCAATAGCGCGGTCGTCACCTATGACGCCATATTGACCAAGGGCAGCGGCACGGTGATCGCGCGGCAACGCTTCACCGCCAGTGTGCCCGTGGGCGGCAAGATTGAGGCCGGGACGATCGGTGTGCCGCTCAATGCCGCGGCGAACAAGGTGGCGGCGGATGTCGCGGCCTGGCTGGCGACGCAGCCGGGTTAAGCGCGCTCCAGCGCCTCATCCACCTCGCCGCCGGCCGCTTCGAGCAGGCGGCGTTCGAGCGTTTGCAGCCGCGCCTTGCTCTCTATCTTTCCGCCCAGCAGGTCGGTGACGTAGAACGTATCGACCGCCCGTTCGCCATAGGTGGCGACATGGGCGCTGTGGACCGTGACCTTCGACTGGAACAGCGCATTGGCCAGGCTGAACAACAGGGCTGGCCGGTCGGCGGCGTTGATCTCTACCACGGTAAAGCGGTTCGACGCCTTATTGTCGATCAGCACATTGGGAACGATGCGGAAGGCTTCGGCGCGGGTCCGGGTGAGCGGGCGCGCCGACAATTTGGTGATCATGCGGTGGCGGTTGGACAGCGAATCCTCGATCGCGTTGCGGATTCGGGTCAGCTGATCGGGATCGTGGAAGGCACCGCCGAACGGGTCCTGCACCAGGAAATTGTCGATCGCCACGCCATCGCGCGTCGTATGGATGCGCGCGTCGATGATGTTGCCGCCCGCCAGATGGATCGCGCCTGCAATGCGGTAGAACAGCCCCGGATGGTCGGTGGCATAGACCGTCACGAGCGTCGCGCCGCGTTGCGGATAATAATGGGCCGCGATCGACAAGGGCGCGTCGGCGGAAGCCAATATATGGTGCGCGTTGTGGATCAATATATCCTCTGGCTCGGCGATCCAGTAGGATTCGGGCAGCCGCCTGCGCAGCCGTTCAAACTCTGCGTCCGGCAGCCCCAGCGCCAGCCGCGTCGCTTCCTGCTTGGCCGCGACCCGTTCGCTGCGGCCCTTCTGCTTGTGGCCCAGCCGCAGCAATTCTTCGGCTGAATCATAGAGATCGCCCAGCAACTGCCGCTTCCAGCTGTTCCACACACCTGGCCCGACCGCGCGAATGTCCACGACCGTCAGGCAGAGCAGCAGCCGCAGCCGTTCGGGGCTTTGCACGACATCGACGAAATCGAGGATCGTCTTGTAATCAGCCAGATCGCGCTTGAAGGCGGTGGCCGACATCAGCAGATGATAGCGGACCAGCCAGGCGACCGTTTCCGTCTCCGCCGGGGTGAGGCCCAGGCGCGGGCAGAGATGTTCGGCGACTTCCGCGCCCAAGATGCTGTGATCGCCGCCCCGCCCCTTGGCAATGTCATGCAGCAGCACCGCGACATAGAGAACGCGGCGCGACAGCAGCTTGCCCATCAGTTCAGACGCCAGCGGATGATCTTCGGGCAGTTCGCCCTTCTCGATCCGGGCGAGCAGGCCGACGGCGCGGATCGTATGTTCGTCCACCGTATAGTGGTGATACATGTCGAACTGCATCTGCGCCACGACCCGGCGGAAGTCGGGGACGAAACGGCCGAACACGGTGGATTCGTTCATCCAGCGCAGTACGGTTTCGGGATCGCGCGGGCTGGTCAGCACATCCATGAAGGCGGCGTTGGCGCGCGGATCCTTGCGCACTTTGGCGGTGATGAGGCCAGCGTCGCGGCTGGCGGCGCGGATCGCGCTGGGGTGGATGGCCAGGCCATGGCGGTCGGCCACGGCGAAAATCTCTATAAGCCGGACCGGATCGACCTGAAAGAAATCATCGCTGGGCAGCGAGAGCCGTCCGCGCTCCAGCACGAAGCCGTCCAGCTTCTTGGGCCGACGGAACATGGCCGGAATATAGCGCCGCCCCTTCGCCGCCATCTGGTCGTCCAGATGGGCCAGAAACATGGCAGTCAGGTCACCGACGATTTTGGCGTTGAGGAAATAATAGCGCATGAAGCGCTCCACCCCCGACCGGCCATGCCGCCCGGTAAAGCGCATCCGCGTCGCGGTTTCCAGCTGGAGGTCGAAGGTCAGCCGATCCTCCGCCCGGCCGGTGATGGTGTGCAGGTGACAACGCACCGCCCACAGGAAATCTTCCGCCTTCTGGAACTGCCGCAATTCCAGCTGGGTCAGCAGCCCGACATCGACCAGCTCGGCGACCGACCGCACCCGGTTCACATATTTGCCGATCCAGAACAGGGTATGCAGATCGCGCAGGCCGCCCTTGCCCTCTTTCACATTGGGTTCGACGACATAGCGGCTGTCGCCCATCCGTTTGTGCCGTTCCTCGCGCTCGGCCAGCTTGTCGGTGACGAAGGCGCGGGCCGTGCCCTGCATCACTTCGGCGTCGAAGCGGGTCGAGGTCTCCTCGTAGAGCGCCCGGTCGCCCCAGACATAGCGCGCCTCCAGCAGGGCGGTGCGGACGGTCAGGTCCGCTTTGGCCATCCGCATCGTCTCATCGATGGAGCGGCTGGAATGGCCGACTTTCAGGCCCAGATCCCAGAGCGAATAGAGCATAGATTCAATGACCTGCTCGGTCCAGCCAGTTGGTTTCCAGGGCGTAATGAAGCCGATATCGACGTCGCTATGCGGCGCCATTTCGCCCCGGCCATAGCCGCCAACCGCGATCAGGGCGATCCGTTCACCCGTGCTGCGGTTGCCCGACGGGTAGAGATGGTGGGTCGTTGCGTCATAAAGCAGGCGCAGAATCTGGTCGATCAGGAAGGCAAAGGCGGTCACTGCCTCCCGCCCGCGCGTCGGCTTCGCCTCCAGCCGCCGGGCGACCTCGGCCCGGCCTTCATCCAGCGCCGCCTTCAATTCCTTGACGATCAGGCCGCGCAGCAGCATCGGATCGCTACGGTGCAGTTGCGCCTGAGCGGTGATGTTGTCGGAAATCGCGCGCCGATCAATGATCGCACGGCGCGATCCCAGCGCGGGAAATTGCATGACCATGGAGGCTATCTAGTCATGGTCGCTGGTCGCGGCCAGTTGTTTCAGCCGATATAGTTGATCGAGCGCCTCACGCGGCGACAGCGCGTCGGCATCGATGCTGTCGAGCGCCGCGCGCAGCGGGTCGATCGCAGGTTCGGACTGGGTCGCGACGGCGGCGAACAGCGGCAGATCGTCCAGCCCCGCCGCAATGCCGCCCGTCTTGGCCTTGCCCGCCTCCAGCCGCGCCAGCACATCCTTGGCGCGCTTCAGGACAGCGGCGGGCAGGCCCGCCAGCCGCGCGACGGCCAAGCCATAGCTGCGATCCGCCGGACCATCGCTCAGCTCATGCAGCAGCACCAGATCGCCCTTCCATTCGCGGGCGCGGACATGGTGGAGCGAGAGCGAGGAGAGGCTTTCGGCCAGTCGGGTGAGTTCATGATAATGGGTGGCGAACAGGCAGCGGCAGCGATTGACCTCATGCACTGCCTCCACCACCGCCCATGCCAGCGCCAGCCCGTCATAGGTGGAGGTGCCGCGCCCGACTTCATCGAGGATGACGAAGCTGTCGGCGGTCGCCTGCGCCAAGATGGCGGCGGTCTCGACCATTTCGACCATGAAGGTGGAGCGGCCGCGCGCCAGATTGTCTGATGCGCCGACCCGGCTGAACAGCCGATCGACCAGACTGAGCGTCGCCGCCTGCGCGGGGACATAGGCGCCCGCCTGCGCCAATATGACGATCAGGGCATTTTGCCGCAGGAAGGTGGATTTGCCGCCCATGTTCGGGCCAGTGACCAGCCAGAGCCGATCATCCTGCACCAGACGGCAATCATTGGCGACAAAGGCCTGTCCTTCGCGTCGCAGCGCATCCTCCACCACTGGATGCCGCCCGCCGGTGATGTCGAGGCATGGTCCCGCCCCGTCCGCCGCGACGAAATGCGGCCGTTGCCAGCCGCCCTCCGCCGCTCGTTCGGCCAGTGCGGCGGCAACGTCGAGTCGGGCCAATGCCTGCGCAGCGCGGGCGATGTCGGCCTTGCGGTCCAGCACGGCGGCGATCAAATCTTCCAGATGGGCCGCTTCGGCCACCAGCGCATGGCCACCGGCCTGCGCGACCCGCCCGGCTTCCTCATGCAGATCGACCGAATTGAAGCGCACGACGCCGGCCAGCGTCTGGCGATGGGTGAAGCCGCTGTCGGGCTGCATCAGCGAGTCCGCCGCGCGGGCCGGCACCTCGACATGATAGCCCAGCACGCCATTATGGCGAATCTTGAGCGTCGAAATGCCGGTCTGCGCGCGATATTTCGCCTCCAGCGCGGCGATCGCGCGGCGGCCATCGCCCGCCATGCGGCGCAGCTCGTCCAGCGCGGGATCATAGCCGTCGGCAATATAGCCGCCGCTCGCCGTTTCGGTTGGTGGAGCAGGCACCAGCGCCCGCGCGAGGCTGTCGACCAGCGCGCCATGGCCATCGAGCGCAGGGAGCAGGCGGGCGAGCAGCAGCGGCTGGTCGGGCAAGCGCCCCAGCCGCTCACGCAGCAGCCGCGCTTCGCCAAGGCCATCGCGCAACTGGCCAAGGTCACGCGGACTGCCCCTGCCCACCGCGACGCGGCCCAATGCCCTGCCGATGTCGGGCAGCGCGCGCAACGCGCCGCGCAACTGGTCGCGCAGCCCCGCATCGTCGTGGAACAGCTGCACCAGCCCCAGCCGCGCCTCGATCAGCGCCATATCCATCAGCGGCGCGGACAGATCCTGCGCCAGCAGCCGCGCCCCTGCCCCCGTCACCGTGCGATCGACCGCGCCCAGCAGGCTGCCCGCGCGCGCGCCGCTCATCGTTGCGACAATCTCCAGACTCTCGCGCGTTGCCGCGTCGATCGCGACGTGACCGCCGCTGGTCTGGCGCACGGGCGGCGCGAGGAAGGGCAAAGTCCCCTTCCCTGCATGGTCGAGATAGGCGATCAGCCCGCCCATCGCCGCCAGCTCGGCGCGGCTGAACTGGCCAAAGCCATCGAGCGTCGCGACCCCGAACAGCCGTTTGAGCGCGGTTTCGGCGCGACTGCTGGAAAAGGCCGCGCGATCGAACATATGGGCGTCGGCTATGTCGAGCGTCGATCCTTCGGCCACCACCGTCTCGCTGGGGCGCAGGCGGGCGAGTTCGGCGGGCAGGTCGAGGGCGCGGCAGGTCATCGTTTCGAACCGGCCAGTCGATATGTCGGCGGCGGCGAGGCCGATCTCGCCCTCTCCGCCCACCTGTGCGAGAGCAACCAGCATATTGTCACGCCGGGAATCGAGCAGAGTCTCCTCGGTCAGCGTGCCTGCCGTCACATAGCGCACGATATCACGCGCCACGAGCGTCTTGCCCCCGCGCGCCTTGGCCTGCGCGGGCGTTTCGGTCTGTTCGGCGATCGCGACGCGGTGGCCTGCCTTGATCAGCCGCGCGAGATAGCCCTCCGCACTATGCACCGGCACGCCGCACATCGGGATCGGCGCGCCGCCATGTTCGCCCCGGCTGGTCAGCGCAATGTCGAGCGTCGCGGCCGCCGCCTTCGCATCGTCGAAGAACAGCTCGAAGAAATCACCCATACGATAGAAGAGCAGGCAGTCACTCGCTTGGCTCTTGAGCGCCAAATATTGCGCCATCATCGGCGTGGGGGCAGGCTGGGTCGTAGTGTCGTTCGGGGCGCTGGGCATGATGGTGCGATAGCGCCAAGCCGCAGCACAGGAAAGAAGCCTTCTCGCACTTGCCCACAAGGCGCGCTTGCCGCTAGGGCCGACGCAACGGACAGCAAAGGCGGGTAAGTGATGACCGACAAGTCGAATGTGGAATTTTCCGAGCGCGAGGCGCTGTTTTTCCATTCGACCGGCCGCCCCGGCAAGATCGAGATCATCGCGTCGAAACCGATGGCAACGCAGCGAGACCTGTCGCTGGCTTACTCGCCGGGCGTCGCCGTGCCGGTGCTGGCGATCGCGGCGGACCCTGCGACGGCCTATGATTATACCGCCAAGGGCAATCTGGTCGCGGTCATCACCAATGGCACGGCGATCCTGGGCCTGGGCAATCTGGGCGCGCTGGCGTCCAAGCCGGTGATGGAGGGCAAGGCGGTCCTGTTCAAGCGCTTCGCCGACGTGGACAGCATCGACATCGAACTCAAGACCGAGGATGTCGATCGCTTCATCGACGCGGTGGAGCTGATGGAGCCGACCTTTGGCGGCATCAACCTTGAAGATATCAAGGCGCCGGAATGCTTCATCATCGAACAGACGCTGAAAGAGCGGATGAACATTCCGGTGTTCCATGACGACCAGCATGGCACCGCGATCATCGCGGCGGCGGGGGTCATCAACGCGGCGATGCTGACCGGGCGTGAGCTCAAAGACCTGAAAGTCGTGGTCAATGGCGCGGGTGCGGCGTCGATCGCCTGCACTGAACTGATCAAAGCGCTGGGCGTGGCGGGTGACAATGTCATCATGTGCGACAGCAAGGGCGTGATCTATCAGGGCCGCACCGAGGGCATGAACCAGTGGAAGTCGGCCCATGCGGTCAGGACCGACGCACGCACGCTGAAAGAAGCGATGAAGGGCGCGGACGTATTCTTAGGGCTTTCGGTCAAGGGCGCGGTGACGCCGGACATGGTCAAGGATATGGGCGAAAAGCCGATCATCTTCGCCATGGCCAACCCGGACCCGGAAATCACCCCGCCCGATGCCAAGGCCGTGCGTCCCGAAGCGATCGTGGCGACGGGCCGGTCGGACTATCCCAATCAGGTCAATAATGTCATCGGTTTCCCCTTCATCTTCCGCGGCGCGCTGGACGTGCGGGCGACGACGATCAACGAAGCGATGAAGGTCGCCGCCGCCCATGCCATCGCCGAACTGGCGCGCGAGCAGGTGCCGGAGGAAGTGGCCAAGGCCTATGGCCGATCGCACAGCTTCGGCCCCGACTATATCATCCCCGCCCCGTTCGACCCGCGCCTGATGGAAGTGGTGCCGTCGGCCGTGGCGCAGGCGGCGATGGACAGCGGCGTCGCGCAAAAGCCGATCGCCGACATGGCGGCCTATCGCCAGTCGCTCAAAGCGCGGCTCAACCCGACCACATCAGTGCTGACCAGTGCCTATGAAATGGCCAAGGCCAACCCCAAGCGCGTGGTGTTCGCCGAAGCGGAAGAGGAAGTGGTGCTGCGCGCGGCTATCCAGTTCCGCGATCTGGGCTATGGCGTCCCGGTGCTGGTCGGGCGCGGCGATGTGGTCGACAAGCTCAAGGCGCTGGGCGTACGCGATCCCGACAGTTTCGAGCTGCACAACAGCGTCAACTCGCCACTCGTGCCCGACATGGTCGACCTGCTTTACGCCCGGCTCCAGCGGCGCGGCTATCTGCGCCGCGACTGCGAGCGGATGGTCAACCGGGACCGCAACATCTTTGGCACATTGCTCGTCAAGATGGGCGTAGCCGACGCGATGATCACGGGCATGACCCGCCCCTATGCGCAGACATTGCGCGAAGTGAAGCGGGTGATGGACCCGGCAGTAGGGCGCACGCCGTTCGGCATCCATGTCATGGTATCAAAGGACAAGACCGTGTTCCTGGCCGACACCACGGTCAACGAGCGCCCGACGGCCAGCGAACTCGCCGATATCGCGGAAGGCACCGTCGCGGTCGCCCGGCGCATGGGCCATGACCCGCGCGTCGCTTTCCTCTCCTACTCCAATTTTGGTAACCCGCCGGGCGCCTTCCTGGAAAATGTGCGTGGCGCAGTGAAGCTGCTCGACGAACGCGATGTCGATTTCGAATATGAAGGCGAAATGACCGCTGACGTGGCGCTGAATCCGGCGGTCATGAAAAACTATCCGTTCAGCCGCCTGTCCGGCCCGGCCAATGTGCTGGTAATGCCCGGCCTGCAATCGGCCAATATCTCGGCCAAGCTGTTGCGCGAACTGGGCGGCACGTCGATGATCGGCCCGGTGCTGGTCGGCATGGAAAAATCGGTGCAGATCGCCACGATGGCGTCCAATGCGTCGGAACTGCTGACGCTGGCGGTGCTGGCGGCGGGCGGGATCGCGCTCTGATCGACACACGGGCGCAAGATGGGAAAAGCGGACATGAATGACACCACCAGTTTCGACAGCGCGACCTTCCGTCGCGTGCTGGGCCATTATCCCACCGGCGTGTGCGTCGTCACCGCCGTGGAGGCAGACGGGGCGCCCGTCGGTATGGTGGTTGGTTCCTTCACCTCGGTCTCGCTCGATCCCCCGCTGGTTGCCTTCTTTCCCGCGAAAACGTCGAGCAGCTGGCCACGCCTATCTGCCGTCGGCAAATTCTGCGTCAACGTGCTGGCGAGCGACCAGCAGGCGCTGTGCCGCCAGCTGTCCGGGCGTGGCGAGGACAAGTTTGCCGGTGTCTCGCACCGCGTATCCGCCAATGGCTCGCCGATCCTGGACGATGTCGTCGCCTGGATCGACTGCACGCTGGATGCGGTGCATGAAGCGGGCGACCATTATATCGTGCTGGGCAAGGTTGTCGCGCTGGAGGTCGACCGGCCGGAAAGTCCCTTATTGTTCTTCCAGGGCAATTATGGCGAATTTTCGCTGATCGCGTAACGGTGAGGGCGAGGGCGCGACGTCTGGCAGGAAAAGTGCGGATTGACGGCCTAATGCCATCTTTCCAATATGTGACCCATGAGACATATGGGAGAAATATTACTCGTCCTTAACTCCTGACGCCTATTGCTGTCCAATTGCCTCCCCCTACCGGATCGCCCATGACTGCGCTGCTCATCACCGTCGATACGGAACTGTCCTCGTCGCTGCATCAGCGCGGCCTCAGCCTTGACGAGAATGTCCAGCGCTCGATCTGGGGGCAAGCGCAGGGGCAGGCGCATGGCATTGGCTGGCAGATGGACATGCTCGACCGCTATGGGCTGAAAGGCGTGTTCTTCCTCGATCCCTTGCCAGCGCTGGTCCATGGTGCCGATTTCCTGACGCCGATCATCACCGCCATCGTCGCGCGCGGCCATGAAGTGCAGATGCACATCCACACCGAATGGCTCGCTTGGGCGAAGCAATCGCCGGTCGAGGGGCGACAGGGCCGCAATATTGGCGACTTCGTGCTGGCCGACCAGATTGTCCTGCTGGGCCTGGCCAAGGGGTTGCTGGAACAGGCCGGGGCGCCCGCCATCACCGCCTTTCGCGCCGGCAATTTCGGCGCCAATGACGATACGCTGCGCGCCCTTACCGCGATCGGCGTGGCATGGGACAGCAGCGTCAACCCCGCCTATCTGGGCCGCGACTGTCATATCGATGCCAATCCGGGCGAGATAGGCGCAACCCGCCTGCACGGCATCACCGAATTGCCGGTATCGGGCATAACCGACCGGCCCGGCAGCTTTCGTCCGGCACAGATTTGCGCCATGTCCGCCGCCGAGATGCGCGCCGGGCTGCGCCATGCCGCGCGCGAGGGCCATGACGCCTTCGTCGTCGTCACCCACAGTTTCGAAATGCTGTCCCGCGACCGCCAGCGGGCCAATGAAACGGTCAAGGCCCGGTTCGTCGCGCTGTGCCGGGAGGCCGCCCGCCTGCCGCAGGTCCGCGGCGTAGGCTTCCACGACCTGCCCGGCGATCTGGCCGATCGCCCCGACCGCAGCCTCACCCGCGTCCCGCCCAGCCGGCTGCGCACCGGGCTGCGGGTCGCGCAGCAGGCCTGGGCAACATGGCGCTACGAACATCGGCTTGTGCCTGCGTGACATCTTTCCCCGGTGCCATTGTCCTGGGTCTGGAGAACGCCATTGGCCTGACGGTCGTGCGCGAACTGGGCGAGCATGGCGTGCCGGTCCATGGCGTGGCCCGCAACGCGCACAGCGTTGGCGCAGCTTCGCGCTATTGCACCCAATCCTTGTTGCGCCCTCCCGGCCCTGCGGCCCTCTGGCTGCCGGAGATGATCGCCCGAACCGGCGCGGGCGCCGTGCTGGCCGTGTCCGAATCGGATCTGCTGGAACTGGCGGACCTGCCCCCGACAATCGGTGACTGCCACATATTGGTCCCCCGACCAGACCGGCTGGCCAAAGTCATCGACAAATTCTGTACGCTCGACATTGCCGAAAAGGCAGGCCTGCGCGTCCCGCAGACCTGGCAACCGCAGCCGGGTGAGGATTTTGCCGCCCGCGTCGCGGCGATGCGCTATCCGCTGGTCGCCAAATGGGCCAATCCCCCGGCGGTGTTACAGATCTTGGAACAGGCCGGGCTGGAATGGCTCAAGACCGAATATATCCGCACCCCGCAGGCGTTGACCGCACTGCTGGACCGCTATGCGCCGATCGGGCGCTGGCCCTTGATCCAGCAATATTGCGAAGGCGTCGGGCTGGGGCAGATGCTCTATATGGACGAGGGGCGGGCGACGTTGCGCTTCCAGCATCGCCGCCTGCACGAATGGCCGCCCGAAGGGGGCGTGTCCACGCTGTGCCGGGCCGAACCGACGGAACGGCATGGCGAACAGATGGCGCTGTCGGAACAATTGTTGCGCGCGCTCGACTGGGATGGGCAGGCGATGGTCGAATATCGCTATGAGCCTGACAGCGGACGCTATTGGCTGATGGAGGTCAATGGCCGCTTTTGGGGCAGCCTGCCGCTTGCCCGCCATTGCGGCGCGCATTTCGCCTGGGAAGCCTATCGCCGCACCGTGCTGGGCCAGCGTGATTTGGCCCCGCCGCCGCGCGACGATCTGCGCGCGCGCTATATGGTGCCGGAAACCAAGCGGCTTATGCGCCTGTGGATTACGCCGGGACGAATCGGCGACCCCTTTTTCAAGCGGCGGCCGATCAGGGATCTGATCGACTATGTGCTGGGCTTTTTTGACCCCGCCGCCCGCTATTATGTGCTGACCCTGTCCGATCCACGCCCCTGGGTGCGGGATATGACGCAGATGCTCAGGAAAGCCGTGCGCCGGGAAAAGCGCTGATCAACCGCGCCACCGCCTGTTCGATCCGGGCCAGGCAGGTTGCCATATAGCGGTCGTCCAGCCCATAGGGATCGTGCAAATGCGGCAGCATTGGCCGGGTCCAGCGCCCAAGCAACAGCCGCGGCATATGGCTCAGGCGCGGATCGGCGGCCAGCCGGTGCAATTGCCGCACCTCCATTGCCAGCAGCAGGTCGCCCTCCTGCGGCACATAGTCGGCCATGTCGATCGCCCGGTGCTGCGACAGGTCATGCCCCAGAGCGTGGGCGGCGGCGATGGCGGGATCATGCGCGGCGCGGCCAGTGGTGGTCGACAGGCCGAAGGAAGCGGTATTTAGCCCTGCCCGGCGCGCCACGACATCGGCAAAGGCGCTGCGGCAGATATTACCCTGACACACAAAGACCAGCCGCCGCACCTGCGCGGGATCAGCAGCGCGGCTGGCAGACAAGCCCAGCGCGAGTTGCGGATAGGACAGGATCAGGCGGACCAACCCGCGCAAAGTACCGAAACGGGCGCGGATCATCGGCGTGGTCCGAAATAGGGTGGCGGAGACGGAGGATTCATAAAGTCTATTCTAAGAATTTGATGAAAAAGGTTAAATGCGCCCTATGCGGCACCGCCCCCTTTTCTGCGCGGCAAGCAGGTGTGGCTGTGATGGAATGCGACGCGAATGTCATGAATATTTGTCAGAAATGGATGCAGGCCACCCGATCAGGTCTAAAAAATTGCTCGAAGTGGCTCGAAGAAAGGCTGGTACATTGTGGGCGGCGGGTAATCTCTGCATAGCATTGGCGGTCGCCATGAAATGGCGTCGCGGGAAATTTGGATGGATCCTATAGCACAGCTGAACCATGATTCCGACATTCGCAGCAGACCCGTCATTTTGGCGGGTGGGTTAGGCACACGGCAATGGTCACTGTCCTGCAAATTCTACCCCAAACAGCTCTTGCCGCTGGTAGGGGACATCACCCTATTTCAGGCTGTAACCCCTCGCCTGTCGGGTGCAACGGAACATTATGCACCATGCCGATCGACCGGGCGGATATGATCGTGACCATTGCGTCGACGGACACACCATGACCGATCCGATCAAAGAACCGCTTTTGCCGCAAGATTTCATCGCCAGCGGCGCGAGCGCCGAACTGTTCGATCTTGGGGGTGGGCAGGTCATCAAGCTGTTCCGCGACAGCGTGTCGGAAGAGATGATCGCGCGCGAGGCAGAGGCCTCCGCCCATGCTGCGGCAAGCGGCGTGCTGACGGCGGCGGCGATCGGGCGGCGAACGTGGGATGGGCGACGCGGCATTGTCTATCCCCGGCTCGAAGGCAGGACGCTGATGGACTGGATCCGGCGAAATCCCATGCGCGCGGGATGGGTGCTTGGCCAAATGGGCGCTATCCATGGTGCCATGCACCAGGCAGGTGGCGGGAATTTACGGTCATTGAAGCAGGTGCTGACGACCGACATCGCCTATGGTCCGGCACCGATCATGGTGCAACGAGCGGTCATCGCCTATCTTGACACTCTGCCGGAGGGGGACATGTTGACCCATGGCGATTTTCATCTGGGTAATGTCATGCTGACACCGCAGGGGATGATGGTGATCGACTGGTCTAAGGCGGCGGCAGGCCATCCCGCGGCTGATGCTGTGCGATCCGAAATGCTGATGCGTTTCGGCATCGGTCCCACTGATTGGATGACGAACCTGTGGCGGGACTGGGCGGCGGGACGGTTGCGTAGAAGCTATACGGTATCATCTACTGTGACGGCCCGCGACCTGGATCAATGGCGTCCCGTCGTGGCGCTCGCCTGGCTGCGGGCACGGGACGCAGGTCGGACGCCTGCGTTTATGCACTATCTGGATCGGGCGCTGCAGCGAGTAGGGCTGCCGACGTTGCGGTGACGTGAATCATTCGGGCTTTTCCAGCACCGCCAGACTCTGCCAGAAAGCGGATGGTCCGTACCGTCCTTCCGGTTGATAAAATGCAGTTCGGCGAAACCGACATTGCGAGCGAGGGGGCGGATCCAGTCACGATGCAGGAAGGCATCCCACACCCGATCATGCTCCGCCTCCTCCAGTTCAAGCAACGAGCCGTCGGCAACAGCAAGAATCGTTGTCAATCCGATCCGAACAGGTCCCGTGTGAAAATTCTGTCGGCGACATCCTCGATATCCGCCGTCATGCGATTAGCGATGATGACGTCGCATTCCTCTTTGAAAGCAGCGAGATCGCGCACCACCCGCGATCCGAAAAATTGCGGCTCCTGCATAGCGGGTTCGTAGATCACCACTTCGATGCCCTTGGCCTTGATCCGCTTCATGATGCCCTGGATCGAGGATTGCCGGAAATTGTCCGACCCAGCCTTCATCACAAGGCGAAATACCCCGACCTTCTTCGGCCGCTTCGCGATGATCTGATCGGCCAGGAAATCCTTGCGGGTATGATTGGCATCGACGATCGCGCGGATCAGATTCTGCGGCACTTCGGAATAATTGGCCAGAAGTTGCTTGGTATCCTTGGGCAGGCAATAGCCACCATAGCCGAAGCTGGGGTTGTTATAATGCGAGCCGATGCGCGGATCGAGGCCGACACCCGTGATGATCTGGCGCGAGTCCATGCCATGCGCGATGGCATAACTGTCGAGTTCGTTGAAGAAGGCGACCCGCATGGCGAGATAGGTGTTGGCGAACAGCTTGATCGCTTCCGCTTCGCTAGGGTCGGTGAACAGGATCTCCACATCCTTCTTCACCGCGCCCTGCAACAGCAGGTCGGCAAAGATACGCGCGCGGTCCGACCGTTCGCCCACGATGATGCGCGAAGGGTAGAGGTTATCCTGCAGCGCTTTGCCCTCGCGCAAAAATTCCGGGCTGAAAATGACCTGATCGGCCGCCAGGCGCAGGCGGACATCCTCTACGAAACCCACAGGAATGGTCGATTTGATGACGATCGTTGCGGCGGGGTTGATCTGCTTGGCGATCTGGATGACCGCCTCTACCGATGAGGTATCGAACTTGTTGTTGCCGACATCATAATTGGTCGGCGTGGCGACGATCACATAGTCGGCACCAGTCAGCGCCTGTTGCGGATCGAGCGTGGCGACCAGGTTGAGTGGCCGGGTCGCGAGAAACTCCTCCAGCTCGGCATCGACGATCGGCGATTGGCGCGCGTTGAGCATCTCGACGCGTTCCGGCGTGATATCGACAGCAACGACTTCATTATGCTGTGCGAGCAGGACAGCATTGGACAGCCCGACATAGCCGAGTCCGAAAACTGCGATCTTCATTCTTCGTTCTTCCCCCGCATCACGCGAAAGTGGTAGCGAAATCTTCGCCATTGGGGTGCGAGCCCCGTTTCCACACAAACTTGAACATCAGTCATTCGAGTGCGCGCGCCCCTGCAACCGATGCGATCAACTTACAGCCTGTCGTTGGGCGAAGCACAAGCGCAATTTCTCCTCCCTTCGATTTTATCTGTGACCAAGCACGGTATCGCATATAATCTGCCTTTCGGTCTTATCTTCATGCTTCCATCGGTCAGCTTGCCTTCGATTACCTTGCCGTCGATCGTCGCGGAGGTAGAGCAGGGAGGGCATATGCGGTTTCTGGAATTTTTCGCGGCCAAACTCCGCAATACCCACACGCGGTGTCCCTATGCCCAAGCGGCGCGCGATTTCCTAACCTGGTGCTTTGGGCAATCTGGCGGACATCGCGCCCATCCATGTCGCCGCTTGGATCGAGACTCTGGGCCAGTCGCTCGCGCCACCGAGCGTGAAGCAGCGTCAAGCTGCGATCCGCCATCTGTTCGACTGGCTGGTGACGGGGCAGGTCATCGCGACAAATCGCGCAGCCAGTGCGCGCAGCCCGGCGCACAGCGCGCAGACCGGGCGCACATCGGTGCTGGAGGCGGGCGAGGCGCGGGCCTTGTTGGATGCGGCCGACATAACCACGCAGGCCGGATTACTCGACCGGCTTTGATAGGGCTGATGACCTACAGCTTCGCGCGGATGGGGGCGGCGCTGGCGATGAAGCAGGAAGATGCCTTCCTACAAGGGCGGTGGCTATGGCTGCACCGGCACGATCGTTGCAAATGACGGATCTGGCGTTGCTGCCGATTACAGGCTGGCCAATAACCGCACGATCACCGCAACCGGCACAGGCGCATCAACCGGCTACGGCATATTTACCAATAGCGGTACGATCCGATCGACCGGCGGGACCGGCGTTTCCCATTATGGATCGGGTGTTTCGACCAACAGCGGCACCATCAGCAGTGCGGCCGTAGGCAACGCGACATTGCTGAATGGCGCAACGGGCCGGATCACAGGCGTTATAACGAGCAACGGCGGACGTGCCATTATCGCCAATGCCAGGCTGATTGTGGGCGCGGTAGATCGAACACCGCCGCCGGGATATTATGATTCCAGCGACGACATCTTCGTCGACAATGGCGGCAGCGTGACCGGCGCGATCCTGCTGGGCGGGGGCGACGACCAGCTTGTCGTCGACTTGGACAACGGTTCTTCGCGACCGCTGGCAGGGGCCGCCGGTGGTGTGGATGCCGGCGCGGGGTGGGATACGATCCGTTACCGGGCAACGGCCGATGCCAGTGCTGCGCTGGCGCTGCCCCAAAGGGTTCGAGGCATTGGCCTATGAACTGTCCAATGATGCGAAACTGACGCTGAATGCCGCATAGCCGATCGTCACGACCATCGGGCTGGCGGGAAGCGGCACCGTCACGCTGAACGGCATGGTATCGATCAGCGATCGCAATCTCATCAACGCAACGATCCCGATGGCCGAGCAGTTGATCGGCGAAGGCAGTGGTCCAACGCGCGCGCTGACCATCGTCAACGGTGGCACGCTGGCCGTGGCCGGTACGATGCTGAACAACAATTATCGGTTGCTTGCTGCCATCTATGCCGGTACGGTCGACGTCATTAACAATGGCACCATTGCTGTCGTGAGCGACGCCGGGCGTTATTATATCGCCTTCGGCATCTTCGGCAGCAAAACCATCACCAACAATGGCACGATCAGCCTGACCGGCAACGGCACCGCCATCAGCGGCGGACGTGACATCGTCAATAGCGGCACCATTACCGATGTCGCCGGATCGGGCGCGACCAGCATTAACGGCTTAACCGAGCCGACCAACAGCGGCACCATCCGGGTGGATGGCGTTGCGGTCCAGTCTGGATACTATTCATCGACCAGCCTGATCAACAGTGGCGCGATCGAAAGCCGCAAGGCTACCGCCGTCATGTTGGGCTATGGTGGAAGACTGACCAACGAAGCCACGGGCACGAACCGCCATCGACCTATTCGGCGGAAATGAGAGCTTCTACCTCGCCGCAGGCACCACCCTGGCTGGCACCGTCAGCGGTGGTAGCGGGACCGACACCGCCACGCCGGAACTGGCGGGGAACCGGACGCTTGGTGCCGGCCTGCTCACCGATTTCGAGATATTGGGGACCGAAGGCAGCGGTACGCTGACCCTAACCGGCACGCATGGCTATGCCGGCGTCGCCGCCAACACGAAACTTACCGTCGCTGCGGGCGCATCGCTCACAGCGCCGGTGATCTTCGGCGCGAGCGACAACCGCTTCACCATTGCCGGAGCCTTCGCCGGATCGGTCGATGGGGGTACTAGCAACGACGTCCTACAGCTCTCGGGCGGCACCCGTGTGGCCCCCCGTCGCTTTTGCCAACGTCACGAATGTCAATGCGCTGGGGATGAGCAGCGGCTTTGCGACCGTGTCGGGTAATGCCGCGCTCGGCAACATCAACCTGTCGGGCGGCCGCCTGGTGAGTCTTTCCGGATCGACGATCCGCGCGAGCCAGATCGCCGTGCGATCGGGCGCGACCTTCGGATCGGCAGGCACTGTCGATGGCAATATCAGCGTCGCGGGCATCCTCAGCCCCGGCGCGTCGCCGGACATCATGACGGTCAGCGGAAATGTCGCAATCACACCGGGCGCTACACTGCGCATCGTCGCGGAAGGGCAGATCCGGCCCGGCACCTCCTACGACCTGATCGTCTCGCGCGACGGGATTACGGGCAGCTATACGACGATCGACAAGGCTGCATCGCTGTTCGGGTTCGTCGTCCAGCGGGCCGATCGCATCCAGTTGCTGGGTCAGTTCCTAGGCAATGCGGCCTTCAATCCGCAGGTCGCACGCAGTATCGCCTATGCGAGCACCGCCTTTCAGGCGCAGCCGGCGACCAGCGCTTTGCTCGACTGACGCCCTAACCCTATGCGTAGACAACGCAATTGGACGTGGATCAGGCACTGACCCTGGTCGATGCCGCACGCTGCCCCGGCTTTGCCGCCGCTGACCGCGATGTCCGCACTTTCACGTTCGGGCAGTGGCACAGCGTGAGCGGGGACGGCGCGCAGGCACGTCGAGCGCGCGGACACGCGGCTCCGGCGTGCTTGGCGGGATCGGCAATCGCGACTGGTCGGTCGGTGCCTTCGGCGGCTATCTCGACAGCCGCCAGCGGATCGAAGCGCTGGCCGCCTCAAATCGCGCCGACGGCTTCGTCGCGGGCGTGCATGGGCGCTCTGCAGTGAACGGGCTGCGGCTCAGCGCATCGGTGCTTTTCGATGGCGGCGATGCGCACACGACACGGTCCTTGCCCAATGGCGATATCGCTTTTACCCGCTACAATCTGCGCAGCTGGGTCGGCGATCTGTCGGTCGGCTATGCCATCCCGACAGGCGGGGACTGGGCGCTGTCGCCAAAGGCAGGCATCACCTATGTCCGTACCACGCCCGATCGTGCGGTCGAGACAGGCAGTGTGTTCGCGCTGACGGTCGAAAGGAAAAGCATGTTGCAGGCTTTGCGGATGCGGGCTTCCGCTTCGCACGTGCCGACAGTTTTGACACCGCGTTCCGGCCTTATGTGGGCTTTGGCCAGCGCGCGCAGATCGAAGGCCGCACGCCGACCGCAATGGGCGGCTATGCAGGTGCGCCGCTGTCCCTGTTCGCGGTAGGGCCGAAGGTGGTAGGCACCATATCAGCAGACGTTTCCTACCGCCTCGACAGTGGCCTCGAACTCTTCTCCGCCGTCGATGCGCAGACAGGAAGTGACGACCATCGCGAGAGCGTCATGACAGGGGTGCGCTTGCGGTTTTAAGATGATCTCGTCCATTCGGCAACGGACGGGCAAGCGCTGCGCCGAGCGGATGGTCGGACAGATCGATCCGCTTCATTCCGAGGTGCGCACCTCCCATCCTTGCCGGAACCACGCTGATGGATGAACAATGACTAGGGTGCGCGAATGGCCGCTTTTCGAGCCGAAGCCCACCGTGATTAACCCAGGCGAAAAAAGCGTACCGTTCGGTTTAGCCTGACAAAGCCCTTTAGTGCCTTGGCAAGTTCTAGTTTTAGGCCCATGAAGCGCAGGCTGGTCGCGCATAATCGCGCATAATAGCAGTCTTTTTTTGTAGTTCAGGCGAGACATGATTAGCGATCCCATGAATATCGTTCCCGTTATCCTATCCGGCGGATCGGGCACGCGACTTTGGCCTGTTTCTAAGCCTGAACGTCCTAAGCAACTGCTGCCCTTGACGGCGGACGAGACCATGTTGCAGCTCACCGCTGTGAGAACGCGAGGTTTCGACGCGGCTTCGATCAGCCGTCCGATCCTCGTATCCAACGCCGCGCACGCTGACATCATCGACGAACAGTTGCAACAGAGTAACATCGACGATTATAGCGTCATATTGGAACCGATCGGGCGCAATACCGCCCCTGCGATCGCATTGGCCGCGCTGGAAGCACAGCCCAGTGACGCACTACTGGTGATGCCGAGCGATCATGTCATCGACGATCTGCCTGCCTTCCATGATGCCATAACCCGTGCCTTGCCGTTGGTCGCTCAAGGTTGGTTGATCACGTTCGGCATCGAACCTGATGGCCCCGAGACTGGCTATGGCTATATCCAGATGGGGCAAGCCTGCGGCGACCTGGTTAATGAGGTCGTTCGCTTCGTCGAGAAGCCGGATGTCGCCAATGCCGAACGGATGCTGGCGGAAGGCAATCATGCCTGGAATGCGGGCATTTTCCTGTTCCGCGCGGACGCCTATCTGGCCGCCCTTGAGCGACATCAGCCTGACATGATGGCCGCAGTGCGCGCGTCAATGACACAAGCGAAGCGCGATGGCCCGCATATCTTTCCCGACGCCATGGCTTTTCACGCCTGTCCTTCGGATTCGGTCGACTATGCTATTATGGAGCGGGAAACGCAGGTAGCCTGCGTACCCGTCGCCATGGGTTGGTCGGACGTCGGAAGCTGGGACTCTCTTCACGCCGTAAGTACCCGTTGCACCGATGAAAATGCGGTTCGTGGCGACGCGCTGCTGCTGGGCGCCCGCAATTGCCTGGTTCATAGTGACGGCCCGCGCGTCACGCTGGTCGATGTCGACGACCTGATCGTCGTCGTGTCACAGGGCGAGGTCATGATCCTCAAGCGCGGTGAATCCCAGAAGGTGCGCAAGGTGACCGAAGCGCTCAAGGCTCTGGCCGCCGCGACATCCTCACACTGATTTTCCATCGCATGGCCGCCCTGACATGTGCGGCATGGAGAGATTCATGACGCAATCCGTTTCCATCGCCGACCTGATGGCGCAGTCGGGCGTCGCGTTCGGCACCAGTGGCGCACGCGGTCTGGTCAGCGCCATGACCGACCGGGTCTGCTTTGCCTATACCGCCGCCTTCCTCCAGCATCTGAGCGCCATCGGGCAGTTTGCGCCGGGCGTCCATGTGGCGATGGCAGGTGATCTGCGCCCGTCCAGCCCGCGCATCATGGCGGCCTGCGCGGCGGCGGTGCGCCATATGGGCGGGGATGTTGATCTGTGCGGTTTCGTGCCGTCGCCGGCCGTGGCGGCCTACGGGTTCGCGCGGGGCATCCCGTCGCTGATGGTGACGGGCAGCCATATTCCCGACGACCGCAACGGCATCAAGTTCAACCGCACCGATGGCGAGGTGCTGAAACCTGATGAGTTGGCCATTCGCGCGCAGAGCGTGACATTGCCCGACCTGTTTGATGGGGACGGGATGCTGAAGGATGCGCAGCCCGTAGCACGACAAGTGGACGTCGCGACCGCCTATGTTGCGCGCTATGTGGATTTCTTCGGTGGGCAGGCGCTGGCCGGACTGAAACTGGGTATATAT
Organism: Sphingobium sp.; assembly: GCA_023266575.1. GTDB lineage: Bacteria > Pseudomonadota > Alphaproteobacteria > Sphingomonadales > Sphingomonadaceae > Sphingobium. The sequence continues at coordinate 81,717 of JAHFPV010000015.1, forward strand.
GAACATTCCGCCGTCGGCCGCGACATATTGGTCGCGCTGGTCATGGCGCTGGGCGGGGATGCGGTGTCGCTGGGGCGGTCCGACCGTTTCATTCCCGTCGATACCGAGGCGGTTCGCCCCCAGGACCAGGCGCTGGCGCGGGAATGGTCGGCGGCGCTCAAGCTGGACGCGATCCTGTCCACCGACGGGGATTCCGATCGGCCCTTGCTGGCCGATGAGCATGGCCTGTGGATGCGCGGCGATGTGCTGGGCATGTTGAGTGCGCGGACGCTGGGGATTGGTGCCATTGCAACGCCGGTCAGTTGCAACAGTGCGGTTGAATTGTCGGGCCTGTTTGCGACCGTGCGACGGACCCGGATCGGGTCGCCCTTCGTGATCGAGGCGATGAACAGGCTGGTTGCAGAAGGACAGGAGAGCGTCTGCGGCTATGAGGCCAATGGCGGTTTTCTGATCGCCACGCCGGTCGAGGCGGAAGGGCACATTCTGCCTGCGCTGCCGACGCGCGACGCGGTGTTGCCGATCCTGTCGGTGCTGGTGGATGCGCGACGCCAAGGTGTGACGCTGTCCGCGCTTCAGGCGCAGTTGCCGCCGCGCTATACGTTCAGCGAGCGGCTGGAGAATTACCCGACGGCGCAGAGCCAGGCGCTGATCGCGCATCTGGAGCAAGGGAGCGAGGCCGCCATATTGGTGCGGCTGACCGCCATGTTCGGGGCGCTGGCTGGCGAAGCGGACGGGATCGATCGAACCGATGGACTGCGCATCCATTTTGCCGGCGGCGACATCATCCATCTGCGACCCAGTGGCAATGCGCCGGAACTGCGCTGCTACACCGAAAGCGACAATGCGCAGCGGGCAGCGGCCCTCAACGAGCAGGCTCTAAAACTGGTCCGCGATTACTCTATTGCGGCCTGACGCGCTTTCGGCTGAAAAGCCGACAGTGAGCTGGACAATGACTCGCTGTTTGCGCAACATCAAATCATTGTAAATCAACGATTTTCCGTCACAGTCCTGTCCCAGATGTAACGGTCATAATCCTATTTCTCTTTATAATCAGGGACTTGTGAATATTGGCCGATCGCCCATCATGCGCGAAGGTGGGGAGCGGCCAATATTCGTCGGTTCAGCGCGGAACGGCGAGCAGGGCCGATACCGGTCCTGTCGTGAGGGTGCAGATGCACTCGCCCTCCAGCAGCAGGCAGTCGCCCTTTTCCCAAGGGCGACCATTGACCATGCCTGCGCCGGTCAGCGGTGTGAACCATAGCAGCTTGCCGTCGGGCAGGGAGAGGCTTTGATCCGTCGTCCAATGCACCAGATCGAGTGAGAAGGGGGCTTCGCTGTCGGCGATCAGCCGGGCTTCGCTGCCCAGCGGTGCCTTGATCAGGGCGCGATCATAGGGCTGGAGGCGGCTGACGGCGGCTCCATCGTCCAGATGCAGTTCGCGAGGCCGGCCATAGTCATAGAGCCGATAGGTGACGTCCGCATTTTGCTGGATTTCAACGAGCGTGATGCCCGCGCCGATGGCATGGACGGTGCCGGCCGGAATGAAATAGCAGTCGCCCGGTTTCACCGGCTTCCAGTCGATCCACTGTTCCAGCGATCCGTCCTGCGCCGCCGCCCGGAACTGATCGAGGGACATGGGTGCCGTCAGGCCAATACCCAGGGTCGCGCCCGGTTCGCAATCAAGGATATACCAGATTTCCTCCTTGCCGCGCGGCAGCCCTTTGGCCACGGCCTGCACGTCGTCGGGATGCACCTGAATCGACAGCCGTTCGCTGGTGAAGATATATTTGACCAGTAGCGGAAGGTCGCGCCCATCGGCGCTTTCGAACCACACCTCCCCGATCTGCCGCCCTGCGCCAGCAGCGAAGAGCGACGGGAGATCGGTTCGGCCCCACGGTTTTTCGACATAGTGGGGGGAAAGCTTTTGTGTCAGCATGATATCCTTCGGGTTTTAGCGCTTTTAGCTCTCTTTAGCGTCAGTTTCCCGATGAACCAAACCCCATGTAGATTGCGATCACCGCCAGACTGGCGATGTTCAGGCCATGGCGCATTTTCAGGATATCATAAGATCGTTCGCCCCCGCCATTGATGCCAACATAGACGGCAGCGGTCACGCCGAGACCGGATATGACGATGTTGAAAGCAGAAAGCGTCCAGCCGTCTGGGGGCTATTCAATCTTCATATGTTCAGACCCAGCCTCTGCCCGTCATAATGTTCGCGCAGCGGCTGCCACCACCATTTGTTTTCCAGATACCAGCGCACGGTCTTTTCGATGCCGCTGTCGAAATTCTCCTGAGCGCGCCAACCCAGTTCATTCTCCAGCCTGGTCGCATCGATCGCGTAGCGGGCGTCATGGCCGGGACGGTCGGTGACATATTCGATCAGCTCCGCACGCGGCGAATCGGTCGGCACCAGCTCGTCCAGTACGGCGCAGATCCGCAGCACCACGTCGATATTCCGGCGCTCGTTGCGACCGCCGACATTATAGGTTTCGCCCGGCTCGCCCTTTTCGATGATGAGGTCCAGCGCGCGGGCATGATCGTCGACATAGAGCCAGTCGCGGATATTGTCGCCCTTGCCATAGATGGGCAGCTTGCGCCTTTCGAGCGCGTTGAGGATGGTCAGCGGGATCAGCTTTTCGGGAAAATGATACGGCCCGTAATTGTTCGAGCAGTTCGACACCACCACCGGCAGGCCGTAGGTGCGTTGCCAAGCTTTTGCGAGATGATCGGACGCTGCCTTGGACGCTGAATAGGGCGAGCTGGGGTCGTAGGGGGTGGTTTCCTTGAACAGGCCTTCATCGCCCAGTGAGCCATAGACTTCGTCCGTCGAGACGTGGAGGAAGCGGAAGGCGGCCTTCGCATCGCCCTCAAGCCCGTTCCAATGGGCACGCGCGGCCTCCAGCAGGGTGAAGCTGCCCACGATATTGGTCTGGATGAAATCAGCCACGCCGGTGATCGATCGGTCGACATGGCTTTCGGCAGCCAGATGCATGATGCGGTCGGGCCGGAAACCGGCGATCGCTGCGTCCATCGCCGCGCGATCGCAGATATTGGCGTGCAGAAACTGGTGGCTGTTCCTGCCTTCCACTGCCTTCAGCGAAGCTTGGCAGCCGGCATAGGTGAGCGCGTCGATGGTCAGGACATCATAGCCCTTTTCCAGCACCAAATAACGGACAAGGGCAGAGCCGATGAAGCCGGCACCGCCGGTGACGATTACGCGCATGGGCTATTTCCCTTCAGGTGAAATAGGCAGGGAGATCGGATAATAGCGGCTGCTTGCGATCTTTCAGCGAAAGCGTGTCCGGATCGGCGACATCGGGCCAATCGATCCCAATAGAAGGATCATCCCAGGCAAGCCCCTTGTCACATTCGGCATTATAATAGTCGGTCACTTTGTAGCAGATGACCGTATCAGGCTCGAGCGAGCAAAAACCGTGGGCAAAGCCTGGCGGTACCCAAAGTTGCTTGCCATTGTCTGGGGTCAAGATTTCGCTGACCCACTGGCCAAAGGTGGGCGATCTGGCGCGGATGTCCACCACGACGTCAAACAGCGCTCCCGCGGTACAGCGTACCAGTTTGCCTTGAGCATGGGGTTGGCTTTGGAAATGGAGGCCGCGGATCGTGCCAACCCGACCGCTGCGAGATTCATTGTCCTGCACGAAGCGATGTTCGCCGACATACTTTGCAAAGAGATCGACGCGGAAGATTTCCGAGAAATATCCTCTTTCATCGCCGATATGACGAGGGATAAGGAGGATTAGATCGGCAATATCGTAGGTCTGGACGTCCATAACATATCAAGCCCCGCATCCCTAAGATCACTTCTAATGTATGGACCAGGGATGTGAACTCTTAAATTACGCAAAACCCGCGATCAGGCATCTGCTACACAAAAATAATGCTGAGACTCCCAATCTGCCTGCAGGCTGAGAAGGAATGAAATAGACCCTCAGTCTATTGCTGCCAGCACCGACTGAGCGGAAAGCTTCCAGCTTGCGCTTGGTCGGGTGACGCGAACCTGCCCCCCTTGCACATGGCTAATCCATTGCCGGATGCAGGCGCTAATTTGAGGCGTCGATCCGTCCGCCGGAAAATAGCAGACGCCAAGCTGCTCGTGAATACGAAAGATGGGGAGATTCCGCGCCAATACAGGCCTGTCATGCCCCAACGCCTCGATTAGCGGCAATCCGAAACCTTCGGCATAAGAGGCAATGATTACCCCCTGGCACGCGTCGTAAATACGTTCCAGTTCCAGATCATCAACATCGTCGAACCAGAATAATTTGTCGCCATGTTCAGGATGGCTGCGGATGGCATCATGCAGTTCGTGGACCGCCCATCCCATCCGACCGACAAGAACCAAGCGATCATTTGCACCTTGACGCCAGAGTTCGCTGAAAGCCGCCAGAATGTCCGTGTGGCCCTTCCGCGGCTCCAGCGTTCCCACCATCAGAGAAAAGGGTGCTTCAACATCAAAACGCATCGACCCGTCATCGACCGCCAAGGCACGAACGAGACGGGCCTCCCGAATGTCATGCCCCATCGGCACCACGCTCGTGCTGTAGCCCCCGCGCACGCCATAGCGCTTGGCCAAAACCCTGCGCAAATCTTCCTCTGTCTGGTCGGATATGCATAAGAATCCTTCTGCAAGTCCGGCTATGGTATCAAGCCACGCCTTGTACCGCAGAACATTGTTGGGCGAGAACCATTCACGTCGTTCCACCGGTAGCAGGTCGCACACAAGGAACCATAGACGACCGCCTTCACGCTGAAACCGAGCAAGTTGGCCGCGATAACGACGAACGGTATCGAGCGAGAAATCCAGCCCGAGGAACATGTCGCCGGGTTTCGCTGACATTTCCACAGTTGAGCCGACCTTACTGACGTCGGGCCAAGCTATGATATGATAAGGACGACGTCTGTCAGCCGCGACGAAACAAATGTCCCATTGATCGTGATTTTCTTCGTTCAGCGAGCGTGCAAGCGCGCGCACGACGCGCTGGATGCCTGTACCGGCATCATTGCGGCTGATGACTGCCAGGTCGATGAACAATCGTTTGGACCCCGATGGGGGCCGTGTTGATCGATAAGGAAGCTTAGAACGCTGCAACCGCGCACGCAGCTTGCGTACCGGGCCGGATGTTGCCGCCTGTCCAATACGGCAGGGCAAAAGATCCCAGAAAGCCTTCGACATTCTACGCAAACGCACAGGTGAGTCTATTGCCTGAACGCCGTCGCCGTGGTTGCGATCGGCAGGAAGGTAGAGAAGATGACGCTCACGAACTTCTGGATGTCGGCGAGTGGAGCATTGGAAACGTAAAGTACGTCTTTGTCCCGGATCGGGAAGCTCTGTGCAATGAACAGGGTCGAAGGATCCCGCATGTTGATGCGATAGATGACAGGAATTTTGCCGTCCGGCGTGAGCCTCGCTGACGCCCGGATCGTTGGATTAACCGCTTCAGGACTTTCAAAACGGAAGATGAACACACCCTTTGCATTGGACCGTGAATCCTGAAGTCCTGAGAGGCGGCCAAGGGCTTCGGCCAAGGTCAAACCAGTAGCTTCGAAAGGCAGTTGCTCATTCTTGCCGACCGCACCCAGCGCCGTGAAGCTATAGGGTTGGTACAGTAAGGTCATGACATCGTCCGGCTGAAGCCGAACATTCTGCCGTGGATCTCGGATAACCATTTCCAATGGTAGCGAAGCCACTTTCATGCCGCGCGTTATCTGAATCGTCATCTTACCCACCGGTTCCCTGACGCCCCCGGCTTCCGCCAAGATGTCGAGGACACGCTCGCCGCGCGACGTGAGAGGTACACGAGTGCTTTTTGCTACTTCTCCAACAACAGTCACGTTCGCCGCTGCGTTGTTCGACAAACGTACGATCGCTTGCGGCTGATGCGCTATGCCATTCAGACGGGTAGTGATGGTGCGCGCGATCTCCTGAGGAGTACGACCTGCGGCCTGAACTCGACCAATGAACGGAATGACAATCTGTCCTTCGCTGTCCACCATTTGTTCGGGCAGGCTGTTGTTACGCGCCAGCGATAACGGAGCGCCCAGCCTGCTTTCGCTGCCCGAAGTCCCAAACAGCGTGGCAGGTGGCGCTTCCCATATGGAGACGTCGAGAACATCGCCTTGGCCAATCATCGATCCTACGGGGCGGCCTTCACCTAGATTTTCGGAAAACAAAAAAGGACGGCTGCTGGCCAAGATATCGCGGGCGATCGCGTCTGTAACATCAATGACCTTAATGTTCGCGTTGTCAACGACGCTGCTATCTTCAGCTTTTTTGATTCTGCCGGTGGACGGTCCGGTTGCCGGCATTACAGCGCATCCTGACAGCGTCGCGGCCAGACATGCTATTCCAGCCATCCTGACTGACATATTAGATTTTCCCATTGAAATTCAGCTACATCCAAATCATTATCGCCGCGCACCGTCAACAGGTGCGCAAGGCTACGAACCATGACCTAACCAGTAATCTTGATCAAGAATGATCAACATATTTGCGGCGTCATAGCACGAAATCCATGTGCGGATGCAGGTCATTCATCTGCCCTAGACGATAACGAAAGCGCGGGCTAGGCCTGATGCGACATCCCTGCCGCTTGACCCCGCTTGTATCCTGCCAGTTTGTGGTTATGGATGCCATGTCCCTGTCTCCTGCCGAGGGATATTGCGTGTACGGCAACGTCGGAAAAGCGTATAAAGATCAATGCAGATTCAACAAAAGCTCAAGAATGTCAGCACGTTATTTGTTTTAACGGTTGTTGTTCCGACCCTACTGGCCATATTATATTTTGGCTTCATCGCCTCAGATGTCTTTATTTCTGAATCGCGCTTCACCGTGCGTAGTCCAGACAAGGCGACGCCTACGGGGTTGGGAGCCTTGTTTAAGAGTTCGGGCTTCAGCAATGCGGGCGATGAAATTTATGCCGCCCAGGATTATGTTGACTCCCGCGATGCGCTGCGTGCGGTGAACCGGCAGCAAGCGTTCATCAACGCTTACAGTGGTTCATCGATATCGATGTTTGATCGCTTCGCTGGTTTTGGAATGGGCGATACGTTTGAGGATTTGTACAAATATTACAGAGGTAAGGTTGAAGTCAAATATGACAGTTCGTCTTCAATCGCAACGCTGACCGTTCGGGCGTATACAGCCAAAGATGCTGCCCGCTTCAATGAGCAACTGCTCGAAATGGCTGAGTCTACTGTCAACACGCTTAACGAGCGCGGGCGGCAGGATCTTATCCGTTTTGCGCGGCGGGAAGTCGACAATGCCAAGAAGCAGTCGCAAGACACGGCTTTGGCATTATCGGCCTATCGTAATGCAGCGGGCGTCGTAGATCCCGAGAAGCAGGCGACCGTCCAAATTCAGATGATTTCAAAGTTGCAGGACGAACTGATTACGACCAGGACGCAACTGCTGGAAACCCGGTCTGTCGCGCCGCAGAACCCGCAGATCGAGGTTCTCGAAACCCGCGCCCGAGGTCTGAGCCAAGAGATTGACAAGCAACTGGGCCTGGTTGCTGGCAGCAGCAGATCGCTTTCCACGCGGGCCGCGCGCTACCAGCGTCTGCTGCTAGAGAACCAGTTCGCCGACAAGCAGTTGTCCAGTGCGATGGCGTCGCTTGACGAAGCGCGCAACGAAGCGAACCGCAAACAGGCCTATGTGGAACGTATCGTTCAGCCGAACACTCCCGACGAGGCGCTTGAGCCGCGGCGTCTGCGCGGCATTTTTTCAACGTTGATCTTGGGCCTCGCCGCTTGGGGTATCATCAGCATGCTGGTCGCAGGCATGCTAGAGCACCGGGACTGATGATCGCGTGAATAGTCTTTCACAGCTCTCCACGCTACGTCGAAGCGCGATGATTCAGGGACGGGTGATCTACGCGCTGCTGATGAGGGAGGTTCTTACCCGCTATGGCCGACATAATATCGGCTTTCTCTGGCTGTTCGTTGAACCGATGCTGTTTACGACCGGCGTGACAATCCTATGGACGCTGTCAAAATCGGCCCATGGATCTTCGCTACCCATCGTAGCGTTTGCGTTGACGGGTTATTCCAGCGTTCTGCTGTGGCGTAATATGCCTGCGCGGTGCATCGGTGCCATTGAACCCAATCTCGCCCTGATGTACCATCGCAACGTCAAGGCAATAGACATCTTCCTCGCACGGCTCCTCTTGGAAGCGGGCGGCGCGACAATATCCTTTGTCACCTTGAGTGTGTTCTACATCTATGTAGGGTGGCTCGAACCGCCTGAGGATCTTCTTACGGTAGTAGGCGGATGGCTGCTGCTTGCATGGTTTGGTGCCGCGATGGCCATGTTTTTGGGCGCAGTGAGCGAGAAGAGCGAACTGATCGAACGTTTTTGGCATCCGGCATCCTACATCATGTTCCCGTTGTCGGGGGCGGCTTTCATCGTTGATGCTCTGCCAACGGCTGCGCAGAAATTCATGCTCTATGTTCCCATGGTGAGCGGGGTCGAATTGGTTCGCGAAGGTTATTTCGGCGACCAAGTTAATTCTCATTACGACATCCCTTATTTGGTGGGATGGTGTATCGGGCTGACCCTCCTTGCACTGGCACAGGTTGCCATGATTGGTCGGGGAATTACGCCAGAGTGATCAAAGCTGAAAATGTGTTCAAGGTCTATCCCACGCGATCGGGGGACCGTGTCGTGCTCAACGACATTTCTTTCACGCTCGAGCGGGGTGAAAAGCTGGGTGTCCTAGGCCGCAACGGCGCAGGCAAGTCGACGCTTGTGCGACTTGTCAGTGGTGCCGAACAGCCCACCTCTGGCACGATCTCCAGGGCCATGTCTGTGTCTTGGCCGCTTGCCTTTGGCGGCGCCTTTCAGGGTGCACTCACAGGTTTGGACAATGTCCGCTTCATAAGTCGAATATATAAGCAGGAGTATGAGAGGAATATCGATTTCGTAGCCGAGTTCACGCAACTCGGGCTCTATCTCAAGGAGCCAGTTAAAACCTATTCTCAAGGCATGCGCGCACGCCTTGCCTTCGCCATTTCCATGATCATCGAGTTTGATTGCTATCTGATCGATGAAATTAGCGCGGTCGGTGATGCGCGGTTTCATGAAAAATGCGAAATAGAACTGTTCCAAAAACGCCATGACCGGGCGATGCTGATCATCTCACATGATACGGAATATGTGCGGAACCACTGTTCCCACTTTGCCGTGCTGCATGATGGAGATATTTGTTTCTATTCCAGTTTCGATGAGGCCCACGCGCATCACATGGACAATCTGCATCGCCAGTAGACACAGGTAATCGACTGTGGCCTCCTATGTAGGCCTTGATCAACCTAAATAGCCTCCCATCAGGCGCCTGAGCAATCAGGCGCCTGATGGGTATGCTCACCTGCCAAGCATCCAAGCAAGCGTATCATGCAAGGTGTAGACGGGCCTCTGGCCTGACAGCATCTCAATCTTAGTGCGATCGCCCCAAAGCATCTTCACTTCATTCTTGCGAACGAAGGCCGGATTGACGGTGACGTCGAAGTCGTGTCCCGAAATCTCCTTGATTGACGCGATCACGTCGCCCAACGAGTGAGGCGTCCCTGAACAGATGTTAAAGACCTGCCTCAAAGCTTGGGGCTTGAATAGCAGCGCGGCATAGGCCAGCACCACATCGCGCACGTCGGAGAAGTCGCGTGCCACATCCAAATTGCCAAGTTCGATCTGCTCGGCTTTGCGCAGCACATGATCGATGATTTTGGGAATTACGAAATCGATCGACTGCCCTACCCCGGTATAGTTGAACGGTCGGGCTACGATGATCGGCAGACGATCCTCGTAAAGTTTGGCGACATACTCCATCGAGACCTTACTAACGGCATAGTCATTGACTGGATCGGGGGCGACATTCTCGTCAATGGCGCCGCTGACACGATTGCCGTAGATGTTGGCGCTGCTCGCCAAGAGGACCGCATCGGCACTCTTGGCCGCGCTCAGAGCCTCGAGCAGATTGCGCGTGCCAACGACATTCGTACGGTAGATGTCCTCGACGACACCGTGCGAAACAAAGGCGATTGCAGCCAGATGCGCAACCTTATCAGGCTGGAGCTGGGCGATAATTTCCTTGAGGCCCTGTGCATCAGTCAGATCACACGCATGGGTCGCAGTCAAGCCTTCGACCGGGTTGGTTATTGGACTGTGGGAAATGCCGAAGACTTCATGGCCCTGGCTTGCCAGCAGCGCTGTTAGATGGCGACCGGTAAAGCCATCCACACCGGTAATCAAGATTCTGCTCATAGACATCTCATCGTCGCTACGCTGGCACAGGGCTTGGCGGTGCGGGAGCGACGCCAAGCCCCATAATATTAACTAGTACCTAAATTACCTAGATAGGATCAGAACGATGCGTTCGCTTGATTCCTGACAAGGTCAGCATCTACCATCATTTTGCAGAGCTGTTCCAGGTTGGTCTCCGGCTTCCATCCAAGCTTCTGGGTTGCCTTTTCCGGATTACCAATGAGCAGATCAACTTCGGCCGGACGATAGAAGCGCGGATTTACGCGCATCACCGTTTTGCCTGTTGCAGTGTTGATCGCGATTTCATTCTCTTCCTGCCCAGAAAATTCGACATCGATATCGGCCGCCTTGAAGGCCATCTGTACGAAGTCGCGTACGGTTTCGGTACGGTTGGTCGCCAAGACATAGGTGTCGGGCTCGTCGGCCTGAAGCATCCGCCACATGCCTTCGACATACTCCTTGGCGAAGCCCCAGTCGCGCTTGGGGTCGAGATTTCCCAGTTCCAGGCAATCGAGCTTCCCGAGCTTTACCTTAGCAACGCTGTCGGTGATCTTGCGGGTCACGAACTCACGTCCACGCAGCGGGCTCTCGTGGTTAAACAGAATGCCGCTGCAACCGAAGATATCGTAGCTCTCACGATAGTTCACCGTGATCCAATGGGCGTATAGCTTAGCAACGCCATAAGGGCTGCGTGGATAGAAGGGAGTATCCTCCACCTGCGGCACGGCCTGTACCTTGCCGAACATTTCCGAGGTACTTGCCTGGTAGAAACGGATTTTGGGATCGACAATCCGGATTGCTTCTAGAAGATTGAGCGGCCCGATGCCGGTGATCTCCGCAGTGGTCGCGGGCTGGTCAAAGGAAACGCCAACAAAACTCTGCGCCGCAAGATTATACACTTCCGTCGCGCCAGTCGTCTGCAGCAAACGGATGCTGGAGGAGAGATCGGTTAGATCATACTCAACCAAGATGAGATTAGGATTATTCTCGATCCCGAGTTCTTCTATGCGCCAGAAGTTTACCGAGCTTGTGCGGCGATATGTTCCATACACCTTATAGCCTTTTTGTAACAGGAGCTCTGCAAGATAAGCCCCATCTTGTCCGGATATACCGGTCACTACCGCCGTCTTCATATGTTCCCTCTTCACAAATAATAACTTAGGTCACGCATCACATACTCGTCTGTATGCCACGCGCACCGCAAACGCACGGCCACTGCTCTCCTAATGCTCTTTTAGCCTACACCATGGCGTTGTGCGCTCGCGCCGTCAATCGATGTGGGCAATCGATCGTGCGAATGTTATGCTGCCATTATCAATTTTGACGGGCCTATCAGGCAAGCTTTCATGAAAGAATAATAAATTCCCTCATTGGGCGATTTAAGAATAGTAAATATTCATATAATTTTATAACTCATTGAGTTTAAGGATTGCCGTTGAGTAAATTATCAACATTTCTGGCGACGATCGCTTTATCTTTTACTAATATGCTCGTTGGCAGCCTAGCGTATGCCAGTCCAACATTGGACGACCTATGGGTCGGTAATGCCCATTTTGAACAGGTTGGGCAACTTAATTGGCCGAACACTCTCGATCACCATTCCGAATCGGCGGGTTGGTTCGCCGTTCGCAACGGCATCTGGTATGTCTTTAATCGCGCCTATCTCACCCGCAAGGTGGATTATTGCCCGCTCGACTATGCTAAGATCGTGGTGCACCAGAGCACTGATCAGGGAAAAAGCTGGTCCGAGCCTGTTGTTGCTGTCGAACCGGGAGATAGCCCGGGCGGCGATGACTGCAATGCACTCGACGGCAGCACCTATTTTGATCAAACTACAGGTACATGGCACATCCTTTCCCAGTGCCTGACGAAGAACGAGGCCAGCCTTTGGTCCTTATGCCATTATAGTCGGCGAGGCGATTCTCCGATGGGTAGGTTCCGTCCAGACAAGGGCAACCCGGTGGTTAGGGGCGGTGCGCTTTGGTCTCGAATTTGCGCGGGCAAAAACAAGTCTTGTCCCGTAACCACACAAGACGAAGGAACGCCGGAAATTCTTGGTAAGCATCGGGGATCTTATATCGTGACTTTTCACGGTTGGTCCCCAAAATCAGGCCATGGCTACCGCGGCGTGGCTGCGACCAAGGATTTTCGTAGCTGGAGAACGAATGGCAGCGAACTGCCTGGAGACGCCATGTTCAGCGCAAAGGACTGCCAAGCATGGTTGGAGGCCTGTATCGGCATAGGCGCGACCTCGACCTTTATTGGTAAAAAATATGCCTATGTTATCGGTGAAGTCATGGACAAGAACCTGGCATGCCAGAAGGATCAAAAATGGGTGTTCGAATTGTTCCGAGTATTGCGCGGAGCTTGGCCTCAATCGGGCGCGGGCAAGTGGCAAAAACTGCCTGGAGACGCTCTACTGACACCTACATGGCGTGATGGAAACACGCTCTGTCAAGTATCATATGCGCGCTGGATCGTTGATGGAGATAATATCTATCTCGTCTATGAGGATTGGGGACCAGAGCGGCGGTTTGGAAGTCGGCGCCTGCTCCAGCTCAAAGCCGGCAAAGGGTCCCGCATCCAAAAAACGGATTAATTCTGATCCTTGTTTGCAGCCAGGGTTCTGCTTTCCACCGCCGTGCGGCACCGTTGTCACAGCGCCAAGCTATTATCTAGCTGCCTTCGACGCGTTGGAATGGGGGGGGTGCGCAGGCGCAGGATTATCTGAGTCAGGCGGACAAGACTATTATCCAAATACTTCAATAAAAGCACGTTGGATGAATGTTATCTATAAAGCCATTTAAAATGATTATAGAAAAACTTTGGCGATGTGGATTGTAATCAATGCTTATTGGATCATGTAAATTATCATAAATAAATGTCGATATTATGAAGTTAGTGAAATTATTTAAGCTCTATTTAGGAGATAAGTATGAGGATAGATAGTGATATTAACGAAATACTTCATGCTGGTAGAGGTGCATATTTGCGAACAATGCCACCTGGTGCCAAGACTTTTTTGAGCGCAGGCTGTGCAGGGCTTTGGTATTTTGAATGGATAGAACGATGCTATGGCAAAATCCCGCTGCATATAGGATTAGAATATTATTCGCCTAAGCCTGAAAAACTTCCGGATAACGTCCGCTGGATAGAGAACACATGCAGCGACATGCATGGAGTAGATAGCGCTTCTTGTGACATCGTCTTCTCTGGTCAAAATCTTGAACATCTGTGGCCCAACGAAATCGAAGGCTTTATGCTTGAGGTTGCACGGGTAACACGCGCTGGAGGGCATCTGGTGATGGATAGCCCTAACAGGTCGGTCACCGAGCTTTTACGCAACTGGAGCCACCCTGAACATATTATAGAGTTTACCGCCAAGGAAGCGGCTGAACTTGTCAGGCTAGCTGGCTTTGACGTGAAAAGCATCCGGGGGATCTGGTTGAACAGGGATTCTGATGGGCATGTCATCCCGTTCAATGTAAACCAGCCCGACTGGAATGATGCAGAACGTCTTATCTTGGCATATGATAGGCCAGAAGATAGCTTTATCTGGTGGATCGAGGCTCAAAGGGTCGACAGAAGTCCGAACCTGAATGCTATGCGAAAGCTGATCGCACGAGTTTATTCAAAAGCTTGGCCCGAGCGCAAGCTCCGTATGTGCAGTAATGTTGGCTCCGCTTTCTTCGAAGGCGACGAAGAATGGATAGCCGGGCCGCCACTGACAAATGATGCTTTGCTCTTTGGTCCGTACATGCCTTTAAGGGCGGGGCGCTATAGATGCACCTTCGAGGTCTCATCGCGAGGCAACACTCAAGCTTACTTTGATGTCATCGCAGGTGATCAGCCTATTGTGATCAACTCAAAAGTTATAAATCTTGAAGCTGGAAAAAGCACGATCTCGATAGATTTTGAACTGGAGAAGCTCCATTTCGGGGTACAGTATCGATGCCTGGGTCGAGGTGGCGCAGGATTCTCAGTCCGACGCCGCGTTGAAGTAGAGGAATTCGATGTTCCTGCTTACCCGTAATTGAGGCTGTTCCCCAGATGCCCGTTTTGATGATTGAGCTTTGCTATGATGCTGTAAGACGGGTTGGGGTAAAAATCCCAACCCGTTTCACAGATATGGTCATCTTTCGTCTTAGCAGACTTCTGTCTTTAAGGCGTGAATATGTCACCCTCTAGGTAAGCCAGACAGCGGGCGGTTAGGCTAGCTGTCCGCAAGGCTCAGATCATGCATGTACCGTCGATTTCTTACCGCTCACGTTCTGAGTGGCATCATTATAGGGTTCCAGAATAATGGATACCACTGACATGTCTGTGGCCTTGTCGACCCAGACACGGATTTCCAGATCTTTGATGGGGCTGTCGAACGTGATCGTGTCATCGATACGCCAGTTGTTCCAGTCGCCCTTGATAGGACCGCGCCAATGAACCTTAGTACCGCCATGCGAGGAAATATCCATAAACTCGGTTCCAACCAATGTTCGGGCATCGCCTGAAGCCATAATACGATAAGATTGGCCTGCCATCGGCAAATAAGGACCGTAGAGGAGGAAGCCCGCCTGGTTGGTTGTGCGGATATGCTGTCGATCAGGAACGCCGATCGGAGAGATCATACGGCTGTCACTGCCCCAAAGGCGCAGCGCGCCGTCGGGCATCCAGTATTTATAAGGCGACTTTTGATCCAAGATGATATTCAGCAATCTATCTGCACTCTGCGCCCACGTTTGCCACGAGATCGCTGGATGATTGGAAGCCTCAGCCTTGGAACGGATCAGCTTCGTCACCGCCTCCGATATGGTTTCCGGATCGCGGCTGTTATCGAAATAGATAGCAGCATCACCCGCAACCTCGCGGAACACCGGAATATCACGCGCCAGCACCGGGAGGCCGTGCCGCGCGGCCTCGATCAGAGGCAATCCGAACCCCTCGCCTTCGCTGGCAGCGATAAGATATCTGCACGATGCGTACACTCTATCGAGGAACTCATCGCTGATGGATTCCAGCCAGAACAGTTTACTGTTCAACTCGGGATGGCTGCGGACATTATCGGCGAAATCGTCCATCATCCATCCAAGTTTGCCGACTAGGACTAGATTGACGGCAACATCCTGAGCCCAAAGCGCCTCGAAAGCTGCTAACACCTGCCGCGCAGCCTTGCGAGGCTCGATGGTGCCGACCATGAGGAAAGAAGGACTGTCGCGCAGCGTCGACAATATGGTGTTGGCATTGTCAGGCAGCCCCATTGTCGGAATGCTGTTTTCAGTGTCACCGCCCAGATGAAACCAGTTGATCGTTAGTGGGATCTCACGTTTCGCACCGAAATGCTCCAGCCAGTCATGGCAGGTATCCGCCACGGCCCGAGAGATAGCGGTAATCCCATCGAACTGCGTGACGGCATGAAGCCACGCATGATAGATTCGGCGGGCATCGGGCATAAAGAAATCGTCAGCCATGATAGGTAGAAGATCATAGACAACGAACTGGACATTCACCCCGTATCGACGCCAAGACTGAAGCAGAGCATGCTGCTGGATTATCATCGTCGGGCTCAGGTCTAGACCAACAAACATGTCCTCCGGAGCGGGTTCGACGAGTTCATCTTCACACCAGCCATCCCAGACGTTGAGATATCTGCTGGTAAAGCGGCGTGCATAGCGGAAGCCGGGTTTGTTGAACTCGGCATAGACCGGCTCGACCATCCAACCTGCTGGTGGGTTAGACAGCCAGTGCGAGAGGATTGAGCGCACGACACGCTGAAAGCCCGATCGCGAATCATGCTGGACCAGCTCGGATATATCGACAAGGAGACGCTTCAGTCTTGGACGGGGCGGTAGGCTGCGCGCGATCGCTTTGCCGACCGCCGCCCACTCCGCGGCATCTAGGTTAAGCTCGCTCTCGACCAAGGACTGCGTCAGCCCTGCTTCCTGCGTGACCCCTCTGGCATAATAATGCTCGATCGCGACTGCATAATCATCGCCACAACGGCGCGGCTGATGACGCTGCCTGATATGGGCTCGTGCAGCTTCACTTAAGGCCTGCCGGCGTGCATGGTCCTTCCAGAGGACGTCGAGAGCCTCGACCAGATTCTCATTGGCGAACGCATCTTCCATCAGCCAGACGCAATCTGTTGGTAGTTCGCCCATGGAGCCATTTGCATTAACTATCGTCGCCAAGCCTGCGTTCATGCAATCGAGTACGGCGGCCGACGTTTCACCGCGGGAAAGCGTCCGAAGCTGCACGCCGACATCCGCTGCGGCCAACCATTGGCGAAATATAAGCGTATCTGTCCAACCCGTTATCTTGATGCGGCCAGCACCTGCCTCGCTGATGAGGTGCTGCAAGTCCGCGCCATATCCGCCCCCGTCATTCTGTCCTACAAAGACGAGATGACAATGCGGATCCTTCGCCAAGGGGCTGGCGAGCCAAGCCGAGAGCAGACGATCATTCATCTTAGTCTTGGCCAACATGCCAAAGCTGCAGACCACGAAATCGTCAGGTTCGATGCCCAGAGCTTTGCGTGCGGCAGCCTTGTCCAGGCCGAAAAGCGGTTGCCGCAGAAGCGGGATAAGGCGCCAATCGTCTGCAGCATCGGCTCCATACCATTGCCGCGCCAATTTGCGCGAATAGTCGGCATGAACGATGACGCCCAGGGAGTCTTGGATGACCTGAAGGTTGCAAGGATAGGCCCAGATGGCGTCCGCCACATCCTCTGCCTGAAACCTCTTCACGACCGCAGGCCAGCCATGAGCGTGCAACAACTCACGTGCGAATCCGTTCGGATTAGTTCCCATCGCTTCGCGCCAGTGAGAGATGCCGGAAAGGTAGAAATCATGCAGCACCACGACACCGGGATAGGTGTGTAGCAGATCGAACATGTGCATGTGAAATTCGGAGTTCCCGAAATGATACAATATCCGGTCAAACTCATGCGCATGCTGGCGGAACCAAGCGACGTCACGAACGGGATAGTTCGCTGTGACGCTTACGTCGCTGATGCCGTTCTGCACCACCACCACATCGATCTGATAGTGCCGGGCCAACTCTGGCAGGAGTTCTGCGCTATAGTCCGCAATTCCACTGGCCTCTGGCGGCAGGGGCGAAAGGAAAGCGAGGCGCGGCCGCTTGAGCGGCGGGGCGACAGGGATGGTGCGCTTTTCCTGTTGACGGGCATGGCTTTCTTCTAGTGCAGCCCATGCGCGACGCGATGTCTTGTCCCAATCGAACTTCTCGGCCTGTTTGAGGCCATGGCGTTCAAGTTCTGCGCGCTGCTTATCGTCAGTCAGTAGGGTAGCAAGTTTGCCACTCAGCGCCGGAAGATCGAAAGGATCGAACAAGGCGCTGTCCAGCCCCACCACCTCGGGTAAGCTGGAGCGGTCGCTGGCGATCACTGCCCTGCCACACTTCATCGCTTCGAGTACCGGCAGACCGAAGCCCTCATGCCAGGACGGGAAAACGAACAATTTGCACGACCTGTAGAAGGCAATCAGATCGGCCTCGGGAATGAAGCCGGTCATGATCAACTCTCCGTCAGCCAACCCTAGGTTGGCAGCAAACTGAAGGAGGCGAAGGCGCTCAGGCTCCAGCACTGCACAGACGATCGCGAGCTGATGCTGACGTCTAACGGCTTGCGGTATGTTAGCATAAGCCTCGATTAGGCCTTCTATATTCTTTCGAAAGTCGATGCCGCCCGTATACATGACGAACGGCCGCTTGATCCCATAAGCCTCAGCCAGATGTGCCTTCATCTCGGCATCGACTTCCCCGGGGGTAAAATGCTCTTCTGCGGCAGTCGAGATGTTGACGGTGTTAAGTGGATCAATACCGAGATAACCAATTGATTCCTGGCGCGAAGATTCTGAAATCGCCAGCAGCAGATCTGCGTTACGCAGATAGCTCAGTTTGTTCTCGTACCAAGCGGCCAGCGTTCCATCTCGCAGGTAGATGTGCCTGTGAATGAGTGGAATGAGATCATACAATATTACTGCCGTAGGAACCGATGAACTCAGTTGCCCGACGCTGGTCACAACATTGTCACCCCAGCCCTCGAAAACCGAGCTGATGAGTACATAGTCGGGGTTCAAACTTGCAAGCGCGCTTTCTCTTATCTGCTCCGCCGCCTTTCGACGCTGAGCGTTTTGCGGATCCGCGCCGAAGTTGGGGATAGGCGCTTCCCACACAAGAATATTCTCCGGTGGGACAAGGCCGGCTAACGCCGCACGCAATGGCTCATTGGACTCAGCAAATTCGCCATTGAGCGCAACGAAGACTTCGTGCTCGCCCCGGTTGCGGGCAAGCCACTGCGTAAGAGACAAGCCATAACGACCAATGCCCCGAAACCGGCTTGAACCGCCTTGCGCGCCCTGCAGATCGATTACGATACGCATCATATGCGCCCCTTTTCCAATGGCGATGCGCCTTTTACATGTTGAAGCCGCAATATGATCCGCCGTGCTTCAGGGCTCATATCGCTTGTGTCGACCGTCGCCAGGGGCGAGATTGGCTCAGTCACATGGCTTACAAGATCACTTATCTGCTCCAGCGGCACATTCGTGCCTGCCTCTTCAAGCTGGCGGTAGATCGCAGCAGCCTGATCCAGCTGCCGGCGCTCGACTTGCGCGATCCTCATGCGCAACCGTTCCTCGGAGATATGACCGAGTTGCAGCAGCGCTTCCTGCTCTTGATGTTGCAGACGACTGGTAAGTCGAGATCGACGTATCCACCGACGGCTGCGCTTCTGCTGCTGCCGCTCGGATTCCAATAGACGATCGAGCTCAATCCACAATCCTCCAGCAGACTGCGCTTCACTGGAGGTTCCGATATCCTTTTTCACTTGCTCCCTGCTGGTTCCGCGACGGAGCATACTCAAATAATGGGTCAGACCAGTTTGATCGGGAGATCGATGAATGTATCTATGATAGAGCCAGCTTATGAACTCATCATCATTCTTTGAGCCTATCATCTGATTGTAGCGGTTAAGATATTCCGGAGATGAGTAAATCTCGAAAAGCATCTTCCCACGCCCCAATCCTGCACGCAACGTACTACTGTGTAGCCGTAATTCTGATGGCTCGGGATTTCTTCCTAGAAACAGATTATAGGATGTTGCGATAAACTGATCCAGTGGAAGGCTGATCAGATCAATCACATTACTGATATCTTGAGAGGACATGTCGAGGTTACATCCTTGATGTTTTGATCCATCATGATCCTGAGATTTTTCCGATATCGGACAAACCGCAAGTTGAGTGGCGCCCTCCAGACCATCTGAATCGCATACTGAAGCAGGCGTCGTATTGCCGTTTTTTATCGACGCTGCAATATGCGATGCACGAGCATCCCCTTCGATATTAATTATCTCCTGGTAAAAATTTCTCTCCCTAAAAAAAAACCTGTATATGGCTGAAAATTTCCAACTTCCGCTACCAATCACACTATAAAGAATATCTTTCTGACTTACAGTGATGAGTGATAGCTGTTTAATTAATCTTTTTTTATCGTTTATCTCGCATTCTATATTTCGAAATTCTCTATTTAATTTTTCTGATTTTTCTTTTTCTTCTTCGAGCTGATTCTGTATTTTGCCAAGGCGATCTTCATAGGATTTTGCCAGCGTGGCGACTGCCAACCCATGTTCCGCTTGCTGGTTGGCCATAGCTTCGGCGAGCGCCCGCTCACGCTCGTGCCCTTCAGCACGAATATCGGATGAAATCTTATTTGTACGTGAATGGAGAGCCTGCTCTCGCACCCAAAAATCTTTGTGGGTCGCCTCGATACGCTCCTGTAATTCTGCGCAGCGTTGTTCCCATTCTTCTTGGCGAACTGCGGCTTTCTCAAAGAGGGCCCGTTCACGTTCCAGCGCGACTTTGAGTTGATCGCGCGTTTCGGCGCGGATATGCGATATGATCTCGGTTGTGCGCGATTGGAGGTCGCGCTCCTGTGCTAAGAACTCGCCATGGATCACTTCGATCTGCTGCTGGAGCCTTGCACATTGCTGCTCCAGTTCCTGCTGCCGGGCGATCGCCGCCTCGGACAACGCATGCTCGCGCTTGAGCACGACGGCAAGATGCTCGCGCGCCTCGGTGCGAACATTGGAAAGGGCTTCATCCTTCCGCCTTAAGTGCTCTCGTTCTGATGTGACGGCATCCTGCCGGATTAGTTCGATCTGCTGCTGCAGCCTTACGCATTGCTGCTTCAGTTCCTGCTGCTGGGACGCTGCAGCTTCGGATAGGGCCACTTCACGCTCCAGCGCGGCATCGAGTTGCTTGGACATTTCAGACCGGACGCCTGCAACAATCTCGTCCGTACGAGATTGCAAGGCTTGTTCATGCGCAGAAATGTAAGATTCTAATTTCGCAACCCGTTGATCGTGCGCGCGCACTATTTCAATCACATGACCTGAATCTTGCGTTAGCTGGAATCCATCAAATACATTAGGCGGAAAATCGAAGTGCTTACTTAGTTCTTTATGATTATTATGTAAATAAAATCTATTAAGTCCATCTGAATAAACGTGATTATAGCCTTTATCTAATATTATATCCTCCCACTCTGAAAAATTGCTTATCTGCGTTCCAGGAATGGTGGACTCTATGACGACCACCCAAGGTCGCCTGCTCGCATCCGTCCAGCCACGCAGTACGGCTCTTTCCATTCCCTCGACATCGATCTTCAGCCAGTGGATTTCACGGTTCGGGCATAGGTTAAGAATATTATCAAATATGACAGCGGATACAATAATGGGAGAATATTCGAAATTATTCGATTTGTGGGATTCAGCAATTTCCTTATTAGAGGTAGATAGACCTGTTCCTTCTATGTTATAGAAATCGCACAAATCATTACTATCCGAGACGATGGCTTCGACCACCATGTCGCTTTGCCTATCTTTTCTCAGAAGATCCGCGTATATTGGGACAGGCTCGACATGAATACCTGTCCAGCCCGATTCAGAAAATATCTTGCTGACCGAATCTTTAATAGGGTGTTGCGCGCCTATATCTATGAAGAATCCGTTTTCTACATTTTTTAGTGCGCGCCATAGCATGACGTCTTCGAAGTTCTGGGCAAAGCTTCTCATATAAATATATTCTCTAACTATATTTATGGTAAAGAAACGCTAAATCGTAGGTTGGCAACATATTTATAATAAATAAAATATCATCAGGTAACAAGAGTATCGTATGCTTCTTCGCGCCTAACTGCAACTCAGCCATGAGGCGGATGTGCGAACCTGTCTCGAATCTCATACGTAACGAACGGCGTACCTGATAGGCGTCTCTAGGGTTAGCATAGAGAGGCGCGGTATAACCTCCGTTCTGTACGTTTTTTGGTCAGGTCCAAGTTCAGAAGACGTTGTTTTCAGCGATGTGGTCGAGGGCCTGATCGAGAGGCAAGACGCATCCGTCCATATCATCGATATCTTCCCATTTTCGCCGGTGTGGCCAGTAGCTGTAGCGCGACGATTACGGTGTCCGGTCGTGTTGCCTCATTAAGCGATGTTCCCGAGCGGCATAGCCATTGCCTCACGTAAATGCTCCCTACAGGAGATCACCCTCACGGACTATTCCTTGCGCGACTGGGGGCCGCGCAGCGGAGCC
>JAHFPV010000002.1 GCA_023266575.1 Sphingobium sp.
CCAGCGCGCCGCCGGCCGCGAGCACGGTTCCGGCCGCCGCGCCCGCCCCGAGCGCGGGACCGCCAGAAACGATGCCGTTGGCGATGCCGGGACCGAAAATCGAAAGGCCGAGCAGCGACAGTGCGGCCAGCGCGATCGCCATGACCTGGTTGATGTCGGGCGCGACGCCGAGGCTGGCGTTGGTGAACTGGCTGAAGAGCGTCGTGCCGATGCCGGTGATGACGGCCAGGACCAGCACCTTGATGCCGGTCGAGACGACATGGCCCAAGACCTTCTCGGCCATGAACGCGGTCTTGTTGAAGAAGGCGAAGGGCAGCAGCACGAAGCCGGCGAGCGTCACCAGCTTGAACTCGATCAGCGTGATGAAGACCTGCACCGCGATGATGAAGAAGGCGAGCACGACGATGACCCAGGCGAGCAGCAACACGAGGATCAGCGCGAGGTTCGAGAAGACCGCCCAGAGGTTGGAAAATTGACCTGCGGCGTCGAGTAGCGGCCTGCCGGCTTCGAGGCCCTTCGCGGCGATCATGCCGGGTTTCATGAAATCGGAGATCGACATCGCCCCGCCGCTCGCCTTGAGGCCGAGCCCGGCGAACGACTGGAACACGATATTGGCGAGCGAGGAGAAGTTGCCGATGATGAAGGCGAAGGTGCCGATATAGAGCGTCTTCTTGATGAGGCGCTGAAGCACGTCCTCGTCCGCGCCCCAGGCCCAGAACAGCCCGGCGAGCGTCACGTCGATGGCGATCAAGGTCGTCGAGAGGAAGCTGACCTCGCCGCCGAGCAGGCCGAACCCGCTATCTATGTAGCCGGTGAAGACGCTGAGGAAGGTGTCGATGACCGATGTGTCGTTCATGGCGCGTCGCCTTTGGCGGGCGACGACGGGCCGCCGTCGCGCTCGGTGTCGGGGGCAGGCTCATCCTGTCGGAAGAAGCGGCGGCGGTTCTCGGCCCAGGCCGCCTCGCAGCCCGCGTCCGGCATGGTGAGCGTCGCGCATCGATCCAGCTCACGCGCGAGCCGGGCGCGGCCTTCGTCCGCCGCTACGGCGGCGCGCGGTGATGGAGGTGGTGCGCTCGGCCGGGTGGCGGCGACGATCGCCACCGTCATCATCAGCCCGGCCAGCGCCGACACCCCCGCGATCTTCGCCGTGCGCGACATGGGCGATCAGTTGCCCATGAAGCGGCGGAACCGCTCGCGGCCCTCCGCCTCCTCGGCGGCCTGGCGCGCGGATTGCAGCGCCTGTGCGCGGCCCTGCGCGGCGACCGCAGCGGTAAGGTCCGCGAGCTGCTGCGATTGCAGGGCGAGAAGCTGGTTGCCCGCCTGCGTCGCCTGAAGCGCGCCGGTCGCCGACTGGCTGGCCGAGACCAGACCGTCCATCGCCGTGCGCGCGCCGTCGATATTGCCGACGACGCCTGCCTGCACCTTCAGCGAGTCCTCGAACGCGCCGACGCTATCCTCCCACCGCGCATTCGCATTGGCGACCATCTGCGCCTGCGTGCCCGTCAGCGTCGCACCCTTGTAGCGGCTGCCGAACACCTGCTGGACGTTCTGCACGTCATAGGCGATGCGTTGCGCTTGCCCAAGAAGCTGCTGGGTGCGCTGCACCTGCTGCTGCAACTGCTGGAGCGAGCTGAACGGCAGCGAGGTCAGGTTGCGCGCCTCGTTGATGAGCGAGGTCGCCTGGTTCTGGATTTGCTGGATCTGGTTGTTGATCTGCTGGAGCGACCGGGCCGCCGTCAGCACGTTCTGCGCATAGTTGGTCGGGTCATAGACGATCCCGCCGAACTGCGCGTGCGCCGGTGTCGCGGCAGTGATGCCGATGGCGCTCGACGTCGCGATGGCGCCGGCCAGGATGGCACGGCGCAGGATAGTCGTCTTCATAGTGGTAACTCCTGCTGAGGTTGATGCGAGGGATCGGGAGGAAGAAGCTCGACGGCCCAGGCGCAGCCGCGATGGCGCAGCCATTCGGCCGCGAAGGCGGATTGCCCGTGGGCGTCGATCAATTCGGCGATGCGGAGCTGGTCGGTCTTTGACGACGCGGCGGCAAACGCCAGCGCCACCTCGCCCAGCCCCAGCTCGAAGAGCCGATTGCCGCGGCGTGACTGGCAGTAATAGTCGCGCTTGGGCGTCGCCCGGCTGAGGATTTCGATCTGCCGCGCGTTGAGCCCGAACCGCTCATAGATCGCCGCGATCTGCGGCTCGGCCGCGCGCTCGTTCGGCAGGAAGATGCGTGTCGGGCAGCTCTCGATGATGGCCGGCGCGATGCTCGACGTCTCGATGTCGGCGAGGCTCTGCGTGGCGAACACCACGCTGGCGTTCTTCTTCCGCAAGGTCTTGAGCCATTCGCGGAGCTGCGCGGCGAAATCCGGGCTGTCGAGGACCAGCCAACCCTCGTCGATGATGATGAGCGTCGGCGAGCCGTCCAAGCGGCCTTCGATCCGGTGGAACAGGTAGGACAGGACCGCCGCGGCCGAGCCGGCGCCGACCAGGCCCTCGGTCTCGAACGCCTGAACCGACGCCTCGCCGAGCCGTTCGGTCTCGGCGTCGAGCAGCCGGCCCCACGGCCCGCCGATACAATAGGAAGCGAGCGCCTGCTTGAGCTGCTGGCTCTGGAGCAGCACGGCCAACCCGGTCAGCGTGCGCTCGGGCGCCGGGGCGGACGCCAGCGATCCGAGCGCGGACCAGAGATGCTCCTTGGCCTGCGGATCGACCGCGACGCCTTCGGAGGCGAGGATCGCCGCCAGCCATTCAGCCGCCCAGGCGCGCTCGGCGGGATCGTCGATCGCTCCAAGCGGCTGAAGCTGGACGCCTGTCTCCGCTTCGTCGGCGAGCATCCCGCCGAGATCCTGCCAGTCGCCGCCCATGCCGAGCGCGGCGGCGCGGATGCTGCCGCCGAAATCGAAGGCGAAGACCTGAGCACTCTCGTAGCGGCGGAACTGCATCGCCATGAGCGCGAGCAGCACCGACTTGCCGGCGCCGGTCGGGCCGACGATCAGCGTATGGCCGACATCGCCGACGTGAAGGGAAAACCGGAACGGGGTCGAGCCTTCGGTCCTGCCATAAAGCAAGGGGGGTTGTCCGAAGTGCTCGTCCCGTTCCGGCCCCGCCCATACCGCTGACAGGGGGATCAGGTGGGCGAGATTGAGCGTGGAAACCGGGGGCTGACGAACATTTGCGTAGGTGTGGCCGGGAAGGCTCCCCAACCATGCCTCGATCGCGTTCATGCCCTCGGGGATGACCGTGAAGTCGCGGCCCTGGATGACCTTCTCGACCAGCCGCAGCTTCTCGGCGGCTATGGCCGGATCGCGGTCCCACACCGTCACGGTCGCGGTGACATAGGCCATGCCTGCATAGTCGGCGCCCAGCTCCTGCAGGGCGGTGTCGGCGTCGGCGGCCTTGTTCGAGGCGTCGCTGTCGAGCAGCGTTGATGCCTCGTTGGTCATCACCTCTTTCAGGATCGCGGCGACGCTCTTGCGCTTGGCGAACCACTGGCGACGGATCCGGGTGAGCAGCTTGGTCGCGTCGGTCTTGTCGAGCATGATCGCGCGGGTGGACCAGCGATACTCGAAGGCGAGCCGGTTCAGCTCGTCGAGCAGTCCGGGGAACGTGACGGACGGGAAGCCGACGATGGTCAGCGTGCGGAGATGATGGTCGCCCAGCTTCGGTTCGAGACCGCCGGTCAGCGGCTCGTCAGCCAGCAGCGCGTCGAGATGCATGGGCGTCTCAGGAACGCGGACGCGCTGACGGCGGGTCGAGATCGTGCTGTGCAGATAGGTCAGCGTCTCTTGCGTCTGGAGCCAGCGGACTTCGGGCACGAAACCTTCGACCAGGTTCAGCACGCGGTCGCTGCGATCGGTGAAACCCTTGAGCAGCTCCCAAGGGTCGACACCGGATGTTGAACGGCCCTCGTAGAGCCAGCCTTCGGCGCGCGCGGCTTCCTCGGCCGGCGGCATCCACAGCAGCGTCAGATAATAGGCACTCTCGAAGTGTGCCCCTTCCTCGCGGAACTGTTCGCGGCGCTCCATATCGACCAGCGCCGAGACCGGATCGGGGAACGTGGATTCGGGATAGTCGAGCGCGGGCGTGCGCTGCGCCTCGACGAAGATCGCCCAGCCCGAACCGAGCCGGCGCAGCGAATTGTTGAGCCGCGCCGTCGTCGCGACCAGCTCGGCCGGCGTGGCGCTATCGAGATCGGGGCCGCGGAAACGCGCCGTGCGTTGAAAGCTGCCGTCCTTGTTGAGCACGACGCCTTCGCCGACCAGCGCGGCCCAGGGCAGGAAGTCGGCAAGGTGCGCCGCGTGCCCGCGGTATTCGCGAAGGCTCATCATGACCGCATCCAGCTCGGGTAACGGAGGTGGCGGCGGGCCACGTCCACGAATTGCGGGTCACGGCGCGCGGCCCAGACGGAGAGCGCATGGCCGATGGCCCAGATGACGAGGCCGGCGATCCAGAGGCGCAGGCCAAGGCCGATCGCGCCCGCCAACGTCCCGTTGACGATGGCGAGCGACCGGGGGGCGCCGCCGAGCAGGATCGGCTCAGTCAGCGCCCGGTGGACGGGGGCGTAGAAGCCCGCGATCGGTTCGCCATATTCGGCTGCGCCCGTCATGCGATCAGCGCCCCGCCGCCGAAGCTGAAGAAGGACAGGAAGAAGCTCGACGCAGCGAATGCGATGCTCAGCCCGAACACGATCTGGATCAGCCGGCGGAAGCCGCCCGACGTGTCGCCGAAGGCCAGCGTCAGGCCGGTCACGATGATGATGATGACCGCGACGATCTTGGCCACCGGCCCCTCGATGCTTTCGAGGATCGACTGGAGCGGCGCTTCCCATGGCATCGACGATCCACCCGCATGGGCCGGGACGGCGAAGGTCAGCGCGATCACGCTGGCGGTGGCGGCAAGCATGGCGCGACGTGCGCCATGCCGGATGGCATGGATCATGGCAGGTCTCCCGGTTGGGTGTTGGAAAGCGGTGTGAGCCGGTAATCGCCGGTCGCAGGGTCGAGCCCTTCGACACGGGCCAGCTCGGCGAGGCGGCGGCCGTGCCCGTCGCGGACCAGCACGGCGATCAGGTCGATGGTCTCGGCGAGCAGCGCGCGCGGGACCGTGATGACGGCCTCCTGGATGAGCTGCTCCATGCGGCGCAGCGCGCCGAGCGCCGTCCCGGCGTGGATCGTGCCGATGCCGCCGGGATGGCCGGTGCCCCAGGCTTTGAGGAGGTCGAGCGCTTCGGCGCCGCGCACCTCGCCGATCGGGATACGGTCGGGGCGCAGGCGCAGCGAGGACCGCACAAGATCGGACAGCGAGATGACGCCATCCTTGGTCCGCATGGCGACCAGATTGGGCGCGGCGCATTGCAGCTCGCGCGTGTCTTCTATGAGGACGATGCGGTCGGTGGTCTTGGCGACTTCGGCCAGGAGCGCGTTGACCAGCGTGGTCTTGCCGCTGCCGG
This sequence comes from Sphingobium sp., assembly GCA_023266575.1. GTDB lineage: Bacteria > Pseudomonadota > Alphaproteobacteria > Sphingomonadales > Sphingomonadaceae > Sphingobium. The sequence goes on from JAHFPV010000002.1 coordinate 5,450, forward strand.
TGCCGCCTGCGACGAGGATGTTGGCGCGGGTCTCGACGCCGTGCCGTAGCGCCTCGGCCTGGCGCCCTGACATGATCCCCGCCGCCGCATAGTCGTCGAGCGTGAACACAGCGACGGCGGGCTTGCGGATCGCAAAGGCCGGCGCGGCGACCACGGGCGGCAACAGCCCCTCGAACCGCTCGCCGCCTTCGGGCAGCTCCGCCGAGACGCGCGGAGACTTCGCGTGAACCTCGACGCCGACATGGTGTGCGACGAGACGAACGATGCGCTCGCCGTCCGCTGCCACCAGCGTCATGCCGGTGTCGCTGATGCCCTCACCGAGCCGATCGACCCACAGCCGGCCGTCCGGGTTCAGCATAACCTCGATGACGGCGGGGTCTTCGAGCCAGGCCGCGATCGAGGCCCCGAGCGCGGTGCGCAGCATCCGCGCGCCGCGGGATTTCGCTTCGGATCGGATCGGGTGGACGGTCAAGACTTGGCCCCTGCAATGGACCGGGCGAACCGCCGCCCGGCGTCAGGAGCACATCAAGAGAGCCAGAAATTTATCCGCCGCAACAGCTAGTTGAAGGCGTAGTAGAGGCGGCGGCATATACTTGCAGGATGCGGATCGGCCGACCGGCATCCCGCCCGCCGAGACCATGATTATTCCGAATCGGGCGACTGCTTCGGCCAGACGTCCTCGGGGATCTCATCCATCAGGCTCTTGCCGCTCGCGTAGCGGCGGCCGAGTGTTTCTACGAACCCCTCATAGCGCTTGCGCCCCTTGACCTGGGCCGCGGCCTGCTCGTCGTCGGGAAGCGGCGGCGTTACGGCCAGCCAGAAGCGGACGAATAGCGTCAGCGCCTCGGTCGTCAGGCCCGTATTGCGCTCAAGCCGTTGAACCTGTCGCGACAGGCGGTCAAGCCGCCGCGCGAACGCGGCCTCCATCCGATCGGCGCCGTCCGGCGACAGATAGGAGGCGACCGCCGCCTCCACGATCGCCGAACGAGAGATGCGCCGACGGATGGCCAGCTCGTCGACCTGTTTGGCGAGCGCCGGCGGGAAATAGACATTGAGGCGGGTGCGCATCACGGACTCCTACAGATCGATCCCGTCGCCGGGGTCGAGCGACGCCTGCCGCGCGAGCCCCTGCATCCGGCGCCTCACGGCGGCCTGCCGCGCCGCGTCCTCGGGTTCGTCGTCGACGATCGCGAACTCCTGTGCGGGCGGCGCCGTCGTCTCCGGCGCGATGGCGACATGCTCGGGCAGCTCGGGCTCCCGGCGCAGCCCGCCATTGGCGGCGTCCTCCTGCGCACGAACGATCCGCGCCACATCGGCGGGATCGGCGGCGGCCGCGCGGCCGGTCCAGTCGTCAGGCCGGGCCGCGACCGCGGCCGGCTCGGGCGCGGCCATGATCCGCTCGGCGAAACGCGGATCGCGGAAGTAGCGCGCCTTCTTCGCGCGGATCGGATGAACGCCCGCCACCATCACGATCTCGTCGTCGGGCGGGAGCTGCATCACCTCGCCCGGCGTGAGGAGCTGCCGGGCGGTCTCGGACCGCGACACCATCAAATGTCCGAGCCAAGGCGAGAGACGGTGCCCGGCATAGTTCTTCATCGCGCGCATCTCGGTCGCGGTGCCGAGCGCGTCCGACACGCGCTTGGCGGTCCGCTCGTCGTTGGTGGCGAAGCTCACGCGCACATGGCAGTTGTCGAGGATCGCGTTGTTGGGGCCGTAAGCCTTTTCGATCTGATTGAGCGACTGTGCGATGAGGAACGCCTTCAGCCCGTAGCCCGCCATGAACGCCAGCGCGGACTCGAAGAAGTCGAGCCGGCCGAGCGCCGGAAACTCGTCGAGCATCAGCAGCACGCGATGCCGGTCGCCCTTCGGCGTCAGCTCCTCGGTCAGCCTCCGTCCGATCTGGTTGAGGATGAGGCGGATCAGCGGCTTGGTCCGCGAGATGTCGCTGGGCGGCACGACGAGGTAGAGCGTCGCCGGCCGGTCGCCCTCGACCAGATCCGATATGCGCCACTGACAGGCCCGCGTGACCTGCGCGACGACCGGATCGCGGTAAAGGCCGAGGAACGACATGGCGGTGCTGAGCACGCCCGATCGCTCGTTATCGGATTTGTTCAGCAGCTCGCGCGCGGCCGAGGCGACCACGGGATGCACGCCGGCCTTGCCCAGGTGCGGCGTCGCCATCATCGCGGCCAGTGTCTGCTCGATCGTGCGCGACGGATCGGACAGGAATCCCGCAACGCCGGCCAGCGTCTTGTCGGGCTCGGCGTAGAGGACGTGGAGGATCGCGCCGACCAGCAGCGAGTGAGAGGTTTTCTCCCAATGATTGCGACGCTCGAGACTGCCTTCGGGATCGACCAGCACGTCGGCGACATTCTGCACGTCGCGCACTTCCCACTGGCCGCGCCGCACCTCCAGCAGCGGGTTGTAGGCGGCCGACGCGGCGTTGGTCGGATCGAACAGCAGCACCCGGCCATGCCGCGCGCGGAAGCCCGCGGTGAGCTGCCAGTTCTCGCCCTTGATGTCGTGGACGATCGCCGATGCCGGCCAGGCCAGCAGCGACGGCACGACCAGGCCCACGCCCTTGCCGCTCCTCGTCGGCGCGAAGCACAGCACATGCTCGGGGCCGTCGTGGCGAAGATAGTCGCGCGCGAGCTTGCCGAGCACCACGCCGTTTGGTCCGAGCAGGCCGGCGGCGCGAACCTCCCGCTCGGTCGCCCAACGCGCCGACCCGTAGGTCTCGGCGTTCTTCAGCTCGCGGGCACGCCATACCGACATGCCGATGGCGACGGCGATCGACACGAACCCGCCCGACGCCGCGATATAGGCGCCCGTCAGGAAGATGCCGGGCGCATAGGCGTCGAACGAAAACCACCACCAGAAGAAGGCAGGCGGCGGATAGATGCGCCACTCGCCAAGCATGAACCACGGCGGACCAAGCTCGGGCTGATAGGCGAGCGCGGCGGCGGTCCACTGCGTCGCGCCCCAGACCGCGGAAAGCACGATCAGGAACACGATGATGATCTGGCCCCACAAAATCTTGGTCGCGGACATGAGTTCACTCCTGAATTAGAGGCCGAGGCCGCGCTTGCGGCCCAGCGCCCAGTCGATGCCGCCGCCTGCGCGGACGACGCCGGACACCTGCCGGCCGAGTTGCTGTTCGAGGGTGCTGGCCCAAGGCACGAGCTGGAAACCGAGGCCGTCGTCGATCATGGCGAAGCGGCCGGACGTGAGCGCGAGGCGCTGGCGCACGACGCCTGCGATCTTCTCGCCGGTGGCAGCCGGGCGATAGGCAAGCCCGGTCTCGCCCGCGATCTTCGCGCCGACGGAATCCAGCTCGCGCTTGCGGAGCCTGTCGAGCATCCCGCGCTCGAACACCGTGCGTTCGCCGAAGCGGCGCGCCAGCCCCTCGCGAACGAGATGATCAGTGCGCGCGTCCATCGCCCGGCGCACCTCGGCGCCGAACCCGCCGTCCGCGACGCCGGCGCCGCGCTCGATCAGGCGATGGTCGAGCCAGGTCGCGCCGGGCGCCTTGATCTGCGCGGGCAAGTCGAGATCTGATCGCGTGGCGAGGATGAGCGCCGGCTTCTCGTCGCCGGGCCTGCCGACGCCGCGCAGCTCGACGATGCCGCCGAGCGCCGGGCTATGCTCCAGCGCTTCGAGACCCGGCAGGCGGACGTGATGGGTGCGGCCGTCCGTGCCGTCGATGACGGCATAGGCCGTCCCGGTCAGTTCGTCGTGCAGTCCTTTGTCGATCAGCCGGCCAGCGATCGGCTTCTCGGGAGCGCCGCTGACGACGGCATAGCTGTCGAGCGGCCGATCCTGTCCGCGCTCTTTGAGCGCCGCGCCGATCGTGCGGATGATGTCGCCGCGTGACCCCAACTCGCGCAGCTTCGCCTGCGCGCCTGTCGCAACCGCCCATTGACCCGGCTCACCCTCGGCCGCCAGCCCCATCGTCTCCAGATGCTGCAACCGCCCGATCATCAGCCGGCGGAGTCGCGGATCGTCCGGGCCGGGCCGCTCGGGGCGCAGGTCGATCACGCCCAGCTCGTCGGCGGCGCGCCCGATCTCCCCGTCGAGCCGGGTCCAGCGCTCGGCCGTCACCTCGCGGTCGAGCGCGCGCTGGACTTCGTGCTCGGGTTTCGGCCCTAGCTCCGCGAACGCCAACTCCTCGGCGCGCGAGCGCAGGCCGTGGCCGATATAGTCGCGCGCCATCACGAGATCGGCGCCGGTGTCGGTGACACCGCGCACGAGCAGATGGACGTGCGGATTGTCGGTGTTCCAGTGATCGACCGCGATCCATTCCAGGCGTGTGCCGAGGTCGGCTTCCATCTGGCGGACGAGATCGCGGGTGTATTCGCGCAGGTCGGAAAGATCGGCGGCATCCTCGGGCGAAACGATGATGCGGAAATGATGCCGGTCGTCCTTGCATCGCTCCGCGAAACCGCGATCGTCGGCACGATCCCCGTCGGCGTCGAACATGCGCGCGGGCGAGCCGTCGCGGGTGACGCCCTCGCGCTTCAGATAGGCGATGTGCGCGGACAGCGGCGCCATGCGCCGGCCGCCGACGCGGTGGCGGACGGGCAGCGCCTTGACCAGCACGCGCCGGCCCGATCCGAACAGGCGGCTCCGCGCGAACGATGTGCGCCCGCGCCCGAAGCTCGATTGCCCCCGCGAGCGCGATCCGCCCCACCCGGCGCGCTTGCCGCCGCCGCTGCGGGCGGCGACGCGCAGCACCTCGGCCACCAGGCCGCGCGCATTGCGGCCCTGCGCCTTGCTGCGCTTGGCCTTGCCTGGCCGGATGCGGAAATCGCTGTCCTCGCTCATGGCCGGGCCGTTTTCCGCCGAAAACGGCCTGTGGTGCCGTTCGAGGCGCTGTTTTTGCTCGCTTTTTTCTTCCGCGCGGCACGCGCGCCGACCGACGCCCCCACGTTAGCCATAAGAAAAGCCTCGGCTTTTCGGCAAAACGGGGTGCGGCTTGTATCTTGCCCTCGTCTGTCCCGGCCGTTTTCTCCCTCCCCAGCCTCACTTCTGCTTCGGATGGTCGAGGGTTGCGCGATGCCGATCATTGCGATCGGCCCGCGCGAGCGCGGGAGACGAACAGCGTGTCGGCCTGCCTCTCCGTTGGCGATGCAATGGCGTTATCCTCGCCGGGTGCTGGTCGGCCCGGCGGTGCTGGCGCTGCACCAGTCGCGCTCCCCGGTTGCACAGGAACCGCATCCGAATCCGCGCTCGCCGTGCGCACGAACAGCGCGGCGCGGCGCCAGGCGAATGGATCGGGCGAAGCGCTCACCGCCGTTTCAACTGCGTCCGACGTGCCGACAATCGACGTCAGTTTTGCGAGATAGGCGCGCGTCTCGGCGGGCAGCGGACGGCCGCGCGACAGGTAATCTTCGTAGCGTCCCGGCCCCGCGTTGTATGCCGCCAGCATCGCCGTCGCGCTGCCATAGCGGTCGAACATCGCGCGCAGATAGGCCGCGCCCGCCATGATGTTGTCGCGCACGTCATAGGGATCGCTCCCGAGACCGTGGCGGGCGCGAAGATTGGCCCAGGTCGCGGGCATGATCTGCATCAGGCCCATCGCCCCGGCCGACGAAACGGCGCGGGCATCGCCGTTGCTCTCGACGCGCATCACCGCCCAAATCCACGCCTCGGGGATGCCGAACCGGCGCGCCGCGTCGGCGACATGCTCGGCATAGGGATGACGCGCCACGGCTCGATCCGTCGCCGCGTCCTGCGCCGACGCCGCCATTGGGACAGCCCCGGCCGAAAGCAGACCGAGGGCGAGCGCCACCGCCGATCCGGCTCCGCACCGCCGCCAGCCTGCCAGCGTGCTCGCTGCGGTAAAGGGTACGCGCGGCGCGCCGGCCTTCGGCCGCCCTTGACCTTCGCTGCGCGCCCCGGCCGGCCTACGCCCGAGCGGGACGAAGGGATGAGACGGCTTTCCCGCGAACAAAGGGATGATGGAGAAGCGCACGATCTCAGTCCTGCTCGCGCGGCTTCTGGGGCCGGTTCCAGCGCAGCGACCATGCCGATTTGTCATTGGTGTTCTGGAACAGCGCGGCGCGGATCGGCTGCGCGAAGGTGGGATCGTCGATGCGCAGCGAGACGTAATCCCCGGCGCGTTCGCCGCTCTCGTTCCAGCCCGCGCCGATCTCCGGTCCGTCGCCGTCATCGCCGCGATGGACGCGCCAGTCCGGCGCCTTCTCGGCATCGCTCGGCTCGGCCGGAACGATGGAGATGCGGATGTCGAGCATCGCGCTTTCGAGGATGCCTTCAAAGCCATTGGCGGTGCGGATGAAGCTGCCGATCTGCATGGGAATCTCCTTTGGGTTGGCAGGGAAAAATCGGGTCAGCGCCAGGTGAGCGGCGCGTCGGGGGTCTGGCGGGTGAGGATCGGGATCGCGCGGCCGAGCACGGCGGACGCGCGGAGCGGCCCGAAATAGCGGCCGTCCAGGCTGTCGGGATGATCGGGATTGAGCAGCAGCAGCTCGCCCGCCGCGAGCGTGCGGCAGCCCTGCCAGACCGGCAGCGGACGGCCGATCCGGTCGCGCATCAGCGCGACAGCGACGGGCCGTCCCTCGACGCTCACCGCGACACCGATCCGGCACACATGCTGCCCGGCCTTGGCGGCGACGTGCTTCAACAGCGGCACGTTCCTGCCGAGATAGCCGCGCTCGGCCATCCAGCGGCCAAGCCGCTCGGGCGGCTCGACCGCGACCAACGCGCCGCGCGGCGGATCGCGGTCCGGCTCGATCCGATAGAGGCCGAGCGGCGCGCTCGCGCTGGCGTTCCAGACGACGCGCGGCAGCGGATCGGTGATCGCGATGACCGCGAACGCGCCAGCGAAAGCCGACGCGGTGATCGCTGTCGCGCGGACGTAGAAGCGGCGGGTCATCCTTCGATCTCCCGGCGCTTGAGCCAGGCGCGATGTCGCTCCAACGTGTAGAGTCGCGGCTGATGTCCGGCGGCGATGCGGTTGTGGACGTGGCGCCAATGATCGGGTGCGGCGTCGCACGGATCGACACCGGCCGCTTCGGTCGCGTCGATCGCGGCCAGCACCTGTTGGACCTTGGGCCAGCCCTCGATCTTGAGCAGGATGTCGCCGCCCGGCCGCACGAACGGCAGCGTCGTGAACGGCTCACCGGCTGCGACCGCGCGCACCACGTCGATGCGCGAGATGATCGTGCCGTAGTCGTTCGACGCCCAGCGGACGAACGCGAACACGGCGCCCGGCCGGAAGCTGACGATGCGGCGGCGGCGATCGACGATCTCGTCCTTGGCGATGCGGCCGAACCTGATCCAGTGCTCGACCCGCTTCTCGATCCAGGTCAGTTCGACGCGGGTTAGGCCGTCGCCGGTGGCGGTCGGCAGGCGCATAGGTGACGGCGGCATGATCATCGCCGGCTCCGGGCGATGGCCGAGTCGGCGCGCGGCATGAGGTCGTCCTGCCCCGGATCGGAGGTCGAATGCTTGATGCCGATGTCGGCCCAGGCGCGCAGGTCATCGACCGAATAGACGACGCGGCCGCCGATCCGGCGGTAGGCCGGGCCGGTCCCGAAATAGCGGTGCTTCTCCAGCGTTCGGCCCGAGAGGCCGAGAAAGCGCGCGGCTTCCGGCGTGCGCAGGAAGCGGGGCGGCAGGTTGGTGGGCGTATCGGACAAGTGACGGCTCCTGCGGGCAGTGGCGGCAGGAGGCGTAAATGACAGGCCGGACGCGGCCGGGTGGGGTATGAAGATGTGCGGCTGCACGGATCTGACCACCCCCTGCGAGGGCGCCACCGGGGCGGACGGATCAGCGAATGCGGAGCAGTTTGCGGTAGTCGCCGTTCATCATCGCGATGCCGTCGCGGACCAGGCGCACGACGAACGACCGCGAAGCGGACATCTTCCAATCGCTGGCGGACAATCTGGTCGCGTCATCACGTCCGAGCTCGACCGCGATCTGGCGATAGGTCGCCCCGCCATCGCGCAGGTCGAGCGCGCGGAGCATCAGGTCGAGCCGCGCCAGCCGGTAGGCGGTGAGCGGCCAGCCGCGCGGCAACGGCCCCGCCGCACGCCCGAACAGGCGGCGGTGGAAGCGCAGCAGGCTCGCGATGCGCGTGATGAAATCCTTGTCGAGCGGGATGACGGCGGCGAGCGGGCGACCGGGCTCCGGATCGCGCAGCCAAAGCCGATGCTCGCCGGCAGCGTCAGAGACGATGACATGGCGCCCTTCGATACCGGCCACGTCGGCGAACAGCGCGCCGAGCGCGCGCGGATCGACCGGCGCGGCACGCTCGAATCCATCCGGGGCGGCGTCGAGAATGACCGTGACGGCGGTCAGTTCCGGCCGCCAGACGACCGGCTCTGAAAGATCATCCGGCGCCGTGGCGAAAGGACAACCCCCAGCGCCGCGCGAATGCCGCCTCGGCGGCATCCTTCGCGACGGCGCCGCTGGCGATGCGCTTCTGCATCTGCGCATGTTCGGCGCGATAAGTGGGGTTTCGCCGTAGAAACTCGGCGGCGATTTCAGCGCGCCCGCTTGCATCGGACAAGCCGCCGATGCGTTGCTGGCGCCGTCCCGGCGGCATCGGCATTGCATCCTCCCAGCCGCGCATTGCGCGAATTTCGGGAGGGACAACATTGCCGCGCAGGAAGCGTCGCAATAGCGCGAAGGTTGCGCTCAACCATGCTCGGAAGGCTGCGGCGCGAACCACGAGGAAGCGCCAAAATGGATGAAATCTTAACGCTTTAGGGACGCTCGCAACCGAGCAGATGGGCGTAGCCAACTTCGGTCATCCACCGCGCTCGCGCGAGATGGCTGGCGTGCATGGTCTTCGCCCTATGCGGTTCGGCGGCGGCGTCGATGCCGAGAATAAGGGCGGCGACCTCGCGCCAGTCGGCGCCCTCCTCGGCCGCGTCGAGCAAGCGCAGATAGTCCGCCAAATGGCTTTCGTCATAGGCGGTGAGCTGCGATACATCCGGCGCGCGATCTGCGAAATGGCTGGTGCTCATGGCGCCCCCGACATGATCCTCATTAACGAACCTAGACCAAATACATGCGCCGGCTATGTGCAAGTCTCGCATCGTTCGTTGCACCTGTTGCAGCGACAAGCGCCGCCAGACCGGCGATACACCTTATAGGAGATAAACCGGATAGTGTGTATCGTCCAGTTTGCCGCGCATGGATATGCGCCGCCTCGTGGGATTGAACTTCGCCAGATTGAGGAAGGAGAAGGGCTTTACCCAGGAGCGCTTTGCCGAGACATCGGGCTTTACTCAACAATATGTAAGCGATCTGGAGCGCGGGCGACGCAATCCCACGGTCGTCACCCTGTTTCATCTGGCATCGGCGCTTGGCGTTACACCGGCCGAACTTGTCGCCGAAACCGACTTGCCTGGGGGCGACTAACCTCTCCTGAGAAGCGAGCTGGGCGCCAGCCCGGCGAGCGCGCCATTGCGGCCGCGCGGACCTTGGGACGCGCGGCCGCCGCCGATCCGGTGCAGCGGATCGGCGCGAAACGGGAAAGGCCGCAGGGCCGGAAACTCGGCCCTGCGGTGGCGAATGCTCAAGCGGCTTTGAGGCGCTGCATCCCCTCGGCCAGCGTCCACAGCGCACGGTTGAGCGTCACATTCTGGTCGATGCCGTTGATCGCGCGGGTCTGACTGCGCCGGATGCGGCCCTCGGCATTGCGCTTGCGGCCATGCAGCCCGCCGCGAACGACATTCTCCTGAATGACGTTGAACGTGGTCCAGAGACTCCGGTCCACATCCTCGCGGCGGCGCGGCTCGATGATCTGGTCGGGCCGCACCGGACTTTCATCGTCGCCGTAGCGGGCGACAAGGCTCACCTCGCCAAGCAAGCGCTGTTCGTCGGGGGAAAGCTGAATCCCCTTCATGGTTTCGCTGGCGTCGATCAGCCGGGGAAAGTCCTCGGCGACGGTGTAAACGCCCTCGATAATGTCATGCTCGATATTCCCCTTGTGCGGAACGCGGACCTCCTCGAACCGCTCGCCTGCAATCATGCTGTTGGTGCAGACGAACCGCAGCATCCCGGCGAACATCTGGTAAGCGCTGGTCCCGTCATGGCTGTTGACGATGATGACTTCGGCGGCCTCGGGCTTACCGATCCCGTCATCGCGGCGCAGGCGCAGCATGTGCTTGGCGTGGCCGTGGCGGCTGCCGTCGCGAGGAACGGACTGCACGGCGAAGAACGGAAACCATCCTTCCCGGCGCAACCCCTCCACGATGTCGATGGTGGGAACATAGACGTAGCGATCAGAACGGCTGTCGTGCGCCTCGCGGGCAAAGATGGACGGGACATGGCGATAGAGCGCCTCGTTATCGAGCGCCTCATGGCCGCTGATCTGGTGGGCGTTGCGGCCGAACCGGGTGGCGAGTTGATGGTACATGGCTGAACTCCTTGGGCTTGGGTTTCCGCGCAGCGGAGCGCCGCGCTGAAACCCTGCCCGTCGGCGAGACCGGGGGTGCAACCGGAGTGGGCGGCTTCGCGGGGAACCGGCTGCACGGAATGGCGAAGCCGTGGAGGAAGCTGGGCGGAAGCCGCTCCGAAGGGCGCTGGGGGCAGCGCCCCAAGCACTGCGGCGCCAAGTGGCGCCGCACGACAAATGCGCCTAAGCGGGATCAGTCCGCGTAGAAGCTGCTGAGCGACACGAACGAACAGGGCTACACCTGCTCACCTCGAGCCACCGGGCAGATCGGGCGGAAGGCGTTCACATAGCCCGTCTAGATGAACGCGCTCAAGCAGAGCGGCAGCGCGCGCCTGTCGATGCACATGCGTGGCCGAGGAAAAGGAATAGTCGTGGGGAATGGTGAACGGGAGTGCGAGGACGAGTTGCTCGCGCTGGAGCGAGCACGCGATGAAAGACGCTGACGCGGCAGTCCGCAACCCTATCCCGGCCTTCGCTGCTGGCGGCGTGATTGGCACGCTCGGCGGGCTCATCGGTCTCGGTGGGGCTGAGTTCCGGCTGCCCCTGCTGGTGGGGCTGTTCGGCTTTCCGGCGCTCGAAGCGGTCATCCTGAACAAGGCGATGAGCCTGATAGTTGTGGCGACGGCGCTTCCGTTCCGCACCGGCACCGTGCCGTTCGCCGAAATCGCCACGCACTGGCCGGTCATCGTCAACCTGCTCGCTGGCAGCATCGCAGGCGCCTGGTTCGGGGCGGGTTGGGCGATCGGGCTCAAGCCCGAAACGCTGCACCGGATCATCGGTGTTCTGCTGGTCCTGATCGCGTTGGCGCTGGCATTCGGTCACGGCCTCACCGGCGGCCATGCGCTGGTGGCGAACGACTTAGTGCGGATCGCAGCCGGCATCCTGGCCGGGTTCGCGATCGGCATCGTCGCTGCTTTGCTCGGGGTCGCTGGCGGCGAGTTGCTGATTCCGACTCTGATCCTGTTGTTCGGGCTCGATGTGAAGCTCGCCGGCAGCCTGTCGCTCGCGATCAGCCTGCCCACGATGATCGCCGGGTTCGCGCGCTATAGCCGCGACCGTAGCTTCGCCGTGATCGGCCGGTATCGCATGTTCGTCATCGTCATGGCGCTCGGCTCGATTCTCGGCGCTTTCATCGGGGGGCGGCTTCTCGGGATCGTGCCTGAAGCCGTGCTGATGCCACTGCTGGCGACGATCCTCATCTTGTCCGCCGCCAAGATGCTTCTCCACCGTCGGCACTGATCCGTCCCTCTCTGGCGGCGAGCCGCCGAGAGGGAAACGCCCCGCCGGAGGGCGGGGCGTCGCGTCGCTCAGCGCGACCAGATGAGTGCATATTCGCCGGCGGTGTCGGTCTCGCTCAGGGTGGCGTAGATCGGCGCCGGGAAGCTCGGATCGTCCAGCTTGATCGAGATGTAATCGCGGTTCTCGCGGCTGGTCTTCTTCCATCCCGCGCCGCATTCGACCGAGCCGACCGCGAGGCGGTAATCGGGCGCCTTGTCGCTTTCCTTGTCGATCGGCCGGAGGGTCGCCTTGGCGTTGAGGGTCAAGGTCTTGACGGTTCCGGTGAAGGAGCCGTTGCTTGCCTGGGTGAAGGTGCCGATGGTGGCCATGTCGTAGTTCCTTTCGCTTTCGGGCCACGACCGCCGCGGCCTCGATGGCGATCGGTGAAGCGGGGATGATCGGACGCGCACCGCTTGCGGCCAGAGCGCAGCGGAGATAGAGCGGCGGTCCCGCAGGGAGGCGCCAAACCGCCTTTCAAATGCTGAACGCCATCAGTGAAGCAACGATGATGAATCGGCATCGCTTCATGCAGCCCTTGCTCTTTCCGGAGTAAATGAGGCTGCTATTTTGGGCCGATGTCTTTCAAGCGATTCACCGCCGAACTGCCGACCCAACTTGCTGCGAGGGTCGATGCAATCGCCGCCTGCAACGGCATGACACGCGATGAAGCCGTGCAGCAGGCATTGCAAACATGGCTGCTGCACGATGAAGAGGAGAGGCACCGCATGACATGGGAAGGACTGGACGACGTCGATGCGGGCCGCGTGGTCTCCCACGACGCCATCCAAGAGCATGTCGGCGCTTTGCTACATGGACGATCCTCGGGCCGAGGGCCGGTGTAATGAAGCGCCGGGCCAAGCGCCGGTTGCCGCGCGGGTGGGCGAAGGGGCTGACGTTCCCGCCGGATGAGCCGAAAAATCCGCCGCTGCGTCGCCGGAAGGATGATGGTCCGATCGTCGTGACCGACGACTGGCCCGAAGAGATTCCGATCGGTGACGACGAACTGCGGGTCATCGAACGCTACATGCGAAGCGAGCTGGACGATCTGTTCGGGCCGCTGCCCTAAGGTGCACAACCTTGCAGTTTTGCGCGTCATCGACTGACATGCAGTCATTGACTTATGGAGGTCAGCATGGCGGTGATAACGATCCGAAACATCGACGACGCGATCGAGAAGCGGCTGCGCGTGCGCGCCGCGATCAACGGCCACTCTATGGAGGACGAAGCGCGCGACATCTTGCGCTCAGCGCTTTCGACCGATGATCCGCGCCCCCGCAATCTCGCGCAAGCGATCCATCGGCGCTTCGGTCCGCTCGGCGGTGTCGAGCTTCCCGAGACGCCCCGCGAGGCCATCCAGCGGCCGGTGAACTTTGGCGAATGATCGTCCCCGGCATCAACGTCATCTCCGAGCTGATGCGGCGCGAGCCCGACGCAGCGGTGATCGCGTGGATCGGGCAGCGACCGACGGAGGGCGCTTCACCACGACATTGACGCAGGCGGAAATCTTCTATGGCTTGGCGCTGCCGCCCGAAGACCGCCGTCGGGACGCGCCGATGGTGGCCGCGCTGCCGATGTTCGAGGTCGATCTGGCCGGGGGGCTATCGTTCGATAGCGGTGCCACCTTGGCCTATCCTGACATCGCGGCGCCAGCGCGGCGCACGGTTAGCGATTCGCAATGTCATCGACTTGACCGATTGCGGCATCGCGGTGGTAAACCCTTGGACAGAGACATGGACTGCGCCGCCGTCCGTTCTTATCTGCGCTGCCCGGCACTAGGCGAATCCGCCGAGACCGCCCCGTTCAATTTGGCCTATTGTGCCATTCGCCGTCCTACACGCCGCCGACGGCGGATGCGCTCATCCCCGTCGTCGGCGAGTATATCGACTTTCAGGCCATGCCTCCGGTTAAGCCAGTAGTTCAAGCTCTTCATCGCCTGGCCATTCTGGATCAAAGAATTTCTGGTCGTCTCCATGTTCGACGAAAATGCCGTTAAACCCGCTCGTTGCGGTGCGGAAACTGTCGCAGATGGCATCGGCGAGTCCGCGTCGATCCATGCCGAGCGTAACCGTGACGCTGTAGATGGCGGAGGCTTTGGAATCGCACCAGATTGTGGAGACACGTAGCCGCACGTCATCAGGCATTGCGTCCACGACGGCCTTCATCGTCTGCAATTCATGTGCGACCGAGTAGCGGCTCTGGAGGAGAACCCCTCGATGCTCCAGTTCATCGTAGGGGACCTTGGGGCCAGCATCGCGCCATTCGATCCCCTCTTGATGGGCGAGCGCGGCGGCCAGATCGTCGTCCATCTGCTCATAGTCGACCGGCGGTGTCTGCGGCGCTCCCCATTGCGACGCCCGGCGCAGAATCTCTGTGTGCAGTTCCGAGTCATCCGCGATCTGGACCGTCGTCATGTTCTTCTCGACCACCAAGATGCCGGCATCGACCAGCGAGTGCAGGGCGACATCGAAATTCGGATCGCGCGCGAGGTTGGGCAGTATCGATACAGGCGTTCCCTCGAAGGTCAGCCATAGCCGTTTGGGATCAAGCTTAGGCGTGAAGCCGGAACCGCCTTCGACATTCAGCAGCATTCCCGAGATGATCGCAAGGCGCAGACGCTGCCCCGGACCCGAACCAGGCCGCAGCAACGATGCGTTCGCCCGAAGGACGATCTCAAGACTGAGCGCATAGGGAAGGACATCGCGCACCCACAGGTCTGAGGGTGTCAGCGCTCCCTTACTCTTCTGATCGAGAGAAGCCGATACCGGACGATGGCAAGCCTGCGGCAGCGCCTTGATCAGATTCCCCCAATAATCATACGGACTGGCCGCGCCCTGCCGCTGACCGATCCGGGCGTTGAGATCGTGCCAACTGCGATAGCCACCCGCCACAGCGACGGCATTCTGGCATTCGGACAGCGGAAAAATCATCGCGCTGGCCTGGAGGAGGCGCTTGAGCTGCTTGGCGCACTTCTTGGCGCCATCGAGAGTGGAGTACATCGTCGCATCCTTCATTCCGGCCTTGAAGATGCGCTGCTCATCTCTCTAGCGGCCGAATAAAGTTGCGGTCACAACAGAGCAAAATTCGTTGGATCAACGATCCTTCGCCAAGGCAGCGGCCGCGCCGACGATAGCGGCGCACGCCAGAAACTACGCCGGTCCATTCAAATTGCAATACCGGACCCGCGACGATGAGCGCGGTGCGGGCTGAGGATCGTCGAATAGGACCAAGTTCGGCACGACCGGGCCATCCTCCATCGATCAGGGGGCTGCCGAGCGCGCGCCTACTTCAATCGCTTTGAGCTCACTTCGGGCCGCATCGACGAACGCGCATTTCGCCGCGAAGTGATCGCCGTCCTCCCCGCTGCTTTCTCTGCCGTTGGCTGAAAGCGCCAAATCGCAAACTCGCTTCGCGCACTGCTGCACGGCATCGGTGGAGAGAAGGGATATCTCCGCGTAGAGCGCAAGCAACGGCGTGACGTTGTCGATCGACTTCGAACCGGCCCCTGCGACGAGCAGCACATTGCGGTCCGCTTCCGCGATGAACTTCGCGTAGAGCCGTTGCCGTTCCAACAGGCGCTCGCGGACAAGCCCAAGCTTCCACTCATGCGAGCGCATCCCGCGCCCTGCGACATAGCTCGCGATACCGGCGATCAGGGCGGCGCCGAGCGACGCGATGATAGGGATAAGAAACTGTGCGGAAGACGCTGTCATAATGCGGCCCCCATCAGTCGCGAACCCCGGATTGTGGTAACGCCTTCTCTATGAGCTCAACCTTTGCGATCTTCTTCCGCGATCTAGCGGACCGCTGGCTGGAGACGGAATAGCCGAATTCCAGAAAGAAATGTGCGACCCTGATCGTCCCATGGATCGGTGCGAGATGCGCGTCCCGGTCATGTTCGGTGTCGAAATCAGCGGCGGGAAACATCGTCGAAGGGGCCTCAAAAGCGCCGCCCGTCGGTGACGGTCTCAGCCGAAGAGTTGTCGATCGGGCCGCGTTGGACAACTCTTCGCACAGCGGCGTCAGCACATCGTGCTTGGGATCGGTCAGCATAGCGACCATCGCGGCGACAGCTTCCCCGCGCGCGTAGATGCCGGTCACGAAGCGGCCCAGACCCTTGTCGCCAAGATAATGATCCCGGTCGGCCTTGAAGCGGCTCATCTTCTTGAACTCGAATACCAACGCAACGGATTGAGTGGTGGTGTTGAAGCTGTAGACGATATCAGTCCGTCGCTCCTCTTGAACCTCCGCCGTTTCGAGATCCATTTCCAGAATGACATTCTCGGCGGACCAGTGGCCGAGCAGACCACGGCGCCGGCCCGTCACCAACTCAGCATGGGTCTTCAGCGCCTTTGTGAGCACGGGTTCATGAAGTTTCGGATGGAAGCCTGGCTTTTGGTGAGCGGCAAGCGTGGACCAACTCTCCATTAGCGCGTCAACCGCCTCGGTCGCGCTTTGGAGAGGAAATGCCGTTAGCCAGTCGGATGTGCCAGTCACGCAGGCACTCGCTTCGATGGAGAAGGGTCGGCCGCCACGCGCTGCACTGTGCGGACCATCTGCTCGGCGTCGCGTAGCGCATGGCGAACGGTCCAACTTCGGCGGGCGAGCGGGCGTACGAGATAGAGATCGCCGCCGTTCCATATCTGCGTGTCAGGAACTAGTTGCATAGCATCGCCCGACGGGATGACCGTCAGCCCAGCCTCACGAAGCTGCGCAACGGTGGCAAGCACCAGCGCGTCATCTATCTGGCTGCGGTCCAGAACAGGTTTATCAGTCACGTCCGGGCGATACCGCACGCGCACGATGCCGAGCGGTCCCGCCCGGCTTGGTTCGCTCGCCATCACGCCGACCTCGAACTGCCCCTGACCCCCCATCCGTTCTCGCCACTCGGTCAATGCGCGACCGAGCGTGCGGGCGTAGGCATCGAGGTCGCCATGAGCGAGCCGAAGTTGCGCCAGCTCGCGCATCCGCTTGAAGCCGCGCGGACGGATCGCCGGCATCAGCTTGTCGACCGTCTCGCGCACCAATTCCTTCTCGGTCGCGCCGAGATCGAAGAAATTGAAGACATGCTCGTCGAGCGTCGCCTGGTCGGCTTCGTAGCGTGCCGCTTGCTGCAATTCGGGTACGCTCTCCAGCGCGATCAACCAGTCGCTGATGGCCTGCATCGCGACGAGCGCCTTGGAGGGATCAGGAGCCATCTCGGGGCGGAAGAAGGGGAAGGTCTCGACATCCTTGAGATGGACGCCGTTCCGTTCCGCGAGCATCTTCCATGCGCGCATCATCAGGAAATAGCGGGCGAGGCTTGAGCGCAGATAGATGGTTGCAAAGCGGAGCAAGGGGGCATCGACAGACGCCCCGGAGATCACGCCGACGCTGTGGGTGAAGCTCGCAGGTTTATCGAAGAAAACGGCGCGAATCGATAACTCCGCGCGCGAGAAGCCGTCCGGGAACAGCACACGGGGCCCGTCGAACACCGACATCAGGCTGTCGTTCAGCCCGACGACGGTCGTGCGCGAAGGGGGCCAGGCACTAAGGCGATCGGGATGGAGCACTGGTGCGCCGGTGCGCAGCGCCTCAATCGGAACATGCTTCATGTTCTTGAGCCGGTCAGCGCTTTCCGGTGTGCGGCTCTTGTCTTCGAGATGCACGCCTTTCCGGTTGACCCATTGCCGGAATTCCTGCGGGCCTTTCCAGAGGTCGCCAAACGAGCCAAGCGCACTGAGCCGCGACCAAAGAGACAGATCGTTTGCGTCGCCCCACATATAGGTGATGAGACGTTGAGGGTCCTGCGCGATCGACCTCGTATCGAGGAAATGGCGATCAGCGGTCTGCATGGTGAGACGACCGAACGCCAGGCTGAGATCGGCTTTGGGCACGCAATAGTCGAAGCTTTCGCCGTGCGGGATGCGTGTTGCCCGGATTCGTTCTACGCCGTCGTCGCGGGATTCGGCTGCGGGCCGCGCTGTCCCGACAAACAAATGGCATGTGTTCGCCGCGGTCGGGAACAGGAGCTGCTGAAGATCGCCGAAATTGATCAACCGGAGCGGCTTAACACGTTCGAGAAATTCGCTGACAAAGACCGCGCTGGACGCGCCGAGGAATTGCCCGATCGGGAGGATGAGGCAGATCTTGCCGCCGCCCTCGACGAAGTCGAGCGCACGCATGGCGAACGCCCCGGCGATCTGCCGTCGCACGAAGGGAATATCGGTCGATTCGGCCCAGACGTCCGCACTGGTCTTCACATCGCCGGGGGGCTCAGTCCAAGGCGGGTTCGACAGGATCAGCGTGAAGCGCTTCCCCGTGAAACCGTGCTTCGGACTGAACAGGTCGCCAGTTGCGCCATAGAAGAGATTGGTCTGCTTGAGCGACGGAAGCTTGACCTGCTCGCGCTCCTGGGCGGTGAGGATGTCCGCGGGATCGAGACCTTCAAGCACCGAGAGATAGAGGCTGAACGCCGTCACTCGGCATGCCATCTCGTTGATGTCGGCACCGAAGATCTGGCGCTGCAGCAGTTCGCCGCGTTCCTTGAAACCGAGCTGGCGGCCGGAAATCGCCTCCGCATGGGCGAGCAGCCGGCGAAAAGCGGTGGTGAGCAGAATACCCGACCCGCACGCGCCATCGAAAATCCGTTCTGCCAGCGGGTTGTCCGAAAGCGCCAGGACCTGTTCGACCGCCAGCATCGCAAGGTGCCGGGGCGTATAATATGCGCCGTCACGCTCCTGCTGCTCGTCGGAGAGCAACTCCTCGTAGAGGCCCGACAGCAACTCGACCGGAATGTAGCTAAAGTCGTAATTCCAGAATGATCCCTGGCCGGTGCGCATGTTGGTGCGTCGCAGGAACGAATCGAGCGTTAGGAAACCTTTGCTGTCGAGTTCCGACCAGGGATCGTGGCGATCGTCCCCCAGGAAGTCGCCGTTGAAGTCCTGTCGCAGGCAATCGATCAGCTTGATGATGCCGTCCCGGTCGCTGGCCGTGACAAGTTCATGGAGGGAGGTCACGCCGCGCCGCTTCCGATAGTGTGCGCCGACGATCTGACGATGTTCGAGATAGGAGATGAAAAGTATTTGCCCCATCAGCAGTTCGGCGAGACGGCGCCAGAGCCGCTCGCGTTGTTCGGGGTCTAGATCGTCCCGCTGCTTGAAGCCTTCTTCCGCCAGGATTTCCACGGCAGCCGAGAGATTTTCCAAGAGTTTGCGATCGACGCGGGCGCGCAACTCGAACCATTTGGGTAGGCGCTCAGAGAGATTCGCCGATGCGACCTCCAGTGCCGAAAAGGGGCCATCGGGGGCCGCCTCGGCGAGCGTCAGACGCTCCTGTGCATTCTTGAGGCGCCGGACCGGTAAGGCGACGGCGGTGTCGCCGCGCACATCGATCACGACGGTGGCGAGGTTCTGGTTCCAGATGCGCTGGCGGATAGTGTCGAGCTGGTCGCGCGACAGCGGCTGATCCTCGCGGGAGACGAACACGACCGCAGGCACGCCTTCGACATCGAAGACTGCGCGCGCGCCGATCGCCCCGTCGTCGCTCAGCATCGCGCGTAGTTCGAGCGCGTAAGGGTGCGTGTCCGGGACGTCGTCGGTCCGCAGATGCAGTTGCGCCGGCTCGGCCGAATAGCCGAGGCGGTCGAGCCAACCCTGCAGCATCTCGCTCATCGCCCGGCTGCCTTAGCTCTTGCAGGCATGGCCGGCGAAGCGGCCGTGTCACGCACCGCGCGGACCGGAAACAATTCAAGCTGGCCTTCGCGGCGCACAGGTGATGGCAGGGCAAAGCCCTCGCGGAGGATATCGAGATGTTGATCGAGACCGAGGATGAGGGCGTCTTCGCCAGACGCCGGGGTATCGCCGGCGCCCAGCAACTCCCAACGATCATTGCCATAAAAGGCGATACGTCGCCCCCACAGCGCAATGAACGAAGTGCCCTTCAGTGTCTGGCGCAGGCTGTCGAACAGGTCCTTGTGCCCCTGCAGCTCAATGCGGAACTGGCGATGCAGCGTCGTTGCCAAGCGGAGGACAAGGATCGTCTGCCAGCTATATTGCGCCGGCGCACCCTTGCGACCAGGCCGTTCGTCTGCCGGAATGAGCGCGCGCCGAACCGTCCATTCCCGTAGCAGGTCAATGGAAAGGCCGGTCAGGCGGCTGGCAACTGGCGTAGCGACATAATTCATCAAACGGCCTAAATCGGGTATCGTGCCCGATCTCCCCCGAGAACGGGTACTCTACCCGATGTCCCGGGTAAAGCGGCTTCGTGCGGCCTCGGCCGATGAACCTCTCCGAACGCCGCCAATTTGAGGACATACTCGGCCATTCTCGCAAGCCGACACGGGTTGATCCATACGGTGTTCCGCTCCATTGACGAAGCGGTGCTTGGCTCGGCGACTGCCTAGCGGAGCTACCTTCGATGGGGCTTTTGTGAAGCGTCTCCGGCAACGCTAGGATGAAGGGCTGCCTAGGGCCCGCTACCACGCAGTTGCGATGGAAATGGTGATTACCGGGTGATTGCAACGATGAAAATCCCCACGGGATTCTCCGGAAATTCCGTTTTGATATCAATGCAATGTTACGATTTTGTCTCTGAGGTCTGGTACTTCCGCTACCGGCGTAAATGAATCCTCCCCTGCAAGGGGAGGTGGCAGGGCAAAGCCCTGACGGAGGGGTGTCACCCTCTCGTTCAGGCAACAGCCAACACGCTAACTTTACCCTGATCCGTTCGTTTCGAGCGAAGTCGAGAAACGTTGCGCACAGGTTTCTCGACCTTGGCCTGTCCTGAGCGCCTGCCTTGGCAGGCAGTCGAAGGGCTCGAAACGAACGGAGGTTGGTGCTTCAGCCCCCCCTAAAAATCCTCCGCCGCCAGCGCCATGATCGCCCCCTCACCCGCCGCGATACTCGCCGCCAGCCCCCCGGCCTGCGGCAACACCCGCCGCGCATAATAGTCCGCCACCGCCAGCTTGCCCTGATGCAGCGTCGTCTCGCCAGACCCGGCCGCCATCGCCATCCGCGTCCACATCCATCCCATCGCCACCAGAGCGAACAGCCGCAGATAGTCGACCGCCGCCGCCCCGGTCGCGTCCACGTCCGCCCCGCGCAGCGCCACCGTCGCCTCGCGCAGCAACGCCAGCGCCTCGCCGGTCCGCACCGCAATCACCCGGTCGCCCGCCGCCGCGACATCGACCGCGATGCCATCGAAGAAGCCCTCGACCACCGCGCCGCCCGCCATCGGCAGCTTGCGCCCGACCAGATCCATCGCCTGCACCCCGTTGGTGCCTTCGTAAATCTGCGCGATCCGCGCATCGCGGACATATTGCTCCATCCCCCATTCGCGAATGTAGCCATGGCCGCCAAAGACCTGCTGCGCCTGCACCGCGCTCTCGAAACCAAAATCGGTAAAAGCCGCCTTGATCACCGGCGTCAGCAGCGCCACCAGCGCATCGGCTTGTCCCCGCTCGCCCGCATCCTCATGCCCCTTCGCCCGGTCGAGTTGCAGCGCGGTCCACCCCGCCAGCGCCCGCCCGGCCTCCACGAAGGCGCGGACATTCAGCAGCATCCGCCGCACATCGGCATGGTCGATGATCGCCACCGGCCCGCGCGTCCCGTCCGCGCTACGCCCCTGCACCCGGTCGCGCGCATAGGCCGCCGCCTGCTGATAGGCGCCACCCGCAATGCCCAGCCCTTGTATGCCCACCATCAACCGCTCGGCATTCATCATCGTGAACATCGCCGCCAGCCCGCGATGCGCCTCCCCCACCAGCCAGCCGGTCGCGTCATCATAATGCATCACGCAGGTCGGCTGGGCGTGGATGCCCATCTTCTTTTCCAGCGACCCCACCGACATGGCGTTGCGCACGGTAAAGCCGCCATCGGCATCGGGCAGATACTTTGGCACCAGGAACAGGCTGATCCCCTTCACGCCGGGCGGCGCATCGGGCAGCCGCGCCAGCACCAGATGGACGATATTGCCGCCAAAATCATGGTCGCCCGACGAAATGAAAATCTTGGTCCCCGCCACCGCATAGCTGCCATCGCCGTTCGGCGTCGCCCGCGTCTTGAGCAGCGCCAGATCGGTCCCCGCCCCGCTCTCGGTCAGCGCCATCGCCCCGGTCCATGTCCCGCTCACCAGTGGCCCCAGATAGCTGGCTTTCAATTCGTCGCTGGCATGGGCCGCAATCGCCTCGCACGCCCCGCGCGACAGGCCGGGGAACAGGCCGAAGGACAGGTTGGTCGCCGATATCATCTCGTCGAACCAGAGTTGCAGGACAAAGGGCAGCCCCTGCCCGCCATGCGCCGGGTCCGCCGACAGCGACGTCCAGCCCGCCTCGGCAAAATCGCGATAGGCCTGCGCGAACCCGTCAGGCGTCTGCACCGCGCCATCGACCAGACGGCTGCCCTGCTCGTCACCCTCGCGGTTCAACGGATGCAACCGCTCGGCACACACCTTCCCCGCCTCCTCCAGCACCGCCACCGCCAGATCAGCGTCGACCTCCTTGCCCAACTCCGCCATCGCCCGGTCGAAACCCAGCACCTCGGTCAGCAAAAAACGATAATCGTCGATCGGCGGGACATAGCTCTGCATGACGGTTCCTCTTCTGTCGCGGCAATACTACACCAAACATATGTTACAGTCAATTTGGTGCGCGCGGGGAGCGCAACCTTCTCCCTTGGGGGGAGAAGGATACGAAGCCTTGACGACGCAGTCGTCTAGGCAAAGTTGGATGAGGGGGATCGACGCTGGTGGCGCGCGCCGCACCTTCTTCACCCCAGATCCTTCGACAGGCTCAGGACAGGCTTGATCCGGGGTCCCGCTTCTTCTCTTACGCACGCGAAGAAAAGCGGGATGCCGGGTCAAGCCCGGCATGACGAAAAGGGGAAATCGTGATGGACGACCAAAAGCGACCAGTTGCGGCCATAGCCACAGAAGAGCATTTGTCCTGCAAGCAGACGAACGAGATGTGAGGCAGTCATGCCAATTGAGATGTTAAGTTCAGAAGATGCGTTAGAGCGCATCAAAGCCAGCACACAAAGCGGGGGGCAGGTGCTTGGCGTGGACGGTTTTAAAATCGTGCCTGAGGGCTATATTGGATTGCTCGACCTAATTCTCGACTTGTCCGTGCATCCTATCTCGCCTCACGCTGCCGAAAGCGCCGCTTTGCAATTCGTTGAGGCCCATGCACGGGAGGGCATCATGTGGGAAATTGTTATCGGGCTGACGACCATCGGCTAACGACCAAGAGCCGACCTTGTCCCCCCTCCCGCAAGCGGGAGGGGGTTAGGGGGTGGGCCTGCGCAAGGTTGCATTTGCCCACCCCGCTGCGACTAAGGCGCTTCGCGCCTAAGTCTCGCTACCCCTCCCGCCTGCGGGAGGGGTGTGGGAAAGCCCCCCTACTCCGCCGTCCACCCGCCATCGACGACCAGACTCGTCCCCGTCATCAGCGCGCTGGCATCCGACGCCAGGAACACCACCGCGCCCATCAGATCCTCGACCGTCCCCAGCCGCCCCAGCTTGATCTTCTCCAGCACGCTCGCCAGAAACGCCTTGTCCTCGAAAAAGGGCTTGGTCATCGGCGTTTCGATGAAGGTGGGCGCAATCGTGTTGGATCGGATGCCATGGCCCGCCAGGTCCAGCGCCATCGCCTTGCTCAGCCCCTCCAGCCCCCATTTGGACGCGCAATAGAGCGAGCGGCGCGGCCCGCCGACATGGCCCATTTGCGATCCCATATGGATGATCGACCCGCGCAGCCCCGCGCCGATCATGCCGCGCGCCACCGCCTGGCCCATAAAAAAGGCCGCGCGCAGGTTCAGCCCCAGCACCGCGTCATAGTCCTCTTCGGACACATCGGTGAACGGCTTGGGCCGGTTGGTCCCGGCATTGTTGAGCAATATGTCGAACGCCGCGACGCCATCCAGCGCTTGCCCCACGCCCGCCACGTCATTGACGTCGATCTGAAGCGTATCGGCCTGTCCCCCCGCCGCGCGGATCGCCTGCGCGCCCGCCTCAATCTCCGCCCCGCTGCGCGCCGCCAGCGTGACATGCGCGCCTGCCTGCGCCAGTGCCGCCGCGCAGGCCAGGCCAATGCCCCGCCCCGCGCCCGTCACCAGCGCCCGCCTGCCATCCAGCCGGAAGCTTGGGGTTGTCGGCAGCGCGTCCATCACGCCGCCGTCGTCGCCGTGGGCGTCGCCGTCCCTGCATAGGGAACATCGCGCCCGCCATAGCGCCGCACACGGATATTGGCCTGCTCGCCATGCCCGGCAAAGCCCTCCAGCGCGCACAACCGGCTGCAATATTCGCCGACCAGCGCCGACGCCTCATCGGTCAGTATCTTCTGATAGGTGCAGGTCTTGATGAACTTGCCGACCCACAGCCCGCCGGTAAAGCGCGCCGATTTCTTCGTGGGCAAAGTATGGTTGGTGCCGATCACCTTGTCGCCATAGCTCACATTGGTCCGCGCGCCCAGAAACAGCGCACCATAATTGGTCATATGCGTCAGGAAATAATCGGGGTCTGCGGTCATCACCTGGACATGCTCGGACGCCAGATCATCGGCAATCCGCACCATCTCGGCCTCATCTTCCGCCACGATCACCTCGCCATAGCTTTCCCACGCCCGCCGCGCATAGTCGGCGGTCGGCAGGATGGTCAGCAAGCGCTCGACCTCCTTCATCGTCTCGCGCGCCAGTCTCTCGGACGTGGTCAGCAATATGGCGGGGCTGTCCGGCCCATGTTCCGCCTGTCCCAGCAGGTCGGTCGCCGCCAGCTCCGCGTCGCATCCGATCTCGTCGGCAATCACCAGCGTCTCGGTCGGCCCCGCAAACAGGTCGATCCCCACCCGCCCGAACAGCTGCCGCTTGGCCTCCGCGACAAAGGCATTGCCCGGCCCGACGAGTATGTCGATCGGGTCGATGCTCTGCGTGCCGATCGCCATCGCGCCGACCGCCTGAATGCCGCCCAGCGCATAGATGGCGTCCGCCCCCGCCATCGCCTGCGCCGCCACGATCGCGCGGGCGGGCTGGCCCTGGAATGGCGGCGCGCAGGTGATGACGCGCGGCACGCCCGCCACCTTGGCGGTGATGACCGACATATGCGCGGACGCCAGCAGCGGATATTTGCCCCCCGGCACATAGCAGCCCGCCGAATTGAGCGGAATATTGCGATGGCCCAGAATGACCCCCGGCAGCGTCTCGACCTCCACATCCTTCATGCTATCGCGCTGGATCTGCGCGAAATTGCGGACCTGCGTCTGCGCAAATTCTATGTCCTTGCGCTCCTGTGGGGTCAGGCTGTCGACGCACGCATCAATCTCCGCCTGGCTCAGGCGATAATCGTCCCGGTCCCAGCCGTCGAACTTGATCGACAGGTCGCGCACCGCGGCATCGCCCCGCGCCTCGATATCGGCCAGCGTCGCCTCGACAATATCGCGAACCTTGCGATCGGCATCGGCCTTCGCCTGCGCGGTCGCGCCCCGCTTCAGATAGTGCGCCATCCTGTCATCCTCCCGGCATTGAACATTCGACGAATAGGCTTGCACGGCGCACCATCGCCGTCAGCCAAGCCCGGTGCGGTTGGTCCGCCACACCGAATCGTCATCTTGTTGCATACATATGCAATACCAGGCCATTCAGGCAACCCCGAACCAGCAACCCCTCGCAATTGCCGCAGCAAAGCCGTTGCAAACCTATGCAACATATCCCATGCATTGGCCCATGAACGACCGCATCTTCGTCACCGCCCATGATGTCGCCCGCGCCGCCGGTGTCTCACAATCGGCGGTCTCCCGCGCCTTTACCCCCGGCGCCAGCATCTCGCCCGACACCCGCGCCCGCATCCTGACCGCCGCAGATCAGCTGGGCTACCGCCCCAATCTCCTCGCCCGCTCGCTCATCAATGGCCGCTCGAACATTGTCGGGGTCGGTGTCGGCAATCTCGCCAACCCCTTCTTCGTCGAAACCATGCAATTGCTCTCCCGCGCCCTCGACGACGCCGGACTAAGGCTGCTGCTTTTCCCGGCGGACAGCGGCGCAACCGCCGAACCCTCGATCCACGAAATCCTGCACTACCGGCTCGACGCCCTCGTCCTGCTCTCGGTCGGCCTGTCCTCGACGCTCGCCGAAGAATGTCGCCGCGCCCAGGTGCCGGTCGTCCTCTACAACCGCACCACGCTGGACGATGCGACCTCCAGCGTCATTGGCGATAATCAGATCGGCGCGCGCACCATCGCCGCCCATCTGCTCGCCGGCCGCCATCAGCGGATCGCCTATATCGCCGGCACCGCCGGATCATCGACCAACGCCCAGCGTGAAGCCGCCTTCTTCGCCTATCTCGCGCAGCAGGGCGCACCCGCCCCGTTGCGCGAGGATGGCCATTACGACATCGCCGCCGCCACCGCCGCGACCCGCCGCCTGCTCACCCGCCCGGATCGGCCCGACGCGATCTTCTGCGCCAACGACCTGATGGCCATCGCCGCGATCAATGTCGCCCGCCACGAATATGGGCTGGATGTGGGGCGGGAAATTTCGATCGTGGGCTATGACGATGTCCCCATGGCCGCCTGGCCCGCATTCTCGCTGACCAGCTACTCGCAACCCGCCGAGCAGATGGTCGCCCAGACCGTCCGCCTCATCCGCATCCTGCGCGATGATCCGGATGCGCATCAGGACGTCATAGTCGATGGCACGCTGATGCTGCGCGGCAGCAGCCGATCGGTGGCTAATCCCTCGGCTTATGCGACGACAACAAATATCGCCACACCCCGACCAGATTGATCCCCAGCATGGCAACATTCTGCCAGCCAATCCCCTCGCTGTCCTGCGCCAGAAATCCCCAGGCGATCAGCGCGATCGAACTGGTGACGAACAGCACGAACGCCCATCCCGTCACCCGCCGCCCGATATTGAGCGACACCAGCAGCGCCGCCAGCACCGCCACCCCCGCGCCATAATATTGCAGCCCTGTCAGCAGCGTGTCGCTCATACAACCCAAACGCAACGGCAGTACCCAGGTTGCAATCATTCCTGTAAAATGCTGTTCCCCGGCGAAGGCCGGGGTCCAGTCCAGAGCGCGGAACTGGACCCCGGCCTTTGCCGGGGAACGCCATGATCTTTTGCGCAAGTCACTATTCTAGCAATTTGCGATCACCCCCTCTAGGCAGGCAGCATGATCGCCAGCATTGACCCGTTCCACGCCATCGCCATCAGCCGCGAAGCCCACCGCCTCGAAGCGGCAGGGCGCTCCATCCTGCACATGGAATTTGGCCAGCCGTCCACCGGCGCGCCCGCCGCATCCATCGCCGTCGCGCACCATGTGCTGGACACCGACCCTATGGGCTATTGGGAAAGCCAGCCGCTCAAAGACCGGATCGCCCGCCATTATCGGGACCGGCATGGCGTCACTATCGATCCTGAACGGATTTTCCTGACCTGCGGCGCATCGCCCGGCCTTGTCTTGGCGCTCACCAGCCTGTTTGCGCCCGGCGCACGGGTCGCCACCGCCCGCCCCGGCTACGTCGCCTATCGCAACACATTGAAAGCGCTCTATCTGGAGCCGCTAGAAATCCCCTGCGGCCCAGCCGAACGCTACCAGATCAGCGCCGACGCGCTGTCAGCGCTCGATCCCGCGCCCGACGGCCTCATCCTCGCCAGCCCCGCCAACCCCACCGGCACGATCATCCCGGCGGATGAACTCGCCCGCATTGCCGCCACCTGCGCCGCGCGCGGCATCGCCATCATCTCGGACGAAATCTATCACGGCCTGTCCTTCGGCGACCCGGCCCGATCGATGCTGGAATTCGCCCCCGACGCGATCGTGGTCAACAGCTTCTCCAAATATTTCAGCATGGCCGGCTGGCGTCTGGGCTGGATCGTCGTGCCGCCTGTCCTGATCGACGCCGCCCGCGCCCGCATGGGCAATCTCTTCCTGACGCCCCCCGTCCTCGCTCAACAGGCCGGGCTACAGGCGTTTGAGGAGAGCGCCGAACTGGACGGCCATGTCGCCACCTACCGCCGCAACCGGCAGTTGCTGCTGGACGCCCTGCCAGCCCTCGGTCTCGCCAGCATCGCCCCGCCCGACGGCGCTTTCTACCTCTATGCCGACATCAGCCACCTGACCGACGACAGCCTCGCCTTCTGCCACCGCCTGCTCCAGGACACCGGCGTCGCCACTGCGCCCGGCATCGATTTCGATCCGGTCGAAGGCCACCACTTCATCCGTTTCAGCTTCGCCGTCTCCACCGACCGCGTAGAGGACGCCATCGCCCGGATGGTGCCATGGTTCCAGGCTCAGCGTAACGACAAAGCGCCATAACGGACCCAAAGGGTCCGCAAGGCCGAACGGCGGTCCTTGTCTTTGCGAGGGAAGCCAAGGCGGCGAATGCCGCCGCCGGCGCTTGAGGCCAAACAAACAGTGGTGCGGGCGGTCGGAATCGAACCGACACTCCTTGCGGAACCGGATTTTGAGTCCGGCGCGTCTACCAGTTTCACCACGCCCGCACGGCCTGGGTGCCGCCAAATGACAAAATCCTTGCCCCCCGTCCAGCCGAAAATCAGTCCGCGCGACATTCATCACCCAAAGTCTCGCACCCGCCCGATTTTCGCTGCACCACAGCAGAGCCGTTGCAGCATTGCTGCCGGAACGATAGCCTCCTTGCGCTATCATCCGCGTGCGCTATAAGGGCGTCATCGTGCAGATATAGATATGTTCAACGGAGAAGGACCATCCTTTGACCGAATCGTCTG
Source organism: Sphingobium sp. (assembly GCA_023266575.1). Lineage (GTDB taxonomy): Bacteria > Pseudomonadota > Alphaproteobacteria > Sphingomonadales > Sphingomonadaceae > Sphingobium. The sequence goes on from JAHFPV010000002.1 coordinate 33,872, forward strand.
CTACGTTCCTGTTATTCGGCGCCACCGGTGATCTTGCGCGGCGCATGATCTTCCCCTCGCTCTATAATCTCCTGTCGGACGGGCTGCTGCCCGACGACTTTCTGATCGTCGCCTCCGGCCGGTCGGAGATGGATGACGATGCCTTCCGCGACGATGTCGACGCGGCGCTGCGTCAATTCCTGGCGGCCGACCGCTACGACGGCCAAGTCGCCGCCACCTTCCGCACCATGATCTGCTATCAGCCGGTCGAGGCAGGCAATGCCGTCCAGTTCGCCGCGCTTGCCGAACGGATCGACGGGCGGCTGGAGCGCGGCCTGTCCGTCTATCTTTCCACCCCGCCCTCGCTCTTTGCCCCCACGGCGCAAGGTCTGGCCGATGCTGGCCTTATCACCCCGCTCACCCGGATCGCGATGGAAAAGCCGATCGGCAAGGATCTGGCGTCCTCCAAGCAGGTCAATGACGGCATCGGCGCGCTCTTTGCCGAAGATCAGATTTTCCGCGTCGACCATTATCTGGGCAAGGAAACCGTCCAGAACCTGCTGGCGCTGCGCTTTGGCAATCTGATGTTCGAGCCTTTGTGGAACGCCACCGGCATCGACCATGTCCAGATCACGGTGGGCGAAACCGTGGGGCTGGAAGGCCGCGTCTCTTATTATGACGGGGTCGGCGCGCTGCGCGACATGGTGCAGAACCATATGCTCCAGATCCTCTCGATCATCGCGATGGAACCGCCCGCCCGCATGGACCCCACGTCTGTGCGCGATGAGAAGGTGAAGGCCTTGCGCTCGCTCCGCCCGATGACCGCCGAAACGGTCAAGACCCACAGCGTCCGCGGCCAATATACGCCGGGCGCAGTCGGCGGCAAAATCGTCACCGGCTATGCCGATGAACTGGGCCAGCCATCGACCACCGAAACCTTTGTCGCGATCAAGGCGCATATCGACAATTGGCGCTGGCAGGGCGTTCCCTTCTACCTGCGCACCGGCAAGCGGATGCCCGCGCGCCAGTCCGAAATCATGATCCAGTTCAAGCCGGTCCGCCACTCCATCTTCGGTCGCGACGGTCACGGATCGGGGCTTGAATCCAACACGCTGGTCATCCGCCTCCAGCCCGAAGAATATATCCGCCTGACCATCATGTCGAAACGGCCGGGCCTTGAGCGGCAGGTGCATCTGGACGAAGTGACGCTCGACGTGTCGCTCACCGCCGCCTTTGCCGGGCAGCGCCGCCGCATCGCCTATGAACGGCTGATCCTTGACCTGCTGGCCGGCGACGCCACCCTGTTCGTCCGCCGCGACGAGGTGGAGGCGCAATGGGCGTTTATAGACTCGATCATCGACGGGTGGAAAGAGGCCAATATGAAGCCCGCCCCCTATTCTTCCGGCAACTGGGGTCCATCCTCGGCCATTGCCCTTATCGAACGTGACGGAGCCAGCTGGCATGACTGAACTGCATCCCACCATCGCCAAGGTGACGGAGCGCATCGTCGCGCGCAGCGCCAAAAGCCGCCGCCACTATCTCGACCTCATCGAACGGGGCCGGGACGCAGGCACCAACCGTGAGTCGCTGAGTTGCGGCAATCTCGCCCACGCCTTTGCCGCCAGTGGCGAGGACAAGCCCGTCATCCGCACCGGCGCGGCGATGAATATCGGCATCGTCACCGCCTATAATGACATGCTGTCCGCGCATCAGCCCTATGGCCGCTATCCCGAAGCGATCAAGCTGGCCGCCCGCGAAGTCGGCGCCACCGCCCAGGTTGCTGGCGGCGTCCCCGCCATGTGCGACGGCGTGACCCAGGGGCAGGCGGGCATGGACCTCTCGCTCTTCAGCCGCGACACGATCGCGCTCTCCACCGCCATCTCCCTGTCCCACGCCATGTTTGAAGGCGTCGCCCTGCTTGGCATTTGCGACAAGATCGTGCCTGGCCTGCTGATGGGCGCGCTGCGCTTTGGCCATCTGCCGACCATCCTGATCCCCGCCGGGCCGATGCCATCCGGCCTCGCCAACAAGGAAAAGGTCCGCATCCGCCAGCTTTATGCCGAAGGGAAAGTGGGCAAGGACGAACTGCTCGAATCCGAAAGCGCCAGCTATCATGGCGCTGGCACCTGCACCTTCTATGGCACCGCCAATAGCAACCAGATGATGATGGAAGTGATGGGTCTCCACATGCCCGCCGCCGCCTTCGTCAACCCCGGCACGAAGCTGCGCCAGGAACTCACCCGCGCCGCCACCCACCGCCTCGCCAGCATCGGCTGGGACGGCGATGATTATCGTCCACTCGGCCACTGCGTCGATGAAAAGGCGATCGTCAACGCCATCATCGGCCTGATGGCAACCGGCGGCTCCACCAACCACGCCATCCATCTGCCCGCCATCGCCCGCGCCGCCGGGATCAGCATCGACTGGACCGATTTCGCCGAAATCTCCGATGCTGTCCCGCTGCTCGCCCGCGTCTATCCCAACGGCTCCGGCGACGTGAACCATTTTCACGCCGCTGGCGGCATGAGCTATATCATCCGCGAACTGCTCGCCAGCGGGCTGCTCCACCGCGACATCATGACCGTCGCGCGCGGCGACCTCACTGACTATGGCAAGGAACCGGTGCTGGAAAATGACGCGCTGCAATGGCGCGACGTCCCCGCCTCGCGCGACGACAATATGCTCCGCCCCGTGTCCAACCCGTTCAGCGCCGATGGCGGCATGAAGCTGCTGGCGGGCAATCTGGGCCGCTGCGTCATGAAGGTCAGCGCCGTCGATCCCGCCCTCTGGACCATCGAGGCACCGGCTGCCGTATTCCACGATCAGGACGACGTCCTGCGCGCCTTCAAGGCGGGCGAACTGGAACGCGACGTCGTCGTCGTCGTCCGCTTCCAGGGACCAAAGGCCAACGGGATGCCCGAACTGCACAAGCTGACGCCCGCACTGGGCGTGCTACAGGATCGCGGTTTCAAGGTCGCACTGGTGACCGATGGCCGCATGTCCGGCGCATCCGGCAAAGTCCCCGCCGCCATCCACCTTTCGCCCGAAGCACTGGGCGGCGGCCCCATCGGCAAGCTGCGCGACGGCGATCTCGTCCGGGTCTGCGCCCAGAGCGGCACCATCGACGCGCTGGTCGATGCCGCAATCTGGGACGCCCGCGACATCCCCGCCGCCCCGCCCCCGCCCTATGATACCGGTCGCGAACTTTTCGCCCTGTTCCGCCATCATAGCGACCTGGCCGAACAGGGCGCCTCCCCCATCCTCGCCGCCATGGAAGCCGAGCTTTAACCCTAACTTCCGTCATCCCCGCGAAAGCGGGGACCCATCTCCCGACCTTGCGGTTTCAACCGTTGGCGGAGACGACAATAAGAATATGTTTTGAGGCGCCTGACCATGACCAACATCATCGCCGCCGACATTGGCGGCACCAACGCCCGCTTCGCGCGCGCCTCGCTCGACGATCGCGGCGTGCCGACGCTCGGCACCGTGCGCAAATATAAGGTCGCCGACTATCCCAGCCTGCAAGCCTGCTGGGCCGCCTTTGCCGAAGACGAAGCCAAAGGTGGCGAAGGCGACCTGCCCGACGCCGTCTCGATCGCTTTCGCCACCGCCATCGGTCGCGAAGTCATCAAGCTGACCAACTCCAGCTGGGTCGTCCGTGCCGATACGCTGGCCGACGATCTGGGCGTCCGCACCGTCAAGCTGGTCAATGATTTCGAGGCGGTTGCCCACGCCGTCTCGCGCCTTCCGCAAGAAAATCTCCCTTTGCTCTTCGGCGAGGACCGCCCCTTCCCCCGCGATGGCGGCGTCACCATCCTTGGCCCCGGCACCGGCCTTGGCGTCGCGATGATCGCCTATGACAATGGCCATCCCCATGTCATCGCGACCGAAGGCGGCCATCTCGACTTCGCCCCGCTCGACAGCCTAGAGGAAAAAATCCTCGCCTATCTGCGCGACAAATTCCTCCGCGTCTCGACCGAGCGGATCGTGTCCGGCCCCGGCCTCAACTATATCTACAAGGCGATGGCGACCATCGGCCATGATCGCGTCATGCTGATGGAGGACCCCGAATTGTGGCAGGCGGCGCTGGAGGATAGCGATCCCTTCGCCCGCGCCGCGCTCGAACGCTTCTGCCTCTGTTACGGATCGGTCGCGGGCGACCTCGCGCTCGCCCATGGTCCCCATGCCGTGGTGCTGGCCGGTGGCCTGACCCAGCGGATGCGCGACTTCCTGCCGCACAGCGGCTTCCACACCCGTTTCAAGGCCAAGGGCCGGTTCGAAAGCCTGATGGCCTCCGTCCCGATCCGTATGGCCATCCATGATGAAATCGGCCTGTTCGGGGCCGCCGCCGCCTTTAGGGAGCAATGAACATGAGCAAATTGACCGTCGAAAAAGTGATGGGCCTCGCCCCGGTAATCCCGGTGCTGGTGGTCGACCGGGTCGAGGACGCCCTCACCATCGCCCGCGCCCTTGTCGCCGGTGGCCTGCCCGCGCTCGAAGTCACGCTGCGCACCCCCGCCGCGCTTGATGTGATCCGGGAAATGAGCCAGGTCGAAGGAGCGGTCGTCGGCGCAGGCACCGTCCTAAACCCCGAACAGCTCGACGCCGCGATGGAGGCAGGTGCGCGCTTCATCGTCAGCCCCGGCCTCACCAAGCCGCTGGGCAAGGCCGCGATCGCCGCCAAAATCCCCTTCCTGCCCGGCACCGCCACGGCGGGCGACATCATGCGCGGCATGGACATGGGCCTGACCCATTTCAAATTCTTCCCCGCCGAAACATCGGGCGGCCTGCCAGCGCTCAAAGCCCTCGCCGCACCGCTCCACACCGCCCGCTTCTGCCCCACCGGCGGCATCACGCTCAAAAGCGCCCCGGAATGGCTGGCCCAACCCTTCATCAAATGCGTCGGCGGCAGCTGGGTCGTACCAAAGGGACCGGTCGATGGCGCAAAGATCGAAGAACTGGCCCGCGCCGCCGCCGCCCTCCCGCGCGGATAAAAGTGGGCGGATGACGTAGGGCGGGGCCATTGCGCCCCGCCACATCGCGCCCTAGATGGAACGCCATGATGACCCGTCGGCTGCTCCCCTATCTCGCCCTGCTCCTGTCCGGCTGCACCGGCGCGCAGCTGAGCTATCCCTCGCTCGCCAAGCGCCCGATCGAGAGCGCCCCGGTCGCCGAAGCTACCCCGCCCCCGGCCCCTGTCGCCGCAGACGCCAAACTGGCCGCGCAGATCAGCCGCTTCACCGCCCAGTCGGAAACCGGCCGCACCGGCTTCGACGCTGCCTACGCCGCGGCTGAAAAAGCCGCCCGCGCCGCGTCGGGATCGTCGGTATCCAGCGACGCCTGGGTCGCCGCGCAGGTCGCCATCAGCGCGCTGGAAACCGCCCGCAACGACAGCGTCTCCGCCCTCGCCAGCCTCGACACCCTCTATGTCGATCGCACCAGCGCCATCGCCGATGGCAAGGAAAATGGCGGCCTCGACGCCCTCGACACCGCCCGCACCGCCGCCCTCGCCATCGTCGACAACCAGAATGACCGCATCGACGCGCTCAAGGGCCAGCTGGCCCAGCCTTAGGGCGGAATAAACCCCACTCCGTTCGTTTCGAGCGAAGTCGAGAAACGTCGCGCGGAGGTTTCTCGACTTCGCTCGAAACGAACGGGTAACGGTAAAGTTATCGCGCCCTAAACCGCGTCCACTGCCGCCTTATGCGCCCGCGCATAATCGACATAACGCGCCGCGCCACCCCTCACCTTCTTCACCATCTCATCGGACAGGTCGCGCATATATTTGGCCGGTCGCCCCGCCCAAAGCTGCCGCCCCGGCAGTCGCTTACCCGGCGAGAGCAAGGCACCCGCCGCCAGCATCCCGTCACTCTCGATCACGCAGCCATCCATGACGATCGCGCCCAGCCCCACAAAGGCCCGGTCCTCCAGCGTGCAACCATGCACCATCGCCATATGGCCGATCAGCACATCATCCCCGATGATCGTCGGCCACCCTTCCAGCGGCCGGTCGATCCCGTCGCCGGGGCTGTCGCAATGGATCACCGTGCCATCCTGCACATTGCTGCGCGCGCCGATCCGTATCTGGTTCACGTCCGCGCGGATGACGCAATTATACCAGATGCTCGCATCCTCGCCGATCTCGACATCGCCGATGATCCGGCATCCCGGCGCGATGAAGGCGCTGGGGTGGATAACCGGCGCCTTGCCCTTGAACGGAATGAGGCTGACGCCCGGATAGTCACTCATCTCACGCCCCCAGCAGCCGCGCCGCGTGCAGCGCATGGTAGGTCAGCACGCCCGAACAACCCGCCCGCTTGAACGCCATCAGCGTCTCCAGCACCAGCGCGTCGCGGTCCCCCGCGCCAGCGGCAGCGGCATGTTCGATCATCGCATATTCGCCCGACACCTGATAGGCGAACACCGGCACCGCAAACTGCTCCTTAACCCGGCGGATGATGTCGAGATAGGGCAGCCCCGGCTTCACCATCACGCTGTCCGCGCCCTCGGCCAGGTCCAACGCCACCTCGCGCAATGCTTCTTGCCCGTTGGCCGGGTCCATCTGGTAATTTTTCTTGTCGCCCTTCAACAACCCGCGCGATCCCACCGCATCGCGGAACGGCCCGTAAAAGGCGCTCGCATATTTTGCGGCATAGGACATGATCTGGACATTGGCATGGCCGTCCGCCTCCAGCGCCGCGCGGATCGCGCCGACCCGCCCGTCCATCATGTCGCTGGGCGCAATGATGTCCGCCCCCGCCGCCGCCTGGTTGAGCGACTGGCCGATCAGCACATCGACGGTCGCATCGTTGAGAACATAGCCGGTGTCGTCCAGCAGCCCGTCCTGCCCGTGCGCCGTATAGGGGTCCAGCGCCACATCAGTCAGCACGCCGATATCCGGCACCGCATCCTTGATCGCCCGGATCGCCCGGCACATCAGATTGTCGGGATTGAGCGCCTCCGCCCCATCATCGCTGCGCCGCTCGGCCTGCGTATTGGGAAACAGCGCCAGACAGGGAATCCCGGCATCCCGCGCATCCCGCGCCCGCGCGACGATGCCATCCACCGACCATCGCGACACGCCGGGCAGCGCCGCGATCGGCTCCTCGACATGATCCCCCTCGGTCACGAACAAGGGCCAGATGAAATCGCTGGGTGACAGGCGATTTTCCGCAAACATCGCCCGGCTCCACGCCGAAGCCCGCACGCGCCGCATCCGCAGCGCCGGATAGGAAGATTGGCTCATGGCGCGGGTCTAGGCGCGGTCGAGCGGGGGATCAAGCAAGAGTGATCAAACAGGGGACGTCCCGCTCCTCAGCGCGGAAAGAATAGGGACTATCCAATCCGGTCCCCCATTCCCACGATCCTGCCGATATCCTAGAAGCCGCCCATGCGCACCGTCCATCACATAGCCATCATCTGTTCCGACTATGCCCGCTCTCGCGCCTTTTACCGCGACATATTGCAGTTGCCGGTGATCCGCGAAGTCTGGCGCGCCGAACGCCAGTCGTGGAAGTGCGATCTGGACGCGGGCAATACCCAGATCGAACTATTTTCCTTCCCCAACCCGCCTGCCCGCATAAGCCGCCCGGAAGCCTGCGGCCTGCGACACCTTGCCTTCACCATCGCCAATATCGATGCGGAGGTAGCGCGGCTCGACGCCGCCGGGGTCGCGTGCGAACCGATCCGGATCGATGAATATACCGGCCAGCGCTTCACTTTCTTCACCGACCCTGACGGGCTGCCGCTCGAACTTTATGAGCAGCCGACGCCCTGACCTCCGCTACTTCGCAAACCGCCGAAAGAAACTGTCCCCATTCCAGCTTGGCCGCGCCGCGCCATTGGCCACCCTCAGCGTCACCGCCGTCACATAGTCGTTGAGCTTCGCGCTCTCTGCGGGCATCACCGGCTGGTTCAGATCGTCGAAGGGCGAATGGTAGATATTCGCCCGCCACGCCTTTTCGGTGGCCGCTTCGGGCGTCCCGGCCTTGAATCCATATTTGAAGAACAGCGCCGGTATGCCTTCGCGGATGAAGGCATATTGGTCCGACCGGATGAACACGTTGCGGTCGGGGAAGGGATCGGGGGTGATGGGCAGGTTCATCGCCGCGCTCACCGCCTCGGCATCCTTGCCCAGCGAGCTTTGATCATAGCCGATCGGGGTCACGCTGGTCAGCGGGAAGATCGGCAGCGCCATGTCGAAATTCAGGTCGGCGACGATGCTTTTCTGCGGCACGGTCGGGCGGCGCGCAAAATAGCGGGCGCCCAGCAACCCCTTCTCCTCCGCCGTAACGATGGCGAACAGGATCGACCGTTTGGGCTTCACCTTGCTGGCTTTGAGCGCGCGACCAATCTCCAACAGGCTGGCGACCCCCGACGCATTGTCGAACGCGCCATTATAAATGGCGTCCCCCTTGATCGGCGTGCCGACGCCATAGCCGTCCAGATGCGCCGACAGCACGACATAGTCATGCCGCAGCTTGGGATCGCTGCCGGGCAGCACAGCCACCAGATTGGGCGATGACAATTCGGCCCGCGTCGCACTCACCTGCGCCTTCAGTCGCACTGCTAACGGAAAGGATGCGACCGGCGCAGACGCATCCGCCGCCGCCGCAATCGCGCCGAAATCCTGCCCAGACCCGGCAAACAGCAGATCCGACTTGGCCGGGTCCATCTGCGCCCCCAGAAACGGCGTCTGCGTATCCCGCAAACTGACATCGCTATAATAAAGCGCGGGCGCGCCCGACAGGGCGATCCGCCGGTCCCAGGGAATCTCCACCTGCTTGGGCGTCACCAAAGTAATCAGCCCCAGCGCGCCCTGCTCCGCCAGCCAGTGCGACCGTTCCGACCGCGCATGGGATTTGAGCGCGCCCGACAGGCTCGCCGGACCACCGGACAGCACGACGACGATCTTGCCCTTCAGGTCCAGCCCGGCAAAATCATCATGCCCCGCTTCGGGCAGATGCAGGCCATAGCCCGCAAACACCAGGGGCGCGTCGATGCTTTCAGGCACCGGCCCGCCCCCGCCGCCAAAGATCAGGTCGCCCGGCACTGCCAACGGCACCACCCCCTGCGGACCCGTCAGCGCCGCGCTGGACTTGTCCGACACGATCCGCTGCTCGACAAAGGCGACCGGCTGGCGATAGCCCTGCGTTCCCGCCGGTTTCAGCCCCATCGCCTGAAACTGGCCGATCACATAGGCCGCCGCCTTGTCATAGCCGGGCGTCCCGGTGCCGCGCCCCTGCATCGCGTCGCTCGCCAGCGCCTCGACATGCGCCCACCAGCGCGCGCCCCTGTCCCCCTCAGCCTCCCCTTCCGCCTCGGCCAGCGCGGTGCTGCCGACCATCAACGCGATCAGGGATATGCCGAAGGAAAGGCCGCGCATGCTCATGCTACTCCGCTCTAAACTCATCTCTATCTTGCCCGATCCTGTCCGACGAACAAGGGGGCTTGGAACCACCACCCCGAACGTGTATTAACATGACAATACAGTATGGAGATGATGATGCCCCATTCCCCGACTTTGTCCGCCCTGCTCGTCGCCGGACTCGCCCTCTCGACCACTGCCTGCTCGCGCCACGCCGATGATAGCGCGCGCGCATCCAATACCAGCGCGACGCAGGACTGGTCGACGCTCAAAAATTTCACCGCGATCGACGCCACCGGCCCGGACGATGTCGCCGTGACGATCGGCGACAGCTATTCCGTCAAGGCAGAGGGTGATCCCAAGGCGATCGAACAGCTCGACATCATGGTCAAGGGCGACCGGCTGGTCATCGGCCGCAAGTCGAACGGCAACTGGAGTTGGGGCCGCAAGGACGATAATGAGGGCGCGACCATCCGCGTCACCATGCCCGCCATCCGCGCCGCTGCCTTGACCGGCGCGGGCGATTTCACGCTCGACCGGGCGGAGGGCGACACGCTCGACCTCTCGCTCACCGGCGCTGGCGATTTCGACATTGGCGCGGTCAAATTGCGCAGCCTGAAAACCGACATCACCGGCGCAGGGTCGGTCAAGATTTCCGGCACAGCTGATGAAGGCAAACTCGCCATCACCGGCGCGGGCGATATCGACGCGGACGGCCTCAAACTGGGCAAGGCCGACGTGTCGATCCTGGGTGTGGGTGACATTGCCTTTGCGTCGGACGGCGCGGTCGCTATCAGCATCATGGGGCCGGGCGACGTGACGGTGAAGGGCAAGGCGCAATGTACGACCAGTGGCACAGGACCGGGCGAGGCGCGCTGCGCGCCCTGATCGGCGCGGCACTCCTGATCGCGACGCCCGCACCGGCGGCAACGCGCGGCTATACCATCACCAGCTTCGACGCGATCCGGCTCGACGCACCGGTCAGCGTGATCGTCACCACCGGCGCAGGCGCATCGGCCCGCGCGGAGGGGCATCAGGCGCTGCTCGACCGGCTGAACGTCAATGTCTCCGGTCGCCTGCTGACCATCACCATGATCCGACCGCGGCCCGGCGAGAAAAGCGGCGGCACGGCGACCCTGCGCCTCTCCACCGGCGATCTTTCCCGCATCGTCCTGACCGGCGGCGGATCGGTCGCGGTCAGCCGGATGAAGGGGCTGAGCGGGGATATCGTGCTGGGCGGCAATGGCGATGTGAGTGTGGCGGCGATCGACCTCGACCAGCTCGATCTGTCGCTGGCGGGCGGTGGCCGCGCGACCCTGACCGGGCGAACCGGCATCGCCAATATCCGCGTGTCCGGTCCGGGCGCGGTCGCGGGCGACGCCCTGCGCGCGCGACAGGCGACCCTTGCCAATGACGGGCCGGGCAGCATCGCCCTGACCGCCGATGTCACGGCCAGGATCACCGCCACCGGCTCCGGCGACGTCACCGTCAACGGCAAGGCCGCCTGCTCGGTCGACAATCGCGGCACCGGGCGCATCGCCTGCGGCGGCGAAAGCTATTGAACGATAATGACAAAGCCCCGCCGCTCTGGCATCGGCCAATCCGACATAGTGCGAACGGGGCGATCATGACGACTATCGGGATTTTCGGGGCCGCAGGCCGGATGGGCCGCGCCATCGCGCAGGTCGCGGCGGACGCAGGCCTTGGCATAGCGGGCGGCACCGACCGCGACGGCATCGGCGAGATCGCACCGGGCATCGCCATCACCACCGATCCGCTGGAACTGGCGCAGCGCAGCGACGTGCTGATCGACTTCTCCGTCCCCGGCGCCCTCTCTGTCCATCTCGATGTCTGCATTGCCGCCAACAAGCCGATCCTGATCGGCACCACCGGCCTTGAAGCCGTCCATCACGCCCTGGTCGACGAAGCCGCCGCGATGATCCCCATCCTCCAGACCGGCAACACCTCGCTCGGCGTCAACCTGCTCGCCGCACTGGTGGAACAGGCCGCAGCGGGCCTTGGCGACGACTGGGATATCGAGATTGTCGAGATGCACCACCGGCACAAGGTCGATGCCCCTTCCGGCACCGCCCTGCTGCTGGGCGAGGCCGCCGCGCGTGGACGCGGCATCACGCTCGCCGACCATAGCGAACGCGGCCGCGACGGCATCACCGGCGCACGAGCGCAGGGCGCGATCGGCTTTGCGAGCCTACGTGGCGGATCAGTCGCGGGCGACCATCAGGTCATCTTCGCGGCTGAAGGCGAACGGATCGAAATCGGCCACCGCGCCGAAAACCGCGCCATCTTCGCGCGCGGCGCGGTCAAAGGCGCGCAATGGCTGATCGGCCAGAGCGTCGGGCGTTACGACATGAAGGGCGTGCTGGGTCTCTGACGCCCATGAACAAGGCCCAGATCTTCGACTTTTTCAGCCGCCTGACCGAAGCGAATCCCGCGCCGGTGACGGAGCTGGCCTATGGCAATCCCTATCAGCTGCTGGTCGCGGTCACGCTCTCGGCCCAAGCCACGGACGTCGGCGTCAACAAGGCGACCCGCGCCCTGTTCATGGACGTGACGACGCCCCAGCAGATGTTGGACCTTGGCGAGGAAGGCCTCAAAACCCATATCCGCACCATCGGCCTGTTCAATACCAAGGCGAAGAATGTCATCGCCCTGTCGGACATATTGGTGCGCGATTTCGGCGGGGAAGTGCCGCAGGATCGCGACACGCTGACCACCCTGCCCGGCGTCGGGCGCAAGACCGCCAATGTCGTCGTCAACACCGCCTTCGGGCAGGAGACGTTCGCGGTCGACACCCACATCTTCCGCGTGGGCAACCGCACCGGGCTGGCCCCCGGCAAGACGGTGCTGGCTGTGGAAACAAAACTCGACAAGCGCGTCCCCCAGCCCTTCCGCCGCGACGCTCATCACTGGCTGATCCTGCACGGTCGCTACATCTGCAAGGCGCGCAAACCCGAATGCTGGCGCTGCCCGGTCGCCGACCTGTGCCGCTTCAAGCCCAAGACCCCGCCGCCCGCCTAAAATCGCACCGTTCTTCCCCGGTTCAGACCCGCTCGGCTAGAGACGGGTTTCATCGTCCTGCGACGTCGATTCGTTCAAACGCAATCGAAGGAGAGAAAGCATGTCCGTCCGTCTCGCTTTGGGTCTCGCGCTGGCCTGCGCCGTCACCCCCGCCATCGCCAAGACCGCGCCCGACCCCTATGTGCCGACCGGCGGCAAGGCGCTCGACTGCGTCCCGCTGACGTCGATCCGCTCAACCAATGTGCGCGATGACCGCACCATCGACTTCATCATGAACGGCAATAAAATCTACCGCAACACCCTTCCCAACAGCTGCCCCAGCCTGGGATTTGAGAAGCGCTTTTCCTACCGCACCAGCCTATCGCAGCTCTGCTCGGTCGATATCATCACCGTGCTGTGGAACAATGGCCCCGGCCTGCAACCGGGTGCCAGCTGCGGCCTGGGCAAATTCCAGCCGATGCAGAAAGCGCCGAAATAAGATGGCCCGGCGGCGATTTTGCCGCTGGCGCGGACGAACGGCCTTTGCTAAGCGGCCTGTCTGACACGGCTTACCGGCCAGCGTCACGCACCCATAGCTCAGCTGGATAGAGCGTTGCCCTCCGAAGGCAAAGGCCAGTGGTTCGAATCCACTTGGGTGCACCATAACCTCGCAATCAAACCGCTTTCCCTGAACACGGGCGTCTCATGCCCGATAGCTTCTGACCCCTGCCCCCATGCGCCGGGCCAGCATTTCGGACAATAGCAGCGCGGTCAGCGACAACAGGATCGACGCGATGGCAAGGCGGGTGACCACGGCTTCCGCGCCGGGGGCTTGCAGCGCCGCATAGATGGCGATCGGCAGCGTGCGGGTTTCGCCGGGAATGTCGGACACAAAGGTGATGGTCGCGCCAAATTCGCCGATCGACCGGGCAAAGCCCAATATCACGCCCGCCAGCACACCGGGCAGGGACAGGGGAAGGGAAATGGTCAGGAACACCCGCAGCGGCCCCGCGCCCAGTGTCCGTGCCGCGCCTTCCAGTCGTCTGTCCACCGACTCGATCGAGAGGCGGATCGCCCGCACCATCAGCGGCATGGCCATGATCCCGGCGGCAAGGGCTGCGCCGGTCCAACGGAACAGCAGGGTGATGCCAAACCAGTCCGCCAGCCAGCGCCCGACCGGACCATTCGCGCCGAACAGCAGCAACAGCAGCCAGCCGGTGACGACCGGCGGCACCACCAGCGGCAGATATACCAGCGCGTCGAGCAACATCCTGCCGGGAAACTGCCATCGCACCAATATCCAGGCCAGCGCGAACGCAATCGGCAGCATCGCCCCGACCGCAACCGCGCTGACCTTGAGCGACAGGGCGATAATCGGCCAGTAATCGGGCGGCAGGTCAAGCATCACGGCATCTTCCTGTCCATGGCCTGACTGGCAGCCATCATTCGAAATCCATCTGGACGATATGGGCGGACAGGCGTTCCGCCTCCGCCAGATCATGGGTGACATACAGGATCGGCACGCCCACTTCGTCCCGCAACCGTTCGACCAGCTGCAATATGTCAGCGCGCCGTGCGCGGTCGATCGACGCCAGCGGCTCATCCATCAACAGGCAGGACGGGCGCGTCAGCAAGGCCCGGCCAATCGCCACCCGCTGCGCCTCCCCCATGGACAGGGTCGATGGCCAGCGATCGAGCAGCGATGCAATGCCAAGGAAGCGGGCCATTTCCTCCAGCGCATCCGCCGCATCGGGCAAGTGGCGGATACCGTAGAGCAGGTTGCCGCGTACCCGCAGGTGCGGGAAAAGCCGGGCATCCTGAAAGATATAGCCCAGACGCCGATGTTCGGGTGCCACATCGATGCCCAGCGCGCCGTCGAACAGTGGCACGTCCTGCACATGAATATGCCCGCCATCGGGCCGCAACAGTCCGGCGACCATGTTGAGTATCGTCGTCTTGCCCACCCCCGACGGGCCGGACAGCGCCGTCACCCCCGGCCCGGCATCGACCCGGCACACGATTCGCCGATCACCAAGGCTGCGCCAGATGTCGATGCGAAATGTCGACGCGGTCGAAGGCGGCGATGGATCGGGACGGGCTGTCACAGCGGGTTGGGAAAGGGACATTGCCGCCCTTGTGCCCCGATCCTGTCCAGCGATGCAAGCGCGCAACGATGGCGCAGGACAATCCATCAAGACGTCAACATGGCGTCCCGATCAGCCGGGTGCCGCCGCGGAACCGGCCAGCAGGCCACCGTCGATATTGACCTCCGTCCCGGTCATATAGGTCGCTTCGTCCGACGCCAGCATCACCGCAATCGTCGCGACCTCATCGGGCGTGCCGAACCGCTTGAGCGGCGTGTCGGCCACCATCGCGGCCATCCTGGCGTCCCGATCCGGGCCATCGCCGATCATGGTTTCCCACATCGGCGTCAGGATCGCGGCGGGATGGATCGAGTTGCAGCGGATGCGCCAGCCCTGCTGCGCGCAATAGAGCGCCACCGACTTGCTATGGTTGCGGATCGCCGCCTTGGACGAGGCATAGGCGGCGGCCAGCGGAATGCCCACCAGCCCCGATCGCGACGACATGTTGATGATAGATCCGGTGCCGCGCGCCTTCATCGCGCCGATTGCATAGCGGCACCCCAGAAATGTGCCGTCCAGGTTGATCCGGTGGACAGCCTGCCAGTCTGCCAGCGTCGTATGTTCTGGATCATGGGCGACCCGGCCATGCTCGAACCCGGTCACGCCCGCATTATTGACCATGACGTCGATCGTCGGGACAGCGTCAGCAAGACGCGCCCAGTCCGCTTCCTCCCGCACGTCGAGCGCGATGAAGCGGCATCCGATTTCCGCCGCCGCCGCTGCGCCCGCCGACTCGTCAATATCGGTCAGAATGACGGTCGCGCCCTCGTCATGGAAACGCGCCGCAATCGCATGGCCAATGCCGCGCGCAGCGCCGGTGACGACGCAAATCTTCTTATTCAATTTGTGCATGATGATCTCGAAACAGAGCCAGAAGGGCGGATACCTCCGCAACTATTGTCGTGCCGCTTCAGCGGTTACGCTGCTTCATTTCGATGACTCCTTACGTCATCCAGCCTAGGCCGGTCGCCCGATCGGCGCAACCGCCTATGGCCGGGCATCCCCCTTCACTTGCCGCTCATGATCGATCAGCCATGTCTTGGCCGCCAGTCCGCCTGCAAAACCGGTCAGCGCGCCGTTGCTGCCCACCACCCGGTGGCAGGGCGCAATGATCGAGATCGGATTGCGGCCATTGGCGGCCCCTACGGCGCGCGAAGCGGTCGACTGGCCGATCGCGCAGGCAATCGCGCCATAGCTGCGCGTTTCCCCGAACGGGATCGCCAGCAGCGCGGCCCAGACCCGTTGCTGGAACGCCGTCCCCCGGAAATCGAGCGGCAGGTCGAACTGCCGGCGCGCTCCAGCGAAATAATCCGCCAGTTGCGCGGCGGTCTGGCGCAGCACCGGATGATCCGCGTCATCCTGCGTTGCTGGCAGCTTGACCCGCGCGGGATCATCCTCCTCCCACAGGACAGCCACCAGCCCGGCGTCGCTGGCTACCAGCGTCAATATGCCGACGGGCGAGGGAAACAGGGTCGTGGCAAGGGGCATCGAACAGTCTCTCTATCGGTCCTGCCATATGTAGCAAGGGACGGGACGGCACGCCTCCCGCCCCTTGCGATCAAAGCCGTCTTATTTCAGCCCGCCACCCATCGCCCGATACAGTTCGACCATATTGGTCGCACGGGTCAGCCGCGTCGCCAGCAGGCTTTGCTCCGCCGTGGACAGCGCCCGCTGCGAATCCAGCGTCGTCAGGAAGGGATCGACCCCGGCGCGAAAACGGGCGTCCGACAGCGTATAGGCGACCCGCGCCGCATCGCGCTGCGACGTCTGCGCCTCCAATTGCTGGCTCATCGTCCCGCGCCGCGCCAGCGCATCGGCTACTTCGCGGAAACCGGTCTGGACGCTCTTTTCATAGGTCGCCAGCATCGCGTCATAGGTCGCCTTGGCATAGGCCAGATTGCCCTTATTCTTGCCGAAGTCGAAGATCGGCAGCGATGCCGACGGCGCGACCGACCAGAATTGGCTGCCCGACCCGAACAGGTTGGAGAGGCCAAGGCTCAGCGATCCGAACGCGGCGGTCAGCGAGATATTGGGGAAGAACGCCGCCCGCGCCGCGCCGATATTGGCGTTGGCGCTGCGCAGCTGATGCTCCGCCGCCGCAATATCGGGCCGCCGCAACAATATGTCCGACGTTATGCCAGCGGGCAGATTGTCGATCGTCGCTCCGGCAGGTGGCAAAGCGTCGGGCAGGTCGCTCGCCGCAACCGTCGTACCCGCCAGCAGGTTGAGCGCATTCTGGTCCTGCGCCACCAAAGTCAGCGTCTCGGCAATGGTCGATCGCGCTGCATCATAGCTCGTCTGCGCCTGCCGCACTTCCAGTTCGGACGCGATCCCCTTGGCAAAGCGCGCACGGTTCAGCTCCAGCGTCTTGCCGAACGCGCTTTCCAGATCGCGGGCGATGCGCAAGCGTTCCTGATCCGCCGCCATGGTCAGCCAGGCATTGGCCACCTCCGCAATCAGCGCGGTCTGCGCCGCGTTGCGCGTTTCGACGCTGGCGAAATATTGCTCCTGCGCCGCCTTGCTCAGGTTGCGGACCCGCCCGAACAGGTCGATTTCCCAGGCCGATATCCCGACCTGCGCCTGATACAGATCCGTCCGGCCCGATCCGACCTGCGAGAAAGGCGTATCCTGATAGGTTGCGCTACCGCCTGCCGCCACCCTCGGCAACAGGTCGGCCCGCTGCACCTTATATTGCGCCCGCGCCTGCTCGACATTGGCCAGCGCGACACGCAGGTCGCGATTATTGGCGAGCGCCGTTTCGATCACCCGCGCCAGCCGGGCGTCGGTAAAGAAATCGCGCCATGCCGTGTCGGCCGGAACGATCGCCGCCCCGTCCGCCGCGCCATAGGCCGGTCCCTGCGGACTGGTCGCTGGCACCGGCAATACGGGCCGCACATATTTGGGGGCCATGTCGCAGGCGGCCAGCGTCAGCGACAGGGTGATGGCGCCCAGCGCCTTGATATTACGCATCTCTTATGCCTCCTGCGGCGCAGCAGGGCTCGCCTGCTCATCGGCCGCATCATGGGTCTTATGTTCACGGAACAGCCGCTTCACCACGGTGAAGAATACCGGCACGAAGAAGATGGCCAGCACGGTCGCCGACAGCATCCCGCCGACCACGGCCCAGCCGATCGCATTCTGGCCACCGGCCCCTGCCCCGGACGATACCGCCAGCGGCAGCACGCCGAATATGAAGGCGAAGCTGGTCATCAGGATCGGCCGCAACCGCAGCTTGCCCGCTTCCAGCGCCGCCGCCGCGGGCGACATGCCCTCGCGCATCTTCTCCTCGGCAAATTCCACGATCAGGATCGCATTCTTCGCCGACACGCCGATCGTGGTGATCAGGCCGACCTGGAGGTAGATGTCATTGTTCAGCCCCGCCAGCGTCGCCGCGATCACCGCGCCCAGCACGCCCAGTGGCACCACCAGCAGCACCGCGATCGGCACCGACCAGCTTTCGTAGAGCGCAGCAAGGCACAGGAACACGATCAGCATCGACAGCGCATAGACATAGGGTGCCTGCCCGCCGGACGTGCGTTCCTCATAGGAAATGCCGTTCCAGCTATAGCCGATGCCAGCAGGCAATTTGGCGGCATATTCCTCCATCGCCTGCATCGCGTCGCCGCTCGAAACGCCCGGTGCAGGCGCGCCCTGAATGTTCATCGACGGCACGCCGTTGAACCGTTCCAGCCGCGCCGGACCCTGGGTCCATTCCGTCGTGGCAAAGGCCGACAATGGCGCCATGACACCGCTACTGCCCCGGACATGCAGCGCGCCGATGGAATCGGGCGTCGTGCGGAACGGTGCATCCGCCTGCACGAACACCTTTTTCACCCGGTCGCGGTCAATGAAATCATTGACGTAACTGCTGCCCAGATTGGTGCTGATCGTGTCGTTGACGTCCGCCTGGGCAATGCCCAGTGCGCCTGCCGCCGCCTGATCGACGGTCAGCTTCAATTGCGCGCTGTCCTCCAGGCCATTGGGCCGCACCTGCGCCAATCGCTTGTCGGCCATAGCCATGCCGAGCAACTGATTGCGCGCCTCCAGCAGCTTTTCATGGCCGACATTGCCCTGATCCAGCAGCTGGAAGTCGAAACCCGACGCATTGCCCAGTTCCTGCACGGCGGGCGGCACGAAGGCGATCACCATAGCGGACGAGATTTTGTGCAGGGCGGCGTTGGCGCGCTGCGCCACGGCCATGACGCTATTGTCATGCCCCTTGCGCAGCTTCCAATCCTTCATCCGCACAAAGGCGATGCCGACATTCTGCCCCTGCCCGACGAAGCCGAAGCCGGAAATGGTGAATACCGCCGCGACATTCTTGGACTCGTCCTTCAGATAATAGTCGCGCACCCGGTCGAGCGTCCGCTCGGTCTCCTCGATCGTCGCGCCCGATGGCAGCGAGACCTGGTTGATGATGCGCCCCTGATCCTCTTCGGGCAGGAAACCGCTGGGCAGCCGCAGGAAGATGACCGCCATGCCGACCGTGACCAGGCCAAAGACCAGCATGGTCCGGCCCCAGCGCCGCTCGACCTTCTCCACACCCTGCCCATACCGCACCACGCCCTTGTCGAACGTCCGGTTGAACCAGCCGAAAAAGCCCTTCTGCGTGGCATGATCATGCTTGGCTGGCTTCAGGATCGTGGCGCACAAAGCGGGCGTCAGGACCAGCGCCACCAGCACCGACAGGATCATTGAGGAGACGATGGTGATCGAAAACTGGCGGAAGATAACGCCGGTCGAACCACCGAAGAAAGCCATCGGCAGGAACACCGCCGACAGGACAAGCCCGATGCCGATCAGCGCGCCGCTGATCTCGTCCATCGACTTTTTCGCGGCTTCCTTGGGACTAAGCCCTTCGTCCTGAATCAGCCGCTCGACATTCTCCACCACAACAATGGCATCGTCGACCAGCAGACCGATCGCCAGCACCATGCCGAACAATGTCAGCGTGTTGATGGTGAACCCCGCGACATGCAGGATTGCCAGCGTTCCCAGCAGCACAACCGGCACGGCGATGGTGGGGATCAGGGTCGCACGCCAGTTCTGGAGGAACAGGAACATCACGACGAATACCAGCAACACCGCTTCGACCAGCGTGTGGATCACCTGTTCGACCGACAATTTCACGAAGGTCGAATTGTCGACCGGGAAGTCATATTTGACCCAGGTCGGGAAATTCTTGGACAGCGCAGCCATCTGCGCCTTCACGTTGGTGACGGTATCCAGTGCATTGGCACCTGGTGCCAGCTTGATGCCGAAACCGGCGGCCGGATGGCCGTTGAACTTGGCGCCGAAGCTGTAATTTTCCGAACCCAGCTCAACCCGCGCAACGTCGGACAACAGGACGACTGAACCGTCACCGTTGCTGCGCAGGCGGATGGCGCGAAATTCCTCAGGCGTCCGCAACCGCGACTGGGCGGTGACGGTGGCGTTGAGCGCCTGGCCCTTGGGCGATGGCGTGCCACCGACCTGACCCGCCGAGACCTGCGCATTTTGCGCCTGGATCGCGGCCTTTACGTCGCCGGTGGTGACGCCCAGATTGGCCATCTTATAAGGGTCCAGCCACACCCGCATCGCATATTGCGCACCCAGCAACTGGGTATCGCCCACACCACTGATACGGCTGATCGGGTCTTGCAGCGATGACGCCACGAAATCGCCTGCATCCTGCTGATCATGGATGCCGTCATCGGCATAGACCGCCATCACCATCAGAAAACTGGCGGTTGATTTGGTAACGCGCAGCCCCTGTTGCTGCACTTCCTGCGGCAACAGCGGCGTGGCCTGAGACAGCTTGTTCTGGACCTGCACCTGCGCGATGTCGGCGTCAGTGCCCTGCTCGAACGTCAGGGTGATGGTCAGATTGCCCGCGCTGTCGCTGGTCGACGAAAAATAGCGCAGATTGTCGATGCCCTTGAGCTGCTGCTCGATAATCTGGGTCGTTGTGCTTTCCAGCGTCTGGGCGTTGGCGCCCGGATAGCTGGTGCCGATGCTGACGGTGGGCGGCGCGATTTCAGGAAATTGCGCGACGGGCAGCATCCGCATGGCGAGCAGCCCCGCCAGCATGATGACGATGGCGATGACCCATGCGAAGATGGGCCGGTCGATAAAATAGCGGGCCATGATTTACTGCGCCCCGCCCGTGGAGGCGGTAACCTGCTGCGGCGCACCGGGCTTGACCACCGTGCCGGGGCGCAGATTGACCAGTCCTTCGACGATCAGCCGGTCGCCCGCCTTCAGGCCGCTTGTGACGATCCACTTGTCACCAACCGCACGATCCACGGTCACCTGGCGCATTTCCGCCTTATTATCCTTGCCCACGACCATGGCGGTCGCGCGGCCACGCGCGTCGCGGCTGATGCCCTGTTGCGGTGCCAGGATGGCCTGGGTCCGCTGGCCCTCGATCATTTTCGCACGGACATACATGCCCGGCAGCAACAGGCCGTCGGGATTGGCGAAGGACGCCCGCAGCGTTACCGCGCCCGACGTCGGATCGACCGACACTTCGGAAAATTGCAGCCGACCCTCGATCGGATAGGCGCTGCCATTGGGCAATAACAGCTGGACACGCGCGCCATCCGCGCCGCTCACCCCGCCGCTCTTCATCGCCTGTTTGAGGTCAATGATCTGCGCGGCGGACTGGGTGACATCGACATAGACAGTGTCGGTGCGCTGGATCGTCGCCAGCGGGTCCGCCTGCCCCGCCTGCACCAGAGCGCCCGGCGTGAACAAAGACCGACCGATCCGGCCGGAAATGGGCGCGCGGATGCGGGTGAAATTCTGGTTCACCTGCGCCGATTTCACCGCGCCACGCTGCGCTGCAACATCGGCACGCGCCTGTTGGGCTGCGGCATCGGCATTGTCATATTCTTGACGGCTGACTGCATTGATGCCGACCAGTTCCTTGTAGCGTTGCGCCTGCAAGCTGGTGGAGCGGATCGCGGCATTGGCCCGCGCCAGCGATCCCTGCGCCTGCGCGACGGCAGCGCGATAGGGGGCATCCTCAATCTCGTAGAGCAGTTGCCCGGCCCGCACGACGCTGCCCTCGGCAAACAGGCGGCGACGGATCACGCCGCTGATTTGTGGCCGGACTTCTGCGGTTTCCACCGCAACAATGCGGCCGGGCAGCTCATTGAGCAGCGGCGCGGAGCCTGTCGCCAGCGTCACCACGCCCACGGCGGGCGGCGGCGGCGCGGGCGGCGGGCTGTCCCCGCAGGCACTGAGCGCCAATGCCGACGCACAGGCCAGCAATCCGATGAACTTCCCCTTTTGCATCGCGCATATTTCCGTTTTGATAGGATACTGATAGGAATGAACGTTCATTCCGCTTGCGCGGCAGGTAGGATCATGCAAAGACTAATTCAAGAGAGAAAAAAGGCCGAGGGGTAAAAATGACCGCAGTGCAGCAAGATCAGCCAGCGTCCGAAAAGACGGGTAAGGAACGGATTATGGAGGCTGCGCGCGACCTGTTCGACAGTCACGGCTTTCACCAAACCTCCATGGCCGAACTCGCTGTAGCAGCACAGGTTTCGGTCGGGCAGATCTATCGCCTGTTCAAGGGCAAGGAGGATATCATCTCCGCCATTGTCCAGGCCGATGCCGACGAACGCTACCTGCACATGGATGCGCTGCGCACCCGGCTCAACGCGGGCGAACTGACGATCGAACAGACGTTCGAGCAATTGCTGTTGCATATCGTCGATGAAAAGGACGAAGCCCTGTCCTTCGACATCATGGCCGAAAGTTTCCGTAATCGGCCGGTCGGCGACACGATCGCCGCGATGTGTGTGCGCTTTCGCCGCTACATCCGCGACTTTGCCTGCGCCGCCAATCCCGACCTGTCCGGCGAAGCGCTGGACGGCGCAGAAGAAATTGTCCTCGCCTGCATGTTTGGCCTCGGCCATCGCAGTCTGTCGCGCCCTAGCCTGAGCGCGGCGGACACCGCCCGCCTGTCCGCCCGGATGATCGTCGCGGCGCTGCGCGCGATCGGCTAGGCCATGCGCCAACCGAGCGCGCGTTTTTGTGCAGCCCCGGCTATTTCGCGGTGACCCCTTCGGGCAGGACGATCGCCGACCAGCTTTTTGCAGGGGCCAGATAGCGGGCGGCCAGCGCCTGCAACTGCGCCGGGGTGACGGTCAGCATATCCTGCGCCATGGTCTGCATCGCTGCGACATAGCGGGCATCATGGGTCGCGCCCTCCATCTGGTTCATCCAGAAGGCATTGCCCGTCCCTGCCCGCATCAGCATCTGCCGCATCGGGGCGACCGCGCGCTGCAACTCATCATCACTGACCGGCGTCTTGGCCAGATCAGCCGCGGTCGATTTCACCACATCGTAGAAATAGCCGATCCGGTCGGGCCGCACCTGACTGGTCACCAATATATAGCCGCCACTCTCATAGGAGAAAGGCCAGCTATTCTGGACACTGGGCGAATAGGCCGCCCCCTCGGTCGATCGCAGCCGGTCGAACAGCCGATCGTTGAAGATCTGCGTCAGTATCTCCAGCTGGCGGGCTTCCTTTTGCAGGGTGAAGCCGCCCGATGTCGGCCATGCCATGACGGCAGCGGCCTGTTCCTTGTCCCCCTTGTGCCGCAGCACCACCGGCGCTTCGACATGGGCGGGAAAGCGCATCGCCCGGTTGGCCGCTGGCACCGGCGTATCGGGACGCGGCGGCAGCGCGCCTAGCGTCGCAGCCACCGCCGCGATCGCATCATCCGCCTTCACCTGCCCGAAAATCTGCACCTCGATCGGACCCGACGCCAGGATCGGTTCCCATGTCGCGCGGAAGGCCTGCGGCGTCAGCGCATTGATTTCAGCCAGCGAGGGCGTGCGGAACCGCACATCCTTGCCATGCAGCAACCAGCTAAGGTCACGGCTCAATACCGCATCGGGCGACCGGGTCATGGCGTCATAAGCCACGGTCGCGCCGGTCTTGACCCGCGCGATCGGTGCCGGGTCCCAACCGGGCGCGCCCAGCTTGGTCGCGAACAGGCGCAACTGGTCCTTATAGTCCGCCGGACGCGTCACCGCCTGCAACTCGAACGCATCCTCGTCGGTCGCAAAGTCCATGCCCATGCGGCGACCATTGGTCAGATCATCCAGTTCCCGCTGCCCCAGCGTGCCGATGCCACTGGCAACCAGCGCATAGTCGCCCGCCCAACTCGCTACCGGCTTGACCGGAGAGAAAGCCTGCTGGCCATGGCCGAACCGCACATTGATCCGCACCTTCTCGGTCTCGGCATCATTGGCGAACAGGGTCAACTTGACCCCGTTGGAGAAAGTGATGCTCTCCATCCCCGGCAGGCCGATCGGCGTGCGGGACAAAACGGTCGCCGGCGCGCCCAATTTGGGCAGGTCGGCCATCGTCACCAGCTTGTCGGCCAGCCGCGCATTGGTCGCGGCCTTGACCGGCGCGGCGACGGCAGCGGCCAGCTTCGCGTCCAGCCCCGGCTGCGCCTTCCCCGTCACCAGCAGGGTGCGGAACACGCCCGCGGAAAACAGCCGGTTCGTCGATTCGACGATCTTGGCAGGCGTCATGCTGGCCTTGCCGGATCGGAAGATGCTGAGCGCCGCGTCGGGGCTGACCGTGGTTTCGCGAATATCGACCGCGCTGATCAGGTCGCTCGCCTGCTTGGCGCCAGCCTCCGTATCGGCATTTTCGACCTGGATCGCCAATGCCGTGTCCATCTGCGCATATTCGCGGTCAATCTCGGTCTGGCTGGGCGGCGTGGTCTTGGCGTCCTCCACAATGGCGCGCACGTCGGCCAGCGCTTTCTCCCAATTATCGCCGGTCGGGATGATCGTCATGAACGTGCCGTCGACCGACCGGCTGACATCCTGCTGCTCGACGCTCGATTGCAGAAAGCTGCCGCCACTGCGCGCAGCCTGCTCCAGCCGCCGGCTGATGATCTGCAAGGCCAGCATGTCAGTCAGCTTATCCTGATTGTACAGGATAGTGTCGGCGCGCGGCTTCCACGGGCGCAGCCACGCCAGCGTCATGCCCAGCGGCACCCCCGGTTCCACCGCAACGCGGGTAGCGGGCAATTTGGGATCGGGCGTGCCGAAATCGGGCAAAGGCGCGCCCTTGCCCGGCACCGACCAGCCACCAAACTGCTCCTTGATCAACTGTTCGGCCAGCGCCGGGTCGATATCCCCAGCAATCGCGATCACCGCATTTTCCGGGCGATACCAGCGCTGGTGAAACGCCGTCATCTTGGCCGCCGTTGCCGCATTGAGCGTCGCGACCGTGCCGATTGGCGCATGGTCTGCCAGTGGTTGCCCGGCGAAGAAATGCAGGCGGCTGATGTCGGAAATCCGCATCTGCGGCCCGTCGCCCTCGCGCCGTTCGGCCAGCACCACCGCGCGTTCGGCATTGACCGCGCTGTCGATGATATTGGGATCGGCCATCATGCCGGACAGGATTTTCAGGCTCTCGCCCAGCGTCTGCTGCGTCGCCTGCGGCAGGTCGAGCGCGTAGCTGGTGCCGGTCGGCGTCGTCTGCGCATTGCTGTCGCTGCCAAAGGTCACGCCCAGCCGCTGCCAGATACGCTTGGATTCGCCATCGGGGACATGGCGTGACCCGCGAAAGGTCAGATGCTCCATGAAATGCGCGTAACCCTGCTCGTCGGGTCGCTCCATCAGCGATCCGGCATCGATCCGCAGCCGCACCGACACCTGCCCCGGCGGCACGCCATTGCGACGGATCGCATAGCGCAACCCGTTGGACAGCGTGCCAAAGCGCCACGCCGCGTCGATGGGGACATCGCTATTTTCATACAGCCACGGCCGCACCTGCGGCGCAAGCGCGCCGCCCGCAACGGCAGGAGCAGGATCGGTCCGGGCAGCGAGTGGCGCGGGCGAACCCGACAGCAACAGGGCAAGGACAGTCAGCGAAGCGGCGGTGCGCCGTGGGGAAAATCTCATAGGCGGGTGAGCCTAACGGGATTTTCCTGAATGGCTACTGACAAAGACGGTCATGGGAGACGCGCAAAACGCCCGTCCGCCTCGAGCGTGTCGAGATGCGTTTCTCGACTTCGCTCGAAACGAACGGCGGATTGGTTTAGCGCGGCGCGCCGGTGCGCTGAACGGCACCCTTATGCGCACCAACGGCACCGCCACTGCGGCGACGGCGGAAGGGGCGCTTTTCGCCACCCTCTGCGTCGGGGCGATGGGCGCGGTCGGGGGTGCCGCGCTGCTGCTTCTGGCCGTCCTGATATTTGCGCTGGCCATCGGCACGACGTGCCTGCTGTTGCGGCGTCTGGCTCGGTCCCTTCTTGGGGGCAGCCGGCTTGGGCAGGTTACGCACCGCTTCCATGAAATTCTCCGGCAGCGGCTCCATTTCCAGCTTGACCCGCGTCGCCTTTTCAATGGCCTTCAGATAGGGCCGCTCATCGTCCGCCACGAAGCTGATGGCAATGCCTTCGGCTCCGGCGCGCGCGGTGCGGCCAATGCGGTGGACATATTGTTCGGCCACGTTGGGGATTTCAAAGTTGATGACGTGCGACACGCCCGACACGTCGATGCCGCGCGCGGCAATGTCGGTCGCGACCAGCAGCTTCACCTTGCCCTGACGGAAAGCCTGGAGCGCGGTGGTGCGCTGGCCCTGGCTCTTGTTGCCATGGATCGCAAACGCCTCGATCCCCGCGCCTTCCAGGAAGCGCACGACGCGGTCGGCGCCATGCTTGGTGCGGGTGAAAATGAGCGCCCGGTCAATATCTTCGCTTTTCAGGATCAGGTGGAGCAGCGCCTGCTTCTCACCCTGATTGACGAAGGTCGCGCGCTGATGGACGCGCTCGGCAGTGGTCGATTGCGGCGCGACGCTGACCTTGACCGGATTGTTCAGGAACTGGGCGGCAAGCGCCTCGATTTCCTTGGGCATGGTGGCCGAGAAAAACAGGTTCTGGCGATCGGCCGGCAGCATCTTAGCGACGCGCTTCAAGGGCTGGATGAAGCCCATGTCCATCATCTGGTCCGCTTCGTCGAGGACGAAGATTTCGGTATCCTTGATCGTCAGCGCGCGCTGGTCGATCAGGTCGAGCAGGCGACCAGGGGTCGCAACGACGACATCGACGCCGCCCGCCAGCGCGCGGATCTGCTTGTTGATCGGCACGCCGCCGAACACAGTTTCGACCGACAGTTTCAGGAAGCGGCCATAGTCGCGGAAGCTCTGCGCAATCTGCGCGGCGAGTTCGCGGGTCGGGGCCAGCACCAGCATCCGGCAGCCCTTGATCGGCGTCGCTCTGGGGTTACGCGCGAAATAATCGAGGCTGGGCAGCGCGAAGGCTGCGGTCTTGCCGGTGCCGGTCTGGGCGATGCCGCACAGATCCTTGCCTTCCAGCAGGACGGGGATCGCCTTTTCCTGAATAGGCGTCGGGGTCACATAATTTTTGGAGGCGAGCGCCTTCATGATCGGCTCAGCCAGACCAAAGTCATTGAATTGCATTTAGAAAACTCACAAGTCGGCCTTGGCGCCAACTTGCTCTGCGGACGCAGGAAGGGCGCGAGGCGGGTTACGAAACGACCCGCGTGAAAAGGGAAGCCTCAAGCTTGGCGCAGACTCTCATTGGCCGGTCCGTGGTCCTTGAGCGGCTGTTCCAGCCCCCCAGGTTGCGGACGATCACGCTGCCAATCGCTGTGGAACCGTCATGGCCCCTCTGCTGCGCTGCAACGCATATGGCGAAGATGCAGGCAAATAGCAAGCGGCCGTGCGGAATGGCACGGCCGCTTGCTTTTTGGATGTGCTTTCGCACATTCGGCCGCACCGGCCCGTTCCCCCACCCGATTACCCCACGGCAGTATATTCTGGGTGGTCGGGTGGGGTAGCGGGCCGGTGCGGATCAAAAATGCGCCCTTTCGCGCATTTTTCAAAGAGTCGCCCTTAGAGCGAGATTTCAGCGTGCTTGGACTGCATTTCCTTGGCGACGTCTCCACCGAACATCATCTTGAACACCCCGACAATCGACAGGTCAGCCAGCCATATTTCCGCGGTGCCAAGATCAAAGCGCAGCATCAGCAAATTGGGATCGTTGCGACCGCCCTCATACCAGGCCTCGACTTGGCTTGACCAGTAACGGTCGATCACCGCCGGATCGGTTTCTTCGACCAATGTGCCGTTGATGCAGGCAAACAGGCCGTGATCCTTGGCCGCAAACTGGGCCATGGCCGGGCCGCCGGGGGCCAGACGATTGTCGCGCGAGGTATAGAACCAGAAGCAATGATCAGCATCTGGATCAAGCTGCGCCGTCATCGGCAGGCTATGCTCGTGACTATTATTCAGCCCCACCATCAGGAAGGGGCTTTTGCTCAGATCGCTCCAGAAATGTTCGCGAATATCTTTTTCCGTCGCCATTATATCTCTCCTGCTGGGTCATCGCGAATAATCGACGGCCGGCAGCGAAGTTCCCGAGACGCTTGATCTTCCCCCCGCACATCTCCACATAGCGGCCATGCTGATCGAGACCGAACTCACGCCCAATCCGGCGACCATCAAATTCCTCCCCGGCCAGGCGGTCATGGGCAATGGAACCCGCGACTTTGCGACGCCGGAGGAAGCCGAAGCGTCACCATTGGCCGATGCGCTGTTCGGCTTGGGCGATGTGACTGGCGTGTTTTTCGGCGGCGACTTTATTTCGGTGACGATCGCCCCCGGATCGGAATGGCGCGACGTCAAGCCGGACGTGCTGTCGATCCTGCTGGAACATTTTTCCGCCAACATGCCGCTGTTCGCGCCGGGATCAGCCGCGGGCATAGCCGTGCCTCTGGATGACGATGCCTTTGGCGATGACCCGGAAGATGCCGAGATCGTCGCGCAAATCCGCGACCTCATCGACACCCGCGTCCGCCCTGCCGTCGCCAATGATGGCGGCGACATCATCTATCGTGGCTTCGACAAAGGCACCGTATTCCTCCAGTTGCAGGGCGCCTGTTCAGGCTGCCCTTCCTCCAGCGCGACGCTGAAAAACGGGATCGAGCAACTGCTCAAACATTATGTCCCCGAAGTCACGGAAGTCCGCGCGGTCTGATCGGGGCGGCCTTCCCTTTCCACCATTTGGCAAATCGCGACGGATCGACTAACCGCAAGAGGCAACTTGAGGGGAGTATCGTTTGCGCCTGCTGGTGATTGACACCGCGACACAGGCTTTGTCCGTGGCGCTGCTGGAAGAAGGCGTGCCGGTCGCGCGCTTTCATGAGATTGTCGGGCGCGGCCATGCCGAAGCTTTGTTGCCCGCCATTGCCGCCCTGCCCGATGGCGGCCGCGCCGACGCCATCGCCGTCAATGTCGGTCCCGGCAGCTTCACCGGCGTCCGCATCGGCATCGCTGCCGCTCGCGCGCTGGCGCTGGCCTGGGGGCTGCCACTCCACGGCTATAGCGCACCATCGCTGATCGCGGCGCAGGCCGCGCAAATCCATGCCAGTAACGGGCCGATCGCCGTCACCATCACCGGCGGGCATGGCGAACTTTTCTGGCAATGCTTCACTGCCGACGGGCAAAGCGCGACCACGCCGATCGCCTCTACCGCTATCGCCACGCTGGCGACGCAGCTTGAGATCGCCACCCTCTATGGCACTGGCGCGGAAGCATTGGTGACGGCGCGCGGCCATGGTGCAGCGGTCAATCTCTATCCCGATGCGGCGGATTACGGCCTGATCGCCGCCCTGCCCGCCCTGCCCCCGACCCCTATCTATGGCCGGGGTGCCGATGCGCAGACCATGGCGGAGCGCGCCGCGTCATGATGCCGGGCCTTGTCCTCGACACCTATGACCAGAGCGAGCGCAATGCGATGGCAGACGCCATGACGGTGATGGAGCCCGCCTTCGACCCGGTCTTTGGCGAGGCGTGGACCTTGCCGCAACTGGCCGGCGTCATGATGATGCCCGGCACCTGGCTGACGATCGCGCGGGTGGACGCCGCGCCGCTGGGCTTTGCGCTGGTGCGATCCGTGCTGGACGAATGCGAATTACTGCTGCTGGCGGTCGATCCGGCCTGGCGCGGACGGGGTATTGGTGACGCCTTGCTGCGCGACAGTTTGCGCACAGCACGCCGTAGGGGCATCACATCCATGAATCTGGAAGTGCGCGCGAGCAACACTGCCGTGCATCTCTATGAGAAAACAGGCTTTGAATATGTACATCGTCGTCCCGGTTACTATCGCGGTAATGATGGACAACTATATGATGCTCTGAGTTTTCGCTTCGACATGCTGGCTTGACGCCATATGCTCTTGCGAAAAGGTCCGGCAAGGTCTAGCGGATATGTACCGCTCCTGAAATGAATCTCGTAGGACGGGTCGCACAACAATAGCCTTACAGGATACAGGACAATGGAAATCGAATCCGCCCAGAGCGAACTGCTTATTACTTTGACGTCCGACATTGTCGCCGCTCATGTCTCCAACAACAGCGTGTCCGTCTCTGATGTCGCCGCTCTGATCCAGAATGTCCATGCCGCCTTGTCGGGCCTCAGTGAACCGATCACCGTGCCAGACGTAAAGCCCGAACCTGCCGTGTCGGTTCGTTCGTCGATCAAGCCGGATTTCATCATCTGTCTGGAAGATGGCAAGAAACTCAAGATGCTCAAGCGCCACCTGATGACCCATTATCAGATGACGCCTGACGACTATCGCGCCAAGTGGGGCCTGCCCGCCGACTATCCGATGGTCGCCCCCAACTATGCCGAACAGCGTCGCTCGCTGGCCAAGAAGATTGGCCTTGGCACCAAGCGTCGCCGCGCGGGCAGCGCCGCGAAGTAATCCGCCCGGCTGACGGAACGGTCTTGCGTCGGGGGGCACATGTCGCCATGTGCCCCTTTACGCGACGGGAAAAGCCGCTAGGCTCCCAACATTGTCCGCACCTCTAAAGCCAGCGAGACTCCATGAACCGCAAGATCGACGTCGAAGCCCTGTGCCATGAAAAGGGGCTGCGCATCACCGAACAGCGCCGGGTGATCGCCCAAGTGCTGAGCGATGCGACCGATCATCCCGATGTCGAGGAATTGCACAAGCGGTCCGCCGCGATCGATCCTGGCATTTCGATCGCCACCGTCTATCGCACCGTGCGCCTGTTTGAAGAGGCCGGCATTTTGGAGCGCCATGATTTCGGCGACGGTCGCGCCCGTTACGAAGCCGCGCCTGAATCGCATCACGATCATCTGATCGATGTCGAAACCGGCAACGTCATCGAATTTGTCGACCCGGAACTGGAGCAGTTGCAGAAGATCATCGCAGAGAAGCTTGGCTTCCGTCTGGTCGATCATCGGATGGAGTTATACGGCGTCTCCCTCGACCGGAAGAACTGACGCGCTGCTGCTGCTCCGTCGCTGGACGCGCATAGCCGCGCTGATCGCCAGCCTGCTGCTGTGCCTGTTTCCCCATCTGCTCTGGCGCGTCCTGCGTCGCCGGTCACCCTGGCCGCGTCGCTTTTTGGGCATGGCCGCGCGCGCAGTGGGTGTGCGGGTAAAGATCGCGGGGCAGCCGCATAACGGCGACATGTTCCTGCTCGCCAATCATGTCAGCTGGATCGACATATTGGCCATGGGCGGCGCGACCGGCGCAGCCTTTGTCGCGCATGACGGCATCGCCCGCTGGCCGGTGGTCGGCTGGCTGGCGGCGCAAAACAATACATTGTTCGTCGCCCGCGAACGGCGCGGCGCCTTGTCTGGGCAGATCGACGCGCTGCGCGCCGCCATGCTGGGGCATCAACCGGTTGCGCTGTTCCCCGAAGGCACGACCAGCGACGGCAGCGGGCTGCTGCCGTTCAAGCCTTCGCTGCTTGCCGTGCTGCTGCCGCCGCCGCGCGCGGTGCTGATTCAGCCGGTGCATATCGACTATGGCGCGGCCACATCCGCCATCGCCTGGCATGGCGACGAACCGGCCGGGACCAACGCCTGGCGCATTTTGGGGCGCAAAGGTCGGCTTGACGTGACGCTGCGCTTTCTGGAGCCGTTCGATCCTGCCGATTGCGCCGATCGCAAGGTCATCGCCACCACCGCACGGGACGCAATAGCAGCCAGCATCGCGCAAAATGCGCCCGATAGCGCCGCATCGCAGCATCGGCCTTCCGCTACCCCCCTGCCGCCTGTATAGCTGGGCCATGAATCGTCCCCTACCGCCCAAGACTCCGGCCACTTTCCACGTCAAATCCTTCGGCTGTCAGATGAACGTCTATGATGGCGAACGCATGGCCGAGATGCTGGGCGAGCGTGGCATGACTGCCGCTACGGACGGAAACGACGCCGATCTGGTGATCCTCAACACCTGCCACATCCGCGAAAAGGCGGTGGACAAGGTCTATTCCGACATTGGCCGGATGACCCGCGAGGATGGCACCCGCCCGATGATCGCGGTCGCTGGCTGCGTGGCCCAAGCTGAGGGCAGCGAGATCAGCCGCCGCGCCAGGACTGTCGATATCGTCGTCGGCCCGCAAGCCTATCACCGCCTGCCTGACCTCATCGCAAAGGCCGGTCGCGGCGAAGCGGCGGTCGATACCGATATGCCCGCAGAGTCGAAGTTCGACGCGCTGCCCGTCCGCACCAAGCAGGCGCGACCCACGGCTTTCCTGACGATCATGGAAGGGTGCGACAAATTCTGCACCTATTGCGTCGTCCCCTATACGCGCGGCGCAGAGATCAGCCGCTCGTGGAACGCGATCATCGACGAAGCCAAAGCGCTGGTCGATGGCGGGGTCAAGGAAATCACGCTGCTGGGCCAGAATGTGAACGCCTGGACGGGCGAGGATGACAAGGGCCGTGCGCAGGGCATGGACGGTCTCGTCCGCGAACTGGCCAAGATCGATGCGCTCCAGCGTATCCGCTATACCACCAGCCATCCCAATGACATGAGCGACGGCCTGATCGCCGCCCATGGCGAGATCGACAAGCTGATGCCCTTCCTCCATCTGCCGGTGCAGTCGGGCAATGACCGTATCCTCAAAGCCATGAACCGCAGCCACAGCGTCGAGTCCTATCTGCGCCTGATCGAGCGGGTGCGCGCGACGCGGCCGGACATCGCGGTGTCGGGCGACTTCATCGTCGGCTTCCCCGGCGAGAGCGAGGAAGAGTTTGCCGACACGCTGCGCATCGTCGATGCGGTGGGCTATGCCCAATGCTATTCGTTCAAATATAGCACCCGCCCCGGCACCCCCGCCGCCGACATGGACGGGCAAATCGCCGCCGACGTCATGGACGATCGCCTCGCCCGGCTCCAGGGCGCGATCAACCGCCATCAGGTCGAATTCAACGCCGCCACGGTCGGTCGCCGCACCACCATATTGCTGGAACGCACGGGCCGTTTCCCCGGCCAGCTGATCGGCAAGACGCCATGGCTGCAATCGGTTCACGTCACCGCGCCCGACCATGTTGTCGGTGACATGATAGACGTCGACATCATCAGCGCCGGTCCCAATAGTCTGGCCGGCGAATGTAGCAGGAGGAAAGCCGCTTGAACCAAAGCCTCGTCATTCCCGCATCCGTGGGACGCCATCTCCCCGATTTACGGCTCAGGCCGATCCTCACGAGATGCATGACGAGCAAGGGAGGCTTTTGAATGGGCAAGAAACCGCACCAACCCCGCACCGACATCGCCGAACGCGCGCGGCTCGAAGTCACGTTTGAAAAGCCGCATCTGCTGGGCACTTTGTTCGGCCAATATGACCAGAATCTGGTCGCGATCGAGAATCGCCTTGGCGTCTATATCGCCGCGCGCGGCAACAAGTTGCAGATCGAGGGCGAGGCGGAAGCCGCTGCCCGCGCCCGCGACGTTATGACCGGCCTCTACAACCGCATCGTCGCCGGGCAACAGATTGACGCAGGCGCGGTAGAGGCTGTGATCGCCATGTCGTCCGAACCCACGCTGGACGGCATCATCCGCCATGACGTGGCCGAACCGCCCACGGTGATGATCCGCACCCGCAAGAAAACCATCGTCCCCCGCTCCGCCACCCAGGTCACCTATATGGAGGCGATGAACCGGAACGACATCATCTTCGCCCTGGGGCCAGCAGGCACCGGCAAGACCTATCTGGCCGTCGCGCAAGCGGTCAGCCAGCTCATCACTGGAACGGTCGACAAGCTGATCCTGTCGCGCCCCGCCGTCGAGGCAGGCGAGCGGCTCGGCTTCCTGCCCGGCGACATGAAGGAGAAGGTCGATCCCTATCTCCGCCCGATCTACGACGCGCTCTACGACACGCTGCCCGCCGAGCAGGTCGAACGGCGCATCGCTAGCGGCGAGATCGAGATCGCCCCGCTCGCCTTCATGCGCGGGCGGACGCTGGCCAACGCCTTCATCGTGCTGGACGAAGCGCAGAACACCACCATCGCCCAGATGAAGATGTTTCTCACCCGCTTTGGCGAAGGCAGTCGCATGGTCATTTGCGGCGATCCCAAGCAGGTCGATCTGCCGCAACCGGGCGCGTCGGGCCTGGCCGATGCAGTCGCGCGGCTGGACGGGGTAGAGGGCATCGCGATGGTGCCGTTCGGCATCGGTGACGTCGTGCGTCATCCCGTCGTCGGCCGGATCGTGCAGGCTTATGAGGGGCCGGATGCTTAAGCAAAAAAATCCGTTCGCACTGAGCGAAGTCGAAGTGCCCAACCGAGCGGAGCGAGGTGCCTTCGCTCCGCTCTGGCAAAGGCTTCGACTTCGCTCAGCCCGAACGGGGGAAAGTGCGTTCCATGATTGACGTAGCCGTCCTCCATGACACCGGCTGGATTGGCACCGACTGGGAACTGCTCGCCCAGCGCGCCGTGTTCGCCGCCATCACCCACAGCCCTTACGCCGCCTTCGCCACCGACGAGGCGCTCTACGAAGTCGCGGTCAAGCTGACCACGGACGAAGAAGTGCATCAACTGAACCGCGCCTATCGGGACAAGGACAAGCCCACCAACGTCCTGTCCTTCCCGATGGTGCAGGCCGACCTGTTGCAAGGCACCGCCAACACCGACGATGGCGAGGTATTGCTGGGCGACATCGTGCTGGCGGAGGGGGTCTGCGCCTCCGAAGCGGCCGACAAGGGCATCTCGATCGCCGATCATGCCGCGCATTTGATTATCCACGGGACTTTTCATTTGCTTGGATATGATCATATGGACGACAATGAGGCAGAGGCGATGGAAGCGCTGGAAGTCGCGGCGCTGGCCAGCCTTGGCCTTTCCGATCCCTACGGGGACAGAGTGACATCAGGGGTATAGGACGAACTATGGCTGAGGGCAGCCCGAAGGACGGCAACGGTTCCAAGGAATCGGACAGTAGTAATGAAGGCGGTTTATGGAGCGGCATAAAGACGCTCCTGTTCGGCGATGGCGAATCCACGACCCTGCGGCAGGAGCTGGAGGAAGCGCTCGACGAATATGACGAGGATGAGCAGGACGATAGCGCATCCCCGCCAGCCAAGGGCGACCTGTCGGCGATCGAGCGCCAGATGGTCCGCAACCTGCTCCATTTTTCCGAACATACGGTCGATGACGTCGCGGTCCCCCGCGCCGATATCATCGCGATCGAGGAGAAAGCGAGCTTCGCCGATCTTGCCGCTCTGTTCGCCGAAGCGGGCCACAGCCGCATCCCGGTCTATCGCAACACGCTCGATACCATCGTCGGCATGGTCCATATCCGCGACGCCTTCGCGATCCTGGCGGGCAAGGCACCCGTGCCGGACACGCTGGGGCCTTTGATCCGCCAGCCGCTCTATGTGCCAGAAAGCATGGGCGCGCTCGACCTGCTCGCCGAAATGCGCGCCAAGCGCACCCATCTGGCCATCGTGCTGGACGAATATTCGGGCACCGAAGGGCTGCTGACCTTCGAGGATCTGGTCGAGGAAATCGTCGGCGACGTCGAGGACGAGCATGACGACGCCCCCGAAGCGATGCTGGTGCCGCTGGCCGGTGGCCTGTGGGAAGCCGATGCCCGCGCCGAACTGGACGACGTCGCCGAGGAAATTGACGAGAAGCTGGGCGATATCGAGGAAGATGTCGACACGCTGGGCGGCCTGGCCTTCATCATCGCGGGCCGCGTGCCGGAGCCGGGCGAGATACTCGACCATGAACAGAGCGGCTGGAAACTGGAAATCCTGGCCAGCGACGGACGACGGGTGACACGGTTGCGGCTGCATCCCCCGGTCGAGAAGGTGCTGGACGAGGAGGATTGATATTCGTCCGACCTCTTAAACCCGTTCGGGCTGAGCTTGTCGAAGCCCTGCTCTTCTTGCGCAAGAAGGACAGCCCTTCGACAGGCTCAGGGCGAACGGAGCTTCAGTAGGCCCGGCCCATCTCTCACCCCGGAATAGAAGCCCCGAACAGCAGCACCGGATCACCCGCCGGCGACAGCGCAATCTCGCCACCCGCGCCGGTCACCAGCTGCCGCACCATCCAAGCCGCCGCCGTGCGCGATGCCAGCCCTTCGGGCGGCAGCGTCCCTGCCAGCGCCGCGCGCAGATCGGGGTCCAGCACAACCTTCGGCCCCTCGCCTCGCACGACGATTTCCGTCACACCGGGCCGCTTTTCCGCGCCGATGTCCAGCTGCCCGCCGCGCACCAGCGCATCGCCGACGATCAGCGCCAGATTGAGCAGCACCTTGACCGGGAGCTTGCCCAGCATCTGTTCCTCGACCATCCAGCCGATCTTGACCCGGCCAGTCCCGGCAAACATCCCCTCGATCGCGACCCGCGCCTCATGCGGCGGCACCGCGTCACCAAAGCCCCCGGCAGAGCCGAAAGCGAGGCGGAAATATTTGAGTTTGTTGGCGGATGTCCGCGCGCTGTCGGCCAGCAGGTCCAGGCAGCGCTGGCGCATGTCCGGGTCGGTTTCATCCGCCATCAGTTCCAGCCCGTTGTTGAGCGCGCCGACCGGACTCAAAAGGTCGTGGCACAGGCGCGAACAAAGAAGGCTGGCAAATTCGATGCTGTCGATGGGGTGGGTCATGTCAGGGTCTGTGCCGCCGATTTTTGTGAAGAATAAGGATGGCCTGACTGGCTAATGCGCTGCCGCGCCGGGCGATGCAACCCCGCCGCGCTGCCTTTCGCTCATACGACCCGCAGCGTCGCCGGAGCGAAGCGCACGCCGCCCGCACCATCCCCCCGCGCCACCCAAAGCCGCGCATTGTCCCCCGCAACGATCAGCCACAGACTGCCATCCGGCGCAGCACAGGCCGCATCTGTAGCCGACGGCACCGCCACGCCGGATGGATGCGAATGATAATGGCCGATAATCTGCTCGCCCCCCTCCCGCGCCGCCCGGTGCGCCGCGATCAGTGCCACCGGGTCCAGCTCGAAATGGCGCGCCGGATCGAGCGCTACATTGGCGGCGGGCGCAATCGCCTCGATTCGCCCGGCCGCGCCCAGCAACAGGCCGCACACCTCCGCCCGGTCCGCCGCCGCGATCGCCTGGATCTGGTCCAGCAGCATCCTTGATATTGTAATCGCCATCCCTACATCCCTAGCCAATGGGTCCGGGGGTTTCCATCATCGAAGCGACAATCGCGCAGGCGCAGGACGGGATGCGGCTCGACCGGGCGCTGGCCGACCTGCTGCCCGACCTGTCGCGCGAACGGTTGAAGGCGCTGATCAACGACGGCCATGTCCGGTCGACCGGCCAACCGATCAAGATCGGCACCACCATCAAGGTCGCGACCGGCCAGAGCTTCGCCATCACCATGCCCGCCCCGGTCGCGCTCGACAACGTGGCACAGGATATTCCCCTGACCATCGTGCATGAGGATGCAGACCTGATCGTGGTGGACAAGCCCGCCGGGCTGGTCGTTCATCCCGCCGCGGGCAATCTGGACGGCACATTGGTCAACGCCCTGCTGCATCATTGCAAGGGGCAGCTGTCGGGCATTGGCGGCGTCGCCCGCCCCGGCATCGTTCATCGCATCGACAAGGACACGTCGGGCCTGCTGGTCGTCGCCAAATCGGACAAGGCGCATGACGGACTGGCGCGCCAGTTCAAGGATCACAGCATCGAACGGCTCTATGCCGCGATCGTCTATGGCCATCCCCTACCCGGCTCCGGCACGGTCGATGCGTGGCTCGGCCGGTCCGACGCTGATCGAAAGAAGATGGCGGTTCATCGGGAAGGACGCGGCAAACATGCCGTCACCCATTATCGCACGGTCGAACGGCTACGCGATGCGGCGATGGTGGAATGTCGGCTGGAAACCGGCCGCACCCATCAGGTCCGCGTCCATATGCACCATATCGGACACCCCTTGATCGGTGATCCGGTTTACGGTAGAGAAAGAAAAGGTTTCAAATCAATACTGGAAACGCTGGGTTTCAAAAGGCAGGCATTGCACGCAAAAAGCCTGGGGTTCATACATCCGGTAACGGACGAACGGCTTATGTTCCAAAGTGCACTCCCTGCCGATATGCAGGAACTGTTAAGCCTGCTCCACGTATAGACATGAACAAGTTTGCGCCGGTGTTTGTGACGCCTCTTCTGGGTCCCGCCGCGCATGAAAGGGAAAGGTGAAGCGACATGGCCAAGACGAGCAATGTCCCCGCGGTTCCGGCGCTGGGCGGTGAAGCCAGCCTCAACCGCTATCTCTCGGAAATCCGCAAATTTCCGCTTCTGACGCCTGAGCAGGAATATATGCTCGCCAAGCGGTATGAGGAGCATCAGGACCCTGAGGCCGCGGCCCAGCTGGTCACCTCGCATCTGCGCCTCGTGGCGAAGATCGCGATGGGCTATCGCGGCTACGGCCTGCCGGTCAGCGAGCTGATCTCCGAAGGCAATATCGGCCTGATGCAGGGCGTGAAGAAGTTTGAGGCCGAACGCGGCTTCCGCCTGGCGACCTACGCCATGTGGTGGATTCGCGCCTCGATCCAGGAATTCATCCTACGCAGCTGGTCGCTCGTGAAAATGGGGACCACCGCGTCGCAGAAGAAGCTGTTTTTCAACCTGCGCCGGATGAAGAACAACATCGAAGCATTCGAGGATGGCGATCTGAAGCCGGAGGATGTGACCAAGATCGCGACCGATCTGGGCGTGTCCGAACAGGATGTCGTGTCGATGAACCGCCGCATGGCGATGGGCGGCGACACGTCGCTCAATGTCCCCATGCGGGAGGACGGCGACGGCCAGTGGCAGGATTGGTTGCAGGATACCGATCCGTTGCAGGACGAGCGCGTCGCCGAGGAACAGGAACGCACCCAGCGCCACGAAATGCTGGTCGAGGCGATGACGGACCTTAACGACCGGGAAAAGCATATCCTGGCCGAACGGCGTCTGGCTGAAGAGCCTAAGACGCTGGAGGAACTGAGCCAGGTCTATGGTGTATCGCGCGAACGCGTCCGCCAGATCGAGGTCCGCGCCTTTGAAAAGCTGCAAAAGGCGATGATGCGGATCGCCGGCGACAAGCTTAGCCATATGGCCCGCTTCGCCGCCGCCTGATCGGTTAGAAAGAAGTTGAAGAGACGTCGGGAGCGATCCCGGCGTCTTTTTTGTGGCTACCCCGCTTGAGCGAAAGCCACCGCCCGCGTTACGCTGGCGGCATGACCGCCAGACCCGCCTCCCCCCGCCGCCGCTCCCGCTGGATCAGCATCCCGTTCAAGCTGCTGATCGGCTTCATCATCCTGTCGCTGCTGATGGTGACGCTCTATCGCTTCGTGCCCCCGCCGGTGACGATGACCATGCTGCTCGACCCCAATGGCATCACCAAGGACTGGATGAGCCTGGACGAGATCGACTCCGATATGGCCCGCGCGGCGATTGCGGCAGAGGACGGCAAATTCTGCACCCATCATGGCTTCGATGTCGATGCCATCGCCAAGGCAGCGATCCACAATGCGAGCGGCGGGCGGGTGCGCGGCGGATCGACGATCAGCCAGCAGACCGCGAAAAACGTGTTCCTGTGGCAGGGCGGCGGCTTCGTTCGTAAAGGGTTCGAGGCCTGGTTCACCATGTTGATCGAGGCGATCTGGGGCAAAAAGCGGATCATGGAAGTCTATCTGAACGTCGCGGAAACCGGCATCGGCACCTATGGCGTGCAGGCGGGCGCGATCCGCTATTTCAAACATGGCGCCGGCCGCCTGACCCGCGCCGAAGCCGCCCGCATCGCCGCCATCCTGCCCCTCCCCAAACGCCGCGCCGCCGTCGCGCCGAGCGGCTTCACCCGCCGCTACGGCAACACCATCGCCGCCCGGATCGGCGCGGTGCAGCGCGACGGGCTGGACGCTTGCCTCAAATGAAAAAGGGCGGGGATTGCGCCCCGCCCTTTTCTTTTTGTCGATGATGTGTCGGATCAGAAGCTGACGTGCAGCGAACCCGATACCGCGCGCGGTGAACCGATCTGGACGAAGCCGGGGCTGCCATAGGCACCCGTCGCCAGAGTGATCGACTGGTTCAGACCACCGCCGAAACCGCCGACATAGAATTTGTCGAACAGGTTGCTGACGTTGAGCTGGAAGTAGGTGTCTGGCACGCCGAAGCGGGCCAGCGAGACACGGGCGTCCAGATCGACCAGCGTGTAGGACGGAGCCGCCGCGCTGTAGATTTCAACCGGAGCCGCCGTCGTGCCGCGATAGGTCGGCAGGTTGGTGTCATAGACATAACGACGACCGGTACGCTTGGCCTGAATACCCAGCGTGACGCCTTCATAATTCACTTCGCCGCGCGCACCGAGCGTATAGACCGGCGCACCGCTTTCACGCTTGCCAGCGGTAGGCGCGAACACCGGCGTGGTGACGCCAGCAACGGTGACAGTCCCGATCTGAATATCGTCCTGGATCTTCGACTTGAGATATGAGCCGAACACATAGAGGCTGATATTCTCGATGGGCTGATAGGACACGCTGCCGTCAAAGCCGTATTTCTCGACCTTGCCGAGGTTGCGATAGACGCTGACGTTCAGTTCAGGGTCGAAGGCAGAGGCCAGACGGTTCTTGTAGCTGGTGTACCAGAAGCTGCCCTGCGCCTGGAACTTGCCGGCGCTGTAGCGCGCGCCAAGATCAAAGCTGTCGGTCGTTTCCGGCGCAGGCTGCGCCGATTCATTGTCCTGCGCAAAGAAAAAGGCGTTGTAGAGCGAATCGGTACCCGGAACGCTTAGACCCTTTGAATAGTTGGCGAACACGCTGGCTTGCGGCGTGATCTTGAAGTTCAGGCCGACGTTGGGCAGCACCTTGTCATATTTGAACTTGCGCGTCTGGGGCGCAGCCCAGGTCGGGCGCAGGGTGCCGGTCGTCGCGGGAATGACGCCGTCGGTGCCGAAACACTCCACGAACCCGGCCGCGCTGCTGGTATAGCAGTTGTTGGTGAGTTTGCGGGTAAAGAAGGGTGCGCGCACGCCCAGATTGACGGTCAGCATTTCATCCATGAATTTGCCGACATATTCACCCGACACCTGATGCAGGATGGCATAGGACAGGCGATCGCGCTTTTGCAGGATCGCGCCATTCACGTCAGCCTGCGGATTGTCGACAGCAAAGACGTCGATCGTCTCGCCATTCGATCCAAGCAGGCCGACTTCACCGGTCTGACGGTGACGGCCATGGTCGAACGTATAGGCGACACGAACGCGGTGGTTGTCGTTGATGTCGTAGCGCAGCGAACTGATGACCGCATAACGATCCGTGGTCGTCTGGCTGGGCGACAGGACGTTGACCTGGTCCAGAATATCGCCGTCGCCGTTCAGATCGCGACCAAAATAGGGCGCGCCACCGAAGAAGCCCGCAACATTCTGCGTGCCGCTGCCAGCATCAAGGTCAAAGAAACCTTCGCGCGCCGTGCTGGTGCCGCCGCCATTCGCCTTCACATATTGATAGCTGGGATCGACCGTCAGCGTCAGGCTATCGGTCAAGGCAAAGCGCGAATTGATGCGGATATTACCGGTGTTCGACGGGTTGAAGCGATAGTCGAACAGCGTGCCGCAGGTTCCAGCGGCCTGCGCACCGGGGCCACCGGCGGGAAGCGTACAGGCCGGGATCGTGTAGAAGCGCTCATCCTTGGTGATCGGATAGCGATTGGTCGAGTTCGGCCCGGCAACGCGGCCCTGATCGGTATCGACGCGCAGTGGCAGCGAGCCGAAGAAGTTGTTGCGGTTGGCGTTCCAATGGCCCGCGATCGAAATGAAGTCGCCATTGCTGCCGATCGGCTGATAGATTTTGGCGTTATACTGCTGCTTGTCGATCTGGCCGAAATTGTTGAACACATTGTCGTTGCGGGTTGTGGAGGCGGAGAACCACGCCTTCGTGCCGAACGGGGTGAACACGCCGGTTTCAACCAGGCCGAGCAGGCGGAAAAAATCATAATCGCCAGCGGCGCCGACCATCGTCACCTTGAAATCGTCCGAACCCTGGATCGAGCGATAGTTGACCGTGCCGCCCGAAGCCGCCGCCGTGGGGCTGTCCACGTCGGTCGAACCCAGGTTGACGTTGATTTCCTCGATCAGTTCGGGGTCAAGCTGCTGGTTGGAATAGATGGCATAGTTGCCGGTGTCGTTCAGCGGCATACCGTCGAAGGTCAGCGAAACGCGATCCGGGCCAAAGCCGCGAATGTTGAGCTGGCCACCGGCCGAACCATAGGGATCGTTATTCTGGAAGCTGACGCCGGGGATCAGGTTGATCGCATTGAGGATGGTGTTGCCCGAACCCTGCTTGGCGATCAGTTCCTGCGTGATGACGCCCTTCGCCTTGGTCGTGTCGGGCAGGACAACACCGCCCACGCCCTTGCCGACCTTGGCACCGGTGACGATGATCGTGTCTTCAAAATCGATCGAGCCGGTCGACTGGGCGAAGGCGGCGGTTGGGGCGGCTACGGCGATCATCGCGGCGCTGCACATCAGAAATTGTTTCATGTGACCCTTTGTCCCTTGTTCAGGAGCGGCGCTG
The DNA here is from genome assembly GCA_023266575.1 of Sphingobium sp. Lineage (GTDB taxonomy): Bacteria > Pseudomonadota > Alphaproteobacteria > Sphingomonadales > Sphingomonadaceae > Sphingobium. The sequence goes on from JAHFPV010000002.1 coordinate 76,190, forward strand.
GAGCGCCCTGCTGTTATGCTCTTGCAAGCCGGAGCCGCCTGTGACGACCTCTGGCGACGGCCCTGTGATGCTATGGCTGCACTTTTGTTACAATGTACAACAGCGCTCGTCACAGGTGCGAACAAAGCAGCGCCATCGCGTGCCGGGCGAGGGTCGCGTCGATATTAAATCGTTGTTTTATATATATTTTATGCCATTTTTAGCGCGCTATTTGACGGTGGTGCAATTTTGCAACGCAGCAAGAATATTTGCGCGGACGCAGAACAGCACTACGAAAAAGGGGCCGACGGTTACCCGCCAGCCCCTTTTTCGTTCTTAACCTGATGATGAAATCAGGCGGCGTCCTCGGCGCGCTTGGCGCTTTCGCTGAATACGCGAATCGGCTCTTTCTTGCCCGCGACCACATCCTTGTCGACCACCACTTCGCCCACGCCCTGCATGGAGGGCAGGTCGAACATGGTGTCGAGCAGGATCGCTTCGAGGATCGAGCGCAGGCCGCGTGCGCCGGTCTTGCGTTCGATCGCCTTCTTGGCGATCGCGACCAGCGCTTCGTCGGTGAAGCTGAGATCGACATTCTCCATCTCGAACAGCTTGCCATATTGCTTGACCAGCGCGTTCTTGGGTTCGCCCAAAATCTTGACCAGCGCCGACACGTCCAGATCTTCCAGCGTGGCGATGACGGGCAGACGACCGACAAATTCGGGGATCAGGCCGAATTTCAACAGATCTTCTGGCTCACTCGACCGCAGCAATTCGCCGGTCTTGCGTTCTTCGGGGGCCGCGACATAGGCGCCAAAGCCGATCGACTTGGCTTCCAGACGATCGCCGATGATCTTTTCCAGACCCGCGAACGCGCCGCCGCAGATGAACAGGATGTTGGTCGTATCGACCTGGAGGAACTCCTGCTGCGGATGCTTGCGCCCGCCCTGTGGCGGCACCGACGCGGTCGTGCCTTCCATCAGCTTGAGCAACGCCTGCTGCACGCCCTCGCCCGACACGTCGCGGGTGATGGACGGATTCTCCGCCTTGCGGCTGATCTTGTCGATTTCGTCGATATAGACGATGCCGCGCTGCGCCTTCTCGACGTTGTAATCCGACGCCTGGAGCAGCTTGAGGATGATGTTCTCCACATCCTCGCCGACATAGCCAGCTTCGGTCAGCGTCGTCGCGTCGGCCATGGTGAAAGGAACGTCGAACGTCTTGGCCAGCGTCTGCGCCAGCAAAGTCTTGCCGCAGCCGGTGGGACCGACCAGCAGGATGTTGGACTTGGCCAGTTCGACCTCGCCCGGCTTGCTGCCATGGTTCAGACGCTTGTAATGGTTATGGACCGCAACCGACAGGACACGCTTCGCCCGGTTCTGGCCGATCACATAATCGTCCAGCACGTCGCAGATTTCCTGCGGGGTCGGCACGCCGCCATCCTTCTTGCCGACAAGACCACCCTTGGTCTCCTCGCGGATGATGTCGTTGCACAGCTCGACGCACTCATCGCAGATGAACACGGTCGGCCCAGCGATCAGCTTGCGCACTTCATGCTGCGACTTGCCGCAGAAGGAGCAATAGAGCGTGCTCTTGGAATCGGAGCCGGTAAGCTTAGTCATTCGCCAATCTTTCTTCCCTGCCGGTTCTACAATCACCAAAACCGCATTCCGGCGCGGGTATTCTGGTCCATATTCATTCTAGACCGTGGCGCGCCGGTTTCACAAGGGGTGAAAGTAGCGCGCCCCGGTAAAGATGGGCTTTAAGAGTCGCTGGCTTCGGGCAGCGCAGGCCGCTTGCTGAACACTTCGTCGACCAGACCGAAGGCCTTTGCCTCGTCCGCCTCAAGGAAGGTATCGCGGTCCATCGCCCGCTCGATTTCTTCCAGCGGCTTGCCGGTATATTCGACATACAGGTCGTTCAGGCGGCGGCGGATACGCAGGATTTCCTTGGCCTGGATCTCGATATCGCTGGCCATGCCCTGCGCACCGCCCGAAGGCTGGTGGATCATGATGCGGGCATTGCCCAGCGCGATCCGCTTGCCCGGCTCACCGGCGGCGAGCAGGAAGCTGCCCATCGACGCGGCCTGGCCAATGCACACGGTGCCGACCTGGGGACGGATATATTTCATCGTGTCGTGGATCGCCATGCCCGCCGTCACCACGCCGCCGGGCGAGTTGATATACATCCAGATGTCCTTCTTCGGATTTTCCGATTCGAGGAACAGCAGCTGGGCGACGATCAGCGAGGCCATGTGATCTTCCACCTGGCCGGTCACGAAGATGATCCGTTCCCGCAACAGGCGCGAGAAAATGTCGAAGCTGCGCTCGCCACGGTTCGACTGCTCGATAACGATAGGAACCAGCGCGGCCATGGGATCATGCATGATGTTGGTCATTTTGCTCTTTCAGTCAGGTGCTTTTGCCCACCCCCTACATCGGCACAAACGGCAAATGGTTCAAGGGGGCGTGTGGGAAGGAAGCCGGTTCAGTCGCGCCGGGCGAAGTCGGAAGGGGCGCGGAAGCCCAGATAAGAGAGCCGCCGCACCTCCCGCCGCCCGCGCACCACGGTATCGAGGATGAGGCCGCACATGCCCGACAGCGTCGCCAGGATCATGAGGCCCGTGACGAGGATGGCGGTCGGGAAACGCGGCACCAGCCCCGTGTCCATATAGGTGACGATCAGCGGCGCGGCCAGCCCCAGCCCCAGCGCCGCCAGAAACGCTGCAATGACCCCGAAGAACAGGATCGGCCGCTCGATGCGGTAGAGGGTGAAGATGGTGCGCAGGATACGGAAACCGTCGCGATAGGTCGACAGCTTGCTGACCGATCCTTCGGGCCGCGCGCCATAGGCGGTGACGACTTCGGCGACCGGCATGGCGAGTTCGAGCGCATGGACGCTGATCTCGGTCTCAATCTCGAAGCCTGCCGACAGCACCGGGAAGCTTTTGACGAAGCGGCGGGAAAAGACGCGATAGCCCGACAATATGTCGGTAAAACTGCGCCCGAACAACTGCTTGAGCAAGCTGGTGAGCGCCCAGTTGCCCAGGCGATGGCCGGGGCGATAGGCTTCCTCCGCCTCCGATTTGCGGCACCCGACCACCATGTCGAGATTATCCTCCAGCATGGCCGCGACCATCGCGGGGGCAGCGGCCGCCTCATAGGTCGCATCGCCATCGGCCATGATATAGATGTCGGCGTCCACATCGGCGAACATGCGGCGCACGACATGGCCCTTGCCCTGCTGAGACACGCGGCGGACGATCGCGCCAGCCTCCCGCGCCAGGTCGCGGCTGCCATCGCTGCTATTATTGTCGAACACATAAATGTCGGCATGGGGCAGCGCGCGGCGGAAATCCTCCACCGTCTGCACGATCGCGCCTGCTTCATTATAGCAGGGCAGGATGACCGCGATGCGCGGTACTGCCAGCCCGCTGTCGCTCGTCATGGCGGGAAATTCCTTCATCGGCCTTACGATCCTGCTGCTTTCCGTGCCGAACGGCATGGACCGACAGGGTTAATATTTCCTCTGCCATGCCACCTGCGAAATGAAAAGCGCCCGCGCTTCCTGTTGGAAGCCGGGCGCTTGTTCATCGCATTTCCGCCTGGCTTATTCAGCCTTGGCAGCGGCCTTTTTAGGAGCAGCCTTCTTCTTGGGCTTTTCCTCGGCGGCAGCGTCCGCGGCGGGCGCTTCGGCTTCCGCCTCGGCAGGGGCAGCCTTCTTGGCGGCGGCCTTCTTAGGCTTGGCCGGCGCTTCCTCGGCTACCGCTTCGGCGTCGGCGGCGGGTTCGGCAGCGGCCTTCTTGGTCGCCGCTTTCTTCGCCTTGGGCTTTTCGTCATGGTCATGGCCGCAATCGGGGCCGTGGACGTGGGGCTTGATGTCGCCATCTTCGGCTTCGATCGCCGCTTCCAGCTCTTCCTTGGTCACGGCGCGGTCGGTGACTTCGGCCTTGTCGAACAGGAAGTCGACGACCTTGTCCTCGTACAGAGGCGCGCGCAGCTGGGCGGCGGCCATCGGGTCCTGACGGACATATTGCACGAAACGCTCACGATCCTGCGGGCCGTACTGCTGCGCGGCCTGCATGATCAGGCGGTTCATTTCCTGGTCGCTGACGGTCACGCCATTGGCCTGGCCGATTTCGGAGAGCAACAGGCCGAGGCGGACACGACGCACGGCGATGGCGCGATAATCCTCCTTCTCGGCTTCCATTTCGGCGATCGCGGCGGCCGGATCTTCCTCATGGGTCGCTTCATGCTGAAGCTGCTGCCAGATCTGCTCGAACTCGGCTTCGACCATGCTCGGCGGCACGTCGAAATCATGCGCGGCAGCCAGCTGGTCGAGCAGCTTGCGCTTCATATGGGTGCGGGTCAGGCCATTATGTTCCTGCTCGATCTGGCCCTTGAGCAGATCCTTGAGCTGGTCGAGGCCTTCCAGACCCAGCGACTTGGCGAAATCATCGTCCAGCTTGGGCTTGTCGCCGTCCAGGATCGACTTCACCTTGATGTCGAAGGTGGCGAGCTTGCCGGCCAGATGGGCCGCGCCATAATCTTCGGGGAAGGTCACTTCGATGACCTTCTCTTCGCCCTTCTTCACGCCGCCCAGCTGCTCCTCGAAACCGGGGATGAACTGGCCTGCGCCAAGCTTGAGCTTAACGTCCTCGGCTGCGCCGCCTTCAAAGGCTTCGCCGTCGATCTTGCCCAGGAAATCGATGACCAGCGTGTCACCGTCCTGCGCGACATGATCGTCGCCCTTTTCTTCCAGCGCGCCCTGCTGCGTGGCGATGCGGCCGGCGGCCTCCTCAACCTGCGCGTCGGCAACTTCGACGGTCAGCCGTTCCAGCTTGATGCCTTCGACGCTGGGTGCGGCGATTTCGGGCAGCACTTCCAGCGCAACCTTGATTTCCGCGTCCTTGCCGAACTCGAAAGCTTCGTCCAACTCGACCGAAGGCTGCATCGCGGGACGCAGCTTCTGGTCGGCGATCAGTTTCTGGATGCTTTCCTGAATGCTGTTGTTGAGCGCGTCGCGCTGGAGCGCTTCGCCATGCATTTTCTTGACGAGATTGGCGGGCACCTTGCCGGGGCGGAAGCCGGGCATCCGCACCTGCGGGGCCATGGCCTTCACTTCCTTTTCCACTCGCGCGTCGATATCCTTCGACGTGATGGTGACAGTGTAGGCGCGCTTAAGGCCCTCGTTCAACGTCTCGACAGTCTGCATCTCTTCTCTCAAACGCTTTCTTCAGCTGAATTTCGATGGCGCTGCCGCGGGCGGCATACTGGTGCGGGCGAAGGGACTCGAACCCCCACATCTTGCGATACCAGAACCTAAATCTGGCGCGTCTACCAGTTTCGCCACGCCCGCATCGGTCGCCGGTCGGCGCGGCATAGAGAAAAGCGTGGGCAAGGGCAAGGGATAGTGAGTCGGGTCGCGGAACCGGCGTGATGGCCCATGCGTAACCTGTTCACCCCCTAGCAGAGAGAGGCAGACATGGCCACCCAGCCCGACCCCACGCCCAACCCGGATGGCGTGCCCCCGCCCGACATCATCGACCCGCAGTCGCCGCCCGAAACCCCTGCGCCTGCGACTCCAGAAGAATTGCCGATGACCGAGCCGGATGAAATAACCCCGGTCGGCCCCGATTATGACCAGCCCGACAGCGCCCCTGCCGAAGTGCCGCCCGACTGAGCGCAATTTTCCGTCTCCAGCGCGACATATCCACAGTTTTTATGTCCAGCGGCGGAACCTTTTGGGTTGATCGCTAAAATATGATCGCTCCGCCGCTGGACAGACCCCTGCAACCATGATTGAATTGTGACAAATAAAAATCACGGAGAGGCGCGGCTGACAAAATAGGGGGTCGACGTGCATAGGGTTCGCGCAAAGCTGGAATGGTTCAAAACCGTCATCCTGCCACAGGAAGCCGCGCTACGCGGTCGCTTGCGACGCATATTGCCCTCCACCCATGAACTTGACGACATGGTCGCCGAAGTCATGACCCGCGCCTATGCCACGGAAAATTGGGAAAATGTGACGACGGGCCGGGCCTATCTCTTCACCATCGCCCGCAACCTCGTCATCGACACCGCCCGCCGTAACAAGGTGGTCAGCTTTGAAACCATGGCCGACCTGGAACTGCTGGGCGGCGAAAACACGATCGAGGCGCAATTGCACGCCCGCGAAGCGCTCCGCCAGGTGCAGGTCATCGTCGAGTCGCTGCCTGTTCAATGTCGCCGCGTCTTTATTCTTCGCCGCATCCACGAAAAATCGATGCTGGAAATAGCGGAGGAGATGTCCCTATCCGTTTCTACTGTTGAAAAACATCTGGCCAAAGCCATCGCGATAGTTATGCGGGCCTGGGCAGAACGTGAGGAAACGGATTTCGAGCGTGCAGGGGTCGGGGCCAGAATCAAGCTGCGGGACCAGGGCCGCGATCGAAGCGGAAGCAGCGCGCCTGCTGGCCAGGCTTAACAGCGACCCCAGTCCGCAAGACGAAGCCGAAATTTGCGAATGGGTCGAGGCTGACCCCAGCCATGCCGTTGCCTTCGCCCGTGCCGAAGCCGCATGGGAAGCAGCCGAGCGGCTGAAAAGCGCCGCCGCCGACGTCACCCTGCCCCCGATGGCGCAGATCGTCAGCGAAGAACAGCAGCGCCGCCTGTCGCGCAACATCATGGTCGCCGCCGCCGTCGCGGTCATGCTCTTCATCGTCGCCGCGATCGTCACCGTCCGCACCTTTAGCGGGGTGGAACGCTATCAGACCGGCATCGGCCAGATTCGCGACATCGCGTTGGAGGATGGATCGACCCTGCACCTCAACAGCGACAGCGAGGCAGAAGTCCGCTTCACCGACAATGGACGCAAAGTACGCATCCTGAAGGGCGAGGCATCGTTCGATGTCGCGCGCGACCCCGAGCGTCCGTTCGATGTCGAGGCGCGATCGGCGGTCATCCGCGCGGTCGGCACCGCCTTCAACGTGCGGATGCGCCCCTCGATCGTCGAACTGACCGTCACCCACGGCACCGTCACCGTCCATTCGGGCGACAATGTACAGAAGCGCGTCAGCGCGGGCAGCGGCGCGGTGATCCAGCCGCGCACCATCGCGCTTACCCGGCTGGACCCCAAGCTGGTCGGCCAGCGCACCGCCTGGCGCGAACAGATGGTCGAGCTGGACGGCGAAACGATCGAGCAGGCGACCGGCGAATTTAACCGCTACCGCACGGCGCCGATCCTGATCGGAGACACCCGCGTATCGGCGCTCCGCATCGGCGGCCGCTTCCGCATCAGCGACAGCCGCGAATTTCTCTCCGCCCTGCAACTCAGCCTCCCCATCCGCGCGGTGACCGGCGAGGATGGCTCCGTCATGCTGCTCTATCGCGACGAAGAGCCGGCGATGGCGGACAATGGGGTCGGATTGTGACGCGCAGGGCGGACCAATATAAAAGCGTGATGCCTACATCTTGATCCGTTCGTTTCGAGCGAAGTCGAGAAACGTGGTGAGCAGGTTTCTCGACTTCGCTCGAAACGAACGGATGTGGGGATTTCACCCGGGACGAATCAGTTTCAAAACCCGCTCGGGCAATAGCCTGCCCTACCCCAACAACTCCCGCACCATCTCCGGCACCAGCACACTCGCCGGTCCCAGCCGGCTTTCCTCGAAATAATAGCTGCCCGCCGACGGATCGAGATTCAGCTCCAGCGTCCGCGCGCCGACATGGCGGGCGGTCTGGACGAAGCCTGCCGCAGGATAGACCGCGCCCGACGTGCCGATCGACACGAACAGGTCGGCGCGCCGCAGCGCATCGTCGATCGCGTCCATCTCATAAGGCATCTCGCCAAAAAACACGATGTCGGGCCGCAGCTTTGGCCGCCCGCAGCCATCGCAGACCGATCCGGGCGGCAGCGATCCGTTCCACGCCACCGCCTTCCCGCACCCCGCACACAGCGCCGATCGCAGCGCGCCATGCATATGGATCAGCCGCTTTGCCCCCGCCCGCTCATGCAGGTCATCGACATTTTGCGTGACGATCAGCAATTCCCCAGGCCACGCCCGGTCGAGCGCGGCCAGCGCCTCATGCGCGGCATTGGGCGCGACCTCGTCCAGCTTCGCGCGCCGCTCGTCATAGAAACGATGCACCAGCGCCGGATTGCGCGCGATCGCTTCTGGCGTACAGACATCCTCCACCCGATGCCCCTCCCACAATCCATCCGGCCCGCGAAAGGTGGCAAGCCCGCTTTCGGCGGAAATGCCAGCGCCGGTGAGGATGACGATATTGCGTATGTCCGGGTTCATGTCGCCCAGCCTAAACAAAGCCCGGCGTCAATGCCATGGTCCTGCTTATCGAAGTCTTTACCCCGTCCGGGCTAGACCCCGACCCATTATTAAAGCCGGAACATGCCCCATGCGTTTTGCCCTGACCCTGCCCGTGATCGCCGCCCTCGCGCTGCCGCAGCCTGCCTTTGCGCAGGTCGCCGCCGCCGATAGTGGCGATACCGGCTGGATGATCATGTGCGCGCTGCTGGTGCTGCTGGCCGCGCTGCCGGGGCTGATGCTGCGCCATGCGGGGCTGGTCAATGTGCGCAACGCTTTATCGGTGATGACGCAGGGCGCGGCGGTGGCGGCGGTCGTGTCGCTGGGTTGGGCCATTGCGGGCTACTCGATCGCCTATGCACCGGGCAGCGCCTGGCTGGGCGGCGGTGCGAACCTGTTGCTCGCCAATCTGGGGCAGTTGCGCGAAGGCCTGACTGTTCCTGAATCCGCCTTCGTCCTGTTTCAGATGGCGCTGGCGCTGATCGCCGCCTGCCTGCTGATCGGCGCGGTGGCGGAGCGGGTGTGGCTGGGCTGGCTGGTCGGTTTTGCGCCGCTCTGGCTGTTGCTGGTCTATGCGCCGGTCGCCCATGCAGTCTGGGGCGGTGGCTGGCTGGCGGACCTTGGCGTGCTGGATTTTGCCGGCGGACTGGTCGTGCATGGCGTGGCGGGTTTTTCCGCGCTGACGCTGGCGCTGATCGCCGGGCGGCGGTGCGAAGCGTCCGACCCCGGCCATGCGCCGGTGCTGAGCCTGGCGGGCGGCGCGCTGCTGTGGGTCGGCCTGTCGGGCGTGGTCGGCGGCTGGGCCTTGGGCGCGACCGATGATGCCGCGACCGCGATCCTGAACTATCATTTCGCTGCCAGTGCTGCTGCCTTGGTCTGGGCCGTGCTCGACCGGCTGCTGGGCGCGCGCAGCAGCGCGACCGGCATCCTGTCCGGCGCGCTGGCCGGCATCGCCGCCATTTCCGCGAGCGCTGCGCTGGTCGGCACCGGCGGCGCGATGATGATCGGTGTGATCGCCGCGATCGTCTGTCGCCTGATTGGCGGGCTGGCGGGTCGCTGGATCGACGATCCGGCGAGCGTGTTCGTGGTCCACGGACTGGGTGGCCTCACCGGCGTCCTGCTGCTCCCGTTCTTCGTCCTGCCGCTGCTCGGCGGGGTTGGCTATGAAACGCCGGTCAGCCTGGGTGCCGCTTTGCTCGGCCAGCTGATCGGCCTTGTCGTCGTCGCGCTCTGGGCGATGATCGGCACAGCCATCGCCGCGCTGATCGTGTCAATGGTTATCCACATGCGCGTCAGCACGCAGGAGGAAGCCGACGGTCTCGACGCCAGCCAGCATGGCCAGCAGGGCTGGGATTTCCGCTAAACGCCATGTCCGTCGCCGTCGCCATCTTCGCCCATCAGGAAGAAAAGCGCATCGCCGCCTGCCTTGGCTCGCTGCCGCTCGACCGGGCGGACACGCTATTCCATGTGCTGGTCAACGGCACCACAGACTCCACCGTGGCGCGGGCGCAGGAAGCGGCTGGCGGGCGGGCCAACATCATCGTCCATGACATTGCTACGGGCGGCAAGTCGCGCACCTGGAACTATATGGTCCATGATTTGCTGACCGGCGATGAGGAAGCCGTCATCTTCATGGATGGCGACGCGGAGATACAGGCCGGGTCGATCGACGCTTTGGTGGCAGACCTTGCCGCCCACCCCCATGCCAATGCCGCCGCCGGAATGCCGGTCAATGGCCGGATGGCGGAAACCTATCGCCGCGATTTGCGCACGCAGGGCGGATTGTTCGGCGATCTCTATGCGCTGTCGGGCCACTTTGTGGCCGCGATCCGCACGCGCGGCCTGCGCCTGCCCGACGACCTGATCGGTGATGACGGGCTGGTCGCGGCCTGGGCGCACACCGATTTGCAGAAGGATAGCGGCTGGGACGTCACCCGCATCGTCGCCTGCGAGGGCGCAGGGTTTGTGTGCGAACAGGTTAGCCTCGCCCGCCCCTCCACCTGGCGGATGCAATATAGGAGGCTGATCAACTATTCGGTGCGCTTCTACCAGAACCGGATCGTGTCCGACATCATGACGCGGCAGGGACCGGACGGCCTGCCCCTGCGCCTCGCCAGCCTCTACCCCGAGTGGCTCCCCCGCTTCCGCCCGCGCGGCGGCATCAGCGCCTGGTTCGACCGCAAGGCATTGGCCCGGATGCGGGGCGCAGTTTAGGACGGGGGTGAACACAATGATCCGTTCGTTTCGAGCGAAGTCGAGAAACCTCAGCGCCACGGTTTCCCGACTTCGCTCGAAACGAACGGAGGTTGGGCTTCTACCCTGAAGTCGTCATGGCCTAGCGATCCTTGCCTGCCAGTTCCTTGTTCACGAACAGCGCGAAGCCGGTCACCACCGCACCCGACAGCAGATAAGCGCCCGACGCGGCCAGCCCAAACTCCGCCGAAATCGCCAGCGCCACCAGTGGGGCAAAGCCCGCACCCACCAGCCACGCCAGATCCGACGTCAGCGCCGATCCGGTGTAGCGGGTCGCGGTGCGGAAATTGGAGGCGACCACGCCCGACGACTGGCCGAAACTCAAGCCCAGCAGGATGAAGCCCAGCACCATGAAGGCGACTTCGCCCAGATCGCCGCCATTGAGCAGCAGCGGCGCAGCGACCGCAAAGAAGCCAATCCCGACCGCCGAATAGCCGAGCAACCGGCGGCGACCGATCATGTCCGCGACGAAGCCCGACACGATGATCGCCAGCACGCCGACGCAGGCACCAATCGCCTCGATCACCAGAAAGCGCTCCAGCGGCTGGTCGGTGTAGAGCGCGATCCATGACAGCGGGAACACGGTGACCATGTGGAACAGGGCGAAACTGGCGAGCGGCGCGAAGGCGCCGATGACGATGTTGCGCCCTTCGCTGCGGATGGTCGGAATGACCGGCGAAGGCTGGAGTTCGCGCGTCTCGTAGAGGCGCGAAAACTCCTCCGTCACGACGATGCGCAGCCGCGCGAACAGCGCCACCACATTGATCGCGAACGCCACGAAGAAGGGATAGCGCCAGCCCCAGTCGAGGAAATCGGCGCGCGACAGGGTGGAGAGGAAGAAAGCGAACAGCCCTGCCGTCACGATCAAGGCCAGCGGCGCGCCCAGTTGCGGCATCATCGCATACCAGCCGCGCTTGCGCTGCGGCGCGTTGAGCGAGAGCAGGGACGCGAGGCCATCCCATGTGCCGCCCAGCGCGACACCCTGCCCCGCACGGAACAGCGCCAGCAGCATGGCGGACCAGTGGCCGATCGTCGCATAGCCAGGCAGGAAGGCAATCGCCGCGGTCGATCCGCCGAGCAGGAACAAGGCGATGGTCAGCTTCACCCCCCGGCCATAGGCGCGATCCACCGCCATGAAGATGAACGACCCGATCGGCCGCGTGACGAAGGCCAGCGCGAAAATGGCGAAGGACCAGAGCGTGCCCATGAGCGGCGACAGATAGGGAAAGACATGGGCAGGAAAGACGATGCAGGACGCGATCGCATAGACGAAAAAGTCAAAAAATTCCGACGTCCGGCCGATGATGACGCCGATGGCGATCTCGCCGGGCGCGATCTTCTTGCCCCCCTGCGCATGAAGATTGCGCACGTCATGTTCCGCCTGCGTTTCGTTGGGCGTTGTCGTCGCGGATGTCATGGCGTGGAACGGGCCTTCATGCTGCGGGAACGATTGTCCGCCGCACTTCGTTGCACGGCGAATCATCGGCTTGTCAAATAGACCCATGCCCTATTTCGCAGCCGCACAGGGATAGGACAAAAGGTCCAATGTCGCCCCGGTAACTTCCTGACTAGACGGAGGCCATGATCGCTCGACCACCTGCCAAAAGCCGCGCAATTCTGCGCCGATTCGCGCCCCTGCTGCTGCTGCCATTGGGGGCGTGCAACTGGGTGGTGATGGCCCCGTCCGGCGACGTTGCGATGCAGCAGCGCGATCTCATCCTGATCGCGACGGTGCTGATGCTGCTGATCGTGCTGCCGGTGATGGCCACCATCGCCTGGTTCGCATGGAAATATCGGGCGAAGGCACAGGCCGCCGATTATGATCCCGACTGGGATCATTCGACCAGCCTGGAACTGCTGATCTGGTCCGCGCCGCTGCTGATCATCATCGCGCTGGGGGCGGTCACCTGGACCAGCACCCATCTGCTCGACCCCTACCGCCCGATCGAGCGGCTGGACGCGCAGCGCAAGGTCGATCCAGCCGCCAGGCGGTTGCAGGTCGAGGTTGTCGCGCTCGACTGGAAATGGCTGTTCATTTACCCTGAGCTTGGCATCGCGACGGTCAATGAACTGGCCGCGCCGGTCGACCAGCCGATCGAATTCAAGATCACCTCCGCCTCCATCATGAACAGCTTTTTCGTGCCGGCGCTGGCGGGGCAAATCTATGCCATGCCGGGGATGCAGACCAGCCTGCACGCGGTCGCCAACAAGCCCGGCAACTTCGATGGCTTTTCCGCCAACTATTCGGGCGCTGGCTTTTCCAACATGCGCTTCAAATTCCACGCGATGGACCAGAGCGGCTTTGCCCAGTGGGTCGCCCGCGTAAAGGCCAGCGGCAAGGCGCTCGACCGCGCCACCTATGTGAAGCTGGAACAGCCGAGCGAGAAAGTGAAGCCGACCTATTTCGCCAGCGTCGAACCCCGCCTGTTCCACGCCGCGCTCAACATGTGCGTGCAACCGGGCAAGCGCTGCATGGACGCGATCATGATGACCGACAGCCAAGGCGGCGCAGGCAAGGAATCAGCTCGCAACACCGCTGGCCTGCGCCATGACGGCACCATCGACGTGGGCGGCTACCACCCGGTCGAACCCGGCAAGAAGGGCGAGATCGCCCAGCCTGCGGGCATGACGCCAGCAGCAGAACGCACCCCCGCCGAGCGCGGCAAACAGGCGCCGGGGCAGCAGGATCATGAGGGGCATGATGGGCATTAACGCGAATACTCCCCTCTCCTTTAGGTCGGATCGAGTCACGTGCCTCGATCCGAGGGCTGGGGGTGGGGGCTATCGTCTTGACGCCGCGCTTGCCTCACGCCCCCACCCCAACCCCTCCCCTGAAGGGGAGGGGCTTGAGATAACCCCCTCCCCCTTTTCAAGGCCGTAACGTCCATGTCCCCGCATCCCGCCTCCGAAAATAGCGGCATCTGGAAGCTGATCTTCGGTCGGCTCGACTGGAGTTCGCTTCCGCTGCATGAGCCGATCGTCGTCGGCACCTTCCTGATGGTCGCGCTGGGCGGCGCGGTGGTGTTGGGGCTCGTCACCAAATATCGGCTGTGGGGCACGCTGTGGCACGACTGGTTCACGACCGTGGACCATAAGCGTATCGGCATCATGTATATGATCCTGGGGCTGATCATGTTCCTGCGCGGCTTTGCCGATGCGATCATGATGCGGTTGCAGCAGGCGATGGCCTTCAATGGCTCTGAAGGCTATCTGAACGCTCATCATTACGACCAGATTTTTACCGCCCATGGCGTCATCATGATCTTCTTCGTCGCGATGCCGATGATCACGGGGATCATGAACTATATCGTCCCGCTGCAAATCGGCGCGCGCGACGTCAGCTTCCCCTTCCTCAATAATTTCAGCTTCTGGATGACGACAGCGGGTGCCGTGATCGTCATGATGTCGCTGTTCGTGGGCGAATTTGCCCGCACCGGCTGGCTCGCCTACCCGCCTTTGTCGGGCATCGCTTACTCGCCCGGCGTCGGCGTCGATTATTATATCTGGGGTTTGCAGATAGCGGGCATCGGCACGCTGTTATCGGGCGTCAACCTGATCGCCACCATCGTCAAGATGCGCGCGCCGGGCATGACGATGATGAAGCTGCCCATCTTCACCTGGACCTCGCTCTGCGCCAACATACTGATCGTGGCGGCCTTCCCGGTGCTGACCGCCGTATTGGCGCTGCTCAGCCTCGACCGCTATGTCGGCACCGCCTTCTTCACCAACGACATGGGCGGCAACCCCATGATGTATGTGAACCTGATCTGGATCTGGGGCCACCCGGAAGTCTATATCCTGATCCTGCCGCTGTTCGGGGTGTTCAGCGAAGTGACATCCACCTTCTCGTCCAAGCGATTGTTCGGCTATAGCTCGATGGTCTATGCGACGATCGTCATCGCGCTGCTCAGCTACCTCGTCTGGCTGCACCATTTCTTCACCATGGGATCGGGCGCCAGCGTCAACAGCTTCTTTGGCATCACGACGATGGTGATTTCCATCCCCACCGGGGCCAAGCTCTTCAACTGGCTCTTCACCATGTATCGCGGTCGCATCCGCTACGAATTGCCGATGATGTGGACGGTCGCTTTCATGCTGACCTTCACCGTGGGCGGCATGACCGGGGTGCTGCTCGCCGTCCCGCCGGCCGACTTCGTGCTGCACAATTCGCTGTTCCTGATCGCCCATTTCCACAATGTCATCATCGGCGGCGTCCTGTTCGGCCTGTTCGCGGCGATCAACTACTGGTGGCCCAAGGCGTTCGGTTTCCGGCTGGAAACCACCTGGGGCAAGCGCAGCTTCTGGCTGTGGGTCGTGGGCTTCTGGGTCGCCTTCATGCCGCTCTATGTGCTGGGCCTGATGGGCGTTACCCGCCGGATGCGCGTGTTCGATGACCCATCCCTGCAAATCTGGTTCCAGATCGCGGCGCTGGGCGCGGTGATGATCGCGGCGGGCATCGCCTGCATGTTCATCCAGTTCGCGGTCAGCATCAAGAATCGCGACCAGTTGCGCGACACCACAGGCGATCCATGGGACGGTCGCACGCTCGAATGGGCGACCAGTTCGCCCCCGCCCGACTATAATTTCGCCTTCACCCCCGTCATCCATGATGGCGACGCCTGGGCGGACATGAAGAAGCGCGGCTATCAGCGCCCGCTGACAGGTTACGCCGCGATCCACATGCCGTCCAACACCGGCACCGGGATCATCATCGCGGGCCTGTCGGTCGCCTTCTCGGTCGGGATGATCTGGTACATGTGGTGGCTGGCGGGCCTGTCCTTCATCGCCATCCTGGCCGTCGCGATCGGGCATACGTTCAATTACAAGCGCGACTTCACCATCCCAAAGGATGTGGTCGAGCGCATAGAAAGCGAGCGCAGCACGCTGCTCGCAGCAAAGGGCTGATATCATGGCCACACGCTCCCAAATCGACCCCGCCTTCCTCGACAATGACGGAAAGCCCCTCTTCCATCTGGGCGAGGAGCCGCATCATCCCGAAGGGTCCAGCACCGCGCTCGGCTTCTGGATCTACCTGATGAGCGATTGCCTCATCTTTGCCTGCCTGTTTGCGACCTATGCGGTGCTGGGCGGCAATTATGCGGCGGGACCGGGGCCACGCGACCTGTTTGACCTCAATCTCGTCGCGCTCAACACCGCGATGCTGCTCTTCTCGTCCATCACCTATGGCTTTGCCATGCTGGCGATGGAAAAGAACCGGGTCGGCGCGACACAGGCTTGGCTGGCGATCACTGGCCTGTTCGGCCTGGCGTTCCTCAGCATCGAACTTTATGAATTTGCCCATCTGATCCATGAAGGCGCGACGCCGCAGCGGTCGGGCTTCCTGTCCGCCTTCTTCGCTCTGGTCGGCACCCACGGGCTGCACGTCACCTTCGGCATCGTCTGGCTGGTGACGCTGATGGTGCAGGTCGGCAAAAAGGGGCTGATCGCCGCCAACCAGCGCCGCCTGATGTGCCTTTCCATGTTCTGGCACTTCCTCGACGTCATCTGGATCGGCGTCTTTACCTTCGTCTATCTCATGGGGATGCTGCGATGAGCGCGCACGATCACGAAACCCACGCTGGCAGCCACGGCACGATGGGCAGCTATATGATCGGCTTTGGCCTGTCTGTGCTGCTGACCGCCATCCCCTTCTGGCTGGTCATGAACAAGACCTTCGCCAATCCGCAGGTGACCGCCTTCATCATCATGGGCTTTGCCGTGGTGCAGATCGTCGTTCACATGATCTACTTCCTGCACATGAACACCCGTTCGGAAGGCGGCTGGTCGATGATGGCGCTCATCTTCACGCTGGTATTGGTGGTCATCACCCTGTCCGGCTCCATGTGGGTCATGTATCATCTCAACGCTAACATGATGCCCCATATGGAGCATGATATGAGCCAGATGCCGTGACATCCCCGCGCCAGGGCCGGGCGGGCTTCCCGGTCGGCCTGACGCTGATCGCCGCCTTGCTGTTTGCGGGGCTGTGCGCATTGGGCGTCTGGCAGGTCGAGCGGCTGGCGTGGAAGCGCGACCTCATCGCCCGCGTCGAAGCCCGCATCCATGCCGCGCCCATCGCCGCGCCACGCAGCGCGACACAGGCGGACGAATATCGCCGCATCACCGCCACCGGCAGCTTCCTGCATGATCGCGCCACGCTGGTGCAGGCGTCCACGGTGCGCGGCCTCGGCTTTTGGGTGCTGACCCCGCTGCGCCGCGCCGACGGCACCATCCTCCTCATCAATCGCGGCTTCGTGCCGCCCGACGCCCGCACCCGCTACGCCCGCCCGACCGGCATCGTCCGCGTGACCGGCCTGCTGCGCCTGACCGAGCCGGGCGGCGGCTTCCTGCGGTCGAACGATCCAGCCGCCAATCGCTGGTATTCGCGCGACGTCGCCGCCATCGCCACCGCCCGCGCCCTGCCCGCCACGCCCACCTATTTCATCGACGCCGATGCCGATCCCCGCGCCGACGCCCTGCCCGTTGGCGGCCTCACCGTCATCCGCTTCCCCAACAATCATCTTGTCTATGCGCTGACATGGTTCAGTCTGGCCGCCATGACCGCGGGCGCCTATATCATCCTCATGCGCCAAAGCCGCCGCCCATGACCGCGCTCCTGCCGATAGCGACACGCTGGCTGCCCAGCCAGTGGCCCGCCGACGCTGCCGGGCGCAAGAATATGGCGCTGTTGGTGCAGTTGCGCTGGATCGCGCTGGCGGGTCAGATCGCGACCATCCTGATCGTCCATTATGGCATGGGCATCCGCCTGCCGATGGTGCCGATGCTCGTCGTCCCCTGCATCGCGGCGGGGGTGAACCTCGCCAGCCTCGCCATCTTGCGGCGGCGCACCGACATTACCCATGCCGAACTGTTCCTGGCGCTGCTGTTCGACGTCCTCTCGCTCACCGCCCAACTCTATATGAGCGGCGGCGCGACCAATCCCTTCATCTCGCTCTATCTGCTCCAGGTCGCGTTGGGCGCGGTGCTGCTGCATCGCTGGAGCGTGTGGGGCATCGTCGCAGTGTCCGCCTTGTGCGCGGCAGGCCTTGCTTTCTTCTACCGCCCGCTGGACCTCAGCGATGCGCTGGAGGGTCGCCTGTTCGACCTCCACATCATCGGCACCTGGGTCTGCTTCACCATGATCGCGGTGCTGCTGGTGCTCTTCATGACCCGCGTGACCCGCAACCTTGCCGCGCGTGAGGCCTATCTGGCGCAATTGCGGCAACAGGCGGCGGAGGAGGAGCATATCGTCCGCATGGGCCTGCTGGCGTCGGGCGCGGCGCATGAGCTTGGCACGCCGCTTTCCTCGCTCGCCGTCGTGCTGGGCGACTGGCGGCACATGCCCGAAATCACCAGCCACCCCGCGCTGGTCGAGGAAGTGGAGGAGATGCAGGCCGCCGTCACCCGGTGCAAGGCGATCCTGTCGGGCATATTGCTGTCCGCAGGCGAAGCGCGCGGCGAAGCGCCGCAGGTCACCAATGTCCGCGCCTTTATCGACAGCATGGCGCAGGGCTGGCGCGCGGCCAATCCGGGGATGCCGCTGCGCTGCGATTTCGGCCCGCACGACTATCCGCGCATCGTCGCCGATCCGGTGATCCGGCAAGCGATCACCAACCTGCTCGACAATGCGCGCGAAGCGGGCGCGACCTATATCGACCTGCTGGTCGGGCGCGACAGCCAGTGGCTCAACATCGCCGTGCGCGACAATGGACCGGGGTTCAGCGCGGACATGCTGGCCGATTTCGGCAAGCCATATCGCTCCAGCAAGGGGCGGCAGGGTGGCGGGCTTGGCCTGTTCCTGGTCGTCAATGTCGTGCGTAAACTGGGCGGCAGCGTCAGCGCCAGCAATGGCGCGGATGGCGGCGCGCTGATCCTGCTGCGCCTGCCGCTCGGCACATTGGCGATCGAGGAGGATAAGGATGACCGATAACCGTCTGCTCATGATTGTCGAGGATGACGACGCCTTCGCCAAAACCCTCAAACGCTCGTTCGAACGCCGCGGCTATACCGTGCTGATCGCCGACAGCGTGGAGATGGTCGCCATGCTGCTGGCCGATCATGATCCGGGCTATGCCGTCGTCGACCTGAAACTGGGCGGGCAATCCGGGCTGGTCTGCGTCCAGGCGCTCCACGCCCATGATCCCGACATGCTGATCGTCGTGCTGACCGGCTTTGCCAGCATTGCGACCGCGGTGGAGGCAATCAAGCTGGGCGCGACCAATTATCTCGCCAAACCGTCCAACAGCGACGACATAGAGGCCGCCTTCGCCCGTTCCGGCGGCGACACCGCCACCCCGCTCGCCCCCCGCCCGACCTCGATCAAGACGCTGGAGTGGGAGCATATCCACGAAGCGCTGAAAGACAGCGAGTTCAACATCTCCGAAGCCGCCCGCCGCCTGGGAATGCACCGCCGCACGCTGGCCCGCAAACTCGCCAAGCGCCAGGTTGGTTGACGGCGCATTTGCGCCGTGGCAATGGGCGGTCGCACGCGGGTGTAGCTCAATGGTAGAGCAGCAGCTTCCCAAGCTGACGACGGGGGTTCGATTCCCCTCACCCGCTCCAAATCCCCCAATCATCCGGCTAATCCAAACGCGCCTTGGCGCGCCGCACCGGGCAGGCTAAGTCTTGGGCAGCCAAGGGGGATTCATGCGTTTAGGCTGGGATGAGATAAAGCGTCGAGCCAAGGCGTTCAGCGATGACTGGAAGGACGCGCATTATGAGCGCGGCCAGACCCAGACATTCTACAATGAATTTTTCGAGATTTTCGGGATCAAGCGCAAGCAGGTCGCCATCTATGAACAGCGGGTCAAGCTGCTGAACAACCGGCACGGTTTCATCGACCTGTTCTGGCCCGGCACGCTGCTGGTCGAACAGAAAAGTGCCAGCCTGGACCTGGGCCGGGCGCAGGGGCAGGCGCTCGATTATGTCGAGGGTATCCACCCGACGCAGCAACCGCGCTGGGTGCTGTCCTGCGATTTTCAGACCTGGGTGCTGCTGGACCTTGAAACCCGCACCGAACTGAAATTCCGCCTCGCCGATCTGCACAAGCATATCACCGCGTTCGATTTCATGCTGGGCCGCAAGGTCAGTTTTGAAACCCAGGCGGGCGTCACCATCAAGGCGGCGGAACTGATGGGCAAGCTGCACGACGCGCTGGAGGAATCGGGCTATGTCGGGCATGATCTGGAACAGTTGCTGGTCCGGCTGCTCTTCTGCCTGTTCGCCGACGACACCGGCATTTTCCAGCCCAAGGATATTTTCCTCCAGCTGGTCGAAAATGACACCAAACCGGACGGCAGCGATGTTGGCCGCATTCTCAATGACCTGTTCGACGTTCTCGACACGCCGGAAAATGCCCGCCAGTCGACCCTGCAAGCCGAACTCAACGCCTTTCCCTATGTGAATGGCCGCCTGTTTGCCAAGCGTGTCCGCACCCCGCATTTTACCCAGGCGATGCGCGATCATCTGCTGGACGCGGCGCGGCACGACTGGTCGGGCGTATCGCCCGCCATTTTCGGGTCGCTGTTCCAGTCGGTGATGGACGCGAAGGAGCGCCGGGCCAAGGGCGCGCATTATACGACCGAAGCCAATATCATGAAGGTCATCGGCCCGCTGTTTCTGGATGATCTGAAATCGGAACTGGCCGCCATCGTCGCGCGCAAGACCGGCCGGGACCGGGCCTTGACCGAGTTTCAGCATAAATTGGCGCGGCTGACCTTTTTCGATCCCGCGTGCGGGTGCGGCAATTTTCTGGTCATCGCCTATCGCGAAATCCGGGCGTTGGAACTCGAAGCGCTCAAGGCCCAATATGGCGACCAGCAGATTGACGCAGCCCTGCTGTCCCGCGTCACGGTCGACCAGTTTTACGGCATCGAATATGAGGAGTTTCCGGCCCGGATCGCCGAAGTCGCGATGTGGATGATGGACCATATCGCCAATAATGCGATCAATGAGGCGTTCCGCCTGAACTATGCCCGCATCCCGCTCAAGGACAGCGCCCACATATTGCATGGCGACGCGCTGGAAGCGGACTGGGCCGATCTGCTGCCGCCGGAAAAATGCAGCTATATCATGGGCAACCCGCCTTTTGTTGGCGCGAAATATCAGAGCGCGTTTCAGCGGGCGCAGGTGCGGCACATTGCCGGGCTGGGCGGCAGTGGCGGCACGCTGGATTATGTGGCGGCTTGGTTCATCAAGGCGGGGCAATACATACGTCCCACCCATCTAATAGAAAATGGGCGTAAAACTTATGACACACATTCTGCCGTGTCTTACCGCACAGAACGCCATGCGTATAATATCCGCATTGCCTTCGTTTCCACCAATTCGATTACCCAGGGCGAACAGGTGGCGCAGCTATGGCCTCTCCTGTTCGACCGCCACGGGCTGGAAATCGCCTTCGCGCATCGCACCTTCAACTGGTTCAGCGAAGCCAGGGGCAAGGCGCATGTCCATGTCGTCATCATCGGCCTGGCCCACCGCGATCATGAACCGGCGGAAAAGCGGCTGTTCAGCTATCCCGACATCAAGGGCGATCCAGTTGAAAGTCGCCATGCCGCGCTAACCGCCTATCTGTTCGATGCAAAAGGCGTCGCGAACCGGCATCTGGTGGTGAAGGAGGAAAGCAGGCCGATCAATGGGGCGGGAAAGGTCGCGATTGGTTCCAAGCCGATCGATGGCGGCCATTACATTTTCGACGCCAACGAACGGGCCGAGTTCCTTTCAAGAGAACCCGGTGCGATAAAGTATTTGCACCGCTACATTGGAAGAGTTCATCAATGGCGGCGACCGGTCGATCCTTTACCTTGGAAATGCCGTGCCATCGGAAATCAGGGGCTTACCAGCCGTCATGGAACGAATTGCTTTAGTTCGTCAGATGCGGTCAGCCAGCAATAGTGCTGCAACACGGAAATTGGCTTTAGAACCAACACGGTTTCATGTGACCGTCGTTCCAACGCACGCCTATCTTGTGATCCCAAAGGTGAGTTCTGAACGTAGAGATTATGTTCCGATGGGCTGGCTTCATCCGCCGACCATCGCAAGTGACCTGCTATTTGTTCAACCTAATGCCTCGATTTATGACTTTGCCATTCTGACCAGTCGCGCGCACATGGCTTGGCTGGCCCATATCGGTGGAAGGCTGGAAAGCAGGTTCAGATACTCCATCGGCCTCGTCTACAACACCTTCCCATGGCCCGACGCCACCCCCGCCCAGCGCGCGAAGATAGAGGGGCTGGCGCAGGCGGTGCTGGATGCCCGCGCCGCCTATCCCACGTCCAGCCTGGCCGATCTGTATGACCCGGACACCATGCCCGCCGACCTGCGCCGCGCCCATGCCGCGCTGGATCGCGCGGTGGACCGGCTCTACCGCGCGGCCCCGTTTGAAACCGACCGCGACAGGGTGGAACATCTGTTCGGCCGCTATGAGGCGCTGGTCAATCCGCTGGAACGGCTGGGCGCCGCGAAAAACCGCCGCGTGGCGCGCAAGGCCGGTCAGGATGCGGGCGGGGCATAGGGCTAGGTATTAACGACCGCGACTTGCAATTCCTCCCCCTTGAGGGGGAGGTTAGGTGGGGGTGTACTGCCGCCAGCGTGGACGCGCGGCTTCGCCTCGCTCCCCCTCCCCTTGATTGGAGTCACAATCAGCCCCTCAATAAGGCGCATCCCCATCCCGCGCCGGAATCGCGCCGCGCCTCCCGATATTCCAGCCCGCCAGCCGATGCCCCGCCAGCGCCGCGTCCACCGGCGTCGCGCCTGCCAGCCGCGCGTGGAGATAGCCGCCGTTGAACGCATCGCCAGCCCCGCTGGAATCGATCACCGGCACCCTTTGCGGGATCGGCACGATGGTGCCATCGACCAGGCAGCCATCGCCGCCCAGCTTCACCACCACTTCGCGCCCCTCACCCGCGCCCCAGCGGGCGGCGGCGTCCTGCGCGTCGTCGGCTGCGCCCATCTCCACCTCGTCCGCCAGCGTCGGCAGGCCCATGTCGCTCACGGCAATCGCCCGGTCGCGCCAGTGGCAGGCGGTCGCCGCGTCGCTCCACAGCCGGGCGCGATAATTGCCGTCGAAGGCGACCTTGCCGCCATTGGCCCGCACGTTCGCGCACAGGTCCAGCAACGCCTCCCGCCCCGCGTCGGGCAGGATGGCCAGCGTGATCAGCGAGAAATAGAGCAGGTCGGATTGCGCCGCCCGCGCCACCATCTCCGCGCTGCCGGGCAGGTCGAACATCCGCCGCGCCGCTGCCTCGCCCCGCCAGTAGTGGAAGCTGCGCTCGCCGGTCGCGTCGGTCTCTATCGCGTAGAGCCCCGGCAGCCGGTCCGCCGCGCGCAGCACCAGGCTGGTGTCGACCCCTTCCGCCTCCCACGCCGCGCACAGCTCCGCGCTCATCGGGTCCGCACCCAGAGCACTGGCCAGCCGCACCGTGTCGCCCGACCGCGCCAGGTGGATCGCGGTATTGATGACATCGCCGCCATAGCGCAGGTTCCAGCTGTCGCCGCTCCCCCGGCTCAGTTCCAGCATCGCTTCGCCGATGACCGTGACATTCGCCTTTGCTACGCTGTTCATGCTGCATCCCGTTCTTTATGACACCGGTTTCGTGCGGAGTGACCGCGCGCAAGTCAAGCCATCGCCCGGACAAAGTCCCGTTTTGCATCAATTGGGGAACATTTGCGCGACAACAACGTTTTGCCTGTTGGCAAGGACGCCTATAGACCATCCGACGTCCGCCTTCGGGGAATTCATGATTAGCGCTGCGCCTGGACGTCCCGACAACCGCTTTGAACTTCTGGTCCAGAGCGTTACCGATTATGCCATCTACATGCTTGATCCCACCGGCACCGTCGTCAGCTGGAACGCGGGCGCGCGCCGGTTCAAGGGCTATGAGGCGGACGAGATTATCGGCCAGCATTTTTCCCGTTTCTACACGGCGGAGGATCAGGCGAGCGGCATTCCCGCCCTGGCGCTCTACACCGCCGACCATGATGGCCGGTTCGAGGCCGAAGGCTGGCGCGTGCGCAAGGACGGCACCCATTTCTGGGCCAGCGTCGTCATCGACCCGATCCGTGATCCCCACGGGCAATTGCTGGGTTTCGCCAAGATCACCCGCGACATGAACGAACAGCGCGCCGCGCGCGAAGCGCTGCGCCACAGCGAGGAACGTTTCCGCCTGCTGGTGGAAAGCGTCACCGACTATGCCATCTATATGCTCGACCCCATCGGCACGGTGACGAGCTGGAACCGGGGGGCCGAACGCTTCAAGGGCTATCGCGCGGACGAGATTGTCGGCCAGAATTTCGCCCGCTTCTATAGTGAGGAGGACCGGATGGCCGGCCTCCCCTCCCGCGCGCTCCACACCGCCGAAACCGAGGGCCGGTTCGAAGCCGAAGGCTGGCGCATCCGCAAGGACGGCACCCGTTTCTGGGCCAATGTCGTGATCGATCCGATCCGCGATTCCGACGGGCAGCTGCTGGGCTTTGCCAAGATCACCCGCGACCTTACCGAACGGCGCGAATCGCAACGCGCGCTGGACGAGGCACGCGACGCCATCGTCCAGACGCAGAAGATGGACGCGATCGGCAAGCTGACCGGCGGGGTCGCGCATGATTTCAACAATCTGCTGGCGGTGATCGTCGGCAGTCTCGATCTGGCGCGGCAACGCATGGGCAGCGGCGCGGACATCAGCCGCTATCTCGACAATGCGATGGCGGCGGCAGAACGCGGCGCGACGCTGACGCAACGGATGCTGGCCTTTGCCCGCAAGCAGGAACTGAAACTGCAAAGCGTCGATTGCATCGGGCTGGTCCGCGACATGGCCGACCTGCTCCAGACGACGCTTGGGTCCGGCATCACCATCGAAACCCGCTTCCCCCTCGCCCTGGCCGCCGCCCATGCTGATCCCACACAGCTGGAACTCGCGCTGCTGAACCTGGCGGTCAACGCCCGCGACGCGATGCCGGGTGGCGGGCTGATCATTGTCGAGGCGGCGGAAATCACGGTCGATAGCGGCGAACGGCCCGATCTGGCAGCGGGCGCCTATATCCGCCTGGCCGTCACCGACGCTGGCGAAGGGATGGACGAGGCGACGCTGCAACGCGCGCGCGAACCCTTTTTCACCACCAAGGGCGTGGGCAAGGGCACCGGGCTTGGCCTGTCGATGGTCCATGGCTTTGCCCAGCAATGCGGCGGATCGCTGACCCTGTCGAGCGAGGTCGGGGTCGGCACCAGCGTCGCCCTGTGGCTGCCCGTCGCCAGCGCCGATGCAGTCGAGGCCGCCCCGGCGCGCAGCGAGGCGGTGGACGGCCTCGACACGCCCATGGTCATATTGGCGGTCGATGATGATGATCTGGTGCTGATGAACACGGCGGGGATGCTGGAGGATCTGGGCCATACCGTGTTTCAGGCCAGCAATGCCGTCGACGCGCTGCGCCTGCTGGAACAGGGCGCGGTCGATCTGGTGGTGACCGATCATGCGATGCCCGGCATGACCGGCGCGCAACTGGCCGACGCGATAGAGGCCTGTTTTCCGGGCCTGCCCGTCATCATCATCACCGGCTTTGCCGAACTGCCCCCCCACGCCAGCGCCCGCCCGCGCCTCGACAAGCCCTTCAAACAGGCGGAACTCGCCCGCATCGTCAAGGCCAGCCGGGCCTCGCGCGCCGCCGACCGGGTTGTCCATGCCACGGTCGCGCCGGGCGGCGATTGACGCTTTTGGCGGATAGGGGCTTGCCAGCGGCCTGCACATCGCCAATGGGGCAAATATTCCAACAAAATCGCAGGATTACATGGACACGCCGTTTGCGCCCACCCCGACATCGCATTTCTTCACGTCGCTGCGCACCCGGCTCCACTATCTCGACTGGGGCAATCCGTCCGCACCCACGCTGATCCTGATCCATGGCGGGTTCGACCATGGGCGCAGCTGGGACTGGACCGCACGGGCGCTGGCGAAGGATTATCATGTCGTCGCCCCCGACCTGCGCGGCCATGGCGACAGCGGCTGGTCGGCCGACGGCGCCTATATGATGACCAACTATGTCTATGATCTGGCGCAGCTGGTGGACTTGCTGGACCGGTCGCCGGTGACGATCGTCGCCCATTCGCTGGGCGGCTCGATCGCGCTGCGCTATGCCGGGCTATTCCCGGACAAGGTGCACAAGATCGTCGCGATTGAGGGGCTGGGCCTGTCGCCCGACCGGGTCAGGGAGAAGGCGGAAAAGTCCGAGCCGGACCTTTGGCGCGCCTGGATCGAAACCCGCCGCGCCAGCGCCCGCCGCACCCCCAAACGCTATCCCACGATCGAGGCCGCGGTCGGGCGGATGCGCGAACGCAACGAACATCTCTCGCTCGAACAGGCGCTGCACCTGACCATCCATGGCGTCAACCGCAACGAAGATGGCAGCTATAGCTGGAAATTCGACCCCTATCTCAACGGCATGGCACCTCAAGCCGGGTCGGACGACAGCCTGCCCGCCTTCTGGGCGCAGATCACCGCACCGACCTTGCTATGCCTAGGGCTGGACAGCTGGGCCTCCAACCCGGTCAAGGACGGTCGCGCCGCCCACTTCACCAACGCCCGCCTGGTCGAATTTGCCGATGCGGGCCACTGGCTCCACCACGACCAGTTTGCGCGCTTCATCGCGGAATTGCGCGCGTTTTTGTGAGTTTGTCCGTCCGATAATCATCTCCAAATCCGTTCGCCCTGAGCCTGTCGAAGGGCCGCACTTCTTGAGAAGAAAAACAAGGCTTCGACAGGCTCAGCCCGAACGGTGTTGGGAGACTGAGAAAGTGGCAGGCAGCCTAAGCCACAAACCCCGACACCGCCGCCTCATACTCCGCCTTCAACCCGGCGATGAACGCGCCAGCAGGCTGCACCTTCGTCACCGCGCCGATTCCCTGCCCGCATCCCCACACATCGCGCCAAGCCTTCTTGTCGGTCATGGCGCTGGCGAAATCCATATCCGCCGCCTTGGGCAGCGCGTCCGGGTCCATGCCTGCCGCGACGATGCTGGGGCGCAGATAATTGCCGTGGACGCCGGTGAACACGTCGGAATAGACGATGTCGTCGGCGTGGGACTCGACGATCATCTGCTTGTAGGCGGCGTCGGCATTGGCCTCGCTCGTGGCGATGAAGGGTGATCCCATATAGGCCAGGTCCGCCCCCATCATCCGCGCCGCCGCGATCGACCGGCCCGTCGCGATCGACCCGGACAGGGCGAGCGGCCCGTCAAACCACTGGCGGATTTCCTGCACCAAGGCGAAAGGCGACAGCGTCCCGGCATGGCCACCCGCCCCGGCCGCGACCGCGATCAGCCCGTCCGCACCCTTCTCTATCGCCTTGCGCGCGAAACGATCGTTGATGACGTCATGCAGCACGATCCCGCCATAGCTGTGGATCGCCTCATTCACCTTTTCCTGCGCGCCCAGCGACGTGATGATGATCGGCACGCGATATTTGACGCACAGCGCCAGATCCTCCTCCAGCCGGGGATTGGTCTTGTGGACGATCAGGTTGACGGCAAAGGGCGCATCCTTGTCGGTCAGTTCCGCCTGAAGCCGTTGCAGCCAACTTTCGAACACGCCCGAAGGCCGGGCATTGAGCGACGGAAAAGCGCCGACAATGCCCGCGCGGCACTGGGCGATGACCAGTTCGGGCTGCGATATGATGAACATGGGCGATCCGATCAGCGGCAACGACAAACGGCCTTGAAGCGATGTCGGCAGGGTCATGATCGCGGCTCTCCATATCTGTTCGCCGTCCGCGCTATCATTCGCCGGGCCGCAGAAAAAGGCCAAATCTACTGTATTGATGATATAATACAGTCGTGGTATGAAGGGACATAATCAACAGTCCTTTGGAGCTGGACGATGTATAGCGAGAGCGATCTACAGGATGCCGTAGCGGCCGGGGTGATCCCGGCGCAAAGTGCGCAGGCGCTGCGCGACCATGTCGCCCGGTTGCGGTCCAGCCCGGTGGTGGATGAAGAATCCTTCCGCCTGCTGACCGGCTTCAACGATATTTTCGTGTCGATCGCCGGCGTCATCCTGCTGGTCGCGGTCGGCTGGCTGGGCAACAGCGTGCGGCTGGGCGCGGCGGAACATCATCCCTCGCTGATGTCAGGCCTGCTGGTCGCGGCGACCAGCTGGGGGCTGGCCGAATATTTCACCCGCCAGCGGCGCATGGCGCTGCCGTCGATCCTGCTGCTGGCCGGCTTTGTCGGCGGTGTCGCCTTTTCGCTTGGCGCGCTGGCAGCGCAACTCTTCCCCGATGCGGGACATCGCGGCGGCGCGCTGATCCTGTCGGGTGTGGCCGCGTTCAGCGCGCTGGCGGCCTTCGCACACTGGCGGCGCTTCATGGTGCCAATCACCGTGGCGGCGGGCGCAGGCGCAGCGGCGCTCGTCGTCGCCAGCCTCATCATTGCGGCGGTGCCTTTCAATCAGACATTGCCCTTCCTGCTGCTGCTCGCCGGCGGTCTCACCATCTTCGCCTTCGCCATGTGGTGGGACATGTCCGACCGCAGCCGCATCACCCGCCGGTCGGACGTCGCCTTCTGGCTGCACCTGACCGCCGCGCCGATGATCGCCCATTCGCTCTTCCACTTACTCGGCGTGTTCGACGGCGATGACATCAGCGTGGCCAAGGCGTTGATGGTGATCGCCCTCTATGTCGCCTTTGGCCTGGTTGCCCTGGCGATCGACCGGCGCGCGCTGCTGGTCTCCAGCCTCGCTTATGTCCTGTTCGCCCTCTACGCCCTGTTCAAGCAGGCAGGCGCGGTCGAACTCTCCGCTGCCTTCACCGCGCTGGTGATCGGCTCCTCGCTGCTGCTGCTCTCCGCGCTCTGGCACCATGCCCGCACGCTGGTGGTCAGCGGCCTGCCCCCGGTCCTGACCGACAAGCTGCCCTATCTGGACCGCGCACCGGCCTGATGGGGACGCTCGCGAAGGAAGTGGTGGAGGGGTAGTAGGACTAACCCTCGACGATCCGCAACAATTTGCGCTCGACCGGGGCCAGGATGTTCTGCAACTCCTGGCCCCGCTTCAATATATGGCCGCCTTCGCCGACCAGCGTCCACATGCCCTGCCGGTTGCGCAGCGCCGGGCGCTTTTCGATGCGATATTCGGGGCGTTCGGCGGCGCGGCGGAAGGCGCTGAAAATCGCGGCCTCCCGTCCCATATCCATCGCATAGTCGCGCCAATGCCCGGCCGACACCATCCGGCCATACAGGTCCATGATCCGCTGCAATTCCAGCCGGTCGAACCCGACCTGCCCCGCCCCATCCTTGGGAAACGGCGTCACATTGGACATCAGGCCCGGCCACGTTCCTTGAACAGCGACGGCTCGTCATCGGGCAGCTTTGGCCGCTGCTGTTCCGCGATTAACTCGGCCAGCCGCTTCTGCAATTGCTCGACCTCGCACTGGAGCAGTTCCAGCTTCTGCTTTTCAGGGTCGAAACAATCGGTGCAGGGGGTGCCATAGGGCATGAAGTCGCGCTGATAGGCGGTCACGTCGACCAGCATCGCGCGCGCAGGGATGCCCACCATGGTCGCACCTTCGGCCACATCCTTGGTCACCACCGCATTGGCCCCGACCCGCGCCCGCGCGCCGACCGTCACCGGCCCCAGCACCTGCGCGCCAGACCCGACGATAACGCCATTGCCCAGAGTCGGATGACGCTTGCCCGCAATCCCATTGGCCGGATCAGTCCCGCCCAGTGTCACATTTTGATACAGCGTGACATCGTCGCCAATCTCCGCCGTCTCGCCAACCACGGTAAAACCATGGTCGATGAAGAAGCGCTTGCCGATTTTGGCGCCCGGATGAATGTCGTTCCCGGTCAGGAAGCGCGAGAAATGATTGACCGCCCGCGCCAGAAAAAAGAGCCGCGCCCGGTAGAGCCGATGCGCCACCCGGTGGAACGCCAGCGACCAAATGCCCGGATAAAGCAGGATTTCCGCCCTAGATCGGGGCGCGGGATCGCGCGACTTGACCGAATCAAGATAGGCAATGAGGTTGCGCACCATCCACATGTCCCCGAACCGGGCGTGCCTGTCCGCACGCCGCTATAGCAAAATCGCCCCCAACATAGCGTCCCAAGTCCGATTTTTCCA
This sequence comes from Sphingobium sp., assembly GCA_023266575.1. Classification (GTDB taxonomy): domain Bacteria; phylum Pseudomonadota; class Alphaproteobacteria; order Sphingomonadales; family Sphingomonadaceae; genus Sphingobium. Next base: position 105,829 of record JAHFPV010000002.1, read on the forward strand.
GAGACGGCGCTATTTCCCCTTTGCGGCGCAAAATAGAAACTTGCTTGGCGGCCCCGGATAAGCCAATCATAGCAGTAGACAATCAGACCAAAGGCAAACGGATGATCGACGCTTTCATCGCCAATTTCGGCGAAATCCTGCCCTTCATCCTTGTCGGCTTTGGTGCCCAGATGGTCGATGGCGCGCTCGGCATGGCCTATGGCGTCATCTCCAGCACCCTGTTGCTCACGCTCGGCGTGCCGCCCAGCCGCGCATCGGCCAGTGTCCATGTCGCTGAAACCTTCACCACCGCCGTCTCCGCGATCAGCCATATCCTGCACAAGAATGTGGACTGGAAACTGTTTTCCAAACTGATCATCCCCGGCGTCATCGGCGGCGTGACTGGTGCCTATGTCCTGTCCAATATCGACGGCGCGGTCATCAAACCCTATATCCAGACCTATCTCGCGGGCATCGGCCTCTATCTGGTCTGGCGCGGCTTTCACCTGCCGCCCAAGCAGAAAGACCCCAATTGGGTTGCGCCGCTCGGCCTGGTCGGCGGGTTCATGGATGCGACCGGCGGTGGCGGCTGGGGTCCGATCGTGACGTCCAACCTGTTGTTGCAGGGGTCCAGCCCGCGCCATACGATCGGCACGGTCAACACGGTCGAATTTTTCCTGACCCTGTCGATCAGCATCACCTTCCTCATTCATCTGGGCTGGCAGGCCTTCACCACCTATACGCTCGGCCTGCTGATCGGCGGCGTCGCCGCCGCCCCGATCGGCGCGATGCTCGCCCGGCATATCCCGCCCCGCCTGCTGTTCACCGCGGTCGGCATCATCCTGACCATCACCTCGATGTTCGGCCTCGCCAAATTTCTTGGATATATCGGCTAAGGCACTTATATTCGGCTTTCTGATCGAGGAAGCCGATAGATGTCCAACTACATGCCCACCCTTAAACAGCTGCAATATCTGGTTGCGCTGAAGGAACAGGGTCATTTCGGCAAGGCCGCCGACAGCTGCTACGTCACCCAGTCGACCCTGTCGGCGGGCATCCGCGAGTTGGAGTCGCTGCTCGGCGTCACCCTGGTCGAGCGCACCCGCCGCGTCGTCCGCTTCACCGCGCTGGGCGATCGCATCGTGGAAAAGGCGCACCGTGTCCTGCGTGAGGCGGAGGAGCTTTCCGCCATCGCCGAAGCGTCCGGCAAGCCGCTGTCGGGCGAATTGCGCATGAGCGTGATCCCGACCATCGCCCCCTTCCTGCTGCCGCGCCTCCTCCCCCGGCTGCGCGCCGACCGACCCGAACTCAAACTCTATCTGCGCGAGGAAACCACAACGGCGGCGATCGAATCGCTGCGCCACGGCAATGTCGATTGCGTCCTGCTCGCCCTCCCCTTCCCCACCGGCGAACTGGAGAGCGAGATCCTGTTTCAGGACCGCCTCTATGTCGCCTTCCCGCGCGACGATCCCCGCGACCCGCCCGACTGGATCGGGCCGGAAATGATCGACGAGAGCAAATTATTGCTGCTGGAGGATGGCCATTGCCTCAAGGACCATGCGCTGGCCGCCTGCAACCGCCCCGAACTGCGCGCCAGCGCGATCATGATGGGGACGTCGCTGCACACGCTGATCCAGATGGTCGACAATGGCCTGGGCGTCACCATGCTGCCCGAAATGGCGATCACCAGCGGCATATTGGAGCATACCCAGATCGTCGCCCGCCCCCTCCGCTCCGACCGCGCCTGGCGCGACATCGCCCTGGTCTGGCGCAAGAACAGCCCCCGCGAAAAGGAATTCCATCTGCTCGCCGGGATATTGCGCGAGGCATCCGACCCTCCGGCAGTGATGGTGGAGGCGGCGTAGTGCCACAACGAGATGACGTTAAATAAAACCGTTCGCCCTGAGTAGGGACTGAGCCCTTCGACTGCCTGCTTGCAGCAGGCGCTCAGGATAAACTTCAGCGAAGGTGAAGTCGAAGTTGAACAGGTCGGATCGTCCCCCGGACGATCCTGAATCATCCGGGGGATGGTTCACCTGTTCAAGTATCGAAGGGTGGCGTCCAAACGCACTCCTTCGATACGCCGTTTCGACTTCGCTCAACGGCTACTCAGAGCCTGCCCCCGCGAAGGCGGGGGACGAACGGCAATGGTGAAATCAACCCCACCCCTTCGCCTTCACCTCATCCTCAACCCGCGCATCGACCCACCCGGTCGCGCCATTGGCGAAATGCTCCTTCTTCCAGAAGGGCGCTTCCGATTTCAGCCAGTCGATCAGGAAGGCGCAGCTTTCCAGCGCGGCGGTGCGATGGCGCGATGCGGTGCCCACGAACACGATCCGCGCGCCCGGCTCAAGCCGCCCGAAACGGTGGATGACGCTCAACCCCAGCAGTGGCCAGCGCGTCATCGCCTCGTCACAGATGCGATCGACCTGCGCCTGCGTCATCGCCGGATAATGTTCCAGTTCCAGCGCGACCAGCCCGCCACCACCGCGCACCACGCCGGTAAAGCTTGCCACGCCGCCGCCGCCCAGCGCTTCGAGCGCCGCCAGTTCCGCCGCCACCTCGAAATCACCGGCCTGCACCGCGACCCGCTTCATCCCCCGGTCACCGGCGGAAACAGCGCCAGCTCGCGCGCATCGCCAATCACCGTATCGAGCGCCACGAACCTTTGGTCCAGTGCCGCGCGCAGCCGCGTCGCGTCCCCCAGCGCCTCGGCATAACCGCCGCCCCGCGCCGCCAGCGCGGCCATCAGATCGGCAACGGTCGCGCCCATTTCAGGCCGCGCCACCTGCTCCTCATCCAGTCCGATCCGCTCACGCACCCAGGCGAAATAGACGATCGTCAGAGCCACCACCGCTCAATCCATATGCTTTATGCCGACGCGCAGATAATCCCAGCCGGTTATCAGCGTCAGCAGTGCAGCAGCCCACAGCGTCACGATGCCGACCGCCTGGACGAAGGGAAATTGCGGTACCGCCCCCGCCAGGATCAGCGCACCCAGCGCAATGATCTGGAACGTCGTTTTCCACTTGGCCAGCCGCGACACCGGCACCGACACCTGAATCCCCGCCAGAAATTCGCGCAGCCCCGACACGGCAATTTCGCGCAGCAGGATGATCATCGCGGCAACGATGTGGATGCCCGCTATGTCGCGCGTCGCGGTCAGCATCAGGATGACCGCGGCGACCATGATCTTGTCGGCGATGGGGTCCAGGAAAATGCCCAGCCGCGACACCGCGCCCTGCGCGCGCGCCAGATAGCCGTCGAAATAATCGGTAATGCCCATCAGGCAGTAGAGCGCGAAGGCCAGCGCATAGCCGGTGATCCAGCGCGCGCCCATTTCCGCGGGCCACAGCAGGGCGACCAGCAACGGCACCGTGACGATGCGCGAAAGCGTGAGCAGATTAGGCAGCGTCAGCATCGCAGCCGACTGCCACAGTCCGGCCCGACGCACAAGGCGCGGCAGATGTTTGCGGTGACGGGATTGGACAGCGGCACCGGCAGCGGCTAGACCCCGCACCGGTCGCTAACGGAAAAGAAGCCAGATTCATCCATGAAAGCCTCTCTCAGGCTCCTGAACAAGCGCCGTTTTCTGCCGCTTTTCATCACCCAGCTGCTGGGCGCGTTCAACGACAATCTGTTCAAGAACGCGATGGTGCTGTTCGTCGTCTATCAGGTCTATAATGACGAGCGGTCCGAAACCTGGTTCAGCGCGCTGGCGACCGGCGTCTTCATCCTGCCCTTCTTTCTTCTGTCTGCGCTATCGGGGCAACTGGCCGACCAGCGCGACAAGGCGGTCATCATCCGATGGGTCAAGGGCGCGGAAATCGCGATCATGCTGGTCGGCGCGGCGGGCCTTGGCCTCATCTGGGGTGGCATCGCCATCCACACGCTGGCCATTCCGCTGCTGCTGCTTGCGCTGTTCGCCATGGGGGTTCACTCCACCTTCTTCGGCCCGATCAAATATGCCATCCTGCCCCAGCATCTTCACGATGAAGAAGTGCTGGGCGGCACCGGCCTGGTGGAGGCCGGCACCTATATCGCCATTCTGGCGGGCACGATTCTGGCAGGCCTGATCCCGGTGGAGATTGCCGCCATCGGCATCGTCATCACCGCCTTGATCGGCTATGTCGCGGGCCGTGAAGTGCCGCCCGCCCCGTCGCTGCTGCAACGCACGCCGATCGATTTCCACATCATCCGGTCGTCCGTCACGCTGGTGCGCGGCACCATGCATATCCGGCGGCTCTTTCTGGCCATCATGTCGATCAGCCTGTTCTGGGCGGTCGGCTCCATCCTGTTCATCCAGTTTCCGCCGCTCGTCAAAAATGTGCTGACCGCCGACAAATCGGTCGCCAGCCTGTTCCTGGGCATTTTCTCGATCGGTATCGCCATCGGATCGGTCGCGATCAACCGGCTGCTCTGCGGCCATGTGTCGGCAAAATATGCCCCAGCCTCGGTCATCGGCATGGGCGCCTGCATCGTCGCCTTCCATGTCGTTTGCGCACTCTGGACGCCCGCGCCCGCCGGGGAGATGCTGTCCTTTACCGGCTTCCTCGCCCATCCCATGGCGATCGCGCTGTCCGCCTGCCTGCTGGGCGTTGCGACCTTTGGCGGCATGTTCGTCGTGCCGCTCTACGCCTTCCTGACCACCACGGTCGAAAAATGCGAAGCCGCCCGCACGGTCGCGGCCAATAATATCGTCAATTCAGGCGCGATGGTCGTCGGCTCGGTCATCGCGATCGGCCTGACGGTCGCAGGGCTGTCCGTCGTGACGCAGCTGCTGCTCGTCGCCCTGCTCTGCCTGCCCTGCGCCTGGCTGGCGTGGAAACTGCACAAGGCCTGCGACGGCCCTGTCTGCGCCTGATGCGCTCAGGAAATGAAGCTGTAGAACGCCGTGAAGAAGGCGCAGAAGCTCAACCCAAACAGCTTCCAGTCGCTATCGTCATCCACCATCTTCCGCTTGCGCGCAGGCGCTGGCTCCACAACGCGCAGCACATGCTGGGGCAAGCGCTGGCGAAAGGGGTGGCGGGCCGATTCGGTCGTCAGGACAAGGGGGCGTGTTCGCATAGTCACTGGTTAACGCATTATTTACCATTTGGGCCATCGCCAAAGATAGTTAACATTGGCCTGTCCCGGTGCGGGACAGACTTGACTGTATCAGACGAATAATACAGCATGGCTGAACCGATGACCGATCCGTCCAGCACTGTCGATCCTGCCTCGCTGTCCCCGCGTGAATTTGGCGCAGGGCCCCCCAGCGCCTTCGCCCCGCCCACGCCCTGGCGCCGCCGGTTGCAGATATTGGGCTGGATCATCGCGGCCGGTCTGGCGCTGCTGATGCTGATGATCGGCTGGCTCGCCGTCACCGCCCCGCTTTCCCGATCGCTGCGGCCGATCGCGCCCCCCAGCATCAGCCTGATGTCGGCGGACAGCCACCTCATCGCCCGGCGCGGCGCGGTGATCGACACGCCCGTCACCATCGCCCAGCTGCCCGCCCATGTGCCGCAAGCCTTCATGGCGATTGAGGATCGCCGCTTCTACAGCCATTGGGGCGTGGATCCGCGCGGCGTCGCCCGCGCCGCCTGGCACAATCTCTGGTCGGACGGGTCGTCGCAAGGCGGCAGCACCATCACCCAGCAGCTGGCCAAGGGCGTGTTCCTCTCCAGCGACCGCACCATGGGCCGCAAGGCGCGTGAGGCGATGATCGCCTTCTGGCTCGAAGCCTGGCTGACCAAGGACCAGATCCTCGAACGCTATCTCTCCAACGTCTATTTCGGCGACAATGTGTACGGCCTGCGCGCCGCCTCGCTCCATTATTTCAACCGCGCGCCCGAACGGCTGACCATTCCGCAGGCCGCGATGCTGGCGGGCCTGCTCAAAGCGCCCTCCCGCCTTGCCCCCACCAGCAACCTGAAGGGCGCGCGCGCCCGCGCCGCATTAGTGACGCAGGCGATGGTGGACGCTGGCTATATCAGCCAGGCCGAACGCAACGCCCTGCCGCCTGCCCGCCTCAACGTCCGCGAAACACCCGACGCCACCACCGGCACCTATTTCGCCGACTGGGTCTTGCCGCAGGCCCGCGACCGGGCGGGCGCGGTCTATGGCGAGCAGAAGATAGACACCACGCTCGATTGGCGCATCCAGCGCCTCGCCGAAGCCGCCATCCGCCGCGCACCGCTGGGCGGCGCGCAGGTCGCGCTTGTGGCGATGAAGCCCGACGGCAGCGTCGTCGCCATGGTCGGCGGAAAAAATTATACCAAGAGCAGCTTCAACCGCGCGGTGCAGGCCAAGCGCCAGCCGGGGTCAACCTTCAAGCTGTTCGTCTATCTCGCCGCTTTCCGCGCGGGCATGACGCCGGAGGATATGATCGACGACACGCCGATCACCACCGGCAGCTATCGCCCCGCCAATCATGGCGGCAAATATCGCGGCCGCATCAGCCTGCGTCAGGCCTTCGCCGCCTCCAGCAATGTCGCCGCCGTCCGCCTGACCCAGAAGGTCGGCGTCGACAATGTTATCAAGGTCGCCCGCGATCTGGGCGTCACCGCGCCGCTCACCGAAGATTTGAGCCTCGCGCTCGGAACATCGGAAATTCCGCTGATCGAACTGGCCGAAGCCTATGCGGCGGTCGCGGCAGGTGCCTATCCCGTCCTCGCCCACGGCCTGCCGCCCGAAGAGCAGGGCTGGTTCGAGAAGTTGATGGCGCGCCAGCGCTCCTTTGGCGACGATGAACTGGCGATGATCCGCGATCTCCTGTCCTCCGCCGCCAATCGCGGCACCGGCAGTGCGGCGGCGCTGCGCACCAGCACCTTCGGCAAGACCGGCACCACCCAGGACAGCCGCGACGCCATCTTCGTGGGCTATGCCGGTGGCCTCGTCACCGCGGTCTGGATCGGCAATGACGACAACAGCCCGCTCCCCGGCGGCGCGGCGGGCGGCGGCATCCCCGCGCGCATCTGGCGCAATTTCATGAGCGGCGCGATCAACGAAACGGTCGAGGACGCACCGGAAGAAACCCAGGACGCGGACCTCGTCAACGCCATCGCCAATATCAGCGTCGAAACCGGCATCGGCAATGTCCAGCTCGGTGTCGACGAAGGCGGCATGACGGTGAATATCGGCCCGGCCCAAATCCGCTTGCCCACCGACCAGCCCGCCCCGCCGACCGACACCCCCCCACCCCGCATCGCCCCCACGCAACCGCCAGAGGGTGAGGATAGTGGGCCGTGATTTCATTCCCCTCCCGCAAGCGGGAGGGGCAGCGAGACTTAATGAGCGGAGCGAATTTAGTCGCAGCGGGGTGGGCAAATGCGACGTAGCGCTGGCCCACCCCCTAACCCCCTCCCGCAAGCGGGCGGGGGGACAAGGCAAGCCCTAAACCGCCTGCCCAGCGGCCCAGCCGCTGGCCCACGCCCATTGAAAATTATAGCCGCCCAGCCATCCGGTCACGTCCACCGCCTCGCCGATCGCGTACAGGCCCGGCACCTTGTTCGCCTCCATCGTCCGCGATGAAAGCCCCGCCGTCGCGATCCCACCAACGGTTACCTCCGCCTTGGCATAACCTTCAGTCCCCGTCGGCTCGAACGACCAGTCATGCAGCCGCGCGCCCAATTGTCGCAGCGCCTTGTCGGACAGATTGCCCATCTCGCCCTGCACCCCGGCCCGCTCCAGCAGCGCATCGGCCAGTCGCTCGGTCAGCGCCTGCCCGACAACCTTGCGCAAACTGGCGCGCGGCCGGTCGCGCTTAGCCTCGATCAGCCAGTCCGCCCCATGATCCGGCAGAAAATCGACATGGATTGGGGTGCGATGCTGCCAGTAGGAGGATATCTGCAACATCGCCGGTCCCGACAGGCCGCGATGAGTGAACAAAGCCGCCTCGCGAAACCGAACCTTGTTCCAGCGCACGGACACGTCCGCCGACACGCCCGACAGCGCCTGAAACAGCGCCTCTTCCGTCCCCAGCGTAAACGGCACCAGCGCAGGCCGGGGCTGGACAATCGACAGCCCGAATTGCCGCGCCACCTCATAGGCAAAGCCGGTCGCGCCCATCTTGGGGATAGACGGCCCGCCGGTCGCCAGCACCAGCGCGGGCGCGCGATGCTCCACGCCGCCGGTCGCCACCCGATACAGCCCATCACCATGCGCCACATCCGCCACCGGCTGCCCCAGCGCCGGCGTCACGCCGCCCTTGGCGCATTCCTCCTCCAGCATCGCGACGATCTGTTTCGCTGACCCGTCGCAGAACAGCTGCCCCAGCGTCTTTTCATGCCAGGCGATGCCATAGCTATCGACCAAAGCGATGAAATCCTGCGCGCTGTAGCGCCCCAGCGCCGATTTGGCGAAATGCGGATTGGCCGACAGATAGCGATCCGCCGCCGTATCGACATTGGTGAAATTGCACCGCCCGCCGCCCGAAATCAGGATCTTCTTGCCCACCTGATCGGCATGATCGACCAGCAGCACCCGCCTGCCCCGCTGACCCGCGACAGCCGCGCACATCATCCCCGCCGCGCCCGCGCCCAGGATGATCGCGTCCCAATCGGCCATCAGCGACCCCGCTTGCAGCGCACCAGCGCCTCGTCCAGCGCCGACAGGAAACGCGACCGGTCAGTCTTGCCGAATGGCGGCGGCCCGCCAATCTGCTCCCCCCCGGCGCGCAAATCCGCCATGATCGCCCGCGTGGCAATCGCCGCGCCGATGGAACTCAATGTAAAGGGCTTGCCATTGGGCGCGATCACCACCGCGCCCGCTTTCAGGCACCGGTCGGCCAGCAATATGTCGGCGGTAATGCACACCGCCCCTGCATCCGCCCGCTCCGCGATCCAGTCATCCGCCGCATCGAACCCGTCGCTCACCACCACCCGGTCGAGCAATTCATGCGCAGGGATTCGGATCGGGCTATTGCTGACGATCGTCACCGGCACGCCATGGCGAAAGGCGACCTTGTAAATCTCATCCTTCACAGGACAGGCATCGGCATCGACCAGAATCTTCATGGATGGCGCGATAAGCGCGGGGGCCGCACTTCACAATGGCCCGATTGCAGCGCCGCGTGTTCCCATTATTTCCCCCTATGATCATTCGCCGCCTTCACCCCACGGCGATCCTGCCCTACATGGGACGCAATGAGCGCCCCCCTGTACAACAAAGATATTTTGCGGCTCGCCGCCAGCATCCCGCACCACCACCGCCTGCCCGCCCCGCAGGCGAGCGTCGAGCGGCGCTCGCCTACTTGCGGGTCGCGGGTGACGGTGGATGTGGCGATGGCCGACGGTCGCCTCGCCGACATCGGGCTGGACGTAAAGGCGTGCGCGCTGGGGCAGGCATCCGCGTCGCTGATGGCGGCGCAGGCGATCGGCATGAGCGCCGATGAACTGGCCGACGCCCGCGACAGGCTCACCGCCTATCTCTCCGGCGCCAGCGACGATCTCGACTTCTGGCCTGGCCTTGCCGTGCTGGCCCCGGCGCGCGGCTATCCCGCCCGCCACGCCTCGATCCGCCTGGGCTTTGAAGCCATTGCCGAAGCCGCCCGGATGGCCGACGCCTGATGGCGACGCCAACCGCTCCCGCCAGCGGCCCCACCATCAGCGCAACCGAAATGCTGCTGTCCGAAGGCGTCATCCTGCTGGGTGCTGCGCTGCTGTTCGTCATCCTGTTCCGCCGCTTCGGGCTTGGTGCCGTGCTGGGCTATCTCGTCGCGGGGGCGCTGGTCGGGCCGCAGGGGCTGGGGCTGGTCGGCGGGGGCGAATCGAAACTTGCCATTGCCGAAATCGGCATCGTCCTGCTGCTCTTCCTCGTCGGGCTGGAACTGCATCCCGCCCGTCTCTGGCGCTTGAAGAAGGACATCTTCGCGCTCGGCATGGCGCAGGTCGTGTTGTGCGGCTGCGCCCTCACCGCGATCATCTTCTATTTCACCGGCTTCACCTGGGGCGCGGCGATTGCGCTCGGCCTGCCACTCGCCCTCTCCTCCACCGCGCAGGTGTTGCCGGGCCTCAAATCCAGCGGCCGGATCAATTCGCCCTTTGGGGAAAAAATATTCTCGATCCTGCTGTTTCAGGATCTCTCGATCGTCCCGCTGATCACCATCGTCGCGGCGCTCTCTCGCAATCCGGCAGACGCAGGCGGACCACCGGGATGGATGACGGCGGCCTACACCGTCGCGGCGATTGCAGGGCTTGTGCTTGCAGGCCGCTTCATCCTGCGCCCGCTCCTCTCATTGGTCGGACGCTTTGGCGAGCGCGAACTGTTCGTCACCGTCGGCCTGTTCACCGTGCTGGCCGCCGCCGCGCTGATGCACAGCCTGCACCTGTCGACCGCGCTGGGTGCCTTCGTCGCGGGCGTGATGCTCGCCGATTCGCCCTACCGGCATGAGATTGAGGCCGACGTCGAGCCCTTCCGCTCGATCCTGCTCGGCCTCTTCTTCCTCGCCGTCGGCATGGTGCTGGACCTCGCCACCGTCGCGGCCAATCCAATATTCGTCATCGGCATGGCGCTGATCCTGGTCGCGACCAAGGCGGCGATCATCGCGGGTCTTGCCCGCCTGTTCAGCATGGAATGGCGACCCGCACTGGGCGCTGGCCTGTTGCTGAGCCAGGGCGGCGAATTCGGCTTCGTCCTGTTCGCCCAGGCGCAGGGCGCGCTGCTGATCGCGCCCGAAGCCGCCAGCCTGTTCAGCGCCATCGTCACCTTCTCCATGGCGACCACGCCTTTCCTGATGCTGTTCGCTCGCCGTTTCGAGTTCGCCGCGCCAAAGGATGGCGCGGACCTGCCCGGCCCGGACCAGGCGCCACGCGGCACCGCCATCGTCGTGGGCTATGGCCGGTTCGGCCAGACCGTCGCGCAGATGCTGATCGGCCATGGCTTTGCCGTCGTGTCGATCGACAAGAAGCCCGCCCAGATCGAAGTATCGCAGCGGTTCGATACGAAGGTTTATTATGGCGACGGCACCCGCATCGACCTGCTCCACCGCGCAGGTGCCGACGAAGCCCGGCTGATCGCCTTCTGCATCGACGATCCTTCGCTCGACAGCCGCGCACTCCAGCCGATCGCCGAAGCCTTCCCGCAGGCGGCCCTCATGGTCCGCGCCTTCGACCGGAAACAGCTGCTCGCCTTGCAGGATATCGATCTCGCCGCCGTCGTCCGCGAAGTCTATGAATCGGCCATCTGTATGGGCGTGCAGGCGATGCAGGCGCTGGGCGTTCCGCCTGAGGAGGTCGAGGAAGTCGAACGCCAATATCGTGCCAATGACGAACAGCGCCTCGCACTCCAGATCGAACATGGCACGCTGCTGGCGGCAAAAGACCTGATGTACCGCCCCGGCCGGGGGATGCGCCTGCTGACCCGTGGCGATGGAGACAAGACATGATCGCGATTTTCGCCGCCTTGTCCGCAGCCCTGGCCATCGGCGCGGGCGCGTTCGGCGCGCATGGCGTTACCAATGCCAAGGCGGTCGAATGGCTGCGCACCGGCGGCGTTTACCAACTGATCCACGCCGTCGCTGCGCTGGCGATCATGGGCGTGGCGCGCGGCGCGGCAGCCCTGCTGCTGGGCGGCGCGGCGATCTTTGCCCTCACCCTCTACGCCATGGCGCTGGGCGCGCCCAAATGGCTGGGCGCGATCACCCCGATCGGCGGGCTGCTGATGATCGCCGGATGGCTGTGGGCGGCATGGACCTTCGGGCAACGCTGACGCGCGCCCTTGCCCCGGCCACTGACCCGGCCTAGATTGACGTCATGGCCGACCATCACCATCATCATCACGAGCCCACCGGCACCCGGCTGGCCGACGCCGCACGCGTCACGCTGGAAGCGCAAAGCGAACAATGGACGCCGATGCGCGCGGCCATTTTCGATGCGTTGGCGGCGGAGGAAAAGCCCGCTTCTGCCTATGACATCGCCGACACCGTGTCCAAGGCGCGCGGCAAGCGGGTCGCGCCCAACAGCGTCTATCGCATCCTCGACCTGTTCGTGACCAACAACATCGCAATGCGGGTCGAAAGCGCCAACGCCTATATCGCCAACGCCCATCCCGGCTGCCATCACGACTGCATCTTCCTGGTATGCCGCACCTGCAAGCAGGCCACGCACCTCGATGATGACAAGGTGACCAATCAAGTCCGCGCCGTCGCCGAGCAGGAAGGGTTCAGGCCCGAACGCCCGGTGATCGAGATTTTGGGGACATGCGCCAAATGCGCCGCATAAGTGGATCGTTGCGCTTCGCGACGGAACGGCCTAGCGCCCTGACGAGTCTATGCCTTTTATGAACGATCGTCCCGAAACCCCGTTGCTCGACCAGGTGATCTGGCCGTCCGACCTGCGCGCCCTCAAGCCGGAGCAGCTGCGGCAACTCGCCGACGAACTGCGGCAGGAGGTGATCGCCGCCGTCGGCGTCACCGGCGGCCATCTGGGGTCCGGGCTTGGCGTCGTGGAACTCACCACAGCGATCCATTATGTGTTCGACACGCCCCGCGACAAGCTGATCTGGGACGTGGGGCATCAATGCTACCCGCATAAAATCCTGACCGGGCGGCGCGATCGCATCCGCACCCTGCGTCAGGGTGGCGGCCTGTCGGGTTTCACCAAGCGCGCCGAATCCGAATATGACCCGTTCGGCGCGGCGCACAGCTCCACCTCGATCAGCGCGGCTCTGGGCTTTGCCATCGCCAACAAGATGCAGGATCGGCCGGGCAAGGGCATCGCCGTCATCGGCGACGGCGCCATGTCGGCAGGCATGGCCTATGAGGCGATGAACAATGCGCAGGCGGCGGGCAATCGCCTGATCGTCATCCTCAATGACAATGACATGTCGATCGCCCCGCCGGTCGGTGGCCTGTCGGGCTATCTCGCGCGCCTGGTCTCCAGCCGCGAATTTCTGGGCCTGCGGGATCTCGCCAAGAAACTGGCGCGCAAACTGCCCCGCCCGCTCCACAATGCCGCGCGCAAGACCGACGAATTCGCCCGTGGCATGGCGATGGGCGGCACCCTGTTCGAGGAACTGGGCTTTTACTATGTCGGCCCGATCGACGGCCATAATCTCGACCAGCTGATCCCGGTGCTGGAAAATGTCCGCGATGCCGCCGAAGGGCCGTGCCTGATCCATGTCGTCACGCAAAAGGGCAAGGGTTATGGCCCGGCCGAAGCGGCGGACGACAAATATCATGGCGTCCAGAAATTCGACGTCATCACCGGCACCCAGGCCAAGGCGCCACCCGGCCCGCCCAGCTACACCAATGTCTTTGCCCAGGCGCTGATCGCCGAGGCACAGCGCGATCCCGCAGTCTGCGCCATCACCGCGGCCATGCCGTCCGGCACCGGTCTCGACAAATTCGCGACCGCCTTCCCCGATCGCTGCTTTGACGTCGGCATCGCCGAACAACATGCCGTCACCTTCGCCGCAGGCCTCGCCGCGCAGGGGATGCGGCCTTTCTGCGCCATCTATTCGACCTTCCTGCAACGCGCTTACGATCAGGTCGTCCATGACGTCGCGATCCAGAACCTGCCGGTCCGATTCGCCATCGACCGCGCAGGTCTGGTCGGTGCGGACGGATCGACCCATGCGGGCAGTTTCGACGTCACCTATCTCGCCACCCTGCCCAATATGGTGGTGATGGCGGCAGCGGATGAGGCGGAACTGGTCCACATGACCCACACCGCCGCCTGCCACGACAGCGGTCCGATCGCGCTGCGCTATCCGCGCGGCAACGGCACCGGCGTGGATATGCCGGTGGTCCCCGAACGCCTCGAAATCGGCAAGGGCCGCATCGTGCGCGACGGGCGGCAGGTCGCCATCCTCTCGCTCGGCACCAGGCTGGAGGAAGCGCTGAAAGCCGCCGAAGCATTGGAAGCGCGCGGCCTGTCCACCACCGTTGCCGACCTGCGCTTCGCCAAGCCGCTCGACGAAGCGATGATCCGCCGCCTGCTCACCACCCACGAAGTCGCTGTGACGATAGAGGAAGGCGCGATCGGCGGCCTCGGTGCCCATGTGCTGACGCTGGCCAGCGACCTGGGCCTCATCGACAACGGCCTGAAACTACGCACCCTGCGCCTGCCTGACGTGTTTCAGGATCAGGACAAGCCCGAAAAACAATATGCCGACGCCCGCCTGGACGCCGACGCCATCATCGACACCGTGCTGACGGCATTGCGGCATAACAGCGTGGGAACGGAAGCGCGGGCGTAAAGTCCTCCCAGTTGGGGGGGGGCTATCGCTTATAGAACGATGTCCTCATTCATCGTCATCCTGAATTTATTTCAGGATCCATCGTGCCCCAAAAGCGGTCGCTGGAGACGCGAAATGGATGCTGAGCCGAAGGCCAGCGCAGCTAAACAAGTTCAGCATGACGTTGGATGCGGAGGATGTCGCGGTATTTACCACGCAACAAAAAGGGGCCATTCGGCCCCTTTTCCATTCTCTATCACTGCGGCGTGGCCGCCCGTGCGTCCTGCCCGTCGCCTTCCGGCGCTGCGATAATGTCGCGGGTGGTCGCCCCCTTGTCGACCACTTCGGTCCCCGGATCGCCAGCGGTCGAGCGGATTCCCGCTGCCGCATTGGCGCGACCGGCGGCGTTCAGCGTCGATGTTTCGGTCGCGCTGCGCTGGGCCGGGCCACCGAACATCGCTTCCATCGCCGCCTTGCTCGAATCCACCGCATTGGACGAAGGCGTGCCGGGCGCGGGCGGGACCAGCGCGAAGTCGGGCGGGATCACCAGCGGCGCCTGACGCGAAACCGCAAATTCATCGGGCCGTTCGCGGTTGAACAGGCCACCGCCGCCGCCACAGGCCGACAGGGTGGAGAGCAGACCGGCTGCAAGGATCAGTTTAAGCTTCACTTCAAAGTCTCCGTATTTGCGCCCTTGTCGCGCAGCAGCAACGCCCGCGCAAGCAGGATCAGCACGCCGATGGTGATCGCTGCGTCAGCCAGGTTGAAAATCAGGAAGGGCCGCCATGCGCCGAAGTGCAGGTCCGCATAATCAACGACATAGCCCAGCCTGATCCGGTCGACGATATTGCCGATCGCCCCGCCCAGCACCAGCCCCAGCGCCGCGACATCCTGCCGCGCCTTTTCGCGCCACATCCACACGCCGACAAAGCCCGCGATCAATATGGTCATCCCCACCAGCGCCCAGCGCATCAGGTCGGTATCGGCATGGAAAAAGCCCATCGACACGCCGCGATTTTCCAGCCAGCGCAGGCGAAAGATCGGCAAAATCTCGATCCCCGTCTCCGCCCGGCTTTTCAGCGCCAGCGGATAGGTAACGGCATATTTAATGAGCTGGTCGAGCGCCAACGTCACGATCGCAACGGTCAGGCCCAGCGGGCGGTGGTTGACACTCATGCCTTCACCACATCATCGCAGCGGTCACACAATGCGCCATCCTCGGCAACTTCCGGCAGCAACCGCCAGCAGCGCCCGCATTTGTGCCACTCGCTGGGCTGGACGCTGATGCCGTCGCCCTCGCCCATCGTAACCCGCGCGACGATCGCGACTTCGGCGAAATCCACGTCGCCCACGGCCAGCACCTGCCCCATGGTGACATCGGCCTCCAGGCTGGAACGCACGATCTTTTCGCGCCGCAACGGCTCGATCGCCTCGTTCACCTGTTCGCGCTGGCTGCGCAGCTCGGTCCATTTCTCGTCCAGATGCGCGCTGATCCAGTGGCGGTCGATCTCCGGCCATTCCAGAAAATGCACGCTTTCCTCGTCACTTGGGAAGCGGCTTTGCCATACTTCCTCGGCGGTGAAGGGGATGATCGGCGCGGCATAGCGGACCAGCGCGTGGAACAGCGTATCGAGCAAAGTGCGATAGGCGCGGCGCTTGGGGTCAGAGGGCGCATCGCAATAGAGGCAATCCTTGCGGATATCGAAGAAGAAGGCCGACAGGTCGCTATTGGCAAAATCGAACAGCGCGCGGGTGTAGCGGCTGAACTCCAGCCAATTGTCGCTGCCCGCCGCCTTGTCGACAACGCTGCGCAATTCCTTGTCCAGCGTCGCCAGCCGGTGGAGCATATAGCGCTCCAGTTCCGGCATTTCGGCGTAGGACACCGCTTCGGTCTCTTCATCATAATCGGAAAGAGCGCCAAGCATGTAGCGGAATGTATTGCGCAATTTGCGATAGGCGTCGGACGACCCGGCCAGCACTTCCTTGCCGATGCGCACGTCATCGAAATAGTCGGTGCTGGCGACCCAGACGCGCAAAATGTCCGCGCCGCTTTCGCCCATGATCTTGAGCGGATCGACCACATTGCCTAGCGACTTGGACATTTTGCGCCCGGTGCCGTCGAGCGCGAAGCCATGGGTCAGCACCGCGTCATAGGGCGCCCGCCCCCGCGTGCCGCTGGATTCGAGCAGCGATGACTGGAACCAGCCGCGATGCTGGTCCGACCCTTCCAGATACAGGTCGGCGCGCACGCCTTCGCCATAGCGCGCTTCCACCACGAAACTATGCGTAGAACCGGAATCGAACCACACGTCCAGAATGTCGGTCACGACCTCATAGTCGTTGAGGTCGTAGTCCGGCCCCAGCAACGCCTGATGATCCGCCCCGAACCAGGCATCCGCCCCCGCGCCCTTGAACGCGTCGATGATGCGGGCATTGACTGCCGGATCAACCAGATATTGCCCACTCTTGCGATGCACATAGAGCGCGATCGGCACGCCCCAGGCCCGCTGGCGGCTGATCACCCAGTCGGGACGATCGCTGACCATCGCATTGATCCGGTTCCGCGACCGCTCCGGCACCCAGCGTGTATTGGCGATCGCATCGAGCGCGACGCCGCGCAGGGTCGGGCCGTTGGTCGGCAGCACCGTTGCCAGCGCCCCGGTGACCGGCTCCAGCGGCGGCAGCGGATAGTCCGCCACCTGCCCACTGGGCTTGTCCATGGGGATGAACCATTGCGGGGTGCAGCGATAGATGATCCGCGCCTTGGACCGCCAGCTATGGGGATAGCTATGCCTGAACTCGCTGGCCGACAGCAGCGCGCCAGCGGCGCGCAGGTCGTTACAGATCGGGCCGTCCGCGCCGTTGAACTTGGTATTGATGACGCTGCCCTGCCCCGGCAACCATTCCCAATCGTCGCGATAGAAACCCGCATCATTGACCGCGAACACCGGGTCGATCCCCAGCGCCTTGCACGCAATGAAATCCTCCTCGCCATGGTCGGGCGCCATATGGACGAGGCCCGTGCCCGCATCGGTCGTGACAAAATGATCGCCAGCGAGAACGCGCCGTCCCTTGTTGAAGAATTCACCAGACACACGACCATGCATCGGATGAGCGGCAACATTGCCAACCAGCGCATCGCCTTTGCCAGCCCAAAGAATTAAATTCTCGGAGATATCCCAACGCTCGATCTGTAAACTTTTAGCGATGCGATCACCCAGTGCGCCTATTAGATCGTTTGCAACTACGAACCGACGGTTTCTAAAGGGTGGGTACGAAACAATTGAATAGTCCACCGACCGATTAACCGCGATGGCTTGGTTGACTGGGATGGTCCACGGTGTTGTCGTCCAGATCACCGCTTCAGCCCCTACCAATTCAGGAAAAGAAGCGGCATGAAACTTGAACGCCACGTCGATCTGCGTCGACACGACATCCTCATATTCCACCTCAGCCTCGGCCAGCGCGGTCTTTTCGACCGGGGACCACATCACCGGCTTGGCCCCGCGATAGAGCTGACCGCTTTCCGCGAACTTGAGCAACTCGCCAACGATCGTCGCCTCGGCATCGAACTTCATCGTCAGATAGGGATCGGCCCAATCGCCCATCACGCCCAGACGCTTGAACTGCTCCTTCTGCACGCCCACCCATTTGTCGGCATAGGCGCGGCACTGGGCGCGGAATTCGGCGGCGGGCACCTCGTCCTTGTTCAGCTTCTTCTTGCGATATTCCTCTTCGATCTTCCATTCGATCGGCAGGCCATGGCAGTCCCAGCCCGGCACATAGGGCGCATCTTTGCCCAGCAGCGATTGCGAACGGACGATGATGTCCTTCAGCACCTTGTTCATCGCATGGCCCATATGGATGTCGCCATTGGCGTAGGGCGGGCCGTCATGCAGGATGAAGCGCTCGCGCCCCTTGCGCCGCTCGCGCAGCCGGTCATACAGACCCATCGCCTCCCACTTCGCCGCGATCGCGGGTTCCTTCTGCGCCAGGCCGGCCTTCATCGGAAAGTCGGTGACGGGCAGGAAAACGGTGGACTTATAGTCAGGTGCGTCGGTCATGGCTGCGCTTATGCTGGATCCGTTCGGTTCGAGCTTGTCGAGAACTGTTCTCGACGGACGCTTCTCGACTTCGCTCGAAGCTGCTCGAACCGAACGGAGGTTGGGTAGATTAGCGCCGTGCCTTAAGCGACGTAAGGCGTTCCCGCAAGGATTTGCCGTGCTTGCGTGCAGTCGCGCGCGATCTGTGCGATCAGCGCGTCCAGCCCGTCATATTTCGCCTCCGCCCGCAGGAAGGCGATCAGTTGCACGGCAATGCACTGGTCATACAGGCTCTCGGCAAAGTCGAAAAAATGCGGCTCCAGCAATTCCTTGGGCGGGTCGAAGGTCGGGCGGATGCCCAGATTCGCCGCGCCGTCCAGCACCCGCCCGTCGGGCAAGATCCCGCGCACCGCATAAATGCCATAGGCCGGGCGCAAATAGCTGCCCATGTCGACGTTGGCGGTCGGGAAACCGATAGTGCGACCCAGCTTGTCGCCATGCTGCACCACGCCCTCGATGGTGAAGGGCCGCGTCAGCAGCCGGGTTGCAGTGGCGCAATCGCCCGCCTGCAACGCCGCGCGAATGCGGCTGGACGAAATCACCGCCCCATCGGCATCCGTCACGGGCGCAACCGCCTGCGCCCACATATCCCATGGCGCGCCCAGTTCGGACAAAAGCGCCACCGATCCGGCCCGCCCCTTGCCAAAGGTAAAGTCCTGCCCCGTCACCACCCCGGCCACGCCCATATCGACGGCCAGCAGGCGCACGAACGCAGCCGGATCGAGCGCCGCCAGTTCCGGGGTAAAGGCGAACACCATCATCGCGTCCGCCCCGGCGGCGGCGAACAAGGCCTGCCGCTGGTCCAGCGTGGTCAGGCGAAAATGGGGCGTATCGGGCCGGAATAGCCGCATCGGATGGGGATCGAATGTCGCGACGATGACGGGACGCCGCTCGGCACGGGCGCGGTCTATCGCATGGCCGACCACGGCCTGATGCCCGGCGTGAAACCCGTCAAAATTGCCCAGCGCCATGATGGCCCCGCGCAAATGCGCCGGGACCGGGGCGCCGCTTGTCAGCCGCTCCATGGCGCGGCCTATAGGGGGCATCCCGGCCAAGAGCAATGACCGAGACCCCTGTCGCGAACGCCCGCAATCCTCAGTTGTCAGCCCCCACGCAGGAAGGCGATCAGATCGGCATTCAGCCGGTCAGGCACCGTCGCGAAAAGACCATGGGGTTCGCCCTCATATTCCAGCCATTGCGCGCCAGCGATCCCTGCGGCCGCCGCGCGACCGCTGAGGTCGATCGGCACCGTCTTGTCGGCGCTGCCGTGGATCACCAGCGTGGGGATAGTGAAGCTCGCCAGATCGGGACGGAAATCGGTGCGACCAAAGGCGTCGACACAGGCGATGGTAGCCAGTGGGCTGGCCATGATGCCCAGCGCGAAACTCCAGTCCAACACACCCTTGCTGACCGGGCTCGTGACCCAGCCAACACCATAGAAATCCTTGGCGAAACTCTGGAGAAAGTCGAAGCGATCCTTACGGATATCCTCCTGCATCCCGGCAAACACATGCTCCTCCACGCCGTCGGGATTGTCGGCGGTCTTGAGCAGAAAGGGTACGACCGACGACACCAGCACCGCCCGGTCCACCCGCGCCCCGCCATGGCGGGTCAGATAACGCGCAATCTCGCCCCCACCCATGGAAAAGCCGACCAGGCTGACGCGCGGCAGGCCCAGATGTGCGATCAGGTCGGCCAGATCGTCGGCGAATACGTCATAGGTGTAACCGGTTGCGGGATGGCTGCTATGGCCAAAGCCGCGCCGATCATAGGCGATGACCTGATGCCCTGCCTCGACCAGCGCGACGGTTTGATATTCCCACATATCGCCGGTCAGCGGCCAGCCGTGGATCAGGATGACGGGCGGACCTTCTCCGGCCACCTTGTAATGGATATGCGCGCCGTCGCGTGTGTCTAAAATGGGCATGGATGCAGTCCTTTATCGGGGACTGGCTTAACCTGCGGGAATAGCGCCCTGTTCCGAACCGATACGACGAAGGGAGACGAAACTATAGGCAGGCCGATCATCGACAGCCTCATGCGCTTCCCGCGCGACTTCCGCCCAGTCAGCCGGATCGGGATAGGCAATGCTGGCGTCCCCCACCGCGTCCAGATGCACTTCCGTCAGCTCGATCCGATGCGCCTGGGCCAGGAACAGCCGATAGATTTCCGCCCCGCCAATCACCATCACGCTCGGCGCATCGGCCAGCGCCAGCGCGCCCGCCACGTCATGCGCTACCTCGGCCCCCGCCCCGCTCCACTTGCCGTCACGGGTCAGCACGATATGGCGACGCCCCGGCAGCAAGCCCGGCAGGCTGTCGAACGTCTTGCGCCCCATGATCATCGGATGCCCCAGCGTCAGCGCCTTGAACCGCTTGAGGTCCGCCGGCAGCCGCCAGGGCAGATCGCCATCCCGCCCGATCACGCCATTATCGGCGCGGGCCAGGATCAGCACGATCTCGCTCACAGTTTTGGTTTCGTTCGCTGCGCTCACAACACCAACCGCGTCACATGCCCCATCTTGCGCCCCGGCCGCGCTTCATGCTTGCCGTACAGGTGCAGATGGTTGGCCGGATCGGACAGGATCGCCAGCCAGTCATGCGCGTCGTCGCCGATCAGGTTGCGCATTTCCACCCGGCGCGCCGCCAGCGCGGTGTCGCCCAGCGGCAGGCCGCAAATCGCGCGGACATGATTTTCGAACTGGCTCGTCAACGCGCCCTCGATCGTGCCGTGGCCGCTATTATGGACACGCGGCGCCATTTCGTTGAACACCGGCCCATCAGCGCTGGCGAAAAATTCGCAGGTCAGCACGCCGACATAGTCCAGCGCATCGGCAATCTTGCGCGCCAGCGCACGCGCAGCAGGCACCTGCCCCTCGATCAGCGGCCCGGCGGGCGCGATCGACGTGTCGAGGATGCCGTCGACATGGACATTGGCAGAACTGTCCCAGAAGCGCACCTCGCCATCCGCGCCGCGCACCAATATAACCGAAAATTCCTCGGCAAAGGTCACGAAGCCTTCCAGGATCGCGCTCTGCCGCCCGATCGCATTCCATGCGCCCACCGCATCGCCCGGCTCGTTGAGCCGCGCCTGCCCCTTGCCGTCATAGCCCATGCGGTTGGTTTTCAGGATCGCCCGGCTGCCGACCTGCGCGATGGCGGCCTCCAGATCGTCCAGATCTTCGACCGGTGCGAACGGCGCGGTCAGCCCGCCCAGATCGCAGACGAAGCGCTTTTCCGCCAACCGGTCCTGCGCCACGCGCAGCGCCTGCGCGCCGGGGCGGACCAGCCCGTGCGTCGCCAGCACCTCGACCGCCGCCGGATCGATATTCTCAAATTCATAGGTGACGACATCGACGCCATCGGCAAAGGCCGCCAGCGCCACCGCGTCGTCATAGCTGCCCCGAGTCCAGCGCGGCGACACGTCCGCAGCAGGCCCGCTTTCCTCCGGCGCATAGATGGCGGTGCAATAGCCCAGCTGCGCGGCGGCAATGGCGATCATCCGGCCCAGCTGGCCCCCGCCAAGGATGCCGATAGTCGAACCGGGCGCGATGGTCGTCATGGGGCCGCTCAGTCCTCGACCGTTTCGGCGACCGCGTCGGTCTGCTTGGCGCGCCAGGCGTCCAGCCGCGCGGCGAGCGCGGGATCATGGGTCGCCAGGATCGCGGCAGCCAGCAGCCCGGCATTGATCGCGCCGGGCTTGCCGATCGCCAGTGTCGCCACCGGAATACCGCCGGGCATCTGGACGATCGACAGCAGCGAATCCATGCCCTTCAGCGCCTTCGATTCGACCGGCACGCCCAGCACCGGCAACCGCGTCATCGACGCGCACATGCCCGGCAGATGGGCCGCGCCGCCCGCGCCCGCGATGACGACTTTCAGGCCGCGCTCTACCGCGCTGGTGGCATAATCATACAGCCGCTGCGGGGTGCGGTGCGCCGACACCACCTTGCATTCATGGGCCACGCCCAGCGCGTCCAGCGTTTCGGCGGCATGGCGCATCGTGTCCCAGTCGGACCGCGACCCCATGATGATGCCGACCTCGATTGCCCCGCTCATGCCCGTGCTTCCCCTCATGGCGCGGCCGCTACGGTGCCGCCCGGAAAGCAAAGCCCCTTAGCGGCCAGCCCGTCGGGGGGCAATGTCGTATTTCCTCCCCGCTTGCGGGGAGGTGGCGCGCGCAGCGCGACGGCGAATGGAAGAGCGTGGGGCCTGCCCCCTCCACCACGCGCTTCGCGCGCGGTCCCCCTCCCCGTGCCGGGGAGGATTACCGCTCCGACAGATAATAACGCTCGATCGCGCTCAGATCATCGGCCAGTTCATAGACGATCGGCTGGCCGGTCGGGATTTCCAGTTCGGTGATCTCGTCGTCGGGAATGTTCGACAGATGCTTGACCAGCGCGCGCAGCGAATTGCCATGGGCGGAGATCAACACCCGCTTGCCTGCCTTCAGGTCCGGCGCGATGCGGCTTTCCCAATAGGGCAGCACGCGCGCGATCGTGTCCTTCAGGCTCTCGGTCGAAGGGATAGCGATCCCCGCATAGCGGCGGTCCTTGCTCAGGTCGAACTCGCTGCCCGCTTCCAGCACCGGGGGCGGAATGTCGAAGCTGCGGCGCCATATCTTGACCTGCGCGTCGCCATGCTTGGCCGCCGTCTCCGCCTTGTCCAGGCCCGTCAGCCCGCCATAATGGCGCTCATTCAAGCGCCAGTCCTTTTCCACCGGCAGCCACAGCCGCCCCATTTCCTCCAGCGCCAGATTGAGCGTCTTGATCGCGCGGGTCTGGAGCGAGGTATAGCATTGGTCGAAATCCAGCCCCTTGGCCTTCATCAACTGACCCGCCGCCCGCGCTTCGCCCGCACCCTTCTCGGTCACGTCCACATCCCACCAGCCGGTGAAGCGGTTTTCCAGATTCCATGACGACTGGCCATGGCGGATTAGGACGAGGGTGGGCATCGGGCATGTCTCCTGCACGTCTGGGAAAAGTCTGCCGCCCCCCATAACGCGCGAAACGCCGGGCGCAAGGTTGCAGCAGCGCACACGCGCACCACATTGCAGTCGAACCGCCGATACGTTAGCCCGCTAAGGGTAGCAGATAAGGAACACCCACTTGGCATTTGTGAAGGGCGCGTGGCGCATATTGGTCGCGATCAAGGACGGGCTGGTCCTGCTGTTCCTGCTACTCTTCTTCGGCGCGCTTTACGCCGCCCTCTCCTTCTCGCCCAAGCCAGCCGCCAGCATCAGCGCGGGCGCGCTGCTGCTCGACCTGGACGGCACCATCGTCGAACAGCCAGCCGAGGCCGATCCCTTCGCCCTCCTGTCCGGCTCCGGCCCGGCCATGAAGGAATATCGCCTGTCCGACATCGTCACCGCGCTGGACGCGGCCAAGACGGACGACAAGGTCAAGGCGGTCGTGCTGAACCTGGATGGCTTCATGGGCGGCGGGCAGGTCGCCATCGCCCGCGTCGGCCAAGCACTCGATGGCCTGCGCGCCGCGAAAAAGCCCGTGCTGGCCTACGCCACCCTCTACACCGACGACAGCTACCAGTTGGCCGCCCATGCCAGCGAAGCGTGGAGCGATCCGCTGGGCGGCGTCGCGATCATGGGCCGGGGCGGGTCGGGCCTCTATTATAAAGGGCTGATCGACAAGCTTGGCGTCAACACCCATGTCTATCGCGTCGGCACATACAAGAGTTTCGTCGAACCCTATATCCGCGCTGACCAGTCGCCCGAAGCCAAACAGGCCAATCAGGCTTTGGCCGATGTCCTGTGGCAAAACTGGCAGGATGACGTCGCCAAGGCGCGACCCAAAGCGAAGATCGCAGCCTATGCCGCCGACCCGGTCGCCGCCGCCACCGCCGCCAATGGCAATATGGCGAAGGCTGCTCTGTCCGCTGGCCTGATCGACAAGCTTGGAGACGCCACCGCCTTCGGTTCGCGCGTCGCGGAAATTGCGGGCGAAGCTTCCGATGCCAAGGCAGGCGGCTTCGCCAAGATCGACCTCGCCGCCTATGTGAAGGCGCGCAAACCTGCTAATGACGGCCAGATCGGCGTGCTGACGATCGCGGGCAATATCGTCGATGGCGAAGCTGGTCCCGGCACGGCAGCGGGCGACACGATTTCGGACCTGCTGCTGACCGCGCTCAACGAAAAGGATTTGAAAGCCCTGGTCGTCCGCGTCGATTCGCCGGGCGGCTCGGTCATGGCGTCGGAAAAGATCCGCAACGCGATTCTGAAGGCCAAGGCGGACGGCCTGCCCGTGGTCGTCTCCATGGGCAATGTCGCGGCCAGCGGCGGCTATTGGGTCTCCACCCCCGCCGACATGATCTTTGCAGAGCCGGACACCATCACCGGCTCGATCGGCGTGTTCGGCATCCTCCCCAGCTTTGAAGGCACGCTTGCCAAGATGGGCGTCACCACCGACGGCGTCGCCACCACGCCCCTGTCCGGGCAGCCGGACCTTGCCGGTGGCACCTCCCCGCAATTCGATGCGATCATGCAAATGGGGGTCGAGGATATCTATCGCCGCTTCGTCGGCGTCGTCGCCCAATCGCGCCGCAAGACCCCGGCGCAGATCGACGCCATCGCGCAGGGCCGCGTCTGGGACGGCGGCACCGCGCGGCAGAACGGCCTTGTCGACCGCTTCGGCGGGCTGGAGGACGCCATCGCCGAAGCCGCCCGCCGCGCGAAAATCGACCCCAAAACCGCCCGCGCCTACAATATCGAAAAGACGCCCGACAAATGGGCCGCCTGGATCGAGGCCATGGCCGAGCGCGAGACGGACGACGCAGGCGCGCCCCGCGACATGCTGGCGCGGCAAGCCATGCTCCAGCGCGGCTGGGCGATGCAGGCAGTCGCCGACGTCAAGGCGCTCGTCACCGGCGCAGGCATCCGCGCAGACTGCCTGGAATGCCGCAGCTACGGCGCGCCCAAGATGCAAAGCGCAGCGGAAGAACGCGGCATGATGGCGCTAATCACAGGCCTCTGGCGCTAACATTCTTCCCCGCCCGCTCGCGGGAGGGGCAGCGAGACTTTCGCGCGCAGCGCGTTAGTCGCAGCGGGGTGGGCAATGTCGCTTGAAGCGATTCAACCAACAAGCGAGAGCATCCATGCGGTTTCATCCTGCCCCTTTTCTGGCTCTTTGGATGGCCGCTTGCGGCGCGGCTGACCCGATTGCGTTCGATCAGCTAGAAATTCGGGCGGCCGGACTGGAAATCATCATTAATGAGGACGGCACAGGGCAGTTCAACCAATCATTCCAGAACAAGCGTGGGCGTTTCAAGCTTTCGCATCAACAATTTGCGAATTTGGTGAAACGAATGGAGCCATTTCGCCTTTCGGGCGAAACCATGACGGGCAGCGAAGCCTCCGATTTTCTCGAGGCGGGCAATCGCTGCGACGGGGATTATGTCACGGACAATGGCGGTATTTCATTTCACTGGGTAGGTCCGTCCGTAGATCAGTTCTACACCGTGGATTACGGATGCGATCGCGAAAAACATGCGTCAAGAAACAAGGAACTTCGCGCAATCCTGGCGTCTCTGCCTGTGCCTGGTCCAGACGGCTTACCGTAGATACTTGCGACGCCAAATTGCCGTGCAGGATCGTTCGGTATCCTACCCCTCCTCATCCCGATACACCGGCAAGCCCAGCCCGCGCCAAATCGCCACCGCGCGCAGTACGAACCCCACCAGCGCCGCAATCACCCCCGCCACCGGCACGTCCAGCCCCGCCAGCCGCAACCCCACGAACAGCCCCGCCGCCACCGCCGCCGCCGTCACATAGAGTTCGGGCCGCAACAGGATCGAAGGCTCACCCGCCAGCAGATCGCGCATGATGCCGCCGACGCAGCCGGTCACCACGCCCATCATCCCTGCGACAAAGGGCGGCACGCCGAAACTCATCGCCTTGGCCGCGCCGAACACCGCGAACGCCGCCAGCCCGATCGCGTCCAGCCAGTCGAGCGCCCGCTCGCTCCAGAAGCGGCGCGGCGTACACCACACGATGACCGCCGCGCACATGCAGGTGATGGCAGGCGCGGCATCCACCACCCAGAAAACCGGCGCGCCGATCAGCAGGTCGCGCAAAGTGCCACCGCCCACCCCCGTCACCAGCGCGAAAAAGGCAAAGGTCACCAATGTCTGCCGCAGCCGCGCCGCCGCCAGCGCCCCCGATGCGGCGAAGACGAAGGTGCCGACGATGCTCAGCGTCTCCAGCACCGGGCCGATGGAGGTTGCGAGAAGGGGTGTGGGTGGGAGCATCGCGATACACTTACATCCGTTCGTTTCGAGCGAAGTCGAGAAACGTTGCGCACCCCAAACCCGTTCGGGCTGAGCGAAGTCGAAGCCTTGAAACGAGTCACGTGCCTCGTTTCAACCTGAGCGGAGGCGAAGGCAGCTCGCTTCGCTCGGTAGAACCCTTCGACTTCGCTCAGGGCGAACGGCGGTAGAGTACCCCTACTTCCGCCCCTTCTCTCCCGCCAACCGGCTCATCAATATCGCCGCGCGCTTGGCCTGGCGCTTCATGCTCGACAGGTCGGCCTGTTCCGCCGGGCTGTGATCGCCGCTTGAGGTCACGCCCAGCCCCACCAGCCCATCGGTATCCTGCGCGACGAAGCTGATATCGCCCGCGCCACGCTTCAATGGGTCAAGTTCCGGCATTACCGCCAGCCCCAGATCGGCATTGACCCCGTTCAGCTTTGCCAGCAGCGCGCGATTGCCCGCCGTGGGCGCCATCGACGGATAGCCCATGTCGAACGCGATCGTCGCCGACGTGCCGGGCAGATGCCCCGCCCCAACGATCGCCTGCATCTTCGCGCGCACCCGCGCCGTCTGCTCCTCGCTCAGCGTGCGGAAATCACCCTTGGCCACGGCAATGGGCGGGATGATGTTGGTCTTGCCCGTCACCGCGATGCGCACGCCGTCCTTGTCCACGTCCGCGCTCTGCCCGCCGCCGATCAACCCGACATTGAAGGTCAGGTTCGGTTCGGGCAGCTCCT
Source organism: Sphingobium sp. (assembly GCA_023266575.1). Lineage (GTDB taxonomy): Bacteria > Pseudomonadota > Alphaproteobacteria > Sphingomonadales > Sphingomonadaceae > Sphingobium. The sequence continues at coordinate 133,063 of JAHFPV010000002.1, forward strand.
TGCGAAACGCCACGATGATCCGCGCCAGCTCATAGACCGCGCCATCGCCCGCACTGGCGGAGAAAATCCCCGAACTATGCCCCGACTTGCCCGTCGCGGTCAGCGTCCAGCTGTTGGAGGATCGCCGCGCGATCGACCCCATATCCTTGCCATCCTGCTGGGACAGCCCTTCAAAATCCAGCGCCACATCGGCGCGCTTGCCCGCTTGGATCAGGTCGGCCCGCGCGATGCTGATCGGATCGCCCGAATCCTCCTCGTCCCCGGTCAGCACCACCTCGATATTCGCGGCCTTCAGCGTGCCTGCCGCCTGCATCGCCTTCAATGCCAGCAGCATCGTCACCACGCCGCCCTTGTCGTCCGCCACGCCCGGCCCGGCGGCCAGATCGCCCTTGCGCTCGAACGTCTGGAACGGCGAATCCGGCTCGAACACCGTATCCAGATGCCCGATCAACAGCATCTTGGTGGTCCCGGCCTTCCCCTTATGGACAGCGATCAGATGCCCGGCCCGCTTGGCCGCATCCATCGGCTGCCATGTCACGACAAAGCCCAGCCTCTCAAATTCAGGCCGCAGCATGTCGGCCACCGCCTTCACCCCCGCCAGGTTCATCGAGCCGCTATTCTGGTTCACCAGCCTTTCGAGCAGGCCGATCGCGGGTTCATAACCCGCCTCGACGCTGGTGGTGATCGTGCGCTCGGCGGGCGACAGCGCCGCCCCGGCGGGCATCCCCGCCAGCAGCATCACGCCCGCAATCAGGCATGCCCGCGCCCTCACTTGGCCAGTTCCGCCTCGATGGCCGCGACCAGCGCTGCGTCGTCAGGCGCGGTCGTCGGCGCAAAGCGCGCCGCCACGCTGCCATCCTTGGCGATGAGGAATTTCTCGAAATTCCACAGTATTTCGGGCACCGGATTGGGGGTCATGCCATAGCCTTTCAGCTTCTCGCGAAACACGTCACCCTCGCCCTGCGCTTCCGGCACGGCGCTGGTCAGCGCGGCATAGAGCGGATGCTTGTCCGGCCCGGTCACCACGATCTTCTCGAACATCGGGAAATCGACGCCGAAATTGGTGGTGCAGAAATTCGCGATCTCGTCGTTCGTCCCCGGCTCCTGCGCGCCGAAATCATTGGCGGGGAAGCCCGCGACCACCAGCCCCTTGTCCTTATAATCGGCGTAGAGCTTTTCCAGCCCTTCATATTGCGGGGTCAGGCCGCATTTGGACGCGACATTGACCGCCAGCACCACCTTGCCCGCATAATCGGCGAGGGACGTGTCCGCGCCCTTGATCGTCTTGAGCGGAATCTGCTGAATGTCGGTCATATGATCGTCTCCTGTGAAAATTTGCGTGTAGCCTGCCACTATATCGCCGCGCCGAACAGATGCCCCGCACCCGCGGTCACCGCCATCGCCAAAGCGCCCCAGAACAGGGTCCGGCTGATCGATCGCACCACCCGCGCCCCGCCCAGCCGCGCGCCGACATAGCCGAGCAGCGCCAGGCATAGCAGGCACAGGCCGACAATCGCGACGATCGCGCTGCCCGCCGGCACGATCGCCGCGACCAGCACCGGCGGTGCCGCGCCCACAGCGAAACTCGCCGCCGACGCCAGCGCCGCCTGCACTGGCCGGGCCGTGGCAATATCCGAAATCCCCAGTTCGTCGCGGGCGTGCGCGCCCAGCGCATCGGCGGCCATCAACTGCTGCGCCACCTGCCCCGCCAGATCGGGCGTCAGGCCACGCTCGACATAGATGTCGCGCAACTCCGCCCATTCCTCGTCCGGCTGCGCGGCCAGCGCATGACGCTCCTTGGCCAGGTCGGCGCGCTCCGTATCCGACTGCGCACTGACAGAGACATATTCCCCCGCCGCCATCGACATCGCGCCTGCCACCAGCGCCGCGATGCCGGTCAGCAAGATCGTCTGCCCGTCCGCCCCGGACGCGGCGATGCCGGTCATCAGACTGGCGGTCGACACAATCCCGTCATTGGCCCCCAGCACCGTCGCGCGCAGCCAGCCGACCCGGTTCACATAATGAACGGCATGGTGCGGCTGGTCAGTCGTCACGTCCATCTTCCGTCCCCCTTGCGATCCAATCCCATAACTGCCGTTCGCTTCGAGCGAAGTCGAGAAGCCTTTGCGCCAAGGGTTCTCGACTTCGCTCGAACCGAACGGATGTGGGTGTGCTACCCCGCCAACCCTTCCGCCTTCTCCGCCAGTTCCAGCCAGCGCATTTCCGCCGCCTCTTTCTCCGCCCGCGCCTTCTCGATCGCGCCGGTCAGCGCATCGAACCGCTTGCGATCGCGCGTGTAAAGCGCCGGGTCGGCCAGCAAATCCTCGTCCCGCGCAATCGCCGCCTCCAGTTCCTCGACCCGCTTGGGCAGCAGTTCCAGGTCGCGCTGGTCCTTATAGGTCAGTTTCGCCGACACGGGCTTGGGCGGCGCGGGCGCGGCGACCGCCTTCTTTTCCACCTTGGCCGCCTTGCGCGGATCGCGCTTGGCGATCCAGTCGGCATAGCCGCCCACGATCACATCGACCACGCCGGTCCCGTCCAGCCCCAGCGTGACCGTCACCGTCCGGTCCAGAAAGTCGCGGTCATGGCTGACGATCAGCACCGTGCCGTCATAATCGGCAATGACTTCCTGCAACAGGTCGAGCGTTTCGAGGTCCAGATCATTGGTCGGCTCGTCCAGCACCAAAAGGTTCGATTCGCGCGCAAATTCCCGCGCGAACAGCAAGCGCGACCGCTCCCCACCCGACAGCGTCGCCACCTTCGCCTCCGCCAGCGACGGATCGAACAGAAAATCCTTCAGGTAACCATGGACATGCTTGCGCACCCCCCGCACGTCGATCCAGTCGCCGCCCTCGGCCAGCACTTCGCGCACCGTCTTGTCGCCCTGCATCAGGCTGCGCTGCTGGTCGATGAAGATCATGTCCAGCGTCTTGGCCTGGCTCACCGTCCCGCTGTCAGGCTGCAACTCGCCGGTCAGCAGTTTGAGCAGCGTCGTCTTGCCCGCACCATTGCCCCCGACGATGCCGATCCGGTCGCCGCGCTGGACCCGCAGCGACAGATTGTCGATGATCGTCCGGTCCCCGAACATCTTGGTGGCATGTTCGATCTTGATGACGCTCTTGGTCTTGCTGTCGTCGCTCGCCACCGCGATCTTGGCCACGCCCTGCGGCCCGTTCATCGCCGCGCGCGTCTCGCGCATTTCCCACAGCTTGGCGAGCCGCCCCTGGTTGCGCTTGCGCCGCGCGGTAACGCCCCGCTCCAGCCAGTGCGCCTCGATCTTCAGCTTCGCGTCCAGCTTCTCCGCCGCCCGCGCCTCTTCGGCATAGACCGCTTCCATCCACTGCTCGAACCCGCCAAAGCCGATCTCGTTACGCCGCATCTGCCCCCGGTCCAGCCACAGCGTCTGGCGGGTCAGCCGGGTCAGGAAGGCGCGGTCATGGCTGATGACGATGAAGCCGCCATTATAGCGCGCCAGCCAGTTTTCCAGCCAGTCGATCGCGGCAATATCCAGATGGTTGGTCGGCTCGTCCAGCAGCAGCAGGTCCGGCTCGCTCGCCAATGCCCGCGCAATCGCCGCCCGCCGCCGCTCGCCGCCACTCGCCGTCCTGGCCTCGCGCGACAGGTCGATGCCCAGTTGGTCGGCAATAGCCTCCACCTCATGCGCAGGTGGCGCAAATTCGCCTGCCAGCGCAAAATCATGCAGCGTCGCAAACGCACTGACGTCCGGGTCCTGCTCCAGCGTGATGATCCGCGCGCCCGGCTGCACCGACCGCACGCCCTCATCCGCCTCGATCTGCCCGCCCAGCAGCTTGAGCAAGGTCGTCTTGCCAACGCCATTGCGCCCGATCAGCGCCAGCCGATCACGCGCGCCGACATGAATATCCATCCCGCGAAACAGCCAGTGACTGCCCTGCGAAAGGCCGAGATTTTCAAACGAAAGAAGAGGTGCTGCCATGCGCGTGCAGCTAGTCGCAAGATCACGATGGAGCAAGCATATCCTCCCCGGCACGGGGAGGGGGACCGCCGCGAAGCGGTGGTGGAGGGGGCGTGCGCCCGAACACCCCCTCCGTCAGGCTTCGCCTGCCACCTCCCCGTGCCGGGGAGGAATGGAACCTCAACCTGTCTGACGGCTTTCAACGCATGTCAGCGTCCATTCATCGCAGCCGTCACAAACAGGCTGCATCCCAACAGGAGAGTTCCCCCCATGAAATCCGCCCTCGCCATCATGGCGCTTGCCGCTTCGTCGCTGCCGATGGCCGCCATCGCCCAGACCAATGTGACCATCGCCGAAACCGCGCCGGTCGTGACGCTCAACGTCACCGAAAGCGTCGAGGGGTCGCCCGACATCGCCACCGTCGGCACCGGCGTCCAGACCCGCGCACCCACCGCGCAGGCCGCGATGCAGGACAATGCGGCCAAGACCGAGAAGCTGATCGCCGCCCTTGCCAAAGCCGGGATCGCCAAGAAGGACATCCAGACCAGCGGCATCAACCTGTCGGCGCAATATGACTATAACCAGCGCGAGGGCGAACCCACCGGCCCGCGCTTCATCGGCTATGAAGCGTCTAACCAGCTGACCGTCAAACTGCGCGACATCAAAAAGGTCGGCCCACTGCTCGACGCCATGGTGGCGGCAGGCGCCACCAACATCAACGGCCCGACCTTCGCGATCGACAATCCTGCGCCGATGCTGGTGCAGGCCCGCGGCGCAGCACTCAAGAGCGCCAAGGCCCAGGCCGATTTCTACGCCCAGGCCGCAGGCTACCGCTCCGCACGCCTTCTTTCCATCGCCGAAAGCAACAGCGGCGGCCAGCCCCCCATGCCGATGCTGCAAAGCGCCCGCTTCAAGGCCGACGCCGCCCCCGCCACCCCGGTAGAACCCGGCCAGGTCAGCGCATCGGTCACGCTTACGGTGCAATACGCTCTTGAGAAGTAAGGCACGTCGCTAAGAAACAATAATCGTCATCCCCGCGCAGGCGGGGACCCATCTCCCGGCCAGGCACCTTGGTCATAGATCGGGAGATGGATTCCCGCCTGCGCGGGAATGACGAAGGAGAGAAGGGCGGCGATGCTTGTGCCTCACCACCCTTTCCCTCACCCTCCCCCATTCACCACCTGTTCAATGCCTTCCGCCTATGCCATGCCCATGACAATGATGCGCAAAAGCCTGATCGCCGGAATCATCGCCATGGGGGCCGCACTCGCGCTGGTCCCCGTTGCCGACGCAGGCGGACGACGCGATGAGCAGGACGCCGCGCGCCGCGCCATGCTCGAAGGCCAGGTCATGCCCTTCGCCATGATCAAGCGCCGCGTCGATTCGCAGATGAACGGCGCCAGCTATGTCGGCAGCGAATTCAACCCATCCTCCAACCGCTACCGGCTGAAATATGTGAAGGACGGCAAGGTCATGTGGGTTGATGCGGACGGCCGGACAGGCGATATCATCGGCTGGGCGCGCTGACCGCGCCTGACACAGAATAGAAACGGAACAGCTCATGCGTCTGCTGATCGTCGAGGATGAACCAAGTCTGGGCCAGCAGCTCAGGAACACGCTGGAGGGCGCAGGCTATGCCGTCGACCTCGCCACCGATGGCGAGGACGGGCATTTCCTTGGCTCGACCGAAAATTACGACGCGGTCGTGCTGGACCTTGGCCTCCCTACCATCGACGGCCTCACTGTACTGGACCGCTGGCGCAAGGAAGGCCGCGCCTTCCCCGTGCTGGTGCTGACCGCGCGTGACAGCTGGTCGGACAAGGTGGCGGGGCTGGACGCGGGCGCCGACGACTATCTCGCCAAACCCTTCCAGTCCGAAGAACTCATCGCCCGCCTGCGCGCGCTCATCCGCCGCGCGTCCGGCAATGCATCGAGCGAACTGACCGCAGGCGACGTCCGCCTGGACACGCGGTCCGGCAAGGTGACGCTCAGCGGCGATCCGGTAAAACTCACCGCGCAGGAATATAAGCTGCTATCCTACCTGCTCCACCACAAGGGCAAAGTGGTCAGCCGCACCGAGCTGATCGAGCACATCTACGATCAGGATTTCGACCGCGATTCCAACACCATCGAAGTATTCGTCACCCGCATCCGCAAGAAACTGGGCGCCGACGTCATCACCACCATCCGCGGCCTGGGCTACAGCCTGGACGAGCCGGGGCGCTGATACCAAACCCAGCATCCGTTCGGGCTGAGCGAAGTCGAAGCCTTCACCTGAACGCAGTGAAGGCACTTCGCTCCGCTCAGTGGACCCCTTCGACTTCGCTCAGGGCGAACGGTAAAGGGGGATGCGAATGACTGACACCATATCCCCTCCCCCCGTTCGCTCCACCGGCTCCATCAGCCGCCGGATGATCGGCATCGCCGCGCTGTGGATCAGCGTTCTGCTGGTCGGCGGCGGCGTGGCGCTGGACCGGGTGCTGGCCGACGCCATCACCCGCAATTTCGACGACGGCATGAATTATGTGCTGACCGCGATGATCGCCGCGTCGGAAATCGGCCCCGACGGCGAAGTCCTCTTCAACCGCGAACTCGCCGACCAGCGCTTCCTCGAACCCAATAGCGGCCTCTATTATCAGGTCAGCGCGAAGGGGCATGAGGACTGGCGCTCGCGTTCCCTGTGGGACCGGGCGATCAAGGTCCCCGCCGACCATCATGACCGCCACCTCCACGTCTATGACAGCAAGCAATTTCCCGGCGAGGATTTGCGCATCATGGAGCGCACCGTCGTCCTGCCCGGATCGAACACCCGCTGGATGTTCATCGTTGGCCAGGCGCGCGAAGGGCTGAACGCCCAGATCCGCACCCTGCGCTCCACGCTGTTCCAGAGCTTCGCCCTGCTCGCGCTCGGCCTGTTCGTGCTGGCCACGCTCCAGACCCTCTATGGCCTGCGCCCCCTGCGCAAGGTGCGGCTGGAAATCATCCGTATGCGCGACGGCCTCAAAAGCCGCGTCACCGAACCCATGCCCGCCGAAGTGCTGCCCATGGTCGAGGAGTTGAACGCCCTGCTCGCCCACAACGAACGGCAGGCGGAGGAAGCACGCACCCATGCGGGCAATCTCGCCCATGCGCTCAAGACCCCGCTGACCGTCATCATGAACGCCGCCACCGCGAAGGCACCCGACCTTGGCGAAACAGTGATCCGCGAAGCCACGACGATGCGGCGGCAGGTCGATCATCACCTCGCCCGCGCCCGCGCCGTCGGCCGGCGCGGCGCTGCGCAAAGCCGCGCCGACGTCTGGGCCAGCCTCACCGCCGTCGAGCGTGCCGTCGCCCGCCTCTATGCCCACGCCCGCGTCGACATGGATGGCGACAAGGACGCCGCCGTCCGTGTCGAGCGGCAGGACCTCGACGAAATGCTCGGCAACCTCGTCGAAAACGCCGCCAAATATGGCGGCGGCAGCGTATTCGCCACGGTCCAGCGCGCGGGCGACATGGTGGAAATATTGGTCGAGGATGACGGCAACGGCATCCCCCCCGCCGACCGCACCCGCATCTTCGACCGCGGCGTCCGCCTCGATTCCGGCAAACCCGGCACCGGCCTTGGCCTCGCCATCGTCCGCGACGTCGCCGAAATCTACGGCGGCACCGTCACCCTGGAAGAAAGCGAGGATTTGGGCGGCCTCCTCGTCCGCCTAAAACTCCCAGCCGCCTGACCCACCTTCTCCCCACGGGGGAGAAGGATACGAAGCCTTGGCCGCGAAGCGGCTTAGGCGAAGTTGGATGAGGGGGACCGACGCCAACGTCGCTCTCCACCCTTGCCATCCACCCCCGCACCTGCGAAGCAATAGCATCGCACCCCACGCACCGCCCCACCCGGCCAGAACAGGAACCCCATGCGGCGGCACCTCTACCTCATCGCCGGTTTCGCCTCGCTGGGTCTCGGCGCGATCGGCGCCTTCCTGCCACTGCTGCCCACCGTCCCCTTCATGATCCTCGCCGCCTTCTGCTTCGCCCGCTCAAGTCCCGCGCTGGAGGCCCGACTGCTCGACCACAAACATTTCGGGCCCCACATCCGCCGCTGGCGGGAACGCGGCGCGATCAGCCGCCGCGGCAAGAAAGCCGCGCTCGCCGCCTTCACCTTCAGCGCCACCCTCGCCCTCTTCCTCTCCCCCTGGCCCTGGTATCTCCTCCCCCTCACCGCCGCCCTGATCGGCGGCACCTGGATCTGGACCCGCCCGGAAGCGTGAGGGGCATTGGCAAAAGAAAGCCCAATATCCACCACCCCGTCATCCCGGACTTGATCCGGGATCCATTCACGCAAGACTAGCGGTTCTAAACAAGGGTAGAGCCAATGGATCCTGACTTCCGTCAGGATGACGACGCTATTTAACCATAAGCCCCCCTCCCTTCTCCCCACTGGGGAGAAGGATACGCAGCCTTACCGATCGCTATGAGGTTAGGCGAAGTTGGAAGAGGGGGACCGACGCAGGCGGCGCAGACATATCGAGAGGAACACGCTATCAAACAGCGGGATTAAAAAACCTAGGCAAATTTGTAGGTGCTGATATCGTTTCGGGCATGCTCACGCCCGAACAGATCGAAGCCATTCTGAACAACACTTTTTTTTCTTGGGGCAAGGAGCGGGAAGCTGAGATCGCTGGCGGCATTAAGTTTGCTCACTACACAAGCGCTCAGGTTGCCATGGATATTATCAAGGCCCGCGATGAGGATCGCTGCCTGTGGCTCCGCAATGCCATGTTGATGAACGATTTCAGTGAGATCGAATATGGCCAGCAATTGCTCCGACTTTCCCTAACGAATGAGCATCTTTGCAATAGACTTATTGAAGCTTGCAATGGAATTCATGAAAGTATTCTGAGTGCATTCACTATGATGGATCAGGAGGTCTACGCCATTAAGCGTAGCACCTACCTATTGAGCCTTGCGCTTCATAAGGGAGCTGAACTTCATCAAGGCAAGCTCAGCATGTGGCGTGCCTATGGGGGGGATGCGAACGTCTGCATCCTTCTCAATCCCGAAGCGTTCATGACACCCCAAACGGCGTACGATGTAGTGATAGCTCCGGTTGATTATGGCGGTCCTAACAAGTTCGTAGCGGGCATCGCGCATATTGCTGAAGCGATGATAGCGAACCGAGATGCGCTGCGGCAGCTCGATCCTGAAACGGTCAAGATAAACCTGAAATACGCAGTCGACGTGATGATCCTCTCGACGAAGCATCCGGGTTTCGAGGAGGAGAATGAGTGGAGAATTATTCACCGAACACAACTAGATACTATTGAAAATAGCCCTCCTAGCAAGATTGTTAGTGTCAATGGAATTGTACAGAAAGTATTTTACTTACCGATGCGAAACATACCCGAACATCAGGTAAAAAATGCGGATATCAATAGTTTACTGTTCAAGATCCTTATCGGCCCCACTCCCAATCCGAATTTGGTGTGGGAAGGGTTTGTGACATTGCTGGATGAAAACGGTATAAATGATGCAGCAGACAAGGTGATTGCCTGCAACATACCATTGCGACGATGAGCCAACTATCGTGGGTAAAGGTATGGAGATAATCGATCGGATCTGATCGTACCTGTTGTAGCCAAGCCATGACTGCCGATTTAGCGTCTTTTTCGAAAGATCCGGAACCGGCGCAACGGCGGTTGCTACTATTCGCCTTCTTATAAGCCGACAGGCCGCTAACCACCCCAGCCCGACATACGGCCCCAGCCGGCACTAGACCCCCACCTGTCCTACACCCGCCCCACCTGCTACACTCGCGCCCGGCTCTTTCCCATCGTCCACCCCAGCACAGCCGCGCAAATCCCCCACGCGCGCCACGGGCGAAGTTTGCAAAGTTCCGCACCACCCGCAACCACCGGCCCGCGCAACATCCTGTCCGCACCACGCACGAAAATATCACGATCACCGGGAAATATGCGAAGTTAAGCCCCGCAAATCCTATTACTCGGTCGCGCCCCAGACATCCTGCGCCTTCACATAACCGCGCTGGCCCTTCACGTCGAAGCTGCACCAGCCGCCCGAACAGTCGGACAGGCGCCCCACCACGCCCTTTTGCGCGCGAAACAGCGTCCGCGCGCCATCGCTGGCCGATTCGCGCAACGGCGCCTCCGCAGCCCGCACCACCCCGGTCGGCGTATCGCTCAGCAGTCGGACATGCATCCACCCCTGCGCGCCGTCCGGGTCCTCGACCTTGCGCCACAGGCCCAGCACCTGCACCACCTTCACCGGCAGGTCGCGGCGGCGGTAGATCCAGTTGGACGGGTAATCCAGACTCGGCCCGACCCGCATCCGCGCCTCATTCTGCGCGATCGACGCCCAGTACGGCACCGGCTTGCCCGCCGCGATCACCGCGCCACCCGCTGCGCCCAGCGCGATAAAGACACCCGCGCCCAGCCAGATGCGCTTCATGCCAGACCTGTTTTTCCTGTCACCCATGGCCTTCCCATAGCCGCTGCGTCGCCCCCGCGACAACCGCAGACTTGCCCGATCCGCCATAAGCGCTTGACCGAAGGCGCGGCCAGGCATAGCGGCGGGACATGGCCAAAAAACCGCGCCCCGCCAAGCCGCGCGTCATCGTCACGCGACGCCTGCCCCCCAATGTGGAGGCGCGCATGGCCGAACTGTTCGACGCCAGCTTCAATGTCGGTGATCAGCCGATGAGCCGCACCGAACTCGCCCGCGCCATGGCGCAATGCGACGTGCTGGTTCCCACCATCAACGACCATATCGACGCACCGCTGATCGCCGCCACGCCCGACCGGCTGCAACTCCTCGCCAGCTTCGGCAGCGGCGTCGATCATATCGACCTGACCGCCGCCCGCGCGAAGGGCATCATCGTCACCAATACGCCCGGCGTCCTGACCGAGGATACCGCCGACATGACGATGGCGCTGATCCTGTCGGTCCCCCGCCGCCTGGCCGAGGGGGAGAAATTGGTGCGCAGTGGCCAATGGCGCGGCTGGAGCCCGTCGGGGATGCTCGGCCACCGCATCGGCGGCAAGAAACTCGGCATCATCGGCATGGGCCGCATCGGCCGCGCCGTTGCCCGCCGCGCCCGCGCCTTTGGCCTGACCATCGCCTATCACAACCGCCACCGCCTGCCGTTCGAGGTGGAGCAGGAACTGGAGGCCGAATGGATCGGCGACGTCGACGGCCTGCTCGCCGCCTGCGACATTGTGTCGATCCACTGCCCGCTCAACGCCGACACGCGGGGGCTGATCGACGCCCGGCGGATAGCGTTGATGCGCCCCGACGCCTATCTCATCAACACATCCCGCGCCGAAATCACCGACGAAGCCGCGCTGATCGTCGCGCTGGACGAAGGCCGCATCGCGGGCGCAGGGCTGGACGTCTATACCCACGAACCGGCGGTCGATCCGCGCCTCTTCGCCCTCTCCAACGTCGTGCTGCTGCCCCATATGGGGTCCGCCACCTTCGAGGGCCGCGACGCCACCGGCGCGCGCGTCATCGCCAACATCCGCAGCTGGGTCGACGGCCACCGCCCGCCCAATCAGGTGCTGGAAGGCTGGGTCTGATCCCGTGACCGATATTGGCGCAGCGGTGGACGAAACCGGGCGACTGGTCCGCGACACCGCCGGTTTTCTGCTCCGTCGCGATAATGGCGGAACCTACCGTCTCGTCCTCCTGCGCGTCCCCGTCGATCTGGTCGAAAAGCGGGTCCGGGTCCGCGGTTTTCACGCTGGCGACGGCATCGTCGAAGCGGACGGCGTCGCACCGGCCTGATCTCCCCGGCCTGATCCTCTTGCCAAACGGGCCGGGACGCGCGATCCCTTGGCCCATGCGCAATATCATCGCCCTCCTCCTCACCCCCCTCGTCGCCACCGCCACGCCCGCTCTGGCGCAGGCCCAAACGCCCCATGACGCCCTGACCAAAGTCCTGGACGATCATTGGGCCTGGTGGCTTTCGGTCCACCCCGTCGATGCCACCGCGCGCGGCGTCCGCAGCTATGACGACCGCATCTACGACATTTCGCTGGCGGGCCGCGCCGCGCAGATCAAGGCGGAGCAAGCCTTCGTCGCCCGGCTCGACGCGATCGCCGACAGCGGCCTCGACGCCACCGACCGCGTCAACCGCGCCGTCCTTCTGTGGATGCTGCGTGACGATATTGCAGGCGAAGCGCATCCCGCCGAACGGCTGATGCTGTTCACCACTTATTATGGCTGGCATCAGGGCTTTGCCAGCATGGGCGACGGCCTGCCCTTCTACAACCGCGCCGACTATGACAGCTATTTGCAGCGCCTCTCGCTCTACCCGCGACAAAATGGCGATGCCCTCGCCATCACGCGGCAGGCGATCAGCGGCGGCTATGTCCAGCCCTGCTCGGTCCTTGGCAAATATGCCGCCACGATCAGCGGCATCGTCGCGGGCAAGCCGCAGGACACCCGCTTCTACGAACCCTTCAACCGCGCCAAACCCCGCGACATCAGCGATACGGACTGGGCCGCGATGCAGGCCCGCGCCGCCACCCTGATCCGCGATGTGATCGCACCCGAATATGGCAAATGGCACGACCTGTTCGTGAAGGATTATCTGCCCGCCTGCCGCAAGAGCGACAGCGCCTCCACCCTGCCGGGCGGCGCAGCCTGGTATGCCAGCCGGGTCCGCGCCCACACCACCACCGACCTGACGCCCGACCAGATCCACACCATCGGCCTGTCCGAAGTCGCCCGTATCCGCGCCCGCATGGATGAGGTCGCGGCCAAGGCAGGCTATCCCAGCCGCACCGACTTCATCACCCATCTGCGCACCGATCCGCGCTATTATGCCAAAACGCCGGAGGAACTGCTGCAAGTCGCCGCGCGTCAGGCCAAGGCGATTGACGGACTGCTGCCCCGCTATTTCGGCACCCTGCCGCGCCTGCCCTATGGCCTCAAACCCATTCCCGCCGCTGAAGCGGAAGGGACGACCACCGCTTATTATATGCCCGGCTCCCCAGAAAGCAGCATTGCAGGGACGTACTATGTCAACACCTCGAAACTCGACCAGCGCCCCTTTTGGGAACTGCCCGCGCTAACCGCCCATGAAGCGGTGCCCGGCCATCACAATCAGATCGCGCTGCAACAGGAATTGCCGCTGCCCCCGTTCCGCAAATATCTCGCAGGCTTCACCGCCTATGTCGAAGGCTGGGCGCTCTACACCGAATATCTGGGGGAGGAGATGGGCCTGTACGACACGCCCGAAAAGATGATGGGCCGCCTCTCCTATGAAATGTGGCGCGCCTGTCGTCTGGTCGTCGACACCGGCATCCATGCCAAGGGCTGGGACAAGGCCCGCGCCGTCGCTTTCATGAAGGAGAACAGCGCGCTGTCCGACGCCAATATCGATGCGGAGGTCAATCGCTATATCAGCTGGCCGGGACAGGCGCTGGGCTACAAGCTGGGCGAGATCAAAATCCGCGAATTGCGGGCAAAGGCGGAGGCCGCACTCGGCCCGAAATTCGACCTGCGCGCCTTCCACGACGCCGTGCTGGCGCAGGGCGCGGTGCCGCTAACGGTACTGGACAGCCAGATCGACGCCTGGATCGCGGCGCAGAAAGCGCGCTGACCCGTTCCCACCCAATGGCCCCAAGCCATTTTTGCTGCGCTGCGGCGGCTTGCCAATCGGTGTCGGTTCGCCTACCGGGGGCCGACAGCTCCCCAGACCGGGCATAAAGATCGGCAAGTGGCGCTGCGCGTCGAATCCGTGCACTTTATGACGTTGGGGAAAAGATGAGCATTTACCTGGATTATCTGGCCGAAATCGACAGCCGAAAGGCTCAGGGACTTGCGCCCAAGCCGATCGACGACGGTGTCCTGCTCAGCGAAATCATCGCCATCATCCAGGATGCGGCCAGCGACCATCGCGCCGACGCTCTCAAATTCTTCATTTACAACACGCTGCCCGGCACCACCAGCGCAGCCGCAGCCAAGGCCGCGTTCCTCAAGCAGATCATCCTGGGCGAAGTGACCGTCCCGGAAATCAGCCCGGCCTTCGCGCTCGAACTGCTCAGCCATATGAAGGGCGGCCCGTCGATCGGCGTGCTGCTCGATATCGCGCTGGGCGATGACGCGGCAATCGCAGTTCAGGCGGGCGACGTCCTCAAGACCCAATTCTTCCTCTACGACGCCGACATGTTCCGCCTGCGCGACGCCTATCTGGCGGGCAATCCGGTCGCGAAGGACGTGCTGGAAAGCTACGCCCAGGCCGAATTCTTCACCAAGCTCCCCGATGTCGAGGATGAGATCAAGGTCGTCACCTACATCGCTGGCGAAGGCGATATCTCGACCGACCTGCTCTCGCCGGGCAATCAGGCCCACTCCCGCTCCGACCGCGAACTGCACGGCCTGTGCATGATGACGCCGCAGGCGCAGCAGGAGATTGTGGCGCTCAAGGCCCAGCATCCCGACAAGCGCGTCATGCTGATAGCGGAAAAGGGCACGATGGGCGTCGGCTCCTCGCGCATGTCGGGCGTCAACAATGTGGCGCTATGGACCGGCAAGCAGTCCAGCCCCTATGTGCCGTTCGTCAACTATGCCCCGGTCGTCGGCGGCACCAACGGCATCTCGCCCATCTTCGCGACCACCGTGGACGTGACCGGCGGCATCGGCATCAACCTCAAAAACTGGGTCAAGATGACCGGCCCGGATGGCAAGACCATCCTCAACAATGATGGCAATCCGGTGCTGGAGGAAAAATTCTCCGTCGCGACCGGCACGGTCCTCAAGATCGACGTCAAGAACAAGAAATTGACCGACGAAGCAGGCAATGAGCTGGTCGATGTCGCCTCCGCCTTCACCCCGCAGAAGATGGAATTCATGAAGGCGGGCAGCAGCTACGCCATCGTGTTCGGAAAGAAGCTTCAGACCTTCGCCGCCGAAACGCTGGGCGTCGAAGCCCCGCTCGTTTTCGCGCCGAACAAGGAAATCTCGGTCGAGGGCCAGGGCCTCACCGCGGTCGAAAAAATCTTCAACCGCAATGCCGTCGGCGTCGCGCCGGGCAAGGTGCTGCACGCCGGGTCGGACGTTCGCGTCACGGTGAACATCGTCGGGTCGCAGGACACGACCGGCCTGATGACCGCGCAGGAACTCGAAGCGATGGCGGCCACCGTCATTTCGCCGCTGGTCGACGGCGCCTATCAGTCGGGCTGCCACACCGCGTCGGTCTGGGACAAAAAGGCGCAGGCCAATATCCCCAAGCTCATGTCCTTCATGAACAATTTTGGCCTGATCACCGCGCGCGATCCCAAGGGCCGCTATCATGCGATGACCGACGTGATCCACAAGGTGCTGAACGACATCACCGTGGACGACTGGGCGATCATCATCGGCGGCGACAGCCACACCCGCATGTCAAAGGGCGTGGCCTTCGGCGCGGACTCCGGCACGGTTGCGCTGGCGCTGGCGACGGGCGAAGCGACCATGCCGATCCCGCAGTCGGTCAAGGTCACCTTCAAGGGCCAGATGCTGCCCTATATGGACTTCCGCGACGTGGTCCACGCGACCCAGGCGCAGATGCTCGCCCAGTTTGGCGAAAATGTGTTCCAGGGCCGCATCATCGAAGTCCATATCGGCACGCTGCTCGCCGATCAGGCCTTCACCTTCACCGACTGGACGGCCGAAATGAAGGCCAAGGCGTCGATCTGCATTTCGCAGGACGAAACGCTGATCGAGTCGCTGGAAATCGCCAAGTCGCGTATCCAGATCATGATCGACAAGGGCATGGAAAATGCCGCTGGCACGCTGCAAGGCCTGATCAACAAGGCCGACGCGCGCATCGCGGAAATCCGTTCGGGCGTGAAGCCCGCACTGGCCCCCGACCCCAACGCCAAATATTTCGCCGAGGTCGTGGTCGATCTCGACCTGATCAACGAACCGATGATCGCCGACCCGGACGTCAACAATGCGGACGTCTCCAAGCGCTACACCCACGACACCATCCGCCCCGTTTCCTATTATGGCGGCACCAAGAAGGTCGATCTGGGCTTCATTGGTTCGTGCATGGTGCATAAGGGCGACATGAAAATCCTGGCCCAGATGCTCAAGAATATCGAAGCCAGCGAAGGCAAGGTCGAGTTCAAGGCACCGCTGGTCGTCGCCCCGCCCACCTACAACATCGTCGACGAGTTGAAGGCCGAAGGCGACTGGGACGTGCTTAAAAAATATGCCGGCTTCGAATTTGACGATGTCGCACCCAAGAGCGCGGCCCGCACCAGCTATGAGAATATGCTGTATCTCGAACGTCCCGGCTGCAACCTGTGCATGGGCAATCAGGAAAAGGCCGCCAAGGGCGACACCGTCATGGCCACCTCCACCCGCCTGTTCCAGGGCCGCGTCGTGGAAGATACGGACGAGAAGAAGGGTGAATCGCTGCTGGCCTCGACTCCGGTCGTCGTTCTGTCGACCATCCTTGGCCGCACGCCCAGCATGGATGAATATAAGAGCGCCGTCGTCGGCATCGACCTGACCAAGTTCGCCCCGCCCGTCGCCCACTGATCCGGGGTCTGATAGCCCTTTCAAGCAGATGCCGCCGCTGCGCTTTCTCTCCCGTGGGGAAAGGGCAGCGGCGGCATTGCTATTTCTAGAGTGTGATGACTTTAGATTGAATCCTAACCTCCGTTCGTTTCGAGCGAAGTCGAGAAACCGGCGTGCTACCGTTTCTCGACTTCGCTCGAAACGAACGGGACAAAGTAGACTCACCCTCTCTATCCCGGCTTCACCTGCCTCCCAAACGCACGCCTTGGCCGACTTGGCAATTGACTTGGCACCACTAGTTCCTATCTCCCTGTCACAACGGGACATAGCTGCTTCGACCCATGGTTTGGGCGCCGCCCACCCTTAAGCCGTCCGGCTTTCTGGCGGATCATGCGTCATCATCCCGACCGGGGCGAAGCGACCGCGAGGAGACGCACTTTCATGACCGCCATCGGACAGGACACACTCGGCACGCGCGACATATTGCATGTCGAGGGCAAGGACATCGCCTTCTACTCGCTCAAGAAAGCCGCGGCGAAGCTGGGCGACGTCTCCCGCCTGCCCTTCTCGATGAAGGTGCTGCTCGAAAACCTGCTCCGCTTTGAAGATGGCGTCACCGTCACGGTCGAGGACATCAAGGCGATCATCGACTGGCAGAAGGACAGGGGCAAGGCCGAGCGCGAAATCCAGTATCGCCCCGCCCGCGTGCTATTGCAGGACTTCACCGGCGTCCCCTGCGTCGTCGATCTTGCCGCAATGCGTGACGCGATGAACGCGCTGGGTGCCGACGCCGGCAAGATCAACCCGCAAGTCCCCGTCCACCTCGTCATCGACCATAGCGTCATGGTCGATGAATTCGGCACGCCCAAAGCGTTCGAGCAGAATGTGGAAATCGAATATCAGCGCAATATGGAGCGCTACGACTTCCTCAAATGGGGCAGCAAGTCCCTCGCCAATTTCTACGCCGTTCCCCCCGGCACCGGCATCTGCCATCAGGTCAATCTGGAAAATATCGCGCAGGCCGTCTGGTCCTCGGTCGATGCCGACGGCAAGCTGGTCGCCTATCCCGACACCTGCGTCGGCACCGACAGCCACACTACGATGATCAACGGTCTGGGTGTATTGGGCTGGGGCGTGGGCGGCATCGAAGCGGAAGCCGCGATGCTGGGCCAGCCCGTTTCCATGCTCATCCCCGAAGTCGTCGGCTTCAAATTCACCGGCGAGTTGCAGGAAGGCGTGACCGCCACCGACCTCGTCCTCACCGCCACCCAGATGCTGCGCGCGCGCGGCGTAGTCGGCCGTTTCGTCGAATATTTCGGCCCCGGCCTCGCCAGCCTGTCGCTCGCAGACCGCGCAACACTCGCCAACATGGCCCCGGAATATGGCGCGACCTGCGGCTTCTTCGGCATTGACGACAAGACGCTCGACTATATGCGCCTGACCGGGCGCAGCGATGATAACATCGCGCTCGTCGAAGCCTATGCCAAAGAACAGGGCTTTTGGATCGACCCGTCGGCTGACCTGGTATTCACCGACACGCTGGAACTGGACTTGGCCACCGTCGTCCCCAGCCTGGCCGGTCCCAAGCGCCCGCAGGACCGCGTTTCGCTGCCGGAAGTCGATGACGTATTCAACGCCGACCTCGTCAACACCTACAAGAAGGCGCAGCAGCGCGTGCCGGTCGAGGGCAAGGATTTCGACATTGGCGACGGCGACGTCACCATCGCCGCCATCACCAGCTGCACCAACACGTCCAACCCCGGCGTGATGGTCGCCGCTGGCCTCGTCGCCAAGAAAGCCAACGAACTGGGCCTCAAGCCCAAGCCCTGGGTCAAGACTTCCCTCGCCCCCGGCAGCCAGGTTGTCACCGACTATCTGGAACGCGCGGGCCTCCAGTCGCACCTTGATGCGATCGGCTTCAATCTGGTCGGCTATGGCTGCACCACCTGCATCGGCAATAGCGGCCCGCTGGCCCCGCCGATCAGCGCGGCGATCAACGACAATGGCCTGGTCGCCGCCGCCGTCATTTCCGGCAACCGCAATTTCGAAGGCCGTGTGTCGCCCGACGTGCGCGCCAATTTCCTCGCCAGCCCCCCGCTGGTCGTCGCCTATGCGCTCAAAGGCACGGTGATCGAGGATTTCATCACCACCCCCATCGGCGTCAGCAGCGCAGGCAACGACGTTTATCTGAAAGACATCTGGCCCACCAATGACGAGGTCGCATCGACCATGGCGGGCTGCATGGACCGCGCCATGTTCCAGGCGCGCTACGCCAATGTCTATAAGGGCGACGCCCATTGGCAGGCGATCGACGTCACCGGCAGCGACACTTATAGCTGGCGCGCAGGCTCCACCTATGTCGCCAACCCGCCCTATTTCGAGGGATTGAGCATGACCCCGGCACCGGTCACCGACATCATCGAAGCTAAACCCCTGGCGATCTTCGGCGATTCGATCACCACCGACCACATCTCGCCCGCAGGCTCGATCAAGGCGTCCAGCCCCGCCGGCAAGTGGCTGTCCGAACATCAGGTCGCCCAGGCCGATTATAACAGCTATGGCGCGCGGCGCGGCCATCATGAAGTCATGATGCGCGGCACCTTCGCCAATATCCGCATCAAGAATCTGATGCTGGACGGCGTCGAAGGCGGCATGACCAGCTACAAGGGCGAAACCCTGCCCATCTATGACGCGGCGATGAAGCATAAGGCCGATGGCACCCCGCTGGTCGTCATCGGCGGCAAGGAATATGGCACCGGATCGTCACGCGACTGGGCGGCGAAAGGCACCAACCTGCTCGGCGTCCGTTCGGTCATCGTCGAAAGTTTCGAGCGTATCCACCGCTCCAACCTGGTCGGCATGGGCGTGCTGCCGCTCCAGTTCAAAAATGGCGACACGCGCGACACGCTGGGCCTGAACGGCGACGAAAGCTTCACCATCACCGGTGTCGCGGACCTGAAGCCTCGTCAGGATGTGGACGTGCTGGTCACCCGCGCCGACGGATCGACCTTCACCTTCACCGCGCTCTGCCGGATCGATACGATCAACGAGCTGGAATATTTCCTGAACGGCGGCATCCTCCAATATGTGCTGCGCAAGCTGGCCGCTTGATCGCATCACAGGCTGAGCTAAGGCAGAAGGGCGCTTCCCACCGGGCGGCGCCCTTTTTCCTGTCAGGGGCAGCGATGAACATCTTGGTTGAAATCGTCGGCTGGACCGGCGCGCTGCTCGTTCTGGGCGCCTATCTTGGCGTATCGAGCGGGCGTCTGACTGGAGAGTCGGCGGCGTTCCAATGGCTCAACGCACTGGGCGCGGCCTTTTTTGTCCTCAACACATGGTGGCACGGCGCGATTCCATCGATGGTCCTCAACATCATCTGGAGCGGCATCGGCTTCGTCGCGCTGTGGCGGATCGCCCGGCGGGATCGGGGCGTGCGCGAATAGGTCCGTTTTCCCGCCCCCAAGAAAGGCTGGGCTGGCGGGCGTTCTTCACCTTGGCTAGCATCGCCGCACAATGAAAAGAGCGCTCATCGTCCGCCATGTTCCCCGCGAAGGGGCCGCGGGATATCTCCAGCCGATCGAAGCGGCGGGCTATCATATCGACCGGGTCGATGTGGCCAGCCCGGATTTTGCAGGCGTCGATCTGTGCGAACCGGACTTGCTGATCATGATGGGCGGGCCGATGGGCGTTTATGAGGCGGACATCCATCCCTGGATTCCGATGCAGATCGACAAGCTCGCCGCCCGGCTGGACCGCGACCGGCCGACGCTGGGCGTGTGCCTGGGCAGCCAGATGATCGCGGCGGCGCTCGGCGCACCGGTCTATCCGGGCGGGCGGATGGAACTGGGCTTTGCGCCAGTCTCGGTCAATCCCACCGGCGCGCAATCACCGCTCCGCCATGTCGATGGCGTGCCGGTGCTGCACTGGCACAGCGACACGTTCGACCTGCCCGATGGCGTCGATCTGCTCGCCTCCACCGACCTCTACGCGCATCAGGCCTTCCGCCGCGGACCCAACCTTCTGGCGCTGCAATTCCACGCTGAAATGGGCGAGGATGCCCGCTTCGACGAATGGCTGACTCATTTCTGGGCCGACCTCGATGTCGCGGGCCAGTGCGGCATCGCCCTGCGGCAGGACCATGACGATCACGGTCCCGGCGCTGTGGCGGCAGGCCGCGCGATGATCGGCGAATGGCTGGCAACGGTGCGGGCTTAGGGCCGCGCCGCCGCGCTTGCGTCCCGCACCGCCTTGAACTCCGACCCCGGCTTCCATTGCGGCCAGCGGGTCGATGTCGCGAGATCGCGGCCGATGTCGAGCATCAGCTCCACATCCTGCGCTGCCCCGTCCAGCTTCCATGTCGCGTCGATCGCATCGCAGGCCTGATGATAGCATTGGCCGGTATAGGCATCGACCCAGGCCTGACCCGCGACGCGCCCGCCCTCGACCAGATCGGACGCGCCCGCAATCCCCATCAGCAACAGCACCGGCACGCCGCGCTTGGCCATGGAGAAATGATCGGCACGATAGAATAGCCCGCGCTCAGGCAGGCTTTCGGGCGTCACGACCCGGCCCTGCGAGGCGGCAGTCTTGGCCAGATCATCCTCCAGCGTCCCCTGCCCCTTGCCGACCAGGATGACATCCTTCGCCTTGCCAGCGGTCTGGAGAATGTCGAGGGTCAGGTTGGCGACGGTCTTGTCGAGCGGCCAGACCGGGTTCAGCGCATAATGTTCGGACCCCAGCAATCCCCGCTCCTCGGCGGTCCAGGCCGCGAACAGGACGCTCCGGTCGGGCGCCGGACCAGCCTTGAACGCGCGGGCAATCTCGAACAAGCCAGCAATCCCCAGCGCGTCGTCATTGGCCCCGGCGCGATAGACACGCCCCTGCGCATCGGGCGCACCCTTGCCATAGGCGTCCCAATGCGCGCCATACATCACAGTTTCATCGGGCCGTTTGGTGCCGGGAATGCGGGCAAGGACGTTGGCGCTCTTGACGATGTCCTGCGTCACGGGGAAAGCGGCCGAGAAGCTGGCCCCCTTCAACGCCACCGGCCGGAACCGTTTGGACCGCGCTTGCTTGCGTAAGCTCGGAAGGTCGAGTCCCGCGCCCGAAAACAGCTTTGCCGCCGCACTCCCTTCGATCCAGCCCTGCAACTGGAGGCTGGTCAGCTTGCCCGGCGCACGGACCAGATCATAATTCTCGCCGCCCGGACTGATCACCACATTCCAGCCATAGCCAGCGCCTGCCGTATCATGGACGATCAGCGCCCCGATAGCACCGCGCCGGGCAGCTTCTTCGAACTTGTAGGTCCAGCGGCCATAATAGGTCATCGTCCGCCCGCCGAATTTGCCGACCGCATCGTCGCCCTTCACCGCCTCGAAATCCGGGTCGTTGATCAAAAAGACCGCGATCTTGCCCTTGAGGTCCACGCCCTTGAAATCATCCCAGCCGCGTTCGGGGGCGGAGACGCCATAGCCGACGAACACCAGTGGCGCGGCGCTGATTGCGACCTTGTCCTTGGGCTGGAGGGTGGAGAGATAGACGTCCTTCCCCGCGGTCCACGACGTCGCGGCATCGCCCTGCTTCACGCCCAGCGTCTCGGCCTTGCCCAGCCTGGTGTGGAGCAGCGGCACGCTCTGCACCCATTGCCCATCCGGCCCGCCCGGCTCCAGCCCCAATGCCTGGAACCGGCCAATCAGATAGCCGATCGTCCGCTCCTCCCCGACCGTGCCGGGGGCGCGGCCTTCGAACAGGTCGGACGCCAGAACGCGGACCGATTGTTCGAGCTGCTGCGGCACCACGGTCTGGGCGTGAGCAGGAAGGGCGAGGAGGCTCAGGGCCAGGAAAGCACGGGTCATGACAGGGGCTTAGCCCCTGCCCGGCAACAGGGAAAGGGTCGTCAGAATTCGATGTCGAGTTCTTCCACCTCGTCCGGTTCGACCCGCGCCTCGTCGATCCATTCGCGCATGATGTCCCAGCTGTTGATCGTCCGGCAATAGGCCGCCGCCGTCGCCGACACCGGCACGGCATAGGTCAGGAAGCGTTCGGCCACCGGCGCGAACATGGCGTCGGCGACGGTCGGCTTTTCGCCGAACAGCCATGGCCCGCCATAGCTGTCCAGACATTCGGCCCAGATCGTTTCGATCCGTTCGATGTCGGGCTTGGCACCGGAAAAGATCGGGAATTTGGCGTGCCGGACCTTCAGGTTCATCGGCAAGGCGGAACGCAGATTGGCGAAGCCTGAATGAATTTCGCCCGACACCGACCGGCAATGGGCGCGGGCGATACGGTCAGCCGGGTACATGCCCGCGTCGGGGTACAGCTCATGCAGATATTCCGCGATCGCCAGCGTGTCCCAGACGCTCGCCCCTTCATGCGTCAGGCGCGGCACCAGCACGGACGGCGAGAGCAGCAACAGCTCCGCGCGATTTTCCGCATCGTCCAGCGCGATCAGCTTTTCTTCAACCTTCAGTCCCGCGATGCGACACAGCAACCAACCACGCAGCGACCAGGACGAATAATTTTTACTGGATAGAGTGAGTTGTGCAACAGCCATGACATTCCCTCCGGTCAGCCTTAACCTACATTTATGATGATGCGGTGCAACATATAATCCGTGTATAGCGTTGCATACGTAAACCGATTCGGATGGACGGATTGAACAAGGCGCGCTTATAGTCATGCGAATGCTGTACAGTGGTTATCAGGCGTGGAACGATATGCTGGCGCCGGCACGCTTCGGGGCGCAGATTGCGTTGGGGATGCGCGACAAGATGGGGCCGATGGCCGACTGGGCCATGCCGCGGCGCATGTTCGCGCTGATGGATGTGTTCCAGGGCGCGCGCGTCACCCACAAGCGCCCCGCCTATGCGATCGACACTGTGCGCAGCGGCAATGCGGATGTCACGGTGCGCGAGGAAATCGTCGCGGACCTGCCCTTTGGCGACCTGCTGCATTTCGTGAAGGATGAGGTAGAGACCGCCCAGCCGCGCGTGCTGGTGGTGGCGCCGATGTCGGGTCATTTCTCCACCTTGCTGCGCAGCACGGTGGTAACCCTGCTCCAGGACCATGACGTCTATATTACCGACTGGAAAAATGCCCGCGACGTACCGCTGGAGGCGGGGCGCTTCGGCTTTGAGGATTATGTCGATTATATCATCCAGTTTTTCCAGACGATGGGGCCGGGCGCGCATCTGCTGTCCGTGTGCCAGCCCTGCGTCCCTGCGCTCGCAGCCGTGGCGGTCATGGCCGAGGATAAGGACCCGGCAACGCCCAAGTCGATGACGCTGATGGGCGGGCCGATCGACACGCGGGTCGCGCCGACCGTGGTCAACGACCTGGCCAATGACAAGCCGATCGACTGGTTCGAGAAGAATCTGATCTCCACCGTGCCGTTCCGCTATGCCGGGCGCGGGCGCGAAGTCTATCCGGGCTTCCTGCAACTCTCTGCCTTCATGGCGATGAACATGGAGCGGCACGGGTCGCAGCATCGCGAACTTTACCAGTTGCTGGCTGACGGCAAGACGGTCGAGGCGGACAAGATCAAGACCTTCTACGAGGAATATTTCGCGGTCCTGGACATGACCAAGGAATTTTATCTCGAAACAGTCGACCTGGTGTTCCAGCGCACCCTGCTGGCCAAGGGCGAACTGATGCACCGCGGTCGTCCCGTCAATCCGGGCGCGATCCGCAAGACCGCGCTGCTGACGGTCGAGGGCGAGAAGGACGATGTTTGCGCCGTGGGCCAGACGGCGGCAGCGCACACGCTCTGCACCGGCCTTCGCCCGCACCTCAAGCGCCACCATTTGCAGCCGGGCGTCGGCCATTATGGCGTCTTTTCCGGCAGCAAATGGGAAAAGCAGGTCTATCCTCAGGTGCGGAACATGATCCTGTCGATGAACTGACGGCCCGGTTTCGGGCAAGCGTCGGATAGGAGATGCGGGGCTTAGCTTCGCATATTTCCCGCCAATCATGATATTTTCGTGCGCAGCGCGGACAGGATATTACGCATCCTGCCATGGCTGGTGCGCGCGGAACTTCGCAAACTTTGCCCATATCGCTTGTGGCGAATTTGGGTGAGGTTTGCCGGTCGGCCATGCGGAATGCACGGTCGGGTGTGGGGTGTGAACGATGGGAAGGAGCCGGGTGCGCTTATAGCAGGCGGGGCCAGTGTAGGACAGCGAGGGTCCTCCCCCTCTTCCAACTTCTCCCCCATGGGGAGAAGGGGGTGATGACGCGGCCCTACCATTCATACGCTTTGGGTAGCGCGCCCTCGCCCGGCGTCGCATAGCGATCGCGCAGCTTGGTCTGGCGATTGTCGATCGGTTGCGGCACGCCGTCGATCCACACCGCGATCGGCGCGGACGTCATTTCCAGCGGATCGTCGTCCCACAGCACGACATCCCCTGCCCGCCCGACCTTGAGCGATCCGATCCGGTCGCCCAGCCCCATGGCTTCGGCGGGCGCGCTGCTGATCGTGCGGAGCGCCTGACCCCAGCTGAGGCCCGTGGCCCCCGGCACCTTGTTCAGCGCCACCATATTGCCCGCCTGCTGGGTGGCGAGGCGCAGTTGCAGCCCCTCGTCCCGGTCCATCAGACCCATGGAGACGGCCACGCCCGCCTTCACCATGCGCCCGACATTGCTCTGGGTCGCGGCGAGCTTTTCGAAGCTGGAGGGAAGATCGTCGAGGCCCCCCGCGATCACTGGCACCTTGGCGGCGGCGATTTGCGGCGCGACCATCCAGCCTTCGGCGGCCCCGGCGATGATGATCTTGAGCGCGGGGAAATCCTGCCGCAGCGACAGGATCGTCACTATATCGCGCGCGCTTTCGACATGCACCATCAGCGGCATCGCGCCGGTGACGACCGGCACCAGCGCCTGCGCATCGACGCGGTTGAGCAGCGCATCCTTCGACCGCCCGTCATAGCTGGCGGGGGCTTTGGCAAACTCCTGCGCCTCGCGCAGCATGGTCTTGAAGGTCAGGATCGCGGCAGGGCGGCTGCCGCCTGCATCCTTGGCCCCCTCCTCGCCCAGTTCGACATATTGGAAGGCGCGCGCCCTGGTGATGGGGTTCATGTCCGCGCCCAGGTCCACGACCGCACCTTGCCCGGCGAAAATGCCGGTGCCGGTCGAGGGGACGACGACGGCGCGGGTGATCCCCGCCGTACGGCTGATCGCGATCGGATTGGCGAGCGGGTTGATCGCGGGTGCCACGTCGATCGCGGCGGAGAAGGGCGATCGGGCGCTGGCGTCGTTGGTTTCATTGACGGCGGGAACTTCGACCAGACCGACACGCGAATAGCCCGACACCAGACCGGGCGTCACCCATTTGCCGCCCGCATTGATGGTTTTGGTGCCGGGCGGGACGGCGATACCGGCGCCAGCGGCGATCACCTTGCCAGCGCTGATGAGGACGGTGCCGTTGCGGATGGGTTCGGAGCCGTCACCAATCGCCAGCGTCGCGCCGGTGATGGCGAGGGACTGGGCAAGGGCGGGGGTCGAGAGGACAAAAAACAATGCCCCTAACACCGTTCGGGCTGAGCCTGTCGAAGCCTTGCCCTTCTTGCGAAAGAAAGAACGACCCTTCGACAGGCTCAGGGCGAACGGAGGGAGAGGATGGTTCTTGTAGCTCATTTCACATCTCCCGCGCCGATCTGGCCGAGTTCAAAGTCGCTGACCGGGCGCAGTTTGGGATTGGCGCTGTCGTAGAGCAAAGCCCCGTCGATCCACACTTTCTCCGGCCGGGTGTAGGTGCTGAACGGATTGCCGTTCCACAGCACCACGTCCGCCATCTTGCCGACCTTCAGGCTGCCGGTCTGATCGGCGATGCCCATGGCGCGGGCAGGATTGATGGCGAGCCAGGTCCAGGCCACCTCGTCGGCTATATCAATCCCCATGCGGCGGCCCGCGCCCAGCGCCTTGGCGGCTTCCTGATTCAACCGCTGGATGCCATTTTCATCATCGCTATGGACGATGGTGCAGGCGCCTGCTCGGTGGACCAGCGGGATATTCTCCCTGATGCCGTCATAGGCTTCCATCTTGAAGCCATACCAGTCGCCCCACAGCGCCGAACAGACGCCATTGTCGCGCAGCAGGTCGGCGATCTTGTAAGCCTCGACCGCGTGGTGGAAGGCGGTGACCTTGTAGCCGAACTCCTTGCCCATATCGATGACATTGGCCATTTCATCGGCGCGATAGCAGTGATTGTGGACAAGGATCTTGCCCTCCAGCACATCGGCCAGCGTCTCCAGCCCCAGGTCGCGGGTCTGGTCTTTCCCGGCAGCGCGTTTCTTCTGATATTCGCGCGCCTTGATCCAGGTCTGGCGATTGACCGCCATATTGCCCATGCGGGTGGACGGCTCGCGGCCCTTGGAGCCATAGACGCGCTTGGGATTTTCGCCGCACGCCATTTTCAGGCCATAGGGCGCGCCGGGGAATTTCATCCCCTGCATGGTGCGGGCAGGGACGTTTTTCAGCGTCACGCTGCGCCCGCCAAACAGATTGGCCGATCCGGGCAGGATTTGCAGGCTGGTGACCCCGCCATTGGCCAGCGCCCGCCCAAAACCGGCATCCTGCGGCCAGATACTATGTTCGGCCCACACATGGGCGGTGACCGGCGCGGTCGCTTCATTGCCGTCGGACAGCGCGTCCACGCTGGGGCTGGGATAGTCGCCCAGATGGCTGTGAATGTCGATCACGCCCGGCGTCACATATTTGCCGGTGCCGTCAAACACCGCAATGTCGGCGGGGATCGGCGTGTCCGGGCCGCCAATCGCAGTCACCTTGCCATCGGACAGGAAAATGACGCCATTGTCGATCCGTCCCCCCTCCCCGTCGAAAATGGTCGCGCCGCGAATGGCCGTAGCGACGCCGGGATAGGCTTTGTAGGTGGAGGGATAGGGATTGTCCGGTTCGGCCGAACTGCCCTGCGTCGGGGCGGGCGCGTCCTTCTCCTTCTTCGCACCGGCAGGCGTTGCGGCGCTGGCCAGCAGCGCCGCGATCAATAGCATCCTCATGGGCGTTCCTCCGCGCCGATCGTGTCGAGATGCATCAGCCGCTTGATCACGGGCGAAACGAGCAGCACCAGCACGCCCACACCCATCGAAAACCAGCCGATGCGGGTATAGACGCCCAGCACCTGGGTGACGCCATCCGCGTCACCGCTGCCGGTGGCGCGGGCGATCAGGCCAGCGATGAAATTGCCCGCCGCCATGGCCAGGAACCATGTCCCCATCACCAGCCCGACCATGTTAGGCACCGATAGCCGCGTCATCGCCGACAGGCCGACGGGGGAGAAGCACAGCTCCGCCATGGTATGGAAAAGGTATATGAGGATGACGAACAGCAGCGGGGTCAGATTCTCCCCCGCCATCGCCGCGCCCGCGACCAGCACCAGAAAACCCGCTCCGCACAGGATCAGGCCAATGCCGAATTTGGCGGGAGAGGATGGTTCGAGGCGGCGCTTGTCGAGGAAGGTCCACAGCACGGCGAACAAAGGCGCCAGCAGGATGATGAAGATGGAATTGACCGACTGGAACATGGACGCGGGAATATCCCAGCCCAGCACCGTGCGATCGACATTGCGGTCGGTGAAGATGTTGAGCGACGATCCGGTCTGTTCAAACAGCCCCCAGAAGAGCGGGTTGAGCGCGATCAGGAACAGGGCCGCGAACATCCGGTCGCGGTCGACCTTGCCCAGCGTGCCGAGCGTGCGCCAGACGATATAGATGACCGTCAGCGCCGCGAAGGCCAGCAAGGCATAGCCCAGCAATTCGGCATAGCGAATGACGAACCAGATCGCGACCACGCCCAGTATCGCGCCCAGATAGATGGTCCATTCCTGACTGACGCCCGCCACCGCAGGCGCGCGCAATTGTTGCGGCGCGGG
Source organism: Sphingobium sp. (assembly GCA_023266575.1). Taxonomy (GTDB): domain Bacteria; phylum Pseudomonadota; class Alphaproteobacteria; order Sphingomonadales; family Sphingomonadaceae; genus Sphingobium. The sequence goes on from JAHFPV010000002.1 coordinate 161,391, forward strand.
CGGCTCGCCCTTGCCCAGCAGCCAGGGGGTGAGCCAGACGAACATCACAAGGCCCAGCAACATGCCGACCCCCGCCGCGCCAAAGCCCCAGCCCCAGCCCATCGTCTCGCCCAGCAAGCCGCAGACCAGCGGGCCGATCGCGCCGCCCGCATTGATACCCATGTAAAAGATGGAGAAAGCCGGATCACGCCGCGCGTCGTCGCGCGGATAGAGTTCGCCCACCAGCACCGAGATATTGGCCTTGAGGAACCCGGTGCCAACGATGATGCTGGCCAGCGCCAGATAGAAGCCGTTGAGATAGAGTGGGTCTTGCCCCCCCGGCCCCTCCGTCACCGCGATCAGGAAATGGCCGAAAGCGATGAACAGCCCGCCCGCCAGCACCGCCTTGCGCGGCCCCAGGAAACGGTCTGCCAGATAGCCGCCGATGACCGGGGTGATATAGACCAGCGAGGTGTAAGCGCCGTAGAGCAGATAGGCCTTGTCCTCGCCAAACAGGAAATGTTTGGTGAGGTAGAAGATCAGGATCGCGCGCATCCCATAATAGGAAAAACGCTCCCACATCTCTGCGAAAAACAGCAGGAACAGTCCGCGCGGATGGCCAAGCCAGGTCTTGCCCGCTGCCGCCGCGCCAGAAATTGAGGTCGCCATCAGCTACCCTTGTCTTTTATGTGTGCCGGTCCGCCGAACGGGGACCAGAGGATGGCGCGAGACTAGAGCCTATTTCGCATCTGTCAAAAGCGCAGGCGGCCCTTGCGTCAAAGCGGGTGCCGCGCCATCTGGGACGCGATGTTCAATGATCGCTCCTCCCCGCTCGCCCTGCTCCAGACCCGCCGTTCGGGCAAACCGCGCGATCTGATCGCGCCCGGCCCGGACGATGCGCAATTGCGCCAGATATTGGAGGTGGCGATCCGCACGCCCGACCATGGCAAGCTGGCCCCGTGGCGCTTCGTGGTCGTGCCGTCGGAGAAGCGCGCGGCCTTCGCCGACCTGCTCGAAACCGCCTATCGCGCGGAAAAGCCCGATGCCGGACGGCTGGAGATTGAGGCGATGCACCAGTTTGCGCATCAGGCACCGACATTGGTGGTCGCCCTCTCCGCGCCGGTCACAGGCAGCAAGATACCGGTCTGGGAACAGCAGCTGTCTGTCGGCGCGGCGATCATGAATTTGCTCAACGCCACCCATGCGCTGGGCTTTGCCGGGGGCTGGCTGACGGGATGGCCGACCTATAATCAGGATGTGCGCGCGGCCTTTGGCGCTGAAGGCGAAAGCATCGCCGGCTTTGTCTTTATCGGCACGCCGGGCAAGCCGCAGGAGGAGCGCCCTCGGCCAGATTATGACGCCGTGATATCAGTTTGGGACAGATAGTTACGCAAGCGACCCGATCCAGCGCAAGCAACTGACTTGCGCGCATCGCTGTATTATGGCACTGATGCAGTCATGGCCGACGATTCCAAACCCGTCTATCTCCGCCTGCGTGAGATTATTGCTGCGTCCATATTGGACGGTGAATTTAGCGATGGTGACATGCTGCCATCGGTGCGCGCCTTTGCCGCGCAACAGGGTGCCAATCCGCTGACCGTGGCGAAGGCCTATCAGAGTTTTCAGGATGACGGGCTGGTCGTGGTGAAACGCGGCGTCGGCATGTTCGTCGCCGACGGCGCAACCCGCCGCCTGCGCGTGGCGGAGCGGGAGCATTTTCTGGAAACCGTCTGGCCGCCGGTCGCGGCGCAGATCCGGCGGCTGGGGCTGCGGGTCGAGGAACTGGACGCGCAGAAGGCCTGAGTGACGCACCCGGCACGGCCTTCATGACCAAAGCCCGCTGATGGACTGGATGGGCTTTGCCCTGACCGTGCTGGTCATCGAACTGACGCCCGGACCGAACATGGCGTGGCTCGCCATGCTCGCCGCGACGCGGGGACGGCGGATGGGGCTGGCGGCTGCACTGGGCACAACGCTGGGTCTGGCGATCAACGGACTGCTTGCGGCAGCGGGGCTGGCCGTCATCCTGTCCACGACACCCTGGTTATGGACGATGCTACGCTGGGCCGGAGCGGCGTTGATGCTCTGGCTGGCGGCCGATGCGTGGCGAGACGGTGCGCCCGCCAGCCCGACCGCGCGGCAACAGGCCGGCCTCGCCCGGCAGTTCGCAACCGGCGCAATGATCAACCTGCTGAATCCAAAAGCGTTTCTCTTTTATGTGCTGATCGCCCCGCCCTTCCTGCCCGATGGCAAGCTGACTTTCCCGATGGCCATCATGCTGACCATGATCAGTGTCAGCATTGCCACGACCATCCACATCGTCATCATCCTGCTGGGCGCGGGCGCGCATCGCTGGTTGGGCGATCCGGCGCGGACCCGGCTGGTCCGCAGGATCATGGCTGTGGGATTGGTCGGCGTGGCGGGCTGGTTCCTGCTGTCAACGGGACTATAGCGCCGCCAGCGCGTCGACCGCTTCCTGTTTCCCGGCAAAATTGCCGGTCGCAGCACGTTGCAGCGCCAGTTTCGCCTCATCCTTGCGCCCCGCCGCGACATAGGCCTGCCCCAGATGGAGTTGCAGCACGGGAAGTCCCGGTGCCAGCGCCACCGCTTTCTCCAGTAGATCGACCACCGCCGGTCCCTTTTCGCCAGTGCGCAGCAGAGTCCAGCCATAAATATCGGCAGTCATCGGGTTGGCGGGCATCAGGCGATAGGCATGGGCGGCGTAAGCGCGCGCAGCAGTCCGATCGCCGCTTTCCAGCGCGGCTCTGGCGATATCGGCCATCAGCACCGCGTCACCATCCCCGGTCTGCGCCCGCACCGCCTGCAACAGCCGCAGCGCAGCGCGCCAGTCCTGGCGCTGCATGGCGATGGCTGCGGCAAGGCGCTGGGCTTCGACGTCATTGGGATGTTGGGTCAGGAACAATTGCACGACCTGCGCCGCACGCACGGCATTGCCCGCCTGCCCCCAGGCGGCCGCAAGGCGCATGGCAGCAGCGCGATCGAAACGGATGTTGGCCGCCGCTTCATAAGCGCGCGCGGCGTCGGCGGGACGGCCCGCAGCGCCGAGTGTATCGCCCAGAATCAGCCAGGCATCGGGCGCACCGGGATTGGCGCGGTTGAGCGCCTCAGCGCGGGCCAGTGCGTCACCGGTGCGACCGGTGCTCAGCAAGGCGCGGATATAGGGGATATTGTCGCGCGCGGTCGTGGCATTGGCGGGCGGCGGTCCATCGGCCAGCATCGCATCGCGCGGACTGGCGAAGGGATCGGCAGCGGCACGCACCGGCCAGGCGGCACGGGCGAGCATGTCGGCGGCCATCGCCCGATTGCCCAACCCCTCCTGGGCGCGGGCGGCCAGCGTCAGCACATAGGGATCGGCGTCGCGCTGGGCGACGACCGGGGCCAGCAGCGTCGCCGCACCGGCATAATCGCCGGTCAGATATTGGGCGCGGGCCAGCAGCGTGCGGGCGGTGCGATTGTCGGGCTGGGCCGCGACCAGCGGGGCCAGCGCTTGCGCGGCCAAGACGGCATTGCCCTCCTGCAAATTCAGCACGCCGCGCAACAGCCGGGTCGCCGGTTCATCGTCCAGCCGCCCCTGCGTGCGATCCAGCAAAGTGCGGGCCAGATCAGCCTTGCCCGCGCGCGCCGCCATCACCGCCTGCATAATCCACGCCCGCGCATTGGCGGGATCGAGCGCCAGGATGCGGCGCGTGAGGCTGAGCATCGCGCCCGCCGATCCGGCATCGGCCAGCGTCGCGGCATATTGCTCCATCGTCGGGATCGAATCGGGACGAACCGCCAGCGCCCGATCGAACCAGGGCAGCGATGCGGTCAGGCCATATTGGGCGCGGGTCAGTTCACCGCGCAGCGTCAGCGCCTTGGCATCGGCAGGGTTCAATGCAACGGCCCGGTCAGCCGCCGCAATCGCCCCCGCCTGATCGCCGGTCGCCAGCCGGAAGCGGCCAAGCTCGACCCAATTTTCCGCGTCATTGGGCGCAATCGACAGAGCGCTGGCCAGCGCATTGTGCGCCGCGCGCATATCCCCCTGGGCCATGGCGGCGCGCGCTGTAACCCGCGCGACCATGTCCAGGTCGGTGTCGGGGACGTCAGGCCCACGAGCCTCCTTGAGCGCAGCGGCGGCATCGCCCTGCAACAACAGCGCCTGCGCCATGACCGCGCGCGTCTGCGACGGCGGCGCACCCAAAGCCCGCGCGCGCTCCGCTTCAGCCTGCGCCCCCGCGCCATCGCCCAGTTCCACCAGCGCCCGCGCCTGCGCCTCCCGCGCGACCACGGAACGCGGCGCGCCCTTGATCGCGTTCATCAGCTCGATCCGCGCCGTGCGCGCGTCCCCCCGGTCAAGCGCTGCCAGCCCGCGCGTCAGCGCCGCGCTGCCATCGCGCTCATGCGCACGCCATTGCCACAGGCCAGCCACGCCGAGCAGCAGGACGACGATTCCAGCGATCAGAAGGATGCGTGTCCGGCTCATGCCTGCATCTGATAGTGTTTGAGCAGATCGTATAGGGTCGGGCGGCTGATCCCCAATATCTTGGCCGCGCCCGATATATTGCCGTCGGTGCGGGCGATGGCGCGGCGGATGGCGCGCCGGTCGGCCATTTCGCGCGCGGCCTTCAGGTTCACGACTTCGCCCCCGGCGGCGCGTTCCTCGTCCAGGTCGAGATCGGCGGCAGTCACCAGCTTGCCATCGGCCATGATGACCGCCCGCTTCATGCGATTTTCCAGCTCGCGCACATTGCCCGGCCAGGTCCAGGCGTCGAGCGCGGCCAGCGCGTCGGGGGCCAGCCCCTTGACCCCAGGGTTCATCTCCCGCGCGAAGCGGGTCAGGAAATGCCGCGCCAGCAGCGCCGGGTCGCCCGGCCTGTCTTTCAGCGCCGGGATGCGGATCACGATTTCGGCGAGGCGATAGTAAAGATCCTCGCGGAAGCTGCCGGCTGCGATCATCTCCTCAAGATTCTGGTGAGTGGCGCAGACGATGCGGGTATCGACGGCAATCGCGGTGCGCCCGCCGACCCGCTCGATCGAGCGTTCCTGCAAGAAGCGCAGCAATTTGACCTGGAGCGCCAGCGGAATGTCGCCCACTTCATCCAGGAACAATGTGCCGCCCTGCGCCTGTTCGATCTTGCCCGGCGTCATCTTGACTGCGCCGGTGAACGCGCCCTTTTCATGGCCGAACAGTTCGGATTCGAGCAGCGTCTCAGGGATCGCCGCGCAATTGATCGCGACGAAAGCGCCGTTCCGGCGCGGACTGGCATCGTGCAGCCCCTGCGCCAGTAATTCCTTGCCGGTGCCGCTGGCGCCGAGCAGCAGGACGGAGACCTGCGCGCTCGCGACCCGTTCGATGGTGCGGGCGACCTTCATCATTTCAGGCGCAGCGCTGATCAGGCGGCCCAAGACCCGGCCATCCTCCGGCGCGGTGTCGGCAAGCCGCGCATTTTCCTGTTCCAGCGCATGAACATGGAAAGCGCGGCGGACGATCATGCCCAGTTCGTCGATGTCGACCGGCTTCTGGTAAAAATCATAGGCCCCGCCCGCAATCGCATCCAGCGCGCTTTCACGCGCGCCATGGCCGGACGCGACGATGACCTTGGTGTCGGGCTTGATCCGCAAAATCTCGGCCAGCGTGGCAAAGCCCTCGCTGGTGCCATCCGGGTCCGGCGGCAGGCCAAGGTCCAGCGTCACGACATCGGGCGTTTCCGCGCGCAGCATCTCGATCGCTTCGTCCCGGTCGCCCGCGATGAACAGCTGATAATCCTCATAGGCCCAGCGCAACTGGCGCTGGAGACCCGGATCATCCTCGACGATCAGCAATTTGGGGCGCGTGTCGCTCATCAGGCGGCTTTCTCTTTTTGGTCGATCCGGGGGGCCAGCGGCAGGCGCAGGGTGAAACGGCTGCCGACGCCGATCTTGCTTTCGACGTCGATGCGCCCGCCCATGGCCTGCGCCAGCGCGCGCGCCTCGAACGCGCCAATGCCGAAACCGCCCGCCTTGCTGGAGGAAAAGGGCTTGAACAGGTCGCGGCGGATATATTCCGCGCTCATGCCCCGGCCATGGTCGATAATCTCGACCAGCACATCGCTGGCGTCGGCGGACAGCCGCAGTTCGACCGGGCTGTCGGGCGCGCTGGCGTCGATCGCGTTCTGAAGCAGATGGGTGAGGATTTGTTCGACCCGCGCGGGATCGGCCAGCGCCAGCGGCGCAGTGCCGAACACCTCGACGGGATGCTGGCGCGCGCGGGTGCGGGCGACCTGATCGGCCATGTCGCGCAGCGAGAGCGGGCGCGGCTCCTCCGCCCGCCCCTTATTATGCTGCGACAGGCGGGCGAGCATGTCGTTCATCTTGCCGACCGATTCCTGGAGCGTCAGGACCATATCGGCGCGGAAATCCGGGTTGTCGGCATGGCGCTGTGCATTGCGGGCGAGCAGCGAAAGCTGGCTGACCAGATTTTTCACGTCATGAATGATGAAGGCGAAGCGGCGGTTGAATTCCTCGAACCGCTGCGCATCGTCCAGCGCCTGCTGGCCCTGCGCCTCGCTGATGTAGGTCGCGGCCTGCCGTCCGGCAGCGCGCAGCATGTCGAAATCCTCCCAGTCGAGCCGCCGGTCGATCGGCGGGCGGGCAAGCAGGATCGCGGCGATCAGGCGGCCATAATGAACGAGCGGCACCAGCGCCCAGCCGCGCCTGTCCTCCGTCATCCAGTCGGGCAGATTCAGCGCGCCCTCCCCGGTCCTGGGCTTGCCAAGGTCGATGATCCAGCCAGTCTGTTCCCATGCGACCACCGTCTCTGGGGCCAGCGTCGCGCTATCGGGCAGGTCGCCGTCCCAGTTCCAGTGCGTCTCGAAGGTCAGCCCGCCCTGTTCGTCACGCAGCAACAGCATGGCGGCGGGCGAATCGGTGATGTCGGCGACCGCCTTGGCCACCCGCTCGCCCAGCGGCGCAGCATCATCACCGGGGCGACCGATCGTCTCGCCAAAGCGCATCCATTCGGTGCGATAATCATAGCGGTGCTGGAAGAAATGCTTGGCGACCTGCACCTTCCACAGCGCGCGCATCTGCGGCGATGGCAGCAGCACCAGCGCGGTGACGGTGGTAAAAAATACCGCGCCAATCTCCACCACCCGCGCATAAGGCCCGGCGATCAGTTCGACCAGCACAGCGGCGGCGGTCAGGACGATGACGTACAGCGCAATGGCAAAGAGCGAGAGCGACTGGAAGGTCAGGGTGCGCGACAATTGCAGCCGCCCGGCCATATCCTTGCGCATGCCCACCGCGATCACCGGGGCCAGCAGCGCCATCAGCAGGCCGCGCAGGGCGTAGAGTTCGCTCACACGGGTCGGGGCGAAATAGCAGAGCGCGTAGAGATTAAGGTCGTAGGTCCACATCGCCGCCAGCGCGCCGAGCAGTAACGCCACCCCGCCCCGCTCACGCGAGGGCCAAGCGGTGTAGAGATGGTGGACCAGCAGCAGGCTGCCGATCGCGGCCATCATCCGCAGGATCAGCGACACGGTGACCAGCGCGCGGTGCAGGTCGCTGTCGGGCGACAATTGCCGCCAGACCAGATCGGTCGAAGTCTGGAGCAGGATCAGCCCGGCAACCGCAGCATAGAGCGCACTGATCGCCAGGATCGGCCCGGCCCGGCCCACCGGCCCGCGCCGCAGCATGACGAACATCGTCAGCAGCCAGGCGGCATTGCGGATGCTTTCGCCGATACCGGTCAGCGGTTTGGAGACGCCGCCGAAGGACACATAAAGCGCCCAGCAACTCGTCAGCAGCAGCGCGACAGCCAGCATCCGGGGTTCGGCCGTGTCGTCCCGCCGGCGCAGGATGAAGATGCCCAGCGCCGCAAACAGCACCGCGGCCAGCGCATGGCCCCAGTCGCCGACAAATTGAAGCAGCGTGCCCATAGGATACGCCTCAGCGCGCGCCGTCGGGCCAGAGGACCACCCGCAGGGTCTGGATCAGGATCAAAAGGTCCAGGAAAGGCGTGTAATTCTTGGCGTAATACAGATCATATTCCAGCTTGTGCCGGGCATCCTCGATCGACGCGCCATAGGGGTAGTTGATCTGCGCCCAGCCGGTGATACCCGGCTTTACCATATGGCGTTCGGCATAATAGCGCAGATGCTGTTCCAGATCCTCGACGAACTGGCGGCGTTCGGGGCGCGGGCCGACAAAGCTCATTTCACCTTTCAGCACCGTCCAGGTCTGCGGCAATTCGTCGATCCGCAACTTGCGCAGCCAATAGCCAAGGCGGGTGATGCGCGGATCATCTTTTTCCGCCCAGACCGCCTGACCATCCACTTCCGCGTCGGTCCGCATGGTGCGCAGCTTCACGATCCAGAATTCCTGGCCGAACAGGCCAACCCGCTGTTGCCGGTAGAAAGCCGGTCCCTTGCTGTCGAGCTTCACCAAGATGGCGGCGATCAGGATGACGGGGCCGGTCAGCGCCAGCAGCAGGGCGCTGGCGACGATGTCGAACAGGCGTTTGGCAAAACTGGATATGCGGCGACCGGCCGAAAAGCCGTCGGAAAAGATCAGCCAGCTGGGATTGACGCTGGCCAGGTCGACCCGGCCCGTCTCCCGCTCAAGGAAGGTCGACAGGTCGTTGACATGGACGCCAGTGGTCTTGATCCGCAGCAGGTCGGACATCGGGATGGCGTTACGCCGTTCCTCCAGCGCCAGCACCACTTCGCTGGCATTCAGGCGGACTACGAAATCGGACAGATTATAGATGGCGCTGCGGTTGATAGCTTCCTGCACCACCTGCGGCCCGTCATTCATGGCGATATAGCCGACGACGAGATAGCCAGCGCCCTTCTTCTTTTCCAGTTCGCGGATGCGGTCGGCGCGATTGCCCGCGCCCAGCACGACCAGCCGCCGCTTGAACGCTTCGCCGCCCAGCATCGAACCGAGCAGCAGACGCAGCGCCAGCAGCAAGCCCATCGCCAGCCCCATCGCGTAGAGCGAGTTGGAGCGCCACAGCGTCATGCCGGGCAGCAGGAAATAGAGGACCGAGAGAAAAATGACGCCCAGCGACACCGCGACCAGCAGCCGCGCAAAGGCGAATCGGATCGATTGCAACGCTTCGGTGCCATAGACGCCGACCGCGATCATGCCAGTCTGGATAGCGAAGGCGAAGCTGAGCAGCGGCCCCATGCGGGTCGTCACATGCTCGATATCCATGCCAATCTGGTGCGCGCGCAAGATCCAGCCGCCCTCCGCAGCGCAGAGCAGCAGCACGAAATCGAGCAGCCCCAGCAGCAGCACGGCGTGCGGCACATAATGTTTGAACAGCCTGATCATGGTCGCACTATCGGTCCTGGTGGTGTCGGACCTGCCCTTACAATGGCTGTAAGAAAATCCGACAGGCCCATACCCTGCCCGAAAATGGCAAAGAAATCCTGAATCTGCGCGCCAATCGACGTCAACGGGTGATTAGCCATGGCAATTATCGGCTCTTAAAGTGTCCCGCGCCAGAGAGGAGGCCATGCGTCCGCTTCTGCTTTCCCTCGCCGCCTTCGCCCTGATCGGCGCGGCCCCCTCCCCCGACATCCCGCTGGTGGCGATCGGCCTGCCCTTCGCGCCGGAAAAGCCCGTCCCGGTGGCGCGCGACCATCCGCTCTATCATCGCGTGTCGGTGGGGGATGTCGAAGGGATCACGGCGATCGTCCGGTTCAAGGCCGCGCCACCCGGCCGCCTGCACAAGGGGCTGCGCGAAACGCTGGAGCGGATGAACCTGCTGGCCCCCAGCGGCAAAGAGGCGCGGGTACGGCTGGTGGCGACATGGCAGGGGCTTGATTCGCCCGCCAGCTTTCTGATCGCGAGCAAGGAAACGACCGCTACGCTGCATTATCAGCTGGTCCGCATCGACAACCAACAGGTCTTGCTGGACCGGACGATCGCGACGACGGTGAAGGGCGAAGGATCGGCACTGGATGGCGGCATGGGCATGGCGCGGGCCGCGATCGCGGCGAATTTCGCGTCGGCGGCGGCGTGCATGGACAAGGCCGCCTATGGCCGCGCACCCGATGACTGCGCGCTCCAGCCGCTCTATGGCGTCAGCGTCTCACGCCGCTTTTGATCATTTGGTGTCGCGCAGCTTGTCGGCGGCATCCTTGGCCGCGTCACCGACCATTTTGGCCGCGTCGTCCACGGACTGCGCGGCCCCGGTGACGGCTTCTGCCTGCCGGTCATCGCGGCGATCGTTGGTCAGGTAGAAAAAGCCGATGGCCAGGATCAGCGCGAGCGCGACCAGCGCAAACACCACGCCGCTGCCACGCGATCGCTCGACTATGGTCACATGAACGGACGGATCGTCCCGCCCCGTAGGGTCGTTGCCCATATTGCGTCTCCTTGATGGAGCAACAACGGGCCGAGCGGGCCAATCGTTCCTGTTAATCCTCTATCGGGCCATGATCACGACCACGGCTGAGCCGGTCGACATCATCCATAATCTCGTCCAGCACGGCTGTTTCGGTCGTCACCTGGCTGCGGCGCGACGGCAGGTCGCCGCTTTCGAGTATCTGTTCCAGCGCCGCGCGACCGCGGGCCACCCGGCTCTTGATCGTGCCGACGGCAACGCCGCAAATCTCGGCGGCTTCCTCATAGGCAAAGCCCCCCGCGCCGACCAAAATCAGCGCCTCGCGCTGAGGCTGGGGCAGTTGCAGCAAGGCGCGCTGCATGTCGCTGAGTTCGACATGCTTGTCCTGCGATGCAGGCGCCGCGAGGATGCGATCTGCGGTCAGGTCGTCCCAATCGCCGCGAAAACGCGAACGGCGCATCTGCGAGAGATAATGGTTGCGCAGGATGATGAAGGTCCAGGCCCGCATGTTGGTGCCGGCCTGAAAGCGCTGCCGCGCCGCCCACGCCTTGAGCAGGGTTTCCTGCACCAGATCGTCCGCAGTATCGCGATTGCCCGACAGCGAACGGCCAAAGGCGCGAAGGTGCGGGATCACCGCTGCCAGTTCGCGCTTGAAATCCGTATCCGAAAGCGGCGCACGCTCTTCCGCCGGCACAATCTCGGTCAGGTCATCGCTGTCGCCAACGTCATCAGACATGGGCAGGTCCCCCTTGGTGGTTGCCGTCCTCATCCCATGAACCGACATCGTCAAAGCCATAAATGCGCCCGCATCCTAAATCATGTGCCGTCAAAAACCAGGTCCCGCAATCTGTGCCGTCAGCGCCAGAGCACGAAGAGCATTGCGATCACGGCCAGTGCCAGCGAAATGCCCAGCACATAGCGCACGACATGCTCTGTCGATCCGCCGCGCGCGTCATCGGTCGTGATATGCTGTTCAGGATCAACCATGGCCCATCTCCCGATCGTTACGCATCATTAACGCCAGCAACGATCGGGAGTTCCACCAGTCGGTATTTAAGCCCCTATCAGGCCGGCGCGGTCGCCTCGTCAAAGAACAGCGCCTGCGAAATCGCCGCCTTGACGGTCGACCGCTGGAACGGCTTGGTGATCAGGAAGGTCGGCTCTGGCCGTTCACCCGTCAGCAGCCGTTCGGGGAAGGCGGTGATGAAGATCACCGGCACCGAAAATTCAGCCAGGATATCCTTCACCGCGTCGATGCCGCTGCTGTCGTCGGCCAGCTGGATATCGGCCAGCACCAGCCCCGGACGATCGGCCAGCGCTTCGCGCACCGCATCTTCCGCCGTGACGGCGATCGCGGTCACATCATGGCCCAGATCGCGGACGATGGTTTCAATGTCCATCGCGATGATCGGCTCATCCTCGATAATCAGCACCTTGGCGCGGGTCTGCGCCTCGATTTCGCTGAGTGCTTCCTCGACCAGCGCCTCCACATCGGCGCTGTCCATGTCGATCAGATAAGCGACGTCATCGACGGTGAAGCCTTCGAGCGCGGTCAGCAGCAGCGCCTGACGCGGCAGCGGGGTCAGGCGGGCAAGCCGCGCCTGCGCGATCGCTTCGCGGCTGCCGCCCGACGTCACCGGAATATCCTCCAGATGGGAGGAGGACCAGATGGCATGGAAGGTGCGGTAGAGGCCCAGACGAGGATCGACGTCGGATGGAAACTCCTCCGGCGCGGCGACGATCGCCTCCAGCGCGGCGCGGACATAGGCGTCGCCATGCGCCTGGCTGCCGGTCAACGCGCGGGCATAGCGCCGCAGGAACGGAAGATGGGGGTGCAATTGCTGTCCAAGCGACATCGTCAAATCTTCTCCCTGCCCATAAGGGGCGTAATGTTCCGAAGCATCGGTGCCGGCGTAGAGGTGTGGCGTGTGAAAGGATGGAATGTCCCTGCCGACATGGCAACCCCCGTCCCCCAAACATAGCCAAAAGCGCGGCTGCATAAAAAATGCTTCATTCGCCGGAACCATCAATGACGAGATTTGTTTCGCAGCCATATGGATTTTTCGATTTTATCGTGAATTTTGTATCAATCGCGCGGGACGACGAATTGACGTCCTGTAAGAATCCCGCAAATACGGGCAGACTGGCGTGTCAGATATTGCTTCAGAGGGGCTGATTTTGGTTTCTTCATCGACGGAACGTAATGCGGCGGGAGGGGGTAAGCCAGATGGCGTTACCAGCCCGGACAGCGGCCCTCATGCCGCTTCGTCACCCCGCAAACGCCGTGCCGCCCCAAAAGAAGATGGCCATGTGTCCCAGGCGTTGCGCACCGTCTATCAGCGCGCTGTGGATGAAGATATCCCCTCGGAAATGCTCGATCTGCTGAGCAAGCTGGACTGAGACGGTCATGAACGGGGGCAGCCTTCCTCCGGCCGCCCGCACCGGGACCGCCCGATCGCCGGGCGTGCCGCTTGCTGGATTTTTCCGGTCAACCGGTGTCAAGATGTTCCTCATCCTGACGCTGGCGCTTCTGCCGTTGGGGCTGATCGCGCTCATCGCCTCGCTCCAGGCCATCCGCACCGCCGACCTTGAAAAGGAAGCCCTGCTGCGCGTCGCGGTGACGCAGAGCGCGCGCAAGCTGACCGCCGATCTGCAATCGGATCGGACAGCGCTGGAACTGACGGTTAACGCCCTCGCCAGCCCCGGCAGCGAGACCGGCATCTGCCAGCGGCTGGAGCTTTTCCTGACCTCGCATGACCGCGATGGCGGGCATTTTTACATTTACGACCGGCGCGGCCAGCGCCTGTGCGGATCGCCCGTCCCGGAACCCGCTGGCATCGCCATCGGCGATCGTTTCGCGGGCAAGGACGCGCAATTGCTGCCCACGTCGCAATTTCTGGTGAGCCGGGTGCGCAGCCGCAACGGCGCGCTGGTCGGCTTTGCCTATTATTCGCGCGCGCACCTCGAAAGCGTCGCTGATCCCGCCACCGCGCTGCAAAATCGGCAACTGACCCTGCGGCAGGGTGACGCGCGGATGGTCATCAGCCGTCCCGGCGGCGCGCCGATCAATGGCCATAGCAGCAGCCTGTCGGCCCGGCTCGACCCGCCCGACATCGTGCTGACCATGACCGTGCGAGATCCGCCCGCAACGGTTGCCCGGATGCTCTCGCTCTTCCTGCCGCTCGTCATGTGGTTTGCGGCGGCGGCGGCGGTCGGCTGGTTTGTCGTCAATCGCCTGTTGATCCGCCCGCTGGTGCTGCTGCGCCGGTCGGTTGCGGCCTATCATCCGGGCGAAGTGCTGGAGCCGCTGCAAAAGGTCCGCACTCCGGCGCAGGAGATTGTCGCGCTGGGCGAAACCTTCCGCGAGATCAGCGAAGATGTCGCCACTCATGAAGCGGAAATGGCGCAGGGTCTGGAAACCCAGCGCAAGCTGACCCGTGAGGTGCATCACCGGGTCAAGAACAACCTCCAGATCATCGCCAGCCTGATCAACCTGCACGCCCGGTCCGCACATGATCCCGAAGCGGTGGAAGCCTATGCCTCGATCCAGCGGCGGGTTGATGCTCTGTCCGTCGTCCATCGCAATCATTTCGCCGAGCTGGAGGATAATCGCGGCGTGGGCGTGCGCCCGCTGATCAGCGAATTGTCCGCCAGCCTGCGCGGCACCGCCCCGGCACAAGCCCGGCGCTTTGGCATTCAGATCGACGCGGACGACCTGCACATCAGTCAGGATGTCGCCGTGCCGATCGCCTTTCTGCTGACCGAACTGGTCGAACTGGCAATGATGCTCGACCCGCATGGCGCGATGCGGATTGCGGTGCGGGGGGTGGCGGGTCGCGACACGCGCGCGCTGCTGAGCGTGCGGTCGAGCGGCCTGCGCGCGTCGGAGACAATGACGGTCCATCTGGCCGAACGCTATGGCCGGGTATTGACCGGCCTGTCGCGTCAGTTGCGCGCGCCGCTGGACCATGATGCGGAAGCGGGCGGCTATACGATCGAGATCAGCGTCATTCCCTGAAGCGCGATGCCTACACCTTGATCCGTTCGTTTCGAGCGCAGTCGAGAAACGATAGCGCGCAGTTTCTCGACTGCGCTCGAAACGAACGGGGGTTAGGAGTTTGCGTCGTCGCTCAGGCGCGCTGATAATCTCGGCGGAAATCGGCGGCGAATGTAGCGTATTGCCCGGCAGCGATGCTGTCGCGGATCGCCTGCATCAGCGATTGGTAGAAATGGATATTATGCTGGGTCATCAGCATAGCGCCCAGCATCTCTCCGGCTTTCACCAGATGATGCAGATAGGCCCGCCCCCAGGTCGCGCAGACCGGGCAGGTGCAGCGTGGATCGAGCGGCCCTGTATCTTCGGCAAAGCGGGCGTTGCGGATGTTGAGCGGCCCGGCCCAGGTGAAAGCTTGCCCGTTGCGCCCCGACCGGGTGGGCAGCACGCAATCGAACATGTCGATGCCGCGTTCGACTGCGCCGACAATATCGTCGGGCTTGCCCACGCCCATCAGGTAGCGCGGCTTGTCCTGCGGCAGCATGTCGGGCGCGAAATCTAGCGTGGCGAACATCGCCTCCTGCCCCTCGCCTACGGCCAGCCCACCCACGGCATAGCCATCAAAGCCGATGTCGATCAGTTGCTGCGCGGACTGCTGCCTTAAACCTTTGTCCAGCGATCCCTGCTGGATGCCGAACAAAGCCGCACGCTCCGCATGGTCGCCACCTGCATCAAAACCGTCACGCGAGCGCCTGGCCCAGCGCATCGATCGCTCCATCGACCGCGCCGCCTCATCATGGGTGCAGCCATTTTTGGTGCATTCGTCGAACGCCATCACAATGTCGCTGTCGAGCAGCCGCTGGATTTCCATCGACCGTTCGGGGGTCAGCATATGTTTGGACCCGTCGATGTGACTGGAGAAAGCGACGCCCTGTTCGCTCATCTTGGTGAGTTCCGACAGGCTCATCACTTGATAGCCGCCACTGTCGGTCAGGATCGGCCGGTCCCAGCCCATGAAACCGTGCAGGCCGCCCAGCCGCGCCATGCGCTCCGCGCCGGGACGCAGCATCAGATGATAGGTATTGCCCAATATGATGTCCGCGCCGGTCGCGCGCACTTCGGCCGGGCGCAGTGCCTTGACCGTGGCGGCGGTGCCGACCGGCATGAAGGCGGGCGTGCGGATCTCGCCGCGCTGCATCTGGATCGCGCCGGTGCGCGCCTTGCCGTCAATCGCGGCGATGGAAAAGGAAAAACGGGTCTGGGTCACGCGCGCCGTTTATGAGCGAACGGGCGCAGGCACAAGGGTTCACCCCGCCTTGCGCACGCCTTCAAACAGCATCAGCGCGTCGATGTTGAAGCCTTCGACCCGGCGATAGGGACCGATGAAGCGCAGGCAGTCCGCCGACAGGCGCAACGGCCATGCCGCGCCCGCCGCGTCATGGAGGGCCAGCGTGACAAATTTGGAGTCCTGATCGCGGTCGTTCATCCGACTGTGGCTAATTAATAAAGGTTAACAAAGCCCTGAGCGACGATCGAGAATAGCCAAGGACGGGCGTTTTGTTGCATATCCGCAACAAGGAGTCTCATTTGGGCCAATTTGTGACGACGCGTTTGCAACAGTTCCCAACAAAAATAGTTAACGGGCTGTTCACCGGCGGGGGGTTGATTGCATCCTCCATGCGAGCCTGTTCTGTTCAGTCGGAATAGAAAAACGGGGACGCAGATGATTGATTCAGGACGGTTTAGTCCGGCAAGAGACGTGGTCGAAACGGCCGGTGAGGAGCATTTTGCGCCCGACACCGACCAACCGGCCTTTTCCGTAGCGGAAATAGCGGTTCCAACCGGCCGCTCCACCCTTTTCGACCTGGGCCAGATCGATGTGCGCTGGGACGAGGAACTGGCGACCCTGTGGGCCTTCATGACCCCGCATGAACGGCCCAATTCCAATCTGGGCCTGATTCGCGACACGATGGCGTGGCAGCGGGAGAGCAAGCGCGTCTATGGCGGCGCTGACGGCAGCGGGCGCGATGGCCCGCTCAAATTCATGGTGCTGGGGTCGCGCTTCCCCGGCGTGTTCAATCTGGGCGGCGATCTGGAGATGTTCGCCGAATGCATCCAGCGCCGCGATCGCGCCACCTTGCTCAGCTATGGCGTCGCCTGCTGCGAGATTGTCGATCGCATCTGGCACTGCAACGACATGAACATCATCAATATCGGACTGGCGCAGGGCGACGCGCTGGGCGGCGGGCTGGAAGCGCTGATGTGCTTCGACGTCATCATCGCCGAGCGGCAGGCCAAATTCGGCCTGCCCGAAGTCCTGTTCGGTCTGTTCCCCGGCATGGGCGCCTATTCGGTGCTGTCGCGACGGGTCGGCCCCATGCTGGCGCGCGAGATGATTGCCGAGGGGCGTATCTACAGCGCGGACGAAATGTGCGAGATGGGCATTGTCGCGCAGGTCGTCGAGCCGGGCGAGGGCGAGGCGGCGACCGCCAAATGGATTGCCGACCATAGCGCCCATCATGCCGGTTATGTCGGCATCAACCGGGCCGGACGGCGGGTCAATCCGCTGACGCTGGCCGAATTGACCGACATTGTCGAGACATGGACCGATACGGCCCTGTCGCTGTCCGATCGCGATTTGCGGATGATGCGGCGGCTGGCGGCGGCGCAGACCCGCTTACGCTGAAACGCGGTCGCGGCGGCGGGTCAGGCCTGACGCCGCGGCCGTTTGTGGATGACGGGATCGGGGCGTTCCCCCCCTTCGAGCGGACCGTCGGCGATCATTTCGGCGATCCGCTCGCTCGTCACCGGACGGCTGAACAAATAGCCCTGCACATTGGTGAACCCGGCTTCACGGGCGTGGTGTAGCTGGTCCGCCGTCTCGATGCCTTCGGCCACCGTATCCATCGCCAGATCACGGGCGAGGTTGCCGATGGCGCGCACGATCGCGCGGTCCTCCGCATTGGAGCTGACCCCGGCCATGAAGCTCTGGTCCACCTTGAGCGTGTCGAACCGGTAGGAACGCAGATAGGATAGCGAGCTGTAGCCGGTGCCGAAATCGTCGAGCGCCAGCCGCAGGCCGATGCGCTGCAATTCGCGCAGGATCGCGTTGGTCTGGCCGCTATCGTCCAGGAAAATGGATTCGGTGACTTCCAGTTCCAGCCGCCGTGCGGGCAGGCCCGTCTCCAGCAGCGCGGCGATGACGTTGCCGGGCAGGTCGTGCGACTTCAATGAGGCAGGCGACACGTTGATGGCGATGCGGACCTCGCCGGGCCAGGAGGCCGCAGCGATACAGGCTTCGCGCAACACCCAGCCGGTCATCGCCTCGATCATGCCCATGCTTTCGGCAATCGGGATGAATTCGCCGGGCGAAATCGGACCCAGCACCGGATGATCCCAGCGCAGCAGCGCCTCGCACGCGTCGATATGGCCGCTTTCCAGATCGACGATCGGCTGGAACAGCAATTTGAGTTCATTCGTCTCCAGCGCGCGGCGCAGCCCGGTCTCGATCTCATGCACGCGATTGAAGCGTTCCTTGAGCGACCAGTTGAAGCTGGACGCGCGGTTGCGCCCCTCCCGCTTGGCTTCGTAGAGCGCCAGATCGGCATGTTGCATCAGCTCGTCCATGTCGCGCCCGTCCTGCGGCGCGACCGCGAAACCGATGGAGGCGGTCACCTGGAGATGATTGTCCGACAGGTCGAAGCCATGGGCGAAATAGCTGATGATTTCCTGCGCGATTGCCGCCGCCGTCACCCGGTCCGTATCGGCGCAGATGATGACAAATTCATCGCCGCCAAAGCGCGCGATCCGGCCACGGCCCTGCACGACCTCATCCAGCCGCTCCGCCACCGCGCGCAGCAACTGGTCGCCGACCATATGGCCAAGCGAATCATTAATTTCCTTGAACCGGTCAATGTCCATCCACAGGATAGCGACGGCATCGTTGCGCTTCTGGCTGGTCTCGAAGATTTCGCGCAGCCGCATCTGCATCGCCATGCGGTTTTCCAGCCCCGTCAGACTGTCGAAGCGGGCGAGTCGCTCAAATTTTTCCGCAAGCAGCGACTTGTCGCGCTTGCCGATCAGCGCCTGGACGACGATGCGATGGGTGGTCGAGCTGATTTCCGCCAGGCCCAGCACCATCGCCACCATAGCGACCGACAGGACGCGATAGCCGGTCGATCCTTCCATCCATAGCCCGGTCGCGGTCGGCAGCAGGGCCAGGCACACTTGCCCGATGGCGATCTGGACGCGCCCTGCATTGCGGCCGGAGATACCGCCTGCATAGCCCGTCGCCATCGACACGCTCAGCATATGAATGACCGGATTGGCCGATCCGATGAGCGTCACGAAGCCCATCAACCCCAGCAGCCCGGCATAGGCCCAGGCACCCAGTTCATAGGCCAGTTCCCAGTTGCGCGAGGCGACAGCGGTGCCGCGGACCAGCTGGCGATGGAAGAAAACTGCGGAAATGACGCGGAGAGTGGCAACCACGCAGATTGCGACGACGACAGCATGGATCGCCGGAAAGTCGCTCATGCTGCTGATGACGATACCCACGGCGGTGCCGGTGGCAGCGCCAATGGTCAGGGATGCAGGAGACGCATAGAGGGATTCGACAAGGCTGCGACGGACGTCGGCCTCCTGCCCCGTTCGCTGCGCCATGCGCTTTTCCAACAATGTCCTCAAAGCGCGCAAATTGGCGGGTCTCCGGTTCCCAGACCCGGTGTCGCATTTTCCCTTTATTTTTTGGTTAATATGGCCGCAGCCCCAGCCGAAGGGCTGCGCGGCTTGAACCGGCCGGTCGGGCTGATATGGCAGCGCCATCCCGCCTCATAGCCCGGAGCCTGCCTGATGCACCCGCTTGATCGTCCCGTCTGGCACACGCTGCGCAGCGGCTGGGCGGCACTGGCGCAGGGGGATGACCGGGCGATGCGGCTCAATCCCGCTTATGGCCCCTTTGCGGCGACCGGAGATGACGGTGCGGACAGCCTGATCGCGCTGGCCGCGCTCGCAACCGGCGATAGCGAAATGTGGCTGGTCGGACAGGATGTGGCGGTGGCCCCGCCGGGTATGACGATCGCGCGCACCGCGACGTTGGCCCAGATGGTTGCAACAACGCTCAACCCTGCCCCGGCACCGTCCTGTGAGTGGATCGTGCTGGGCGAAGCCGATGCAGAAGAGATGCGCGCGCTGGCGCTATTGACCCGGCCCGGCCCCTTCCACCCGCTCACCCACCGGCTGGGCCGCTTCATCGGTGTGCGCGAACAGGGGCGACTGGTCGCGATGGCGGGCGAGCGGATGCACCTGCCCGGCTTTACCGAGGTCAGCGGCGTCTGCACCCATCCCGATTTTCGTGGCCGGGGTCTCGCGGGCGCTTTGATGCGGATCGTCATGCAGGCAATGCTGGACCGGGGCGAGACGCCCTTCCTGCACGCCTATGCGGCCCATGGCCGGACGATCGCCCTCTACGAGACGCTGGGCTTTGCGGTGCGGGCAGAGTTGCCGATGGCCGTGCTGGTGCGCGATCCGGCTAACGCCTGACCGGCTCGCAGGCTATGCCGTCCAGGTCGCCATCCATGCTGACATCATAGCCGGGCTGCCCGCGATAGATCGGCGCGGCACCGGCCGCCCAAGCCGCGCGGCAATCCCGAAAGACGGTGGCCGTCGCTTGATTGCGGACGATCCCACCTTCGACCGGCACGGTAGCATGACCGCCACCGGCCGAGGGCTGTTGCGCGTCCAGTTCGGCGGCACTCATCGGCCGTTCGCGCACGACAGGTTCCGGCGTCCCGATCCGTGCCTCAACTATGACAGGCTCTGGCGGAGGCGGGGCGGCGGGTTCGCTGCGGAACCAGTGTAGCGATAGCGCAGCCACCAGCCCAACCGCGAGAACAGCGAGCAGCCGCAGAGCCAATGTCATCCGGGCATCGCGCCGCTGCCGGGCGAGATAGGCGGGGCTGAGCCGCACCGGGACGGCGCGGAAAGGCTTTTTGAAACTCATCGCCATTTTGCTAGCGGCAATCGGTAAACAGCCGGTTGCCGTGCGTTGACCTCACGAAAAAGGCCGGTGGATCGCTCCACCGGCCTCTTCTTGTCGTAGCGAGAGCGTTGGACTTAGAAGTCCATGCCGCCCATGCCGCCCATGCCGCCGCCGGGCATGCCGCCCATGGGCGACTTGTCGTCGGCAGGCATTTCGGAGATCGCCGCTTCGGTGGTGATCAGCAGGCCAGCGACCGAGGCCGCGTCCTGCAGCGCCGCACGAACGACCTTGGTCGGGTCGATCACGCCGGCTTCCACCAGGTTTTCATAGACGTCGGTCGAGGCGTTGAAACCACGGGTCTCGTCATTTTCGCGCAGCAGGTTGCCGGCAACCACGGCACCGTCAACGCCCGCATTCTGGGCGATCTGGCGCAGCGGCGCTTCGATCGCCTTGCGGATGATGTCGATACCACGGGTCTGGTCGTCATTCGCACCCTTCATGCCGGCCAAAGCCTTGGTCGCATAGAGGAGAGCGGTGCCGCCGCCGGGAACGATGCCTTCTTCAACGGCCGCACGGGTGGCGTGCAGCGCGTCGTCGACGCGGTCCTTGCGTTCCTTGACTTCGACTTCCGAAGCGCCGCCAACCTTGATGACGGCCACGCCGCCAGCGAGCTTCGCCAGACGTTCCTGCAGCTTTTCCTTGTCATAGTCCGAGGTGGTGTTCTCGATCTGCTGACGGATCTGCTCGGTACGGCCCTTGATCGAGTCATGGTCGCCAGCGCCATCGACGATGACGGTGTTGTCCTTGTCGATGGTGACGCGCTTGGCGGTGCCGAGCATCGCCAGCGTGACGTTCTCCAGCTTGATGCCCAGATCTTCCGAGATCACTTCGCCCTTGGTCAGGACAGCGATATCTTCCAGCATCGCCTTACGACGATCGCCAAAGCCAGGAGCCTTGACCGCTGCGACCTTCAGGCCACCGCGCAGCTTGTTGACGACCAGGGTCGCCAGCGCTTCGCCTTCGATATCTTCAGCGATGATCAGCAGGGGACGACCCGACTGAACGACCGCTTCGAGGATCGGCAGGATCGACTGGAGGTTGCTGAGCTTCTTTTCGTGGATCAGAATGTACGGATCAGCCAGCTCTACAGCCATCTTTTCCGGGTTCGTCACGAAATAGGGCGACAGATAGCCGCGGTCGAACTGCATACCTTCGACGACGTCCAGCTCGAATTCGAGACCCTTGGCTTCTTCAACCGTGATCACGCCTTCCTTGCCGACGCGCTCCATGGCTTCGGCGATCTTTTCGCCAACCACGGTGTCGCCATTGGCCGAGATGATGCCGACCTGGGCGATTTCCTTGGTCCCGGCGACGGGCTTGGAACGGGCCTTGAGGTCCTCGACAACCTTGATGACGGCCAGATCGATGCCGCGCTTCAGGTCCATCGGGTTCATGCCGGCGGCAACCGACTTCATGCCTTCACGGACGATCGCCTGCGCCAATACGGTCGCAGTGGTCGTGCCGTCGCCAGCAATGTCGTTGGTCTTGGAAGCGACTTCGCGCACCATCTGGGCGCCCATATTCTCGAACTTGTCCTTGAGTTCGATTTCCTTGGCGACGCTGACGCCGTCCTTGGTGATACGGGGGGCGCCGAAGCTCTTGTCGATAACGACGTTGCGGCCCTTTGGCCCCAGGGTCACCTTGACCGCGTCGGCCAAGATGTCGACACCGCGCAGAATGCGCTCACGAGCGTCGCGGGAAAATTTTACGTCTTTTGCAGCCATGGGAAAAACCCTCTTTCTTGCAAATGGGAATAGTCAGGAAAACGAAAGACTTAGGCGATGATGCCCAGCCCGTCGCCGTTAGGCGACAACGCCCAGAATATCCGATTCCTTCATGATCAGCAGGTCTTCACCGTCGACCTTGACTTCGGTGCCGGACCATTTGCCGAACAGGATGCGGTCGCCAGCCTTGACGTCGAGCGGGGTCACCTTGCCATCTTCAGCCTTCGAGCCGGTGCCGACGGAGACGATTTCGCCTTCCTGCGGCTTTTCCTTGGCGGTGTCGGGGATGATGATGCCACCGGCGGTCTTTGCTTCCGCTTCGATGCGGCGGACGAGAACACGGTCGTGCAATGGACGAAATGCCATGTTGATTGCCTTTCCCTTCTGTTTGGGATGGGTCCGGCGCGCGATCCGGGGATGAATCCCCCCGAAAACCGCTCTCGCCTTATCCTTCTCCCGATAAACTGCGTCGCTGTTAGCACTCATTGAAGGAGAGTGCTAGCGCGGCTTGATATGGCGCAACAGAAAGATCGGTCAAGACCTTCCATGCGCATTTTTTGCGCGACCGATGATTTTCCGTGCCACATCACCCAGCGCCGTTGCGGTGCGTCGTGGCGCTTCCTACCTGACGCGTATCAGCATCCATAAAAGGCCTGTCCCCCCATGAGCGATCCAACCTATACCCCGCCCGCCGTCTGGACATGGGACAAGGCCAGCGGCGGCCAGTTCGCCAATATCAACCGGCCGATCGCGGGCGCGACCCATGACAAGGATCTGCCGGTGGGGCAGCATCCGCTCCAGCTCTACTCACTGGCCACGCCCAATGGGCAGAAGGTCACGATCCTGCTGGAAGAATTGCTGGAGGCGGGGTTTACGCAGGCGGAGTATGACGCCTGGCTGATCAAGATCAGCGATGGCGACCAGTTTTCCAGCGGCTTCGTGGCGGTCAATCCCAACAGCAAGATCCCGGCGCTGATGGACCATAGCGTCTCCCCGCCGCAGCGCGTGTTCGAATCCGGCGCGATCCTGCTCTACCTAGCCGAAAAGTTCGGCGCCTTCCTGCCGACCGATCCCGCCAAGCGCACCGCCGCGCTCAGCTGGCTGTTCTGGCAGATGGGCAGCGCGCCGCTGCTGGGCGGCGGCTTTGGCCATTTCTACGCCTATGCCCCGGAAAAATATGAATATCCGATCAACCGCTACACGATGGAAGTGAAGCGCCAGCTCGACGTGCTGGACCGGCATCTGGCGGACAATGACTATGTCGCGGGCGACGAATATAGCATCGCCGACATCGCCATCTGGCCTTGGTATGGCGGCGTCGTGCTGGGCCGCGCCTATGACGCGGCGGAATTTCTGGACGCTGGCAGCTACACCAACGTGCTGCGCTGGGCGCGGCAGATCGACGCCCGCCCGGCGGTGACGCGCGGGCGGATGGTCAACAAGATCAACGGCCCGCTCGACGGCCAATTGCACGAGCGCCACGACGCGGGCGACGTTGCGACCAAGACGCAGGACAAGGTTGAGGGGGCGGCATAAGAGTCTGTTTGAAAAAGCGCGAAAAGGCGCTTTTCAAGTGCGGTACCAGCCCGCTCCCCCGCCCAACCGCCCGATCCAGTATCATCCTGTCGGGTGGTTGGGCGGGGGAGTGGGCTGGAACCGGCTTTCCCAAAGAACTCTAACGCCCCCTCCCCGCATCAGTAGCCGACAGTGAAGCGCTGGCGGCGGTGGCACGGCGTTTCGATTTCATCGACCAGCGCGATGGCATAATCGGCATAGGATATGCTGCTCTTGCCATCGGCATCGACCAGCAACTGGTCGGTGCCGAGCCGGAAACGGCCGATGCGCGGGCCGACGAAGAAGAAGAGCGAGGGCGACACATAGGTCCAGTCGATGTCATCGACGCTGCGCAGATAGTCCAGGAACGCCTTGCCCCGGCTGGCTTCGGGCAGATATTCCTTGGGGAAATCCGGCGTGCTGATCAATGGCACGCCCGGCGCCACCTCCAGACTGGCCGCCCCGCCCACGACCAGATAGCGCGGCACGCCCGACTGGCGCACGACATCGACCAGCGACGCCGGGTCGGTATCGGAAAACATCACCGCACTGACGACGACATCATGGCCCGCAATCGCCTGCGCCAGCGCTTCGGGATGGTTGACGTCGCCCGCAACCGCGGTGATCGCGGCATCCTGCACCGCATTTTCGGGATGGCGGGCAATGGCCGTCACCTGATGCCCGCGCCGGGCCAGTTCCGCGCCGATTTCCTGCCCCGCACGACCCGTGCCGCCGATGATCGCTACTTTCATGCTCGTCTCCATAAGTGGTTACCAATGGAAACCAGATAGAGATTAGGATATCAGGGGTGCAAGAAGGCACTTTGCCTTCACCTGGTTACGCCGAGGATACTGCCCATGCCGTCCACTCCGCCGCCCCGCATCGGCGACGCCTATAATCCCGATTGCCCGACCCGGCACATTCTCGACCGGATCGGCGACAAATGGGCGGTGCTGGTGTTGCTGAGCCTGAAAGACGGCCCCGTGCGCTTCAACCTGTTGCGCCGCCGGATCGGCGCGATTTCGCAAAAGATGCTGTCCCAGACATTGAAGAGCCTGGAGCGCGACGGGCTGGTCAGCCGCGCCGCCTTTGCCACCGTGCCGGTGACGGTGGAATATCGGCTGACCCCGCTGGCAGGCGGGCTGATCGGCATATTGGACCAGATTACCGGTTGGGCCGAAACCCATGTCGGCGACATCATGGCCGCCCGGCGCGCGCATGATGCGGGGATGGAGGCGATGGCAGCTTAGGATCGCTCAAACCACCTCCGTTCGTTTCGAGCGAAGTCGAGAAACCGACGCGCGACGTTTCTCGACTTCGCTCGAAACGAACGGCTGTTGGTTTCACCCAGCCGCCTTCACAATCTCCCCCCATTCCTCTTCGCTGATCACCTTGATCCCCAGCGCCGCGGCCTGCTTCAGCTTACTCCCGGCCCCCGGCCCGGCGACCACCAGATCCGTCTTGGCACTGACCGATCCCGCCGCCTTCGCACCCAACCGTTCCGCCTGCGCCTTGGCCTCGTCGCGGCTCATCGTTTCCAGCTTGCCGGTGAACACCACGGTTTTGCCGGTGACCGCGCTGGCGGTGGTTTCCACGACATAGGGAGGCGGATCGACCTCTCCCTTCCTGTTGCCCACACCTATCAAATCTTCCCATATGATTACGTTGTGCGGTTCGTGGAAGAAGTCGGCGAGCGCATGACCCACCGCCGCGCCGACATTCTCCACCCCGATATGGTCGGCGATTGCCTTGTCGCGCTTGGCAGGCGTGTCAAATGGCTGGTCGCGCAGGGCGATAATTTCTTCCGCCAGCGCGCGCACGCCCGGCAGCGTGGTGTAGCGCTTCATCAGATCTCGCGCCGTCACCGCGCCGACATGGCGGATGCCCAGGCCAAACAGCAGCCGCGCCGCGTCCGGCGCGCGCTTCGCCTCGATCGCGGAAAGCAGATTGTCGACCGATTTTTCCTTCCACCCTTCCCGCCCGATCAGGTCGGGACGGTGGCGTTTCAGGCGGAAAATATCGGCCGGTTCGGTAATCCAGCCAAGGTCGAGAAACTCCTGGATCGACTTTTCCCCCAGCCCCTCAATGTCCAGCGCAACCCGGCTGACGAAATGGCGCAGCCGCTCGAAGCGTTGCGCCGGGCAGATGAGGCCGCCGGTGCAGCGATAATCGACCTCCCCTTCCTCGCGCACCGCCTCGCTCTGGCAGATCGGACATTCGGGCTTGAAGATATAGGGCGAGCCGGGACGGTCGCGGTCGAGATTGTCCACCACCTGCGGGATGACGTCGCCCGCGCGCTGGACGATGACCCGATCGCCGGGGCGCACGCCCAGCCGCGCAATCTCGTCGGCATTGTGGAGCGTGACGTTGGAGACGACGACGCCGCCCACCGTCACCGGGGTCAGGCGACCCACCGGGGTCAGCTTGCCGGTGCGGCCGACCTGAATGTCGATCGCCTCCAGCGTCGTCTGCGCGCGTTCGGCGGGGAATTTATGCGCAATCGCCCAGCGCGGTGCCTTGGCCACGAAGCCCAGGCGCTGCTGCCAGTCGAGCCGGTCAACCTTATACACCACCCCGTCAATGTCGAAGGGCAGGTCGGCGCGGGCGCTTTCAATACTGCGATAATGGGCAAGCAGCGTGTCGAGGGTTTCGACCCGGACCAGCCGGTCCGACACCGGCAGACCCCATGCGGCAATCGCCTGCATCACGCCGAGTTGCGTGTCGGCGGGCAAGGCGCTGTGCGCGCCCCAGCCATGGGCCAGGAAGCGCAAGAGACGGCTGGCGGTGACGGTCGCATCCTTCTGCCGCAGCGATCCGGCGGCAGCGTTGCGGGGATTGGCGAATTGCCGCGCCTTGTCCGGCTCGTCCGCCTCGGCCAGCAGCCGGGCGTTGAGCGCGGTGAAATCCGCCTTGGCCATATAGACCTCGCCCCGCACTTCGAACAGGTCGGGGATCGCGTCTCCGATCAGCCGCTGGGGAATGTCGGCGATGGTGCGGACGTTCGCGGTGACATCCTCCCCCGTCGCGCCGTCGCCGCGCGTCGCAGCCAGCACCAGCTCGCCCTTCTCGTAACGCAACGAGCAGGACAGGCCATCAATCTTCGGCTCTGCGGTCAGCGCGACCGGCGCATCGTCGGGCAACGCCAGGAAGCGGCGGACGCGGGCGAGAAATTCGGCGATATCCTCATCCGCGAACCCATTGTCGAGGCTCATCATGCGGACGGCGTGGGGGATTTTCTTGAGCGCGGAGGTGGGTGCCGCTCCGACCTGGGCATTGGGCGAATCGGCGCGGACAAGGTGCGGGAAGGCCGCCTCCAATGCGTTGTTTTCCGCAATCAGCGCGTCATAGGCCGCGTCGCTAATCTCAGGCGCGTCCTGATCGTGGTAGAGCCGGTTATGCCTGGCCACTTCGCGCGCCAGACGCATCAGACGGTTGGCAGCTTCGGCTTCGGAGAGGGATGCGGGGTCGGTCATGGGGATGCCATAACCGCTGTTATGCTCCGGCGAAAGCCGGAGCCTAGGGTCAGATGGAGCGAGCGCCGCCCTAGGCTCCCGCCTGCGCGGGAGCACGTGGCTTTTATACCCCCGCCACCGGCACCGTCTCGAACCGTTGCCCGAAACCGGCGATGATCGGGCGGGCCTTGGCGATGGCGGCCTGCACGGCGGGCAGTTTGAGCGAGGCCATGTGGTTGTCACGGCTGTCCCACACTTCGGTGATCCACAGCGCGTCGGGGTTGGTGGTGTCGAGCGCGATGACGTAGGACAGGCAGCCGGGCATCCCGGTCGTGCCTTCGCGCAGATAGGTCAGCAATTCATCGCGCTTGCCGGGTTTGGCGATCATCTGGCCGATCAGGCCGTAGCGGGGCTGGGCCGTTTGCGCGGTAGCGGGGATGGCGCTGGCGGCCATGGCGGCGGCGGTCAAACCGATCATGTCTCTGCGGTTATGGGTCATGATTTTTCCTCTGCCATCTCATTGTCCGTGTTCCCGTGCAGGCGGGAACCCAGTTCGGCGCGTGGGACTGGGTTCCCGCCTGCGCGGGAACACCGGCGCTAAACCCGCTCCAGCAGCCGTTCCGCCTGCGCCCGCGCTTCGGCGGTAATCTCCGCACCCGACAGCATCCGCGCAATCTCCTCGCGCCGTTCGTCCTCATCCAGCGCATGAACGCCCGTCCGCGTCACCGTGCCGTCGCTGGACTTGGCGATCAGCAGATGCCCAGCCCCACGCGCGGCCACCTGCGGGCTGTGGGTGACGACCAATATCTGGTTGCTGCGCGCCAGCCGCGACAAGCGTTCGCCGATGGCGGACGCCACCGCGCCGCCCACGCCCCGGTCGATTTCATCGAAGATCAGCGTGTCCGCCCCGCCCTGTTCCGCCAGCGCGACCTTCAGCGCCAGGATGAAGCGCGACAATTCGCCACCGCTAGCGATTTTGGTCAGCGGGGCGAAGGGCGCGCCGGGGTTGGTCGAAATCTCAAACTCGACCCGGTCCATCCCCTGCCCGCTCCACTGCGCCTCATCGAGCGGCGCGACCACCGTGCGAAACCGCGCGGCGTCGAGCTTCAAGGGTGCCAGCTCCGCCGCGACCGCCGCGTCCAGCTTGCCGGCAGCCATCTGGCGCTCACCCGACAAAGCCTGCGCGGCGACGCGATAGGCAGCCGCCTTCTGCGCGACATCGGCCTCCAGCGCGGCGATATGCTCCTCCCCGCCCTCGATCGCGGTCAGGCGCGCGGCCATATCGGCGCACAATTCCGCCAGATCATCGGGCTGCACCTGATGCTTGCGCGCCAGCCCGCGCAGGTCGAACAAGCGGGTTTCGATATCGTCCAGCCGGGCGGGATCGAAGCTCAAGGCCTCCGCCACCTCGGCCAGCCGGTCCTCCGCCTCGCCCGCCTCCACCACTGCGCGGTCCAGCGCCTCCAGCACGGCGGCCAGTCGCTCATCCTCCGCCGCGATCCGGTCCAGCCGCCGCGCCGCCTGCCGCAACTGGGCAAGGCCACCATCAGAGCCGGTCAGGCAATCGGCGATCGCCGACAGATCGTCGGTCAGGCGCGCGCCCTTCTGCATCGACGCGCGCTCTTCCGCCAGCGTCGCCTCCTCACCCGGCTGCGCCCCGAAGCGGGTGAGTTCATCGACAGCATGGGCCAGATAATCCCGGTCGCGCGCGGCGGTATCGACGGTCGCCCGCGCCTCAGCCAACGCACTCGCCGCCTTGCGCCAAGCGCCATATGCCGCGCCGACCGCGCCCGCATCGCAGCGGCCATAAGCGTCGAGCAGCGCCCGATGCCCCCGCGCATTGAGCAGCCCACGATCATCATGCTGGCCATGAATTTCCACCAGGCACCCGCCCAGCTCCCGCAGCAATGCCGCCGAACAGGCCGAATCATTGACGAAAGCGCGGCTGCCGCCATCAGCCTTCACCGTGCGGCGAATGAGCAGCGGTTCGCCCGGCTCCATGTCGATGCCATTATCGGCCAGCAGCATCGCGGCGCGATGGTCGGCGGGCGGTGGGTCGAACGTCGCGGTGACGCTGGCCTGCGCCTCGCCATTGCGGACGAGGCCACTGTCGGCGCGCGCGCCCAGCGCCAGCCCCAGCGAATCGAGCAGGATCGATTTGCCCGCGCCCGTCTCCCCGGTCAGCACGGACAGGCCCGCCCCGAAATCCAGGTCCAGCGCCTCGATCAACACGACATTGCGGATGGACAAAGCGCTCAGCATGACGCGCTTCTACCCGTCAATGCACAAAAGGGGAACAGGCAAGAAAGGCGATTACGCCTTGCTGCCATGTTCCTGCATCAGCTTGTAGCTGCGCTCATACCATTTGGTGCCGGGATAGTTGGCGCCCAGCACGGCGGCGGCCTTGCGCGCTTCGTCGGGGATGCCGAGCGAGAGATAGGATTCGACCAGCCGCTCCAGCGCTTCGGGCGTGTGCGTCGTGGTCTGGTACTTGTCGATGACGACGCGGAAGCGCAGCGTGGCGGCCAGCCACTGGCCGCGCCGCTGGTAGAAGCGGCCAATTTCCATTTCCTTGCCGGCCAGATGGTCGTTGACCAGATCGACCTTCAACCGCGCGTCGGCTGCATAGCGGGTGCCGGGATAGCGGCGGATCAGTTCGCCCAGCGAATCCAGCGCCTGTTGCGTAATCTTCTGGTCGCGGCTGACATCGGCAATCTGCTCATAATAGCAGAGCGCGATCAGATAATAAGCGTAGGGCGCGTCCTTGTTGCCGGTATGGATCGACAGGAAACGCTGCGATGCCGAGATGGATTCGGCATAGTCGCTGTTCATATAGTAGCTGAACGCCGACATCAGCTGCGCCCGGCGCGCCCAGGGCGAATAGGGATGCTGGCGCTCCACCTCGTCAAACAAGGCGGCGGCAAGCTTATACTGGCCGCGATCGAGCCGCTCCTTGCCGCTATTATAGAGGGTGGACACGTCGCGGGCGACATATTGGGTGTCGGCCTTGTTCTTGGACGTCGCGCAGCCTGCAAGCAGGGCGGCAAGCAGAAGCGGGGCGGTGGCCGCGCCGATGCGCGTTACAGTTTTCATCAGCATGGGGCGGGTCATAGCCGAGGGACACGCCGCCGCCAAGCGGCAGAATGGAGTCACGCTCAACAGGCTGTCCGCGCCGGCAGATCGAGCCGCGCCACCGCGCCGCCATTCGCCCCCGGCGTCAGCGAAAAGCGCCCGCCCAGCTGCACCGCCAGCGCATTGGCGATGCGCAGGCCCAGCGAATCGCTGGCGCCATGTTCAAAGTCCGGGGCAACACCATGGCCGTCATCAACGATGCGCAGCGCCAGCGCGCCCTGCGCCTCCTCCAGCGTCACGACCACCTTGCCGGGCCGGTCTGGCAGGCCATGCTCTATCGCGTTGCTGACCGATTCCGCCACGATCAGCGCCAAGGGCACGGTGATGGACGGCTCGATCGTCAGCCCGTCGGGCGCGGTAACCGCGACATCTATGTCGGTGCGGCCACTGGCCTCCAGCACATCGGCGGTCAGCGTGGTCAGGAAGGCGCGGATATCCTGCCCCTGCCCCGACGGATCATAGAGCGCGCGGCTGATCCGGCCGACCAGTCCCAGCCGGGCCGAGGCATCGTCCAGCGCCTTGCGCGCCACATCATGATCGACATGGCGCCTCTGGAGCGCCAGCATGGCGGCGACGACCTGAAGATTGTTCGACACGCGATGCTGGAGTTCGTGGAACAGAAGCTCGCGATTTTCCGCCAGCGCCCGGCTGCGTTCGCGCTCCACCGCCAGATGGAAATTGGCGCGCTGCATGAAGTGGATCAGCAATATGTCGACCACCACCACGCCGGTGTAGAAGAGCATGGCCACGGCCACCGCCGGGTTCATCGCAAAATTGTAGAATGGCGGGATGAAAACATACCAGGACAGCAGGCCACAAAAGATCGCGGTGAAAATCCCCGGCCTGACCCCGAACAGGAAGGAGGAGAGGATGACCGCCGGAAAGAAAGTGACGAAGGGATAGCCATTGGGCAGCAAGGGTTCAGCCGCGATGCGCAGCATGAAAGCTCCGCCGCAAAAGAGCAGCGACAAGATGTAGGCATAGGCTGGCCGATCGGGGACGAGCGGCAGGCGTTCGACAAAGCGCTCATTGCTCCGCTGCATGATGTTCCCCAAATGGTCCATCGTTACAGTAGCAGAACTTTAAGCCGATGCCTTGATCGAAATTAGTCCATTGCGCAGCCGACATAAAAAAGGGGCGCCCGGTTGAACCGGACGCCCCATTTTTTATTCGGTTCGTCGGATGGACGATCAATCCTGGGTCAGGAAGTCGGGCAGGCCGCCCGGTGCCGGGCCGTCATCATTGCCGCCTTCGCTGCGTTCGCGACGCGGGCCACGATCGCCACCATCGCGGCGCGGACCACGACCACGATCACCACCTTCGCGACGCGGGCCACGGTCACCACCGCCATCGCGGCGCGGACCACGATCGCCACGGGGTTCGCGCGCTTCACGGGCAGGACGGGTATCCTCCAGCTCTGCGCCGGTTTCCTGATCGACGACGCGCATCGACAGGCGAACCTTGCCGCGCGGATCGATTTCCAGAACCTTGACCTTTACTTCCTGGCCTTCCGACACGACGTCGGTCGGCTTTTCCACGCGCTCATTCTTCATTTCGGAGACGTGGACGAGGCCGTCCTTGCCACCCATGAAGTTCACGAAAGCCCCGAAATCGACAATGTTGACGACCTTGCCGTCATAAATCTTGCCGACTTCCGCTTCCTGCGTGATGCCCAGGATCCACTTGCGGGCCGCTTCGATCTGCGCCGGGTCGGACGAGCTGATCTTGATCAGGCCTTCGTCATCAATGTCCACCTTCGCGCCGGTTTCGGCGACGATTTCGCGGATGACCTTGCCACCGGTGCCGATGACTTCGCGGATCTTCGACTTGTCGATCTGCAACGTCTCGATGCGCGGGGCATGGGCCGACAGCTCGGTGCGGGTCGAGGACAGCGCCTTGCTCATTTCGCCAAGGATATGCGCGCGGCCTTCCTTCGCCTGGGTCAGCGCGGCTTCAAAGATTTCGCGCGTGATGCCCGCAATCTTGATGTCCATCTGCATCGTTGTGATGCCTTCGGACGTGCCGGCCACCTTGAAGTCCATGTCGCCCAGATGATCTTCGTCACCCAGGATGTCGGACAGGACCGCAAAGTCCTTGCCTTCCAGGATCAGGCCCATGGCGATGCCGGACACGGGGCGCTTCAACGGCACACCGGCGTCCATCATCGAAAGCGAGCCGCCGCAGACGGTCGCCATCGAGGAGGAACCGTTCGACTCGGTAATGTCGGACAGGACGCGGATCGTGTAGGGGAACTCGTCCTTGCTGGGCAGCACGGGGTGCAGCGCACGCCATGCCAGCTTGCCATGACCCACTTCACGACGACCCGGCGCGCCGAAGCGGCCGACTTCACCGACCGAATAGGGCGGGAAGTTATAGTGCAGCATGAAGTTTTCATAATGCAGGCCGGTCAGGCCGTCGATCATCTGCTCGGCGTCCTTGGTGCCCAGCGTGGTGGTGCAGATGGACTGCGTTTCACCGCGCGTGAACAGGGCCGAACCATGGGTGCGGGGCAGGAAGCCAACCATCGCTTCGATCGGGCGAATCTGCGTGGTGGTGCGGCCGTCGATGCGCTTGCCGTCCTTCAGGATGGCACCGCGCACGATTTCCGCTTCCAGCTTCTTGGTCAGCTTGATGCCGGCCATCACGGTCTGGGCGTCCAGGCCGTCGGCGGTGAACTTCGCCTTCGCCTTGGCGCGGGCTTCGTTCAGCGCGTTCGAGCGGGCCGACTTGTCGGTCAGCTTGTAAGCAGCGGCAATATCCTTGCCGATCAGCTTCTTGAGCTTGGCCTTCAGTTCGACCAGGTCATCGCTCTTGGCCATGTCCCAGGGATCCTTGGCCGCCTTTTCAGCCAGGCTGATGATGGCGTCGACAATCTTCTTGCTCGCTTCATGCGCGAACAGGACGGCGCCCAGCATGATTTCTTCCGACAGCTCTTTCGCTTCGGATTCGACCATCATGACCGCGTCGTAGGTGGCGGCAACGACCAGGTCGAGTTCGCCGGTCTTTACCTCGTCCAGCGACGGGTTGAGCTGATATTCGCCATCCTTGTAGCCGACGCGCGCCGCGCCGATCGGACCCATGAAGGGGACGCCCGACAGGGTCAGCGCAGCGGACGCCGCGATCATCGCCACCATGTCCGGCTCGCTTTCGCCATCGAACGACAGCACCTGGGCGATGACGTTGATTTCGTTGTAAAAGCCTTCGGGGAACAGCGGGCGGATCGGACGGTCGATCAGGCGGGAAACCAGCGTTTCCTTTTCGGTCGCGCCGCGCTCACGCTTGAAAAAGCCACCGGGGATACGGCCGGCGGCGGAATATTTTTCCTGATAGTGAACGGTCAGCGGGAAGAAATCCTGGCCTTCCTTCACGCTCTTGGCGGCGGTCACGGCGCACAGCACCACGGTTTCGCCATAGGTGGCCAGCACGGCGGCGTCAGCCTGGCGTGCGATACGGCCGGTTTCGAGGGTCAGCGTCTTGCCGGCCAGCTCGATCGATACTTTCTTGACATCAAACATAGTTTTTTCCTTCGCCCGCGTCGGCCCTATTGCCGGGCGGGGCCTTTGGCGGAGCCGGTAAGGCTCCATGGGTGAGGAGTGAACTCCTCATGTCCGTTCGCCCTGAGCGAAGTCGAAGGGCTTAGCTGAGCAGAGGCGAAGCAAACTTCGCTTCGCTCAGTAGAAGGCTTCGACAAGCTCAGCCCGAACGGTGTGGGGAAATGTCCCCCATATCATGAGCGCCGTGCCGAATTGCCCGACGCCATGTTTCAGAATCAGAAACGGCCCCGCATGGGGGCCGTCCCGTTGAAGGTCTGCGTTACTTGCGCAGGCCCAGCTTGGCGATCAGGTCGGTGTAGCGCGCCTGATCCTTCTTCTTGAGATAGTCCAGCAGCGAACGACGCTTGTTGACCATCATCAGCAGACCACGACGGCTGTGATTATCCTTGTGGTGACCCTTGAAATGCTCGGTCAGGTTGGTGATCCGCTCGGTCAGGATCGAAACCTGGACCTCTGGCGAACCCGTGTCACCCTCAGCGCGGGCATATTCCTTGATCAGCGCTTCCTTGCGCTCGGCAGTAATCGTCATTTAGTCGTCATCCTTCGACATCAGGTTGAAACCGCGCACCACGATGATCTCGCGATCATCCGACCGGACCAGCGCGACGGGAATAGTCCCGTCCATCGCCAGATACAGGCCGGTGGTGGCAATGATCCCGGTCAGAACCTTCCCCTGTCGGAGCATCAGGGCCTGATCGGGAGAGACGGGGAGAGCCGGGATGTCGTCCAGCCCCGCCGTCAGCGGCAGCATAAGGCTACCGATGGCGCGCTCGTTAGCAGCATGGCGCAATTTGTCCAGCGAAATCGCGGAATCCAGCGTGAACGGCCCAGCCTTGATACGGCGGAGCATGGTGACATGCCCGACCGTCCCCAGCGCCAGCGCAATGTCGCGGGCAAGCGAGCGGATATAGGTGCCTTTGGAGACATGGGCGCGCAGGGTGATGGCCTCAATCCTCTCCCCTTGGGGGAGAGGATATGAAGGCTTGGCAGCTTGCTGCCTAGCCGCAGTTGGAGAGGGGGTTAGCGCACCCTCCCCCTCTCCAAGCTGCGCTAGCCCGCCATGCGGGCAAGCTGCGCTATCCTCTCCCCCGTGGGGCGAGGAGATTTGCAGCCCATACACCGTCACCCCGCGCACCTTCATCTCCACATCCGCCCCCGCCCGCGCCAGATCATAGGCGCGCTGGCCGTCGATCAGGATGGCGCTATAGGCGGGCGGCACCTGTTCGATCGGGCCGGTGAAGCGCGGCAGCACCGCCTCCACTTGCCCCCATGTCGGTCGCACATCGCTGGTCGCGATCACCGCGCCTTCCAGGTCGAGCGTGTCGGTCTGCGCCCCGAACGCGATCGTGAAATCATAAATCTTGTCGCTGTCGAGCATCCGCCCGGCAAGCTTGGTCGCCTCGCCGATCGCGATCGGCAGCACGCCTGTCGCCAGCGGATCGAGCGTGCCGCCATGGCCGACCTTGCACTTGCCCGCCCCGCTGTCGCGCAGTGCGCGCTTGACCGCGCTGACCGCCTGGGTGGAGCCAAGGCCATGGGGTTTGTCGAGGATGATCCAGCCATGCATGGACGCGCGCCTACACGGCGGCAGGCCGCTTGTCAGCCGCCCATCTGTTCCCGATAATGGCGACGGCAGAGCGCGACATAGCGGTCATTGCCGCCAATCTGCGTCTGCGCGCCATCGCGCACCGCGTCGCCCCGCCCGTCCACGCGCAGGTTCATCGTCGCCTTGCGCCCGCAATCACACACTGTCTTGATCTCGCTCAGCGTGTCCGCCAGCCCCAGCAGATGGGCGCTGCCCTCAAATAATTCCCCGCGAAAATCGGTGCGCAGGCCATAGCATAGCACCGGAATGTTGAGGTCGTCACACAGCCGCGCGATCTGCCACACCTGATCGCGGGTCAGGAACTGCGCTTCGTCGATCAGAACGCAGGACAGGGGCGTCGCCTCATGCTGGCGCGCGACAGCAGCGAAAATATCGACCGCCGGATCGAACAGATGCGCGTCCGTCTCCAGCCCGATGCGCGACGCTATGCGACCATGCCCAAAGCGATCGTCGATCGCGGCGGTCCACAGCATCGTCGCCATGCCGCGCTCACGATAGTTGAAGCTCGATTGCAGCAGCGTCGCGGATTTGCCCGCATTCATCGAGCTATAGTAGAAATAGAGCTTGGCCATGGCTCAGCGGATCGTGGGCGCAACACCAGACAGGAAGCGCACGAGCGCATCGGCCAGCGCGATCCTTTTGTCCGAAAAACTATGATCGGTCGGCCAGACCATCAGTCGCGAATTGGGATTGGCCCCCTGCGCATCCGCCGCAACCTTGCGCGCGTCAGCCCCCAATCCCTTCTCCGCGCCAAGGATCGTGAGCGGACGACGGCCATAACCCGCCAGCCGTCGGCCAAGGTCGAACTTGTCACCATTGCCCTTTATCTCGGCGGTCAGACTGTCATAGGTCGCACCATGCAGCGGCGGCAGGTCGCTCTCCACCTCCGCCTTCCACGCCGCCTCGCCCTGCGCCGTCGCCAGCGCCGCGACGGTCTGCGCCGGGTCCCAAGGATCGATCAGAAACAGGCCCGCGACGCGCGGTTCGGCGGCGGCAATATCCGCCGCCATAAACCCGCCCATACTATGCCCCGCCACCACGATCGCGCTGGTGTCGATGCGATATTTGGCGACGGTCGATGCCTGCTGGAGAAACTGGAGCGCGGCAAAAGCATCGTCGGACGCATTGCCAAAGGAGAAATTGCCCGGACTGCCCCACGATCCGCGATAATGGAGCGTCAGCACGTTCCACCCGGCGCGGCGGGCTGCCTGGGCCAGGTCCAGATTCTGCTCATTGCCGGGAAAACCATGGAGCAACAGCAACGTGGGATGCAGCCCGGCTCCAGCGGCCGTGTACATGACGGCGTTCATCGCCCCGTCGCCTGACGGCAGGACAAAAGCGCTCATGCCCGCAGGATAGGTGGGGTCCGGGGCGGGATCGCTGATAACGGCGGGGTGGACCGCGGGGTCTTTGGCCTGCAACGGTCCAGCAAGCAGCCAGGCCAGCCCGACTATCCCAATTCCGCGTCCGATCCGATCCATCGCCTGCCCCCGATCATTAACACATGAGACGCTACCGGACAGCGCTCGCCGTCCGATGAAAGACAAAGATTGGCTCAATCCTCGCCGTCATCATCCTTCGCCAGATCCTGCGCTACCTTTGGATCGCGCAGCAACTTGTCGATATGGCTGCCCTCATCGAAACTGTCGTCGGCCAGGAATTTGATCTTGGCGGCATATTTCAGCCGCGTGCGCGATGCGACCTCGCGCTGGAAATAGGCGGTGTTGGTCCGCAGCGCCTTCAGCACCACTTCCTCGTCCCGCCCCAGCAGCGGCTTGATGAAGGCGGTGGCGTGGCGCAGGTCGGACGACATGCGCACTTCGGTGACGCTCACGACATGCTTGGCCAGCACATCATCATGCACGTCACCGCGCTGGAGAATGTCGGACAGGATATGACGCACCTGCTCCCCCACGCGGAGCGCACGGACGGACGGGCCTTGGGCTTGTTGCAATGTCATAGGTTCAGCTTTCTGGCGCTATATCTTCAATTGCGACGTTCAGTTCGTCAGCAAGTTTGCGCCACAGGGCAAGTCCGCCTGCTTTCTTGCCATTTTCGACGTTACTTAAATATGTATGGCTATGACCGACACGGCGGCCCAAATCCACAAGTGTGAAATGGCGATGCTTGCGCCAGGCGCGAAGGGGACTTTCGCCAGCTATTATCGCATCCACAACCTCAGCCGGCACATATTCCTCGCCGCCCTCTCGGCGAGTTTGTGCCTTTTCGGCCGCCAGCAAATCCGCCCTGTCCTCGGCAATATCGACCAGCCGCTGATAATCTTCCATCGGCAGCATAGCGATTTTCTGGCCTGCGATTTCGACAATCTGGGCAGTCATGGGTTCACCTCATAAGCCGATCCACGCGGAGCGATATCGTCGATCCAGAGGATATTCTGCTCAATGAAAAATCACACGCCAGTCCTGCACCCGCAACCGATATTCCGGTCGCCCCTGCAACCGCTTCATGTTCGCCGCGAGCGAGTCTGGATCATGCGCCAGCTCCTCGATCTTCTGTCGAATGAGCGTCCGCTTGTTGGAGCGCAACAACGCCTTCATCGCCGCTTTCGAGAAACGAATATCCACATCGCCATGCTAGGCCGATACAAAGAGGCGGTCAACGAATTTAACCATTGGATAAATTTGTTGACCGCCTCTTTGTATCTTACAGCGTGCGGATGCGTTCCTCGACCTCGAACAGTTCGAGCGTATCGCCTGCCTTGATGTCGTTGGTGTCCTGCAACACAGCGCCACATTCCATGCCGGCACGCACTTCGGACACATCGTCCTTGAAGCGGCGCAGCGAGTGGATGACCGTCTTGGACACGATGACATCGTCGCGGGTGAGGCGCGCGTTGAGTCCCTTGCGGATGACGCCTTCCTTGACCAGAAGCCCGGCCGCCTTGTCCTTCTTGCCCGCAGGGAATACCTGCAACACTTCGGCGCGACCCACGATCGTTTCGATGCGTTCGGGGGCCAGCTGGCCCGCCATTTCGTTGCGCACTTCTTCGAGCAGGTCGTAGATCACGTCATAATAGCGCAGCGAGATTTTCTCGCGGATCGCCAGCGGACGCGCCTTGGCATTGGGACGGACGTTAAAGCCGATCAGCGGCGCGCGGCTGGCCGAAGCCAGCGTAACGTCGCTCTCGGTGATCGCGCCCACGCCGGAGCTGAGGATACGTACCTTGATCTCGTCGGTCGAAATGCGATTGAGCGCACTGACGATCGCTTCGACCGATCCCTGCACGTCGCCACGGATGACCACCGGATATTCGATGACCTTGGTGCTCAATGCCGAGAACATATTTTCAAAGTTGGTCGGCACGGACGCCGTCCGCTTGCGGGTGATCTGTTCCTGGCGATAGGCGGCGACCTCACGGGCGCGCGCCTCATTCTCCACGACCGTCATCTGGTCACCGGCCATCGGCACGCCCGACAGGCCCAGCACCTCGACCGGGGTCGAAGGCCCTGCGGACTTGACCTGCTGGCCCTTGTCATTGACGAGCGCGCGCACCTTGCCGCTTTCCGCGCCGATGACGAAGGTGTCACCGACCTTGAGCGTACCCTTGCGCACCAGCACGGTGGCGACCGCGCCACGGCCCTTGTCCAGCTGCGCCTCGATCACATTGCCTTCGGCGGCGCGATCGGGGTTGGCGGTCAGTTCCATGACTTCGGCCTGGAGCAGGATCTTTTCGATCAGCTCGTCCAGACCGGTTTTCTTGAGCGCGGACACCTGCACGTCCTGCACGTCGCCGCCCATATCCTCGACCACGATTTCATGTTCGAGCAGGCGCTCGCGCACCTTTTGCGGGTTGGCTTCGGGCTTGTCGCACTTGTTGATCGCCACGATCATCGGCACGCCAGCCGCCTTGGTATGGTTGATCGCCTCGATCGTCTGCGGCATCAGCCCGTCATCGGCGGCCACCACCAGAATGACGATGTCGGTCACGTTCGCACCGCGTGCGCGCATTTCCGAAAACGCCTCATGGCCCGGCGTGTCGAGGAAGGTGATGATGTCGCCACCCTTGGTCGTCACCTGATAGGCGCCGATATGCTGGGTGATGCCACCGCTTTCGCCCGCGACCACATCGGTCCCTCGCAGCGCGTCGAGCAGGCTGGTCTTGCCGTGATCGACATGGCCCATGATCGTGACGACAGGCGCACGGACCTTGAGCGATTCGACCGGATCGAGATCGCCCTCGATACCGATTTCGACGTCGGCTTCGGACACGCGCTGGATGCGGTGGCCAAATTCCTCGACCAGCAGTTCGGCCGTGTCCTGATCGATCGACTGGTTAAGCGTGACCGCCTGCCCCATCTTGAACAGCGACTTGACCAGATCCGCGCCCTTTTCGGCCATACGGTTGGCCAGTTCCTGCACGGTGATGACTTCTGGCACGACCACGTCGCGCGACTGTTTTTCGCGCGTCTTGGAGCCACCGGCATAATGGGCGCGGCGTTCCTTTTCACGGGCGCGCTTGAGCGCGGCAAGGCTGCGCGCACGGGCGCTGTCGTCATCGGCCAGCGCCTTGGTGACGGTCAGCTTGCCAGCCTGGCGACGATGATCCTCACCCTTCTTCGCCCGTTCGGGCTTGGTCGGTTCGGGACGCTTGACCGGCGTAACCGGGGTGAAGCGGCGCGGCGGCGGCGGTGCAGCAGTGGTCGCTGTGGGCTGCTCGTCCGTCGCAGCGGGTGCAACAGCGTCAGGCGCAGCAACGGCTTCCTGCGGCGCAGCGGCGGGCGCTTCCGCAACCGGCGCGGCTTCAGCTGCCTTGGCTTCCTCGACAGCAGGCGCGGACGCCTCGGTTTCGGCGGCCTGGCGGTTTTCCTCGGCCCGGCGCTTTTCATTCTCGGCCGCAGCGATACGCTCGGCCGCTTCACGACGGCGCGCATCTTCCAGCGCGTTCATGCGCGCTTCCTCGGCCTCGCGCAGCAGTTTGGCCTGCAATTCCTGACGCGACATCAGGCTTTGCGGCGGCGACTGGCGCGCGGGGGCAGGCTGCGGCGCGCGCTGCTGAGGCGGCGGCGGGGCAGCAGGACGGGGCGCCGCGGGTGCGGCTGTGGTCGCCACCGGCACCGGATCAGCCTGCGGCGCAGCAGCAGCCGGGGCAGCTTCGCCCGGCTTACCCAGGACGCGGCGCCGCTTCACCTCAACCACGACCGTATTCTTGCGGCCATGGCTGAACTGCTGCTGCACCTGACCGGATTCCACGGTCCGCTTGATGCCCAGCGGCTTGCGGCCCAGAACCGGCTTGTCTTCCTTGCTGTCACTCATACGACTGAACTTAACCCTTCACTTCATCACCGGCCGGTGCAGGCACCGACGCATCATTCCATGCAATCTCGGCACCCTGCGCAGCGGAGGATTGCTCCTCCTCCTGCGCGGGCGCCTCGATAACGCAACCCAGATAGCTTTCCAAGCGGCCCAGGGCCGCACGCAGGCGTAGCGCCGCGCGCGAGTCGGTCACCGCAACATGGACGACATTATCGCGCCCCATTGCCATAGATAGGGCATCGCGGTCCACAGGCAAGACGGTGCCTGCAAGATCGCTGCCTTCCGCTTCCTGTCCGACGCGCAGCGCCTGGTCCAGTTTGCGGTTGCCATCGGCCGCCGCATCGGCGGCGTGGAGCAGCAATTTGACCAGCCCCTTGCGGCAGGCGGTATCGATTTTTTCAGAACCGGTGAGCAGCATGGACGCGCGCGCCTCCAGCCCCAGACGGCTGAGCAGATCCTGCCGCAACGCCGTCTCGATCCGTTCGGGCAGGTCCGCCTCGATCTGGAGCGCGCCGTCCTTGAACGACCGCGCGATCGCGCCCTTGAGCTTGCCCTTGACCAGCGCGGTTTCCAGCTCGGCGCGGCTGACGCCGATCCATGCGCCCCGCCCCGGTGCCTTGGCCCGGACGTCGGGCAGCACCTGACCCTCCGGGCCGATCGCAAGGCGAATGAGGGTTTCGGGGTCGGCGCGGTCGCCGGTCAATATGCATTTGCGTTCGGTCATGCGTGCCCCTCCGCCAAAACGGATGGACTGGCAACCCCAACGCTATCGGATAGGCCTAAACGCTCATCGGGGAGTGTCCGCAGCAATGGCGTCCTCCCTATCAGAGGGAGCGGGCGCGCGGTCGGCCAGCAACAGGCCGCCCGCCGCATAATTTTCCAGGCTCAGTTCGGTAATATTGATCTGGACGGCAGCCGCCGGCTTCCCCAGCCGCTCCACGAGCGACTGGGTGATGTCGGCAACCAGCGCGGCTTTCTGCGCGCGCGTTACGGCCCCGGCCAGACGGATATCAACGAACGGCATGGCGGATCAGGCTTCCTCGTCCTCGAACCAGTGGGCGCGCGCGGCCATGATGATCTCGTTGCCTTGCTCGTCCGACAGGCCATAGGCCGCCAAAATGCCGCCCTTGTCCTCGGTGGTTTCGGTCTTGCGACGGCGTTGGTCGATGCGCTTCTTCTGCACCAGCTCGTCAGTCGCCAGATCCGCCAGATCGTCGAGCGTCTTGATCCCCGCCTTGCCCAGCGTCACCAGCATCGCTTCGGTCAGATGCGGCATGTCGGCCAAGGCATCCTCGACGCCCAGCGCCTGCCGTTCTTCCCGCGAAGCCGCCTCGCGACGCTCCAGCGCTTCCAATGCGCGGTTCTGCAATTCGCCCGCCAGATCATCGTCAAAGCCTTCGATCGAGGCCAGCTCGTCAATGCTGACATAGGCGACCTCTTCCAGCTCGCCAAAGCCCTCGGCCACCAGCAGCTGCGACAGCGTCTCGTCCACGTCCAGTTCGTTCTGGAACAGTTCGGACCGGGTCACGAATTCCTTCTGGCGCTTCTCGCTGGCATCGGCCTCGGTCATGATGTCGATCGCCTTGCCGGTCAGCTGGCTGGCGAGACGGACATTCTGGCCGCGACGACCAATGGCCAGGCTCAGCTGATCGTCGGGGACGACGACTTCGATCCGCTCTTCTTCCTCGTCGATCAGCACGCGGCTGACCTGGGCGGGCTGAAGCGCGTTGACCACGAAGGTCGCGGTATCTTCCGACCAGGGGATGATGTCGATCTTTTCGCCCTGCATTTCCTGCACGACGGCCTGGACGCGGCTGCCCTTCATACCGACGCAGGCGCCGACCGGATCGATGCTCGAATCGCGGCTGATGACGCCGATCTTGGCGCGGCTGCCCGGATCGCGGGCGGCGGCCATGATGGTGATGACGCCGTCATAGATTTCGGGGACTTCCTGCGCGAACAGCTTTTTCATGAACTCAGGATGCGCGCGGCTCAGGAAAATCTGCGGCCCGCGATTTTCGCGGCGCACGTTCAGCACGACCGAACGGATGCGGTCGCCGACGCGGACGACTTCGCGCGGGATCTGCTGGTCGCGGCGGATGACGCCTTCGGCCCGGCCAAGGTTCACGACGACATGGCCGAACTCGACCGACTTGACGACGCCGGTGATGATCTCACCCACGCGGTCCTTGAACTCTTCATGCTGGCGTTCGCGCTCGGCGTCGCGGACCTTCTGGAAGATCACCTGCTTGGCCGACTGGGCGTCGATGCGCCCCAGATCGATGGGGGGCAGCGGATCGACGATGAAGTCGCCGACGACCGCGCCCTTCTGAAGCTTTTCAGCCGCCTTGATGTCGACCTGCTTGAAATAATCCTCGACCACATCGACCACTTCGACGACGCGCCACAGGCGCAGATCGCCGCTGTCGGGGTCCAGCTTGGCGCGAATGTCGTTCTCCGCACCGTAGCGCGCACGCGCGGCGCGCTGGATCGCGTCCTCCATCGCCTCGATGACGATCGCCTTGTCGATCATCTTTTCGCTGGCCACCGAATTGGCGATGGCGATCAGTTCGGCCCGGTTGGCGGAAATGGCGTTGGCCATGGAAAGAACCCTTATCCTTCGGTTTCGATATCGTCCGCACCCTCGGCAGAGAGCGGCATGGTAGCATTAATCAGCGCGTCCGTCAGCACCAGCTTGGCGGTGTCGATCAGGGCGAAGGGAATGACGACATTCCCGACCTTGGTATCCTTGAAGGCGATATCCTCGCCCTCGACCGTGCCCAGCACGCCCTTGAACGTCTTGCGATTGTCGATCGGCTCGGTCACCGTGATCCGCGCCTCGAACCCGCCCCATTCGACAAAGTCGTGCAGGCGGGTGAGCGGACGGTCGATCCCCGGCGAACTGACCTCCAGCCGATAGGCTTCCTCGATCGGATCGGTTTCGTCCAGCAGGTCCGACAGGCGGCGCGAGATCGTCATGCAATCCTCGATCACCAGCTGCCGCGTTTCCCGACGCTCGGCCATGATCTGAAGCGTGCGCTCATCGCCCGACCCAAACAGCTTCACCCGCACAAGGTCAAAGCCCAAAGCC
Organism: Sphingobium sp.; assembly: GCA_023266575.1. Classification (GTDB taxonomy): domain Bacteria; phylum Pseudomonadota; class Alphaproteobacteria; order Sphingomonadales; family Sphingomonadaceae; genus Sphingobium. The sequence continues at coordinate 205,124 of JAHFPV010000002.1, forward strand.
TTCACCTCCGGTTCGATCAGCGCAGTCAGTGCGGCGATGTCCGCCATGCAATCTCCAGAACAATATAAGTTTGCCGCCGCCGCAGGCGGTTTGCCTGCGACCCTGACATGTTTGACGATGTAAGGAAGCGAGGGCGATATAGGCAGGACGCCGATAATCTGCAACATTATTCGTTCCCGCTCATTCTACAGCCAATATCTCGTCCCGTTCGCCCTGAGCTTGTCGAAGGGTCGTTCTTTCTGGAGAAGAAGGACGGGGCTTCGACACGCTCAGCCCGAACGGAGGATAGAATGCGCAATCCCCTCATTACCGCCCTGCCCCTCATCCTCATCGCCTGCTCGGCCGACAATGCCACCGGCCAGAACGCCCCTGCCTCCGCCACGCCGTTCAAAACATCAACCATTGCCGATTTCGATTCGCCCTGGGCGATGACCTTCCTGCCCGACGGTCGCGCGCTGGTGACGGAGAAGGCGGGCGAGATGATCCTGTTCGATCCGAAAAACGGCACCAAAATTCCGGTCGCGGGCATCCCCGCGGTCGACAGCGCCGGTCAGGGCGCGCTAATGGACGTCGTCCTCTCCCCCAATTTCGCGCAGGACAAGGCGGTCTATTTCAGCTTCTCCGAAAGCCGCGATGGGGTGAAGGGTGTGGCGCTGGCCAAGGGCGGCTTCGCCCAGGCCAGCGACGGCACGACCAAACTGGACGGCGTCCAGGTCATCTTCCGCGCCAGCCCCTATGTCGAGGGCAACGGCCATTATTCGGGCCGCATCGCCTTTTCGCCCGATGGCAAATATCTCTTCTTCACCAATGGCGAGCGGCAGAAATTCGACCCCGCGCAGGATCCCAAGGCAACATTGGGCAAAGTCCTACGCCTGAATCTGGACGGCACACCCGCCGCGGGCAATCCCCTGGCGGCGCAGGGCTTTCACCCGGCGGTCTGGTCCTATGGCCACCGCAACCTGCTGGGAATCGCCTTCGACGCGGACGGTCGCCTGTGGGAACAGGAAATGGGACCAAAGGGCGGAGATGAGGTCAATCTCATCAAGCCGGGTCTCAACTATGGCTATCCCAAAGTGTCCAACGGCAGCCATTATGACGGCCGCGACATTCCCGATCATGCCCCCGGTGACGGTTTTGAAGCCCCGAAGGTCAGCTGGAATCCGGTCATTTCGCCCGGTGGCCTGCTCTATTATTCCGGCAATCTCTTTCCGGCGTGGAAAGGCTCCCTCTTCATCGGCGGCCTGTCCAGCAAGGCGCTGGTCCGGGTCAAGCTGGATGGCGACAAGGCCAGCAAGGCCGACCAGTGGGACATGGGCGCGCGCATCCGCGAAGTCGAACAAGGCCCGGACGGCGCGCTCTGGGTGCTGGAGGATGGCGACGACGGATCGCAGGGTCGATTGCTGAAACTCACGCCTGCGGGGTGATGCGACATATCTCCCCTCCCCGGCGGGGAGGGGCCGGGGGAGGGGGAGCGAGGCAAAGCCGAGCGTCGATGCTAGCGTCGGCACACCCCCACCCAACCTCCCCCTCAAGGGGGAGGAGTCGCATCAATCACCAGAAGCCTGTCCTCAAACCAACCGGCTCTGCTTGACCGCCGCCTCGATGAAGCTGGCGAACAGCGGATGCGGGTCGAACGGCTTGGATTTCAGCTCCGGGTGGAACTGCACGCCGACAAACCAGGGATGGTCGGGCCGCTCGACGATTTCGGGCAGCGTGCCGTCGGGCGACATGCCGGAAAAGATCAGGCCGCCCTTTTCCAGCGGTTCGCGATAGCCTGCATTGACTTCATAGCGATGGCGATGCCGCTCGCTAATCTCGTCGGTGCCGTAGATGCCCGCGACCACGCTGTTGCCGGTCAGTTTCGCCGGATAAGCCCCCAGCCGCATCGTGCCGCCAAGATCGGTTTCGGCGGTCCGCTTCTGTAGGCCTTCCGCGCTCATCCATTCGGTGATCAGGCCCACGACCGGCTCGGTCGTCTCGCCAAATTCGGTGGTGGAGGCGGCCGCGATGCCCGCTGTATTGCGCGCACCCTCGATGCAGGCCATCTGCATCCCCAGGCAAATGCCAAAGAAGGGTACATTGCGTTCACGCGCAAATTTGACGCTGGCGATCTTGCCTTCGGACCCGCGCACGCCAAAGCCGCCGGGGACCAAAATGCCGTGCATCGGCTCCAAAAAAGCGGCGACATCGTCGCCCTTCTCGAACAGTTCGGCGTCGATCCACTTGATCTTCACCTTCACCCGATTGGCAAAACCGCCATGGGTCAGCGCCTCGTGCAGCGATTTATAGGCGTCGGGCAGGCCGACATATTTGCCTACCACGCCGATCGTGACTTCGCCTTCCGGGTTTTGCTGCCGATCCATAATGTCGTCCCACCGCTCCAGCGACGGCACGGGCGCACCCTCGATACCAAAGGCGCGCAGCACTTCGGCGTCCAGACCTTCGGCATGATATTGGGCGGGAACGCCATAGATGCTGCTGGCGTCGAGCGCAGGAATGACCGCCTCGGGCCGCACATTGCAGAAGAGCGCAATCTTGCGCCGTTCGCTTTCCGGCAACGGATGTTCGCAGCGGCACAGCAATATGTCGGGCTGGATACCCAGCGAGGTCAGTTCGCGCACGCTATGCTGGGTCGGCTTGGTCTTAAGCTCACCCGCCGCAGCAATGTACGGCACCAGCGTCACATGGACGAAGATCGACTGGCCGCGATCCAGATCATTATGCAGCTGGCGAATCGCCTCCATGAAGGGCAGCGATTCGATGTCGCCGACGGTCCCGCCTATCTCGCACAGCACGAAATCGATATCGTCGGTATCGGCCAGCGCGAACGCCTTGATCTCGTCGGTGACGTGCGGGATGACCTGCACCGTCGCGCCCAGATAGTCGCCGCGCCGTTCCTTGGTGATGATCGTCTGATAGACGCGACCCTGCGTCACATTGTCGCTCTGGCGCGCGGAAACGCCGGTAAAGCGCTCATAATGGCCCAGGTCCAGATCCGTCTCCGCGCCGTCGTCGGTCACATAGACTTCGCCATGCTGATAGGGCGACATCGTGCCGGGATCGACGTTCAGATAGGGATCGAACTTGCGGATTCGCACGCGATAGCCCCGCGCCTGCAACAGCGCTGCCAGGGATGCGGCCATCAGGCCTTTACCAAGCGAGGAGACCACGCCGCCGGTGATGAAAATATACCGCGTCATGGGAGAAGAGGCCTAGCCTTTCAGAACAACAAAGAGCAAGCGCGCGAATCCACGCACGCTTAAAAAATATTCGGGAATGTCGGTGAACGGTTTAGTTGGCGAGCGGAACAGCGCCGTTGCTGGCCGCATTCGCCGCACCCGCCAACGGGTCAGCGCTGGTGGCCGGCGCGTTCTGCGTAACCGGCGCCTGCTTGACCAGCGACGTGTCGATGTCGCTGGGGGCATGACGCACCGACGCGATCACCGCCATGACGATGGACAGAGTGACGAAGATCGTCGCCAGCACCGTGGTCGATCGCGTCAGGAAATCCGCCGCGCCGCGCGCCGACATGAAGCCCGCTGGGCTGCCGCCCACGCCCAGACCGCCGCCTTCCGACTTCTGCATCAGGATGACGGTAACCAGCAGGGCGGCGATGATCGCCTGCACGACGAGAAGGAAAGTGAACATGCGACGGGTTCTGTCCGGAAATGGGGTGCGTTGCCGCGCACATAGCGATGAAGCGACGCGGGGGCAACCATGGGTATCTGACTCGATTCCAAATCCGTTCGCCCTGAGCGAAGTCGAAGGGCTCTGCTGAGCCGCAGGCGAAGCTGCTTCGCTCCGCTCAGCACAAGGCTTCGACTTCGCTCAGCCCGAACGGATGTCGGATTACCCAGCCGCCGCGATAATCGGCGCGAACTTGCCTGCCGTCAGGCTTGCGCCGCCGACCAGCCCGCCATCAACGTCCGCGATGGCCAGCAACTCGGCCGCATTGTCGCCATTCATCGACCCGCCATAAAGAATACGCATCCCGTCGGCTTGCCCGCCGATCCGGCTGGCCAGCGCATCGCGCAGCGCCCGGTGCATCGCGTCGACCGCCTCCATCGTCGGAATCCGCCCGGTGCCGATCGCCCAAATGGGTTCATAGGCAATCGCCAGCCAGTCGGCCGCCGCGCCATCAGGCAAGGATGCCAGCAACTGCGCCGACACGACCGCTTCGGCGTCGCCCGCGTCGCGCACGTCCAGACTTTCGCCCACACATAGGATGACGTTCAGCCCCGCCGCCTTGGCCGCCAGCGCCTTGGCCGCAACGTCGCCATCGCTCTCGCCCTGCTCCTGCCGCCGCTCGCTATGGCCAACGATCGTCCAGCTCGCGCCCGCTTCGGCCAGCATCGCCCCCGACAGGCAACCGGTATGCGCGCCACTGGCGTTCATGTGACAATCCTGCGCCCCGATAAAGGCGCCGCCCCGAACCTGCGCCGCCGCCGCGATCAATGTCGCGGGTACGCATAGTCCTACATCCACCCCCGGATGATCGGCCGCGATGCCGCCTATCGCTTCGACTTCCCCCAGATGCGCCTTAAGGCCATTCATCTTCCAGTTGCCCACGACGAGTTTACGCCTGTTCATGGATTATATTTCCCCATATTTGTTTTTGCTGCACGCCCTCTCGCGATGAACGGGGCGGGGAGATTTGTCCAGACCGGCTACGCCAGAGCTTGCATGACCGTGGGCGCTTGCCGCCGCGCCTATACCGCCTTAAAGCGACCGCCATCACGCCCGCTGTTCGGACATTTTCATGCTTGCTGTCTTTCGCCGCTTCATTCGCTCCAGGTTCGGCGCGGTCTTTGCGATCCTCTTCCTGGCGGTCATCGCCGGTGCCTTCGTTCTGGGCGATCTGTCCAGCGGCCAGTTCGGCAGCAGCCTGACCGGCGGTGGCGGCACGGCGGCCAAGGCGGGCAGCCACAAGCTGTCGCAAAACGAAGTGCAGGACCGTATCCAGCGCGTCTATGAAAATGCCCGCAAATCCAATCCCGGCCTGCTGATCGGTGATTTCTTCGCGCAGGGCGGCGCGACACAGGTGTTCGACCAGCTGGTCGCGTCCCTCACGCTGCGCGCCTTTGCCGACGATCAGGGCGTGCATATCTCCAAGCGGCTGGTCGATGCACAGATTGCGCAGATCCCCGCTTTTCAGGACGCAGCGGGCAATTTCAGCCAGGATAATTTCCGATCGCTGCTGATCCGCGAACGCATCACCGAACAGGCGCTGCGCGACGATATCAGCCGCGAAATCCTCCAGCGCCAATTGCTGGGTCCGGTGGGGCTTGGCGTCAAGCTCTCCGACTCTCTGGTGCTGCCCTATGCCTCGCTGCTGCTCGAAGCACGGCAAGGCACGATCGCGGCAATCCCGGCGGTCGCCTTCCTTGACGACAAGGCACCGACCGACGCGCAACTGGCCGATTATTACAAGCGTAACGCCGACCGCTTCACCATTCCCGAACAGCGCCGCATCCGTTACGCGGTGATCGACGCGCAGCGTTTCGTGCAGGCCTCACAGCCCAGCGAAGCGGAAATCGCCGCCGCCTATAATCAGAACAAGGCCGCCTATGCCGCGAAACAAAACCGCAGCATCGAGCAACTGGTGCTGCCGACGCAGGCAGCGGCCAAGGCGATCGCCGATCAGGTCAAGGGCGGCACGACGCTGTCCGCCGCGGCAAAGGGCGCGGGCCTGGAAGCGCTGACGCTGGCCGACCAGAGCCAGGCCGCACTCACCGCATCGGCGGGCAAGGCCATTGCCGACGCCGCCTTTGCCGCCAAACAGGGCGATCTGGTCGGTCCCGTGCGCGGGTCGCTGGGCTGGGTCGTGCTGCGCGTGACCGCGATCACCGAGACCCCCGCCCGCCCGCTCGCCTCGGTGCGGGGCGAACTTGTCGAGACGCTGCGCGCGCAAAAGGAAAAGACGCTGCTGACCGAATTGACCGGCAAGCTGGAGGACCAGATTGCCGATGGCGGCACGTTTGAGGAAGTGGTCAAGGATAATGGCCTGAAACTCGAAACCAGCCCGCTGCTGCTCGCCACCGGCAAGCAGGTCGAGGATTCGGCCTATGTCCCCTCCGCCGACCTGCAACCGCTCATTGCCCCTGCCTTCGCGATGAACGCGGACGACGACGCGCAGCTGGTGCCGATCACCCCGGACAAGCGCTATGCATTGATCGCCGCCGGAGAGATCGTGGCCGCTGCGCCGCCGCCGCTGGCCAAGGTCAAGCCGCTGGTGCAGGCGCAGTACAAGCTCAATCAGGGCAATCAAAAAGCCAAGAAGGTCGCCGAGGATATCCGGGCCAAGGTCGCCAAGGGCATGAAACTGGCCGATGCCGTCGCGGCCGTCGGCGTCAAGCTGCCCGCGCCGCAAGTGCTGGGCGGCCGCCGCGCCGACATCATGCGCGGGGAGCAGCGTCCCCCGGCCGAAGTCGCCATTCTCTTTTCGATGGCGGCTAACACGGTCAAGACGCTCCCCATAGGGCAGGATCGCGGCACCTTCGTGGTGCAATTGAACGCCATCCAGCGCGGCGATGCCAAGGGTCAGCCCGAACTGTTGAAGCAGGTGCGCGACCAGCTCGGCGAAGTCGTCGGCCAGGAATATGGCCAGCAATTCGAGCGCGCGGTCGAAAAACAACTGGGCGTGACCCGCAACGCCAAGGCGGTGGCAGAGGCCCGCGCGGCCTTGACCGCCACCAACAGCGGCGGGCAGTAATATGGGTTTGACGGGCGGGGACGGCATCGCTTCGGCGCGCGCGGCGCTGGCGCGGGGCGAATCGGCGCTGGTGTGGCGGCGGCAGATTGCCGACACCGACACGCCGATTTCAGCCGCGCTCAAATTGTTCGAGGCGGACCGCGGCGACTTCCTGCTGGAATCGGTGGAGGGCGGCGCGGTGCGTGGCCGCCACAGCCTGATCGGTCTGGCCCCCGACCTCATCTTCCGCGCCGATGGCAACATGGCCCAGATCAACCGCCAATGGGCAACCGACCGCAATGCGTTCGAGCCGGTTGAGGCGGACGCGCTGACCGCGCTGCGGTCGTTGGTCGCCGAATGTCGCGCGGAACTCGATCCCGCTCTGCCCGCAGCGCTGGCCTGCCTGGTCGGCTATTTCGGCTATGAAACGGTCGGACTGGTCGAAAAACTGCCCCGCCCTGCCCCCAACCCCATCGCCCTGCCCGACATGCTGTTCGTGCGCCCGACCGTGATCCTGGTGTTCGACCGGCTGGCCGACGCCCTCTATCTCGTCGCGCCGGTGTGGAAGGGCAGCTTTACCGACGCCGAAGGCGCTGCTGATCGGGCGATCGACGCCGCGCTCGAACGCATCGACGCCACCGCCGCACGCCTCGCCGCCCCGCTGCCCGCCACGCCCCCACCGGTGGACATGGCTGACATCGCGGTCACCCCGGTGCTGGAGCCGGGCCGCTATGCCGCCATGGTGACCAAGGCCAAGGATTATATCGTCGCGGGCGACATATTTCAGGTCGTGCTGGCGCAGCGTTTCACCAGCCCCTTCACCCTGCCGCCGATCGCCCTCTATCGTGCGCTGCGGCGGATCAATCCCTCGCCCTTCCTCTATTATCTCGACCTGCCCGGCTTCGCGCTGATCGGCTCGTCGCCTGAGATATTGGTCCGCGCCCGCGACGGCGAAGTCACGATCCGCCCGATCGCTGGCACCCGCCCACGCGGCAAAAATGCGGTAGAGGACGCCGCCAACCGCGAAAGCCTGCTGTCCGATCCCAAGGAGCGGGCCGAACATCTGATGCTGCTGGACCTTGGCCGCAACGATGTCGGCCGCGTCGCGACCGCTGGCAGCGTGACCGTGACCGACAGCTACAGCGTCGAATTTTACAGCCATGTCATGCACATCGTCTCCAACGTCGTCGGCCAGCTATCGCCGGACAAGGACGCGATCGACGCGCTGTTCGCAGGCTTCCCGGCCGGGACGGTATCGGGCGCGCCCAAGGTTCGCGCCTGCGAGATCATCGCCGAACTGGAACCCGAAACCCGCGGCGCCTATGCAGGCGGGGTCGGCTATTTCGGCCCGGACGGCAATATGGACAGTTGCATCGTCCTGCGCACCGCCGTCCTGAAAGACGGCGTCATGCACGTCCAGGCAGGCGCCGGGATCGTCGCGGACTCGACCCCCGAATATGAACAGCGCGAATGCGAAGCCAAAAGCGGCGCGTTGCTGGCAGCCGCCCGCGAAGCCGTGGCGCTGGCGCGCGAAAGCGGCTTCGGCCAATAAATTCCTCCCCAAGCTTGCTTGGGGAGGACCACTCTACCGGCACGCCCGCCACCCGGTCGCACCGCGTTCCGCCTGATCCAGATGGAAATGATCGCGGTGCGCAGCATTATAATCGGGCGACAGCACCGTCGAAAACAGGTCGCACGCGCCATCCCGCACCGCGCGCAGAAATTCCGCGTCCCTGGCCTTGCCATCCCAGTCGTTCAGCACGCTCACCTGCCGCCCGTCCGCAAGCACGAACGCCGATATGTCGATCGCGTCGGCAGTCGCATGTTCGCTCAAGTCGCCAGCGCTGCGCCCATACATGCGCCGACAGCTATAGCTGCCAAAATGCCGCATCGACGCAACCGGCTGGCCATAGATGCGCTGCGCGGCAGGCTGCACCACCTGCCACTCCCACAGCTTGAGCGCCGCGACCACCGGGCAGGATGGTGCAACCGCTGCCGGGGACAGCGCCACCGCCCCACGCTCCGCCTTCAGCCGCACTGCGTCATCATAAACGCACTGTCCCGATCCGCCCGGCTGCATCGCGCTATAGGCCACACCCGCCCGCTCCAGCAGCGCCAGGCATTGCGCCCTCTCCCCCGTCAGCGCCGCCAGCTTGCGCCCGGTGAACAGCCCGATCGGCTGATCAAGGTCGATATCAGTCCAGGGCAGATCCTGTGGTCGTTGCCGCACCATCGCATAGCCCAGCAATATCAGACACAGCAGGCCGCCCCATAGCAGGCAACGGCGCAGGATCAGGTGAACTCGACGCATCCCCTAACCACGCCGGGCCTGCCGTAAAGGTTCCGACGTGACCGGATAACCCAGATGATCGGGGATGCACAAATGCCGCTCCCCATCGCGATCCTCCAGCCATGGCCGCACCTTCTCCACCGGATGGGCGGCGGCATGGGTGACCAGATCGGCATGGCTCCCGGCCAGCGCCAACCGTTCCAGATTGCGGCGGGTCGGGAAGATGACATGTCCCTCTCCCGCATCGCACCGCGCCAGCGTTGCCGCCGCACTGCTCCAGAACAGATGCACATTCTCGGTCGCGTCGGCGATCGCCTCCTGCCCATCTGGCGCGCGCGCCAGATAGAAGCGCGTATCATAGACCCGGATCGCCTTCTCGAACGGCGCGGGGTGCCAGCGGGCAAAGGGCGTCAATGCGTCAAGCGCCAGCGCCACCCCATGCGCGTCGAGCAGATCACCCAGCACCGCCCCGCCCAGCAACCCCTGCCGGATCGAGACCACCACCGCGCCATCGACCGCGCCCGCCAGCCCCCCATCCAGGCCCACGCCCAGCCCGCTTTCCTCGATCGTCTCGCGAATCGCCGCGATCCGCGCCGCCGCCTCGTCCAGGTCCAGCCCATGGTCGATCCGCGCCGCAAGCTGCCGGTCATGCGCGTCCACGCCCCCGCCGGGAAACACCAGCGCACCCGCCGCAAAGGCCATGGTCGATGCCCGCTCCATCATCAATATGTCGGGCGGCCCATCGGGTCGGTCCCGCACGATCACCACCGTCGCGGCGGGGCGACCTGCATCATCCTCTATCGTCATGCCCTTGCTCTAGGCGCAGCAGCGCCCGGCGGTAAAGCCCGCCGCAGCGATCCCCTCACCCCGCCTGCGCCAGTTCCAGAAACTGGCGCAACGTGGGCGTCTCATCGTCCCGCCGCCACGCCAGCCCGGTTTCCAGCATCGGCGCGTCGCCCAGATCGGCATAGACCACCCCCGCGCGCGCCAGATTGCGCAGCGATGCCGGAACCAGCGCAATCCCCAGTCCCGCCGACACCAGGCTGATGATCGTCTGCATCTGGATCGCCTGCTGCACGATATTGGCCTGCCCGCCCCGCGCCGTATAATAGCCAGTGACCAGATCGTGGAAGGCAGGCGCCACCGCGCGCGGGAACAGGATCAGCGGCAATGACACGATGGCGTCGGCATCGATCGCCCCCGTCTCCACCCACTGCTCCGGCAGCGCCGCGACCAGCGGCTCGCGGATCAACCGGCGATAGCAAAGCTCCGGCGGCAAAGGCGTGTCAGCAGGCGGGATCAATATGCCCGCATGGGCCTGCCCCGCCAGCAGTGCCGGTATCTGCACATCGCTGGTCGCCTCGGTCAGGCGGATTTCGACCTGCGGAAACAGCGCAGCATAGCGCCGCACCAGCGCGGGCAGCACACTATAATCGGCGGTGCTGACGAAGGATAAGGCCAGATGCCCGGCCCGCCCCTCCCGCAACTGCCGCGCCGTTTCGGGCAGCGCGTCGATCGCCGCGATCGCCGGGCGCACCTGCTCCAGCCATTGCGCCCCGAACGGGGTCAGCGCCACTCGCCGCTTGGTCCGCGCAAACAGCGCCGCGCCCAGTTCCCGCTCCAGCATCAGGATCGACTGGCTCAGCGGCGGCTGGGTCATGCGCAGCCGTTCCGCCGCCTGCCCGAAATGCAGCGTATCGGCGACCGTGACAAAATGCCGCAACTGGCGAATATCCATATTTCATATGTCCTGCGACCTAATAGGCCATCAATAATATATTTCACACCCAATCCCAACGGGTATAAAGCGGCCCCAAGAGGATTATCTTTTCAGGGACACCGACCATGCCGGCCTATCGCTCCAGAACCACCACCCACGGCCGCAACATGGCGGGCGCGCGCGGCCTGTGGCGCGCGACGGGCATGAAGGATGAGGATTTCGGCAAGCCGATCATCGCCGTCGTCAACAGCTTCACCCAGTTCGTGCCGGGCCATGTTCACCTCAAAGACCTGGGCCAACTCGTCGCCCGCGAGATTGAGGCCGCAGGCGGCGTCGCCAAGGAATTCAACACCATCGCGGTCGATGACGGCATCGCCATGGGCCATGGCGGGATGCTCTATTCCTTGCCAAGCCGGGATCTGATCGCCGACAGCGTCGAATATATGGTCAACGCCCATTGCGCCGACGCGATGGTCTGCATCTCCAACTGCGACAAGATCACGCCCGGCATGTTGATGGCCGCGATGCGCCTGAACATCCCTGCCGTGTTCGTTTCCGGCGGCCCGATGGAGGCGGGAAAGGTCGTGATGCGCGGCAAGGAAGTGGCGCTCGATCTGGTTGATGCGATGGTCGTCGCCGCCGACGAAAGCTATACCGACGAAGAAGTCAAAACCATCGAACGCTCCGCCTGCCCGACCTGTGGCAGCTGCTCCGGCATGTTCACCGCCAATTCGATGAACTGCCTGACCGAAGCATTGGGCCTCTCATTGCCCGGCAACGGATCGACACTGGCCACCCATTCGGATCGCGAGCGCCTGTTCCGCGAAGCCGGCCATGTCATCGTCGATCTCGCCAAGCGCTGGTATGAACAGGATGACGCCACCGCCCTGCCGCGCACCATCGCCAGCTTCGCCGCGTTCGAAAACGCCATGAGCCTGGACATTGCCATGGGCGGCTCGACCAACACCGTCCTCCATTTGCTCGCCGCCGCGCATGAAGGCGGGGTCGATTTCACCATGGCCGATATTGACCGCCTGTCCCGCCGCGTCCCCTGCCTGTGCAAGGTCGCGCCCGCCAAGCAGGACGTGCATATGGAGGATGTCCACCGCGCCGGTGGCATCATGGCGATATTGGGCGAACTGGAGCGCGCGGGGCTGGTCGACACCAGCCTGCCGACCGTCCACGCCCCCACCATGGCCGCCGCGCTGGCCCGCTGGGACATTGGCCGCACCAATAGCGATGAAGTCCGCAACTTCTTCCGCGCCGCCCCCGGCGGCGTCCCGACCCAGACCGCGTTCAGCCAGTCCGCCCGCTGGGAGGAACTGGATATCGACCGTGAAAAGGGCGTGATCCGCTCGGCCGAACACCCCTTCTCCAAGGATGGCGGCCTCGCCGTCCTCTACGGGAACCTCGCCCCCGAAGGCTGCATCGTCAAGACGGCGGGCGTCGATGATTCGATCCTGACCTTCCACGGCACCGCGCGCGTCTATGAAAGCCAGGACGCCTCGGTCGCAGGCATTTTGGGCAATGAAGTGAAGGCCGGCGACGTCGTCGTCATCCGCTATGAAGGCCCAAAGGGCGGGCCGGGTATGCAGGAAATGCTGTATCCGACCAGCTATCTGAAATCCAAGGGGCTGGGCAAGGAATGCGCCCTCATCACCGACGGGCGCTTCTCCGGTGGCACGTCAGGCCTGTCGATCGGCCATGTCTCCCCCGAAGCAGCCGAAGGCGGCCTGATCGCCCTCGTCCAGACCGGTGACCCGATCGTCATCGATATTCCCAACCGCGTCATCAAGCTGGACCTGGACGATGCCCTGCTGGCCGAACGCCGCGCCGAAATGGAGAAAATGGGCGTCAAGGCGTGGAAGCCCTTTGGCCGCAAGCGCGAAGTCTCCCCGGCCCTGCGTGCCTACGCCGCCATGACCACCAACGCCGCCAAAGGCGCGGTGCGGGACGTCAGCCAGATCGAGAAATGATCCGTAAAAACCCCTCCCCTTAAGGGGAGGGGACAAAAATCATGTCAGCGCAACCGCGCTCCGTGCCAGCGCAGATGATCCGCCATGAAGGTGGAGATGAAATAATAGCTATGGTCATAGCCCTCGCGCACATTCAGCGTCAGGTCGATCCCCGCTGCCTCACACGCCGCGCGCAATAATTCCGGCCGCAATTCATTCTCCAGAAACGCATCCGCCCCGCCCTGATCGACCAGCAGCGCATCAACCCGCGCGCCATCCTCGATCAGCGCGACCGCATCATGCTTGCGCCATGCCACCTTGTCGTCGCCAAGATAGCCGCCCAGCGCCTTCTGCCCCCACGGCACCTGGCTAGGCGCAACGATCGGCGCGAAGGCCGATACCGCGCTGAAACGCTCAGGGTAAGTCAGCCCGATGGTCAGCGCCCCATGCCCGCCCATCGAATGGCCCATGATCGACTGCCGTCCCATATCGGCGGGAAACGCCTCCGCGATCAGCGCAGGCAATTCCTCGGTCACATAGGACCACATCCTGTAATGGGCAGCGAAGGGCGCTTCCGTCGCATCGACATAAAAGCCAGCGCCCAGCCCGAAATCATAAGCGCCTTGCGGGTCATCCGCGACACCCTCACCGCGCGGCGATGTATCGGGCGCAACGAAGATCAGCCCCAGTTCCGCGCAGAGCGCCCGAAACTCGCCCTTCTCGGTCACATTGGCATGGGTGCAGGTCAGCCCCGACAGATACCAGACCACCGGCAGCTTCGCCCCCGCCTCATGCGGCGGCACGAACACGGAAAAGAGCATGTCGGTGCCGGTGCTGGCGGAGGCATGGGCGTAAACGCCCTGCACCCCGCCAAAGGCGCGATTTTCCGAAACCGTCTCCATTAGAACACCACGACCGAACGGATGCTCTCGCCCACGTGCATCAGGTCGAACCCCTTGTTGATCTCCTCCAGGCTCAGCACATGGGTGATCATCGGGTCGATCTCGATCTTGCCGTTCATATACCAGTCGACAATCTTGGGCACGTCGGTCCGGCCCTTGGCCCCGCCGAACGCGCTGCCCTTCCATACCCGGCCGGTGACCAGCTGGAACGGGCGGGTGCTGATTTCCTTGCCCGCTTCAGCAACGCCGATGATGATGCTCTCGCCCCAGCCGCGGTGGCAGGCTTCCAGCGCGGTGCGCATCACCCCGGTATTGCCGGTGCAATCGAACGTATAGTCCGCCCCGCCATCGGTCAGCGCGACCAGATGCTGGACGATGTCGCCCTCCACCTTGTTGGGATTGACGAAGTGGGTCATGCCGAACCGGCGGCCCCATTCTTCCTTGCTGTCGTTGATGTCGACGCCGATGATCATGTCCGCGCCGACCAGCTTGGCGCCCTGAATGACGTTCAGGCCAATGCCGCCCAGGCCAAAGATGATGACGTTGGACCCCGGCGTCACCTTGGCGCTGTTCACCACCGCGCCCACGCCCGTGGTCACGCCGCAGCCGATATAGCAGCTCTTGTCGAACGGCGCGTCCTCGCGGATTTTCGCGACCGCGATTTCGGGCAGAACCGTGAAGTTGGAGAAGGTCGAACAGCCCATATAGTGAAAGATCGGCTGGCCCTTGTAGGAAAAGCGCGTCGTACCGTCGGGCATCAACCCCTTGCCCTGCGTCGCGCGGATCGCGGTGCACAGGTTGGTCTTGCCGCTCAGGCAGCTTTTGCACTGGCGACATTCGGGCGTGTAGAGTGGGATGACATGGTCGCCCGGCTTCACGCTGGTGACGCCTGGCCCGACCTCGCGCACGATCCCCGCACCCTCATGCCCCAGGATCGACGGAAAGATACCCTCGCTGTCGAACCCGTCGAGCGTATAGGCGTCGGTATGGCAGATGCCGGTTGCCATGATTTCGACCAGCACTTCGCCCGCCTTCGGCCCTTCCAGATCGACTTCGACAATCTCCAGCGGCTTCTTGGCTTCAAAGGCGACGGCGGCGCGGGTTTTCATGGGAAAGCTCCTGATATGATGCTGTCCCGCCCTAGCAATATCCCACCCGCGCGATAAGGAAGGATTTTTGCAATTCATTATTTCATATAAGGGACAATCCATGCGCGGCTGGGATGGGATCGACGAATTTGTCGCCGTGGCGACCACCGGCAGCTTCAAGGGCGGAGCCGACGCGCTCGGCCTCTCCACCACCCATATGAGCCGTGCCATCGCCGCGCTGGAAAATCGGGTTCAACGGCCGCTCTTCCACCGCACCACCCGCACCGTGCGACTGACCGACACGGGCCGCCTTTTCTACGATCATTGCAGCCGCATCGTCACCGAACGGGACGAAGCCATCGCCCTCATCAGCGAAGGGGCTGAACCGCAGGGTGACCTGCGCATCACCTGCTCGACCGCGATGGGAGAGCGCTTCATCGCCCCCATCGTCCGTGAATTTGCCACGCGCTATGTCAAACTCACTGTCACGATAGAGCTGACCAACCGGGTGGTGGACCTGATCGGCGAGGGTTATGACATGGCGATCCGCACCGGCACGCTGGCCGACAGCCGCCTGATCGGCACCCACATCGCCTCGCGCACCCTCTACACCTGCGCCGCCCCTGCCTATCTCGCCGTACGCGGCACGCCCAACGCCATTGCCGATCTGGCCCATCATGACTGCCTGATCGGCACGGCAACCAGCTGGCAGTTCCGCTCCTGGGGCCGGGTCGAAACCATCCGCCCGCGCGGCCGCTGGCGCTGCAACAGCGGCGCGGCGGTGGCGCAGGCAGCGGTCGCGGGGATGGGCATATGCCAGCTGCCGGAATTTTACGTCCTGCCCCATATCGCGTCCGGCGCGCTGGTGCCGCTGCTCGCCGATTTCGCGATGGAGGATGAACCGATCTGGGCCGTCTATCCCCAGCGCCGCCACCTGCTGCCCAAGATCACCGGCCTGCTCGACCTGTTGCGCAGCGAATTGCCCGTGGCGCTGGCCCGGCGGGACTAACCCTCGTGCCGGAACAGCCGCGCGACTTGCTCGGCAATCTCGCGCGGGGTCAGGCGGCCGGGCCGGAACCAGTCCGCCGCCGCATTGAGCTGCGACAGGAGCAGGTTGCGATAGATGGACCGGTCGATCGCCGCGGGTAGCGGCAGGTCATCAACGATCGCCCGGAACAACTGCTCGAACCGGTCGCGCCGCGCCACCAGTTGCGCCCGGACATCATCGGGCACTTCGCGAAAATCATTCATCATCGGCATCGTCAGCGAATCGGGCGCCAGTTGCACCTCCAGCAGCGCCACGCACGCTGCCTCCAGCCTGTCCCAGGGACCGGCCGCTTCCGCCACCGCCGCCGCGATCCGCGCCTCAGCCGCATCCAGCGCGCCATTGTGCAACTCGACGAACAGCGCGTCCTTGGACTTGATATGGTGATAGAGCGACCCGCCCAGCACCCCCGACGCCTCGCCAATGTCGCGCATCGACGTGCCGCGATAGCCCTTGCGCGCGAACAGCTGCGCCGCGACCGCGAGTATCTCGTCGCGCCGCGATCGCACCCCGTCTTCGCTTCCCGCCTGCTTGCTCATGCGCGTTGGCCTAGCACAGAAATCTGCCCCCGATCATCCCGGCGTCACGGTAGCAGCAGCGAAGAATCGCCATAGCTGTAGAAACGATAGCCCGACCCGATCGCATGATCATAGGCCGCCCGCATCCGCTCCGTCCCCATCAGCGCCGACACCAGCATGAACAAGGTCGATTTGGGCAGATGAAAATTGGTCATCAGCCCGTCAATCGCCCGGAACCGGTAGCCCGGCGTGATGAAAATGCGGGTCTCGTCGGCAAAGGCGCGAATGATCCCGTCCTCCCCCGCCGCGCTTTCCAGCAGGCGCAGGCTGGTGGTGCCAACCGCAATCAGCCGCCCGCCAGCCGCCCGCGCGGCATTCAGCCGATCCGCCGTCGCCGCCTCGATCCGCCCCCATTCGGCGTGCATCCGGTGATCGTCGGTGTCGTCCGCCTTGACCGGCAGGAAGGTGCCCGCGCCCACATGCAGCGTCAGCGTCTCGGTCGCGATGCCCCGTTCGGCCAGCGCTGCCATCAGTTCCGGCGTGAAATGCAGTGCCGCCGTGGGTGCTGCCACCGCGCCATCCTCCCGCGCGAACATGGTCTGGTAATCGGCCCGATCGCGTTCGTCGGTCGGGCGCTTGCTGGCGATATAGGGTGGCAGCGGCATCCGCCCCGCCCGCTCCAGCAGCACCTCGACCGGCTCTTCGCCCTCGAAGCTCAGCGTCACCCCGCCATCATCGTCGCGCGGCCCGGCAATGGCAGTCACGCCCGCGCCAAAATCAATCCGTTCACCGTCGCGCACCCGCTTGGCATTGCGCAAAAAGGCCTGCCACTGGCGCAGCCCCAGCCTTTTGTGCAGCGTCGCCCCGATCCGCGCATTGCCGCGCATCCCCTCCAACTGGGCGGGAATGACTCGCGTGTCGTTGAACACCAGCACATCGCCCGCCCGCAGCAACGACGGCAGGTCACGCACGCTCAGGTCAGCAAAATCACCCTCGCCCGGCACCAGCAACAGCCGCGCGCTATCGCGCGGAGAAGCAGGCCGCAGCGCAATATTCTCCGGCGGCAGGTCAAAATCGAAAAGGTCTACGCGCATGGTCCAGGGCGTTTCGTTGAACTGATCCTCCCCTGCAAGGGGATTATCGCGAAATTCATCCTTCACAAATTTTCACGTCATCCCCGCGCAGGCGAGGATCCATCTCCGGCCCTAAAATCATGACGACAAGGTAGGAGATGGATTCCCGCCTGCGCGGGAATGACTAAGATTTGCTGGCCTATCCGAATTTCGCAACGATCCCTACAAGGGGAGGATGCCGATGGTGGATGCGGACTATATTATTTCTTCGGCGCGGCAATAATCGACGGCGCGACTGGCGCAACCGGCGCGGTCACCGGCGGCTTGCCGTCGCTCTCGATCGACGCCTGCAAAATCACGGTCGGATTGGCGGGCGGCTCCCCCTGCGCGATCGCGTCGACATAATTCATGCCCTCGATCACCCGGCCGAACACCGTATATTTCTTATCGAGCTGCATCCGCGGCAACAGCACGATAAAGAACTGGCTGTTGGCGCTGTCCTCGCCCTGCGCGCGCGCCATCGACACGGTGCCGCGCAGATGCGGCATCGGGTTGAACTCGGCCTTCAGGTCCGGCTGGGTCGAACCGCCGGTGCCATCGCCCTTGGGATCGCCGCCCTGCGCCATGAAGCCGGGGATGACGCGATGGAATTTAAGGCCATTATAGAAACCCTGCCGCGTCAGCTCCTTGATCCGCTCGACATGGCCGGGCGCGATGTCGGGGCGCAGCTGGATGCGCACCCGCCCGCCGCTCGACAGGTCCAGGTCCCAGATATTCTGCGGATCGGCCGGCACCACCGCCGGTGGCAGCTTGGGGGTCAGGTCTCCGCCAAGCGACTTGGCATTTTCCGCCGCCCGCGCCGCGGCCTCCGCCTTCTTCATATCGTCGCCCTTGCCCCCGCCGCCCTGGGCATAGGCCAGGCCGGACGCGGTAAGGGCGATGCCGATCGCCACGGTCTTGAGCGCGCAGGTGAAACGCATGAGACTTACTTTCCTCAATATCTTGGCCGTCCTGATAGCGCGCTGATCGCGATTGGCAACTGAACGCAGGCTGAGCGGTATTAAGCGCTGCCTTTGCGCCCCAGTTTTTCAACCCGCGCCACTACCTCGTCGCGTACCACCGGCCCGACAAATTTATGGATCGGCCCGCCATAAAGCGCGATTTCCTTGACCAGCCGGGAAGCGATCGGTTGCAGGCACACGTCAGCCATCAGGAACACGGTTTCGACGCGGGCATTAATCTGCTGGTTCATGCCCGCCATCTGATATTCATATTCAAAGTCGGCGACCGCGCGCAGCCCGCGAATGATGACGCTGGCCCCCTGCGATTCGGCAAAGTCCATCAGCAGCGAATTGAAGCCCACGACCACGATGTCCGCGTCGATCCCGGCACATTCGCGCCGCACCATTTCCAGCCGCTCTTCATCGCTGAACATCGGCGACTTGCTGATGTTGGTGGTCACCCCGATGACCAGCCGGTCGACCAGCTTCGCGCCGCGCCGGATGATGTCCATATGCCCCAATGTGATGGGATCGAATGTGCCGGGATAGACACCGATGCGCTGCTTGCTCATGGTCTTTAGCGATCCCTCTCCACGATATAGTCGGCAATGGCGCGCAGCAGGTCCGCCTCGACGCCATAGCCATGCAGATGCGCCTTGGCCTGATCGACCAGCATATGCGCCTGCGCCCGCGCCCGATCGACGCCCAGCAGCGACACGAACGTCTCCTTGCCGGCCGCCGCATCCTTGCCCAGCGCCTTGCCCGCCAGCGCCGCGTCGCCCTCTACATCCAGCAGATCGTCGGCAATCTGGAACGCCAGGCCAATGTCGCGCGCATAGCCATGCAGCCCCTTGCGCGCGTCCGCCGGGATTCGCGCCATGATCGCGGCAGCATCGACGCAAAAGGCGATCAGCGCCCCGGTCTTGAGATTTTGCAGCCGGGTGACGGTGGCCAGGTCAAACCGTGCATGTTCCGCTTCCAGGTCCATCATCTGCCCGCCCGCCATACCTGCCGGGCCGCTCGCCAGCGCCAGCGCGCGCACCAGTTCGATCCGCACGAACGGGTCGGGATGGGTGTCCTCGTCGGACAGGATCTGGAACGCCAGATCGTGCAGGCAGTCGCCCGCCAATATCGCCGTCGCCTCGTCAAACGCCTTGTGAACGGTCGGCTTGCCCCGGCGCATGTCGTCATCGTCCATCGCGGGCAGATCGTCATGCACCAGCGAATAGACATGGATGCACTCGATCGCCAGGCCGACACGCAGCGCCGATTCGCGCGACAGATGGAACAGGTCGCTGGTCGCCTGCACCAGCAATGGCCGCAACCTCTTGCCCCCGCCGATCGCAGCATGGCGCATCGCTTCATAGAGCCGCGCCCGTGGATCGTCCGGCACGCTCAGCAGATGGTCGAACGCGCTGTCGATCGCCGCCGCGACTTCCGCCGCGCGCGCCGTCACCAACGCCCCTGCGGAGGCCGCCTCTCCCCCGGTCATGCCGCTCACTCCGTGCCGAACGGCTGCGCGCCGGTCACAGCGCCATTGGCGTCGATCGTCAGCTTGGCGATCCGCGCTTCGGCCGCCGCCAGCCGCTCGGTGCAGCGTTTGCGCAATTCTTCGCCCTGCGCATAGAGCGAGATCGACTCGTCGAGCGGCACGTCGCCGCTTTCAAGCCGCCGCACGATCGTTTCGAGCGCGCGCAAGGCGTCCTCGAAAGAGAGCGTTGCTGGATCGGGGGGCGCTATGCTGCTATCGTCTGCCATGTCCCTGCATTGACCGCCGCCGCCGCCCCGGTCAAGCCATCACACCGGCTTTCGTGCCTGCTTTCATGACTGTCATCGTGCCGTCATGACGTCATATGATAGCGATGGTGGATTATGGGCAGTTTTGCGTTGACGCAACATGTTGCAGGTGCACATAGAAGGACCGCTATGAAATTTTATCTCCCCCTTATCGCCGTTGCCTCGCTCAGCCTGCTGGCCGCCTGCAACAAGAATGACGAACCCGAAGTCGTGGGCGGCCCTGCCGATCCGATGGCTGCCGAGCTGGCCAATGCCGCGCCGGTCGAGCTGCCGCCGTCGGTCAAGGCCAACAAGCAGTTCCGCTGCAAGGATAACAGCCTGATCTTCGTCGACTTTATGAGCGACGACAAGACCGCCCAGCTGCGCACCGAAAAGGGCGGCACCGCCACCACGCTGAAGGCCGCCGAAGTCGGCCAGCCCTTCACCGCCGAAGGCTTTTCCGTCAGCGGCACGGGCGACGACGTCACCATCACCGTGCCCGGCAAGGGCGCCCAGGCCTGCCACGTCTAAGACGCGCGCAGCCTCATCCTCTTCCCAGGCCGGACCTTCCCAAAGGTCCGGCCTTTTTCTTATCCCACCTACCTTCTCCCCGCTGGGGAGAAGGATAGTAAGCCTTGCCGAACGCAGTGAGGTTAGGCGCACTTGGAAGAGGGGGTTCGACGCGGGTGCTGCGCGCCCCCCCACACCCACCATTGTGAATCCCGCTTGGCCCAGCTAAAGGCGCGCACATGTCCAGCACCGCTCCCCACATCACCCCGGATATCGTCGCCGAACATGGCCTCAGCCCGGAAGAATATGACCGCGTCCTGAAGGCGATCGGCCGCGAGCCGAACCTCACGGAACTGGGCATATTCTCGGTCATGTGGTCGGAGCATTGCAGCTATAAAAGCTCCAAAATCCACCTGATGAAGCTGCCGACCACCGGACCGCAGGTCATCTGCGGCCCCGGCGAAAATGCCGGCGTCGTGGACATTGGCGATGGTCAGGCGGCGATCTTCAAGATGGAGAGCCACAACCACCCGTCCTATATCGAACCCTATCAGGGCGCGGCAACGGGCGTTGGCGGCATATTGCGCGACGTGTTCACCATGGGCGCGCGCCCCATTGCCAACATGAACGCGCTGCGCTTCGGACGGCCCGATCATCCCAAGATGCGCCACCTGATCAGCGGCGTTGTGCGCGGCATTGGCGGCTATGGCAATTGCGTCGGCGTCCCGACCGTAGGCGGCGAAGTCAATTTCCACCCCGCCTATGACGGCAATATCCTGGTCAACGCCATGACCGTGGGCATCGCCGACACCGACAAGATTTTCTATTCGGCCGCGTCAGGCGTCGGCAACTCCATCGTCTATGTCGGCTCCAAGACCGGCCGCGACGGCATCCATGGCGCGACCATGGCCAGCGCCGATTTCGGCGACGACGCCGACGCCAAGCGCCCCACCGTACAGGTCGGCGACCCCTTCACCGAAAAGCTGCTGATCGAGGCGTGCCTGGAACTCATGGCGTCCGATGCGATCGTTGCCATTCAGGATATGGGCGCGGCGGGTCTCACCTCCTCCAGCGTCGAAATGGCGTCCAAGGGCGGCGTCGGTCTGCTCCTCAACATGGACGCCGTACCGCAACGCGAAACCGGTATGACCGCCTATGAAATGATGCTCTCCGAAAGTCAGGAGCGCATGTTGATGGTGCTGAAGCCCGGCCGCGAAGCCTTTGCCGAAGCCATTTTCCACAAATGGGAACTGGATTTCGCGGTGATCGGCACTGTCACCGACACGGGCCGCATGGTCCTCGTCCATCATGGCGAAACCGTCTGCGACATTCCGCTCGCCCCGCTGGCCGACGACGCCCCGCTCTATGATCGCCCCTCCATGCCGGTGGACGACTATAAAGCCTGGTCGGGCGTAAAGCCGCTCGGCGACATCCCCGAAAGCACCGACATCGGCGCGGACCTGCTTAAGCTGATGGGCAGCCCCGACATCGCCAGCCGTCGCTGGATCTGGGAGCAATATGACCATATGGTCGGCGCCGACACCGTCCAGCGCCCCGGCGGCGACGCCGCGGTCGTGCGCGTCCACGGATCGAACAAGGGCATCGCGATCAGCACCGATTGCACCCCGCGCTATTGCTATGCCGACCCCTATGAAGGCGGCAAGCAGGCGATCGCCGAATGTTACCGCAACCTGTCCGCCGTCGGCGCGACGCCGCTAGCGGTCACCAACTGCCTCAACTTCGCCAACCCCCAGCGCCCCGAAATCATGGCCCAGCTGACCGGCTGCCTCGACGGCATGGGCGACGCCTGCCGCGCACTGGACTTCCCGATCGTGAGCGGCAACGTCTCGCTTTACAACGAGAGCAAGGCGACCGGCGGCGGCAGCGCGATTTTGCCGACACCCGCGATCGGCGGGATTGGCTTGCTGGCGGATGTCGATGTGATGGCAACGGTGGCGTTCAAGAATGAAGGCGACGCCATCTGGCTGATCGGCGGGCCAGAAGGAGCTTTGGGCACGCATCTGGGCCAGTCCATCTGGCTGCGCGAAATCGCCGGACGTGAAGCGGGCGAAGCGCCCAGGGTCGATCTGACCGCCGAGCGCGCCAACGCCGACACGATCCGCGCGCTGGTCGCGGCAGGCACCGTCAATGCCGTCCATGATATTGCCGACGGCGGCCTGATCGTCACGATCACGGAAATGGCGCTGGCGGGCAAGATCGGCGCAAAGCTCGACACCACCCTCACCACGGCTTCCGCCTTTGGCGAAGATCAGGGTCGGTACGTCGTTGCTGCGCCACAAGGCATCGACATTCCGGGCGCTGTCCGCATCGGCACTACCGGCGGACTGGAAGTGGCGGGCGTCCCCCTCACCGACCTGCGCGCCGTGCATGAAGGCTTCTTCCCCAAACTGATGGACAGCGAACTCTAACCCCAACCCCACGAACCCCCGTCATCCCCGCGGACGCGGGGCCCCAACTCTCGTGAAGCGCCTTCGATCGCAGTGTTCGTTGACGCAGGCGCTGCTTCGTGGGTCCCCAAGCGCCGCGCTTCTGGAAAACCTCCGGTAGCCACGACCAAAGGCGCATGGCCCAACTTGGGTCCCCGCCTCCGCGGGGATGACGAACAAGGAAGAACGCAGGCCCTCCGTCGTCCCCGCAAAAGCGGGGACCCAACGCCCGTTGCGCACCTTGATACAATCGACGCGCAACGCGCTCCGCCGTAACGCAACCCTATTTCGCTCCCCGCCCCTAACGCCGGACGAAATTTGGTTCCCACTTCCTTGGACACGACGGGTATTGTTAAAACCACGCAATGCGAATCCTCCAGCCTTGCGTCTATATCCTGGCCAGCCAGCGCAACGGCACCCTCTATATCGGCGTTACATCAGACCTCATCACCCGCCTGCACCAGCATCGCACCGGTGCCGTCCCCGGCTTCACCCATGATTACAACGTCAACCGCCTCATGTGGTTCGAGCAACATGGCACGATGGACGAAGCCATCCTGCGCGAGAAGCGCGTGAAAAAATGGAACCGCGCCTGGAAAATTGCGCTGATTCAAGACCGCAACCCGTACTGGGATGATCTGGCAATAGGCTTGGGGTTCGAGCGCTTACCTGATTAGTCCCCCGTCGTCCCCGCGCAGGCGGGGACCCAACTATCGGCTCGCACATTGGCATTGTTGGCGCAGCTTGGTCGCACCACGCGCCAATCCAGTCGCGCAACGAAAGCTGGACTCCCGCCTTCGCGGGAACGACGAAGCTGGTTATACAGACGGGGGCAAATCCCTAAAGGAGCCAAGCCTCATGACCACCGGCTACTCCACCACCCCACTTGCCAAAAAGCTCAGCCTGAAACCCGGCCAGCGCGCCTGGTGGGATGCCATGCCCGCGTCGGTCGCGGCCGAACTGGCCGACTCTGGCGTCATCCGCCTGCCCCACCCGCAAGCGCCGATCGACGCCGCCCATATCTTCGTCACCGACCGCGCTGACATGACCGCGAAAATCGCCGCACTCCGCCCGCTGCTAGCGCCCACCGGCTTCCTCTGGATCAGCTGGCCCAAAAAGGCCTCCAAAGTCCCGACCGATATCACCGAGGACGTGATCCGCGCCGTCATCCTGCCCGCGACCGATCTGGTCGATGTCAAGGTCTGCGCCATCGACGCCATCTGGTCGGGCCTCAAACTGATGATCCGCAAATCAGCGCGCTGATCGCGTCACCCGCCCGAACAGTATCTGATAGCCGTCATCGCCGCCCGCGGCTTCAAACGCCGCCATCACCCGCCGCAAATCGCCCGGGACAAGCGGCGCGCGCCCCGCGCCCGGCACCACCGCGCCAATACCGCGCAAATGCGCGATCAACCCGCGCGCCCCGCCGCAATCCAGCGCATACTCCTCGTCAAAGGCGAACGCATCGCCGAACCCCGCCAGCATCGCGCGCAGCTCGTCCAGCGTCGGATAGTCCGGCACCCCCGCCACCAGCCCGCATCGCGCGTGCGCCGCCCGCCAGCGCGCGAAACTCCCCTGCCCCATGGTCGAGAAGATCAGGCTCCCGCCCGGCCGCAACAGCCCCGCCAGCCGCGATATTCCGCTGCCCAGATCATCGAACCATTGAAACGCCAGACTGGACAGGATCAGGTCGAACCACGGCCCGTCGAAAATCGGCGCTTCCCCGTCCATCGTCAGGAAACGGCCCGCGACATGGCCGTGCGATGCCGCCTGTTCCAGCATCCCCGGCGACAGGTCGGTCACCACCATCTCCGCCCCCGGCCAGCGCGCCTGCACGTCGCGCGTCAGGAAACCGGTGCCGCATCCAATCTCCAATATGCGCCCGACCCCGTCGGGCTTCTGCCGCTGAGCCAGCTCCGCCACCAGCGCCGCCGCCTGCCGTTGCGGCCCGGCATGGTCATCATAATGCGCTGCCGCCGCGCCGAAGGCGTCGCTGATCCGTTGCTTGCGGGCATCAATCATGGCTACGCGCCTTGGCAGAGGCTTGCGCCGCTGACCAGTCCCCTTCATGGATGGCTCCCATGACATCCCCCCGCATCCCCGCCATGGACGTGCTGCGCGGCTGCGCGGTGATGGGCATCCTGTGGATGAACATCACCGCCTTCGCCCTGCCGCAATCGGCCTATTTCAACCCGGCCGCATCGGGATCGCTCGGCACCGGCGACATTGCCTTTTGGCTCAGCAGCCTGATCCTGTTCGACGGCAAGATGCGCGGCCTGTTCGCCATGCTGTTCGGCGCCTCGATGCTGCTGCTGATCGACCGGGAAGAAATGGCCGGGCGCGACGGTCGCCGCAGCCAGTTGATCCGCGCGGGCTGGCTCTTCGCCATCGGCATGGCCCATTATCTGCTGCTCTGGTGGGGCGACATTTTGGCGATCTACGCGCTGGTCAGCCTTGTCGCGCTCCGTTTCGTGCGACAGGAGCCGATGGCGCTGGTCAAGAGCGCCTTCCTCATCTTCCTTCTCCACTTCCTTCTCTGCGCCGCCTTCATCGCCACCCTCTACGCCTGGGGCCATGCCGCAGCCCTTCCCGACGCCAGCGCCGCCACGCGCGATGGCTTTGCGACCTTCATGGCGACCATGGCCGACCCCGCCAGCCCCGGCGTCCAGGCGGACCTCGCCACCTATCGTAGCGGCTATGGTGCAATCCTGGCGCACAAGCTCGCATCCTTCCCCGGCGAATGGGTCTGGGGTTTCCTGTTCACCGGCCTCGACGTTCTGGGCTTCATGCTGCTCGGTATGGCGATGCTGAAGGGCGGCTTCCTCACCGGACGCTGGCCCGCCGATCAATATTGGCGCACCGCGCGCCATTGCTTCCTCATCGGCCTGCCGCCGATGATCGGCCTTGCCATCTGGATCATCGCCAGCGGCTTTGCCCCGCTGCCCGCTTTCGGCACCG
Organism: Sphingobium sp.; assembly: GCA_023266575.1. Classification (GTDB taxonomy): domain Bacteria; phylum Pseudomonadota; class Alphaproteobacteria; order Sphingomonadales; family Sphingomonadaceae; genus Sphingobium. The sequence continues at coordinate 231,098 of JAHFPV010000002.1, forward strand.
TCCTGCTCTGGTCCTTCCCCTTCCGCATCCCGCTTGCCGTGGGCTGGGCGGCGCTCATCCTGTGGCTGCTTGCCCGCCATCGCGATCATCCGCTGGTCGCGCGCCTCGCCGCCACCGGGCGGATGGCGCTCAGCAATTATCTGGGCTCCAGCCTGCTGATGACCGCGCTCTTCTACGGTTGGGGGCTGGGCCTGTTCGGCCATGTCCGCCCTGCACTGTTGCTTCCCTTCGTCCTGGGTGCCTGGGGGTTGATGCTGCTCTGGTCGCCGTTATGGCTGTCGCGATTCGCGCTTGGCCCGGCGGAATGGCTCTGGCGCAGCCTGATCCGCGGCCAAGCGCAAAAGATTCGCAAGAGCAGCTGATTACTATTGCGACCTATTATCATCTGCGCTATCTCTCTCCCAACAGGAGAGTGTTTCGATGGTCGTCTGTATCTGCAATGCCATTCGTGAAAAGGACTTGAAGGAAGCCGTGCGCGACGGCGCGGATACGCCATGCAGCGCCTATGCCCGCTTTGGCCACCGCCCCAAATGCGGCCAGTGCGTCCCCTTCGCCCGCACGATCATCGCCGCAGAGCGCGCATCGGCCTGACACGACTGCAAATCATCCGCATGAAAGCATCGCGAAGCCGACGCAATAGCGTGCGATAAAATGGCGAAATATCAAGGCTTTTCAGCTTAACAGCGCCGATCCTAACGCCTATAGTCCGGCGGCATTTCCCCCCAGCCGGAGTATCCGCCATGAAAGGCGACCCGAAGGTCATCGACTATCTGAACGAGGTGCTCAAAAATGAGCTGACCGCGATCAACCAATATTTCCTCCACTATCGCATCCTCAATCACTGGGGCGTCGAAAAACTCGCCAAGTTCGAATATGAGGAATCGATCGACGAGATGAAGCACGCCGACAAGCTGGCGGAGCGCATCCTCTTCCTCGACGGCCTGCCCAATTTCCAGCTGCTGGGTCGACTCAAGATTGGCGAAACGGTCGAGGAAATCCTCAAGGCTGATCTCGCGCTCGAATATGAAGCTCTGCCCCCGCTCAAGGACGGCATCGCCTATTGCGAATCGATTCGCGACTATGTGACCCGTGACCTGTTCCAGTACATCCTCGAAAGCGAGGAAGAGCATATCGACACGCTGGAAACCCAGTTCGAAATGATCGAACGCATGGGCATCCAAAATTACATCCAGCTCCAGAGCAAGGCACGCGAAGAGTGACGCGCAGGCGGGAGGGGATCAACCCTCCCGCTATTACAGCAACGCTTCCAATATCCCGATCAGCGGCAGGTCGGCGGGCGGCATGTCGAGCGCGTACATTTGCGCCGGGCGCACCCATTGCAGCGCCGTGGCATGGCGTGCCTGCGCCACCCCTTCCCATTTGCGGCATACATAAAGCAGCAGCAGCAGATGCCTGTCGCCCAGCGCTTCGCTGGCAAAGGTCGCGGGCGCTAGGCAGCTCGCATGGGTGCGGATACCCAGCTCCTCCTCCAACTCGCGGATCAGCGCCGCTTCAGGGGTTTCTCCCGGCTCCAGCTTCCCTCCCGGAAACTCCCACAGCCCCGCCATCGACCCACCCGGCGGCCGTTGCTGCACCAGAACGCGGCCATCCGCATCGATCAGGGCGGCGGCCACCACCAGCAAAGGCGAAAAACTATCCATAAAGGTCCAATGAAAGGGCTTTGTTAACCGTGGGTCTTTTACAGGTCTGTCGGGGACTGTCTGTAGTGAACTGGGGACCGTATGCGCGGGATCATCGAAATCATCGCCCGCCTGGGCCTTACGCGATGCGAACGCGGCGCGACCGCGGTCGAATATGGACTCATCATCGCGATGGTCGTTCTGGCCATGATCACGGCGCTGACCAACGTCGCCAACAAGACCACCGGCATGTGGAACAACGTGTCCAATGAAGTAACGTCGCGTTAACCATCAATATCTGACAGCAGCTTGATCCTCATTAACAGTTTTTCAACTGACCTCCTCTAATCCGTTCCTTGCTGACCACATTTATCTAGCGGGGCGGCCGGGTAGTTAAACGCAGTTTCAAGACAAGGAGACCTAACATGCAGTTCATCCGTAAGATGCTGAAGAACGACAAGGGCGCGACTGCCATTGAATATGGCCTGATCGCGGCTCTGATCGCTGTCGCCGCCATTGGCGCGATGACCAGCCTGGGCACGAAGCTCGGCAGCACCTTCAACAATGTTTCGGGCAACCTCAAGTAAGCCCGACACACTGTCGAATCAGGGGGCGGCGAAGGCAACTTCGCCGCCCCTTTTCGTGTGATGACGTCGGAGAATGTGCCATCGCACATCCATACCGCACCGGTCCGCTCGCCCATCCGGCCAGCCAACGTCAGTATCATATGGGTGGCCGGGTGGTGGAGCGGGCCGGTGCGGCTCTAAAAATGCGCTCTTTCGCGCATTTTTCAAATGAGTTTCACCAGGTCACGATCTTGACCCGCTGCCCCGGCCGCAGCGACGCATTGGCCGCCAGCGCGTTGATCGTCAGAAACCGCTCCAGCTGATAGTCGCTATAGGCCATGCGGCGGCTGAGCAACTGGACCGTATCCCCCGCCTTCACCGTCACCACATCCACCCGGCGCGGCTTGATCGCGGCGGCTTCCTGCACCGAAAGACGCTGGACCGACTGCACCATGGCGTTGAACGGGCCAATGCCCTGGCCCGCCGCGGTCAGCAGCAGGAAGTGATAGGCTTTGCCGCCACCAAAATCATAAGCAAACACCGTCGCATCCACCGCGCCCGACTGGCTGTTCGCGCGCACCGTGCGCCACGCAGCAGGCAGCCCATTAACAGTCGTCCGCCGCACCTCGCCCTCCGGCACGCCGCCATTCGCCCCGCCCAGCTTGGCAAAGACGCTGTCGATATAGGCTGCCAGATTGCCGGAATAGGGGGCCGCGCCAAATTGCGCCTGCCCGCCCGATCCGGTCACCGACACCGCGTCCGCGCCATTTTCCATGCCAAAACCGGTCGGCGCGGTGAAGGTCAGGCGCAGGTCGGGATGACGAAAGCGATTACCCTCAATCACGCCCTGCCGGGGATCATCGCCATAGAGCAGCCCGTCGAGCGCGTTGAGGAAGGCGTCCCGGTTGCGCACGACGCTCTTCGATCCGCTGCCTGCCGCGCCCTTGGCTGCGCGCGCGACGCGGGACGCCGGGTCGGGATGGGTGCTGGCCCATTCCGGCATTGTCCGCGCACTGCCCGCGACTCGCGCATCCAAATTGCTCTGCGCCGCCAGCGACGCCAGCATCCCCGACAGCGCGCGCGGATCATAGCCACCAGACGCCAGATAACGGATGCCCAGATCGTCCGCCTCATATTCCTGCGTGCGGGAGAATCGCAGCGTCAGCAACTGGCTGCCCGTGCCAATCCCCTTCTGGATCAGCCCGGCAAAGCCCGAATCGCCCAGCAGCGCCCCCGTCAGCACGCCCAGCAAAGCCCCGCCAATCGCGTTGCGTTGCGCCGCCTGTTGCCGCCGCTGGCCATGGCGGGCCGCTACATGGCCCACTTCATGCCCCAAAACCCCGGCCAGTTCCGCCTCATCATTCATCAACGCCATCAGCTGGCGCGTGACATAGACATAGCCGCCCGGAATCGCGAAAGCATTGTTGACCGGCGAATTGAGCAGGCTGACGGTAAAATCGCTCTGCGCATTGGAGAGGCCGGACTGCACCGCGATGCGCCGTCCGACACTCTCGACATAGCGCGCCTGCGGCCCGGCATAGGGACCGCCAAATTCCTTGAGCAGTTCGGGATGCTGCTTCGCACCCGTAGCCTTGTCCTGCGCGCTGATCGACGAGACAGTGCGTATCGCGCGCTGCTGACCGATCACGGCAGGCGCAGCCACCAGCGCGGCCATACCCACACCGGCGCACGCCAGCGACAATTTCCAGTTCATCCCCTAACCTCCACCTCTGTTACCTCATCGTAACGAGAAGAGGGGCCGGAGCGTTCCCCGTCAAGCGTCCGTCAGGCACCAATGGCGAGAAATTTGTCCGCCCGGTCGGTGCGCAGCGCCAGCGCGTCCATGCCGTCCATCGCCGCCAGTTCCGCCTCGATCGCCGCACCCAGGCTGGCAATCGCCGCAACGGGATCGCGATGCGCCCCCCCCACCGGTTCCGGCACGATCGTGTCGATGACGCCCAGATTTTTCAAATGCTGCGCGGTCACCTGCATCGCCGTTGCCGCGTCGCTGGCCTTGTCGGCAGTGCGCCACAGGATCGACGCGCAGCCTTCGGGCGAAATCACCGAATAGACCGCATGTTCGAACATCAGCACCCGATTGGCCGCCGCCAGCGCAATCGCGCCGCCCGACCCGCCTTCGCCGACCACCGCCGCGACCATCGGCACGCCCAGTTTCAGGCAGGCCTCGGTCGACCGCGCAATCGCTTCGGCTTGCCCGCGCTCTTCGGCTTGCACGCCGGGAAAAGCGCCCGACGTATCCACCAGCGTCACCACCGGCAGGCCGAACCGGTCGGCTAATTCCATCAGGCGGATCGCCTTGCGATAGCCTTCGGGCTTCGCCATGCCGAAATTGTGCCGCACCCGGCTGGCGGTATCATCGCCCTTTTCATGGCCGATCACCATCACCCGCCGTTCGCCCAGCGTCGCAAAGCCGCCCAATATCGCCTGATCGTCGGCAAAGGCGCGATCGCCCGCTAAGGGAAGGAAATTATCGAACATGCCCGCGACATAATCCTTGAAGTGCGGGCGTTCGGGGTGGCGCGCCACCTGCGTCTTTTGCCAGGGCGTCAGCTTGGCATAGGTGTCGCCCAGCATCTTGGCCGCGCGCTGCTCCAGCGTCGCGATCTCACCGTCAATATTGATGTCACCGACACTGGCAGTGGCGCGCAGTTCGACAATGCGCGCTTCCAGTTCGGCAACGGGCTTTTCAAATTCCAGAAAGCTGACCATGGCGCATGGCGTTAGGGCGATGTCGCGTCGTCGTCAACGCGCTGCAGCGGCATTTTCGGCACCATCTGCCCCAACGGATGGCGGCTATTGACCAGTTCAACGAGGCGGCGGCTATCGACATGGGTATAGATTTGCGTCGTGCCAATGTCGGCATGGCCCAGCATCGACTGGAGCGCGCGCAGATCCGCGCCGCCCTCCAGCAAATGGGTGGCAAAGGCGTGGCGCAGCACATGCGGGCTGACCCGTTCGGGCGCGATTCCCGCCGCCCCCGCCAGCGCCTTGACGATCTGGTAGAGCCGTATGCGGCTGAGGTAACTTTTCCCCGACGGAAACAGCCAGGCGCTATCCGTCGGCACATGCGCCAGCCAGGTCGCGACAGCCGCCCGCGCCCGGTCGGAAATCGGCACCAGCCGCTCGCGCCCGCCCTTGCCCTTCAGGATCAGGAAGGGCCGGTCCGCCGCCAGCGCCCGGCGCGGCAGCGACACCAGTTCGGTGGCGCGCAGCCCGGAGCCATAGAGCAGCTCGATCAGCGCTGACAGCCGCAGGTCGCCGGGCGCAGGATGCGCCACCGCCAGCCGCTCGGCGATCAGCGCGAACAGCCTATCGACTTCGGCACCCGACAATATTTTGGGCAGTGGCCGCCGCATCACCGGGCGCGGCAGCGCACTGGCGGGATTGTCCGCGCGCAGCCCTTCTTCCTCCAGAAAACCGTAAAAGGCCCGCAGCGCCGACGCCTTGCGCGCCACGGACGATGCCGCCAGCGTCGCCCATTCGCCCGCCAGTCTGCCCAGCGCCTCCTTGCTCGCCCCGGCCAGCCCGCCGATCAGCGCCGCCGCACCGTTCAGGTCAGCCCGATAGGCCAGCAAGGTATTGCGCGACGCGCCCCGCTCCGCCGCCATCATTTCCAGAAAGCGGTCGATCAGGGCATCATCGTCACCCATCAGAGCCGCGTGATCGCCTCCGCCGCGATCATCCGCGCTTCGGGGTCCAGCCCGACGCGATGCAGCGCGGCGACGACATGGTAGAGATGCCCCGGCGGCAGGCGGTTCCAGTCGCTCCCCTGCATCCCCACCGCCGCCAGCAGTGCTACGGTGCCCTTTTCGCCCCGCTGCGCCGCCGCACCGATCGCGCGCGCCCAGCGGCTGTTGGCGGCAAGGTTCACGCCATTCTCCTGCGCCAGACTGGCCGCATCATCAGCCGACAGCCGCGCCAGACCGGCCAGCGCCGCGATCAGCATCCGGCCCTTCGCCGGCCCGGCCTCGCCAACATAGGTCGATACCCGGCCTTCGTTGATGTCCACGACCGGGCTTGGTGCGCCGACCGCCAGCAGGCCCCAAAATTGCGCCGCGCCATCGCCGTTCAGTTGCCCCAGCGCCCGCGCCCAGCGCGCCGCGTTGCGATCATAACCGGCGGTCATCATCGCCGCGACCAGATTGGCCGCGTCGCGCGCGTCTGCCTGCGCCACGGGCAGGGCCGCCGCTGCCCGCGCCGTCGCGATCAGCCCGACATAGTCGGGCCGCGCGCCATCCTGCCACCATGTCTGCATCGCGCCGATCCGCTCGCCCACCGTCGCCCCGGCATAGGCGGTGCGCAGCGCGTCTATCCGGTCGGCGATCTCCGCCGGGGCGTCGCCATCGGCCGCCAGCTGGCTGTAGAAACCGACCAGCGCGGCGTTGGAAAACACCCCCAGCCGCGCCGCAATCTCCGCCGCAGGCCGCCGCCGCACCGCTGCCAGCGCGGGCGCACGTGCTTCCCACGCCCGCACATGCGACCCAACCGTGCCATAAAGCGTATCGGGAATCTCGACATTCAGCGCCGTCGCCAGACCAAAGCGCCAGGCGGTCAGCTTGTCGACCCCGTCCCACTCGATCTTCACCGAACGGCGCGCATTGAAACCGGTGCCGACCACCTTTTCGGCCAGCCGATAGTCGATGCCGCGCACCACGCCGCGCCGCTGCGCCTGATTGAGCGCGCCGCTGGCTGATCCCTGATCGCCCGACAATGCCGGGCAGATCGCCCGCGTCATGTCCCAGCCCGGCTCTTTGCTGAAACGCAACGCACCCTCAGACAGCGGGCACAGCCCGGCGGGGTCCGCGCTTGCCAGATAGGTCTGCATCGCAATGGCATAGAGGCGAGGCGAATAGCGGTCGGGATCGACGCTCTGCACCATCATCCGCGCGCTGTCCGCCTCACCCATGCGCAGCAGCAGCCAGGCGCGCTCCGCCGCCCAGTCCGCCCCGTCAATGTCGCGCGGCGTATCGACCGCAGACAACAACGTCCGCCGCAACAGGATCGCGGCCCAGCGCGACATGATCGGCGCATGGGTCTGCTGCATCAGCGTGGCCAGAAACTTGCCCGACTGCCCGCCAAAGGCGTTCGGCTCCATCCCGCGCGTGGCGGGCGTCAGCGGGCCGATGCGGTCCAGCGACCGACGCGCCGTATCGGGCAGGTCATATTTCGCCTTCTGCGCCGCCAGCTCTTCAGGCGTCAATTCTTCGTCGGCCGCATTGGCCGCCGTCGGTGGCAACAGCGCCAGATCGGGCGGGGTCGCAGGATTGAGCGACGGGGCAGGCGCGACACCCGGCGTTGATCCCGGCGCAGGGCGCGCGGGCGTTGGCGCAGGCGCTTCAGGCGCGTCGCCAAAACCGGGCGGCAACAGCGATTCGGGCGCCTGTTGCGCCACGACCGGCAGCGCCAGTGCCAGCGCAAAGCTGCCCAGCGCCCATTTCGCCTTACCCCCGGACCTGCGCATGGGCTTTACTGGCCCAGCTTCTCGGCGGGGATGGCTTTCTCGACACGCTGCTGCGGCTGCTCGCCGCCGCGCGACCACAGGAAGGCCAGCAGCGCGACGACCAGCACCACCAGGACGATGGGCAGGATCGGCAGGCGCGTGCCACGACGGCGGCCAGCGCCCTCAAAACTGCTGAAATTGCGGTTGTTCTTCATGAGTCCTTGCTACGGCTGGTCCCGCCATCGCGCAAAACGACAGGGAAAGATGCGATTTGCCTCTGTGACGGGTCGCTGTATAGCCCCGGTCGCCATGCAGCGAAACAGCAAATTCCCGGCAACCAACGCCAAGCGCGGTCCCATCGTCCTGGTGGGCATGATGGGCGTGGGCAAATCCACCGTCGGACGGCGGCTCGCCGCGCGGCTGGGCGTGACTTTCGTCGATGCGGATGAGGAGATTGAGAAAGCCGCCGGGCTGTCCATCACCGAAATTTTCGCCCGCTATGGCGAACCCCATTTCCGCGACGGCGAACGCCGCGTCATCGCCCGGCTGATGGACGGCGCGCCCAAGGTGATCGCGACCGGCGGCGGCGCGTTCATGCAGGATGATACCCGCGCGCTGATCCTGGATCAGGCGACCGCCATCTGGCTGGACGCGGACATTGACGTGCTGGTCGATCGCGTGTCCCGCCGCGAAGGCCGCCCCCTGCTCAAGGATCGCGATCCCCGCACTGTGCTGACCGATCTGGCGGCGGTCCGCAATCCGGTTTACGCGCTCGCCCCCATTCATGTGAAGAGCATCGCTGCCCCGCATGACATCACGGTCGACCGCATCATGGAGCATCTGACGGCATGGCAATAGTCCCGGTCGCGCTCGGCGCGCGCAGTTACGATATTCTCGTCGAACAGGGCGCGCTCGACCGTGCGGGCGACATCCTGGCCCCCTATGCGCGCAAGGGGCGGCTGGTCGTCGTCACCGACGCCCATGTCGCCGCCGCGCAACTCCCCCGCCTCGACGCCAGCCTGCGCGCTGCCAATGTGACGCTCGAACCGATCATCCTGCCGCCCGGCGAACAGACCAAGAGCTGGCGGCATCTGGAACAATTGCTCGACGCGCTGCTGGCGCTGGAGATTGAGCGCGGCGATCATGTCGTGGCGCTGGGCGGCGGCGTGATCGGCGACCTCGTCGGCTTTGCCGCCTCCATCCTCAAGCGCGGCTGCCACTTCATCCAGGTGCCGACTACCCTGCTGGCCCAGGTCGATTCGTCGGTCGGCGGCAAGACCGCGATCAACACCGCGGCAGGCAAGAATCTGATCGGCAGCTTCTACCAGCCCGCCCTCGTCCTGATCGACCCCTCGACCCTCGATAGCCTGCCCCAACGCGAAACCCGCGCGGGCTATGCCGAAGTCGTCAAATATGGGCTGATCGACGATCCCGATTTCTTCGGCTGGTGCGAAGCCAATGCCCAGGCGCTGCTGGCCGGTGATCCCGACGCCCGCACGATCGCCATCGAACGCAGCGTCCGCGCGAAAGCCGCGATCGTCGCCGATGACGAGCGCGAAACATCGGGCCGCCGCGCCCTGCTCAACCTTGGCCACACATTCGGCCACGCGCTGGAGGCCGACACCGGCTTTTGCGATACCCTGCTCCATGGCGAAGGCGTCGCGGCAGGCATGGCGCTGGCCTTCCGCTACTCAGCGCGCCTCGGCCTCTGCCCCCAATCTGATGCAGACCGCGTCACCGCGCACCTCAAAGCCGTCGGTCTGCCCCACAACCTCGCCACCGCCCACGTCACCGCCGATGGCCCAACACTGGTCGGCCACATGCTCCACGACAAGAAGATGGCGGCAGGCACCCTCCCCTTCCTGCTGGCGCGCGGCATCGGCCAGACCTTCCTGTCAAAGGATGTCGTGCTGGACGATGTAGCGGCGTTTCTGGACGCGGATCGGGCTTCCTAAGTCCCCCTCCCGCTTGCGGGAGGGGTTAGGGGAGGGTCTGTAAATCCCCTCGCGCCCGCACAAGCCCTCGCCCGACCCCTCCCGCAAGCGGAAGGGGAGAAGAAACAAAAAAAGGGCGCCACATCGGGCGCCCTTTCCTTGAACCTTGTAAGGCCGATTACTTCTTCAGCGTCAGACCGCCAAAGCGCTTGTTGAAGCGCGCCACCTGGCCGCCCTGATCCAGCTGGCGCTGGCCACCGATCCATGCGGGATGCGACTTGGGGTCGATGTCGAGCGCCATCTTGTCGCCTTCCTTGCCCCAGGTCGAACGGGTCTGGAACGTCGTGCCATCCGTCATCTGGACGGTGATCATGTGGTAGTCGGGGTGAATATCGGCCTTCATGGCGTCATGCTCCGTAGTGCGCCGGTTCCGACCGGCTGTGGATGCGGGAAAAGTGCGAAGGCGCGCCGTTAGCCGGTTTGGCGCGCCATGGCAAGCGCGATGCGCCATCCCGCCCCCTCGCCCTCAATCCTTGGGCGGATCGCTGATCATCGCGACGAACTGCGCCTCGGCGGCCAGCTTGTCGCCCAGCATCGCCTTGCCAGCAAATTTGCAGATCGCGCCGCGATTCTGGGTCACCTCGACATGCAGGTCGAGCAGGCAGCCCGGCTCAACTGGCGATCGGAACTTCGCGCCGTCGATGCTCATGAAATAGACGAGCTTGCCCGAATCGGCCAAATTCATTGATTCCACCGCCAGCACGCCCGCCGCCTGCGCCATCGCTTCGACGATCAGCACGCCCGGCATGATCGGCCGGGTCGGGAAATGCCCCTGGAAAAAAGGTTCGTTCACCGACACCGCCTTGATCGCGTGGATCGACTGGTTCGGCACCAGCGACACCACACGGTCGATCAGCAGCATCGGGTAACGATGCGGCAGCGCGGCCATGACCCGACGGATATCCATCGGGCCACGCGCGCCTTCATTTTCAACTGCCCCCGTCATGCTGGATCAGCGCGACTTGGGCGCCTGCGCCGGGTTCGCCGGTGCGGGCTGGCCTGCAGCCTGACCCTGACGGCCCGGCTGCCAGCCGGCGGGCGGGGTGATCGAAACGCTGGGGACCAGCGCGTTGATTTCGGTCACGACGGCAGCCGTAATATCGACGGTCGGCTGGTAGGACACGGTCGCGTCGGGGGCCAGCACCAGGTCAACCTTGGCCTTCGCCATCGCGGCCTTCAGCGCGTCCGAAAGCTTGGCGGTGATCTGCTCCTCGACATAGGCGTTGGCGAGCGCGATCGGCTGGCCCATGCGCTGCAATTCCGCCTGTGCGCTCTGCTGCGACTGCTGGAACGCCTGATACTGGGTCTCGATCGCCGGGGTGGGTTTGTTGCCCGCCGCGGTCAGCGCCTTCTGGATCGCATCGCCCTTGGTCTTGAGGTCGGCGTCGATCGCCGTCTTGCGCGTGTTGAACGCATCGATCTGCGGCTTGTAGGTCGTCTGCATCTGGGTGCGGGCGACGGTGTAGGCCGCGCTGGTGCCAACCGCGCGTTGCAGGTCGGCGACGGCGATGCCCAACTTGGACTGCGCAGCGGCGGGAACGGCGGTCAGTGCAATGGCGGTCATCGGCGCGAGAACGAGCGCCGCAGCCTTGATAATGGTCTTCATCAGAATTGAGTCCCTACGTTGAAGGTGATGAGCTTGTTGTCGTCCCCTGGTTCTTTCAGCAGCGCCTTGGCGATATCGATACGGAACGGGCCGAACGGCGAGTTCCAGTTGACGCCAAAGCCAACCGACAGGCGGGGTTTGAGCGTATCGCCGAGATATTCTTCCACGAAATTGCCGCCGGAGAAGGTGTAGTTCACGTCGCAGGTCGGTTGATAGGGCGTGCCCCCGGCCCGCACCGTAGCGCCAGTCCCCGATGTGGGTGAACAATAGCCAGCAAAGGCGATTGTGCCGGGATTTTTCAGTCCGGCCACGGCGCCTGCATCCATGAAGATCGAGGGGCGCAGGCCCATTTCGCGCGCACCCGATCCCAGCGGAATTTCGACTTCGGCGCGGGCCAGATAATAGATTTTGCCGCCCAGCGCGTCGTCCGACACATTATTATTATCGGTATTCTTGACATAGCCGGTGGTGTTGCCGTTCGCATCCGTCTCCGCCGTCAGGTAGAAGCGCTTGACGCGGGGGCCGACACCGCGAATGTCAAAGCCCCTGAATTGCGGTTCGCCCAGGAAGAAACGGTCAGTCAGGCGGATCTTGTCGACCGACTGCCCGGTCGAATCCAGACGTTCGCCTTCCAGGCTGTGGATATAACCACCCTCGCCGGTCAGCGAGAAAATGAAGCCGCCACCCAGCGGGAAGAATTTGGAGGCGTTCAGGCGCGTGCGCACATATTTGACGCTACCGCCAAGCCCGGCAAAATCCTGGCTCAACACGATATTATGTCCGCGCGTCGGACGAATACGATTGTCGCGCGTGTCGTAGATCAGCGAATAGCCGAGCGACGATGTCGTCCGCTTGCCGATCGCATCGCAGAGATAGCGGCCCGCCAGCAACGGATCGCATTCGGTGATGCCATCGCCATTGGTGTCCGAATAATAAGTATCCTTGTCGAGCGTCACATCGTCCAGATTGAGGCTGTAACGCAGCGCCAGCGACATGAACTCGGTGATCGGCACACCCGCGCGGATCTGGAAACCCGTCGTCGTCTGTTCGTAGGTCGTATCGCGGTCATTATTGGTCAAATAGCGGAAGCTATTGAGATCGCGGCGATAAATATCACCGCCCAGCGCGATATTCTTGTCGAGAAAATAGGGTTCGGTAAACCCGACTTCCACCGACTTGCTATAGGCCGAATAATTGACCGAGGTGCGCAGTTCCTGGCCCTTGCCGCGGAAGTTGCGCTGGGTGATCGAAGCCGACACGATGAAGCGTTCCAACGACGAGAAACCGGCCGACAGCGACAATTCGCCGGTCGATTTTTCCTGCACATTGGTTTCCAAGATGATGCGATCAGGCGCTGAACCCGGCTTCTGCTCCACGTCCAGCTTTTCCTGGAAGAAGCCGAGCGAATTGATCCGGTCCTTCGACCGCTTGACCAGGAAGCTGTTGAACGCGTCCCCTTCGGCCAGACGGAATTCGCGGCGCACGACCTTGTCCTGCGTCAGCGTATTGCCGTTGATGTCGACCCGCTCGACATAGACGCGCGGCGCATTGGCGATGCGGAAATTAATCCCCATCGTCAGCGTATCTTTGTCGCGCTGGAAATCGGGCGACACATCGGCAAAGGCGTAACCGAACAGGCCAGCCGTCTCGCTGAGCGTGTCGACCGTATCCTCGACCTGCTTGGCGTTATACCAGTCGCCCTTCTTCATCGGCAGACGCTTGGTCAGGCCATCGCCCGACAGGTCGCGAATGTCCGATTCGACCTTCACGTCGCCAAATTTATAGCGGTCGCCTTCTTCCACCACATAAGTGATGATGAAGTCCTGCTTGTCGGGGGTCAGTTCCGCCACGGCGGAAATCACGCGGAAATCGGCATAGCCCTCAGTCAGATAATATTGGCGCAGCTTCTGCTGGTCATAAGCCAGACGATCGGGATCATAACTGGTGCCCGACGAAAACAGGCGGAACCAGCGCGACTGCTTGGTCACCATCTGGCTGCGCAGCGCGCCGTCCTTGAACTTCTCGTTGCCGATGATGTTGATCTGGCGGACCTTGGACTTCGGCCCTTCGGTAATTTCGAACACGATATCGACGCGATTCTGGTCCAGCTGCACCATCTTCGGCTCGACGCTGGCGGCAAAACGGCCCTGGCGGCGATAGAGTTCGATGATGCGCGCCACGTCGGCGCGAACCTTGGAGCGCGTATAGATTTGCCGCGGGGCCAGCTTGATTTCCGGCCGAATCTTATCCTCTTTCAGCCGCTTATTGCCTTCCAGCACGATGCGGTTGATGACCGGATTTTCCTTCACCTCGACAATCAGCGCGCCATTGTCGTTGCGGATCTGGACATCGGCGAACAGCTCGGTCTCATACAGGTCGCGCAGACCCTGATCGAGCGTTTCCTGGGTGAAGGGCTGGCCAACGCGCAGCTTGGTGTAGGACAGGATCGTGTCCGGCTCCAGCCGCTGGGTGCCGGTCACGGTGATCGCGCTGATCGTGCCGACCGGCGCGGGAGCGACGGGCGGGGCCAGCGTCGGCGCGGGTGCGCGGGCAGGCGCTGCCGCCTGCTGCGCCATCGCGGGCACCGTCGCAAAGCCAGCGATCATCGTCGTCGCCAACAGGGCCGTGACGACCGGGCGCTGCCTCTTGCTGCTCATCATCGCTGTCACCCGCATCACCTCAAACCATATAAAATTGTTTCCGCCGACACAGACGACGCCAAACCGCGTCTCCCTGCCCGAAGCGGCTCAGCCGATCAAGCCGGACAGGCTTTTCCACAGTCCGAAAGACGACAAATCGTTGAAAGTCACCAGCACCATCATGGTCAGCAGCACAGCCAGACCCGATTTATAGGCCCATTCCTGCACCCGTTCGCTGACCGGCCGCCGCTGCACTGCCTCTATTCCGTAAAACAGCAGATGCCCGCCATCCAGCATCGGGATTGGCAACAAATTGATGAACCCCAAGTTAATCGAGATGAGCGCGGCAAAGAAGATGAAGCTTTCGATGCCCAGCGTCGCCGCCTGCCCGGAAACCTGCGCGATCTTCAACGGCCCGCCCAGTTCCTTGACCGACCGACCGCCGCTGACGATCTGGCCCATCGTCTCGACCATGGTGCGGACAATCTGTCCTGTCCGCTCCACCGCGACGACCGGTGCGCGCAGCAGGCTGACCGGCTCGATCACGGGATCGCCGGGGGCCAGCCCAAGGCGACCGATCTGGAATGTGTTGCCGAAACCGTCATCCTCGGTCACGCTGCCGATCTTGCCGCCCTTGGCAAAGGTCTTGCCGTTCCGCTCGATCACCATGGCGACCGTCTCGCCGGGCCGGATCTGCGCATAGAGGCGAATATCGTCGAACGTCGCCATTTCGCGCCCGCCTAGCGACACGATCCGGTCGCCCGGCAGGATACCCGCCGCCGCCGCCGCGCTGCCGGGCTGCACCTGACCCGCAACCGCAGGCGTCCGGCTCTCGCCATGCACGAAGGCAAAGGTCGCCAATATCAGAATCGCGAACAGAAAATTGATCGCCGGTCCCGCCGCGACGATCGCCGCGCGCTGCCATAGCGGCTTGGACGGAAAGCTCTGCGCCCGCTCGGCAGCGGGCAGTTCCAGCCAGGCTGGGTCAGTCATGCTCGCCGCATTCATGTCGCCCTTGAAGCGGACATAGCCGCCCAAGGGGAGCGCCGCGACGCGCCAGCGTGTGCCGCGCTTGTCGACCCAGGCGAACAGTTCCGGCCCGAAGCCGATCGAAAACGCCTCCGCCTTCACCCCGCACCAGCGTCCGACCAGATAATGGCCCAGCTCATGCACGAAAACGAGCGGCCCGATGACCGCCACAAATGCCAGAACAGTCAGCAGAAAACCGGGATTGTGGATCAAACCGTCAATCTTTCCATCACATTGCCCGCCATGGCACGCGCCCCGGCGTCGGCCGCCAGCACATCGTCAATCGTGGAGGGCATTGGCGCGCTATAGCGGGTCAACACCTCCTCCACAATCATGGCGATATCAAGGAAGCCGATCGCCCCGCCCAGAAACGCGGCAACCGCGACCTCATTGGCCGCGTTCAGGATCGCGGGCACCGCCCCGCCCGCCGCCGCCGCCTCGCGCGTCAGGCGCAAAGCAGGGAAGCGATCCTCATCGGGTGCCTCGAAATCCAGCCGCCCAATCCGCGCGAGATCGAGCGGCAGGCAGGGCGTGGCGATCCGCTGCGGCCAGGCCAGCGCATGGGCGATCGGTATTCGCATGTCCGGCGATCCGAGCTGCGCCAGCGTCGACCGGTCGCGATATTCGACCATCGAATGGATCACCGATTGCGGGTGGACGAGTATCTCGATCCGGTCGAGGCCGACCGGGAACAGATGCGCCGCCTCGATCAGTTCCAGACCCTTGTTCATCATCGTCGCGCTATCGACGCTGATCTTGGCCCCCATCGACCAGTTGGGATGCGCCACCGCCTGCGCGGGCGTGATATTGGCCATCTCCGCGCGGCTGCGCGTGCGGAACGGCCCGCCGCTGGCGGTCAGGGTAATTCTTGCGACATCTTCCAAACGACTGCCAGCAAGGCACTGGAAAATGGCATTATGCTCACTATCCACCGGCAGCAAGGTCGTGCCGGAAACCCCAGCCGCCGCCATCATCAGCCCACCAGCCGACACCAGCGACTCCTTGTTCGCCAGCGCCACGGTGCCGCCAGCCTTCAGCGCCGCCATCGTCGGTCGCAGCCCCGCGCAACCAACAATCGCCGCCATGGTCCAGTCCGCGCCAGCCCCTGCGACATCGACCAGCGCCTGTTCGCCCGCCGCCGCCTCGATCCCCGTTCCGGCCAGCGCCTCCTTCAACGCCCCGTACAGCCGCTCCTGGCCGATGACCGCGACCTTGGCCCCGGTCTCCCGCGCCAGTGCCGCCAGGCTGTCCAGCTCACTGTTCGCCGTCAGCGCCACCACCTCATAGGCATCGCGATCCCGCCGGATCAGGTCCAGCGTTGACTGCCCCACCGACCCGGTCGCGCCAAAGATCGAAACCTTCCGGGTCATCGCAGCACCAGCAGCAGATACAGCAAGGCCGCCAGCGGCGCAGCGGTCGCCACCCCGTCCAGCCGGTCCATCACCCCGCCATGGCCGGGCAGCAGCGATCCGCTATCCTTAACCCCCGCCCGCCGCTTCATCGCGCTTTCCAGCAGATCGCCCCCCTGCGCCGCCACCGCCAGCAGGCCGCTGGCCGCCGCCAGTTCGATCGGCAGCCCGGCAAAACGGTGCAGCGCAAAGCCGACCAGCAACGCCGCCAGCACGCCCCCGCCCAGCCCCGACCAGGTCTTGGACGGGCTGATCCGCGGCGCCAGCTTCGGCCCGCCGATCGACCGGCCCGCAAAATAGGCACCAATGTCTGTCGCCCACACCAAAGCCAGCGCCCACAGCGCCAGCGTCAGGCCAAAGATATTCGGTGCCTGCCCGCGCAGGAACAGCAAAGCCATCACCGGCAGGCAGACGTAGATCACGCCCAGCGCCAGCCGGACCGATCGCGTCGCCACGATCACGAACAGGAACGCCGCCACCAGCAGCCCGATCGCAAACCAGGACAGCCCCGCCGCCAGCGGACAAAGAATCGCCAACGGCACCGACACCGCATACATGGACAATTTCTTGTGATCTGCCGACGCGCCGCTCAGATCAGCCCATTCGGCCTGCATCAGCACGCCTGCCGCCGACAGCAACACCCAGAAGAGCAGCCCACCCGACAGCAAAGCGCCCAGCGCCACCGCAATCAGCACGACGCCCACAATAGCGCGGGTGCGCAATTCGCTTGCCATCCCGCTCACAGCCCGCCGAAACGGCGGTCCCTCAAGCGGAAAGCATCCAGCGCCTTGGCCAGTGCATGGGCGTCGAAATCGGGCCACAGCATGTCGGTGAAATAGAGTTCGGCATAGGCCGCCTGCCACAGCATGAAGTTGCTCAAGCGCTGCTCGCCCGACGTGCGGATCAGCAGGTCGAGCGGCGGCAGGTCAGCCGTATCGAGCGCCGCGTCAATATCCCCCACGCCAATCGCGTCCGCCGCAATCTCGCCCGCCACGACCCGCTGCGCCAGCGCCTGTGCCGCGCGGACCATCTCGTCCTGCGCGCCATAGTTGAGCGCAATCGCGATGATCGGCCCGCTATTGCCCGCCGTGCGCGCCACCGCATCCTCGATCAGCGCGACCAGCGAAGGCTCCAGCGCCTTATAATTGCCGATAATCCGCAACCGCACGCCATTGGCATGAAATTCGTCCAGATCCGCCTGGATGAAGTGGCGCAGCAGCCCCATCAGGTCCGCGACTTCGCTCGCCGGGCGCTTCCAGTTTTCCGACGAGAAAGCGTAGAGCGTCAGGCACTCCAGCCCCATGTCCCGCGCCGCGCGCGACACGCGGCGGACCGCCTCCACCCCGGCACGATGCCCGGCGATGCGCGGCAGCAACCGCTTCTTCGCCCAGCGACCATTGCCGTCCATGATGATGGCGACATGGCGCGCGCCATGGGCGGGCGCGGCCTGGGGCAGATCGGGCCGGACTTGCGTGGCCATCAGCTGGTGGGGATTGCGCGGATCATGGGCGGAACAGTCCCGGCTTACTGGCCGAGAATTTCCTTTTCCTTGGCCGCAAAGGTCGCGTCCAGTTCCGCAATGACGCCGTCGGTCAGCTTCTGGACCTCGGTTTCCTTGCGCTTGCGCTCATCCTCGCTGATTTCGCCCTTCTTCTCGTCGGCCTTCAGGCTGTCCATGCCATCACGCCGCACGTTGCGCACCGCGATGCGGGCGGCTTCGGCATATTTGCTCGCCAGCTTGGCCAGTTCCTTGCGACGATCCTCGGTCAGGTCAGGGATCGGCAGGCGCAGCGTCTGCCCGTCGACGATGGGATTGAGGCCGAGGCCCGCCGACCGGATCGCCTTGTCCACCGGACCCACATTGGTCTTGTCCCACACCTGCACCGATAACATGCGCGGCTCAGGAGCGGACACGGTCGCCACCTGATTGAGCGGCATCGACGCGCCATAGACGGTCACTGTCACCGGATCGAGCAGCATCACATTGGCGCGCCCGGTGCGCAGGCCCGAAAGGTCGCCCTTGAGCGATTCGACCGCACCCGCCATGCGGCGTTCCAGGTCCGATTTGTCATATTGCGGCATGTGATCAGCTCTCCTGATTTTGGACGATCGTCGCCACGCCCTGCCCGGCCAGCACAGTCGCCAGATTGCCGGTTTCGCGGATGTTGAACACGACGATGGGAATATGATTGTCACGGCACAGCGCAATCGCGCTGGCGTCCATGACCTTGAGATTGTCTGTCAGCACCCGATCGAAACTGATTTCGTCATAACGGGTCGCACTGGCCACCTTCTTGGGATCGGCATCATAGACGCCATCCACGCTGGTGCCCTTGAAGATCGCATCGCAATTCATCTCCGCCGCGCGGAGCGCTGCCGTCGTGTCGGTGGTGAAGAAGGGATTACCGGTGCCCGCCGCGAATATGACGATCCGGCCCTTTTCCATATGCCGCACCGCTTTGCGCCGGATATAGGGTTCGCACACCGACGCCATCGGGATGGCCGACTGGACACGCGTGTCGCAGCCAATCTTCTCCAGCGCATTCTGCACCGCCAGCGCGTTCATGACCGTCGCCAGCATCCCCATATAATCGGCGCTGGTACGGTCAAAACCCTTGGCCGCGCCCGCCAGACCGCGGAAGATATTGCCACCGCCCACCACGACGCACAGCTCGAACCCGGCCTCCTTGGCCGCCGCGATCTCGCCAGCGACGCGATCGACGGTTTCGGGGTCGATGCCGAACTGGCCCGAACCCATCAGCACCTCGCCCGACAATTTCAGCAATATGCGCTTGAAGGATGGGCGGGTCATGCGGGGCAAAATTCCATCTAATCTGGGCAAGGAAATGGCGCGCACCTTAGCAGTGCGCGCCAGTATGTGAAGCGGGGTTTTGGCGATTCACGCCACCCCCATGTCCGTTCACTGCGCGCCTGTCGAGAGAAGTTTCCCGACAGGCGTGCGAAAGCGAACCGACTATGCGTCAGGCAACGCCAGCCGCCGCAGCAACTTCAGCGGCGAAGTCGCTGACTTCCTTTTCGATGCCTTCGCCCAGCTGGAAGCGGACATAGCTCGTCAGGGTGATCGACGCGCCCGCTTCCTTGGCGGCCTTGGCCACCACGTCGGCGATCGGGGTCTTGTTGTCCATCACGAACAGCTGCGACAGCAGGGCATTTTCCTTGGCGTATTTGGCGACCGCACCATCGACCATCTTGGCGATGATTTCAGCGGGCTTGCCCGATTCGGCAGCCTTTTCGGTCGCGATGGCGCGCTCACGCTCCAGCTGTACCGGATCGATGTCGGCAGCCGACAGCGCCAGCGGGAAGGCAGCGGCGATATGCATCGCAATCTGCTTGCCCAGCGGTTCCAGAACGTCGGCAGGCGCATCGCCTTCCAGCGCGACCAGCACGCCGATCTTGCCCAGGCCCGGTGCGGCAGCGTTGTGAACATAGGGAACGACGATGCCCTGGTTCACCGACACATGGCCCACGCGGCGGACATTCTGGTTTTCGCCGATGGTCGCGATGTTGGCGACCAGCTTTTCGGACACGGTGCCGCCCGACGGATAGGGCGACGCCAGCAGCGCTTCAGCGTCCGCCACGCCGCTGTCTAGCGCGATGGTGGATACGGTGCGGACGAAATCCTGGAACTGGTCGTTCTTGGCGACGAAGTCGGTTTCGCTGTTCACTTCAACGGCAACGCCCTTGGTGCCCGAAACGGCCACGCCGACCAGACCTTCGGCTGCGGTGCGGCTCGACTTCTTCTGCGCAGCGGCCAGACCCTTGGCGCGCAGCCAGTCGGTTGCCGCTTCGATATCGCCATTGGTTTCGGTCAGCGCCTTCTTGCAATCCATCATGCCGGCGCCCGAACGGTCGCGCAGTTCCTTGACGGTGGCGGCAGTAATATCGGCCATGTTTCGGCTCCTAATATATCTGTGGTTCAAATAAGCGGGTCTTGAACAAGCACTAGGGCGCGTCTCCAAAGAGCGCGCCCTAGCCTGTCATTCTTGCAGTTGTGCGACGCCTTTTAGGCTTCGGCGACAACCTCTTCAGCCAGCGGCTCGTCCATCGCACCCAGGTCGACGCCCGAAGCCTGCTGCGCACCACGGTTGCCCTTGGTGGCGGCGGCGGCAATGGCGTCGCAATAGAGGCGGATAGCGCGGCTGGCGTCGTCGTTCGCGGGAACCGGGAAGGCGATGCCGTCGGGCGAGACGTTGGAATCGAGGATCGCAACGACCGGGATACCCAGCGTGTTGGCTTCCTTGATCGCCAGCTCTTCCTTGTTGGCGTCGATCACGAACATGACATCGGGGATGCCGTTCATGTCGCGAATGCCGCCCAGCGACATTTCCAGCTTCTCGCGTTCGCGAGTCATCTGGAGGACTTCCTTTTTGGTAAAGCCATGGGTGTCACCCGACAGCTTTTCCTCAAGGGTCTTGAGACGCTTGATCGAACCCGAAATCGTTTTCCAGTTGGTGAGCATCCCGCCCAGCCAGCGATGGTTGACGAAATGCTGGCCGGACTTGCGCGCCGCGTCGGCGATCGGGTCCTGCGCCTGGCGCTTGGTGCCAACGAACAGCACCTTGCCGCCAGCGGCAACGGTCGACGACACGAAGTCGAGCGCACGGCCGAACAAAGGCACGGTCTGCGACAGGTCAAGGATGTGGATGCCGTTGCGCTCGCCGAAAATGTACGGCTTCATGCGCGGATTCCAGCGATGCGTCTGGTGGCCAAAATGCGCGCCAGCGTCGATCAATTGGTGCATGGTGACGACAGGTGCCGCCATAAGATAATCTCCTTCCGGTTGTGCCTCTGGGAATCAGGAACCGGGAAAGAGCCTGAAAGACCCCGCCGGCACCGGATATGTCGATTCCCATGTGGAATAGGGCGCGCCTTTAACGACACGCGAAACATTGCGCAAGGGGTTGACTTGCGTCAAAGACAGGAACATATAGTGAACAAACGGAACAAATATGCTTAACCGCCGTTTGCACGGGTATAGTGGGACTAACCGTGCAAATGGCAAGATAGAAAGTGATCTCCATGTTCACATTCGTTGCAGTGACCCTGTTTTCTACGGCCTTCATGATGGCCATCGGCACGATCGCGTGGATGTTTCTCCACTATCATGACAAGATGGTGGCCGCTTTGCTGTTCCAGCCGATCCCGCAGGACGCGCCGGTCTATCATGTTCGCATCCGTCGCCCGCGCGTCGTGCCATCCGCACGTCGCGCCACCCTGCCACTGCCAAGCGGCATTCTTGCCGCCTGACAGGATTTAGAGAGGGTCGGGTGCAGCCTCGCGCTGACGCCGGACCTTGGCATAGGACAGTATGCCGAACGGGATCAGCGCCACATAGATGCCGCAGATCAGCAGCAGCGTCAGCCAGGGATCGGTTACCAGCAAAGCCGCCAGCAACCCGGCAAGGGCAATCGCCTCCAGCCTGATCCGCTTGCGCAGCCGCAGCGCCGACCAGGTATAGGTCGCAATGTTGGAGATCATCAGGAAAGCGATGAACGCGGTCCACGGCGCCACGACATACCAGGCGCGGAAGATCTCCTCCCCCGTCACCAGCCACAGATAAAGCGGCACGAAGGCGAGGCCCGCGCCAGCCGGCGCAGGCACGCCGGTCAGGAACCCCGCCGATTTGTGCGGCTGCACATCGACATCGATATTGGCGTTGAACCGCGCCAGCCGCAGCGCGCAGGACAGCGCATGGGCCAGCGCGAAGATCCAGCCGAATTTGGGCATCGCATGAAGCGACCAGAGATAGAGGATCAGCGCCGGGGCGACCCCGAACGCAATCGAATCGGACAGCGAATCCAGTTCGGCCCCGAATCGGCTCTCGCCACGCAGCAGCCGGGCGATCCGCCCGTCCAGTCCATCCAGCACGCCTGCAAATAGGATGGACAACACCGCCCGCTCCCATTCGCCCGATATGCCATAACGCACGCCGGTCAGGCCAAAGCAGAGCGCCATAGCCGTCACCGCATTGGGCGCGACCATCCGCAGGGTGATCCCCCGGCGCAAACCCCGTGGCACGGCGCGGCGCTGCCTCACTGTTGAATACCCGCGATCACGCGACGGTCGCCAATTTGGCCCAGGATCGTTTCACCCGCGACCGTCCGCTGGCCCAATATCACGCGCGGCGCAGTCCCGGCGGGCAGATAGACGTCCACCCGGCTGCCAAAGCGGATAAGCCCGATACGCTGCCCCGCCGCGACCATATCGCCGGGCTTGACGAACGGCACGATCCGCCGCGCGACCAGACCCGCAATCTGGGTAAAGCCGACCCGCAAGCCATCATGCCGCTCGACCAATATATGCTGGCGCTCATTATCCTCGCTCGCCTTGTCCAGGTCAGCGTTCAGGAATTTGCCGGAGATATAGACGACCGACTTGATCGTCCCGCCAATCGGCGTGCGATTGATATGGACGTCGAACACACTCATGAAGATCGACACGCGGATCAACGGCTGATCGCCCAGCCCCGCCGCACCCGCCATCTCGCGCGGCGGCGGCACCTTCTGGATCAGCGTCACCAGCCCGTCGGCGGGCGCGATGATCGCGCCTTCATCCTGCGGCACCGCGCGCACCGGATCGCGGAAGAAAGCCAGCACCCACATCGTCACGATCAGCATCAGCCAGCCGATCACGTCCCAGCCCAGCAGGAAGAAAACGCCGGTAATGGCCGCTGCAATCAGGCCGAATTTCACCCCTTCCGGGTGAACCGGGGGGAAGCGCCATTTGATATTGCCGCCAGTGGCAATGCTGATCTCATCATGTTCCATAGTCACCGTCTTTAGGGAGAGACCCTCGCCCTGACAACGACCGATGCCGTCCATGTGTCCCTCACCCCGCTCGCATCGCCAAAATCCCGCCTGAACGGTTGAACATTGGCCGCGCTTTGCCTAGGGCGTTTCGCAAATCCACCCAAAATGAAGAAGGCGAACAGGCGCATGGCGAAGATCAAGGTGAAAAACCCCGTCGTGGAGATTGACGGCGATGAAATGACCCGGATCATCTGGCAGTGGATTCGCGAACGCCTGATCCTCCCCTATCTCGACATTGACCTGAAATATTATGACCTGAGCGTCGAAAAGCGCGACGAGACCAACGACCAGATCACCATCGATTCCGCCAACGCGATTAAGCAATATGGCGTCGGCGTAAAGTGCGCGACCATCACCCCGGACGAACAGCGGGTCGAGGAATTCAACCTCAAGTCGATGTGGAAGTCGCCCAACGGCACGATCCGCAACATCCTGGGCGGCGTCGTGTTCCGCGAACCCATCGTCATCAAGAACGTCCCCCGCCTCGTCCCCGGCTGGACCGATCCGATCGTCATCGGCCGTCACGCTTTTGGCGACCAGTATAAGGCGACCGACTTCCTGGTCCCCAGCGCTGGCAAGCTGACCATGGTGTGGGACGGCGACAATGGCGAAAAGATCGAAAAGGAAGTGTTCAACTTCCCGGCCGCCGGCGTCGCCATGGGCATGTACAACCTGGACCAGTCGATCATCGATTTTGCCAAGGCGAGCATGAACTATGCGCTCGACCGCAAATGGCCGCTGTATTTGTCGACCAAGAACACCATCCTCAAGGCCTATGACGGCCGCTTCAAGGATCTGTTCCAGCAGGTGTTCGACGAAGAATTTGCCGACCGGTTCAAGGCAGCGGGCATCGTCTATGAGCATCGCCTGATCGACGACATGGTCGCCTCCGCGCTCAAGTGGAGCGGCAAGTTCGTCTGGGCCTGCAAGAACTATGACGGCGACGTCCAGTCCGACACGGTCGCGCAGGGCTTCGGCTCGCTGGGCCTCATGACCTCGGTCCTGCTCTCGCCCGACGGCAAGACGGTCGAGGCCGAAGCCGCGCACGGCACCGTCACCCGCCACTATCGCCAGCATCAGCAGGGCAAGGCAACCTCGACCAACCCGATCGCGTCGATCTTTGCCTGGACGCAAGGGTTGGCCTTCCGCGGCAAGTTCGACGGCACCCCCGACGTCACCAAATTCGCCGAAACGCTGGAGCGCGTCTGCATCAAGACGGTCGAGGATGGCGCGATGACCAAGGATCTGGCGCTGCTGATCGGCCCGGAACAGGCCTGGATGACCACGGAACAGTTTTTCGAAACGATCCGCGTCAATCTGGAAGCCGAAATGGCGAAATGGAACTGATAGCCGCCTGAGGCTTTCAATACGCAAACGGAACGAGGCGGCGCCGTATGACGGGGCCGCCTTTTTCATGACAATTGCCGCAGGGGAATGAAGCGATGACAACGACAGCCCGCAAACGCCTGGAAGTCCGCACCGCCGTCCCGTCCGACGTGCGCGCGATCCTGCGGCTGATAGCCCGCGTCTATCCGGGCTTGCCTAACTATTCCCCCGCGACCGTCCGGGGCCAGATCAACAATTTCCCCGACGGCTGTTTCGTCGCGCTCTACGACAATAAGGTGGTGGGCTATTGCGCGACCATGCGGGTCAGCAAGTCGATGGCCTTTGCCTGGCACGATTGGGAAGAAATTACCGCCAACGGCTTTGGCACCCGCCACAGCGCTGCAGGCGAATGGCTCTACGGCTATGAAATGGCGGTCGATCCCAAGCTGCGCGGCCTGCGCATCGGCCAGCGCCTCTATGACGAGCGCAAGGAACTGGCCGAACAGCTCGACCTGCATGGCATCGTCATCGCCGGACGGATGCCGGGCTATCTGCGCGCGAAACGCAAGGTCGAAGGACCAAAGGATTATCTGGACAAGGTCGTCCAGGGCAAGATCCGCGATCAGGTCGTCAGCTTTCAGCTCAAGAACCAGTTTGAACCGCTCGGCGTCCTCGAAAATTACCTGCCGGAAGATAAGCAGTCGGACGGCCACGCCGCCCATCTGGTCTGGCGCAACCCCTATGTCGACCCGGACGAAGCGCCCGAAATGCGGGTGCCGCGCGGGGTCGAAAGCGTCCGCCTCGCCACCTGCCAGTTACAGGCCCGCGCCGTGACGGATTTTGAGGGGTTCGTTCGCAACATCGAATATTTCGTCGATGTGGCGGCAGATTACCGGTCGGACTTCATCGTCTTTCCCGAACTCTTCACCCTGCCCCTCCTGTCGTTCGAGACGAAAAAGCTCAACCCGATGGAGGCGATCGACAAGCTGACCAATTACACCCCGCGCCTGACCAAGGAACTGACGCGGATGGCGCTGGAATATAATATCAACATTATCGGCGGCTCCCACCCGACCCGCGCCGATGATGGCGACATTCAGAATATCGCCTATGTGGCGCTGCGCGACGGATCGCTCCACACCCAGGAAAAAATCCACCCCACCCCCAACGAAGCCTTTTGGTGGAATATCAAGGGCGGCGACGCGCTCGACGTGATCCAGACCGACTGTGGGCCGATCGGCGTCCTCATCTGCTATGACAGCGAATTTCCCGAACTCGCCCGCCGCCTGGTCGATCAAGGCGCGCGCATCATCTTCGTCCCCTTCTGCACCGATTCCCGGTCAGGCTATATGCGCGTCCGCTACTGCGCGCAGGCCCGCGCGATCGAGAACCAATGCTATGTCGTGATGTCGGGCAATGTCGGCAATCTGCCCAATGTCGACAATATGGACATCCAATATGCCCAGAGCGCCATCCTGACCCCCTGCGACCTCCCCTTCGCGCGGGACGGCATTGCGGCGGAATCAACCGAAAATGTCGAAACCCTGACCATGGCCGACGTCAACCTCGCCGACCTCAGCTGGGCCCGCGCCGAAGGCACCGTCCGCAACCTGCGCGACCGGCGCTTCGATCTCTATCATATCGAATGGGACAACAACCCCGACCACGCCCACGCCCAAAGCGGCGGGCCGGTGCCAGCGGGCGGGCATAATTCGCCGGGGGGTGGGTGATGGGTTGGGAGCGGACTGTAGATCGCAAACTCAGCGTCCAACGTTGATTGCTCGTATGGCTGACATTAGAAAGGCAAGATGAGCTTCCGTAAAACCGCCATTTCCGCGCTACTCTGCTTCACCGCGCTGTTGCCGATAGCAGTCATTGCGCGCGCGGCTACCGGAACCAAAACAAGAGATGTCCTTCAATTGACGATCACTTTTGAAGCGCCCGACACCTGCCGTATCAACGTTGGCGATCAATCATTCTTGATGCCAAAGCAGGATGACGCTCTACTCGCGACGCTCAAGCCGCTCGTTAAGAGGGGACAAATTCTCTCCATCGTGGGTGGCATGGATATTCCGTACCGATGTATCGGCCATACGATCTATACCGCGCAACGGGCTGGTTTTAAGAAAGTAGGATTTGTCGCAGAACCGCCCGAAGCCAAATAGCGAGCAATACCAGCACGCATTGGTGGGGACTTACGGCATGTTCAGTCGCAATCACCGCAATCTGGTATAAAGCTGCTGCGGTTTACCCCGCCCGCCCGATACTCTCGGCCAGCACATTGGCGACATAAGCGTTCAGCGACACGCCCTCTCGCGCGGCCACGAACTTCAGCTTTTCATGCAGAGACCGTGGCACGCGCTGCCGCCATTGGCCCAGCGCGCCGGGACCAGGAACATCACGTCCCAATGCCTTGGCTGCATCATGCCATTCGGCAATAGCCGCCGCCGCATCGGCCAGTGCCGCCGCCGGCGTGTCGCCATCACCCATACAACCGGGCAGCGCGGGAACGGTCGCCAGCCAGCCGCCGCCGTCCGCCTCCGACAATGGCTCGACCATGATCGCATATTCGGCCTGCCGCGCCTTTGTTTTAGCCATGCTTGCTGTCCTTCACAAATGCCATCAGCTTACGCACATAGACCGGCTTGATCGGGCGCTTGGCCGGAATGGTCAGGATCGTATCACTGCCCGGCACCGCCACTTTCCAGTGCGACCCGCCCCCTGTCGGCGGCAGGCAAGCCCAACCTAACTGTGCGCATAGCGTCTGAATATCCGATATCGTCCAATCCCCGGCAGGATTACGCAGCATCCGGTCCAGCAGCTTGTCCGCCTTGGTCATACAAATATGATACCGTATATGGTGCCAAATTGCAATAACTAAGCGCTCACTCCACCGTCACACTCTTCGCCAAATTCCGTGGCTGGTCCACATCGGTCCCCTTGGCCACCGCGACATGATAGGCCAGCAACTGCACCGGCACCGCATAGACCAACGGCGCGATCAGGGGATGCACCTTGGGCATCTCGATCGTCGCCATGCAGCCCTCGCCCGCCAGCGCAATGCCTTCCGCGTCGGAAATCAGCACCACCTTGCCACCGCGCGCCTGCACTTCCTGCATATTGCTTACGGTTTTCTCGAACAGCGGGCCTGACGGCGCGATCACGATCACCGGCACCGCCTCGTCGATCAGCGCGATCGGCCCATGCTTCATCTCGCCAGCCGCATAGCCCTCGGCATGGATATAACTGATTTCCTTGAGTTTCAGCGCGCCTTCCAGCGCCATCGGATAATCCGGCCCGCGCCCCAGATACAGCACGTCGCGCGCCGGTGCGATGAGGTGCGCCATCGCCTCGATATCGCCATCATGGCCCAGCGCCTCGTTCATCGCGGCCGGCGCTTCGGACAGGTGCCAGACGATCTCGGCCTCCTCTTCCGGGGTCAGCAGCCCCTTGGCCCGCGCCAGATTGGCGGCCAGCGCGGCCAGCACGGCGAGTTGGCAAGTGAAGGCCTTGGTCGACGCCACGCCGATTTCCGGCCCGGCATGGGTCGGCAGCAACAGGTCGGCCTCGCGCGCCATCGAACTGGTCGGCACATTGACCACCACCGCGATGATCTGGTCCGCCGCCCTGGCATGGCGCAGCGCCGCCAGCGTATCCGCCGTCTCGCCCGACTGGCTGATGAACAAGGCGAGGCCGCCCTTCTCCAGCACCGGGTCGCGATAGCGGAACTCGCTCGCCACATCGATGTCCACTGGCACGCGCGCAAATTTCTCGAACCAATATTTGGCGACCATGCCGGCATAGAAGCTGGTGCCGCAGGCAACGATGGTGATGCGCTTCACCGCTCCCAGATCGAAATCCATGTCCGGCATGGCGACTTCATTTTCCATCCGGCGCAGATAGGCGCGCAGCGTCTGGGCGACGACGACCGGCTGCTCGTAAATTTCCTTCTGCATGAAGTGGCGATGATTGCCCTTGTCGATCATCGCCCCCGACACGCCGGACAGGGTCACAGGCCGTTCGACCGGCGCATTATCCTTGTCGAAAATCTCCGCGCCGTCCTTCGTAATGACGACCCAGTCGCCCTCTTCCAGATAGGCGATCTTCTGCGTCAGCGGTGCCAGCGCCAAGGCATCCGACCCCAGATAGGTCTCGCCATCGCCATAGCCCACCACCAAAGGCGACCCCAGCCGCGCGCCGATCAGCATGTCGGGATGGCTGCGGAACAAGATCGCCAGCGCAAATGCGCCATGCAGGCGCGGCAACACTTGGCGCACCGCCTCCTTGGGTGACGCCCCCTGCTCCACCAGCTCGCTCACCAGATGGGCGACCACTTCGGTGTCGGTCTGGCTATCGAAGATGCGGCCCCGCGCGATCAGTTCGGCGCGCAGCGGCTTGAAATTCTCGATGATGCCATTGTGGACCAGCGCCACTTCGCGCGTCGCATGGGGATGCGCATTACTGGTCGTCGGCGCGCCATGGGTCGCCCAGCGTGTATGGGCAATGCCGGTGGTGCCGGGCAGCGGCTCGTCGCGCAACTCGGTCACCAGATTGGCGAGTTTCCCCTCCGCCCGCCGCCGCTCGATCGCGCCGTCATGGACGGTGGCGACCCCTGCGCTGTCATAGCCGCGATATTCCAGCCGCTTGAGCCCATCGACCAGCCGCTCCGCCACGTCGCTATTGCTGATGATGCCAATGATGCCGCACATGTGCCGGGGGAGCCTTTCAGAGTTGATAGGGAACGCGGATGCCCGGCATCTGTGCCGGAAAATCCTTAGTATTGCGTGTCACCAGCACACGACCGCGCGTCTGGGCTGTCGCCAATATGATCGCATCCATGGCTTTGAGCCGGGGGCGCTCGCGACGCAAGGCCGCAGCACGGCTGCCGATCTCCGCGTCAACTTCGTCCACGCCGAAGCCGGACAGCAAAGTCTCCGCGCGCCACAGCCCGTCGCCTGCGCCTTTCGACATGACCTCGATCCAGACCGCCCGGCTGATCCACGCCCGCGCGCCAAAATCCGTCGCGCGGTCAATCTCCGTGCGCGCCGGTGGAAAGCCCGCCAACGCATCAATGATGATATTGGAATCGAAGCTGAAGCCGCTCACCGCGAAGCCGGCTTCTTGGGATCGGGATATTTGCCCGCCACCATATCGAGATAAATCTGGCGCTGCCGATCATCTTCCGCGTCGAACAGGTCGGGAAACTCGGCCTTGGTGGCTTCATAATCATCGTCCCAGGGCCGGGTCGATGACGCGCGTTCCCGCCGCTGCCACTCGACCGAATCGCCAGCATCGACCTGGCCCTTCCACGCGCCAAAGCCGATATCGAGCCACTTCTTGTTCCCCGCCGATTGCGCGTCTGCCCGATAATCCCGCACCGCCTCCCGCAACACAGCCGCCCGCGACTTGCCCTGTTCGCGGGCAAGCTGGTCCAGCCATTTGACGTCATCGTCGGGTATGTCAGCCAGAAAACGCATGATGATATTTTGATATCATATCATGATATCAAGTCAAGATGCCGCAGAATTGCTCACATATGTCCGGCTCACTGTCGGCTTTATCCTGATCAGCCAGATATCCGGCGGCGCCAGCATCCGAATCGGCAATCCGCTGGTGCCGACGCCAGCCGCCACGATCATCGTTTTGGCCCCGTCGCGATACAGGCCACAGGCATAGCGCGTGCCATATTTCGACGGCACATAGACGACCCCGGCAAAGGGCAGCGCCACCTGCCCGCAATGGGTATGCCCCACCAGCGTCAGCGACGGCGCGTCCGGCAGTGCGGGGAACACATCCGGCCCATGCGACAGAATCAGCGGCGCGCCACCCAGTCGCGCCATCGCCGCCAGCGTGTCGGGCAGGTCGGGCCTGCGCGTGTAAATGTCCTGCAACCCGCCAATCACCAGCGGCCCGCGCCGCACCACGCCATCCTGCAACAGGGTGATGCCCAGCCGCGCAAAAGCCGCTGCCCAGTCCCGACCACTCAGCGCAACCCGGTTCAGCTTGCTGCGGCTGTCATGATTGCCCAGCACCGCCACCACGCCCAGCGGTGCGCGCAACTTGCCAAACGGCGCAATGCTCGCCCGCGCGTCATAGGTCGCCCCGCCCTTGGCATCGCCGATATAGTCCCCGCCCAGCAGGATCAGGTCAGGCCGCAGCGCATTGATCTGCGCCACGATCCGCGCCATCCGCGCCGGGCTATTGTCCGGCCCGGACAAATGCGTGTCAGTCAGCAGCGCGACCGTAACCGGATCACGCGGCGCATCCGCCGGAAAGGGCAGCGCAATCTCCGCCCGCCGCACCACCGGCATGGCGCTGGCGTTCATCACCAGCCAGCCAGCAAAGGCCAGCAGAACGATCATCACGCCAACCAACCCCGCCAGCCAGGGATGCCGCTGGACCAGCTTCATCCCTTGGCAGCCGCCTTCCGCGCCATCATCCGCGCCCGGAACCGCGCCGCCCAGCCCGGCTTGGCTTCCTGCGCAGGCCGCACCAGGCACAGCGCATCCGCCTCGACCGCCTTGGTCACCACGCTCCCCGCCGCGACGATCGCGCCCTCACCGATCGACACCGGCGCAACCAGCGCACTGTTCGACCCGACGAACGCCCCCGCGCCGATCTCGGTCTTATATTTGAAGAAGCCGTCATAATTGCAGGTGATCGTCCCCGCGCCGATATTGGCCCCCGCCCCCACGCTGGCGTCGCCGATATAGGACAGGTGATTGACCTTGGCCCCTTCGCCCAGCACCGCCTTCTTGATCTCGACAAAATTGCCGACCTTGGCCTTCACCCCGATCTGCGCGCCGGGCCGCAGCCGCGCATAGGGACCGATCGCCGCGCCGCTTTCCACGCTTGCCCCTTGCAGATGGGAAAAGGCGTGGATGACCACATCGTCCGCCACACTGACGCCCGGCCCAAACACGACGTTCGGCTCCACCACCACGTCACGGCCCAGCACCGTGTCATGCGCAAAGAACACCGTCTCCGGCGCGACCAAAGTCACCCCCTCGCGCATCGCCTCTACCCGGCGGCGCGCCTGCCACATCGCTTCCACGCCCGCCAGTTCGACCCGGCTGTTGACCCCCGCCACTTCCCAGGCTTCGGTCTCGATGACAGCGCTCGGCGCGCCCGGCAGCATGATGATGTCGGGCAGATAATATTCGCCAGCGGCATTGTCGTTGCCAATCTGGTCGAGCAGCACGAACAGGTCGGTCGATCGCACCGCCATCAGCCCGCTGTTGCAAAGCGTCACCG
The DNA here is from genome assembly GCA_023266575.1 of Sphingobium sp. Taxonomy (GTDB): domain Bacteria; phylum Pseudomonadota; class Alphaproteobacteria; order Sphingomonadales; family Sphingomonadaceae; genus Sphingobium. The sequence goes on from JAHFPV010000002.1 coordinate 262,852, forward strand.
CCCGCTCGGCCTCGCTGGCGTCCTTATATTCGACCATCTTTTCGATGATGCCCTGCCCGTCGGCGATGATCCGGCCATAGGCGGCGGCGTCATCGGGCCGGAAGCCCAGCACGACCGCGCGCGGATCATCCCCCCGGTTCAGCCGGTCGAGCATCGCCCGCATCGTCGCCCCGCTCACCAGCGGCACGTCGCCATAGAGGATCAGCACATCGCCTGCAAAACCCGCCAGCGCGTCATGCGCCTGCGCGACCGCATGGCCGGTGCCAAGCTGCCTGTCCTGCACCGCAATCACCGCGCCGGTGCCCGCGACCGCTGCCTCGACCTGCTCGCGCCCCGCGCCGACCACGACGACCTGCCGCTCCGGCTCCAGCACGGCGACGCTGGCCAGCAGATGCAGCAGCATCGGCCGCCCCGCGACCGGATGCAGCACCTTGTGCAGCGACGATTTCATGCGCGTGCCCTGCCCGGCGGCAAGGATGATGACAGCAAGAGGACGGCTGGCGGTCACGATAAGGATGTCCCTCATAAATGGGTCTATGGCCCATGGCTCTGCCATGTTTGGCTTGCCTTTGCCACCGCGGTCGCGGCATGGCGCGGCCATGGCAAAAATTCCTTTCGATATTGTTGGCTTCGACCTCGACGGCACGCTGATCGACACCAGCGGAGACCTCGCCGCCGCGGTCAATCATGCCATCGCCACCATCGGCCGCCCGCCCTTCCCGGTCGACGCGATCCGGCCCTTCGTGGGCAAGGGCGCCAAGGTCATGCTTGAACGCGCGCTCGATGCGTCGGGTGGGTATGACGATGCGATACTGGCGCAATTGCTGCCGATCCTGCTCGACTATTATCAGGCGAACCTCAGCGCCCAGTCCGTCCCCTATCCCGGCCTGATCGCGGCGATGGACGGGCTGGCAGCGGCAGGCGTCAAGCTCGCCATCTGCACCAACAAGGCGGAACGCTTCACCCTCCCGCTGATGGACCAGCTTGGCCTCACGTCCCGTTTCGCCAGCATCGTCGGCGGCGACACGGTCGGTATCGCCAAGCCCGATCCCGCGCCGATCCACGCCATGATCGATCGCGCGGGCGGTGGCCGGGCGATCTTCATCGGCGACACGATCAACGACATAGCGGGCGCGCGCAATGCGGGCATCCCCAGCATCGCGGTCAGCTTCGGCTTCCTCGACGGCCCGGTCGAGGATCTCGCCGCCGATGCCATCATCGACCATTTCGATGCGCTACTGCCCTTGCTCGAAAGCTGGCCCGCATGACCCTGCGGCTGGAGCAGGACGGCGCGATCGCCCGCCTGCTGATCGACCGCCCGGCCCGCCGCAACGCGATGACGCAGGCGATGTGGGAAAGCCTCCCCCTGCTGGTGGCGCAGGCGATGGCAGACGACAATGTGCGCGTCCTGATCCTCGCCTCCGCCACACCCGGCCTCTTCTGCGCCGGGGCCGACATCGGCGAATTTGCCAGCCACAGTGGTGAAGAGCGTTGGCGCATCGCCAATCAGGCTGCGATCCGCGCCAGCCAATATGCCCTCGCTCATGCGGCCAAGCCTGTCATCGCCGCGATCGACGGCGATTGCGTAGGCGGCGGCTGCGGCCTCGCCATCGCCTGCGACCTGCGCATCGCCGCCCCCTCCGCGCGATTGGGGATAACGCCAGCAAAGCTCGGCATCGTCTATTCCCTGTTCGACACCAAATTGCTGGTCGATCTGGTCGGCCCGGCCCGCGCCAAGCGCATCCTCTTCACCGGCGCGCTACACAATGCGGACGACGCCCTCGCCATCGGCCTGATCGACGAAATCGCCCCCGATCCCCTCGCCGCTGCCACCGCCCTGGCCCACATCATCGCCACCAACGCGCAGCATAGCATCCGCGCATCCAAAGCGATCATCCGCCGCATATTGGACGGTCAGGCCGATGACGACGACACCACCCTCGCCATGTTCCGCGACGCCTTCACCCTGCCCGACTTTGCCGAAGGCGTGGCCGCGTTTCAGGCGAAGAGGCGGCCTGACTTTTAAGCCTGTATTCTCCCAAAAAGAAAAAGGCCTCCGCAATGCGAAGGCCTTTTCTTATCGCTCGCTGGCTGTCCAATCACATATGGATCGGCTTGCCGGTCACCGCCATCGCCGCTTCCTTGATCGCCTCGCTATGCGTCGGGTGTGCATGGCAGGTATAGGCGATGTCCTCGCTCGACGCGCCAAATTCCATCGCCTGCACCACCTGCGCGATCATCGTGCCAGCCGGGACCGCGATGATCCACACGCCCAGCACCTTGTCGGTTTCGGCGTCGGCGATGACCTTCACGAAACCGTCCGGCTCATGATTGGTCTTGGCACGGCTATTGGCCATCATCGGGAATTTGCCGACCTTGATCGGACCCTTCTCCTTGGCCTGTTCCTCGGTCAGCCCCACGCCCGCAATTTCGGGCTTGGTATAGACGACGCCGGGGATCAGGTCATGGTTCACGATGCCGGTCAGCCCCGCGATATTCTCGGCAACGGCAATGCCTTCATCCTCGGCCTTGTGCGCCAGCATCGGGCCGGGGATCACATCGCCGATCGCCCAGACGCCCGGCACCTTGGTCGCGAAATCATGGTCAGTTTCGATCTGGCCGCGCTTGTTCAGTTCCAGCCCGATCTTGTCGAGGCCAAGGCCATCGGTATTGGCACGACGGCCGATCGACACCAGCACCACGTCCGCCTCGATCGTTTCGGCCGCGCCGCCAGCGGCAGGCTCGACGGTCAGGGTCACGCCCTTCTTGCCTGCCTTCGCGCCGGTGACCTTGGTGCTGAGCTTATATTCAAAACCCTGCTTCTTGAAGATCTTGTTGGCTTCCTTGCGGATTTCGCCATCCATGCCGGGCAGGATCTGGTCGAGATATTCCACGACCGTCACCTTGGACCCCAGCCGACGCCACACGCTGCCCAGTTCCAGACCGATAACGCCGCCGCCAACGACCACCAGATGCCCCGGCACCTTGTCCAGCTCCAGCGCGCCGGTCGAATCGACAATCTGGCCGCCCGCATTGTCGACCTCGACACCCGGCAGCGGCATGACCGACGATCCGGTGGCGATGACGATATTCTTCGCCGTCACCGTCTCGCCACCCACCACAACCGTATTCGCGCCGGTGAAGCTCGCCAGACCCTTGAGCCAGGTCACCTTATTCTTCTTGAACAGAAATTCGATGCCGCCGGTCAGCCCCTTGACCGCGTCAACCCGCTGTTCCTGCATCGTCGGCAGGTCCAGGCTCATCTTGTCGATCTTGACGCCGAGCTTCGCCAGCGTGCCATTGGCCGCTTCGTCATACAGTTCGGACGCATGGAGCAGCGCCTTGGACGGGATGCAGCCGACATTGAGGCAGGTGCCGCCCAGCGTCTCGCGGCTCTCCGCACACGCCACCTTCAGGCCCAGTTGCGCCGCCCGGATCGCGGCGACATAGCCGCCTGGGCCAGCGCCGATCACCAGAACGTCATAATCATACTCGGCCATAAAAATCTCCGTTCGCCCTGAGCCTGTCGAAGGGCTGCACTTCTGTGTTTGCCCTTAGCAACAAGGGCGGGGCTTCGTCAGCCCCGGATCAGGTCCGGGGCCGAACGGATGTAATGCTATCGTCTCGGCTATTACAGGTCGATCAGCAGACGGGTCGGATCCTCGATCGCATTCTTTACCGCGACCAGGAAGGTCACCGCCTCGCGACCGTCGATCAGGCGATGGTCGTAGGACAGCGCCAGATACATCATCGGACGCACCACGACCTGCCCGTCACGCACGACCGGACGGTCCTCGATGCGGTGAAGGCCCAGCACCGCCGACTGGGGCGGGTTTATGATCGGGGTGGACATCAGGCTGCCGAACACGCCGCCGTTGGAGATGGTGAAGGTGCCGCCCTTCATATCTTCCATCGTCAGCTTGCCTTCCTTGGCCTTGCGCCCAAAGTCGCCAATCGTCTTTTCGATCGTCGCCACGCTCATGCTTTCAGCGTTGCGGATGACCGGGACGACCAGACCGGTCGGGGCCGACACCGCGACCGAAATGTCGCAAAAGTCGTTATAGACGATCTCGTCGCCCTCGATCTGCCCGTTGACGCCCGGAATATCCTTCAGCGCCATGCAGACAGCCTTGGTGAAGAAGCCCATGAAGCCCAGACGGACGCCATGCTTCTTCTCGAAAAGGTCCTTATATTTGGCCCGCGCCTCGATGACCGCGGTCATGTCGACATCGTTGAAGGTGGTCAGCAGCGCCGCGTTGTTCTGCGCTTCCTTCAGCCGCTTGGCGACGGTCTGGCGCAGGCGGGTCATCTTGACCCGCTCCTGCGCGCGACCCGGACCGGCAGCCGGGGCAGCAGCGGCAGGTGCCGCCGCCACGGCCGTTGCAGCAGCAGCCTTGGCCGTGCCAGCCGCCACGGCAGCCGTCACGTCATCCTTGGTCAGGCGACCGTCCTTGCCGGTGCCCTTGATCTTGCTGGGGTCCAGTCCATGCTCCAGCACCAGACGACGCACGGCGGGCGACAGGGTCAGGTTACCACCATCATCATCGTCCGAGGCGACAGGCGCAGGAGCCGAAGCGGCTGGCGCAGGCGCAGCGGCCTCCGCCTTGGCAGCGGGCGCAGCGGCAGGCGCGGCCGCAGCGGCAGCGCCTTCGTTGATCAGCGCCAGCAACGCGCCGACATTCACCGTCTCGCCTTCCTTGGCGATGATGTCGCCCAGAGTGCCTGCAACCGGTGCTGGCACGTCGACCGCAACCTTGTCGGTTTCCAGGCTGACGATGGGCTCGTCGAGCGCGACGGCTTCACCGGGCTTTTTGAGCCACTGGCCCACGGTTGCTTCGGTAACGGATTCGCCCAGGGTAGGGACTTTGACTTCGGTGGCCATGAGCTTGTTCAGCCTTTCTTCTGGCGACGGATTTCTTCACGAACGCTGTGACCCAGCGCATCGGCGACGAGGGCGCCCTGTTCGGCGACATGGCGTTTGGCGAGGCCCGTAGCGGGCGACGCCGACGCCTTGCGACCGGCATAGCGGGCGCGCATCGGCGCCTTGCCGGCACTCGCCAGCGCTTCCTCGATATAGGGTTCGACATGGAACCACGCGCCATTGTTGCGTGGCTCCTCCTGGCACCAGATCACTTCGGTCAGGTTGGTCATCCGCTTCAGACGGACGGCCAATGCGTCGGTCGGGAAGGGATAGAGCTGCTCGATACGGACGATCTGGGTATTCTTGTCCCCCGCCGCATCGCGCGCCTCAATCAGGTCATAGGCGACCTTCCCCGAACACAGGACCAGCCGCTTGGTTTCCGCGTCCGGCGCCGGATTACTGTCCGACAGGATGCGCATGAAATGCGTATCGCCCTGGAAATCCTTGGCACTGCTCACCGCCAGCTTGTGCCGCAGCAGCGACTTGGGCGTCATGATGATCAATGGCTTGCGGAAGGGACGCAGCATCTGGCGGCGCAGGACGTGGAAATAATTGGCCGGCGTCGTGATGTTGGCGACCTGGATATTGCCTTCGGCGCAGAGTTGCAGGAAGCGTTCCAGACGCGCCGAACTATGTTCCGGCCCCTGCCCTTCATAGCCATGCGGCAACAGGCAGACGAGGCCGTTGGAGCGCAGCCACTTGGTTTCCGACGAGGCGATATACTGGTCGAAAATGATCTGCGCGCCGTTGGCAAAATCGCCAAATTGCGCCTCCCACAACACCAGGCTCTTGGGGTCGGCCAGCGCATAGCCATATTCGAAACCTAGCACGCCATATTCGGACAAGGGGCTATCCAGCACCTCGAACCGGCCATGCGGCACGGTCGACAGCGGGATATATTTCTTCTCCGTATTCTGGTCGACCCAGACCGAATGCCGCTGGCTGAACGTGCCACGGCCCGAATCCTGCCCCGACAGTCGCACGCCATAGCCTTCCGACAGGAGCGATCCGAAGGCCAAGGCTTCACCGGTCGCCCAGTCGAAATTCGCGCCCGACTTGAACATCTCGGCCTTGGCATCCAGCACGCGCTGGAGCGTCTTGTGGACGACATGCCCCTCCGGCACGGTGGTCAGCGTCTTGCCCAGGCTGTCGAACAGCTTGGGCGCGATAGCCGACTCCACACTCTGGCGGCTGGTTTCGGCGTCAGCAGGCTTGTGCAGCCCGGACCAGCGCCCGGCAAACCAATCGGCCTTGTTGGCCTTGTAGCTTTTGGACGCCTCAAACTCTTCTTCCAGATGATTGACGAAGTCGCCCGTGGCCTTGGTCACATAATCGTCATCGACCACGCCCTGCGCCTTCAGGCGCGTAGCATAGACTTCGCTGACCGGGGGATGCTGGCGGATCTTCGCGTACATCAGCGGCTGGGTGAACGAAGGCTCATCGCCCTCATTGTGACCGAAGCGGCGATAGCACCACATGTCGATCACGATGTCGCGATGGAAGGTCTGGCGATATTCGACCGCCAGCTTGCACGCAAAGGTCACCGCTTCAGGATCGTCGCCATTCACATGCAGGATCGGCGCCTGAACGCCCTTCGCCACGTCGGACGGATAGGGCGAGCCGCGCGAAAATTGCGGGCTGGTGGTGAAGCCGACCTGATTGTTGACGATGAAGTGGATGCAGCCGCCGGTATTGTAACCCGCGACGCCGGAAAAGCCGAGGCATTCCCAGACGATCCCCTGACCCGCAAAGGCCGCGTCGCCATGGATCAGCACCGGCAGGACCTGCTCATGCTTGCCCAGATCGTCGCGGAACGTCTGCTGCGCGCGCACCTTGCCCAGCACCACCGGATCGACCGTTTCAAGGTGCGAGGGGTTGGGGACCAGCGACATATGGACCTTGATCCCGTCAAATTCACGGTCGGTCGATGTACCGAGGTGATATTTGACGTCGCCCGAACCGCCGACATCTTCGGGGTTTGCGGTGCCGCCGGAAAATTCGTGGAAAATGACGCGAAAGCCCTTGGCCATCACATTGGCCAGCACGTTCAGGCGGCCGCGATGGGCCATGCCATAGACGATTTCGCGGATGCCCGACTGACCGCCATATTTGATGACCGCTTCGAGCGCCGGGATCATGGACTCGCCACCATCCAGACCAAAACGCTTGGTGCCGACATATTTGCGGCCCAGGAATTTCTCATATTGCTCGCCCTGGATGACCTTGGCCAGGATCGCCTTCTTGCCTTCCGGCGTGAAGATGATTTCCTTGTCCTTGCCCTCCAGCCGGTCCTGCAGGAACTTGCGCTCCTCCACGTCGGCGATGTGCATATATTCCAGGCCAACATTGCCGCAATAATTGGCGCGCAAAATAGCCACGATCTCACTGACGGTCGCGAACTGAAGGCCCAGCGTCCCGCCCAGGAAAATCTTTTTATTGAGGTCGGTCAGACCATGATATTCGGGTGTCAGATCGGCCGGCAGGTCGCGCTGGGTCAGGCCGAGCGGATCGAGATTGGCGGCCAGATGACCGCGCACGCGATAGGTGCGGATCAGCATCTGCGCGCGGATGGCGTCCTCGGCCGCCTGGGCTATGTCGGCGTCCGGCACTGGCTTGCCCGCGGACTTGGCGGCGGCCTTTACGGCCACCTGCATCTGCGTCGGGTCCAGCGCGCCGGTCAGTTCGTCCGTATCGGACAGCGGCCAGTTCGGGCGGGCCCAGCTTGGGCCTTGCTCGACTTCAAAATCCTGGTTCTCGTAACCCATCATCATATCCCATCCGTGCCGCGTGCAGTCGCGGTCGGGCAAAGGACGGCCGGGGTGCAGCCCGGCCGCCTTACAGGCTTGGTTAGCCCTTCAGCACTTCTAGCAGGGTCGTACCCAGCTCGGACGGGCTGGCAGCGACCTTGATGCCCGCGGCTTCCATCGCTGCGATCTTGCTTTCCGCGTCGCCCTTGCCGCCCGACACGATCGCACCGGCATGGCCCATGCGACGGCCCGGAGGCGCCGTGCGACCAGCGATGAAGCCAGCCATCGGCTTTTTGCGGCCACGCTTGGCCTCGTCGATCAGGAACTGCGCCGCCTGCTCTTCCGCGTCGCCGCCGATTTCACCGATCATGATGATCGATTCGGTGGCGTCATCGGCCAGGAACAGCTCCAGCACGTCGATGAAGTTGGTGCCGTTGACCGGATCGCCGCCGATGCCGACCGCCGTGGTCTGGCCAAGGCCAGCGTTCGAGGTCTGGAACACCGCTTCATAGGTCAAAGTGCCCGAACGCGAGACGACGCCGACGCTGCCCGCCTTGAAGATGGAACCGGGCATGATGCCGATCTTGCATTCATTGGGGGTCAGCACGCCGGGGCAGTTCGGGCCGATCAGGCGCGACTTGCTGCCCGACAGCGCGCGCTTCACGCGGACCATGTCGAGCACCGGGATGCCTTCGGTGATGCAGATGATCAGCGGGATTTCCGCGTCGATCGCTTCCAGGATCGAATCGGCCGCAAATGGTGGCGGCACATAGACGACCGACGCATCCGCGCCAGTCTTGGTCTTGGCTTCCAGCACCGTGTCGAACATGGGCAGGCCAATATGGGTGGAACCACCCTTGCCCGGCGTAACGCCCGCAACCATCTGGGTGCCATAGGCGAGCGCCTGCTCGGTGTGGAAGGTGCCGGTGGCACCGGTCATACCCTGGGTGATGACCTTGGTGTTCTTGTTCACCAGAATGGACATGCGTGTCCCTTTATATTCCGTGGACGTGGCACTTGGTCGAAATCGTTCCGTTCCAGGCTGCGCACTTACCTGGAACGGAACGGTGCAGCTCTAAAGTCAGGCGAGCGAAGGATCGATCGCCTTGCAAGCATCAAGCAATTCCTTGACCGCATCGACCGACACGGTGAGATTCGCCTTGGCTTCGTCGTTCAGCTCGATCTCGATGACCTGCTCGACGCCATCCTTGCCGATGATCACGGGCACGCCGACATAGAGATTGTCGACGCCATATTGACCGGTCAGGTTGGCGGCGCAGGGCAGCAGGCGCTTCTTGTCGCCCAGATAGGATTCGGCCATCGCGATAGCGCTGGTGGCGGGCGCGTAGAAGGCCGAACCGGTCTTGAGCAGCGCAACAATCTCGCCGCCGCCAGACCGGGTGCGCTGCACGATCGCGTCGATGCGCTCCTGGGTCGAACGGCCCTGCTTGATGAGGTCTGGGACAGGGATGCCCGCGACGGTCGAATATTCGATGACCGGCACCATCGTGTCGCCATGGCCGCCCAACACGAAGCTGGTGACGTCCTTGGCCGACACATTGAATTCTTCGGCCAGGAAATGGTTGAAGCGCGAGCTGTCCAGCACGCCAGCCATGCCGACGACCTTGTTGTGGGGCAGGCCCGAAAATTCGCGCAGCGCCCACACCATCGCGTCGAGCGGGTTGGTGATGCAGATGACGAAAGCCTCGGGCGCATTGGCAGCGATGCCCTCACCCACAGCCTTCATGACCTTCAGGTTGATGCCCAGCAGGTCGTCGCGGCTCATACCCGGCTTGCGCGCGACACCGGCGGTGACGATGATGACGTCCGCGCCCGCAATATCGGCATAGTCATTGGAACCGGTGATCTTGGCATCGAAGCCTTCGACCGACGCGCACTGCGACAGGTCGAGCGCCTTGCCTTGGGGTACGCCTTCCACGACGTCGAACAGGACGATGTCGCCCAGACCCTTCAGAGCCGCGAGATGCGCGAGCGTGCCGCCGATGTTACCAGCGCCAATGAGCGCGATCTTGTTACGGGCCATATGTCTGTCATCCTCCAAGACGTAAATTCTGGAATTGATGGCCCGCTTAAGCCGATAAGGCAGGGGTTTCAACTAACAAAGACCGCAGAATCAAATTATCTTTGCAATTCATTCGCAATTGCGTTAAGCGACTGCAACACCCTGTCGCTCCCGGGCTCCTACCCTGGCCGCCGAGCTGTCCCTGCAGCGGTATCCTGCCGGATGCTTTCCCCATGGAAAGCATCCGGCCTGTTTTTCCCGGTTTTCAGCAAGAAGATTGCGCCATGATGACGGCGCCGCACGGCAGGATGTGCCTTGGAGCGCCGCTTATTTAGGGCCGTGGCCCAGCGCCAGATAATCGTCGGACTGCATTTCCATCAGCCGCGACACGGTCCGCTCAAATTCAAACGCGCCATCGCCCTCCGGGTAAAGCCGGGCCGGCTCCGCGTCCGCCGACGCCAGCAATTTGACCTTATATTCGTAGAGCGAGTCGATCAGCGTCACGAAGCGCGCCGCCTCATTGCGGTTTTCCGGTCCCAGCACCGGGATGCCGACAATGATGATCGTATGATATTTGCGCGCGATCGCCAGATAGTCGGGCGCGCCCCGCGCCTCCGCACAGAGGCGCTTGAACGAAAAGACCGCCACCCCCTTCAGGCTCTTGGGGACATGGAGCGTCCGCCCACCCTGCACCTTGATATCCTCCGACGGCACATGAGCGCGGTCGGATGGGGGATAATCGGTCAGGCGGAAGAAAGCAGTGCTGAGCGCTTGCGTCGCCGCCTCGCCATTGGGGCAATGCCACAGCGTCGCGTCGCCCAGCCGATCGCGGCGATAGTCGGTCGGGCCGTTCAACGTCAGCACGTCCAGCCGTTCCTTGATCAGGTCGATAAAGGGCAGGAAAAGCTGGCGGTTGAGGCCGTTCTTGTAGAGTTCGTCAGGTTCGCGATTGGACGTGGTGACGATCGTCACCCGCTTTTCGAGCAGCCCGGTGAACAGCCGCGACATGATCGCCGCGTCCGCCATATTATTGACGACCATCTCGTCAAAGCAGAGCAACCGCGCTTCGTCGGCCAGCGACTCCACCACCGGCGGGATCGGATCGCCCTTCTCCGACTTGCGCGCTTCGGCGAGCCGGGCATGGACGTCCAGCATGAATTCATGGAAATGCGCGCGCTTCTTGCGCTGGATCTTCACCGTGTCAAAGAACAGGTCCATCAGCATCGACTTGCCGCGCCCGACCCCGCCCCACATATAGAGGCCGCGCGGCGGCTCAGGCGCCTTGCGCAGCAATTTCCACAGCGTCGAACCCCGCGCAGGCACGGCTTCCAGCTCGTGCTGCAAGGCATCGAGCCGCAGCGCCGCGGAACGCTGATCGGGATCGGCGCGCAATTCGCCCGCTGCGATCAGCGCCTCATATCGGGCAATAACCCCTGTCACTTGGGCGCGGGCACCTTGCGCAGCGTCACGGTCGAAGCCGCGATCAGGCCATCCCCCTGCGCGATGGTCATCCGCAGGAACATCATCTTCCCGGTTTCCTTGAGCAGTTCGACATTGGCGATCATCGCCACGCCAACCTTGCCTAAACCCAGATATTGCATCGACAGGTCGATCGTCAGCGCGCCCACCTGATCCTTGCGCCCCATCGCCCACAGCGCGATGAAATAGGCGTGGTCGGCAAAGCCTGCCGCAAAGCCACCGTGCAAATGGCCATAGCGGTTCATGTGCAGCGGCTGCACGTCCAGCGCGACTTGCGCCCGGCCCGGCGCATCGCTGCGCGCATAGCCGCTGCCGATGACCGACAGGAAATTGTCCACGTCAGGCTCGCCCCAACGCCGCCAGCCGCTCCAGTCCTCCGCCGGTGTGGCGGAGGCGATCGTCCCTGTTCCGCTCACGACAATCAGAGCTGCCGCTCGACCATCATCTTCTTGGTTTCGGCAATCGCCTTGGCCGGTGACAGACCCTTGGGGCAGACATTGGCGCAGTTCATGATGGTGTGGCAGCGATAGAGGCGGAAGGGATCTTCCAGCTCGTCGAGCCGATCACCGGTATATTCGTCGCGGCTGTCCGCCAGCCAGCGATAGGCCTGCAACAGGATCGCCGGACCCAGGAACTTGTCCGAGTTCCACCAGTAGGACGGGCAGCTGGTCGAGCAGCAGGCGCACAGGATGCACTCGTAGAGGCCGTCCAGCTTCTCACGGTCGGCGGGCGACTGGAGCCGCTCCTTGCCCGACGGCGGCGGCGACACGGTCTTGAGCCACGGCTGGATCGAATTGTACTGCGCGTAGAAATGGGTGAAGTCTGGGACCAGATCCTTGATCACGTCCATATGCGGCAGCGGGGTGATCCGTACATCCTTGCCCGAACATTCCTCGATCGCGGTGGTGCAGGCCAGGCCGTTCTTGCCGTTCATGTTCATCGAACAGCTACCGCAAATGCCTTCGCGGCACGAGCGGCGGAAGGTCAGCGTCGGATCATACTCATTCTTGATCTTGATCAGCGCGTCCAGAACCATCGGCCCGCAATTGTCGAGGTCGATCTCATAGGTGTCGTAACGCGGGTTCTGCCCGGAGTCGGGATCATAGCGATAGACCTTGAAGCTGCGCACCTTCGTCGCACCTGCGGGCGCGGGGTGGGTCACACCCTTGCCGCTGATCTTGCTGTTCTTGGGCAACGCAAATTCGGCCATCGCTCGTCGAGCCTCTTTCAGAGTGTCGTTCGGTCGCGGCCCGCATAACAAAAAATAAGCAAAGGTCCAGCACCTACAAAAGGGAAAGACGCCACCGCCCTTGCATCTGCCCCAGCATCGCCGCTAGGCGACTGGTCCTGTGGGAGCGTTTGTGACCTGATGGATATAGCCTTTCTCGCCATTGCCGAAGCGCAACAGCTCTACCACTGGCTGCCCGCTGCGCTGGCGCTGGCGCACCGCCCCGGCGTGCGGGTCAGCATCCTGTCACCATCGGACCAGATATTGGCGCTGGTCGCCCGCTATGACCCGGAAAAACGGCTGATCCCGGTGCGTTTGCGCCGTCCGCCCGGCCGCACCGACTCGCTGTTCCGCCAGCCCTCGCGGCTCGCCACCCTGCTGCTCAACTACCCCAGCATCGCCCGTTTCCCCGTGCTGGTGACGACCGAGATTTCGACCGCCTGGGCGCGCCGCATCCCCGGTTTTGCCACCCGCCTCATCCTCATCAAACATGGCGCGGGGGATCGCGAAGGCGGCTACAAGAAACGCCATGCCGATTTCGACCTGACGCTTGTCGCAGGCGAAAAGGACCGCCGCCGCCTGATCGAGCGCGGCCTTTGCACCCCCGATAGCGTCGCCGTCGGCGGCTATCCCAAGTTCGAGCTGAAGGCGCCCCGCCAGCGATTCTTCGATAATGACTGGCCGGTGCTGCTCTATAATCCGCATTTCGACCCAAAGCTTTCCTCATGGGTCACCCATGGCCCGGCGGTGCTGGTCGCGCTGGAGGCGCTGACTGGCTGGAACGTCATCATCGCCCCCCACACCAAGCTGGCGCGCGCGATCCCGCCCATCGTCAGCGCCGCGCCGCACATCCGCGTCGACATGGGCAGCCGCCACTCGATCGACATGAGCTATACGATGAGCGCCGACGTCTATCTGGGCGACGTGTCCAGCCAGGTCTATGAGTTCCTGATCCAGCCGCGCCCCTGCATCTTCCTCAATCTCGACCGGCGCGATGCCAGCAGCGAGGCCTTTGCGCACTGGAAGCTGGGACAGCTGATCGAGAGCGCCGACGCCCTGCCCGCAGCGCTCACCCGCGCCGCAGACTTGCAACCGGGCTTCGTTGCTGCTCAGGAAGCGGCCATGCGCGATTCCATCGACCTTTCCCCTATCCCCGCGTCCCAGCGGCAGGCCGACCTCATCCTGAACTTCGCGAAGGCGCATCTATGAGCCAGATCCTCACCACCACCCTTGGTCCCGTCCGCCTGATCGGTGAGAATGTAACGCCGATCTGGGGCATGACCAATGCCGAGCGCAGCCGCCGCATGGCAGAAAGCGCCGCGAAGAATGGCAGCGCGCTGGCGGCCGGCCACGAACTGCTGTTCAACCTGACCTACGCCTTCGATCCGCTGCTGCTGCGCCTCGCGCTCGAAACGCCCGGCACCCTGTTCGTCTGGGGCGACGCGCCGATCGTCGGCCAGGTGCCCCAGGGCAGCGATCCGCTGACCGCACCCCATATCATCGACCTGTCGGACGGCCGCACCCTCTACAACCGCCAACTGCGCAAGCTGGAACAGCCGATGGTGCGCGAATTGACCCCCACGACCCGGCGGGCGATCGAGCGGCAAAGCTATTTCGGTGCCTATAAGGGCGTGACCGACCTGCTCACCAAATATCTCTGGCCCGAACTGGCGCTGGTGCTGACCCGCATCGCCGCACAATTGCGCATGACCCCGAACATGGTCTCGGTGATCGGCGTCACCCTTTGCCTGTTCGCGACTTATCTGTTCGCGCAGGGCATGTATTGGACCGGCTTCCTCTCCGGCTTCATCTTCATGGTGCTGGATACGGTGGACGGCAAACTCGCCCGCTGCACCATCACCTCGTCCAAATGGGGCAATGTGATCGACCATGGCGTCGATCTGGTCCACCCGCCCTTCTGGTGGTATTTCTGGGGCACCGGGCTGGTCTATTGGGGGCTGGCGCTTTCGACCCAGACCTTCGCGCTGGTCATGGCGGCGGTGATTGCAGGCTATGTGCTGCAACGGCTGATCGAGGGGATGTTCCTCAAGGATTTCGGCATGGACATCCATGTCTGGCAGCGCTTCGACAGCCAGTTCCGCCTGATCACCGCGCGGCGTAACCCCAATATGGTCATCCTGTTCGTGTCGCTGCTGTTCGGACGCCCCGACATTGGCCTGATCGCGCTCGCCTGGTGGACGATGATCTCGCTGGTCGTCCACGCCGTGCGGCTCGCGCAGGCCTATAGCGTCAAGCGGTCCGGCCAGCCGATCGTTAGCTGGATGGAGCAAGCCCGGCCATGAACCCTACGATCGAGAAATTCGGCTGGCCCGCCACGCTGATCGCGGAGTTCACCCACTGGGTCGTGCTGCTACGCCCGGCCCAGCCGACGCTGGGGTCGCTGATCCTGGCGGCGAAAAGCGACGCGACGGCGTTCGGTGACCTGCCTGGCGACGCACATGCCGAACTCAAGACCGTCACCGCAGCGATCGAGACGGCGCTGACCAAGGCGGTGGGCTATACGAAGATCAACTATTTGATGCTGATGATGGTCGATCCCCACGTCCATTTCCACGTCATCCCCCGCTATGAGGGGACACGCAGCGCGGCGGGTGTGACCGTGGCGGATGCGGGCTGGCCGGGGCAGCCGGACCTTAGTGCCGCGGTCAAGCTGGACAGTGAGCTGGACAATGTAAAAGCGTGGCTGAAAAATCATTTCGATACCGAAATGATATAGCCGGTCGCTTGTTCAACCCTTGTTTCGCTTACTGCCCGTAACGCCCCTCAGCGACCCACTTGGCCGTCAGCGCCTTCGCCGCCTCGACATCCTGATGGAAGTCGACCTCCTGCCATTCCAGCCCCTCGATCGACACGGTGCCGACGCGGTTACCCTTGGCGATGATGTCGATGGCGCGCAGATACCAGCGTTCGACGCCTTCGGGCGTGCGCATCATCTGGTCGATCTGGTTGCGGAAGATCGCCGGGCCTTCGCCGGTAAAGGCCAGCATCCCGATCGATTCGGCATTGGTGTCGGGCGGCAGCAGTCGCTTGCCGATATGGTGCAGGCGGCCGCTGTCGTCGCGGTTCACCTTCATATCGTCATCGTCATAGTCGGATTTCACATCGACGGTCACGGTGATGGCGTCCTGCGTTCCCGCAATGAGTTTCGCGACGATTTCGTCCGACACGATGGTATCGCCATTCAGGATGATGAAATCCCGGTCCATCTCCTCCCGCACGATCCAGCAGGTGCCAAGATTATCGGCCACCTGAAAGAAGGGATTGAACACGCAGCGGATGCGCGCGCCGGTCTCGCGATACAATTGCAGCGCATGATCCTCGACCCGTTCGGTGCGGAACCCCGTCACCACCACGATATCGGTCACGCCATTGGCGACCAGCGCGGCGATCTGCCAGCTGATCAGGGTGCGACCGTTAAAGTCGATCATGCATTTGGGCACGTCGCGGGTCAGCGGCAACAGGCGCGATCCTTGCCCGGCGGACAGGATGATGGCTTTGGTGATGGTCATGGCGCGGGTCTTTAGAGGGGAAATTGGCCGAAAAAAAGGCGGCGTTTGCACTCGATCCGGCCCGCGCTTAAAGCGCAGCGTGATAGACCAACATCCGTTCGGGCTGAGCTTGTCGAAGCCCTGCTCTTTCTTTTCAGGCCCCCCGGAGAAAGTACGGCCCTTCGACAGGCTCAGGGCGAACGGAGGTTGGATATGCGATGCGTCGATGGAAAGGCCGTGACCCGGTGAAATACAAACGTCGATTGGGAGATAGGCAGGACGGATTTTCCCGTATATTGGCCAATACCGGCTGGCTGCTGGGGGGCAAGGGCGTCGGCGCGGTGCTCAGCCTGGCCTATCTCGCCATCGTTACCCGGACGTTGGGCGTTGCCGATTTCGGGCGGTTCGCGCTGGTGCTGAGCGCCGCGACGGTCATCAAGACGATCACCAGTTTCGACAGCTGGCAGATCGTCGTGCGCTATGGCCAGACCCATCTGGCCACCG
This sequence comes from Sphingobium sp., assembly GCA_023266575.1. GTDB lineage: Bacteria > Pseudomonadota > Alphaproteobacteria > Sphingomonadales > Sphingomonadaceae > Sphingobium. Next base: position 279,263 of record JAHFPV010000002.1, read on the forward strand.
GCAACGCCGACGCGCTGAACCGCGTTTTGCGTTTCTGTATCCTCATTGATCTTGCCTCCGCCGTGGTGGGCGGGGCGATTGCCGCTTTCATTATCCTGGCCTTTGGCGGGCTGCTGGAGCTGCCGCCGGGCATGGGGTGGCAGGCCTGGATCTTCTGCATGGTGATGATGATCACCATCCGATCCAGCCCCACCGGCATATTGCGGCTGTTCGACCGGTTCGATTCCGCGGCACTCGCCGAAACCATGATCCCCGTGGGCCGGATGATCGGCGCGGTCGCGGCGCTGTGGCTGATGCCGACGATCACCGGCTTCCTGATCGCCTGGGGTGCGGCGGAACTGCTCTGCGCCATCGCTTATTGGGGACTGGCGCTGCGCGAAGGGCGCGGGCGTATCGGCCAGTGGCGTGCGGGCCGGGCGATGGACGCACGAACCGAGAATCCCGGCATCATCGGCTTCCTGACCGCCACCAACCTCCAGACCAGCCTGTCGTCCATGGGCCAGCAGGTCGCGGTGCTGGTGGTGGGCCTGTTCGTGGGGCCGGTCGGCGCGGGCCTTTATCGCCTCGCCAACCAGCTTGCCAATTCGCTGACCAAGATTTCGGGGCTGCTCTCGCGCAGCATCTTCGTCGAACTGTCGCGCAGCGGCAGTCAGGGGGGCGAAGCGCTGGGCGCGCTGTTCCGCCGCACCAACCGGCTGGCGCTGGTGGCAGGCGCGGTCATCATCGCGCTGATCCTGGTCATCGGCCACCCGCTGCTGGGACTGATCGCGGGCCGCGATTTTCTCCCCGCCTATCCGCTGCTGCTGCTACTGGGCATTGCCGCCTGCATCGACCTGATCGGGGTCAGCTATCGCCCGCTGCTGATGGCGACCGACCGCGCGGGCCTGTCGCTACGCATCACCTTCATCTCGACCGCCCTGCTGCTGGGGATGCAGGCCGCGCTGCTGCCGCTCTACGGCACGATCGGTGCTGCCAGCGCCAACATCATCGCCGCCATCGCCGGCTTCGTAATGATGGGCCTGGCCAGCCGCAACGCGGTGCGCGCGCAGGGGTGAATGGGAGGGTGGGCGTAGGTTCACCTTCCGCCGTTCGTTTCGAGCGCAGTCGAGAAACGTTGCGCGCGGTTTCTCGACTGCGCTCGAAACGAACGGAGGGGGGAAGATGACACCCCGCTCCTGTTCCGTCCCCCCCTCACAACGCCCAACGAAAAAGGGGCCGGAATACCGGCCCCTTCTCGATAGTCTGGCAGTGCCTGAAACGCTTAGCGCTTCGAGAACTGGAAGCTCTTGCGGGCCTTTGCCTTGCCGTACTTCTTACGTTCGACAACGCGGCTGTCGCGGGTCAGGAAGCCTTCGGCCTTGACCGCGCTGCGCAGCGCCGGTTCGTACTTGGTCAGCGCCTGGGCGATGCCATGCTTGACCGCACCGGCCTGACCCGACAGACCGCCGCCCTTGACGGTGCAGATCACGTCATACTGGCCATTGCGATCGGTCACGCCGAACGGCTGGTTGATCACCAGGCGCAGGGTGGGACGGGCGAAGTAGATTTCCTGGTCGCGGCCATTGACCGTGATCTTGCCGGTGCCGGGCTTCACCCAGACGCGGGCAACGGCATCCTTGCGGCGGCCGGTCGCATAAGCGCGGCCAAGATTGTCGATTTCCTGCTGGCGCAGCGGCATGGTCGATACCGGCGGCGCGATCGGCGCATCGGCAACGATGTCGGCTTCAGCAGCAGGCGCTTGCGCAGCGGCAGGCGCGGCAACCGGAGCCGCAGCGGCTTCGGCAGCGATCTGTGCGAGATCGGACAGGGACTGGCGGTTATCGGACATTATGCACCCACCTTGTTCTTGCGGTTGCGCGACGCGAAGTCGAGCACTTCGGGGTTCTGGGCTTCATGCGGATGCTCGGCGCCGCCGAACACGCGCAGGTTGCGCATCTGCTGGCGACCCAGCGGGCCACGCGGGATCATGCGTTCGATCGCCTTTTCCAGCACGCGCTCAGGGAAACGGCCTTCCAAAATCTTGGCAGGCGTGGTTTCCTTGATGCCGCCGGCATAGCCGGTGTGCTTGTAATAGACCTTGTCGGTCAGCTTCTTGCCGGTGAACTTCACCTTGCCCGCGTTGATGATGATGACATTGTCACCACAATCGACATGGGGCGTGAAGCTGGTCTTGTGCTTGCCGCGCAGGATATTCGCCACGGTCGAAGCGAGACGGCCAACAACAAGGCCTTCCGCGTCGATCAGGACCCACTTTTTTTCGACCGTCGCCGGCGAAGCCGACTTGGTGGTCTTCATCAGCGCCTTCATGGTGCCAATTCTCCAGAATGAAAAAGGAAACCGGACGCCGTTGCCGACGCCCGGAAGTGGGGCGCTAATGACCGGTGGCAGGTCACAAGTCAAGAGATTCGGCGGCTTTGCTGACGGGTAAAATAATACCCGTCGCTATTGAGCCGGGGTCAACTCGCGCTTTTCCGCCACCGCGCGTGTCCCCAGCATGAGATTGCGCTGCTGTTTCTCGATCAGGCCGGTCCGCCGCGAAAGGCGGTAGGTGATACCGACAGCAATGCCCTGCCCGGCCAGTTGCTCGTCCAGATCGAGCGCCTTGTCCGACTGCGCCGTCACCCGCAGCACGCCTTCGACCGGGACCGGACGGCCCAGCGGCGCGCCCGCCACCGTCCGCACACCCCGCCCCGCGCCATCCTCCACCTTGCCGCCTGCAAACAGAAAGATCGGTCGCAATTCCCCGGCCAGCAGCGCCAGCCGACCGTCGGGCGACAGTCCCGACAGCAAAGCCTGGACCGACAGGAGCGACCGGTGGCGCGGCGTGTCCGGCGCGAAGGCCGCCAGCATCTTGGCGAGGCCAGCCTGCACTGCGCTCCAGACCGCATCCATATTGTCGAGCGCAACGATCTGCCCCGCGGCATCGACATGGAAATGATGCTTCACCCCGATCAGCGGTGTCAGCGCGGCGGCATAGGGTTCAGCGCCAGATGCAGGTGCATCGCTGTCGATGGCGCGCAATGTCGCGTGGAGAATATAGCCGTCCCCCGCCTTCTCGAACCGCAGGTCGCGGGTTGCGCTGAACCGGCTGACCTTGCCTTCGACGGGGCGGTGCTGCTCGATCTGATAGGTGAGACGCTGATCGACCGGCGGTGCGAAGGGGATGGCGATGGTTTCGGCCTGGGCGATCCCCGGCACCAGCATCGCCAGGCAGAGCGCCGCCGCGCGAATCCCCCTCACAGGCGACGCACGCCGATGGCATGGGCGCCCCAGGCCGCCGACGCCACCACCAGCGCACCGACCGCCTGATGCAGCACGGCCAGCGGCAGGGCGATGCCGCTGATGACGGTGGCGATCCCCAGCACGATCTGCGTCCCCACCGTCGCATTGATCGCGATCGAAGGGGCGCGCTGCCCGGCCCGCTTGGCCTGCCGCGCCAGCAGGATCAGCGCCAGCGCAGCGCCCCAGGCCCACCAGCGATGCAGAAAATGGACGAGATAAGGGTCGCTCGACACGGTGGCCCAGAGCGAACCCAGCCAGCTAATCCCTTCAGGCACCAGATGGTCGTTCATCAGCGGCCAGGTGTTGGACACATAGCCCGCGTCCAGCCCGGCGGTGAAGGCTCCCAGCATCAACTGCACGAACAGCGCCAGCAATGCGATCAGCGCCAGCGGCCGCAATCGTGCGGGGCGCGCGCGACTGTTGCGGGACAGCGCCAGCAGATCGAGCGCGGTCCAGACCAGCCCGCCGATGATGAAAAGCGCCGTCAGCAGATGCACCGCCAGCCGGTAATGGCTGACATCGGTGCGCAGCGACAGGCCGGACTTGACCATCCACCAGCCGATCGCGCCCTGCAACCCGCCCAGCGCCAGCAGCGCGACCAGCCGGGGGCCGTAACCTGCCGGGATCGCGCGCTTCCACGCGAACCACAGCAAAGGTAACGCGAAGGCGACACCGATCAGCCGTCCCAATAGCCGGTGCAGCCATTCCCAGAAGAAGATGAACTGGAAATCGGCAAGGCTCATGCCCCGGTTGATCTGCTGATATTCGGGGATTTGCTGATAGAGGCGAAAGGCATCCATCCACTGGTCGTGGGTCAGCGGCGGAATGGCACCCGTGATCGGCTTCCACTGGGTGATCGACAGGCCAGATTCGGTCAGGCGGGTGATGCCGCCAACCACGACCATGACGAACACCAAAGCGGCAACGAACAGCAACCAGCGGGCGATCGCCACCGGGCGGGGAAAGGGATTGGCCATGACCGGTCCATGCCCCCAAGCCCGCATCGTTTCAAGCAGGACAATCGGGACAAATCGTCCAAGCCCTTAAAGCGTCGCTTTCCAGGCCGCGACCAGTTCGCGCCCGCGTGTCCCCACCAGCGCCGCATCGTCACCGGGACGGTAGAGCGCGCCGCCCACGCCAATGCCTTCGCAACCGCCCGCCAGCCATTCACCGATCGTGTCCGCGCCGGTGCCGCCCACGGCCCAGACGCCGACATGCCTGGGCAGCACATCCTTGACCGCCTTCACATAGGCCGGGCCAAGCCGGGCGGCGGGGAAGAGCTTGATCCGGCGCGCCCCGGCGGCGATGGCGGCAAAGGCTTCGCTGGGGGTCATGAAACCGGGCAGCAACTCAAGGCCCAGTTCCGCGCCGCGCGCGATGACGGCGGGGTTGGTGTTGGGCGTCACCATGATGCGCCCGCCAACACTGTGCAGTTGCTCGACCGCCTCGACGCTCAGCACCGTGCCACCGCCGATGATCGCGCGGTCGCCAAAGGCCTGTTGCATCGCGCCGATGCTGGCCAGCGGGTCGGGCGAGTTGAACGGGACTTCGAGGATGCGGATACCCGCCTCGACCAGCGCGGTGGCGACGTCCAGCGCCTCTTCCGGGCGGATGCCGCGCAGGATGGCAGCGATCGGCGGCGCGCCATCGGCCAGCAGTTCGTCCATCGTCATAGTGTCATCTCTCCACCATAGCCCAGCCCGGCCAGCGCGCAGACGTCGCCGTCCAGACGCTGCGACTCAAGCCCTTGTGCCGCCAGCGCGCGGGCATAGCGATCCGCCAGCCGTTCGTCGCCGATCAGGGTCACGCCATCGTCCGCCTGCAACAGCGCACGGGCATCGGCAATTTCTCCGCCGATCAACAGCCCGGACAGATAGCCCAGCGCCCAGTCGGCCGATCGCCCGGCGCGCAGCCGCATCGCGCGTGCAGCGAACAAGCGGGTCAGCACAGCGCCCTCGCCCGCCCGCGCCAGCCCTTCGGCAAAGCCAGCCGCTTCCTGCGCGGCATCGCCCACCGCATCCTTTGGCCCCAGCGTCGATCGATCCCGCAGCAGGGCGAACATTTCGCCGGTCGGCACGGTGCGGAACGCCAGAACCCGGCCATCCTGCACCAGCGCCCATTTGCTGTGGGTGCCGGGCAGCACGATCAGGCGGCGGCCCTGCGCCAGCGCCGGGTCGCGCGCGCAGGCGCCGAAAATCTGCGTTTCCTCGCCGCGCATCACGTCGGGGATGCCGTCCGCGCCGGTGCAGGCCAGCCCAGCCATGATCGCGATCGGCACGCCGCGCCAGTCAAAGCCTATGGCAGCGCCGCGCCAGCTTGCTGCGTCCGCCGGGCAATCGGCATAGGGTGCCTCGACCCAGCCATCGCGCGCGCCGACCATGCCGCACAGGGTTATGGACAACGGTGTCCCGTCGGCCAGCCAGGGCGCTACCGTATCGGCAAAAGCGGCTTCGGCCGCCCGTCCGACAGCGCCGATGCCCGGCCCGTCGCGGCGTGCGACGATCCGCCCGTCCTTGACCCGGAACAGACGCAAATTGCTGGTCCCCCAGTCGCCGATGACCGTGTAGCCGCTCATCGCCGATCGGCTTTCGCAAAAATCTCGATACGCTTCACAAGTCCTCGATACGGCTTCTTGAATTTCTATTTGTATGAGTATATCAGCAGGCCAAGCGCGTCAACGTGCCACGGATTTTCAAGCGTCAGGATGCCCCAATGAGCGATTCGTCCAAGCCCGCCCCCAAGTTGCGCAGCCGCGCTTGGTTCGACAACCCAGACAATATCGATATGACCGCGCTCTATCTGGAACGCTATCTGAATTTCGGCCTCAGCCTGGACGAACTGCGCAGCGGCAAGCCGATCATCGGCATCGCCCAGACCGGCAGCGACCTTTCGCCCTGCAATCGCCATCATATGGTGCTGGCCGAGCGGATGCGTGACGGCATCCGCGAAATGGGCGGCATCGCGCTGGAATTTCCGGTCCACCCGATTCAGGAAACCGGCAAGCGACCGACTGCGGGGCTTGACCGCAACCTTGCCTATCTGGGTCTGGTCGAAGCAATCTATGGCTATCCGCTCGACGGCGTGATCCTGACCACCGGCTGCGACAAGACCACGCCTGCGCTGCTGATGGCGGCGGCGACCGTCAACATCCCCGCCATCGCCCTGTCGGTCGGCCCGATGCTGAACGGCTGGCACAAGGGTGAGCGCACCGGGTCCGGCACTATCGTGTGGAAGGCGCGCCAGTTGCTGGCCGCGGGCAAGATTGACGATGAAGGCTTCATCAAGCTGGTGGCGTCGTCCGCGCCATCGACCGGCTATTGCAACACGATGGGCACGGCATCGACCATGAACAGTCTGGCCGAAGCGCTGGGCATGATGCTGCCCGGATCGGCGGCGATCCCTGCCCCTTATCGCGATCGGCAGGAGGTCGCCTATCTGACCGGCAAGCGCATCGTCGAGATGGTGCATGAGGATCTCAAGCCCTCCGACATTCTGACCAAGGATGCTTTCCACAACGCCATCATGGTCAACAGCGCCATCGGCGGATCGACCAATGCGCCGATCCATCTGGCCGCGATCGCCCGCCATATCGGCGTCGACCTGCCGCTCAAGGATTGGGAGACGGTGGGTCACAAGATCCCGCTGCTGGTCAACCTTCAGCCTGCGGGCGAATATCTGGGCGAGGATTATTATCGCGCCGGTGGCGTCCCCGCCGTCGTGGCGCAACTGATCGCGCAGGGGCTGATCCATGAAGCCGCGATGACCGTCAATGGCAGGACCATGGGCGACAATTGCCGGGGCGTGGAGATTGAGGATGAGAAGGTCATCCGTCCGTTCGACCAGCCGCTGGTCGAGGATGCAGGCTTCCTGGTGCTGTCGGGCAATCTGTTCGACGCCGCAGTCATGAAAACCAGCGTCATCAGCGCCGAATTTCGCGATCGTTATCTGTCCAACCCCGACGATCCCAATGCCTTTGAAGGCCCGGCGGTCGTGTTCGACGGGCCGGAGGATTATCACCACCGCATCGATGATCCATCGGTCGGCATCACCGACCAGACCCTGCTGTTCATGCGCGGCGCGGGACCGATCGGCTATCCCGGTGCCGCCGAAGTCGTCAACATGCGCCCGCCCGCTTATCTGATTACCGAAGGCGTGTCCGCCCTGCCCTGCATCGGCGATGGTCGCCAGTCCGGCACATCGGGCAGCCCCTCGATCCTGAACGCCTCGCCCGAAGCGGCGGCGATGGGTGGCCTCGCGCTGCTGGAAACCGGGGACCGGGTGCGGATGGACCTCAACACCGGGACAGTGAATGTGCTGATTTCCGACGAGGAACTGGAAGCACGGCGCGCCGCGCTGGTGGCGGCGGGCGGGTTCCAATATCCCGCCTCGCAGACCCCCTGGCAGGAAATCCAGCGCTCGGTCGTGGGTCAGATGGACACGGGCGCGATCCTGGAAGGGGCGGAGAAATATCAGCGCATTGCCCAGACCATGGGCCTGCCGCGCGACAATCATTAACGACCCGCATTGAACGACGGGGGACAGCGAACCATCTTCGCGGCTCCCCGTCATTGCCGATTTTGCATCACTTGTGCCGGAAAACGATCAGCGCGTCCGCGCCCGATCGGCTAGCCAGCAGTCCGGTCATTTTCAGGAGACGTCCATGTCCAGCGAAGCCACATTCAACGGAGCCATTCTCATCGGCGCAAGCGAGCGCCAAGGCGGCGATCCTTTTTACGCCATCCATCCGGCGACCGGCGAAAAGGGCAACGTCGCCTTTTCCAGCGCCATGCCAGCCGAGGTCGCGGAAGCCGCAGCGCTGGCCGACGCAGCGTTTGACAGTTTTTCGACGCTGACGCCCGACGCTCGCGCAACCTTCCTGGAAACGGTTGCCGACAATATCATCGCCATCGGCGACCTGCTGATCGAAACCGCCATGGCCGAATCCGGCCTGCCCCGCGCCCGGCTGGAGGGCGAGCGTGGCCGCACCGTCGGCCAGTTGCGCCTGTTCGCCAGCTATGTCCGGCTCGGTGACTGGCTTGATGCCACGATCGACCCGGCCCTGCCCGACCGTGCGCCGCTGCCGCGCGCGGACCTGCGCCGCGTCAACCATTCGGTCGGGCCGGTTGCCGTGTTCGGCGCGTCCAACTTCCCGCTCGCCTTCTCGGTCGCGGGCGGTGACACCGCGTCGGCCTTCGCGGCGGGATCGCCCGTCATCGTCAAGGGCCATAGCGCCCATCCCGGCACGGGCGAGCTGGTCGCGCGCGCCATCCAGGCGGCGGTCAAGGCGTGTGGCCTGCATGAAGGCGTGTTTTCCTACCTGCCCGGCGCCAACCGCGCATTGGGCGGCGCGCTGGTTGCCGACCCCCGCGTCAAGGCGGTGGGCTTCACCGGATCGCGCGGCGGTGGCGTCGCGCTGATGAAGATCGCAGCCGATCGCGCAGAACCGATCCCGGTCTATGCCGAAATGTCGTCGATCAACCCTGTCATCCTGCTGCCCGGCGCGCTCGCCGACCGCGCCGCTGCGATGGGCGCAGCGTTCGTCGGATCGCTGACCATGGGGTCTGGGCAGTTCTGCACCAATCCCGGTCTGGTCATCGCGCTCGACGGGCCAGACCTCGACACGTTCGTGGCCGCAGCGGCGGAAGCCTTGTCCGGCGCAGCGCCGCAGGTCATGCTGACGCCCGGCATCCACGAAGCCTATGAAAAGGGTGTTGCCGCTCTGGAGGGCGCAGATGGCGTCACCACCATCGCGCGCGGCACGGAGGCAGAGGGCTGCAACCGGGGCAAGGCCGCTTTCTTCGCGACTGATTCGGCGACCTTCGGTGCCAACCCGCTGCTGGCCGAGGAAGTGTTCGGATCATCGTCCGTCCTGATCCGGTGCAGCAGCATCGAGGAAGTGATCGCCACCATCGCCGGACTGGAGGGCCAGTTGACCGCGACACTCCAGCTGACCGACGCGGACAGCGCAGACGCTGCCAAGCTGCTGCCCGTATTGTCGCGCAAGGTTGGGCGTATCCTGACCAATGGCTGGCCCACCGGCGTCGAAGTGACCCATGCCATGGTCCATGGCGGCCCCTTCCCCTCGACCGCCGATGGCCGCTCCACCTCGGTCGGGACGCTGGCGATGATGCGCTTCCTGCGGCCCGTCTGCTATCAGGACGTGCCTGACGCGCTGTTGCCCGCCGCGTTGCAGGCGTCCAACCCGCTTGGCCTCAATCGCAGGATCGACGGCAAGCTGGTGGTCGCGGCATGAGCATCAGGGCAGGTCTGGTAGGGCTGGGTAAAATCGCGCGCGACCAGCACCTGCCCGCGATCCTCAAGACCGACGGCATCGATCTGGTCGCTATCGCCAGCCGCAACGCGCAGGGGGAAGGGGTGAATAATTACTCCGACCTCGGCGCGATGCTGGCGGGTGAGCCGGACTTGGACGCCGTCATCCTGTGCCAGCCGCCCCAGGCCCGCTATCATGCAGCGCGGCAGGCGTTGCTGGCGGGCAAGCATGTTTTCCTCGAAAAGCCGCCGGGCGCGACCGTGTCCGAAGTGGAGGCGCTGATAGCGCTGGCGAAAGCGCAGAATGTCACCCTCTATGCCAGCTGGCACAGCCGCTATGCCGCCGCCGTGGCGCAGGCCAAGGCGTGGATCGCGCAGCGCAGGATCGAGCGCATCTCGATCCAGTGGCGCGAGGACGTCCGCCACTGGCACCCCGGCCAGCCCTGGATATGGGAAGCGGGCGGCTTCGGCGTGTTCGATCCGGGCATCAATGCGCTCTCGATCCTGACCGAAATCGTGCCGGAACCCGTCACCCTGCTGTCGGCCAATCTGGAAGTGCCGTCCAACAAGGACGCCCCGATCGGCGCGACACTGGCGATGGCGACCGCGTCGGGCGCGCCGATCGACACCGTGTTCGACTGGCGGCAGACCGGGCCGCAGACATGGGACATTGCGGTCGATACCGACAATGGCGCGCTGCTCCTGTCCGAGGGCGGCAACACATTGCGCCTCGACGGCGAAGTGCAGCTAAAAGCGCCGGACGAAGAATATCCGGCCATGTATCGCCGCTTCGTCGATCTGGTCGCGGCCCGCGCGATCGACGCCGACACTGCGCCGCTCCGGCTGGTAGCGGATGCCTTCCTTTGCGGGCGGCATTGCCCTACGGCTATATTCGAGGACTGAAACGGGAGCGGGAATAGTGGCTAGCGGGCGCAAGGTCGGATCGGAAGAGAGCGGGCTGCGCATCCACCAGACGATCGCGCGCGATCTGGGCACCGCTATCCTGACCGGCCGTCACCAGCCCGGCGAATTGTTCGAGGGCGAGATTGAGGCGTCCGACCGCCTGGGCGTGTCGCGCACCGCCTATCGCGAAGCGGTGCGTATCCTGATCGCCAAGGGGATGCTGGAAAGCCGCCCCAAGGCCGGCACCCGCGTCCTGCCGCGCAATCGCTGGAACGTGTTGGACCCCGAAATGCTCGCCTGGATGTTTGCGGGCGAGCCGGACGCCAATTTCATCCGCGACCTGTTCGAGCTGCGCGGCGTGATCGAGCCTGCCGCCGCAGAGTTTGCCGCGCGCCGCCGCACCGACGAGCAACTGGCGGTGATGGAGGCGGCGCTTGCCGAAATGGGCCGTTATGGGCTTTCCACCCCCGAAGGCCGCGCCGCCGACCAGCGTTTCCACAATATGATCCTGGCCGCGACGCGGAACGACGCGCTGGAAGCGCTGGCCAGTTCGGTCGGCGCGGCGGTCAGCTGGACCACCACCTTCAAGCATCGCAAGAAGCTGATGCCGCGCGATCCCCTGCCCGACCATCGCGCGGTGTTTCAGGCGATAGCAGCGCGGGATACGGCAGCGGCGCGGGCAACCATGGCGGAGCTGCTGCGGCTGGCGCTGGCGGACATGGACATTGCGCTGGCGGAGCCGAACAGCGACGACTGACCGGGCCTTTGCTGACCCATACATTTTGATACAAATTTCTTCCTGCGACTCGTTTGCAATTGCGAATCGTTCGCGGTATGCGGTCGGCACCCATTCTCGCAGGACCAGTCCCCCTTCCGATGCACGGAACCGCCCGCATTCAGCAGCAAAAGAAAAAAAGCGCCAAATCCTTCTGGCTCAAGCAGCTGCATAGCTGGCACTGGATCAGCTCGGCCGTCAGCCTGATCGGCCTGCTGCTGTTCGCCTTCACCGGCATCACGCTCAACCACGCCGCCGATGTCGAAGGGTCGCCCAAGACGATCGAGAAGAGCGCGACCCTGCCCGCCTACCTGCGCAGCCTGGTCGCGCCCGACGATGCGCCCGACGCCAAAAAGCCGCTGCCTGCGCCGGTCGCGGCCTGGGTTGAAAAGGCGGTCGGCCAGCGCGGGACGGGCGAGGCGGAATGGACTGCTGACGAAATCTATCTGGCCCTGCCCCGCCCCGGCGGCGATGGCTGGGTCTCGATCGACCGTACTGACGGCGCGGTGACCAGCGAGGCGACCAGCCGGGGCTGGGTCAGCTACCTCAACGATCTGCACAAGGGCCGCAACACCGGCACAGTGTGGAAATGGTTTATCGACATTTTCTCGGTCGCCTGTTTCCTGTTCGCGCTGACCGGGCTGCTGCTGCTCCAGCTGCACGCCAAGAAGCGCCCCAGCACCTGGCCACTGGTCGCCATCGGCCTGGCCCTGCCAGCGGTGCTGGCCATCATCTTCATCCATTAAGGGGAATTTTCCATGCAGATCAGCTATCGCCTGCTGCTGACCGGCACCGCCGCGCTGGGGACGATGGCGGTGCCAGCCGCCGCGCAGACGCTCAACCTGACGGTCGGCATCCCGCGCCTGTCGGTGGCCGAATATCACCGCCCTTATGTGGCGATCTGGGTCGAGAAGGAGGGGGCGACACCCCGCACCCTGTCGGTCTGGTATGATTATGACATGAAGAAGGGCGAAGGCACCAAATGGCTGCGCGACGTGCGGCAATGGTGGCGCGCATCGGGCCGGACGATGAGCTTTCCCGCCGATGGCGTGACGGGCGCGACCCGCGCACCGGGTGACAACAAGATTTCGTTCGTGGCTGGCAAAGGGCCGCTCGGCGCGCTCAGCCCCGGCAACTACACGCTGATCGTGGAGGCTGCGCGCGAAGTCGGTGGCCGTGAGGTCGTCCGCCTGCCCTTCGCCTGGCCGCCTAAGCCCGGCGCGAGCGTCAAGGCGCAGGGCAGTGCAGAATTGGGCGCCGTCGCCCTGAATTTCAGCAAATAAGGGGATAGGATGATGAAAGCCAGACTGATGATAGCGGGCGCCTTGGCCGCCCTGATGCTGCCCGCCACCGCGCAGGCGCACCGCCAGTGGATGATGCCATCCTCCACCACCCTGTCCGGCACCGAAAGCTGGATCACGGTCGATGCTGCCGTGTCCAACGACCTTTTCTATTTCGAGCATGTCCCGATGCGGACGGACGGCATCGTCGTGACCCAGCCGGACGGCAGCACAGGCAAGATCGAAAATGCCGCGACCGGCAAATATCGCTCCACCTTCGACGTGCATCTGACCCAGCCCGGCACCTACCGCATCGGCAGCGCCACGACCAATGTGATGGGCAGCTATATGCTGAACGGCAAGCAGGAACGGCTGCCGCGCGGCACGACCAAGGACAAGTTGGCCAGCGTCATCCCGGCGGGCGCGACCGATGTGCAGGTGGCCGAAGCGTCCAACCGCAACGAGATTTTCGTGACGCTCGGCGCGCCCAGCACCGGCATATTCAAGCCGACCGGATCGGGCATCGAGCTGGTGCCGGTGACCCATCCCAATGATCTGGTCTCAGGCGAAGCCGCGACCTTCCAGTTCCTGCTGGACGGCAAGCCTGCGGCGGGCCTGAAGGTCACCGTCATCCCCGGCGGCATCCGTTATCGCGATGCGCTGGGCCAGATGGATCTGGTCGCCGATCAGGATGGCAAGGTCGCCATCACCTGGCCGCAGCCGGGCATGTATTGGCTCAACGCCAGTGTCGGCGGCGGTCGTGAGGGCGGCGAAGGCGGCGGTCCTGGTGGCCCCGGTGCTCCGGGTGCAGGCGCGCCGGGTGCAGCCCCCGCGCCACGTCCAGCCCGCCCGGCTGGCCCGCCGCAGCGGCGCGCGGCCTATGTCAGCACATTGGAAGTGCTGGCACCCTGACCGCCGCCATCCGCATCGCGATCCCGCCCGACCTGTCGCCCGACCAGTTTGCCGGGCGGGCGCGCGCGGGTCGCGTCGTGACGCTGGGCGGACCGACCATGGGGACCAGCTGGTCCGCGCATCTGGTCGATCCGCCCGCCCATTGCCTGGCCGTGATCGAGGATGTGCTGGCCCGCATCATCGACCAGATGAGCAATTGGGAGGCACAGTCCGCCATCAGCCGTTTCAATCGCGCGCCGGTGGGGGAATGGATGACCCTGCCGCTGGATATGCTGACGGTGCTGCGCGCCGGGCTGGAGATGGCGCAGCTGTCGAACGGGGCGTTCGATCCGGCGATTGGCCATCTGGTCGATCAATGGGGCTTTGGGCCTGCCACCCTGCCCCACCCTGCCCCGCAGCTTGGCCGTTCGCCATGGCAGGCGATTGCGCTGGAGGGTGACAAGGCCCGCCGTCTCGCCGATGTCGCGCTTGATTTTTCGGGCATTGCCAAGGGGTTTGCGGTCGATGCCGTTGCGGCGGCGCTACGCGCGCTGGGGGTCGCCAACTTCCTGATCGAAATCGGCGGGGAATTGCGCGGCGAAGGGGTGAAGCCCGACATGCAGCCATGGTGGGTCGATGTCGAGCCGCCGCCACGCCTTGCCATTCCCGTGCTGCGGATCGCGCTATGTGGCCTGTCAGTCGCGACATCGGGCGACTATCGCCGCTTCCGCATGGATGGCGAGGCTAGGCTGTCGCATAGCATAGACCCGGCGCGTGGCACGCCGATCGCGCCGGGGGTCGCGTCGGTGACGGTGCTGCATGAGCGCGCCATGTGGGCCGACGCATGGGCGACCGCGATCACCGTGCTGGGGGCGGACCAAGGCATGGCGCTGGCCACTCGCCACGCCTTGCCAGCCCGGCTGGTGCTGCGGACAAGGGATGGCGCGCAGGAATATATGACACCGGCGCTGGCCGCGATGCTGGAATGAAGGGGTGGTGTGCAGGCGCAAGGCTGCTATGCGACCCTCATGCAAAATCTGGCCGGGACCGTCTCCGTCGATGGGGAAATGTATGAATGGGAACTCCGGCGCGAGCCGCAATGGAGTGATGCCGAAGGCTGGAAGGGCATGACCGTCGCCCTGTCGCAGCAGGATTGCCAACGCGGCGCGGTGCTGGAATTTCCGCCGCCCAAGCGCCTGCTCAAGGGCTTGCAGCGGGGCCGCCTCCAGATCAACGATGCCATTATCGCCAGAGGCATCCGCGCGGCCTTACTGGCGGGATGGGAACCGGCGTCGCGCGGCAAGCCGATGGTGTTCATGGTCGACGCGGACGGCAATTAGGACCTGACGACTTCGGGTTGAAACCCCACCACGGATCAAGGAAAAGGCATTTCGCCTTCGCGTCAGCCCTCGGCCCAGCGGCGCAGCAGATTATGGTAGATGCCGGTCAGGCGGATGACCTCGCCATGGCCCTGCCCCAGCGTGCTCCCGAGTTCCTGCACGCTGCGATCCAGGTCGAACAGGATTTGCCGGGCGGCATCGTCGCGGATCATCGACTGGAGCCAGAAGAAGCTCGCCACCCGCCGCCCGCGCGTGACCGGTTCGACCCGGTGGAGGGAGGATGACGGGTAGAGGACCGCATGGCCCGCGGGCAGCTTGACGCTTTGCACCCCAAAATTGGTTTCGATCGTCAGTTCGCCGCCATCATAAGCGTCTGGTTCCTCCAGAAAGACGGTGATCGACAGGTCGGACCGGACGCGAAAGCCTGTCCCCGCCTGAATCCGCACCGCATTATCGACATGGACGCCAAAGGCCTGCCCGCCCGCATAGCTGTTGAACAAAGGCGGGAATATCTTGAGCGGCAATGCGGCGGCGATGAAGAGGGGCGATCGGCCCAGCGCGTCCAGCACCATCTGCCCGGCCTGTTTGGCGGCTTGTGCCTCCTCCGGCAATTGCAGGTTGCGTTTGGCGAGCGCGGATTGCGGGCCGGATGTAACATTGCCGTCCACCCATTCCGCGCCGTCGATCAGGGCGCGGATCGCGGCGACACCGGCAGCGTCGATCAGGTCGGGAATGGCAATGAGCATGATTGGTGCCGCGTTTCAGGCCGCGTCGCTGCGCAGGACGAAGGGGATTTCGACCACGCCCTTGACCCGCATGGGCTGACCATTGCGGACGACCGGCGACCAGCGCCATTTGCGCACAGCATCGCGCGCCGCCTCGTCCAGCCGGGCAAAGCCGCTGCTCTGCGACACGGCGATGCTATCGACCGCGCCATCGATGCCCAGTGTCAGCGTCAGCACGACCGTCCCCTGCTCCCGCTTGCGGCGGCTTTCGATGGGATAGCGTGGCGGTTTGCCAGCGATCATCTGTGCGCTGAGGTCGCCGCCCTGGATCAGGCTGGGGGGTGCTGGCGACACAGCAGCGGGTGACGGGGTGGGCGTTGCCGCGACAGCGCGTTGCGGCGTGGGAACAGGCACCGGATCGGGCGTCGTCTGCACGGTCTGGACCGGCGGCACCGGCGTCTGGACGATCGGCGGTGGGGCGACGATTTCGGGTGTCGAGGGCGGCGGTGGCGGCGTTTGCGCCGAGGGCGGTGGCGGGGGTGGGGAAAGGTTCACCACCGTCAGCTTTGCCTCCTGCACGCGCTGGGCATGGCTGCGCATCTGGATCAGCGCGCCGATCAGCAGGATATGCAGGATCAGGATGGCGGCGATGACGGGAATGTTGGGGCGTGAGCGCGCGCCGTAGCGGCCGGGTGCGGGCTGTTGCGGCTGCGATCTGGCAATGTCGATGACGGAGGGACGAACATGGTCAAGCGTCAGGTCGGGCAGGAAATCGTCGGCTGGCCGACTTGCAGCATGGAGCATGGCAGCGCCTTCCTTCCCTTAATCCGATCACCGCCTCGATAACGCGAACCATAATGCGAATCAATTGCGTTATTTACCTAAGGTGGGACGGGCGGCGACCCGAGGAGGATGGAGTGTATCGCCGCCCGTCCGCTACCCCCGGCAAGGGACAAATGCCGGGGGAAAGGGATTTGCAGGTTACAGCTTGTAGCCCAGGGTCAGCACCCAGGAGCGACCTTCGCCGGGATTGGCCCAGCCATTGTTGCGGACGCTGGTATAATATTTTTCGTTGGTGAAGTTCTGGACGTTCAGTTGGGCGCTGAACTTTTCCGTGATCGGGTAGGACAGCATGGCACGGTGGACCAGATAATCGTCCGCCTTGTACATCGGCGCGCCGGTGACGTTCGCGAGATACCAGCTGCCCTGATAGGTCAGGCCATAACCCAGCTCCAGACCGAAGGGGAGCTTGTAGGTGGTGAACAGGCTGCCGGAATGTTCAGGCGTGTTCAGCATCGGGTTGCCGGCCTGGGTATCGACCACGCCCTGCGATTTCTGATAGTCCGATATGCTCTGGATGACCTTGGTATCCAGAAAGGTGTAGTTGGCGAAAATCGTCCAGGCGTCGGTGATGTTGCCGGATGCACCCAAGGTGACGCCATCCACCCGGTTGCGGCCATCATTGACCGGCAGCGTGCCGATCAGCGGATCATTGCTGGCGACGCGGTAATTGGTCCGTTCGTTGCGGAACAGAGCAGCTGTCAGTTGGAGTTTCGCGTCGAACAGGTCGATCTTGCCGCCAATTTCGTAATTGACGGCCTGTTCGGGCTTTGCCTCGCACGGGTCGTTGAACAGATTGGCCGCAGCGGCCAGCCCGCAGCCCGCACGGACAGTCGTGGCGGTCGGGTTCTTGCTGTTGGCATAGGCGATGTAGAGGCTGGCATTCTCCGCCGGCTTGTAGACTAGGCCGATGCGGTAGGAGAAGAGATTGTCGGTCGCGTTCTGCGATACGCCGGTGGTGTAGGCGCCGCCGGTTGCCGGGGTTGCGATCGTGTCGGAGCGGAAGCGGGCGCGATTATGTTCGTAGCGAACGCCGCCGTTGATTTCGAGCTGATCGACGATCTTGACCGCGGCGAAGGCATAGGCCGCGATGTTGAACAGGTCGCCATCCTGATGGCCGGAGCGGATCGCGTTGACCGGGCCGGCGTAGATGGCGTTGGGGTTGCTGATGCTGATCGGGTCCAGCACAGGGTTGGGCAGCGCGCCGCCTGCATTGCGCAGGACGTTGCCGTTATCCAGCGCATAATCTTCCTGCAACATCGACGTGCCGAGGACCAGCGAGTGGCCGCCGGGAATCGTGAAGGTCAGGTCAAGCTGGTTGTAGAGCGTGTCATTGACCGAGTCGCGATAGCCGCCGCGCGGACCGCTGGGATAATAGGTGCCGGGGACCTGCCCGGCCGCGCAGGCGACGCCCGTGGGGGTCTGGCCGTTGGCAAGGCAGAAGGCACCCTGCGGCGGATTGACGATCAGCTTCTGTTCGACCCGCTGCCAGCGCGACAGGTTGCGAACGGCCAGCAGGTCGCTGAAACGATGGTCGAAGATGGCGGTGGCCTGGTCGATCGTCTGATCCTGCCGATCCAGATTTTTATAGCCATAATAGCCGCTGTAGATCGCGCCGGGCAGCGGGCCGTCATAGAGCGCATTCTTGTAATAGGGGACGCCATAGAGCGGCGTATTCTTGTCCTCCTGATGCGTGTAGAGCAATGTCAGCGAGGTCGGGCCGTCCACGCCGAACTTGACCGATGGCGCGACGCCCCAGCGCTCATAGCGATCGACGTCGCGGGCCGGCACGTCATTTTCATGATACATGGCGTTGAGGCGAACGGCGATGAAGTCGGAGACGCGAACATTGCTGTCGATGGTCGCGCGATAATAGTCGGACGTGCCGACGCCTGCCTGGACCAATGTTTCGTCATAGCCCTTGGGCCGCTTGGTCACGATGTTGATGTTGCCGCCGATCGAACCGGAGCCGCCGAACACGGAGTTGGAGCCGTTCGTGACTTCGATCTGTTCGACATTGAAAGGATCGGTGCGGCTATATTGGGCGCTATCGCGGACACCGTCGATGCTGATGTCGGTATTGGCGCTCTGGCCGCGCAGATTGATGCTGTCGCCATAGCCGCCGCCGCCTTCGCCCGCGCCGAAGGTGATGCCCGGAATGGTGGACAGCACATCGCGCAACGTCAGCAGATTCTGCTTGCTGATCGTCTGGTTGCCGATGACCGTGATCGTCTGGGGCGTGTTCAGCAGGTCGCGGACATATTTGGGTGATTCCGCCTTCTCGACCTTGACCGTCGGCTCGTCGATCGCGGTGTCGGTGACGGTCATGCCGCCCAGCTTGGGCGCAGGGGCTTCCTGCTGGGCATGGGCGCCGGTCGCAAAGGCCATGGCGCCGACGCAGCCGAGAGCGAGGAAAGACGAACGCGACAGTGAGTTGGACATATGCAGCAAATCCCCTTTGATGTTGGAGAAGCTGCTATTGCGAACCCTTCTCAGAGTCAACGCTATTGCGAATAATTATTATCTTTGTCGCAACCTGCTCGCGTGAAGAGCCAGCAGCGGATGGCGCTCGCCAGATTGGGCGGATCGGGGGCGCCCATGCGGGCAAGGTCGATGCGGGCAATGAGGGCGTTGATGGGCAGGCCGTCACGCTGGGCGTGGTCGCGCAGCGCGTCCCAGAAAATGGGCTCCAGGCTGATCGCGGTCTGATGGCCCGCAATGGTCACACTGCGCTTGACCGGCGGGGCGAAGGGCGACGCCAAGGGGCCATCCGGCCCGTCCATGGCGTCGCCCGTCGACATCAATACATGTGCTGGCCGCCATTGATCGACAGCGTGCTGCCGGTCACGAAGCCGCCATCCTCGCTGCAGAAAAAGGCGACGCCGCGCGCGATTTCATGCGCCTGACCCAGACGGCCGACCGGGATTTTGGCGACGATCTTTTCCAGCACCGGCGCGGGGACGGCGGCCACCATGTCGGTGTCGATGTAGCCGGGCGCGATGGCGTTGACGGTGACGCCGACCTTGGCGCCTTCCTGTGCCAGCGCCTTGGTAAAGCCGTGGATGCCGGATTTCGCGGCGGCGTAATTGACCTGACCATATTGACCGGCCTGGCCGTTGATCGACCCGATATTGACGATCCGGCCCCAGCCGCGTTCGCGCATCCCGCCAAAAGTCGCCTTGGCCATGTTGAAGCAACCGCCCAGGTTGATGCGCATGACTTCGTTCCAGTCGTCAAAGCTCATCTTGGCCAGCACGCCGTCGCGGGTAATGCCCGCATTGTTGACGACGATATCGACCGGGCCGAGCGCTTCCGCGACCGCCGCGCAGCCATCAAGGCAGGCCTGATGATCGCCCACATCCCATTTGAAGGCTGCGATGCCGGTGGCTTCGGTAAAGGCCTGCGCCTTGGCGTCATTGCCGCCATAATTGGCCGCCACGGTATAGCCCATGTCGCGCAATGCCAGGCTGATCGCCTCGCCAATGCCGCGTGTCCCGCCCGTCACGATCGCTACTCTCGACATATGCGCATCCTCTTCCTGACTAACCGGGCTGGTTGATCCAGCCCGAAAGCTCGCGACCCAACAGCCTCTGATAGAGAGTGATAGCCGTCGGAGAGGCGTTTAGACAGGGCAAATAGGCAAAATTTTCACCCCCTTCGGACAAAAAAACATCTTTCGCACGCAGGGCGATTTCCTCTAGGGTCTCAAGGCAATCCGCCGAGAATCCGGGCGTTGCCACGGCAATGTTTCGGACACCTTGTTGTACCAGTTTGGCGAGGGTCGCTTCGGTTTCCGGCTCCAGCCATTTGGCCCGGCCGAAGCGTGACTGGAAGCTCATATGCACGGGCAGCGAGAGGGCTTCGCGCAGCAGACGGGCCGTCTTGACCGACTGGCAATGATAGGGATCGCCCAGGTGCAAGGTGCGTTCGGGCATACCGTGGAAGCTGGCAAGCAGGGCATCGGGGGTGAAGTCGAGCGCGGCGATGCTGCCTTCGATCGAGACTTTGAGCGCCGCGATATAGGCCGGATCGTCATGATAGGGCGGCAGGGTGCGGATGGCCGGTTGCCAGCGCATCGCCCTGAGCGCGGCGAAGGCCGCGTCATTGGCGGTCGCGGTCGTGGCCCCGCTATATTGCGGATAGAGCGGCGCGAGCAGGATGCGGTCGCAGCCCGATGCTTTCATCGCGGCGAGGCGCGAGGCGATCGACGGATTGCCGTAGCGCATCGCCCAGTCGACCACCACGCCATCGCCCATCGCCGCCTGCATCGCATGGGCGGTATCGCGGGTGTGGAAGGCGAGTGGCGACCCCTGGTCGGTCCACACCTGTTGATAGGCATGGGCGGATTTTTTGGGCCGGGTGGTCAGGATGACGCCGCGCAGGATCGGCTGCCACAGCAAAGGCGGGATTTCCACCACGCGGCGGTCGGACAGAAATTCCGCGAGATAGCGCCGCACCGATTTGGCGTCGGGCGCATCGGGCGTGCCAAGGTTGATGAGGAGGACGCCCACTTTGGGCGCGGGGATGGCGGGATGGTCTGGTGGCAGGGTCATGAGCTTCCCAGTAGCGGCAGGCTGCGCAAACGCTGACCTGTCCATGTGTACAGGGCGTTGGCGATGGCCGGGGCGACCAGCGGCGCGGCAAGATCGGTCACGCCAGCGGGCGGCGCGGTGCTGCGGATCAGTTCCACCGTCACTTCGCCGATGTCGGCGAGGCGCGGCAGGTTCATGCGGCCCAGGATCGCGCGGGTCGGCAGGCCGCGCTCATAGGGAACGGACGCGCCCATGGCATAGGCGAGGCCATAGATCAGACCGCCCTCAATCTGTTGCTGCGCAATGTCGGGATTGACCTGATCGCCGACATCGACGGCGGCGATGATACGGCCAACGCTCAGCCGATTGCCGCGCATGGCGGCTTCGACCATGACCGCGGCATAGGCGCCGTTCATCATATGGGTGGCGATCCCCTGCCCGCTGCCCGCTATCCCGCCCTGCCAGCCGCCCATGGCCGCAGCGGTGGAGAGGCAATGGGCGAGGCGAGGATTGCCGCCGAGCATCTGGATGCGGAAGGACATCGCCTCGATCCCCGCCAGATGGGCGAGTTCGTCGACGAAGCTTTCGGTGAAGAAAGCGCCGTGGAGATGGGCGTTGCCGCGAGTGAAGCCCACGGCCAAGCCAACGTCGCAGGGATAATGATCCACCGCCCAGTGGGGAATGGCATAGGGCGGGACCATGCCCGCCACGGCAAGCCGGGTCGCCTTGTCCGCTGAGGTGGCCGCCGCTTCATGGGGGAGCGCACCGTCGGCGATGCGCGCCCAGGTCTGGGTCATGGCGCAGGGGGCCGCGACCTTGGCCAGCCAGCCTTCGATCGCGCCGTTGCGTCCGAGCTTTGCCGCCATCCGGGCATGGGCTGGGGCGGACGGGCGGTCCTGAATCACATCTTCCAGCCGCGACCAGAGCAGTTGCACCGGACGGCCCATGTCGCGCGCGATCAAGGCCGCCTGCACGCCAGCGTCCCAATCCATCTTGCGGCCAAAGGAGCCGCCGGCGTGGAGCGGATAGAGGGTGACGGCGCTTTCCGGCAGGTCCAGCGCATCGGCGATGGCAGCGCGGGCGAGGCCGGGAGCTTGCGTCGCCAGCCAGACTTCCGCGCCCTCATCGGTCACGCGGGCGGTGGCGCAGAGCGGTTCGAGGGCGAGGTGCAGCCCGGCATCGACCTGATATTCGCTGGCCAGGATCGTCGCACCCTCGAACACCGGGAGCAGATCGCCCTGGGCATAGAGGCGGCGGCCCGATGAACTGGAGAAGGCTGCCTCCAGCGTATCGTCTATGGTCGCGCTGCTGACCGGGATGCCGCGCAGGGTAAAGATCGGGTCGGCAAGATCGAGCGCCTTGTTCGCCGCCCACCAGTTGGTCGCGACGGCGGCGAGCCAGCGGTCCTGCCGGATCAGCTTGAGGAATCCGGTGACGCTGCTGGCGGACCGCTCGTCCAGTCCGGCGAGGGTGGCGTCGCCGATCGGCCCCTGCCGGATCGAGGCATAGACCATGTCGGGCAGGCGGATGTCGGCGGCGAAATTATGGCTGCCGTCAATCTTGGACGGGGTGTCGAGCCGGGGCAGGTCCTGCCCCGACAGTCGCCCATCCTGCCCCTGTCGCAACGGCAGGATGGCGGGCAGGTCGAAGCCGACGGCCTGCTCCACGACATCGCCAATCTTCATCCTCCGGTCGCCACCGTCGGTGATCAGGCCGTTCTGGATGTCGCAGCTTTCCCAGGGGATGTCCCAGTTCGCCGCCGCCGCCTTGCACAGCAGTATGCGGGCAGCTGCCCCGGCGTCGCGGCACGCGTCATGGAACATCGGGACCGATGTGCCGTCGCCGGTTAGCATCAGCGCGTTGCGGGTGGCATATTGGCCGAGCGCCCAGTCGCCAGCGTCACCCAGCAGCCGGGTCCAGTCGCTCGACAGCCAGTCGCGGGCCAGCAATGTGTTGGCATAGAGCGGGCTGATCGGCGCGCTTTGTACCGCGACGGTGCGCCAGTCAGCACCCAGTTCGTCCGCGACGATCTGCGGCAGGATGGTGGTGACCCCCTGCCCGGTTTCGGTCTGCGGCACGATGACGATGATCTGGCCGGAACGGTCAATCTTGAGGAAGGCGTTGACGATCGTTTCGCCGGGCGCGGCATTGAGATTGGGCGCGTAGCGGCGCGGCCATGTGCCCCAGGCGATGAGCAGCCCGGCTACAGCGCCACCGCCCACCAGCAGCGTGCGCCGGTCGATGCCCTTGATCCGGTCAGTTTTCTTTCGCGGGAAGCGGGCCATAGCCGCCTGATAGAGGGGCAGGCGCGGGCTGGAAAGCGTTATTCCGCCGCGATCGGCGCGATGCCGAGGCGGGGGATTTCGATCGCGGGGCAATGGTCCATCACGACCTTCAGCCCAGCGGCTTCGGCGCGGGCAGCGGCGGCGTCGTTGATGACGCCCAGCTGCATCCAGACCGCCTTGGCCCCGGCGGCGATGGCGTCGTCCACGACCTCGCCAGCAGCCGCGCTGTTGCGGAAGATGTCGACCATGTCGATCGGCACGCCAATGTCGGACAGGCGGCCCCAGACAAATTCGCCATGGACATGTTCACCCGCAATCTGCGGGTTAACCGGCAGGACGCGATAGCCATGGTCCTGAAGGACTTTCATGACATGGTTGCTGGCGCGGTCGGGCCGATCGGATATGCCGACCAGCGCAATGGTGCGGGTTTCGTTGAGCAGGGTGGCGATGTCCTGCGGGGCATTGAGGGGCATGGGGAATTTCCTTTATATCCATGACGCGGCAGATGCCGGGATGTTCCCGGTCCGGGGGAAATGAGGATGATAGCATGTTCGATATTCGCGTCGATGATCTCAGCGGTGCGCCTACGCGCGACCTGCTGAGATTGCATCTGGCGGGGATGCAGGCCCATTCTCCGGCCTGTGGCGTGTTCGCGCTGGACGTGTCAGGGTTACAGGCGCCGGATGTTATCATGTGGTCGGTCTGGATTGGGGCGGATATTGCCGGAATCGGTGCGCTGCGGATGATCGCGCCGGGCCATGGCGAGATCAAGTCGATGCGAACCCATCCCGACCATTTGCGCAAGGGCGTGAGCGCCGCGTTGCTGCGCCACATCATCGCGGTGGCGCGCGACCAAGGAGCGGCGCGCCTCAGCCTGGAAACGGGGAGCGGCCCAGCGTTCGATCCGGCGATTGCGCTGTATCGCGCCCATGGCTTTGTCGAGGGCGCGGCGTTCGGCGATTATGCAAATAGCGACTTCAACTGCTTTTATCACCGCGACCTGTAATCAGGCGGCCTGCGCCCCCAGCCAGTCGGCGACCTTTTGCGCGATCGCGCGGAAGGCGTCGGCATGGATGCCCTCGCCTGCCGCCGGGGGATCGCCCGCGTCGGACTGGCGGCGAATGTCGATGGCGAGCGGGACGCGGCCCAGGAACGGCATCGCCATCTCGCCCGCTGCGGTTTCCGCCCCGCCAGTCCCGAACGGGTCGGAAATTTCGCCGCAATGGGGGCAGGCATAGCCCGCCATATTTTCAACCAGCCCAATCATCGGCACGCCGACCTGCGTAAACAGGCTGACGGCGCGGGTCGCGTCGATCAGGGCCAGATCCTGCGGGGTGGAGACGATCACCGCGCCCGCCGGCTTATGTTTCTGCACCATGGTCAGCTGAATGTCGCCGGTGCCGGGCGGCATGTCCACGACCAGCAATTCCGTCTCGCCCCAGTCGGCGTCGATCAGTTGCGACAGGGCATTGCCGACCATCGGCCCGCGCCACGCCAGCGCTTTGCCGGGTTCGACCAGATGCGCCATCGACAGCATCGGGATGCCGAGTGTGCCGGTGACGGGGATCAGTTTCTTCTCGCGCGCTTGCGGCTTCTGATCCTCGCTGCCCATCAGCCGGGCTTGCGAGGGACCGTAAATATCAGCGTCGACTAGGCCGACCTTGTGGCCAAGGCGGTGGAGCGCGACTGCCAGATTGGCGGACAAAGTGGATTTGCCCACACCGCCCTTGCCCGACGCCACCGCGATGATGCGCAGCGGGCGGCGTTCAGCGGTCTGGGCGATGCGGACGTCGGTGACGCCCGGCACGGTCAGCCCGCCGTCGCGGATCGCGGCGAGGATCGCGTCGCGCTGGTCGGGGCCAAGCCCGCCCACGTCGAGCGCGAGGGTCATGATGCCGTCCTTGACGCGCGGCGCGCTGGCGCGGCCATTGGTCAGGGCGGTCAGGCGGGCGGTAAAATCGGCGATATCGGTCATGGCGACGCCCTGTAGGAAATAATCGCAGCCATTGGCACTGTTTTTCGTGGATAAGCCTTCCTATAGAAGAGCGATGAAAAGAATTTTCGGGTGGATGCCCGGCATCATGAGCATGGCTCAAGGGCCTTGGGGCGGAAAAAGCGACGGGCCGGATGGCAATGACGGGAAAGGGCCGGGCGGCGATGGCGGCCCGCGCAACCCATGGACCCAGCCCAGTCGGCCCACCGGCCAGAAAGGCCCGTCGGCGATCGACGAACTGCTGCGGCGAGGGCGCGAAAGCTTTGGCCAGGGCGGCGGCGGCTTTGGCGGCCTGCCCCCGCGCGCCAATGGCAAGGCGCTGTGGCCCATCGCTATCGCCCTGCTGGTGATATTGTGGCTGGTGCTGACCAGTTTCCACCGCGTCGGCCCGCAGGAGCGCGGCGTCGTGACCTTCCTTGGCAAATATAGCCGCACCCTGTCACCGGGCATCAGCCTGACCATGCCCGCCCCGTTCGAGACGGTATCGACGGTGGACGTGGAAGAAATCCGCACCATCGACGTCGGATCGACCAATGCGGAGAGCGAAAATCTGGTGCTGACCGGCGACCAGAATATCATTGATCTCGCCTATTCGGTGCGCTGGAATATCCGCAACCCGGAACTCTATCTGTTCCAGCTGTCGGACCCGGACGCAGCCGTGCGCGAAGTCGCCGAAAGCGCGATGCGGTCCGTGCTGGCCAGCGTCAGCCTGGACGATGCGCTGGGCGCGGGGCGCACCGCGATCGAGCAGCAGGTCGAACAGCGGATGCAGGAGATATTGAATGGCTATCGGTCGGGCATCCTGATTCAGGGTGTCGCGATCAAGCAGGCCGATCCGCCAAGCGCGGTCAATGATGCGTTCAAGGCGGTGTCGGCGGCGCAGCAGACGGCGCAAACCTATCTGAACGAAGCGCGTGCCGCCGCCCAGCAGGTGACCGCCAAGGCGCAGGGCGAGGCCGCGTCGTTCGACAAGGTTTACGAACAATATCGCCTGTCGCCCGACGTGACCCGCCGCCGCATGTATTATGAAACCATGGAGGGCGTGTTGTCGAACGTCGACAAGACCATCGTCGAAGGCGGCAATGTGACGCCCTATCTGCCCCTGCCCGAAATCAAGCGTCGCGCGCAGGCGACCGCCGCCGCCCCCGGCGGGACCACCGTTACGGGAGGCCAGTGATGCCAGTCCTATTGCGCCAACCCATCGCGCTTGCGCTGATCGCGCTGTTCCTGCTGATCGTGGTCGGTAGCACGGTGACGATCGTGCCGGAAACCCGGCAGGGCGTGATCGTGCGCTTTGGCGATCCCAAGGCGATCATCAACCGCTATCGCCAGAATGAGACGTTCGGCAATACCGGTGCGGGCATCATCCTGCGCTGGCCGTTCATCGACCAGATCGTGTGGATCGACAAGCGGGTGCTGTCGGTCGAGATGGAGCGGCAGCAAGTGCTGTCCACCGACCAGCTGCGTTTGCAGGTCGATGCCTTCGCCCGCTATCGCATCGTCGATCCGCTGCGCATGTATATTGCCGCTGGCAATGAGGAGCGGGTGTCGGACGCGCTGCGCCCGATCCTGGGGTCGGCGCTGCGCAACGAATTGGGCAAGCGGCCCTTTGCCGCGCTGCTCAGCCCCGAACGCGGCCAGGTGATGCAGAATATCGAGGCCGGGCTGGACCGGGTCGCGCGCCAATATGGGGCGGAGATTGTCGATGTGCGGATCAAGCGCGCCGACCTGCCCGACGGCACGCCGCTGGAAAGCGCCTTCACCCGGATGCGGACGGCGCGCGAGCAGGAAGCGCTGACGATCCGCGCGCAGGGGGCCAAGCAGGCGCAGATCATCCGCGCCGAAGCGGACGCCAATGCCGCGCGCATCTATGCCGAAAGCTTCGGGAAAGACCCGTCCTTCTATGATTTCTATCGGGCGATGCAGAGCTATCGCTACACCTTCTCGCCCGATCGCACCGGGCAGACCAACATCATCCTGTCGCCGAACAACGAGTTTCTGCAACAGTTTCAGGGACGCAAATAAGGGTTCACCGATGCTGCGGATCATTTCGGAACCAGCATCATTCAATGAGGGTTAAGGCAAGGCGGCGCATGTCCGGCTCTCCATCGAGAGTCCCGCCTTCCATTTCCTGAAGATCATGAGAGGACCGTCACGAGTGCGTTACGCTTATGCCATTACCGGCGCCCTGTTGCTGGGCGGCACCGCCATAGCCATCACGTCCCCCAATGTCGGCGCGCAGACCGCGCAGAATGAAGGATTGCAGGCCGCCGCCCCGGCGGGCGCGCCCGCAAGCCTGGCCGACATGGTCGAAAAGCTGCAACCGGCGGTCGTCAACATTTCCACCAAGCAACGGGTGGCGGTTCCACAGAACCCCTTTGCCGGCACCCCCTTTGGCGACCTGTTCGGCCAGGGCCAGGCGCCGGGCGGACGGCCGCAGACGCGGCAGGCCCAGTCGCTGGGGTCAGGCTTCCTCATTTCGGCTGACGGCTATATCGTCACCAACAACCATGTCGTGTCAGCAGGCGCGGAAGGCGCCAGCGTCGATTCGATCACGGTGACGCTGACCAACAAGGAAGAATATAGCGCCAAGCTGGTCGGCCGCGATCCCGCGACCGATCTGGCGGTGCTGAAGATCGACGCGAAAAAGCCCCTGCCCTTCGTCAAGTTCGGCGACAGCAGCAAGGCGCGCGTGGGTGACTGGGTCGTCGCGATCGGCAATCCCTTCGCCCTGTCCGGCACCGTGACGGCGGGCATCATCTCCGCCCTGCATCGCGGCACTGGCGGCACCTATGACAAGTTCATCCAGACCGATGCGTCGATCAACCAGGGCAACAGCGGTGGCCCGATGTTCGACATGCGCGGCAATGTGATCGGCATCAACAGCCAGATTTTGTCGCCGTCGGGCGGCAATGTCGGCATCGGCTTTGCCATTCCATCCGAACAGGCCGCGCCGATCGTCGCGACCCTGCGTCAGGGGCAGAGCGTCAAGCGCGGCTATCTGGGCGTGCAGATCAGCCCGCTGGGTGAAGATCTGGCCGATTCGCTGGGTCTGGCCAAGAATCGCGGCGAATTCGTCCAGGGCGTCGAGCCGGGCAAGGGCGCGGACAAGGCCGGGATCAAGGCGGGCGACGTGATCGTCGCCGTCAATGGTCAGGAAGTGAACCCGGACCAGAATCTGTCGTCGATCGTCGCCAGCCAGCCGATCGGCAGCAAGGTGCCGATCGTCCTGCTGCGCAACGGGCAGCGCCAGACGGTCACCGCGATCGTGGGCGAGCGTCCGTCCGAGGATGAGCTGACCAACTTCGCCCCGCAACAGGATGAGGACTTCAGCCAGCAGGACCAGAATCCGGGTCAGGCGGCGCAGCAGTCGCTGGGCATTTCGGCGATCCCGCTGACGCCGAGCATCATCCGCCAGCTGGGCGTGGCTGCCGATACGCGCGGCGTGGTGATCACCGCTGTTGACGGTTCGACCGATGCCGGGGCCAAGGGGCTGCGGCGTGGCGACGTCATCATCAGCGCCAACAACCGCCCGGTCACCAGCCAGGCGGAGCTGGACGCGCAGGTCAAGGCAGTGGCGGCGCAGAACCGCAACGCCATCCTGCTCCAGGTGCTGCGTCGCGGCCAGCAGCCGATTTTCCTGCCGGTGCGTTTGCGCGATAAATAAGCGCGGCGCTTGCCGGACCATGCTTCCGCTCTGTAGGGTGGATGCAGCCATATCAGACCCGTTCGGGCTGAGCCTGTCGAAGCCGCTTCCTTGAAAAGGGAAGAAGAACGGCCCTTCGACAGGCTCAGGGCGAACGGGTATTTTTTGTCAGGGGATTGGACGGATGAGCGACGGCATTTTCATTGGTCTGGGCGCGCCGGACAAGGATGGCGGGATCCGTCAATTGCTCAACCTGCGCCGGGCCAACCGCCATGGGCTGATCGCGGGGGCGACGGGCACGGGCAAGACGGTGACGTTGCAGGGGATTGCCGAGAGTTTTTCCGCGCTGGGCGTGCCGGTGTTCCTGTCCGACGTGAAGGGCGACCTGTCCGGCATCGCCATGGCCGGTTCCCCGACCTTCAAAAATGCCGACAAGCTGGTCGCGCGGGCGGCAGAGATTGGCCTCTCCGATTATAGCTATGCTGATAATCCGGCGATCTTCTGGGATCTCTATGGGGAACAGGGTCACCCCATTCGCACCACCGTCAGCGAGATGGGGCCGTTGCTGCTGGCGCGACTGATGGGCCTCAACGAAACGCAGGAAGGCGTGCTGACCATTGCGTTCAAATATGCCGATGAGGAAGGGCTGCTGCTGCTCGACCTTGGCGATTTGCAGGCGATGCTGGCCTATTGCGCGGAGAATGCCGATACGTTGTCGGCGCGCTACGGCAATGTCACAAAGGCTAGCGTCGGCGCGATCCAGCGGCAATTGCTCCAGCTCGAAGCCCAAGGCGGCGCGCATTTCTTTGGCGAACCGGCGCTGGACATTCATGATTTTCTGAAAGTCGACGAGCAGGGTCGCGGCTATATCAATGTGCTGGCCGCCGATAAGTTGATGCAGAGTCCCAAGCTCTATGCGACCTTCCTGTTGTGGCTTTTGTCCGAACTGTTCGAGACGCTGCCCGAAGTGGGCGATCCCGACAAGCCGGTGCTGATCTTCTTCTTTGATGAAGCGCATCTGCTGTTCGACGAGGCGCCCAAAGCGCTGACCGACAAGATCGAGCAGGTGGTCCGACTGATCCGGTCGAAGGGGGTGGGCGTCTATTTCGTGACCCAGAACCCGATAGACATACCAGAGGAAGTCGCCGGGCAATTGGGCAATCGGGTGCAGCACGCGCTGCGCGCCTTCACCCCGCGCGACCAGCGCGCGATCAAGGCGGCGGCGGAGACGTTCCGCATCAATCCCGACCTTGATGTCGAGACGGCGATCACGCAATTGAAGGTCGGCGAGGCGTTGGTGTCGCTGTTGCAGGAGGATGGATCGCCCGGCATCGTCCAGCGCACGCTGATCGCGCCGCCGCGATCAAGACTGGGGCCGGTCTCTCCCAAGGAGCGGGCGATCATCCAGTCGATTTCGCCGGTGGCGGGCAAATATGACGAGGCGATCGACCGGGAATCGGCGGAGGAAATTCTTGCCGCGCGCGGCAATGCCGCAGCGGCGGCCGCAGAGGCGAAGAAGGCGCAGGACGAAGCGGAGCGGACTGCCGCCGTGCAGGCCAAGGCCGAAGCCAAGCAGCGCGAACAGCAGATCAAGGAACAGGCGCGCGCGGACGCTGCCGCTGCGCGCGAGGCCGCCAAGCCATCGGCGATCGACAAGGCGATCCAGTCCGCCACCCGCGCCGCCGGTTCATCGGTCGGGCGGCAGGTCGCCAACGAACTGGGCCGCGCGGTGTTCGGCGGATCGAGCCGCAAATCGTCGGGCGGCGGGATTGCAGGGAAGCTGGTGCGCGGGATTTTGGGCAGTTTGTTCAAGTAAAGCCATCGCATCGCGGGGCCAAGAAAAGCTGCGTCCTTTGCCTGGCACCATGGTTGCCTGTTTGCGGGGACAGCGGCTAAAGCCTTTGGCATGACAGCCCCCTCCCCGCATCGCCATCCGCTGCATTTCGGCGATTTTCGGGCCTATCTGATCGGGCGGATGACCGCGGTGCTGGCGCAGTACAGCATGATGATCGTGCTGGGCTGGCAGGCCTATAATATCGCGCGGGAAACAATGACGACGGCGGGCGCGTCGGCGCAGCTGGGGCTGATCGGCCTGGCGCAATTTTTGCCGCTGTTTTTCCTGACGCCGCTGACCGGCTGGGTCGCGGACCATTATGACCGGCG
Source organism: Sphingobium sp. (assembly GCA_023266575.1). Lineage (GTDB taxonomy): Bacteria > Pseudomonadota > Alphaproteobacteria > Sphingomonadales > Sphingomonadaceae > Sphingobium. The sequence continues at coordinate 310,188 of JAHFPV010000002.1, forward strand.
GATCATCACCCGGCTGACGCTGACGATGCTGACAGCGGCGGCGGGGTTGCTGGCCTTTGCAACGTTTCAGGGCTGGGTCGGGCTGCCGCTGATCTTCGGCATTGCCGTCATCGTCGGCATTGCCCGCGCCTTCAACGGCCCCGCTTATGGCGCGCTGGCCCCCAATCTGGTACCGCGCGAGGTGTTGCCCAATGCTATCGCCATATCCGGCGTGGTGTGGCAGGCCGGGTCGATCGTCGGCCCGGCGCTGGGCGGCTATGCCTATGCGGCGACGCCTTGGGGCGCCTATGCGCTGGCGGCGATCCTTTATGGCGTGGCGCTGGGCGCGATGATGCTGATCGGCCCGGTGCCGCAGCCCGAACGCGACATCAGCCGCCATCCGATCCGCCAGATGATCGACGGGCTGACCTATGTGCGGACCAACCGGCTGGTGCTGGCGACGATCACGCTGGACCTGTTTGCGGTGCTGCTGGCGGGGGCGACCGCGCTGCTGCCGGTCTATGCCCGCGACATATTACATGTGGGGTCGGCGGGGTTGGGGCATCTGGCCGCCGCACCGGGGATCGGCGCGGGGCTGATGGCATTGTGGTTTTCGTTTCGGCCGTTGAAGAATGACGTCGGCGTCAAGATGCTGGGGGCGGTTGTCCTGTTCGGCATTGCCACCATAGCGTTCGGCTGCACCGCCTTCCTGCCGCGCAGCATCGCGATGGAATTTGGCATCGGCGCGCTGGTGGTGCTGGGCGCGGCGGACATGATTTCGGTGTTCGTGCGCCAGTCGCTGGTCCAGCTCCATACCCCCGACGCGATGCGCGGGCGGGTGTCGAGCCTGTCGCAACTGACCATTTCCGCCTCCAACGAACTGGGCGAAGCGGAAAGCGGCTTTCTTGCCGCGCTGGTCGGGCCGGTTGCCGCTGTCATTGGCGGTGGCATCGGTGCTATCGTCATCACCCTGTTCTGGGCGCGGCTCTTTCCCGAATTGCGCCTTGCACGCACCTTCGACCCACCCGACATAAGGGCGGCGGACCTCAGCCAGGAGAAAGCCCCATGAAAGCTGCCACGATACTCGAAACCATCGGCAACACCCCCCATGTCCGGGTGAACCGGCTGTTTGGTGATGCGCCTGACGGCACAGAGGTGTGGATCAAGTCGGAACGCTCCAATCCGGGCGGGTCGATCAAGGACCGGATCGCGCTGGCCATGATCGAGGCCGCCGAAGCGTCTGGCGACCTGCAACCGGGCGGCACCATCATCGAGCCGACTTCGGGCAATACCGGCGTGGGGCTGGCCATGGTCGCGGCGGTGAAGGGTTACAGACTGGTGCTGGTCATGCCCGAAAGCATGTCGATCGAGCGGCGGCGGCTGATGCTGGCCTATGGCGCCAGTTTCGACCTGACCCCCCGCGAAAAGGGGATGAAGGGCGCGATCGAGCGCGCGCTGGAGCTGGTGGCGCAGACCCCCAATAGCTGGATGCCGCAGCAGTTCGAGAATCCCGCGAACATCGCGGTCCATGCCCGCACCACCGCGCAGGAGATATTGGCCGATTTCGCCGACGCACCGATCGACGTGCTGATCACCGGCGTCGGCACCGGCGGGCATATTACCGGCACGGCGGAGGTGCTGAAACAGGCCTGGCCGGGGATCAAGGTCTATGCGGTCGAGCCGACCCTGTCGCATGTCATCAGCGGCGGCCAGCCCGGCCCGCACCCGATCCAGGGGATTGGCGCGGGATTCATTCCGGCAAACCTGCATACCCAGTTGCTCGACGGAGTGATCCAGGTCGATCCGGCTGACGCGAAGGAGTATGCGCGACGGTCGGCCAGCGAGGAGGGAATCCTTGTGGGCATTTCTTCGGGCGCGACGCTGGCGGCGATTGCGCAGAAGCTGAAGGAGCTGCCCGCAGGCAGCCGGGTGCTGGGCTTCAACTATGATACGGGCGAGCGCTATCTGTCGGTGCCCGATTTCCTGCCGGAATAAGGGATTAGCAGCGCCAGCAGCATGACCGACGCTTCATCCTCCAATCAGCCGCGTCCGTGGGTGTGGCTGGTCTGGCTGGCGCTGTTTGTCGGCCTGCCTGCGGTCGTGGCGGGGTGGGAAAGTCGGCTGCAGGTTGTTCACGGCCGGGCCCGCTTCGCCACCGCCGCGCGCAGCGTGCGGCCACCCAGTCCTCCGCCGAAGGTCGAGCCGGTGGCCGTCTATGCGCTGGATGCGGATCGGGCGCGGGCGGTCAATGCCGCCATCCCCTTTTCGCGGCTGCGCAATCCGGCGGCGCGCCCTTTCCTGTTCAACGGCAGCGAGACGGATTTGGCGCGAGCGGTCGATTGTCTGGCGGCGGCGCAGATTTACGAAGCAGGCGACGATGCGGTGGGGCAACAGGCCGTCGCGCAGGTGGTGCTGAACCGGGTGCGCCATCCCGCTTTCCCCAATACAGTGTGCGGGGTCGTGTTTCAGGGGCAGAAACGGACGACGGGCTGCCAGTTTACCTTTAGCTGCGACGGCGCGCTGGCACGTACCCCCTCCCCCGCTGCCTGGGAGCGGGCGCGGAAAATTGCCAAGGCTGCGCTGACAGGCAAGGTGTTTGCGGCGGTTGGCTATGCGACCCATTATCATACCGACTGGGTCGTGCCCTATTGGAGCGGGAGCCTGGACAAGCTGACCGCCGTGGGGACGCATCTCTTCTTTCGCTGGCGTGGCTGGTGGGGGACGCCGCCTGCGTTTCGCGCCGGGAGTGCGGCGGGGGAGCCGCTGATCGGCCAGATCGCGCGGCTGTCAGCGGCGCATCAGGGTGCCACAGACTTGTTGACGGCTGGATCGCCTGCCCTGTCTGCCACGGGCGCAGCCGCCGATCTCGCGGCAAGGCCTCTACAGGCGATTGGCGCGGAGTCGCTGGGCAAGGAGATGGCCGGGGTGCGGCTGGTCGCGGTTGCGCCCGGAGCCAAGGCTTTTCTGGTGGAACTGGGCCGGGACACCGACGCGGATAGCTGGCCTGCCATCGCGCAGACATTTTGCGCCGGGCGGGGCGAGTGCCGGATCATGGCGTGGCGCGCTGGCAGCGCACCTGCCGGACTGCCGCTCAATGACAAGCAGATGGAGGCGATGAGCTTCGCCTATATCCACAATGTCGGGAGCGGATTGCAGCGCGCCCTGTGGAATTGCGCCCAGACGCCGCGCGCCGTGAAGGGCGAATGCATGCGCCAGCGCGTGCCGACGACTGTTACGACCGAAACAGGGCTGGCCGGTGTACGACGCAAGCAACGGTTCGAGACGGTGACGATCTCGCCGGTGCCCAAATCTCCCGTTTCTGGGGCCGGGACAGTCCCGGCCGCCAGCCCGTAGGCAAAGACTTATTTCGTCGCGAACTGGCCGGCTTCGGCCTTGAACATGTCGCGCGCGAAGGCGCGGACGGCGGTCGCGGTCTTGAATTTCTCGTCCTGAAGCAGCGACGAGGTCAGCGGATAACCCTGCGAATTATAGCGGGTTTCCCGCACGGTCAGGCGGAAATGGCCTTCTTCATCTTTGCTGATCAGGAAGGGACGGATTGCTGCGCGGCTCATAGGGCCTCCTTTTGAATGACAGAAAAAAGGGGAGCGCCAACCGGCGCTCCCCCCGACATGATCAATATTTAGCCCACCATATCCGCAACGATCTGCTTGAGCTGGTTAGCGGACAGGGTGCCGCCCGGCGTCAGGCCGGGATGATAAGGGCGCTTCCTGTCGAACAGCGAGAGCGTGGGGCGTGGGCTTCTGGGTGAATGGTTATGCAAAATTATTCCTCGCGGCCAATGCCGCGTAACAAGTGATTTAGGCCCATAGCGGCACCATGCCGGCCATGCGACCATGAGTGTGTGAGCCGCGCCATCGGGCGCGACCGGGACGCTGTCAGCGCCCGCCTTTACGGGCCTTGCGGGCCTGATAGCGCGCGTCGCGCGCAGCCTTGCGTTCTTCGTCGGTCAGTTCCGGCTTGATCGCAGCAGCGGCGGCTTCCGCCTCCAGACGCGCGCGTTCCATCTTGGCGGCGCGTTCTTCTTCGCGGGCGAGCTTGGCCAGCCGACGCTTTTCCTGTTCGGCTGCTGCCTTGGCTTCAGCTGCGGCGGCCCGTTCGGCCGCCAGCACCGGATCAACCGGGGGCTTGGCCCGCAGCTTGGCAAGCGCCTTGTCACGCGCCTGTGTGGCGAGCGCCCTGCGTTCCTGAAAATCGGGTTCCTTATATTTCAGCATTCGTTCTAATCTGTCCTGCATTGCGCATGATATGAAAGGGATGCGCGACTATTCGCACATCCCGGCTTTGTGAGGCGCGATGGGGGACAAGAGGAGAAGCCTTCAGGCAGTCCGATATCCGTCAAAAGGCGACGTAAGCAAAATCCAGATAGCAGCTGTTGCAGCAAAAGGGAAGGTGCGGGCAAAAACGGGGCTGTGACTCTGGCGCAGCGGCGGCGCTTACCCCCTTCACAAAGGGCTATGCCTGTCCTATATGCGCCCTTCGAAATCCGGTTCAGGCAGCTTTACGGCATGGCAGGAACCGTCTCCCGAATCGTCCGGGGTACAGGGTCGCATTGCGCACGATCACTGGCAGTATGGGGCGAATTTGGCGGGTTACAAGACGCTGACAGTGCGGTTCGGACAGTCCCGACCCGCACTTTTTTGCGTGGATGCAGGGGTACGAATCACCCCCTCCCATTCGCGTTCAGGCTGAGTTTTCGCTGCGATGCGAAAAATACGCGACGAACGAAGGCAAGGACAACGCATGGCGACCAAGGCTCCCTCCATCAGCAACACCGGCGCGAAGAAGCGCATCAGAAAGGTGTTCGGCGACATCCACGAAGTGGTGCAGATGCCGAACCTGATTGAGGTTCAGCGCGAAAGCTATGAACAGTTCCTGCGGTCGGACCCGTCGATCGGCTATGTGTCGGGTCTGGAAAAGACGCTGCGCAGCGTGTTTCCGATCCGCGATTTCGCCGGCACCGCCGAAATGGATTTCGTCCATTACGAGCTGGAAGACCCCAAATACGACACCGAGGAATGCCGTCAGCGCGGCATCACCTATGCAGCGCCGATGCGCGTTACCCTGCGCCTGATCGTGTTCGAAGTGGACCAGGACACCGAAACCCGTTCGGTTCTGGATATCAAGGAGCAGGACGTTTACATGGGCGACATGCCCCTGATGACGGGCAACGGCACCTTCATCGTCAACGGCACCGAGCGCGTGATCGTCAGCCAGATGCACCGTTCGCCGGGCGTGCTGTTCGACCATGACCGTGGCAAGACCCATTCGTCGGGCAAATATCTGTTCGCCGCGCGCGTCATTCCCTATCGCGGTTCGTGGCTGGACTTCGAGTTCGACGCCAAGGACATCGTGAACGTCCGTATCGACCGCAAGCGCAAGCTGCCGGTCACGGCTTTGCTCTATGCGCTGGGCCTGACCGCCGAAGAGATTCTGGGTCACTTCTATAACAAGGTGACCTTCGTGCGCAGCGAAGGCGGCTGGCAGATTCCCTATCTGGCGGAAGCCTGGCGCGGCCTGAAGCCTGCCTTTGACATTGTCGATGGCAATTCGGGCGAAGTCGTGTTCGCCGCCGGTCACAAGATCAGCCCCCGCGCCGCCAACAAGGCGGAAAAGGATGGCCTGACCACGCTGCTGATCCCGACCGAGGAAGTCTATGGCCGCTACAGCGCCTATGACCTGATCAACGAAACCACCGGCGAGATTTACATCGAAGCCGGTGACGAAGTGACGCCCGAAAATCTGGAGAAGCTGGACAAGGCGGGCATCGACCGTCTCGAACTGCTCGACATCGATCATGTCGGCACCGGTCCGTGGATCCGTAATACGCTCAAGGCCGACAAGGCCGAAGAGCGCGACCAGGCTTTGAGCGATATCTATCGCGTCATGCGCCCCGGCGAACCGCCGACGAAGGAAACCGCCGAATCGCTGTTCGCGGGCCTGTTCTTCGATCCTGAGCGCTACGACCTGTCGGCGGTTGGCCGTGTGAAGCTGAACATGCGTCTCGACCTGGACGCAGAGGACACCGTCACTACGCTGCGGACCGAGGATATTCTGGCCGTCGTCAAGGAACTGGTGAACCTGAAGGACGGCAAGGGCGAAATCGACGATATCGATAACCTCGGCAACCGTCGCGTCCGTTCGGTCGGCGAGTTGCTGGAAAACCAGTATCGCGTCGGGCTGCTGCGCATGGAGCGCGCCGTCAAGGAGCGTATGTCGAGCGTCGACGTGTCGACCGTGATGCCCAACGACCTGATCAACGCCAAGCCCGCCGTGGCCGCGGTGCGTGAATTCTTCGGCTCCTCGCAGCTGTCGCAGTTCATGGATCAGACCAATCCCTTGTCGGAAGTCACCCACAAGCGCCGCGTGTCGGCGCTTGGGCCGGGTGGTCTGACGCGCGAACGTGCAGGCTTTGAAGTCCGCGACGTTCACCCGACCCATTATGGCCGTATCTGCCCGATCGAAACGCCCGAAGGCCCTAACATCGGTCTGATCAACTCGCTGGCCACGTTCAGCCGGGTCAACAAGTACGGCTTTATCGAAACGCCCTACCGCAAGGTCATCGACCATAAGGTGACGGACGAGGTCGTGTATCTGTCCGCCATGGAAGAGGCCAAGCACACGATCGCGCAGGCCAACGCCGAAGTCGATGCCGACGGCCATTTCGTCGAGGATCTCATCTCCAGCCGCGAAGCTGGCGAGTTCCTGATGGCGCCGCGCGACCATATCACACTGATGGACGTCAGCCCCAAGCAGTTGGTGTCGGTTGCCGCATCGCTCATTCCGTTCCTGGAAAACGATGACGCAAACCGCGCGCTGATGGGTTCGAACATGCAGCGTCAGGCGGTGCCTCTGGTACGCGCCGAAGCGCCGTTCGTTGGCACCGGCATGGAAGGCACGGTTGCCCGTGACTCCGGCGCGGCGGTCGCATCCAAGCGGGCGGGTATCGTCGATCAGGTCGATGCGACCCGTATCGTCATCCGCGCCACCGGCGACATCGCGCCGGGCCAGTCGGGCGTGGACATCTACACGCTTCAGAAGTTCCAGCGTTCCAACCAGGACACCTGCATCAACCAGCGTCCGCTGGTGAAGGTCGGCGACCTGATCGAGGCGGGCGACGTCATTGCCGACGGTCCCTCGACCGAGTTCGGTGAGCTGGCGCTGGGCCGCAACACGCTGGTCGCGTTCATGCCCTGGAACGGCTACAACTACGAAGACTCCATCCTGATCTCCGAACGGATCGTGAAGGATGACGTGTTCACCTCGATCCATATCGAGGAGTTTGAGGTCATGGCCCGCGACACCAAGCTGGGGCCAGAGGATATCACCCGCGATATCCCGAACGTCGGCGAGGAAGCGCTGCGCAACCTCGACGAGGCGGGCATCGTCTATATCGGCGCCGAAGTGGAGCCGGGCGATATCCTGGTCGGCAAGATCACCCCTAAGGGTGAATCGCCGATGACCCCGGAAGAAAAGCTGCTCCGCGCAATCTTCGGTGAAAAGGCGTCCGACGTGCGTGACACGTCGCTGCGTCTGCCGCCGGGCGTTGCTGGAACGGTCGTTGAAGTGCGCGTGTTCAACCGCCACGGCATCGACAAGGACGAGCGCGCCATGGCGATCGAGCGGGAGGAAATCGACCGCCTGGCCAAGGACCGCGAGGACGAACGCGCCATCCTGAACCGTGCGACCTTCAATCGCCTCCAGGAAATGCTGTTGGGCCAGACCGCCACGGCCGCGCCCAAGGGCGTGCGCAAGGGCGTCGAGATCGACGAAGCGCTGCTGGGCGAAGTCGAGCGTCATGAATGGTGGAAATTCGCGGTGGCGGACGATGTCCGTCAGGCGGGCATCGAGGCCGTCAAGGCGCAGTATGACGAAGCCGTGAAGATCATCGTCGACAAGTTCGAGGATCGCGTCGACAAGCTGCAGCGTGGCGACGAGCTGCCGCCGGGCGTGCTCAAGATGGTCAAGGTGTTCGTGGCGGTGAAGCGCAAGCTGCAGCCGGGCGACAAGATGGCTGGCCGTCACGGGAACAAGGGCGTCATTTCGCGCATCCTGCCGGTCGAGGACATGCCGTTCCTGGAAGATGGCACGCATGTCGACATCGTGCTCAATCCGCTGGGCGTGCCGTCGCGCATGAATGTCGGGCAGATCTTCGAAACGCATCTGGGCTGGGCTGCCCGTGGCCTTGGCCAGCAGCTCAAGCACGCGCTGGAAGAATGGCGCGAGGCCAATCCCAACCCGTCGGCGGGCGACATGCCCGACGCGGTCAAGGACCGGTTGCTGGCCGCTTATGGTCCGCAATATGCCGCCGAGATCGAAGCGCGGACGCCCGAACAGATCATCGATCTGGCCGAGCATCTGGAACGCGGTGTGCCGATGGCAACGCCGGTGTTCGACGGCGCGCGCGAAGCGGACGTGTCGACCATGCTGGAGCTGGCAGGGCTGCATTCATCGGGTCAGAGCGACCTGTTCGATGGCCGCACCGGCGACAAGTTCGACCGCAAGGTCACGGTCGGCATCATTTACATGTTGAAGCTGCATCACCTTGTCGACGACAAGATCCATGCCCGTTCGATCGGTCCCTATTCGCTCGTCACCCAGCAGCCGCTGGGTGGTAAGGCGCAGTTCGGTGGCCAGCGCTTCGGGGAAATGGAGGTCTGGGCGCTCCAGGCCTATGGTGCCGCCTATACGTTGCAGGAAATGCTGACGGTGAAGTCCGATGACGTGGTCGGCCGCACCAAGGTCTATGAAGCGATCGTCAAGGGCGACGATACGTTCGAAGCGGGCATCCCCGAAAGCTTCAACGTTCTCGTCAAGGAAATGCGCTCGCTGGGTCTGAACGTGGAGCTGAACACGCTCGACGAGATCCCAGAGGACGAAGGCGGCTTCGCGGCAGCGGCGGAATAAGGGTTTCAGGCCCAAGCCTAGCGCAAGACATCCCCTCCCCTAACCCCTCCCGCAAGCGGGAGGGGAACTGAGGAAAAAGAATATGAACGAACTGACCAACTTCGCCAATCCGGTCGCCAAGACCGAGACTTTCGACCAGATCCAGATCGGCCTTGCCTCGCCTGAGCGCATCCGCAGCTGGTCCTTCGGCGAGATCAAGAAGCCCGAAACCATCAACTATCGCACGTTCAAGCCTGAGCGTGACGGCCTGTTCTGCGCGCGTATCTTTGGCCCGATCAAGGATTATGAATGCCTGTGCGGCAAGTATAAGCGCATGAAATATAAGGGCATCGTCTGCGAAAAGTGCGGTGTCGAAGTCACGGTGAGCAAGGTGCGCCGCGAGCGCATGGGGCATATCGAACTAGCCGCGCCGGTTGCGCATATCTGGTTCCTGAAGTCGCTGCCTTCACGCATCGGCCTGCTGCTCGACATGCAGTTGAAGCAGCTGGAGCGCGTCCTCTATTTCGAGAGCTATATCGTTATCGAGCCGGGCCTGACCCCGCTGGAGAAGTATCAGCTTCTGAACGAGGACGAACTGCTCGACGCGCAGGACGAATATGGCGAGGACGCTTTCTCCGCCGGGATCGGTGCCGAAGCGGTCAAGCAGATGCTGATGGACCTCGACCTTGAGGGCGAGAAGCAGGTATTGCTGGAAGAGCTGGCGACGACCAAGTCGGAGCTGAAGCCCAAGAAGATCATCAAGCGTCTGAAGGTCGTCGAAAGCTTCATCGATTCGGGCAACCGCCCCGAATGGATGATCCTGGACGTCGTTCCCGTGATCCCGCCAGAACTGCGCCCGCTGGTGCCGCTGGACGGTGGTCGCTTTGCGACGTCGGATCTCAACGATCTCTATCGCCGCGTCATCAACCGTAACAACCGCTTGAAGCGGCTGATGGAACTGCGCGCGCCGGACATCATCGTCCGCAACGAAAAGCGCATGTTGCAGGAAGCGGTCGACGCCCTGTTCGACAATGGTCGTCGTGGCCGCGTCATCACCGGCGCAAACAAGCGTCCGCTCAAGTCGCTGTCCGACATGCTCAAGGGCAAGCAGGGCCGCTTCCGTCAGAACCTGCTCGGCAAGCGCGTCGACTATTCGGGTCGTTCGGTCATCGTGACTGGTCCTGAGCTGAAACTGCACCAGTGCGGGCTCCCTAAGAAGATGGCGCTCGAACTGTTCAAGCCGTTCATCTATGCCCGTCTGGATGCCAAGGGTCTGTCCATGACCCTGAAGCAGGCCAAGAAGTGGGTCGAGAAGGAGCGCAAGGAAGTCTGGGATATCCTGGACGAGGTGATCCGCGAGCATCCCGTGATGCTGAACCGCGCACCGACGCTTCACCGTCTGGGCATCCAGGCGTTCGAACCCGTGCTGATCGAGGGCAAGGCGATCCAGCTTCACCCGCTGGTCTGCTCGGCCTTCAACGCCGACTTTGACGGTGACCAGATGGCCGTCCACGTTCCGCTGTCGCTCGAAGCGCAGCTGGAAGCGCGCGTGCTGATGATGTCCACCAACAACATCCTTAGCCCTGCGAACGGCAAGCCGATCATCGTGCCGTCGCAGGACATGGTGCTGGGCATCTATTATCTGTCGATGGAGCGCGAAGGCGAGCCGGGCGAAGGCATGTTGCTGAGCGACATGCAGGAAGTGCATCAGGCGCTGTTCACCAAGTCGGTGACTCTGCACAGCAAGATCATCAGCCGCGTGCCGCAGACCGACGAGGCGGGCAACAGCTACCTCAAGCGTTATGAGACCACACCGGGCCGCATGTTGCTGGGCGAATGTCTGCCGCAGAACCACAAGGTGCCGTTCGACGTCGTCAACCGCCTGCTGACCAAGAAGGACGTCGGCGACGTGATCGACGAGGTCTATCGTCACACCGGCCAGAAGGACACGGTACTGTTTGCCGACGCCATCATGGCGCTGGGCTTCAAGCACGCATTCCAGGCGGGCATTTCGTTCGGCAAGGACGACATGGTCATCCCCGACAGCAAGGTGACCCTGGTTGACGAGACCAAGGCGCTGGTGGCCGACTATGAGCAGCAATATCAGGACGGCCTGATCACCCAGCAGGAAAAATACAACAAGGTGATCGACGCCTGGTCGGGTTGCGGCGATCGCGTCGCCAACGCGATGATGGACGAGATCCGCGCCCAGCCCAAGGACCCGCAGACCGGCCGCCTGGCGCAGATCAATTCGATCTACATGATGGCGCACTCCGGTGCGCGTGGTAGCCAGGCGCAGATGAAGCAGCTGGCGGGTATGCGCGGCCTGATGGCCAAGCCTTCGGGCGAGATCATCGAAACGCCGATCATCTCCAACTTCAAGGAAGGCCTGACCGTCCTTGAATATTTCAACTCCACCCACGGCGCCCGCAAGGGTCTGGCCGACACCGCGCTCAAAACGGCAAATTCGGGTTACCTGACCCGCCGTCTGGTCGACGTCAGCCAGGATTGCACGATCGTCGAGGAAGATTGCGGCACCGACCGCGCGCTGGAGATGAAGGCGATCGTCCAGGGCGGTTCGACCATCGCGTCGCTTGGCGAACGTATCCTGGGCCGCACCACGGCACAGGACATTGTCGACAGCAAGGACGGCACCGTCATCATCCCGATCGGCACGTTGCTCGACGAACCGATGATCGCCAAGATCGAGGCGATCGGCACCCAGGCGGTGAAGATCCGCTCACCCCTGATCTGCGAAAGCAAGATGGGCGTGTGCGGCAAATGCTACGGCCGTGATCTGGCCCGTGGTACGCCGGTCAATATCGGTGAAGCGGTCGGCGTCATTGCGGCGCAGTCGATCGGTGAGCCTGGCACCCAGCTGACGATGCGGACCTTCCACATCGGCGGCGCGGCGCAGCTCAACGAAACGTCGAACCTGGAAGCGATTGCCGACGGGACACTGGAACTGCGCGACATGCCGACGATCACGGACAGCCGTGGCCGCCGCCTGTCGCTCGCCCGCAACGGCGAACTGGCGATCATCGACAATGAAGGCCGCGAGCGCGCGGTGCATCGCCTGCCTTATGGCGCGACCATTCTCTTCGAGAATAACGCACCGGTTAAGCAGGGCGACCGGATCGCCGAATGGGATCCGTTCACCATGCCGGTGATCACCGAACGTCCGGGCATCGTCAAATATGTCGACCTGATCGACAGCAAGACGCTGACCGAGCAGACCGACGAGGCGACCGGCATTTCCCAGAAGGTCGTCACCGAGCATCGTGGCTCCAGCCGCACCAAGGAGGATCTACGTCCGCGCCTGACCCTGCTGGACGATGGTTCGGGCGAAGCGGCCCGCTACATGCTGGCCGTGGGCGCAATGCTGTCGGTCGAGGATGGTCAGACGGTGCAGGCCGGTGACGTGCTGGCGCGTGTCAGCCGCGAAGCCGCCAAGACCCGCGACATTACGGGCGGTCTGCCGCGCGTGGCCGAGCTGTTCGAGGCGCGCAAGCCCAAGGACAACGCCATCATCGCCAAGGTGTCCGGCCGCGTCCAGTTCCTCAAGGACTATAAGGCGAAGCGCAAGATCGCCATCAACCCTGAGGATGGCGGCGAACCGGTCGAATATCTGATCCCCAAGAGCAAGGTGATCGACGTTCAGGAAGGCGACTATGTCAAGCGCGGCGACAATCTGATCGGCGGTTCGCCCGATCCGCACGACATTTTGGAAGTTCTCGGCATCGAGCCGCTGGCCGAATATCTGGTCGCGGAAATCCAGGAAGTCTATCGCTTGCAGGGCGTGAAGATCAACGACAAGCATATCGAGACGATCGTTCGTCAGATGTTGCAGAAGGTCGAGATCATCGAGTCCGGCGACACCACCTTGCTGGTGGGCGAGCAGGTCGATCGCGAGGAAATGGACGAGATCAACGCCAAGCTGGCGCCGGGCTTCCTGCCTGCTGCCGGCAAGCCGGTGTTGCTGGGCATCACCAAGGCCTCGCTCCAGACGCGCTCCTTCATCTCGGCGGCGTCCTTCCAGGAAACCACCCGCGTCCTCACGGAAGCGGCGGTTCAGGGCAAGAAGGACACGCTGGTTGGCCTGAAGGAAAACGTCATCGTCGGCCGTCTGATCCCGGCAGGCACCGGTGCGGGCATGAACCGCCTGCGCGTCGCCGCCTCCTCGCGGGACGCAGCGATGCGCGCTGCGCTGCGGGCGTCGAGCCAGGTCGACCTGATCGCGCCCGCCAGCGCGGCGGCCGAACATGCCGCCGAACTGCGCCAGGGACCGGAAGCCGCGATTGGCGACGATCCGCTGGGTGCCGTGCAGGGTGAAGATTTCACCACGCAGGACATGGACTGACATTTTGAAAGCGCGGGGGCCGTTTCCTACATGGGGAATGGCTCCCAAGCGCGTTGCCCCTAACCGGGCAACGCAAATGCCCGCCGGATGCGTTTGACGCGCCGGCGGGCTTTTCTTTTGGTGGCATCTTTTGGGCTAAAATGCTCTTGACCTGCCCCCTGCCCCCGCCTATTTGCGGCCTCCCAAGCGCATGGCGCTAAGGATTGATGCCCGATCCTCTAATGGTAAGAGAGCGGACTCTGACTCCGTCAATCAAGGTTCGAGTCCTTGTCGGGCATCCATTATTTCCTGTTTAAAATCAGTTAGTTGGCTAGCAAGCACTGCTGCTGCAACGTCGCTTTTTTGTCGCACGCCAATCCCGCGCATTTCCGCCATTTTCTGAGGTTTTCCGCGCGTTCCCGGTCACTCCATGCAACAGGAATGCGACATGGCATGGCTGCCATTCCCATGCGATGCGGCTGATTCTGCTAGTGGGGGCGTTTCTACGCCACGCGGGGGCACTTCTACTCTCTATCCCATTCATTGGGCTCAGAAGCCGGGACTGCCGAGTGGCGGTCTCCGATAATGATCTCGATGGTTCGGACATCCAGGTCCATCACGATCCTAGCCTGGTCGAAACCGGCTGCCTTCACGGCTTTGCAAGCGCGATCCATGTCTGCTTGAGTTATCCTGGCTGGATTTGTCATATGCTGCCCTCTGCGAATTAAAGACGGGATGGCAGACAAATGATGGATGACGAGCATTCATCGCGGATCCCGCACTATCATTCAGTCCGAGTGCCTGCTCTCAAAGTCCGCAAGTACATGCTCATCCTCCAATAACGCCAATCCTGACGCGGCAGACCCGAAGTTCTAACAATCGAAGCGGCTCGGATAGGGAATTCGTGCCTTAAATGGGGTTCTTCACCGCTTAGTCCCCACCAATGGCTCAGGTAGGACCCGCGATTTTCGCTCGTGCAGCCCGGCCGCAGAGACCACCAATGACCTTTCCAGCTATTGCCTATGCCCCATTGGGCCGGCGGACACGATCGCGTCCAGAAGCCCTGCTGTGGCCTTCCAAACCGGCTCGCCTATCTCGCTAAGGCACTTTGGGAGCCTCCCCGGCCATGCCGCTCAACAGCCAATTTGCCGTCTGAGACTCGAAACTAATATCGTAATAACGGTGCAACGGGTCGTTCTTTGGGATCTTCCGGTGAGGGACCGGGCCAGCAAATTCGAAGATCCCACATAATTGGAAAGCTATCAGCACGGTGAACAGCTTACGCTTTGAGTCGTGCAGCGAAGTGGACTGTATCTGTGCGTGCTAGCGCGGCTCGGACATTCTGATTACGAAAGGGGATTAATCGGTAGCAGGATATAATCTCCGCCCTCATGGCCTGCGAGTTGTAGCGGGCCGTATTGAGGACGTTGGTCGAAATTCATCGACTGTGCGGCGAGCGTCACGGATTGTTGCAGCGCCTGCGCTAGATCCTGTCCCTGTAGTGGCCCCTTTGCGTCGAGCAGGATGCGGGCAAGTGCCTTGGCGAAGATCGAATGGGTGCCACCCCCACCGTCCAGCACTGGCAAGTCGGAGCCGGAGGTCAAAACATTGCGCGACTTCTGTTCGAGGATGGTCTTGAGATATGTGGCTCGGGCATCGTCCGACGCAGTGCTGGACAGGCGCACCAGGCCGCGCGTCAAAAGGCCCGAATAGCAGCTGTCGGAGATCAGCAGAACCTTGTGCACTTCCATGCTGGCAAGCATGTCGGTGACGTCCAGAGTGGAAATCCAGTTGGCGGGGTTGCTCTGCTCCGCGTCGACCGGCAGCCAGTAGCCGCGCTCGCGCCCGTCGATCACCTCCTTGTGGCCATGGCCGGCATAATAGACGAGCAAGTCGTCCTTCGCCGTCAAGATCTTGCGCAAGGCGTTGAGGGCGGAAAGCATCTGGTAACGGCTGGCGTCGTGCAGGATAGTGACCTGGAAACCATAGCGGTCGCGCAGAATGCGGCCAATCTCCTCCACATCGGCGGCGGGCGTCTTGAGACCGGGAAGCCCGGTGTAGCGTGCATTGCCAATCAGCAGCGCATGTTGCGGGCGCATGGCGAGCCGCAAAGCCGGGGGTGCCACGGGGGGAGGCGCGGTGAGTACCGGAGAGGGCTGTTCCCGGTGCATCTGGAAATCAAGCTGGCCGCGCCGGCCGCGCCGGTCGATCGCGACGATCTGGACGATCTGGACGATGGTCGTAGCCGCGCCCAGCGGCACATCAAGCTGGAACAGGCCGGTCGTGTCGACGCTCTGGCGCTGACCGTTGACGGTGAGCAGGCTGATCGGATCGCGGGTGCGGACGCGACCGAAGATGGCGCGCTTTGCCAGCGCAGCGTTTACCTGCACCAAAGCGACGCCGCGCGTCGCCATTAGCGTGGGTTCGATAAGCTCGATCACCGGGGCGTCGCCAGGCGGGAGCATTTCGGCGCGCAGGGCGGCGAGTTGCTTTTCGGATTCGGCAAGGCGGGCTTGCTGTGCCCTGAGAGCCGCCTGCTGCATTTCGATCTGTTGGCGGCTCGACAGAGCCTCTGCATTCAGTCGGTCGCGAGCGAGCGCGGCGGCGGCGAGCGCGGTTTCCAGTTGCTGCGCCTTTTGCGCCGAGACAATACGGTCCTGCCGAGCGGCATCGCGCGCGGCGGTGAGCGTTGCTACTGCCGCGCTGAGTTGCGCGGTCTGGCTGGCCAGAGCGGCCTGCGCGGCGGCGCGATCGGCATTGTCGGCCGATTGTAATCCAGCCTGTTTCGCCAATGCATGATCGACCTGCCCCTGCAACAGAGCGACACGCTGTTCGGCCGCCTGCGCACGGGCGGCGGACTGGCTCTCCTTCGCGCGCGCGTCCGCAAGGGCGGCGTCACGCTCCGCCGTGCGGACGGCGAGCGCCCGATCAGCGGCAGCGAGCCGCGCGGTCAGCTGTGCATGTGCGGTCGCCTGCCCCTTGTCGGAAGAGGCTGCCTGCGCGCGCGCATCGACGAGAGCCTGCTGGTCGGTCGCGCGGTCGCGGGTCAGCCGGTCGATCTCCGCCTGACGGTCACGCAGTTGCGCGGCCAGCGCATCGCGATCGGCGGTTATGGCGGCAATGCGGACGGCGCTGTCCGGCGCGATGCTGACCGGCAGCACGGCTGGCGAGAGATTGGCAGCTTGCAGCAACAGGCTGTCTGCCCGCGCCCTGTCCGCCGCGACGCCCAGCCCATCGGCCAGAAGATGCGCCAGATTGACCTTGGCCGGCGCGTAATTCTGCGCGACGGCGCGTTCATACCAGAACGCCGCCTGGCTATAGTCGGCGGCGCGGCCAAGGCCCTTTTCCAGGATTTCGCCGATATAGGTCTGCGCCTTCGGGTCTCCAGCCTGCGCCTGCGGCATCCAGACCTGGAAGGCGGTGCGATAGTCTGCACGATCGCTGGCGACATATTCGCCGCCCCTGATCTCGCAATCGGAAGCGGAAGTGCGCACCGGTCGGCGCTGGCCCAAATAGGTCATCATCCGCCCCATCTTGCGGACCTGCGCGGGGAGCAGACAATCGACGGTCAGAAAGACAGCGGGATCTGACGGCGGTTGCGCAACGAGACGCGCTGTTGGCAGGACTGGAGCGGCCAGCATCGCGATGGCCGGTGCCAGTGTCCCCATCCATCGCGTAAACAATGTCGCCACGAAGAAATTCCTCCAATCCCCTGTTGCGTGAATATCGCGAATGATGACAAAAAAGAATGATAAATGAAACTAAACCTAGCGTTATGTTGCGATATTCGACGTGTTCACTTAGTTTTCGGTGCGTTGTTGGAGACTTTCTTTTTGTCTTCAACGGATTAAGGGGAATCTCTATGGCTATGATGGATCGGCACATTGCGTCGTTGGCTTTGATCTGCGCGAGTTCGATCGGGTGGGTCGCGCCTGCCACGGCGCAATCGGGTGGCAATGAGCAGGCGACTCTCGCTTATGTCCAAGCCATCTGTCCTGAGATGCGGAAGATCCGACCTACCCTGACCGCTGGGCAAGAAGCGCTATTTCGACGTTGCAATTCCGTTCTCAACTCGACCCCTGCGGACAGGAAGTCCGCCCTGACCCAGATCACATCGGATGAAATTCTGTCGCAAGACGCTGCCGTGCGGGGCGCGTCGCAGATGCAGACCAGTGCCATTTCCGCGCGGTTGAGCGCGATGAGCCATTTTTCAACGCAATCGATGGGCACCGCTATGCTATGGTCGCCAACCCAGTTTGCTGCCAGCGACGCCATCCAGTCTGACGGGTCGGTCGATTATGGCATCGGTGGCACGCCACGCCTGCAGTTTTTTGGCAATGTCAGCTATAGCGGCGGCAACCGCGACGCCACCACGCTGGAAACCGGGTTCGACATGAATTTCACCTCGGCGGTGGCGGGGGCGGATTATCGGTTCAGCGACAAGTTCGTCGCCGGACTGGCGCTCGGCTATGGCCATACCAAACTGGATTTCGACAGCGACGGCGGGTCGATGCGTTCGCGCGCCTATACGGCGGCGGTTTATGCGATGATCCAGCCGGTAGAACGGTTTGAGGCGTCGCTGCTCGCCGCCTATAGCCGGGTGCGCTATCGCGGCGCGCGGACGATCGACTATGCGCTGCCGACCAGCGGCGTGCAGGCACCAGTCGATAGGGTTGAGGATTCGACGGCGACTTCACGCACCCATGCCAACCAGTCGGAAGTGTCGGTCAGCGTTTTCTACAATCTGGGCGAGGGCGCCTGGACGGTAGGACCAGTGGCGCAGCTGTCCTGGGCTAATCTGACAATCGACGGCTTTGCCGAGCAGGAGGCCAATGGTCTGGGCTATCGCTTCGCCGAGCAGAAATCCGACAGCCTGCAAATGGCCTTCGGGGTGGACGCATCAAAGGCGATCAGCACGAGTTGGGGAATATTGTCCCCATATGCCCGCGCCCGTGCCATTTTCGAGACGGCGGACAGGCAACGCACAACGCGGGTCTTTTACGTCAACGATCCCTTCGCCGGCAGCAGCGTCAGTCCGGGCGCGACGCTGACGACATCGCCCACCGACCGAACGCGCGTTTCGCTGGCGGGCGGCATTGCCGCG
The DNA here is from genome assembly GCA_023266575.1 of Sphingobium sp. Taxonomy (GTDB): domain Bacteria; phylum Pseudomonadota; class Alphaproteobacteria; order Sphingomonadales; family Sphingomonadaceae; genus Sphingobium. The sequence goes on from JAHFPV010000002.1 coordinate 328,514, forward strand.
CAACTTCCTGGCGGTTTGGCGATGACATTGGAAGGTCAGACGCTGGTGGGTATGCGCGACGTGACGCAATATGGGATGATGGCTGGCATCCGTTTCGCTCTGTAAAGGGCCTGGTGTTAATCCGATACACGGTTAGCAGCCCATCATGCCGCCAACCGTCGCCTGCCCGCCGACCTAGCGGCAATTGTCAGGTTCGTGACAGAAAATAGCCAATCAAAGATTTCAGTCGATGAAGCTTTGCGTCAAAGCCCTCCACGCATATCCCGACGGATTATTGCATTGGATCAGGCTCGGCACTGCCAGATCGGCTTCATGCTCGCGCGCCTGCCCAATTCATAGCGGACCTGCATCCGCATGAGTGTCTCAGCCTTCACGCCGAAGGCATGTTCAAAGCGAATGGCCATGTCAGCGGACAGCGCCACCCGCCCGTTCAGAAGCGAGCTGATGGACTGCCGGCTGACGCCGAAGGCCTGGGCCAGATCGTTGATCGAAACACCGTGCGCCTCAACGATTTCGGTCTTAAGCCACTCCCCAGCGTGGATCGCGAACGAGGGATGAACCTTGATAGTCATCAGTGATAATCCTCCAAGTCCAGATCTTGGACGGCACCCTGTTCATTGATCGAGAAAGTCAGCCGCCAGCCCCTTGGGCTTGCCTGTTTCGACAAACCGCCGGAGCGCCTCGTGCCTAATGCTCTCGATCTCCATGTATGGAATGCGTCGCTTTACGTGCGGATGGTCGCTAGACGGGCCGAAGGAACGCGGACGCTGGGCCAGACAAGCGCTGCGCGCTGTTGCAACGCCCTCTGACTCCGTCAATCAAGGTTCGAACCCTTGTCAGGCATCCAAAATCTCCATCAGTCCCCGGTCAGATTTTCGTGGAGAGCGCCACTGCCTCCGCCACCTTGATACCGTCGATCGCGGCGGAGAGGATGCCGCCGGCATAGCCCGCCCCCTCGCCTGCCGGATAGAGACCGGCGACGTTGAGGCTCTGGAAATCCTTGCCGCGAGTGATGCGGATGGGGGAGGATGTGCGGGTTTCCACGCCGGTCATGACCGCGTCCGGGTGATCGTAATGGCTTATCTGGCGGCCGAAAGCGGGCAGTGCCTCGCGGATCGCGTCCACCACATAATCGGGCAGGCAAAGCGACAGGTCGGTGGGGGTGACGCCCGGCTTGTAGGAGGGGACGACCTCTCCCAATGCGGTGGAGGGGCGACCGGCCATGAAGTCGCCCACGGTCTGGCCCGGCGCGAAATAGGAGGCGCCGCCCGCGACAAAGGCCGCCGATTCCCAGCGGCGTTGCAATTCGATCCCCGCCAGCGGTCCGTCGGGATAGTCGCGGGCGGGGTCGATGCCGACGACCAACCCTGAATTGGCGTTGAATTCGGCGCGGCTATACTGGCTCATGCCGTTGGTGACGACGCGCCCTTCCTCCGACGTGGCGGCGACGACGCGGCCGCCGGGACACATGCAGAAGCTGTAGACGGTGCGGCCATTGGCGCAGTGATGGGCCAGGCTGTAGGAGGCGGCACCCAGATCCGGGTGGCCCGCGCATTGGCCATAGCGGGCGCGATCGACCCAGCTTTGGGGATGTTCGATCCGCACGCCGATGGAGAAAGGCTTGGCTTCGATATGGACACCGCGGGCGTGGAGCATCTCGAAGGTCGGGCGGGCGCTGTGGCCGACAGCGAGGACGACATGGTCGGCTTCGAGGAAGCTGCCGTCCTGCATATGGAGGCCGCGCAGCTTCTGGGTGCCATCGCCTGCTGGTTCCAGCGCGAGATCGTCAACGCGGGTCTGCCAGCGATATTCGCCGCCCAGTGCCTCGATCTGGCGGCGCATGGATTCGACCATAGTGACAAGGCGGAAAGTGCCGATATGGGGGTGGGCTTCCCATAATATGTCGTCGGGCGCGCCCGCCGCGACAAACTCCTCCAGCACCTTGCGGCCCAGAAAGCGGGGGTCCTTGACCCGGCAGTAGAGTTTGCCGTCGGAGAAGGTGCCTGCGCCGCCCTCGCCGAACTGGACGTTGGAGTCGGGGTTCAGCTCGGCGCGACGCCACAGGCCCCATGTGTCCTTGGTGCGTTCGCGCACTTGCCTGCCGCGATCGAGGATGATCGGGCGGAATCCCATTTGCGCCAGGATGAGGCCTGCGAACAGACCGCATGGTCCTGCGCCGATGACGACCGGACGCAGCGCCGGGCCGCCTTCAGGGGCATGGGTGACGAACTTATAGCTGGTGTCGGGCGTGGGGCGCACATCCTTGTCACCGGCGAAGCGGGCGAGGATGGCGGGTTCGTCGGTGGCCGCGACGTCGAACGTATAGACCAGCTGGATCGCGCTGCGCCGACGCGCATCATTGCCGCGCCGGACGAGGCTGTGGGACAGAAGATCGGACGCCGCGATGCCCAGCCGGGCGCAGATGGCGGCGGGGATCGCCTCGACAGGGTGGTCGAGCGGGAGTTGCAGGCCGGAGAGACGGATCATGGTCGGCCTGTAGAGGATGTCGCGGGATAAGAAAACCGTCCGCCTTGGACAGACGCCTGCTCCCTCATTTAATCCGTTCGCCCTGAGCTTGTCGAAGGGCAGTCCTTTTCTTCCGAGAAGAAGGACGGGGCTTCGACAAGCTCAGCCCGAACGGGATTTAGGCCGTCCGGCGCTGGCCCATGATCCACTCGCCCAGCGACGCGGCGACCATGCTGAGGCCGGTCAGCGGGAAGAGCAGGCCGATCAGCAGCATCAGGCCTGCCACCATATGCCGTGCGGCGGGGGTGGCGGCGGGTGGCGCGGTGAGGCGTCCCTGTTGCCGTCGCTTCCACCACAAGACCGGCGCGGTCAGGCAGAGGAGCAGGAGGCAGAGGCAGCCCGCGAGCATGAGCAGCCGGTTGGCCTCTCCATATTGCTGGCCCTGATGGGTGGCGATGCCCCATTCGACCGCCTGCGCGCCGGGACCGAACATGCGCCAGTCCATATCCTGCACCACTGCGCCGGATGCGGCGTCGATGGTGATGGCGCGGGCGTCCTGCGCCTGTGTGACGATGGACGCAGCCAGATAGGGCGCGCCGGGGGTGGCGGGGCGGATCAGCTGGACGCCGCCCATGCCGCGCGTAGTGGCGATGCGCAGCGCTTCGTCGACGCCGATGTCGCCTGCCCTGCCAGCCGCCGCGCCGCCTTCGCGCAGCGTCCAGGGCAGCGCGTCCCTGGCGGGCGCGCTCCAGGGGATCACCGCCATTTTGGGTCGCCCCCAATCATTGGCGGCAACGACGGCGCGCAGACCGCCGCCCCAGACCTGCGTCCAGGGCATCCCGGTGACGGCCAGGAACAGGATGACGCCAGCGGACAGGAAACCCAGCGTGCCATGCAGGTCGCGCCAGAAGAGGCGGCCCGATGCCCGGCCGCGAATCGCCAGCGCAGGCTGGCCGCGCCGGGGCCAGCGCAGATAGAGGCCGGTTATGCAGAGCAGAATCGCCCAGCCCGCGACCACCTCCACCAAGCGGTTGCCGACCGGGCCGGTGAGCGCGAGGCTGTGCAGATCCTTGATGACCTTCATGACGCCGCCGCCGCGCATCTGACCCAATATCCGGCCATTGCGGGGATCGACGAAATGCACGGTAGGCGGGCCAGCGTCCGCCTTCGTCATCACCCGCCAGCTTTCGGTGGTGGTCAGGGGACGGGCGATCTGGGTCACCTGCGCGCCCGTTGCCTGCTCCACCGTCGCGATCAGGCGTGATGGCGGGAGAGACGAGGCCGATGGCGCGCCCGACATATGCACCGGATAGAGAATCGCTTCTATCTCCGGCTTGTAGAGATAGAGCGCGCCCGTCACCGCCATGAGTGCCAAGACCGGCAGGACGATGAGGCCGGCATAGAAATGCCAGCGCCACATCGCCCGGTAGAAGCCCGTTTCATTCATCGTCCTGCCCCCCGGTTCAGAAGCGCGCGCGCACGCCGCCATAGATGGCGCGGCGTTCGAGCGGATAGAAGGCGACGCTGCCTTCGTCTGCCGCTGTTGCCGCAACGTCAGGCGTGTAGCGGACCAGAGCGCTAATGTCGCCAATGGCACGCTTCTGCGTCAGGTTGCGCGCATCGAGGAACAGGGTGATGCCATCGCGCACCTGCGCCTGTGCGCCCAGATTGAGCAGGGCATAGTTGCCGACCCGCTTGCTGTTGACATAGTCGACCCACGCACCCTGCGGCAGCCATTCGACCGAGGGCGAGATGCTGAGCCTGTCAGTCCCCAGTTTGAGTTCGGCGCGGTAGAAATGGCGCGGCACCACCGGCAGGCGATTGTCGCCATAAATGGCGTCGTTGCGGAAGCGAAAATCGCTATATTGATAGACTTGCCGCAAGGACGCCCAAGGGGTGAAAGCGAGTTCCAGACCGGCTTCGACGCCCTGATGGCGGGTCTTGTCCGCGTTGAAGGTCGCGGCGGGGATGACACCTGCGATCACGCTATATTGCAGCATCTCGCCCTTGATATCGGCGCGGTACAGGCTGACGTCCCATGATGCGATGCCGATGCGGCCACGGGTACCGATTTCGGCGGTCCATGCTTTTTGCGGGCGGACCGGGGTGAAGCCCGGCGCACCGCCAGCGGGCGTCTGGCTGAGTTCGCTATAGCCGGGCAATTCGACCGAACGGTTATAATTGGCGTAGAATTGCAGCGCGTCATCGGGTTGGTAGAGCAGGCCGATCTTGGGCGAGAAGGCGTCGAAGCTGGCGTCGCCGCTCCGCTGCGGAGCAAAGCGGTTGTCGATCCGCCGTTCGCCATGGGTGTAGAGGCCACCCGCAATCAGCCACAGGCCCGGCGTGGGTGCGACACGTACTTCGCCATAGCTGTTGATCGTCTGGGCGCGCTGCTGGACATTGGCGGTGGGCGCGCCGCGCTTGCCCGACAGGTTGACGAACTGCCGCGCTGTGACCTTGCCGAAACGCGCCTGCGAGCCAAGCGTCAGCTCAACCGGCAGGCCGCCCAGGTCGCCCGCCAGATCGAGGCTGGCGAAAGCGCCGCGATCTTCCGATTTCTGGTCGATCACCTGAAAGATGGGATGGTAGAGATCCTTGGCATTCAGGAACAGGCCGAACGCCAGTTGGCCGCCGCCAAGCTGGATGGTTGTGCGGTTTTGCAGGCGGATCGAATCGATGTCGCGCGCCTGATCGCCAACGAAATTGCCCTTGGTCGGATCAGTCAGCACCGATTTTTCGCTGAGCGAACCGGACAATTTCTGACGAATGGTCTGGGCGCTGGCATAGAAGCGGGTTTCGATTGTCTCGCTGATCTTCACGCCGACATTGCCGTTGAAGCGATAGGATTTCCGCTTGCCATGGTCGCGGTCGCCATCCGAGCGGTCGCTGGTGATCGCGGCAAAGGCATCGCCGGTTTCGTCAGCATAGCCATAGGCGGCCTTGGTGCGGATGGTGTCGAAGCTGCCCCCATCGACGCGCAGTTCGACGCCGGGCGCACTGCGTCCGGTCGGGGTGACGGCATTGATCGCGCCGCCCAGCGTCGATCCGCCAAAGCGCAGCGCATTGCCGCCGCGATAGACTTCGAGATGCTGAAAGACTTGCGGGTCAAATTCCTGAAAGTCGCCATTATCGTCGGCCAGATTGAGCGGGATGCCGTCCTGCAACAGCGTCAGGCCACGCATGTGGAAGCCGCGCGACAGGCCGGACCCACGGATCGAGATGCGGACCTCCTGCCCGAAGCGCGGCTGGGTATAGACGCCGGGGGAGAAGGTGAGCGCGTCGCGCAGGGAGACGGCGAGTTTGTCCTCGAAATCCTGCGCGCCAACGACGTCGACCGCGCCGGGCGTGCGCTGAACGCGGGCGGCGGCTTCCTCGGCAATCACGCTGGCGGTGACGATGATGCGGCTCTGGTCGGCGGCTTCGTCTGCCATGGCAGGGGCGGTGGACAGGGCGCAAGCGAGAACGCACAGCGAAATGCTGCGCGCGGCATGGATGGAACGCATGAGATGTAACCTTACTGAAAATACGGGCAGAAACGCGCATGTCCGCGTCAGACAGACAGATTTCAGTAAGCGGAGGGCGGCCCTGAAGAGGGCGGCGGGGGCGCGGCGAGGCGAGCGATGACGCCTGTCTTGAGTGCGAAGGCGATTGGACCATAGGCCAGTTGCCAGGCGGGCAGCGGCAGGTCGGCCAATATCAACGGCGGCACGGCGGGCTGGAGCGAGGCAGCGAAGGCGCAGGGCATAGAGCCGGTCGTGCCATCGTCGCGGGCATGGTCGCCCTTGCCTGGTGCGGCGTCGCGATCGACCAGGATGTTGATGGCGCCCTGCCCGGTGCAGAGGGTCACGATGACGCCCCGATCCGTGCGGATCGGCATGAAGCCCGACGGCACCAGCAATTGCACGGCAAACACAAGCAGAGCTAATGCGGCAAGCAGGCCGCGCGCGGTGCTGGAATGTCTGATGGCCCCCGTCATAACCCGGTCGCCCTAGCGGCAAGCGTCCGGCCTGTCACCAGGACATTTGGTCCATGTCGAGCTGCCCTCACTCACCTTGACGTAAACGTAAAGCTGCATTACATCACCTGCCATGGATACGCGCAGCAGCATCGCCGGCATCGAGCTACCCGATCATCGGGACCAGCAGAGCTATAGTATTTCCGACCTTTCCGAGGAGTTCGGCGTCACTGCCCGCGCCCTGCGATTCTATGAGGATGAAGGGTTGATCGCGCCGGAACGGCAGGGTCTGGCCCGCATCTATTCGCGGCGCGACCGCGCGCGGCTGGCGTGGATTTTGCGCGGCAAGCGGGTCGGTTTCAGCCTGACCGAGATTCGCGAGATGATCGACCTCTATGATGCCGACGAGGAACATGAGGAGCAGCGCCGCGTCACCATCGCCAAATGTCAGGCGCGGATCGAGCTGCTGACCCGGCAGAAGGACGATATCGACGCAGCCATTGCCGAACTGGCGAGTTTCGTCGCTGCCATCGCCAAAGACTGACCCCCTCCCCCCGATAACAAAAACGCCCGGAGACGATCATGCCCAGTTATACGCCCCCCGTCCGCGACACCCGTTTCGTGCTTGAGCATGTTGTTGGGCTGGACCGCTATGCCAACCTGCCCGGCTTTGAAAATGCGACCCCCGATCTGGTCGAGGCGATCCTGACCGAAGGCGGCAAGATCGCGTCGGAAGTGCTGTTTCCCCTGAACGCCGTAGGCGACAAGGAAGGCTGCACCCGCCATCCCGATGGCCGCGTGACCACGCCGACGGGGTTCAAGGATGCGTTCGACCAGTTTGTCGCGGGCGGCTGGACCACGCTGCATTCGCCGACCGAATTTGGCGGTCAGGGACTGCCGACCGTGGTGGCGACGGCGGTCGACGAATATATATTGTCGGCCAATCAGGCGTTTGAAATGTATCATGGGCTGACCGCAGGCGCGGTCGCGGCGCTGATCGCCAAGGGCAGCGACGCGCTGCAACAGCGCTATATTCCCAAGATGGTATCGGGCGAATGGACCGGCACGATGAACCTGACCGAGCCGCATTGCGGCACCGATCTGGGCCTCATCAAGACCAAGGCCGTACCCAATGCCGATGGCAGCTTTGCGATCACCGGCACCAAGATCTTCATTTCGGCGGGCGAACATGACCTGTCGGAGAATATCATCCATCTGGTGCTGGCCAAGACGCCGGGCGCGCCCGACAGCAGCAAGGGGATTTCGCTGTTCGTCGTCCCCAAGATCATGGTGCATGATGACGGGTCGCTGGGTGAGCGCAATGCGGTGTCCTGCGGCTCGATCGAGCATAAGATGGGTATCCATGGCAACGCCACCTGCGTCATGAATTATGACGGGGCGACCGGATGGATGGTCGGCGAGGAGAATAAGGGGCTGGCCGCGATGTTCATCATGATGAACGCGGCGCGGCTGGGCGTGGGCCTGCAAGGTCTAGGGCAAGCCGAGATCGCGTTGCAGAATGCCGTCCATTATGCCCGCGACCGGCGGCAGGGCCGCGCTTTGACCGGGCCGAAGGAGCCGGAGGAGAAGGCCGATACGCTGTTCGTTCATCCCGACGTGCGCCGGATGCTGATGGAGGGCAAGGCGATCACCGAAGGGCTGCGCGCGCTGATCCTGTGGGGGGCGTTGCAGGTCGACCTGTCGCATTATGCCGCCACGGAAGAAGAGCGCAGACAAGCCGACGACCTCATTGGCCTGCTGATCCCGGTGATCAAGGGCTATGGCACCGACAAGGGTTTCGACGTTGCCGTGTCCAGCCAGCAGGTGTTTGGCGGCCATGGCTATATCTGGGAAAATGGCGTGGAACAGTATGTCCGCGACGCGCGCATCGCCCAGATTTACGAAGGCACCAACGGGGTGCAGGCGATGGATCTGGTCGGCCGCAAGCTGGCGATGAACGGTGGCCGGGCGTTGCAGGCGTTCCTGAAGATCATCGCGACCGAAGTGGCTGATGCCAAGGCCGAGCCGAAGCTGGCGGCGCTGGCCGAAGCGCTGGAGAAGGCGACCGGCCAATTGCAGGCAGCGACCATGTGGCTGATGCAGAATGCGATGAAAAACCCCGATAATGCGGGGGCTGGCGCGCATCATTATATGCACATTCTTGGTATCGTTGCGACCGGGCTGATGTGGCTGCGCATGGCCAAGGCCGCGACCGGGCTGCTGGCGGCGGGCGAAGGGGACGCGAAGTTTCTGGAAGCCAAGCTGGTGACGGCGCGCTTCTTTGCCGAACGGATCATGCCCGACGCGGGATCGCTGCGCCGCAAGATAGAGGGCGGTGCCGACGCGCTGATGGCGCTGGACCCGGACATGTTCCTGGCGGCATAATCCGCCTGCACGCCCAATAAAAAAGGCTCCCCTGCCGGTGCGGGGGAGCCTTTTTCCTTTCTGCGAGAGAGGGGCTTATTCCTCGCCATTATCCTTGACGCCCACGGTGGGGACTTCAACGGTCGTCTTCTTGGTGCCGACAACGACTTCCTTGGAATCGACGTCAACCTTGGGCAGATCACCGCCCTTGACGCTGACTTCGGGCATGTCGCCGCCGGAGACGTCCGCTTTCCAGAAGCCGGTCGCGAACAGCAGGCCGACAATGGCCAGGATAGCGATCAGCACGATGCCGATCGTGCGCCCCGACCCTCTTTTTTCGACAATCACGCGGCGATCATCATATCCGTCGTTGCGAACGTCAACCATCAGTCCCTCCTAAGCTTCATTGTGGTCCAGAAACGGCCCGGCAATGTTTTTGGTTCCTGTTCGGCCCGACCATTTCCATTCTGGCTATCCCGTTCCGGCGGCGATAGCGTGGCGCGACGGCTGTGGAGGATGATGTGCAGGACGATGTGACCCTTCCCCCCGCAGCCACCAGCCCCACGCGCACACTGGGGTTAGCCGCCTGTATCGCGCTGGTGATGGGCAACATGATCGGGTCCGGCGTGTTCCTGCTACCCGCCGCGCTGGCGCCCTTTGGGTGGGATGCGGTGGCGGGGTGGGGGTTTACGATTGCGGGGTCGCTGGTGCTAGCTTTCGTCATTGCGCGGCTGACGGTGGCACTGCCGGGGACGAGTGCATCGCAGATGATTGCGCGGGCCTATGGGCCGCTTGCCGGGTTTGCGATTGGGTGGATTTACTGGCTGTCGATCATCATCACCAATGTCACGATTGCGGTGGCGGCGACCGCGAACCTGTCGAGCGTCCTGCCGCTGCTGACGCAGCCGGGCGTGGGGTCGCTCTGTTCGATCGGCTTTCTTTGGGCGATGACGGGGATCAATTTGATCGGCGCGCGGGCGGCGGGGATGACGCAGATCGTCACGACGCTGATCAAGCTGATCCCGATTGCGGTGGTGCTGGTGCTGCTGGTGGTGACGGTGGGGAGCGGCACGGCGCAGGTCGCACCTTTCCCGGCGGAGGGGCTGACGGGCGCGGGGATCACTGCGTCGGCGGCGCTGACTTTGTGGGCGCTGCTGGGGTTTGAATCGGCCAGCGTGGCGGCGGACAAGGTGCGTGATCCGGCGCGGACGATCCCGCGCGCGACGCTGATCGGCACGGCCGCGACGGGGCTGATCTATCTGCTGGTCTGTTCAGGCATCGCGCTGACCCTGCCAGCGGCGGAGACGCAGACCGGGTCGCCCTTTGGCGCTTTCGTCAGCCATTATTGGTCGCCCGGCCCGGCGCGCTTCATCGCTCTGTTCGTGGCGATCAGTTGCCTTGGGGCGCTGAATGGCTGGACATTGCTGATGGGCGAGGTGCCGCTGGCGATGGCGCGGGCGGGCGAATTGCCGCGCTGGCTGGCGGGGACCGATGCCAAGGGGACGCCGGTGCGCGGGCTGATATTGTCCACGGCGCTGGCCAGCCTGTTGCTGGTCGCCAATAGTTTGCAGGGGCTGGTGGCGCTGTTCACCGCGATGGCGCTGCTGGCGACGTCGGCGACCCTGTGGCTCTATGTCGGCTGCGCGCTGGCGAGTATGCGGTTTCGGGTGGTCGTGCCAGCTGCGATTGTCGGGCTGGGCTACGCGCTGTTGACGCTGTGGGGCGCGGGGATCGTGGCGAGCGGGTCCAGTGTGCTGCTGATGGCGGCTGGGTTGCCGTTTTATTGGTGGGCGCGGAATGGCGCGCCGCGTTCCAACAACCGTTCGGGCTGAGCGAAGTCGAAGCCTTCTACTGAGCGAAGCGAAGTGCCTTCACTGCGTTCAGGCGTGCCCTTCGACTTCGCTCAGGGCGAACGGATTCTAGATCAATCCCCCCACAAATCCTTGATCTTGCCAAAGAAGCCGGTCGAGGCCGGGCATTCTTCGCCGGTTTCGGTTTCGCGGAAGGCTTCGAGCAGTTCTTTCTGTTTCGCGGTCAGCCTGGTCGGGGTTTCGACGTCGATCTGGACAACAAGGTCGCCCTGCCCGCGTCCGTTGAGGACCGGCATACCCGCGCCGCGCTGACGGATCTGCTTGCCCGACTGGATGCCGACCGGGATCTTGATGGCGTGGCGCACACCGTCGAGACCGGGAACTTCGATCGTGCCGCCGAGCGCCGCCGTCGTGAAGCTGACCGGGCAGCGACAGAACAACGTCGTGCCGTCCCGCTCGAACAGCGAATGGCGTTTGACGTGCAGGAAAATGTAGAGGTCGCCTGCTGGAGCGCCGCGCGCGCCAGCCTCGCCCTCGCCCGACAGGCGGATGCGGGTGCCGTCGTCGACGCCCGCGGGGATGTTGACCGACAGCGTCTTTGGCTTGTCCACCCGCCCTTCGCCCCGGCACGAGCGGCAGGGGCTTTCGATCACCTTGCCCGCGCCGTGGCAGGACGGGCAGGTGCGTTCGACCACGAAAAAGCCCTGCTGCGCGCGGACCTGGCCATGGCCCTTGCAGGTATGGCAGGTCTTGGCGCCGGTGCCGGGCTGCGCGCCGGACCCTTCGCAACTGTCGCAGGCGGCAGATACCTCGATCTCAATCTCGGTCTGCTTGCCATGATAGGCTTCGTCGAGGGTGATTTCGAGGTCGTAGCGCAGGTCCGCGCCGCGCCGCTGCTGCTGGCGACCGCCGCCGCCAAAGCCGCCCCCCTGACCGAAAATCGTCTCGAATATATCGCCAAGGTCGGAAAAACCACCAGCGCCGCCGCCGTGGAAACCACCGCCGCCGCCCTGTTGCTGCTGCTTGAAGGCCGCATGACCAAAACGGTCATAGGCTGCGCGCTTCTGCGGGTCTTTCAGAACCTCATAGGCTTCAGACACAGCCTTGAACTTGGCTTCGCTGTCGGTGCATCCCCCGGTCTTGTCCGGGTGATATTTCATCGCCAGCTTGCGATAGGCGCTCTTGAGAACTGCGGCGTCGGCGGTGCGCTCGACTTCGAGCAGCTCATAATAGTCAATTTCGGTCGTCATTCGGACCCCCGCCCGCCTGTTCCGTCACCCCGGCCTGTGCCGGGATGACGGATATGGGGCTTCAGCTTCAAGCCTTGTTGTCGTCCACTTCGGAGAATTCGGCGTCGACGACATCGTCGTCGGCCTTGGGCGCGTCGGCACCCGGAGCAGCGGCCGCAGCCTGCTCCTTCTCGTAAATGGCCTGGCCCAGCTTCATCGCGACCGTGGCAAGTTCCTGCGCCTTGGTCTTCATCGCTTCAGCGTCGCCGCTTTCGATCGCAGCCTTGGTGTCGGCAATGGCGGTTTCGATCTCGCCCTTCAGGCTCGCATCGACCTTGTCGCCATGCTCGGACAGCTGCTGCTCGGTCGTGTGGACCAGGCTTTCGGCGTTATTCTTGGCCTCGGCGGCTTCGCGACGCTTCTTATCCTCTTCGGCGAAGCGTTCGGCGTCCTTGACCATCTGGTCGATGTCAGCGTCAGACAGACCGCCCGATGCCTGGATGCGGATCTGCTGTTCCTTGCCGGTGCCCTTGTCCTTGGCGCTGACATTCACAAGCCCGTTGGCGTCGATGTCGAACGTGACTTCGATCTGCGGCACGCCGCGCGGGGCTGGCGGGATGCCGACCAGGTCGAACTGGCCGAGGATCTTGTTGTCGGCCGCCATTTCACGCTCGCCCTGGAACACGCGGATGGTCACCGCCTGCTGATTGTCGTCGGCGGTCGAATAGACCTGAGACTTTTTGGCAGGGATGGTGGTGTTGCGGTCGATCATGCGGGTGAACACGCCACCCAGCGTTTCGATGCCGAGCGACAGCGGCGTCACGTCGAGCAGCAGCACGTCCTTGACGTCGCCCTGCAACACGCCCGCCTGGATCGCCGCGCCCATGGCAACGACTTCGTCGGGGTTCACGCCGGTGTGCGGTTCCTTGCCGAAAAATTCCTTCACGGCTTCGCGCACCTTGGGCATCCGCGTCATGCCGCCGACAAGGACGACTTCGCTGATCTCGCTGGCAGACACGCCTGCGTCGGCCATCGCCTTCTTGCAGGGCTCCATGGTGCGCTTGATGAGGTCGGCGACCAGACGCTCCAGATCGGCGCGGGTGATCGACTTCACCAGATGCTTGGGACCGTTCTGGTCGGCAGTGATGAAGGGCAGGTTGACTTCGGTCGTCTGGGCCGAGGACAGCTCGATCTTCGCCTTTTCAGCGGCTTCCTTCAAACGCTGGAGCGCCAGCTTGTCCTTGGTAAGGTCAATGCCTTCGGACTTCTGGAAATCGGCAGCCAGGAATTCGACCAGCTTGGCGTCGAAATCTTCGCCACCCAGGAAGGTGTCGCCGTTGGTCGACTTCACTTCGAACACGCCATCGCCGATTTCCAGGATGGAAATGTCGAAGGTGCCGCCGCCAAGGTCATAGACCGCGATCGTCTTGCCATCCTGCTTGTCGAGACCATAGGCGAGCGCGGCTGCGGTCGGCTCGTTGATGATGCGCAGCACTTCAAGGCCGGCAATCTGGCCGGCGTCCTTGGTCGCCTGACGCTGGGCATCGTTGAAATAGGCTGGGACGGTGATGACCGCCTGGGTAACGGTTTCGCCCAGATAGCTCTCGGCGGTTTCCTTCATCTTTTGCAGGATGAAGGCGCTGATCTGCGAGGGGCTGTAATCCTGGCCACCGGCCTTGACCCATGCGTCGCCATTCGGACCCTTGCTGATGTCATAGGGGACGAGTTCCATGTCCTTCTTGGTCATGGGATCGTCGAAGCGGCGGCCGATCAGGCGCTTGACCGCGAAAATCGTGCTGTCCGGGTTGGTCACCGCCTGGCGCTTGGCCGGCTGACCGATCAGGCGCTCGCCATCCTTGGCGAAGGCAACGATCGAAGGCGTGGTGCGCGCGCCTTCCGCATTTTCGATTACCTTGGGCTTGCCACCGTCCATGACGGCGACGCAGCTGTTGGTGGTGCCAAGGTCGATACCGATAACTTTTGCCATTGTGTCCTCTTTGAACCCCAAATTCTATTCAGCGGTTGATGGCCCCATACCTCACGAAAGCGCCAAGGCAAGGCCGGTTTGCATGGGCGATATAGGGGCGCTTTTGCTTGGCACAAGAAGCTGGGGCGATTAGCTATGCTTACCGACCGGAAACGAGACAGTCAGGAACCAGTTGATGCGCGCGCCCTTTGCCCTTTTCGCCCTTTTGTCTCCGCTGGCGCTGGCCGCGTGCGGCGACCCGGCACCCACCTATATCGACCAGGCCTATGTGCGGCTCAGCCCCAATAAGGAGACGCCGTCGGCGGGCTATTTTGTCGCCCATGGCGGAGACGCGGGCGGTCAGATTCGCGGGGTGCTGACCGACTATGCGCTCAAGGTCGAGATGCATGAAAGCATCGACAAGGACGGCATGATGACGATGGCGCGAATCGACAGCGTCGATGTGCCGCCCAAGGGTGAGGTTGCTTTTGCGCCGGGGGGTAAGCATCTGATGCTGTGGGGGGTCAACGATACCGCGATCGGCCGGGGCAAGATGCAGCTGACCTTCCTGATGGGCAATGGCGACCGGTTGCTGGTGGACGCGGTGATCCGCAAGCCCGAACCAGCGGGCGCGGGTGCGGCCAAGCCTGCTGGCGAGCATGAGGGCCATTGAGCAGCCGTTACCTGACGCGCGATGAGGTTACGCTGGCGCGGGGCATGTTCGGCGCTGCGATCGATTATGGGCGGGTGCGGGTGCATGAGCGCAAATGGTGGCCGTTCCAGCCCAGGGGCGTGACGATGGCGCCCGATGGCGACCTGTGGTTCCATCCTGACGGCGGGCTGTTCTGCGCGGATTTTTGCGAAAGCCCGCTGCATATACAGGGGCATTTCATTCACGAGATGACCCATGTGTGGCAGGCGCAGCGATCGGGGCGGTGGTGGCTGCCGCTGATGCGTCACCCCTTCTGCCGCTATGCCTATGATGTCGTGCCGGGCAAGCCGTTCGCGCGCTATGGCATCGAGCAACAGGCAGAGATTGTGCGGCACGCTTTTCTGTTGCGGCGGGGCGTGATGGTCGATGGGAAGCCGGGGCTGGAGGCGTATGAGGGGCTGTTGCCCTTTGGTTGAAGCGGTTACCCGAATCGGGTAATATGCCAGCATGAGCAAATCCACATCCGTCGCATTGAGCGACCATTTCCGCGCCTTTGCCGAGCGCAAGGTGGCGGAGGGACGGTTCGGATCAACCAGCGAGGTCGTCCGCGCGGGCTTGCGGCTGCTGGAAATGGAGGAAGAGAAACTGGAAGCCTTGCGGGCGGCGCTGATCGAGGGTGAAGAAAGTGGCGTCCTGCATGACTTCGACATGCGCGCATGGATTGATCGTCGGTTTCCTGAGGCGTGACCGCTGCCGTCAGTTTTGCAGTTGCTGCCGAATGTGATCTGGCGGAAATATCGACATATACCGAAACGGAATGGGGCGCGGCGCAAGCCAAGGCCTATCTGGTTGCGATTGCCGATGCGATCGACCGGATCGCTGCCTATTCGGGCACAGGTAGCCCGATCGACGATGTTCGCGACGGATACCGCAAGTTTCGCGTGGAAAGGCACAATGTATATTATCGCCATCGCGGGACGGGCATCGAAATAGTCCGCATCCTGCATCAGCGCGCAGATCATACTGCCAAGCTGCAATAAAAAGGGCGGACCTTCCGGCCCGCCCCTTCTGATTTCACAACAGTTGATGGCAGATCAGTAAACCCGCGCCTTGGGCTTCACATATTCTGCTTCGTCGGTCATCGTATAGTCGTGGACCGGGCGATAATCGAGCGTCACCTTGCCGCCCGAACCGCCCCAGCCTTCAAACCAGCTGATGGTGTGCTTCATCCAGTTTTCGTCGTCGCGATTGGGGAAATCCTCATGCGCGTGGGCGCCGCGCGATTCCTTGCGGGCTTCGGCGCCTTCCATCGTGCAGATGGCCTGGCTCATGAGGTTGTCGAGTTCGAGCGTTTCGACCAGGTCGGTGTTCCAGATCAGCGAGCGATCGCTGACCTTGACGTCCTGAAGCCGCTTGTTGACCGCCTGCATCCGGGTAACGCCTTCAGACAGCAGCGCGCTGTCGCGGAACACGGCGGCGTGCTTCTGCATCGTACGCTGCATGTCGAGGCGGATGTCCGCTGTCGGCGTCGCGCCCTTGGCATTGCGATAATGGTCGAGGCGGCCCAGCGCCAGATCGGCAGCATCCGACGGCAGCGGCTTGTGTGGCGCGTTGGGCTTCAGATTGTCCTTGAGGAACAAGCCCGTAGCGCGACCGAATACGACAAGGTCGATCAGCGAGTTGGAGCCGAGGCGATTGGCGCCATGGACCGACACGCAGGCCGCTTCGCCCACGGCGAACAGGCCGGGCACGATCACTTCGGGGTCATCGCCCTTCTTGGTCACGACCTGGCCATGATAATTGCACGGGATGCCGCCCATATTATAATGGACCGTCGGGGTGACGGGCAGCGGCTGACGGGTCAGGTCGACGCCCGCGAAAATCTTGCCGCTTTCGGTGATGCCCGGCAGCCGTTCGGCCAGCACCTTGGGATCGATATGGTCGAGGTGCAGGAAGATATGATCCTTATGCTCGCCGACACCGCGTCCTTCGCGCATTTCCATCGCCATCGAGCGGGACACGACGTCGCGCGACGCCAGATCCTTGGCCGAGGGGGCATAGCGTTCCATGAAACGCTCGCCTTCGGAGTTGGTCAGGTAACCGCCCTCCCCTCGTGCGCCCTCGGTAATCAGCACGCCCGCGCCGTAGATGCCGGTCGGGTGGAACTGCACGAATTCCAGATCCTGGAGCGGCAGGCCCGCGCGCAGCACCATGCCGCCGCCGTCGCCGGTGCAGCTATGCGCCGAGGTGGCGGAGAAATAGGCGCGGCCATAGCCTCCGGTCGCCAGCACGACCGCGTGGCTGCGGAAGCGGTGGATCGAGCCATCTTCCATGCACAGGGCGATAACACCCCGGCATTCGCCATTTTCCATAATCAGGTCGATGGCGAAATATTCGATGTAGAAGTCCGCGTCATATTTCAGCGACTGCTGATAGAGCGCGTGGAGCATGGCGTGGCCGGTACGGTCGGCGGCGGCACAGGTGCGCTGCACCGGCGGGCCAGCGCCCATATTCTGCATGTGACCGCCAAAGGGACGCTGGTAGATCGTGCCGTCCTCGTTGCGGCTGAACGGCACGCCGGCATGTTCCAGCTCGATGACGGCGGCGGGGGCTTCGCGCACCATATATTCGATCGCGTCCTGATCGCCCAGCCAGTCGGACCCCTTGACGGTGTCGTACATGTGCCAGGTCCAGTGATCGGGCGAGTTGTTGCCAAGGCTGGCCGCGATGCCGCCCTGCGCCGCCACGGTGTGGCTGCGCGTGGGGAACAGCTTGGTGATGCAGGCGGTCTTGAGGCCCGCTTCGGCGCTGCCCATGGTCGCGCGCAGGCCCGAACCGCCAGCGCCGACAACCACGGTGTCATACACATGGTCGATGATCTTATAGGCTTGCGTCATTATTCGACGACCCCCGTGAAGGCGATCTTGGCGATCGCAAAGACGCCCGCGGCCGCGCCGCCAAAGGCATAGAAGTTGAGCAGCAGCATCGAGAAGAAGGCCAGTCCCTTGTCGTGGACATAATCTTCCAGCATCACCTGCATCCCCAGGCGCAGGTGCCAGAAAATGCTGACGATCATCAGCATCATCGGCACCGCGACCAGCGGGTTGGCGATCCACAGCACGACGCTGTCATAGTCGAGACCCGGCAGGCTCAAGAGGCTGAAGATCAGCCACAGCACCAGCAGCAGGTTGCCGACGGCAGTATAGCGCTGCGCCAGCCAGTGATGCGCGCCATGCCGCGCCGATCCAAGGCCACGGACGCGGCCGATACCAGTACCGTTGCCCATCAGAAGGCCTTTCCGAAAATGTAGAGCCAGATGAAGCCAGTCACCAGCACCGATGCGACCATTGCTGCGATCGACCAGCTCTTGTTGGTCTGCAACTCGTAGCCAGCACCCATATCGAGGACGAAATGGCGCAGACCCGAAAAGAGATGCTGGAAAAAGGCCCAGGTGATACCGATCATCACCAGATAACCAAGGGGCGACGTCGCGCACTTGATGAAGGTTGCATAGGCTTCCGGCCCGGTCGCGGCGGCCATCAGCCACCAGACCAGACCCAGCGCGCCTACGGTCGCAAGGCCGTTGCCGGTCACGCGGTGCAAAATGGAGATGGCCATCGCCGGGCCCCATTTCCAGATCGTCAAATGCGGCGAGAGCGGCCGGCTGTTGGATCGCGCCATGTCTACCCTTGTCCCTATAAGTCCCTTAAGTGCGATCCCCTTAAGAGCGAACGCGGATGAGGGCAAGCCGCGCAAAGCATAGCTGCCCCAACGACCGTGTCCCGCGATCATAAGAAGTGATTAACCAAAGCGCGCTAAGGTCATCTTGCTAAATACCATTGCACCAACAGGGGCTGTCCCATCATGTCGTCCTTCGCCGCATCGCCTGCCAACACCCTGAACGAGAGCGTCAGCCCGGATTTGATCCTGAAAATCGATCCGACCGACAGATTTTCCCAGGGCGCGCGGGAAATCGGCCTGCTGATCCAGGACAGCATGGCCAGCGTGGGAGACGTTTTTTTCACGACATATATGCGTGAAACCGGACTGCGCGACAAACTCAGCCCCGCCGCCGTGAGCGCGATCGAGGCGGCGACGCATCATTATGTCGAACAGAAATTGCTGCATTTCAAAGATGCCCTATGGGCGCAGTCTTCCGCCGATTGCGTGCGCAGTGCGCGCAAACATGGGGTTTCTGTGCGATCTGTGCTGGCGTCCGTAGCCGCAGCGAACGAAAAAATCATCGAACTCATCTGGCAATATAGTCGCGACGACGAAGCCCGCAAACAGCGACTGACCATCATCATGCTCCACATCTCGATGATGGACTCAGGCTTTATGAGCAACGTCCTGTCGAGCGATCAGGCCGAAGCGCAGCGCGCCGAGCTCCAGCGCTTCGGTTCCCTGTTCGAACAGCGAATCGTCGGCGAAATCGACGGCGCGACGCGCCTGGGCGAATCGCTGCGCGAACAGGCCAAGGATGCGTCTGCTGCCACGCGCGGGATGCTGGGCAAGGCGTCGGAAGTCGCAGCGGCGGCTGAACAATCCGCCCTCGCGATGCGCGAAGCCGCGCGCACATCGGCTGGCCTCATCCGCGCGATCGAGGATGCGCGCACCGAAGTGGAAGGCGCGGCCGGCGTTGCCCTGCGCGCCGCCAAACAATCGGGCGATGCCGTCACCATGTCCTCCACCCTGTCCGATCATGCCAAGTCGATCGAATCGATCCTGGGCCTGATCCGCGACATTGCCGGGCAGACCAATTTGCTGGCGCTCAACGCCACGATCGAGGCAGCCCGTGCAGGCGATGCCGGACGCGGCTTTGCCGTGGTCGCGCAGGAAGTCAAAAGCCTGGCCAACCAGACCGCCCGCGCGACCGACGAGATTGCGGGCAAGATTGCCGACATTCAGGCATCGACCCGCCAGTCAGTGGAAACCAACGAACGCATCCGCGACACGGTGGGCGAAGTGCAGGCCAGTGCCGAGCGTATCCGCCACGCGATGGACGCGCAGGCGCAGACCGTCACCATGATCACCGCCGCCGTCGATGAAACCGCGCTCGCCGCCGATTCGATGTCGACCACCATTTCAGCTATCCGGCAGGACACCGAAGTCGTCGCGTCGGAAATCGACCAGTTGGAACGCGGCTTTGTTAGCGTCGAAGGCAAGCTTGCCAGCTTGCGGCACGCCTCGTCCGATTTCGGGCGGCAGGTCGCGTAAGATTGGGCTGATGCCGGGCTGCAAATAGCGCCTTTCTGCGCTTCCAGTGCTCACGTGCTTTAAGCACGCTGCGCGCTGGTTCTCGAAAGTCACTATTTTACCTGACGGTGGCCTTCGACTCGCTCCGGCCTGAGCCCAATCTGGCAATTGTGAGGTTCTTCCCCTCCCCTCCATGGTCGGCTAAAGGCGGCGGCATGACCGTTGCCCAAAGTCCCGCACAAAGCTGGAAAGTCACCCTGCCCTGCACTCGCGCCGAGGCCGAGGCGCTGGACGGGGATATTGCCGCCTTTGCGCTGATGGACCGCCCGCCTGTGCTGATGACCAGCGAAGCGGCACCCGACGACGAAAATGCCTGGCAGCTCGACGCCTATTTCGAGGGCAAGCCCAGCGCGGCTGCGATCAAGCTGTTGCGCTCTATGGTGCCGAGCGCCGCCGGAGCCAAGCCGCTGGTCGAGGCGCTGCCGGACGAAGATTGGGTGACGTTGAGCCAGCAAGGGCTTGAGGCCGTCACCGCCGGGCGCTTCCACGTCCGCAACCTTGCCAGCGACCCGGAGCAGCCGGGTCAGGTCAATATATTGATCGCCGCCAGCCGCGCCTTTGGCACTGGCCAGCATGAAACCACGGCAGGGTGCCTGGCCATGCTGGACCGGGTGCGCCGGGTGGGGATGCGGTTCAACAATATCGCCGACATCGGCACCGGCACCGGGCTGCTCGCCTTTGCCGCGATGAACCTGTGGCCGCGTGCCTATGCGATTGCATCGGACATTGATCCGGTCGCGGTCGAGATCAGCGCGGAAAATGCCGTGACCAATGGCGTGCCGACAGGTGCCGGGCCGGGACAGTTGGCGCTGGTCACCGCCGCCGGGGTCAATCATGCCGCGATCATCGGTCGCGCGCCCTATGATTTGCTGATCGCCAATATTTTGGCCGGGCCGCTGATCGAACTTGCCCCTTCGCTCTGCGCACTGGTCGAGGATGGCGGGACGATCCTGCTGGCGGGCCTGCTTGATACCCAAGCCGATGCCGTTCTGGCCGCCTATCGCGCGCAGGGGATGCGGCTGGCCGAACGCGCCGATCGGGGCGACTGGCCGACGCTGCGCCTGCGCAAGCGCCCGCGGATCGGCTGGAAACGGCCGAACCGCCTCAACCCCGCCGCGCGGGGCGAAGCGCCGGGCTTTGGCAGCATTTAGGACCGACACTATGACCATCACGCGCCAGACCATCGTCCATGAAGGGCCCGGTGGCCTGTTCGAGAGTATGGTCGTGGTCGATAGCGCGGCCAGCGTGCTGCTGCCCGGCATCCTGCTCTTGCCCAATGTGCTGGGGACCAAGGAGGCCGATTTCGCCTATGCGGAAAAGGTGGCGGCGTTGGGTTATGCAGTGCTGGTCGTGGATGTCTATGGCCAGGGCAAGCGCACTACCCGTGCCGATCCAGACCCTGCGCGCTACATGGCCGAGATGAATGGCGACCGCGGCCTGTTGCGGGACCGGCTGCTGTCTGCCCATGCGCTGCTCAAGGGGCTGGACGCGGTGGACGCGGCGCGCACGGCGGCGATCGGTTTCTGCTTTGGCGGCAAATGCGTGCTGGATCTGGCACGGGCTGGCGTGGACATGGCGGGCGGCGTCAGCTTTCACGGCGTCTATGACGCGCCGCCCTTTCCCAATGTCGATATCAGCGCGAAATTGCTGGTCTGCCATGGCTGGGACGATCCTATCGCACCGCCCGCTGCGACCGTGGCGCTGGCGCAGGAATTGACGGCGGCGGGGTGCGACTGGCAACTCCACGCTTATGGCCACACTGGTCATGCCTTCACCGACGAAAGCGTCAACATGCCCGAAAAGGGGCTGGCCTATAGCGCGGATGCGGACCGGCGGAGTTTTCGCGCGATGGTAGGGTTTTTGGAAGAGCTGTTTGGATAGGGTATTGAACAACATCCGTTCGTTTCGAGCGAAGTCGAGAAAGGCTGCGTGCGGTTTCTTGACTTCGCTCGAAACGAACGGAGCTAGCGATTAGCCGCTTTCACCGCGTCGGGATACGTCGCGCGCTGGCGAGGTGATGGGCGTGGGTGATGGCGACGGCGAGCGCGTCCGCCGCGTCCGGCCCGGCGATCTTCACGCCGGGCAGCAAGCGCGATACCATGGCGTGGACCTGATCCTTGGACGCATTGCCCACGCCGACGACGGATTTCTTGACCAGCCGCGCGGCATATTCGCCGACTTCCATGCCCGATCGCGCGGCGTTGAGCAGGATCACGCCACGCGCTTGGCCCAATTTCAACGTCGATTGCGGATTGACGTTGACGAACACCTCCTCGACCGCCGCGCCATCGGGCCGATGTTCGAGGATCAGGTCCGTAAGCGCCAGATCAAGCGCCAGAAGCCGCGTTGCCAGCGGCATCGCGCTGTCGGTCTTGATCTGGCCATTGCCCAGATGCGTGAGCCGGTTGCCATCGGCGGCGATCAGCCCCCAGCCGGTGGTGCCGAGGCCGGGATCGAGACCAAGGAGGATCATCGGAATTTCCTCGCCCCATCAGGGGAGAGGATAGCAAGGCTTGCCGACGTGTCGGCTAGCCGCGCTTGGAGAGGGGGGCGATAGTCGCGGAGGGCAGCGCCCCCTCTCCCAGCTTCGCCTAGGCGGCAAAGCCGCCAAGGCTGCGCAACCCTCTCCCCAGGGGGAGAGGGACAGGGGATCAACCCAGTTTCTCCATCACCGCGTCGGACACTTCATAATTGCCCCAGACGGTCTGGACGTCGTCATCATCTTCCAGCGTGTCGACCAGCTTCATCAGCGTGGCGGCATTGGCTTCGTCGACATCGACAAGGGTTTGCGGCTTCCAGGCGAGCTTGGCGCTGTCGGCCGCGCCGATCTTGGCTTCCAGCGCCTTGGCGACTTCGTGGAGCGCGTCCATCGCGGTCCAGATTTCATGTTCGTCCTCATTGGACGACACGTCCTCTGCGCCCGCTTCGAGCGCGGCCTCGAAGATCGCGTCGGCGTCGCCTGCGCTGGCGGGATAGGTGATCAGGCCGACCCGGTCGAAGCCATGGCTCACCGCCCCGGACGCGCCGAGATTGCCGCCATTTTTGGAAAAAGCGGTGCGTATGTTGGTCGCGGTGCGGTTGCGGTTGTCGGTCAACGCCTCGACGATGATGGCAATGCCTGCGGGGCCATAGCCCTCATAGCGCACTTCCTCATAATTTTCGCCGCCCGCAGCGTTCGCCTTGTCGACGGCGCGCTGGATATTGTCCTTGGGCATGGACTGCGCCTTGGCGGCGTTGATCGCCAGCCGCAGGCGCGGGTTCATGTCCGGGTCGGGCATCCCCATCTTGGCCGCGACGGTGATTTCGCGGCTCAGCTTGGAAAACATCGAGGAGCGCTTCTTGTCCTGCGCGCCCTTGCGATGCATGATATTCTTGAATTTGGAATGGCCGGCCACGGCCTTCTCCTGACATTATCTGGTGAAACACGAGCGCGCTCTCTAGCGACCGAGGCGCGCTCGCGCAATGTTACACGAGGATGGCGGTGCCAGAGGCCGATACCATCAGCATTGAGCCGTTCGAGCCGATCACTTCATAGTCGAGATCAACACCCACGACCGCATTGGCGCCCAGCGTCGCGGCGCGCATCCGCATTTCGCCGATCGCCTGTTCGCGCGCGCGTTGCAGCACATCCTCATACGCGCCCGACCGACCGCCGACGATGTCACGCACGCTGGCGAACAGATCGCGGAACAGATTGGCACCCACGATCACCTCGCCCGTGACGATGCCCAGATATTCCTTGGCAGGCCGCCCTTCCAGACGGCTGGTGGTGCTGACAATGATCTCGGACATGGGCGCTTCTCCTGACAGTTATGCCTCTTATTCCATGCCCAGCGCGGACAGGTAGGTCTGGAGGATGGCTTCCATTTCCTGCCGGTCGTGGGGCTGCATTTTCCGCAGGCGGACGATCTGGCGCATGATCTTGGGGTCATAGCCGGTGGCCTTGGCTTCCAGATAGACGTCCTTGATGTCGTCGCCGATGCCCTTTTTCTCTTCTTCCAGGCGCTCGATACGCTCGATCAGCAGGCGGAGCTGGTCGGCGGCGACATTGGGTTCGGTCATGGGGGCGTATCTCCGGTAGATGTGAATCGGTTGGAGGGCGTCCTAGTGATTGTCGGCGTTCTTCGCCACACTCTCTTTCATCCGCTCGATCTGTTGCGGCGTCGCTTCGCCCTGATAACGGGATTTCCATTCGGCAAAGGGCATCCCGTGGATCAGTTCGCGCGCCTGATCCTTTGTCAGGCCGCCGTCCGCCTCTGCCACCCAATCGGCCAGGCAGTTGCGGCAAAAGCCCGCCAGCCCCATCAGGTCGATATTTTCGACGTCCGTGCGATGCTGCAAATGCATCACCAGACGGCGGAAGGCGGTTGCGGCGGCGGCGTCTGTGAGTATGGTGTCGCTCATCGGCGGACCCTTTCGCTGATCTACATCATCCTGTCGTGCAGCACGGATAACCCATAACGACGCGCTGGCAAGGCCAGCAGCGATCATGACGGCCAGGAGAATATATGTCACGACTACCGCCCCGCTCACGCAAGGTCCGCATTCTTGCGACGCTTGGTCCTGCGAGCGATACGCCCGAAATGATCCGGGCGCTGTTCGTTGCCGGGGCCGATGCCTTCCGCATCAATATGAGCCATGGCGCGCATGAGGATCATGCCGCGCGCATCGCCACCATCCGCGCGCTGGAGAAGGAATTTCAGCGGCCCACGACGATTTTGGGCGATTTGCAGGGGCCAAAGCTGCGCGTCGGCACGTTCGAAAAGGGGCTGGCGCTGCTGGAAACGGGCGCGCCCTTCATCCTGGACCGGGACGAGACGCCGGGCGATTCGCGCCGGGTAAATCTGCCTCACCCGGAAATCTATGCCGCGCTGGTGCCCGAAACCCGGCTGCTGCTGGACGATGGCAAGATGGTTCTGCGCGTGAAGGCGATCAGCGAGGACCGGATCGACACGATTGTCGAGGTTGGCGGGACGCTGTCCAACCGCAAAGGCGTGAACGTGCCAGATGTAGTGGTGCCGGTCCCGGCGCTGACCGACAAGGACCGGCGCGACCTGAGCTTTGCCATGCAACAGGGGTGCGACTGGATTGCCTTGAGCTTCGTGCAGCGGCCGGAGGATCTGGCCGAAGCGCGCAAGCTGATGGGTGGCTATGGGTCGCTGATGGCCAAGATCGAAAAGCCGTCGGCCGTGCAGCGGCTGGAGGAGATTATCGAGATGGCCGATGGCGTGATGGTCGCGCGCGGCGATCTGGGCGTCGAACTGCCGCCCTATGACGTGCCGCCGCTGCAAAAGCAGATCGTCGCTACCGCGCGCCGCATGGGTCGCCCGGTGGTGGTGGCGACCCAGATGCTCGAATCGATGATCAAGTCCCCCTCCCCCACCCGCGCCGAAGTGTCGGACGTGGCGACGGCGGTCTATGACGGGGCGGACGCGGTGATGCTGTCGGCGGAAACCGCGGCGGGCGACTGGCCGGTGGAGGCGGTGGCGATGATGGACGCGATCGCCCATAGCGTGGAGCGTGATCCGGGCTATCTCGCCCGGCTGCATTTTACCGAGACGCTGCCCGACCCGACCACCGCCGACGCGCTGGCCGAGGCGACAGGGAATATCGTCAATGTCGTGGGCGCAAGTGCGATCACCTGCTTCACCTCATCGGGCAGCACGGTGCGGCGCGTGGCGCGCGAACGGCCGTCCGCGCCAATCCTGGCGCTGACCCCACGCACCGACACGGCGCGCAAGCTGGGGCTGACCTGGGGCGTCCACGCGATCCGCACCAAGGATATCGGCAATTTCGAGGAAATGATCGGCAAGGCCCGCCGCATGGCCCTCCGCCACGGCATGGCCGAAAAGGGCGGCAAGATCGTCGTGCTGGCCGGGGTTCCGTTCGGCACGCCAGGATCGACCAATGTGCTGCATGTCGCGGCGGTGCGGGGGGATGAACTGAAGGATCGGGATTAAATTGCCACCACCTCCGGCAGGATCGCGTCGAGCAGGAGCATTCCGGCGGGCGCGACTTGCAGACGGGTGTCGGTCAGGTGGATGAGGCCCAGGTCGGTGAGCTGGTCGATGGCGCGGTCATCGACCAGCTTTGCCACAGCAACGCCTGACAGCGCCGCGATGCGGGCGAGATCGACCCCCTCGCCCAGCCGTAACCCCATCAGCAAAGCCTCACGCGCGCGCTCCTCGCCTGCCAGGGGCTGTTCGGTTTGCAGGCCGTGGCCGTTGCGGCTGACCGCGCCGATCCAGTTTTCCGGCTTTTTGTGGCGCTGCGTTGCCATGCCCCCGCGCCGCCCGTGCGCGCCGGGACCGACGCCGACATAATCGCCATAGCGCCAGTAGGTGAGGTTATGGCGGCTCTCCTGCCCCGCGCGGGCGTGGTTGCTGATTTCATAGGCGGGGACGCCCGCCGCGCCGGTCATCGCGGCGGTCAGTTCATAGAGGGTTGCGCCATGATCAGGGTCGGCGGGCGTCATCCTGCCCTGCGCCACCAAGGTGGCGAAGCGGGTGCCAGGTTCGATCGTGAGTTGGTAGAGGGAGAGATGGCCGGTGCCGAAGGAGAGCGCCTGGGTCAGTTCGGCTTCCCATTGGGCCTCGCTCTGGTCCGGACGGGCGTAGATTAGGTCGAAGCTCACCCGGTCGAACACGGATTGGGCGGTGTCGAGCGCGGCCAGCCCTTCGCTTACATCATGGGCGCGGCCGAGGAAGTGGAGTGCGTCATTGTCGAGCGCCTGCAAGCCCAGCGATACGCGGTTGACCCCGGCGGCGGCGAGATCGGCAAAGCGGGCGGCCTCGACCGAGTTGGGATTGGCCTCCAGCGTGATCTCGATATTGGGGGTGAAGCCCCAATGCTGCTGCGCCGCTGCGATCAGGTCCGCGACCAGCGCGGGCGGCATCAGCGAGGGCGTGCCGCCCCCAAAGAAGATCGACGAGAGCGGGCGTCCGCCGGTCAGCGCGGCCTCATGGGCCATGTCGGCCAGGAGCGCGCTGCGCCAGGCTTCAACATCTATGCCCTCGCGGACATGACTGTTAAAATCGCAATAGGGACATTTGGATACGCAAAAGGGCCAATGCATATATAAGGCCAGAGCGTCGGCGGGGGCCGACGCCGATGCGGATAGAGATTCGGGGGGAATGACGGCCATGGCTGGGGGCAGCCCTAATCTGTTTTTGCGTGGCGGGCTATGGGCGGCGTTGCTGGTCGCGACAGGCGCACAGGCAGCGTCCGATAGCGCGCCGGGGAGCAAGGCGGCGGTTGCTCCGCCGGTCGGGGTGCCGACCGGTGTGGTCATGCCAGCCGCCTATTATGGCATGGAGGAAGCCGCGCGCGGTGAGCCGTTGCTACACGCCGTGATGATGGACGCGCATAATGGCGAGCGGGCGCTGGTCGGTGTCCCAGCGCTGGAATGGGATGACGCACTGGCGGCGGACGCGGCGCGCTATGCCGCCGACATGGCGCAGACTGGTGCGTTCCGCCACAGCCCGCGCGGCAGCCGGGCGATCCCCAGCGGCGAAAATCTGTGGATGGGGCCGCGCCGCCTCTATGGCTATAATGTCATGGTCGGCGCGTTTGCGGACGAGAAAAAGCTGTTCCGGGCGGAGGGCAAATTGCCTGACTTCAGCACCAGCGGGCGCTGGCAGGATGTCGGCCATTATACCCAGATGATCTGGCGCGGCACCCGCAAGGTCGGCTGCGCGCTGGGTGAAGGCGCGAATTATGAGTATCTGGTGTGCCGCTATTTTCCTGCTGGCAATGCCTTTGGGCAAGGGCCGCTGGATGGGGAAGCAGCGCCGATCGAGTTGGCGAGCGGGGAGCGGTAGTTCCTTCCCTGCACGGGGGCGAAGCCGGTGGAGAGGGCTGGCCGCCTTACGTGACCGTAGTGGCCAGATGAACGCCCCCTCCGTCGCGCTTCGCGCGCCACCTCCCCGTGCCGGGGAGGAATGGGAAACTCAAAAAACCGCCGCCACCAGTTTCTTGAACGCATCGGCGCGGTGGCTCATCGCATGTTTGGCGTCCGGGTCCATTTCGCCGAAGCTGATGTCGAACCCCAGCGGCTGGAACATGGCGTCATAGCCAAAGCCATTGCCCCCGCGCGGGGGCCAGACGAGCGTGCCGTCGATCCGCCCCTCGAACGCCTCGACATGGCCGTCGGGCCAAGCCAGCGCCAAAGCGCAGATGAAATGGGCGTCATGGCCAGCGTCCGGGCCTTTGGCGGTGACCCCGTCCCAGACTTTCTGCATGGCAAGGGTGAAGTCCTTGTCCGGCCCGGCCCAGCGCGCCGAAAACAGCCCCGGATCGCCGCCCAGAGCCTCGACACACAGGCCGCTATCGTCGGCCAGTGCGGGCAGGCCGGACAGGTCGGCTGCCTGCAACGCCTTGAGTTCCGCATTGGCGATGAAGGTGGTGCCGGTTTCCTCCGGTTCGGGCAGGTCGAGCGACGCGGCAGAGATCGGCTCGATCCCGTAAGGACCAAGCAACGCGGCGATTTCGCGCACCTTGCCCGCATTGTGGCTGGCGATCACCAGCTTGCCGGGGGCGAGCTTGCGGATCGCCTGTTCCTGTCCGAATTGGTCGGTCATTATTCCACCTCTTCCCGTTCGTTTCGAGCGCATTCGAGAAACGCAAAAGTCACGCTATCGGCTTCTCGACTTCGCTCGAAGCGAACGGATATTTGTGATTACCGCCCCGTCGCGGCGTCCTGCGCGGCGAAGATTTTGGCGCAGCCGATGCGTGCCAGGCGCAGCAGGCGGAGCAATTCTTCCTCGTCATAGGCCGCGCCTTCGGCCGTGGCCTGGACTTCGGCGAATTTGCCGTCGCCGGTCAGGATCAGGTTGGCGTCGGTTTCGGCATTGCTGTCCTCGGCATAGTCGAGGTCGAGAACCGGGGTGCCTTCATAGATGCCGCAGCTGATCGCCGCGACCTTCTGGATGATCGGGTCTTCCTTGAGCGCGCCGGACGCCAGCAGCTTGTCCACCGCGATACGCAGCGCGACCCACGAGCCGGAGATGGCCGCGGTGCGGGTGCCGCCATCGGCCTGGATCACGTCGCAATCGATCACGATCTGGCGTTCGCCCAGCTTCTTCATGTCCACGACGGTGCGCAGCGAGCGACCGATCAGGCGCTGGATTTCCTGCGTGCGGCCCGACTGCTTGCCCTTGGCCGCTTCGCGGCTGCCGCGGGTGTGGGTGGCGCGGGGCAACATGCCATATTCGGCGGTAACCCAGCCCGACCCCTTGCCACGCAGGAAGGGCGGCACTTTTTCTTCCACCGACGCGGTGCACAGCACGCGGGTGTCGCCGAAACTGATCAGGCAGCTTCCTTCGGCATGGATGGTGAAGCCTGGCTCCATGGTGATGTCGCGCATCTGGTCGGGCGCGCGGCCGGAAGGACGCATGTTCTATTCTCCAAAACGGTAGGGGACGGCGCTTAGCGCCCGGCGGCGTTTCTTGCCAGTGCCAAGCGCGCAATTAGGCGATAAGAAGGGCCATGATGATCAGAATGATGATAGCCGCCACCGCGATGCTGCTGGCGGGATGTGCCACCGCCGACACTGAGCTGGACATACCGCGCGCGGCAGGCGACACGATCCGCTTTACCGCC
Organism: Sphingobium sp.; assembly: GCA_023266575.1. Lineage (GTDB taxonomy): Bacteria > Pseudomonadota > Alphaproteobacteria > Sphingomonadales > Sphingomonadaceae > Sphingobium. The sequence continues at coordinate 357,813 of JAHFPV010000002.1, forward strand.
GGGCGCTGCTTTGGCGCCTGCCCGGCCTATAGCGTGCGGGTGACGCCGGACGGATCGGGCCTGCTGGAGCCGGAGAAATTCACCGCCGTGCCGGGGCCGACGCGCTTTACCGTGACCCCGGCGCAATATCGGCAATTGCGCGCGGCGCTGGCCCCCTACAAGCCGCCGGTCGGCACGGAAAAGCGGATCGCCCATAGCGAGAATTGCACCCGCTTTGCGACCGACATGCCCGGCTATCGCATCGAATGGACGCGGGGCAAGGCCAAGCCGACGCGGCTGGACTATCAGTCGGGCTGCATGGACGCGCGTTATGGGAAGCTGCGCACGACGATCGGCGGCATCCCCAAATTGCTGGGGATCGAGCCGATGCTGAAACCCAAGGCTGCCCAATAGGCCGGTCGGCCACGCAGACGTTGAGCATCGGCGCAATCCATCCTACATCGTGCCGATGACGCCAACGACACCCATGACCGAATTGAACGAGCGCGCGCGCGACGTCTTTCGCCTGGTGGTGGAAAGCTATCTGGGTACGGGCCTGCCCGTCGCATCGCGCACGTTGAGCAAAATATCCTCGCTCAGCCTGTCGCCTGCCTCGATCCGCAATGTGATGCAGGATCTGGAGGAGCTGGGCCTGCTGGCCGCGCCGCATACGTCGGCGGGGCGGATGCCGACCGAAACCGGGCTGCGGCTGTTCGTCGACGGGATGATGCAGGCAGCGCTGCCATCGGCGGAAGAACGGCGCGCGATCGAGGCGGGGCTGGCCGAGGCCGGGCCGATCGAGGAAGCCCTGTCCGCCGCCACTGCTGCGCTGTCGGGCCTGTCGGCCTGCGCGGGGATCGTCATGGTGCCAAGGCGCGAGCCGGTGTTGCGCCAGTTCGGTTTCGTGCCGCTGAATGACCGGCAGGCGCTGGCCGTGCTGGTCGGGCAGGACGGGTCGGTCGAAAATCGCGTGCTGGACCTGCCGCCCGGCGTGTCCCCCTCCATGCTCAACGAAGCGGCCAATTTCATGTCGGCGCGCTTTGCGGGCATGACGTTGCGGCAGGCGGGCGACCGGCTGGCGCAGGAGATGGAGAGCGAACGTAGCGCGCTGGATGGCGCGGCGCGGGAGCTGGTGGAGCGCGGCATCGCCATCTGGTCGCATGACGCCGATGACAGGCCGGTGCTGATCGTCCGCGGCCAGGCCCATCTGATCGACGATGGCACGGCGGCGGACCTGGAACGGGTGCGGCAATTGCTGGAGCAGTTGGAGGGCAAGCAGGAAATATCCCGCCTGCTGGAAAGCGCATTGGCGGGCAGCGCGACCAAAATCTTCATCGGATCGGAAAACAAGCTCTTTTCCCTGTCGGGTTCTTCGGTCATAGCCGCCCCCTATCGTGGCGCGGACGGCCGGGTGGTCGGCGTGGTCGGCGTGATCGGCCCCACGCGCTTGAACTATGCACGGGTGATCCCCATGGTGGATTTCACCGCACAAACGCTGTCGAGATTGATGAGATGAGCGAAGAAAATTTGAACGTCGAAAATACCGAAGTCGTGGACCAGTTGCCGGAGGATGCGCCCGTGGCCGATGCCAGTGCAGAGCGCATCGCCGCGCTGGAAGCGGAACTGGCGACCGCCAAGCAGGACATTCTCTATGCCCATGCCGATACGCAGAATGTGCGCCGCCGGCTGGAAAAGGAGCTGGCCGACACGCGCGCCTATGCCGCGACCAATTTTGCCCGCGACATATTGTCGGTGGCCGACAATCTGAGCCGCGCGCTCGCCACCATCCCCGCCGACCTGCGCGAGGATGAGAAGTTCAAGGGTCTGGTCGTCGGGCTGGAAGCCACCGGCCGCGAGTTGGAGGCGGTGTTTGGTCGCAACGGCATCAGCAAGATCGAATCGGTCGGCCAGCCGCTCGACCCCAACAAGCATCAGGCGATGATGGAAGTCCCCTCCGCCGATGCCGCGCCCGGCACGATCCTGATCGAGATGCAGGCAGGCTATATGATCAAGGACCGGCTGCTGCGCCCGGCCATGGTTAGCGTGGCGAAAGCGCCGGAATAAGACATATCCACCCCTCCCGTTCGCGGGAGGGGTTTTCAAGGGTGGGCCGGGGGGCACAGACCAAAGGATACCCCGTTGCGCCACGACCTGAACCTCACCACCGATCGTCCCACCTTCGTCACCCATCTGGAATGTTCGCTGACCGGCGAGCGTTATGCGGCGGACCAGTTGCATGGTCTGTCGACGGCGGGGAAGCCGTTGCTGGTGCGTTATGATCTGGACGGGGTGCGGGCTACGCTGACCAAGGACGCATTGGCGCAGCGGCCCATGGATTTGTGGCGCTGGCGCGAATTGCTACCGGTTCGGAACACCGCCAACATCATCAGCCTGGGCGAAAATGCGACGCCCCTAATCCCGCTACCGCGAACCGCCGCGCGGCTGGGTGGCGGCCATCTGATCGCCAAGGATGAGGGCCGCCTGCCCACTGCCTCCTTCAAGGCGCGCGGGCTGGTGATGGCGGTGTCGATGGCCAAGGAACTGGGCGTGACCCGGATCGCCATGCCCACCAACGGCAATGCGGGCGCGGCGCTGGCCGCCTATGCCGCGGTCGCCGGGATGGAGGCGATCATCTTCTGTCCCGACGATACGCCCGAAATCAACGTGCGCGAGATCGCGGCGCAGGGCGCGCGGGTCTATCGCGTCAATGGGCTGATCGACGATTGCGGCGCGATCGTCGGGCAAGGGGCGAAGGAACGCGGCTGGTTCGATTTCTCGACGCTGAAGGAACCCTATCGGATCGAGGGCAAGAAAACGATGGGGCTGGAACTGGCCGAGCAGCTGGACTGGGAATTGCCCGACGCGATTTTCTACCCCACCGGCGGCGGCACCGGCCTGATCGGCATGTGGAAGGCGTTTGATGAACTGGAGCAGATCGGCTTCATCGGATCGAAACGCCCAAAAATGTTCGCGGTGCAGGCCGAGGGATGCGCGCCGATGGTCCGCGCTTTCGATCAGGGCGAGGAATTTGCCGAACGCTGGGAGGATGCCCACACCATCGCCATGGGCATCCGCGTGCCGCGCGCGGTGGGCGACTTCCTGATCCTGCGCGCGGTGCGGGAAAGCGGCGGCGCGGCGCTGGCCGTGTCGGATGCCGCGATCAGCGCGGCGGTGCGCGATGTGGCGCGCGACGATGGCCTGCTGCTCTGCCCGGAAGGCGGCGCGACCCTGGCTGCCTATAGCCGGGCGCTGGACGAAGGGCTGATCGGACGCGATGAGCGTGCGCTGCTGTTCAACTGCGCCAGCGGTCTCAAATATCCGCTGGAGGATCATTCGCGGGTTCTCGACCGGCACGCGGCGATCGATTTCGCCGCGCTCTGATGCACTTAAGATGTAAAAGATATATCTTAACTCTTGACGATCCTAATTTTTACGATATATCTCAATGCATCATGAAACATACTGAAAGACAAATGATGCATTTCCCTCACACACAAGGCGGCCATGGCGGCCGTCACCATGGGCATGGCCTGCGCGGTTATGGCCGCTTTGCTAGCCCCGACGGATTTGGCCGGGGCGGCTTTGGGCGCGGCGGTGGCGCTCCCTTTGGGGATGGACCAATGGATGGTGGCGGCCGGGGTGGACGCGGCGGTGGGCGGCGGCGGTTGTTCGACAATGACGCGCTCAAGCTGATCCTGCTCAAGCTGATCGCCGACACGCCGCGCCATGGCTATGATTTGATCCGCGAGATCCAGACCCTATCGGGCGAGGTCTATGCGCCAAGCCCCGGCGTGGTCTATCCCACGCTCACGCTGCTGGCCGATATGGGCCTGATCGCTGAACAGCCCGGCGAAGGCAGCCGCAAGCTGTTTGCCATTACCAACGAAGGCACGGCCCATCTGGTAGAGCATCAGGCCGGGCTGGCGCTCGTGATGGAGCGGATCGCTTCGCTGGCGCAAAAGGCCGAGCGCACCGACGGCGCACCGCTGCGCCGGGCAATGCATAATCTGCGCATGGCGATCCAAGGGCGGCTTGAAAAGGAAGGGGCCGACGCCCAGACCATGTTCGACGTCGCGTCCCTGATCGACGAGGCCGCCACCAAGATCGAAAGGCTCTAAGTCATGACGCTGACCGCCCATGTCCCCACGCCCAATGCCAGCCGCTATCTCCAGCAGCTATGCAAACATTGGAGCCACAAGTTCGAGACGGAGTTTGATCCGCAATCGGGCGTCATCGCCTTTCCGATGGGCCCGATCCGCATGGCCGCGCAGGAGGAGGCGCTGGTGGTGACGATCGATCCGACCGCCGACGCCGATGTCGCGGTGTTCAAGAAGGTGGTCGCGGAGCATCTCGACCGCTTTGCGTTTCGGGAAGCGCCGCTGGCATTTGATTGGAAATAGGTTGGGTGTTCCCGCGCAGGCGGGTACCCAGGCCCACGGTCTGAACTGGGTTCCCGCCTGCGCGGGAACACGTCATTGTTAGATATCCCCGATAATCTCCGCCAGCACGGCCAGGCAATCCTTGCCCAGTTGGGCGGAGCGGGCGGGGGACCAGCCGAAATCGGCGTCGGGCAGGTCGTCATTATCTTTGAACGGCATTTCCAGCGTCATCGCCACCGCGCCAAAGCGTTCGGCGACCTGATTGGTGGACATGGAGAGGTTTGCCCGCCCTTCCCCCGCCACCGGATAGCCCAGCCGCGTCTGGAAATCGGGCGTGCGGGCGGCCAGCGTGTCGCGATAGCGGTGGTAGAGGGTCAGTTGGTGTTCGGTGATCGACGGGATGCCTTCAAAACCGGCGATGAACACGGCGGGGATGGCTTCGTCGCCATGCACGTCGATGGCAAGATCGACGCCGGTTTTGTCCATCGCAGCGCGGACCAGAAACACCTCCGGGCTGCGCTCCATCGACGGTTCATGCCATTCGCGGTTGAGGTTCACGCCCACCGCATTGGTGCGCAAATGGCCCCGGCGGCTGCCGTCCGGGTTCATATTGGGCACCAGATGGATCGTCGCCTGCTGCCGTAGCAGGCGCGCGACCGAATCCTCTTCGTCACACAGCCGTTCCAGCGCGCCTTCCATCCACCATTGCGCCATGGTTTCGCCGGGATGCTGGCGGGCATAGAGCCACACCTGTTTCGGCCCTTCGCCTACGCTCAGCAGGTCGATCGGCTGGCCGTCCAGCGTCAGCCCCAGTTCGCGATGGGTGACGCCCGGCTGGCAGGCGGCAAAAGCGATCAGGTCGTGGTGGCGCTCCATCGAATAGGGCGCAAAATAGGCGACCCAGAGCGCATTGCTGTCCGGCTCCAGCCGGATCGTCAGCGTGCCATTGGCATAGCTGGTATCGGCCTGGCTCCAGGTTTCGCGATCCTCGCTCACCCGCGCCTTATAATTGGCCCAGCCGTCAGGATAGGCCGACCCGCCGCAATTGACGATCGCCAGTTCCACGGAGCGTCCGGCAGCATTGGCCACGCGGAAATGGAACCATTGATAGAAATCGCTCTGATGGTCGGTCACGATTTCCAGTTCGGCGCGGACACCCTCTGGCGTGTCGATGATGGAAAGGACGCGGATATTGCCGCTGTCGAATGCACTGGTGATGGAAATGGTCATTTGACGGTTATAGTGCGCCCGGATTCGCCGGGATAGCCCCCGATCAGCGCAGCGCTCAGCTTTTGTGCCGCAAGGCCTGGTTGCGCGGCGGGCGTGCCTTCGCGGGCCTGCGTCAGGGCGCGGCCTTCCCAGATCATCGTCGAATCGGCGCGACGGCGCAGCTGCACCTGCAATTCGGTCGTGACAATATCCTTGGGCTTGCCCGACAGGTTGATGCCGATGCCCACGCCCAGCCCGGAATAGCCGCCGCTACCGATGCCGCCGCCCACGCCGACGCTGACCGGCTTGTCGCTGCTGCGGTCGATGCCAGCGGGGCGGAAGCTGCGGCGGAAGGCGACGCTGGCGACATAGTCGCTGGTTGCGCCTGCGGTAACAGGGGTGAAACCGACACGCTGCCATTCCTGCGCCACGGCGGCGGCATAGGTGCGGAATTCCAGGCTGATATCGGGATTGCCACGCATTTCCTCCACCGCGATCGTGCCGCTGCGCGCGGGATCACCGATATGGAAGCGGGTGACCTCCACCGGGGGAATCGCCGTTGCGCACGCGCTCAAGGACAGGGCAAGGCTGGCGGCAAGGATCAGGCGCTTCGACATGGCATCTACTCCAACGGGACATATTCCGCTAAACGGCACGGACAGCATAATTCCTTCACCGCTCCAAGCCATCAACTTGCTGCACGGGGGATGAACGGAGGCAAAAGTCGCGCCGCCGGACTTGACTTAAGGCCGTCCCGCCCATAGGGGCAGCGCTTCGATTTTCCGCTAAAGCCAGATTCTAAGAAGGCAGACTTCCATGAAGATCCGCAACTCGCTCAAGTCGCTCAAGGACCGTCATCGCGATAACCGCGTGATCCGCCGTCGCGGCCGCACCTATGTGATCAACAAGACCAACCGCCGCTTCAAGGCCCGCCAGGGCTAAGCCATGCGGTGAGGCCAGCCGCCGTCCTTTGCGACGGTCGGCAAGCCTTTCATGATATTGGGACCGTAGAGTCCTGTCCGAGCGCCTGATCGATGCCGATCAGGCGCTCGACGCATTTGTGCGGCATCAGGTGATTCGGGCTGCGAGTGAAGGCGATCGCACCGATGGCCTGATCTTCACGGCACGTAAAAAAACCATCCATAGGCAGACCCATGGATGGCTTTCGCCTTCGCAATCCGGTTGAGCCGGCCGAGCGCGGGTCAGTCCCCTTGCCCGTCCATCTTGGCAATTTCATCGTCCAGATCGCGCAGCACGTCGGCGCGAATGCGATCGGTCATATGGGCCGTGCGGGCGACCTGGGCGCGGGCCGTCACCAGCCCGGCGCGGGCGGCGCGATGGGCCTGCGCCTCGATCTGCGCCTCGCAGATGCGGACGCGGATGGTGCGGCGACCATCGCTGTCCACGCTTTCGCGCTTGCTGACGGTCTGGTCGCCCTCACAGCCGTTACGGACATCGACACGCGGCACCATGCGGCGGATTTCGGCCTCGGTCGGGATGTGGTGGCGCTCGACCCGGCCATCGGCATGAGTGATGGTGATCGCGTTCTTCTCTTCGCGCACAGTGACAGGCGGCACCGCTGGCATGGGCGGCACTGGCGCGACCGGCGCGATCATGTCGGCGGCAGGGACGATCGGCGCAGTTGGCGCGGGCGGCGGTGCGGCTGCCATTTCCGCGTCGATCCTGGCCGCGGTGGGGGCGGTGGGCGTTTCCGGCCATGCATCGACGGTCTGTGGCACTGTGGCGGCGGCGGGTTGGGCCACCAGATTGGAAAGCCGTGCAAAGTCTGCGGTTTCGACTGTGTCGCTGATCGCCGCCATCTGCTGCGCGGCGCGGCTGCCCGATGCGGTGAGGGCAAGGCCCGTGGCGGTGACAATGGCGACGGCGGCCATGCCCCAGCTGATCCGCTGGAGCGAAATTTCGTGGCGCGAAAGCATGAGGAGCCTCCCCTTCAAGGTTGTGATTCGGGTCAGATGACAGGCGGCGGCGAACTGGCGGCCACCGGCGGCTTTCAGGATGGCGCGGCCATAGATATGGGCCTGATCCTGGCCATAGAGCGCCAGCACGCGCGCGTCGCAGGCGGTTTCCTGATCGGCGCGATAGGCGCGATAGGCGATCCAGGCGATGGGGTTGCACCAGTGGATGGCGAGCAGCGCCAGCGCGACCATATTCGCGGCGAGATCACCATGGGCATGGTGGGCGCGTTCGTGCGCGATCGCCATCTCCTGTTCCAGCGCGTCATAGCGCAGCGCGAAATCGGCGGGCAGGACGATGAACGGCTGAAACACGCCAAAGGCTAGCGGCCCGCTGGCGTGCGGGCTGGTGATCAGGCGGATGCGGCCTTCCTCCCCGATCGGCGTCGCGCCGGTCAGCATGTGCCGCCGGAACCGCGCATAGCCGACCGCCTGGATGATCAGGAAGGCCAGCATCCCGGCAAACCAGAGGCCGATGCCGACCTCCAGCCAGGGAAAGGCGGTGTCGGTCGCCACCTGTGCCATCGGCGCGACGGTCAGCAGGTCGGGCAGGCCCGCCTGATCGACCGCGACATGCAAGGGTGAAGGGCTGGCGACATCGCCGGGCAGCGCTGGCAGCAGCATCCGGGCGAAAGGCACGGCCCAAAGGCAATAGGCCGCCCCTGCCCCCAGCCAGCGCGCCACGGGTCGGCGCAGCAGCATGACCAGCGCCATCAGCAGCGTCGTGGCAATCAGCGTTTCGACCATCCAGACGCTCATGATTTCAGCCCTTTCAGGATTGCCTCAAGCTCGGCAATATCATCCTCGGTCAATTGGTCCTGGCTGGCCAGTTGCGCGACCAGCGGGGACACCCGCCCGCCGAACAGCCGGTTGACCAGCCGCCCCGATTCGCTGGCGACATAATCCTCCCGCGCGACCAGTGGGCGGTAGAGGAAACGACGGCCATCCTGATCGGCGGCGATCACATCCTTGGCCATCAGCCGCGACAGCAATGTCTTGACCGTCTGCGCGCTCCAGTCGCGGGCGTCGGTGACGCGATCGGCCACGTCATTGGCGGTCAGCGGCGACTGCTCCCACAGCGCCTCCATCACCACCAGTTCGGCTTCGCTGATCTTTTCACCCGTCTGCGCCACGCGACTCTTGCCTCTTTTTCAACTACAGATGTAATCGCATTGATTACGATTGTAGTCAATGGGGGCAAAGTCGCCGTCGGCTATGCCACCAGAGCAGCCGCAAAATGTCGGAATATTTGACAGATGCCACCGCGTCGCGCGCGCCATTAACCCTTGCAGCTGCGGATTTGCGCGCCCTGATGTTTCTGGCACGGCGGTTGCGTCTCTTACTCCCGTAACCCACCGTGTAACTACCCTGGGGGTGCTGGCCGATCTCCGCCGGCACCCCCAACCCGGTGGCTTCCCTCAATCCAGCAATAAAAAAGGCGGCCCGATGATCGGACCGCCCCTTATGACGTCATATCTGAACGTTGGTCAGTTCGCCGCCGCGACGCCCTGATCGGTCATCAGCTGGTGCAGTTCGCCCGCTTCATACATTTCCATCATGATGTCGCTGCCGCCGACAAATTCGCCCTTTACATAGAGTTGCGGGATGGTCGGCCAGTCGGAAAAGGCCTTGATGCCCTGACGGACGGCCTGGTCCTGCAACACATCGACCGTCTCATAGGCGACGCCCAGATGCTCAAGGATGGCGATGGCGCGGCTGGAAAAGCCGCACTGGGGGAAGAGCGGCGTGCCCTTCATGAACAGCACCACGTCGTTGGCGCCCACGATTTGCGCAATCCGCTGATGCACGGCGTCGGTCATGATCGAAAGTCCATTCCTGTCTGGCGCCGCTTGTGGACGCAAATCTGTGATGCGGGTTAGTTGGGAACCGCAGTGGTCAGTTGCAAGGCGTGCAGCACGCCGCCCATCCGGCCGCCGAGCGCGGCATAGACGGCGCGTTGCTGCGCCACCCGGCTCATGCCGCGGAAACTTTCCGCCACCACCCGCGCGGCATAATGATCGCCGTCACCCGCCAGATCGGTTATTTCGACATCCGCGTCGGGGATTGCGGCGCGAATCATATTGGCAATGTCGTCGGCGGCCATGGGCATCGCAGGCGGCCTTACTGCGCTTCGATGAACATGCGGCGGGCGATCACCGCCTGCTCTTCAAGCGCGGCGCGGACGCCCGGCTCGTCAATGTCGATCCCGGCGGAGGTCATGTCGCCCACCAGCTTGCGGATGACATCCTCGTCACCGGCTTCCTCGAAATCGGCCTGCACCACTGCCTTGGCATAGGAATCGGTTTCTTCCGGCGTCAGGCCCATCTTGGCCGCAGCCCATTCGCCCAGCAGTCGGTTGCGACGCGCCTGGATGCGGAACTGCATTTCCTGGTCATGGGCGAACATATTTTCAAAGGCCCGTTCGCGATCGTCGAAAGTCGTCATGCCAAATGCCCTGTCCAAAGCCCGATAGTGCGATAAGAGATAGGAAGAAGCGCGCGTTTACGCAACGGCGGGGATCATCCAGGGGCGATCCTGCGCCACTTTTGCTTCATAGACGCCGATGCCGTCGGCATCGCCCAGCGTCAGGCCGATTTCGTCCAGACCGCCCAGCAGGCAATGTTTGCGAAACGGGTCGATTTCGAAGCTGAAACGATCCTGAAACTGGGTCGTGACGGTCTGCTGCTCCAGATCGACATGGATTTGGTCGGTCTGCGCCACCTCCATCAGCCGGTCGATCGCCTGCTGCGGCAATACGACGGTCAAAATGCCGTTCTTGAATGCATTGCTGGAAAAGATATCGGAGAAACTCGGCGCGATCACCACCCGGATGCCCAGATCGCCCAGCGCCCAGGCGGCATGTTCGCGACTGGAGCCGCAGCCAAAATTGTCGCCCGCGATCAGGATCGGGCTGCCCGCATAGGCCGGATCGTCAAAGACGTTGCCCGGCTCCTTGCGCAGCACTTCAAACGCGCCCCTGCCCATGCCGTTGCGCGAAATCGTCTTGAGCCAGTGCGACGGGATGATGATGTCTGTGTCGACATTCTTCATCCCGAACGGATAGGCCTTGCCCTCGACCGTGGTCAGCTTGTCCATCAGCGCGCCTGCTTTACTTCCGTGGCGGAAATATCCTCGGCCCGGCCCAGCGTCGCGGCCATGGCCGCGCTGGCCAGTGCGCCCAGCGTCAGCAGCCAGAAAATCTTTTTCACTATGCCATCCCCTCTTCTTTTTTCAACAGTTCGCGCACGTCGGTCAGCCGGCCGGTGATCGCCGCTGCCGCCGCCATCGCGGGCGACACCAGATGGGTGCGCGCGCCCGGTCCCTGACGGCCCATGAAATTGCGGTTGCTGGTCGAAGCACAACGTTCGCCCGCAGGCACTTTGTCCGGGTTCATGCCAAGGCAGGCGGAACAGCCCGGCTCGCGCCATTCAAAACCAGCGTCGGTGAAGATGCGGTCCAGCCCTTCGGCTTCGGCCTGCCGCTTGACGAGGCCAGAGCCGGGAACGACCATCGCGTGCTTGATCCCGCTGGCGATGTGCCGCCCATCGAGCAACGCGGCGGCGGCGCGCAGATCCTCGATCCGGCTGTTGGTGCAGCTGCCGATGAAAACATGTTCGATCGGCACGTCGGCCAGTTTCTGCCCGGCGGTCAGCCCCATATAGTCGAGCGACTTTTGCGCCGCCGCCCGCTTGGACGCATCCTCGAAACTTGCAGGGTCCGGCACCACGCCGGTCACCGCGATGACATCTTCGGGACTGGTCCCCCAGGTCACGGTCGGCACGATGTCGGCGGCGTCGATCACCACCGTCTTGTCGAACTGCGCGCCTTCGTCGGTCACCAGCGTGCGCCACCAGGCGACGGCTGCGTCCCAGTCGGCACCCTTGGGCGCCATCGGGCGGCCCTTGAGATAGGCGAAGGTCGTGTCGTCGGGCGCGAACAGGCCCGACCGCGCGCCCGCCTCGATCGACATGTTGGCGACGGTCAAGCGCCCCTCGATCGACATGTCGCGGAACACGGAGCCGCGATATTCCATGACATAGCCGGTGCCGCCCGCCGTGCCGATATGCCCGCAAATCGCCAGCGCGACATCCTTGGGCGTCACGCCGAAACCCAGCTTGCCCTCGACCACGACTTCCATCGTTTTGGATTGTTTGAGCAGCAGAGTCTGGGTCGCCAGCACATGCTCGACCTCCGACGTGCCGATACCGAACGCCAGTGCGCCCAGCGCGCCATGCGAACTGGTATGGCTGTCGCCGCACACCAGGGTCGTACCCGGCAGGGTGAAGCCTTGCTCCGGTCCCACAACATGGACGATGCCCTGCTCCACATCGGCGTCACCGATCAGGCGCACGCCAAATTCCGGGGCGTTGCGCTCCAGCGCGGCGAGTTGCTGCGCGCTTTCCGGGTCGGCGATCGGGATGCGATGGCCGTCGGCGTCGCGGCGCGGCGTCGTGGGCAGATTATGGTCCGGCACCGCCAGCGTCAGGTCCGGCCGACGCACTTTGCGTCCCGCAAGACGAAGCCCCTCAAACGCCTGTGGCGACGTCACTTCATGGACGAGGTGGCGATCAATATAGATCAGGCAGGTGCCATCCGGGCGGCGCTCGACGACATGCGCGTCCCAGATCTTCTCATAGAGGGTGCGGAGCTTAACCATAGTGGTTTCCCCCTAGACCCGGAATGACTGGGGGAAAAGGGGGAAGCGGGCAGAAAACTGCTCTTTTGTCCATATGGCGGGCAACAATGTTACACCGCCCGATAATCTGCGATGATCCGTCCTGCTGCACCGATTTCGGCCTCATGGCTGTCCTCGCGCCATGTCTCGGCCAGGGCGGCCTCTTCCCATGCCTGCATCGCGGGGTGTGCCAGCATATGATCGAGCCATGCCTGACCCACCGGTCCGACATCCAGCCCGTAGGTCCGCGCCCGGAACGCGACCGGCGCATAGAAGGCATCGACTGCGGTGAAGGCCGATCCCGCAAGGAACGGCCCGCCGAAACGCGCCAGCCCTTCGGCCCAAAGCTCGGCGAGGCGCGCAATGTCCCTGTTCAGCGCGGGCGAGTGCAGGTGCGGCTCGACCCGCACCCCGACATTCATGGTGCAATCGTTGCGCAGTGTCGCAAAGCCGCTGTGCATCTCCGCTGCCGCGCATTGCGCCCAGGCCCGCGCGGCTTCGTCGGTCGGCCAGACGGCGGGATGGCGATCGCCCAGATAGAGGGTGATCCCCAGCGAATCCCAAATGGTCCGTTCGCCGTCTATCAACGCAGGCACCTGCCCTGTCGGCGAAAAGCTGCGGAAGGCGGCATAGTTGGTCGCCTGCGTGAAGGGTTCGATCCGGTCGACGAACGGGATGCCCAATGCGGTCATCAGCACCCAGGGGCGCAGCGACCAGCTGCTATAATTGCGATTCGCGGTGATGAGGGTGTAGGTCATGGCCGTGTCTCCCTAATGCAGGCTGGTCGCGGCATTATCGTATCGGTAAATGCCGGTATAGCCGCAACCGGCAATGCGAAACATAAGGCTGGCTTATCTGGCGCAAGGCCTAGCCAAGCCTTTGGAAGGGCGGCACAAGGGGGCATCATGGGCGTTGTCCCCCTCAGCGCCCTTTCCCTGACAGACGGAGACCCCTTCGTGAACCGACGTCAATTTCTCGCCACCAGTGGCGCGACCGCGCTGACCGCTGCCACCCCCGTCTTTGCCCAGCCCGCCGCTGCCGATACCCGGCTGCGCGCCATGCTCGACGGCTTTTTCTACGAACGACTGGCGGATTCGCCCGAACAGGCCACCAGGCTTGGCCTCGACACGGGCGAGCGCTCGGCGTTGCGCGGCAAGCTGAGCGACACATCCGCCGCCGGGGTTGCCCGTGATCTGGCGCGCAGCAAGGCGCAGGCAAAGCAACTGGCGAGCATCGACCGCAAGGCGCTGAGCGATGCATCAAAACTCGATTATGACGTGGTGACCTATCAGCTTGATCGGTCGATCGGCGGCGAACGCTTTGGCTATGGCGAAACGGCGGGCCGTTACGCGCCCTATGTGCTGAGCCAGCTGACCGGCAGCTATCGCGAGACGCCCGATTTCCTCGATTCGCAGCATCGGGTGAAGGATGCGGCTGACGCCGACGCCTATCTCGCCCGGCTCGAAGCCTTCCCCGCGTCGATGGACGGCGAACTGGCGCGGCAGAAGGCGGACGCGGCCAAGGGCGTGTTTGCGCCCGACTATATTCTCGACACGACGCTCAAGATGCAGGCGTCGCTGCGCGACCAACCCGCCGCGCAGACGGTGCTTGTCGCTTCGTTCGCCAAGAAGCTTGCTGCCGCTGGCCTGCCGCCCGAACGCGCCGCGCAGGCCGAAAAGATTGTCACGGACACAATCTTCCCCGCACTCGATCGCCAACGCGCGCTAGTTCAGCAACTGCGGGCCAAGGCCAGCCATGACGCGGGCGTGTGGCGTCTGCCGGACGGCGAAGCCTTTTACGCGGCCGCTGCCGAAGCGGCGACCACCACGCAGCTGACCGGGGATGAAATCCATCAGATCGGGCTGGATCAGGTGGCAGAGATCAGTGCGCGGATCGACACGATCCTGAAGGGCGAAGGGATGAGCCAGGGGAGCGTGGGCGACCGCCTCGTCGCGCTCAACCAGCGCCCGGACCAGCTTTTCCCCAACACTGATCCGGGTCGCGAGGCATTGCTGGCGCAACTCAATGTCCAGATCGTCGCGATGCAGAAGCGACTGGGCGAAGCGTTCAATACCGTGCCCAAGGCCCCCGTCGAGGTCCGCCGCGTGCCCGTCACCATCCAGGCGGGCGCGCCGGGCGGCTATTATCAGAATGCCTCGCTCGATGGATCACGCCCGGCCATCTATTATATCAACCTGCGCGACACGTTCGACCGGCCCAAATTTGGCCTCGCAACACTGACCCATCATGAGGCGGTGCCGGGTCATCATCTGCAAGTGTCGGTCGCGCTGGAATCGGATGCCATTCCGATGATCCGTCGGCGCGGCGGCTATAGTGGCTATAGCGAAGGCTGGGCGCTCTATTCCGAGCAGCTGGCCGATGAAATGGGCATGTTCGATGGCGATCCGCTGGGGCAGGTCGGCTATCTCCAATCGCTGCTGTTCCGCGCCACCCGCCTGGTCGTGGACTCCGGGATGCACGTCAAACGCTGGAGCCGGGAGAAAGCGACCGACTATCTGATCGCGACCACCGGCATCGCGCGCGGGCGCAGCCAGGGCGAGATCGACCGCTATACGGTGTGGCCGGGTCAGGCGTGCAGCTACAAGATCGGTCATACCGTCTGGAACGACCTGCGCGCCGAGGTGAAGAAGAAGCAGGGCGCGGCGTTCGACATCAAGGCGTTTCATGACGTGCTGACATTGGGAGCTATGCCGCTCGACATATTGAAGCAGACGGTGCGGCAGCGGGCGGGGATTGTGTAAAGCACAGCCGTCACCCCGGCGAACGCCGGGGTCCAGAGCGATCAGGTGCAGCGCGAACCTCCCTGGATTCCGGCTTTCGCCGGAATGACGGGTGATGGAGGCACACTGCTTCAATCTAAAACGAAAAAACGACCCGGCGGTGCGCCGCCGGGTCGTCAAGTCCTTCCACCCAAATCGCGGGACATCTGCACGTCCCGCGAACTGGCTCTTGAGCAGCCTTTAGGCTGCAAACTGATTCATCGTATTGTGGGCGCCGCCCGCCTTGAGCGCGGCTTCACCGGCGAAATAATCCTTGTGATCGTCGCCAATGTCGCTGCCCGACATATTCTGATGCTTCACGCAGGCGATGCCCTGGCGGATTTCCTTGCGCTGGACGCCCTCGACATAACCCAGCATCCCTTCCTCGCCGAAATAGGTCTTGGCGAGATTGTCGGTGCTGAGCGCCGCGGTGTGATAGGTCGGCAGGGTGATGAGGTGGTGGAAAATCCCCGCCCGCGCCGCTGCATCCTTCTGGAAGGTGCGGATCTTGTCGTCGGCTTCCCGGCCCAGATCACTGTCGTCATAATCGACGCTCATCAGGCGCGCCCGGTCATAGCCGCTGACGTCCTTGCCGGCTTCGACCCAGGCATCATAAACCTGCTGGCGGAAATTCAGCGTCCAGTTGAAGCTGGGCGAGTTGTTATAGACCAGCTTGGCGTTGGGGATGACTTCGCGGATGCGGTCGACCATCGAGGCGATCTGCTCGATATGCGGCTTTTCCGTTTCGATCCACAGCAGGTCCGCGCCATTTTGCAGCGAGGTGATGCAATCGAGGACGCAGCGGTCCGCGCCCGTGCCTTCGCGGAACTGGAACAGGTTGCTGGGCAGGCGCTTGGGGCGCAGCAGCTTGCCATCGCGGTTCAGGATGACGTCGCCATTGCGTGCCGTCGCCGGGTCGATCTCCTCGCAATCGAGGAAGCTGTTATACTGGTCGCCAATGTCGCCCGGTTCCTTGCTGACCGCGATCTGCTTGGTGAGGCCAGCGCCCAGCGAGTCGGTGCGGGTGACGATGATGCCGTCATCGACGCCCAGTTCGAGGAAGGCGTAGCGGCAGGCGCGGACCTTCGCGAGGAAATCCTCATGCGGCACGGTGACCTTGCCGTCCTGATGACCGCACTGCTTTTCGTCGCTGACCTGATTTTCGATCTGGAGCGCGCAAGCGCCCGCCTCGATCATCTTCTTCGCGAGCAGATAGGTGGCCTCCGCATTGCCGAAGCCCGCGTCAATGTCCGCGATGATCGGGACGACATGGGTTTCATAATTGTCGATCGCGTGGGTCAGGCGCTGCGCCTCGACCGCGTTGCCGCTCTCGCGGGCCTTGTCGAGATCGCGGAACAGCAGGCCGAGTTCACGGGCGTCGGCCTGCTTGAGGAAAGTGTACAGCTCCTCGATCAGCGCGGGAACGCTGGTCTTTTCGTGCATCGACTGGTCGGGCAGCGGCCCGAAGTCGGAGCGGAGCGCGGCGACCATCCAGCCGGACAGGTACAGATATTTCTGCTTGGTCGTGCCGAAATGCTTTTTGATCGCGATCATCTTCTGCTGACCGATGAAGCCGTGCCAGCACCCCAGCGACTGGGTGTAATTGGCCGGGTCAAGATCATAGGCGGCCATGTCGCGGCGCATGATGCCAGCGGTGTATTTGGCGATGTCGAGACCGGTGTTGAAGCGGTTTTGCAGCTTCATGCGGGCGACGGATTCGGCATTGATGCCGTCCCAGGTGCCGGGATGGCTGCCGATGAGTTGCTGCGCCTTCGCGATATTGTCCTGATAGGTCATGGCCTGTCCTTGCGTGGGAAGTGAGCTGTTGCGGCCCGCCTATTCCCTCCTGTTGCAGTGCGGCAGTCCTCCTGAAGTTCAGTTGTCGATCTTTACAAATTTATGCTGTAAAGTTGTAAAGCCTGCACAGGAGTCGGCCCGATGCGTAAGGATAGTCCGGTCTATATGGGGCCACGGTTGCGGCGGTTGCGCCGTGACCTGGGCCTGACGCAGGCTGATATGGCGGCTGATCTCGACATTTCCGCTTCCTATGTCGCGCTGCTGGAGCGCAACCAGCGGCCGCTGACCGCCGACATGCTGCTGCGGCTGGCGCGCACCTATAAGCTGGATATGGCGGAGGTGGCGGGGGATGGCGGGACTGAACAGACCGCGCGGCTCCATGCGGTGCTGAAAGACCCGATGTTCGCCGATCTGGACCTGCCCTCCCTCGCCACCGGGGACGTTGCGGTCAATTATCCGGGGATTACCGAAGCGCTGTTGCGGCTCTATACCAGCTATCGGGAGGAGCATCTGGCGCTCGCCGATCAGGGCGTTACCCCGGATGATGCGCCCGATCCGGTCGCGGAATCGAGACGCTTCCTTGCCGCCCGGCGCAACAGTTTTCCGCTGCTGGACGATGCGGCGGAGAAGCTGGCAGCGGAGGCGGAGACCGAGGGCGGTCTGACCGGCTGGCTGCGCGCGCGCCATAACCTGCGCGTCCGCCGCCTGCCGTCCGACGTCATGGCCGGGTCGCTGCGGCGCTATGACCGGCATCGCGACGCGGTGCTGCTCGACGATACGCTTGATACGGCCAGTTCGCAGTTCCAGCTGGCGCTCCAGATCGCCTATCTGGAGATGCGCAAGAGTTTCGACGCGATCCTGAAGGACGGGCAGTTTGCCGGGGAAAGCGGTCGCCGCCTCGCCCGGCGCGCGCTGGCGAGCTATGGGGCGGCGGCGATATTGATGCCCTATACCGCTTTCGCCAAGGCGGTGGAGGCGCGGCGCTATGATGTCGAAGCGCTGGCGCGGCAGTTCGGCACCAGTTTCGAGCAGACCGCCCACCGGCTGACGACATTGCAGAAACCGGGGCAGGAGCGGGTGCCGTTCTTCTTCCTGCGCGTCGATCCGGCGGGCAATGCGTCCAAGCGGCTCGACGGGGCGGGCTTTCCCTTTGCCCGCCATGGCGGCTCCTGCCCGCTCTGGTCGGTGCATCGGGTGTTCGAGACGCCGCGGGAGGTCGTCACCCAATGGCTGGAGCTACCCGATGGCCAGCGTTTCTTCTCGATCGCCCGCACTGTTACCGCAGGCGGTGGCGGTTGGGGCGCGCCCAAGGTTGAGCGGGCGATTGCGCTCTGTTGTGCCGCCGACCATGCCCATCGGCTGATCTACACGCAAAATGTCGCGGCCCCGGAGCCGACCCCCATTGGGGTCACCTGCCGCCTGTGCCACCGGCCCCAGTGCCTCGCCCGGTCCGCGCCGCCGATCGGGCGGGAGATGCTGCCAGACGATTTTCGCCGGACACGCGCGCCGTTTGGTTTCGCGGACGGTTAGGT
The DNA here is from genome assembly GCA_023266575.1 of Sphingobium sp. Lineage (GTDB taxonomy): Bacteria > Pseudomonadota > Alphaproteobacteria > Sphingomonadales > Sphingomonadaceae > Sphingobium. The sequence continues at coordinate 376,137 of JAHFPV010000002.1, forward strand.
GTCGATCAGGTCGAGATAGGCCACGACGTCATTGTCGGTCGCCAGATAGAGGCCGTCCTGCATCTCCTGCGTCTGCTGATCGGCCACGCGCAGCGCCTCGCTCAGGGGACCGTACATCAGGGTCGTCGCGCCGCCATCGTCCCCCAGATGATAGAGTCGGACGGTGGCGCTGTCATAGGTGGTTCGCATGATGGCTGTATCCGATAGTCCGCCACTCGATACAAATAAAACCGTTCGGGCTGAGCCTGTCGAAGCCTTGTTCTTTACTTCAAGAAGGACGACCCTTCGACAGGCTCAGGGCGAACGGAGGTTGGCGAAGTCCTTACCGCCGGTCCTTCACCTTCATGCTTGGTGCGAGGTCGTTCGCGCCGATCCGTACCGCGTCGTCGGTGAAGTTGGCGACGAAGGTGCTGTTGCGCTCTACCCCCGGCACGAAGCCGGCCTTATTGCCCTCGATCACAAGGCCTGCGCTCGAATGTTCGCGGCCTTCGGGGGCGATGGTGATGAAGGCGGACCAGTTGTCCTTGTCCTTGCCCTGCACCATGTCATTGCCGCTGATGGTGCCGCTCGCGCCGTTGGACAGGTCGATCATATAATTGGTGAGCTTGCCGCCGCTATCGTCAAAACTGTTGCCGGTGATCGTCACGCGGGCCGCGCGGCTTTTGAGATAATGGCCGCCATCGCCCTGGTCAAAGCGGCTGTTGGTGACGGTCAGCGCCGCCAGTCGGCCGATATAGATGCCATGGGCGCAATCGAGATCGCGGTCGCACCGGCCCAGATGGCGGAAGGTCGATTTGTCGATGCTGACCTGCCCGCCATCATAGTCGCCGGTCAATATGCCTTCCTCACTGTTGCGGAACAGGCTGTTGCGGACGGTGAGGTTGCCGCTTTCCAGGCGGATGCCCGCGCCATTGCCGTCGGGGACGCGGATATTCTGGAAGATGATGCCGTCCACCGCGCTCGCCCGCCCGCGTAGCACGAACGCGCCCTTGCCCTCGCAGGGCACGCCGTCGAAGATGACGGTGCCGGGCGTTGCGGCGCGAATGGTGACGTCGCCGCCCTGCTGCACGGCGCATTGATGATAGGTGCCGGGCGCAACCACCACCGTCCCGCGCCCGTCGCCGATCGCGCCGAGCGCGTCGGCCAGCGAGCCGAACGCGCGGCCCGATTCGGCGATGGTGAACGGGGCGGGATTGCCCTGTGCCAGCGCGGTCGAGGCGATGGCGATGGAGACGAGGAGGCTGGTGGACAGGATACGCATGGCGGCAAGGATAGGCGCGCGCGGCGTAGCGACCAAGGCGGGAACGGGGTTAACGCTGTGCTGCCCCGCTATGGGACAGAGTGGTGGGGGAAGGTTGATGGGAAGTGTGAGGGTCGCCCCCTCATCCAACCCTCACCCCGCCTCCGCCTCGCACAGCGCCTTGAACTGCGCCATCATCTGGTCCCAGCCGGGGTGGAAGCCCATCTCCAGATGCCGGGCCTTGGCCTCTGCGTCCCAATGGCGGGCGGTGGCGGTGAAGCGAGTGGCGTCGCCCTCCTCGGCGAAGGTCCAGATCGCGGTCATGAAGGGAGTTTGTGGCACCCAGCCTACGGCGTAGGCGTCGGTGGTGACGATCCGTTCGTGCGGCACGACCTCCAGAAAGACGCCCTCCATCGGCCCGGTTTCCTCGCCGTCCGGGCCGAACATCTGGACCGCGCTGCGGCCACCGGGGCGCAGATCTTCCTCGATCACTTCGGCGCGCCAGGGTTTGGGGCAGAACCATTCGTTCTTGCGATCGGTCCACACGCGCCAGCATGTCTCGCGCGGGGCGGCGATGGTGCAGGTGACGGACAGGTCATGTGCGCCCTCGCTCATGCCGCATCGCCATCGAAGGCCGCCTGCATGGCGGCGGTGTCGAGTTTCTGCATGGTCATCATCACCTCGATCATGCGGTCGATCCCGGCCTGGTCGCCGCTATGATAATTGGCGAGTATCCCTTGCGTCACCAATTGCCAGGACAGGCCATATTTGTCCTTGAGCCAGCCGCAGGGCGCGGGTGATCCGCCATTGGCGGTCAGCGCGTCATAATAGCGGTCCAGCTCCGCCTGATCCTTGCACGCGACTGACAGCGAGACCGCTTCGGTAAAGGGGAATTGCGGGCCGCCGTTCAGCCCCTGATAGGGCTGCCCGAACAGCGTAAATTCGACCAGCAGGACGCTGCCCCCCGCCGCTGGCGAGGGGGAGAGATTTTCCTGCGGATAGTAACTGATATGATCCACCGACCCGCCAAAGACGGAGACGTAGAAATGCGCCGCCTCCTCCGCCTGCCCGTCGAACCAGAGGCAAGGGGCGATGCTGGTCATGCGCTCTCTCCGGCGTCCGCGCGGGTACCGACCAGCGCGAACATTGCGCCCTGCGGGTCGAGCAGCTGGACGATCCAGCTGCCGCCGGGCACTTCGGACGGGCCGTGGAGGATCGTGCCGCCGCCTGCGGTCACCCGCGCCGCTGCCGCGTCAATGTCCCCAACGACGAAGTAGAAGAGCCAGAGCGGCGCGGGCATTTCCTTGGGGACCGGCATGATGCCGCCCGACATGCTGGGAAAATCGCTGCCGCCGGTCTGGGAGACGAGCTGGTAGATGCCCATGTCGCCCATATCCATGGCCTCTCCCTCGGTCCAGCCGAACTGGCCGGTGTAGAAGGCCATGTCGGCATCGAAATTACCGCTATACAGCTCGTGCCAGCCGACATGGCCCATCGCCATGGGCGGCGGGGCTTCCATGCCGTCGGGGCTGGAGCCTTTGAGCAGCATGAAGGTGGCGCCGCCCGGATCGCCCATCACTGCGAAGCGCCCGACGCCGTCTATATCCTCCGCCGGGCGCTTGATGCTGCCCCCGGCCGCGACCAGCCGCGCAGCGTCCGCATCAACATCGGCCGAGGCGATATAGCCGCCCCACCAGGGGGTCATGCCGCATTCCTTCGCTTCGGCCGGGATCGCCATCACCCCGCCCAGCGGCCCGGCGCTACCGACGACCAGCGTATAACCGCCATCTTCGCCAAACGGCATCTTGGTCCAGCCCACGACATCGGTGTAGAAGGCGAGCGCGGCCTGAGGGTCGCTGGTCATCAGCTCGACCCAGAAAAATTGCCCGTTGCGGTCGGTCATCGCCTCTCTCCTGCCTTAATGGTTCAAGCCTTTTCGTCGACCAGCACGGTAAAGCCGCCATAGATGAGGCGTGCACCGCTGAACGGCATGTCCTGCCCCTCCTCCGGCTTCATCCGCTCGTCCGCCATCATCTTGGCGGAACCTGCGTCGCGGGTTTCCTTGTCGGGCCATTCGATCCAGGAAAAGACGACCTCTTCGGCCTCTTCGGCGATCACGGCGGTGCGGAAATCGTTGACCTTGCCCAGCTTGATATCGTCGCCCCAACATTCGACCACGCGGGTCGCGCCATATTCGATGAAGATCGGGGCCATTTTCGCCGCGATATCAATATAGGCCTGCTTGTTGCCCTTGGGCACCGGGATCACGAAACCGTCCATATAGGCCATCGTCTCTCTCCTCCTTGGCTCCGCCATGCGCTGGCATGACGGGCAGAGCCGCCAAGCGACTCGCCAGCGATGATGCCGCCGCGCCCGCCGATGCGCAACGGCGCGTCGCTTATTCGGTATTGGTCGGCAGTGGCTGGACCATCAGCCTTGGTCCCGGCGTGGCGGGCAGGGTCGGCGCGACGGCGGGCGGACGGGCGGCCTGTGATGGGGCCGCCGCATCGGGCGGGGGCGGCAGGTTCTGCTGGATCGCGCTGGTCACGCTGGGGGCAAAGCCGGCGCGCGGTGCTTCGCCGGGCGGCACGGGCGGGGGTGGCAGCGGCGTGGGGGCGGCCCAGACGGTCACCGTCCCGCCGAAGCGCGACTGCCATTCGGCCAGCCGGCGCAGATAATCGGCATAGGCGGCGTAGAAATCCTGGAATGGCTTTTCCAGCTCCGCCAGCGCGGTCGGGGCATAGTCCAGCAGGGCGCTGGACGGCATCGTCAGCAGCTTTGCCCCGACGGCTTCGGCCACGGGGCAGAAGCTTTTGGTGACCGGCGGCAGCGAGAAGAAATTATAGACGGTCGTATTGAGCCGTTCGCGCGCGCCGAAGCCGGCGGTTCCATAGGCGACCTTATAGTTGCGATCGACCGCTTCATTGGCCTGCGTCAGCACGGTCCCATGAAGATGGAGCAGCCGGTTATATTGCAGCCGCGCCAGATCCGCGGCGCTGCGGCAGGACAGCGCTGCAACGTTGAGCGCCATGCGGACATGCCACAGCGCGGTGTTGGAGGTAACCTTCCGATTGGGGGTCAGATATTTGCCATCCGCTATTTCCGGGATGCTCATATCCTCCACCGCGCCCATGGGCGGGCGCGGCCGGACCGTTTCGACCAGCGGCGGCGGCGGGGTTGGCTCCGGTTTCTTTACCGGGGTCGAACAGGCCGCCAGCACGGCCAGCGACACAAGCGAAAAACGGCCATAAAAACGGCGCAGGACGATCATCAATTTCTCCGATGGGCTGCGCACCGTCATGCCGGGCATTCTGGTCGGAGGAAATATGCCTGATTAACCGTTCATCGCAAGGATTCAGGCAGCCCGTCGCTCTAGTGTGGTGGATTTGAAATTCGCCACATTTTTCGGCAAGGTCGGGAGCGAATTTCAAATCCCTAAACCACACTAGAATCAGATATTTGCTAGTGACCCTTATGAATCTGAAGTTCGTTCAATGCCTGCCAAATAAGGTGACGAACTTCAGATTCGGGTCACTAGCGCTACCGCCGCCTCCACCATCAGCTGCGCGATGATCTCGGCGACCGGTTCTTCCCTGGTCACCATGCCGACCGACTGACCCGCCATCAGCGACCCGCCATCGACATCGCCGTCGATCACCGCGCGACGCAGCGCACCGGCCCAGAAATGTTCGATCTGCAACTGCGCCTCGCCCATGTCGACCGCGCCTGCGTCGAGCAGATTGGCGACTTCGCGCTGCTTGGCAGTGAAATTTTCCATGCCCGCATTTTTGAGCGCGCGCACGGGGATGACCGGCAGGCGCGGGTCGATCTGAACGCTGGCGATGGCGTCGCGGGCAGATGCGCGGAAAAAGGCCTTTTTGAAGGCGGGGTGGGCGATGCTTTCGGTGGCGCAGGCAAAGCGGGTGCCAAGCTGCACGCCCGCCGCGCCCATTTCCAGATAGGCGGCGATCGCTTCGCCCCGACCAATGCCGCCCGCGACGAACACCGGCAGTTGCTCGCTCATTTCGGGGAGGATTTCCTGCGCCAGCACGCTGGTCGCGACCGGGCCGATATGGCCGCCTGCTTCATGGCCCTCAACGATCAGCGCATCGACGCCGGAGCGGGCCAGCTTCTTGGCCAGCGCCAGGGCGGGCGCGAAGCAGATGAGCTTGGCGCCTTTCGCCTTGATCGCCTCGATACTGCCCTTGGGCGGCAGGCCGCCGGCCAGCACGATGTGGGTCACGTCATGGCTGGCGCAGACATCGATCAGGTCGAACAGTTGCGGGTGCATGGTGATGAGGTTGACGCCGAAGGGCTTGGCTGTCAGCGCCTTGGTCGCCGCGATTTCCGCGTCGAGCAGGGCCGGCGTCATCGCGCCGCAGGCTATGACGCCAAAGCCGCCCGCATTGGACATGGCCGACACGAGATGCCGTTCCGACACCCAGCTCATCGCCCCGCACAGGATCGCGCTGTCGCAGCCGAGAAAGTGCGTGCCGCGGGCCATGAGGGCAGTGAGTTTGGCGTTGGTCATATCATTCTTTCCCCCCTCCCGCTTGCGGGAGGGGTCGGGGGAGGGTCTGTAAAGGAGATGGCGACACACGCCCTCCCCTAGCCCCTCCCGCAAGCGGGAGGGGAACAAATTTTACGCCGCCGGGGCGTCGAGGCCATAGGCGGTGTGCAGCACACGCACAGCCAGTTCGGTTTCGTCCTCGTCGATCAGCACGCTGACCTTGATCTCGCTAGTGGAGATGGCTTCGATATTGATGCCGCGATCGGCCAGCGTCTTGAACATGGTCGCTGCGACACCGGCATGGCTGCGCATACCCACACCCACGACGCTGATCTTGGCGACTTCGGTGTCGGTGATGATGCGGCGGAAGCCGATCGCGTCCTTGTTCGCTTCCAATATGTCTACGCTGCGGGCGAGGTCCGCGCGTGGGACGGTGAAGGTGACGTCGGTCTCTTCATTATCCTTGGAATCATTCTGGATGATCATGTCGACGTTGATCGCCGCGTCCGCCAGTGGCGTGAAGATGCTGGCGACCGCGCCGGGCTTGTCGGGCACGCGGGTCACGATGATCTTCGCCTCATTCTTGTCATGGGCGATGCCGGTGATGAGCTGACGTTCCATCTTGCTTTCCTTGAGCTTGGCTTCCAGTTCCTCGTCGCTGACGATCAGCGTGCCGGGCAGGTCGGTCTGGGTGGGATCATCGAAGGAGGACAAGACCTGCACGACCACGCCTTCCTTCATGGCGAGGCCGACCGAGCGGGTTTGCAGCACCTTGGCCCCGACCGAGGCGAGTTCGAGCATTTCCTCATAGGTGACGAGGTCAAGCTTGCGCGCGCGCGCCACGATGCGCGGGTCGGTGGTATAGACGCCATCTACGTCGGTATAGATGTCGCAGCGATCCGCCTTGATTGCGGCGGCAACGGCCACGGCGGAGGTATCGGAGCCGCCCCGGCCCAGGGTCGAGACGCGGCCATCGGCCATCATCCCCTGAAAACCGGGGATGACCGCGACCTGACCCGCGCCCATCGCGGTGAGCAGCGCGTCGGTGTCGATGCTGCTGACCCGCGCCTTGGCATGGGCTTCGACGGTCTTGATCGGCAATTGCCAGCCAAGCCAGCTGCGCGCGTCCACATCCATGGCCTTGAGCGTCATCGCCAGCAGGCCGCTGGTGATCTGCTCACCGGCGGCGACGACGACATCATATTCAGCCGGATCATAGAGGGCGGAAGCTTCCTTGCAGAAGCCGACCAGCCGGTCCGTCTCGCCCGCCATGGCGGACACGACGACGGCGACTTCATGACCTTGGGCCACGACATGTTTGACCCGCGCGGCCACGTTGCGAATTCGCTCCATCCCCGCCATGGAGGTGCCGCCGAATTTCATCACGATGCGCGCCATTTGCTTGTCGAACCTGCCTGTTGGTGAGAAAGAAAATGTCCCAGAAGGGCGAAACGGCGCTTCTTTAGCAGCGGATACGGATATGGCAAGCAACCCGACAGCAACGATCGACCCTAGAGAGGCCGCCCATTTCGGCACGATGGCGGCCGAGTGGTGGGACCCGCAGGGCAGCAGCGCAATGCTGCACAAGCTGAACCCGGTGCGGCTGGCCTATATTCGGGCGGCGATCGATGCGCATTGGCCGGGCAAATCGCATGATTTCGAGCCGCTTGGCGGCAAGCGCGCGCTGGATGTGGGGTGCGGTGCCGGGTTGCTGGCCGAACCGCTGGCGCGGCTGGGCGCGCGCGTGACCGGGCTGGACGCGGCGCCGGAGAATATCGCGGCGGCGCGCGCCCATGCTGACCGCCAAGGGCTGGCGATCGACTATCGCGCGACGCCAGTGGAAGAAGTGGCGGACGGCGGGTTTGATCTGGTCACGTCGATGGAGGTGATCGAGCATGTTGCCGATCCTGCCGCTTTCGTCCGCGCGCTGGCGGAAAGACTCGCCCCCGATGGCCTCATGATCCTGTCCACGCCAAACCGCACCCCCCTCTCCCGCCTGGCGATGATCACCATCGGCGAAAGCATCGGCGGCATTCCCAAGGGGACGCATGACTGGGGCAAGTTCATCACGCCGGAAGAATTGACCGCGCTGCTGGGACAGGCCGGGCTGGAGGTGATCGACAGTAGTGGTATCGGCTTCGATCCGGGACGTGGCTTCACCCTGTCGGCGAACAAGGCGATCAATTATCTGCTGACCGTGCGGCACCGGCGGGACTGACGCGATGGTGGGCGATCCCCGCATCGACGCCTATGTTGCGCGGCAGGCGGATTTTGCCCGGCCGATCCTGACTCATATCCGCGCGCTGGTTCATGCTACGGTGCCGGAGGCGGGCGAGGCGATCAAATGGGGGATGCCCTTCTTCACCTATAAGGACCAGAATCTGTGCAGCATGGCGGCGTTCAAGGGTCATGCCGCTTTCGGCTTCTGGCATGACAAGGTTGGGCGCGATGATGCCCGGCAGGGGGCGATGGGGCAGTTCGGCAAGATCACCCGCCTGAGCGACCTACCGTCTGACGCGGAGATCGCCGCTTTGCTGCGCCAAGCGATGGCGTTGATCGATGCGGGGGATCGGCCGCGCACCAGCACGAAAGAGCCGCGCGCGCCGCTGCCAGTCCATCCGGCTTTTGCGGACGCTATTGCCGCTGACCCAGCTGCCGCGGCGGTGTGGGCCGCCTTCCCGCCCGGCAAGGTCCGCGACTATTGCGAATGGATCAATGACGCCAAGGGTGATTCGACCCGCAACAAGCGCATGGCCCAAGCGGTCGAATGGATCGCGCAAGGCAAGGGGCGGAACTGGAAATATCAGAGATAGCGGGGAGCGACTTGATCCGCCCGACCCTTTTAAGAGGGTGGTGGACAGGGTTGGGTTCGAACCAACGTAGGGCGTAGCCCGGCAGATTTACAGTCTGCTGCCTTTAACCACTCGGCCACCTGTCCATACCCTTCGCGGTCAAGAAAAAGCTTCTTTCCCGCGCTGGAGGCGGCTCAATGGCGAAAGGAGGCTTGCCTGTCAATGGTCGGATGTGAAAAGAGCGCTTCCATGAAAAGAGGTCATCGTCCCGCCAAGCCCAAGGGCGCGTTCCCGCGCTTCTATGGTCGCCACGCCGTCATTGCGGCGCTGGCCAATCCCAACCGCATCGTGCGCAAGATATGGGGCACCCGCGAAGCGCTGGGCGCGCTGGAGCTGCCGCCGGTGCTGCCGATCGTCTATGCCGATGTGGCCGATATGGGCCGGATGGTCCCGTCCGATGCCCCGCATCAGGGCATCGTCGCCGAAGTCGAGCCGCTGGACGATGTCTGGCTGGGCGATATTCTGGACGAAGGGCGCGATGACAAGCGGCCGATCCTGGTGCTGGATCAGGTGACCGACCCGCATAATGTCGGCGCTATCCTGCGGTCGGCCGCCGCGTTCGATGCGCTGTGCATCGTCACGCAGGACCGGCACGCCCCGCCCGAATCAGGCGTGTTGGCGCGCGCGGCATCGGGCGCGCTGGAAATCATGCCATGGGTGCGGGTGGTCAACCTGTCGCGGGCCTTGGACGAAATTGCTGAGGCGGGTTATTGGCGGATCGGGCTGGATGGCGAGGCCGATACCAATCTGGGAGACGCGATCGGCGAATCGCGGGTCGCGCTGGTGCTGGGGGCCGAAGGCGAAGGGCTGCGTCACAACAGCATGGCGCATTGCGACATTTTGGCTAAACTGCCGATCAGTCCGCGGATGGAGAGCCTGAATGTGTCCAACGCCGCGGCCATCGCCCTGTACGCCGCCGCCAGCCGGTAGGCAGCCGACCGGGCGGCTAGTCGGGGGACGTCGCCATGACATGTCTGTTGCGTTGGGTGCTGGCCCTGCCGGGGGTGATGGCGCTGTCGGCTTGCCTGGTGACGCCGGGCAAGTTTGAGTCCTCGCTCGACATTCGGGCCGACCGCAGTTTCAGCTTTGCCTATAAGGGCGAGATCATCGCATCGGACAGCGGCAAGGGGGCGATGGGCATCCCTGAACCGGCAAGCGAGGATGGCGAAGCGGCGCCGGCGCAGCTGTTGCAGATTGCGCAGGAGACGTTCGACGGCGAAGCCGACAATGGTAACGACGTGCAAATGCGCGCGATCGCTGACGCCTTAACGAAAGAAAAAGGTTTTAGATCAGCGCGTTATTTGGGAAAGCGCAAGTTCGATATCGACTATGCGATCAGCGGACGGCTGACCCATGCCTTCCTGTTTCCCTTCAACATCGACGCGCAGATCGTGTTGCCCTTCGTCGCGGTGGAATTGCGCGGGGACGAGCGGGTACGGGTGAAAGCGCCGGGCTTTGCCAATGGGTTCGACAAGAGTCAGGGGCCGACACTGGGCGCGGGCGGGCCGGGCGAGGACGCTGCCAAGGCGCTGAACGGCAGCTTCACGCTGACGACCGACGCGGAGATTGTCAGCCAGAATCAGGAGGAAGGCGCGCAGCCTGGCACCAATGGCAAGCGCATCGTCTGGCGGGTTACGCCGCTGACGAGTGAGGAGCCCGCCGCCACGCTGCGATTGCAGCGTTGAATTTTGGTTCAGATTCGCTGAACGGAGCCGCACCGGCCCGCACCTCCACCCGGCCTCCCACAGTATATCCTGAACGGGAGGCCGGGTGGAGGTGCGGGCCGGTGCGGCCTAGATCAATATAGCATCAATCTTCCGGCGCGATGGTGACGCGCAGGCCGTCCAGCGCGTCGTTCAGCACGACCTGGCAGGACAGGCGGCTGGTGTTGTTGCGATGGTCGGAGCTGTCGAGCAGGTCGTTTTCGTCCTCGGTCATCGCGGGAAGCGAATCGGCGAAGGCCGGGTCGACATAGATATGGCAGGTGGCGCAGGAGCAGCAGCCGCCGCACAGGGCGAGCAGCTCGTCAAAGCCGTTGTCGCGGATGACTTCCATCACCGACAGGCCATTGTCGCCATCGACAGCCTGTTCTTCGCCCGCACGGTTGACCACGATCAGTTTCGGCATCTATCCAGTCCCCTAGAATTTTCTTCGCCGCTCTGACGGACAGACGTCGGGAAATCAAGGGCGGATGGAAACAACTTATGGTCACCACCACAGATACATTGCGCAACAGCCTGGACGCCATCGCCGCAATCGAGCCGGGATTTGGCGCGGCGCTGGGCCGTGTCGGCTATCCTGAGCCGCGCCTGCGGGAGCCGGGTTATGAAACGCTGCTGCGCACGATCGTGGGCCAGCAGGTCAGCGTCGCGGCGGCGGCGGCGGTGTGGCGCAAGCTGGAGGCGGAACTGGGCGCGGGCTGCGCGCCCGACGCGCTGCTGAGCCGAGACTATGACGCGCTGCGCGCCTGCGGTCTGTCGCGCCAGAAACAGGGCTATGCCCGCAGCCTGGCCGAAATGGTGCTGAGCGGCGCGCTGGACCTGAACGCCCTGCCCGCCGATGATGAGGAAGCGATTGCGCAGCTCATCCAGATCAAGGGGATTGGCCGCTGGTCTGCGGAAATCTATCTGCTGTTCGCCGAAGGGCGGCCCGACATCTGGCCGGCGGGCGATCTGGCGGTGCAGATCGAGGTTGGCCGGATATTGGGCCTGCCCGAACGACCGAGCGAAAAAATGACCCGCCAACTCGCCGAAGCCTGGCGTCCGCATCGCGGGGCCGTGGCCATCATGGCGTGGCACCATTATAACACAGAGGTTCTATGACCATGACCGCTACACTCCCCCACGCCCGCTACATCGTCCTGGCCCACGAGGGCGTGTGGAAGATCAATTTGAACAACAGCTATTATGGCCCGTTTGACACGCAAGCGGCGGCAATCGAGAGCGCGACGGACACGGCGCGCAAGGCCAGCGAAGGCGGCTATCCTGCGTCCGTCCTGTTGATGAAGGACGCCACCAATTTCGAGACTGTGTGGAGCAGCGTGCAGGATTGACCCTGCATTTTGGTCTATCGACCAAGGATTCTTATGCGGTCACGGGAACCGTGCGGGCAGCGGGGCATTTCTTGTCCTGAATCATACAGGCCCCAAGGATGAGTAAGAAAGTATTGATAGTGGAGGACGAGATTTTCGTCGCTCTGGAAATTGAACAGATTGTCGAGGAGACGGGATTCGACGTCAGCGCGATTGCCGCTGACCGCGAGGCTGCGCTGGCGTGCGCCGAATCCTGCGACATTGCGCTGGTCGACCTGAACCTGCGCGATGGGCCGACCGGGCCGACAATCGGCATGGAACTCGCCAGACGCTATGGCATTCGCGTCATCTATGTCACTGCCAACCCTTCGCAGATTGGCGCGGCTTCGGTCGCGGCGCTGGGTGTCATCACCAAGCCATTTCGCGCGCAGAGCATTTCCGCCGCGCTACAATTGGCGGCGGAGGATGAACCTGAATTGCACGCCGCCGATATTGCGGGCTTTATTCCTTTCCTGCCGTCCGGCTCATCGAGCGGGCTGGAATCCAGAGGCTGAGTTTCAGTCCGTCGGCGGACCAGTCCCGCACGATACGCCCGCCCAGTTGCCGCTCTACGCTGAGCGTGATGAGACGGCTGCCAAAGCCATCGGAATGGGCGGTCTGCACCACAGGACCGCCCTGTTCACGCCAGTCGATACGGACGTCCGGGCCTTCGCGGGTGATATGAAGGGCAATCCTGCCCTCCGGCGTCGATAGCGCGCCATATTTGGCGGCATTGGTCGCAAGCTCGTGGAACAGCAAGGCCAGCGGAGTCGCCGAGCGATCGTCAATCGCAACATTGTCGCCCGACAGCGCAATGCGCGAGCCGTCCTGCGCTTTATAGGGCGCGAAAATCTGTTCCAATATGCCCCAGAGCAGTCCCTGCCCGTGGCCGACCTGCGGCGCGGATTCCGCGCTGTGGGGCCGCACGAAATCATGGGCGCGGCCCAGCGCCAGGATGCGATCGCGCAGATCGTCCGCGACGTCGCTGATTTCCGGGTGCTGGCGCGCCGACAGGCCGATGAGGCCTGCGATCACTGAAAAGATATTCTTGATCCGGTGGGATAGTTCGTGCGCGATCATCTCGCGCTCTTCCATCATCAATTTCTGTTCGTGAATTTCGGTGCAGGTGCCGATCCAGCGAAGGATATTGCCGGCGCCGTCGCGGATCGGCAGGGCGCGGCCCAGCGTCCAGCGATAATCCCCGCTATGGTGGCGCAGGCGATATTCAATCTCATAAGGCTCGCCTGTTTCCAGCGAGTTGCGCCAGCGGCCCCAGGCGCGCTCCTGATCGTCGGGATGAAACATATCGTTCCATCCTTCGCCATCAGTCGATCCTTCCGGGACACCGGTATATTCATACCAGCGCGCGTTATAATAATCATGATAGCCGTCGGGCAGGGTCGACCAGACCATTTGCGGCATAGTGTCGGCCAGCGTGCGGAACATGCGGTCGCTGTCGGCAATGGCAGCGGCGTCTTGACGTTGGCGGGCGATGACGTCGCGATCGCGGCGACGCCCCTCCAGTTCGACCATCACCTGCCGCGCCAGCAGGGTCAGCCCCTGCCGCTGTATCGGGGTCAGATCGGCGCGCGGCTGCGTATCGATGACACATAGCGCGCCCAGTGGCACGCCCGCGCCATCGACCAGCGGCGCGCCTGCATAGAATCGGATATGTGGCGGGCCGGTGACCAGGGGGTTGTCGGCAAAGCGCGGATCATTGACCGCATCGGGCACAACGAAAATATCGTCCCCCAGCATCGCCAGCGCACAGAAGGACACGTCGCGCGGGGTCTCTTCAGCGTCAAGGCCAGTGCGGGCGAGGAAGCGCTGGCGCGCCTCTTCCACAATGCTGACAAGCGCAATGGGTGCATCGCACAGGGTGGAGGCGAAAGCGGTAATCTCGTCCAGATGACGAAAACCGCCGGCATCCAGATCATAGAGCGCCAGGAGCGCCCTGCGATCCGTTTCCAGACCGATACCGTCAGCCATCGCTGGCCCGCTCGATATCGGCACCAACGGCGGAGAGTTTTTCCTCCAGCCGTTCATAACCGCGATCGAGATGATAGACGCGATTGACCTGGGTTTCGCCTTCGGCAGCCAGGCCGGCCAGGATGAGGCTCATCGAGGCGCGCAGGTCGGTCGCCATCACCGGCGCGCCGACCAGCTTGTCAACGCCGCGCACGACGGCGGTGCGGCCGTTGACGGCGATGTCCGCACCCATGCGCGCCAATTCAGGCACATGCATGTAGCGATTTTCGAAGATGGTTTCGGTCAGCACCGATGCGCCGTCCGCCATGGTCAGCATCGCCATGAATTGCGCCTGCATATCGGTCGGGAAGGCCGGGAAAGGCGCGGTCGAGAGGGTCAGCGGCTTCAATTTGCCGTCGGAGGAGACGCGGATGCCATCCTTGTGGACGTCGACCTGCACGCCAGCGTCGCGCAGCGCGGCGATGATCGCGTGCATATCTTCGCCATTGGCGCCGATCAGGTCGAGCGACCCGCCGGTGATGGCCGCAGCGCAGGCATAGCTGCCCGCTTCGATCCGGTCGGGCATGACGCGATAGGTCGCGCCGTGGAGCCGCTCACGACCGTGGATGATGAGCTTGTCGGTGCCGACGCCTTCAATGTCCGCGCCCATGGCCTGCAACAGGCGGCAGAGATCGACGATTTCGGGTTCGCGCGCGGCATTTTCCAGGATGCAGGTGCCCTTGGCCAGAACTGCGGCCATCAGCGCATTTTCGGTCGCGCCGACCGAGACCACCGGGAAGGTGTAGATGCCACCGGGCAGGCCGCCATCAGGCAGGCTGGCGCGGACATAGCCTGCGGCGATCTCGATAATCGCGCCAAAGGCTTCGAGCGCCTTCAAATGCAGGTCGATCGGGCGATTGCCGATGGCGCAGCCGCCCGGCAGCGACACCCGCGCTTCGCCCGCGCGGGCCAGCAAGGGGCCAAGCACCAGAATCGACGCGCGCATCTTGCGCACGATGTCATAGGGGGCTTCGGTCGAGGTGACGCGCCCGGCCCGCATCGTCATGACCCGGCCGAAATCCTCCGGCCTTGCCCCCTCGATCATGGTCGATACGCCCAGCTGGTTGAGCAGATGACCGAAACTGTCGACGTCGGCGAGGCGCGGCAGGTTGCGCAGCGTCACCGGCTCGTCAGTCAGCAAGGCGCAGGGCAGCAGCGTCAACGCTGCATTTTTCGCGCCGGAGATGGGAAGGCGGCCATTGAGCGCTTTGCCGCCGCGGATGATGATGCGGTCCATTGGTCAGGGTTAATAGCGGCAAACGCGCGCCGTGCAAGGCGGGCAGCGGGCGATTTGTCGCGCCGGATTGTAACAGCCGAAACAAATGCTGTGATCTTGATCGAGTTTAGTGCGGCCAACCAAAATGCAGCCAAAAGGCGCGTGGGGCGTTTTGCCATCGTAACGAGAATTTTTAAGAGGTTTATTGGTGGCAACAAGTTGTTTCGCAGAAAGGCTGGCCAAGCATGTGCCGCTGTCCGACGCGGAAAAGTCGGCCCTTGCTCGGCTGGAAGAAAATCCACGCAAGGTAAAGCGTGGCGCAATGATCCAGCGGGTCAATGATACCGTGACCGAATTGTTTGTGCTGCGCGAAGGCCGGGTGATGAGCTTTGTCATCCTGCCCGATGGCAGCCGCCAAATCCTGCGCGTCTATTTCCCCGGCGACTTTATCGGGTCGGCCAGCACCATTTACAGCAAGGCGCCCGAATCGCTGGTCGCGCTGACCGATGTGGTGGTGTGCCCGTTCGACAAGCACGCGCTGCGGCGATTGCTGGAGGAATATCCGCGCGTTGCGGCTTTGCTGTTCCTGCTGTCCAATGCGGAGCGGGTGGCGATGACCGACCGGCTGGCGTCGCTGGGTCGCACATCAGCCAAGGCGCGGGTGGCGTCCTTCCTGCTCGATATGTTCGACCGGCTGCGGGTGACCGACGACGGCGTCATCGACAGTTTCGACCTGAAGCTGACGCAGGAAGAGATTGGCGATTCGATCGGCCTGACATCGGTGCATGTGAACCGCATGATCCGCCAGATGGAGCAGGAAGGGTTGATCAGCCGCTCCAACGGGCGGATTACCCTGCACCAGATGGCGCGGCTGGAAGAAATCGGCCATTATACCAACCGGCACAAGGATATGGATCTGGACTGGTTGCCGGTTGGGTGAGGGCTATTTGCGCGCGTTCGCTGGTTCCGGCGCGAAGCAGCGGGTGCAGCGACGCCAGCAGGTGAGGCCGGGCATGGCGGCGGCGGGCTGAAGGCCGGGTTTGGGATAGAGGCCAGTCAGGATGGCGGGTGACACCCCCTCCGGCGCGGCGGCGCTATGGCACATCAGGCAGTTGCGGACATATTTGGCGCGGGTCAGGCCGGAATGATCCTCCTGCGCGGCGAGGGGTGCAGGCGTCAGAAGCAGCAGCGCCAGCGCCAGCCTCACGCCAGCAACTCGACGTCCCAATAAAGCCAGTCGTGCCAGCTTTCGTGCAGATAGCCGGGCGGGAAAGCGCGGCCATGTTCCTGCAAATGCCAGCTGGTCGGGCGGATCGGCTGGACGTGGAGCTGCATCCCCGCCTGCTTGGGGGTGCGCCCGCCCTTTTTGAGGTTGCAGGGGGAACAGGCCGTCGCGACATTTTCCCATGTGGTGCGGCCACCGGCGCGGCGCGGGACGACATGGTCGAAGGTCAGGTCGCTGGTGCTGCCGCAATATTGGCAGCTGAACTTGTCGCGCAGGAACAGGTTGAAGCGGGTGAAAGCGGGATGTTCGGACGGCTTCACATAATGTTTGAGCGCGATGACCGAGGGGATTTTCATGTCCAGGCTGGGGCTATGCACCTGCCGCGCATAGGAGGCGATGATATCGACCCGGTCGAGAAAGACCGCCTTGATCGCGGTCTGCCACGGCCACAGGCTCAGCGGATAATAGCTGAGCGGCGTGTAATCAGCGTTCAAAACCAGTGCCGGACAATTCTCCGGGTGCCGTATAAGGTCGGGATGGTACATAGAAAGCCTCTACCCCCTTGCCGACGCTGCTGATCCATCAGCAACATGACATCCGCATGACAGCATCAACCAATATCGCCCGTCAAGAGCCTGTATGACATCATCCGTCGCACCACAGCATATGGTGACCCGCTTTGCCCCCAGCCCCACCGGGCGGCTGCATGTCGGCCACGCCTGGTCGGCGCTGCTGGCGCATGACATGGCGCGGGCGGCGGGCGGCGCATTCCGGCTGCGGATCGAGGATATTGACGGCACCCGCAGCCGGGCGGAGCATGTTGCGGGTATCATGGAGGATTTGGCCTGGCTGGGGATGGGCTGGGACGGCGAGGTCGTGTTCCAGTCGCAGCGACTGGCGCAGTATGACGCGGCGCTGGCGCGGTTGCGCGGCATGGGGCTGCTTTATCCCTGTTTCTGCACGCGGGCCGATATTGCCGCCAGCGCCAGCGCGCCGCATGGGCCGGATGGGGCGGTGTATCCGGGTACGTGCCGGGGGTTGAGCGAGGCGGAACGGGTAAGGCGGATCAGCGCGGGGGCGGCTCATGCATGGCGGATCGATATGGGGCAGGCGGTGGCGCGGGTTGGGATGGTGGAATGGCGGGCATCACCCTTCCCCTTCAGGGGAGGGGACGGGGATGGGGGCTTACCCCAGGCGCTTTGCCAAGACGATAGCCCCCACCCCAACCCTTCAAACGAGTCGCGTGCCTCGTTTGAACCTGAAGGGGAGGGGCTAAATCACGCCCATCCTCTCCTCCATGGCGATGTGGTGCTGGCGCGCAAGGATGCGCCGGCGAGTTATCATCTGTCCTGCACGCTGGACGATGCGGCGATGGGGGTGAGCCATGTGTTGCGCGGCGACGATCTGCTGGGCGCAACCGATGTGCATCGGTTGTTGCAGGCGCTGCTGGGTCTCCCCTCCCCTGCCTATATCCATCACCCGTTGCTGGTGGACGCGGATGGCAAGCGGCTGGCCAAGCGGAGCGGGTCGATTGCGCTGGCGGATTTGCGGGCGCAGGGCATGGACCCGGCGGCGCTGGTCGCTGACCTAAGGGACAGGCGCTTTCCGGTTGGCATCAGGCTGGCAAGCGCCTAGAACCATATTATGAATACGGTCCTTGTCATCGCCCTCGTCCTTGCCATGGCCGCAACCCTGTTTGCGCTGATCCGTGGCATCATCAGCTTCCTTCAGGTCACGAAGGAAGAACTGAACGCACCTGAAGGCAGCGGTCCCGGCCCCTCGCGGCTGAAGCAAAACAAGATGATGCTGAACCGCGTGCTGTTTCAGGCCGGTGCGATCATCATCGTTGCCATCATGCTGCTCGCCAAGGGTAATAGCTGACCCGATGGTCAAGCTGAACAAGATCTACACCCGCACCGGGGACGCGGGGACGACCGGTCTTGTCGATGGATCGCGCCTGCCCAAGCACGCGCCGCGGATGCAGGCGGTGGGCGATGTCGATGAAGCGAACAGTGCCATCGGCCTGGCCATCATCGCGATGGGTAATAGGCCCGAAGCCGCGTGGCTGACGACGATCCAGAATGATCTGTTCGATCTGGGCGCGGATCTCGCGACGCCGATCCCCGATGGGGCGGACGAGCCATGGGCGCTGCGGATCATAGCAACCCAGGTGAAGCGGCTGGAGGATCAGATCGATGCGATGAATGCCGATCTCGCCCCGCTCGACAGCTTCATCCTGCCCGGTGGATCACCTGCCGCTGCTGCCATTCATCTGGCGCGGGCGATCACGCGGCGGGCGGAACGCAGCGCGACGGCAGCGGCGGTCGAGGTTGCGCTCAACCCGCAGGCATTGGCCTATCTCAACCGGCTGTCCGACCTGCTGTTCGTGCTGGCGCGGCGGGTGAATGATAATGGCGCGGGCGATGTCAAATGGGTGCCGGGTGCGTCGCGCTGATCGCGCCGCCATCTGACTCAGCTACGGCACGGCTCGTCCCGCTTGGCAAAATTAACCCTGTTTCTTTGGAATCCGTTTAGCCCGCCCACCGACTTTGCGGTCCATTCGCAATTACGGGGCTGTCCATGCATTTCTATCTCGCGACATCTTTCATCTTCCCGCGTTCGCTGCGCCTGCGTCTTTTTACGCTCTGCTTCATTGCCACCCATTTGCCGCTGCTGGGCTATAGCAGTTGGGGGCTGGCGACCGGGCGGATCGCGCTGACCGAATTTATCCTGCTGACGCTGATGACGCTCTTCGGCACGGCAATCGCCCTCATTGGCATCGGCGCGCTGCTCAATCCCATTCATGCGCTGGCGGAAACGCTGAACCGCAAGGCGGAGACCGCGCCGCCTGAAATGGGCGATGTGATCCAGACGCTCTATGCCGGGGTGCATCGCGCCGCCAGCACAGCGCGCGCGCAGATCGACGACCTGCAGGTCGCAGCGCATGAAGATCCGCTGACCGGCATTGCCAACCGGCGCGGCTTTCTGGCGCAGATCGATGCCCTGTCCAAGGACCAGCGCCGGGGGTGTGTCGCCATCATCGACATCGACCATTTCAAGCAGGTGAACGATCAGCTGGGCCATGATGAGGGCGACCGGGTGCTGGCCGCCTTCGCCGATCGCCTGTCCGCGCAGTTGCGCCGCGTCGACAAGGTCGCACGCTGGGGTGGCGAGGAGTTTGTGATCTTCTTCCATGGCGCGGCGGAGGATGAAGCCTGCTGGTCGCTGGCGCGGATCGCCAGCCAGATGCGGCAGGAACCGATCGGCCGGATTCATGGTCGCCCGATCAGCTTTTCCGCCGGGGTGTGCCGCTGGGCCGGGGACGCGGTGGATGGCGCGATCGCTGCGGCGGACACGGCGCTCTATGAGGCCAAGCAATCGGGACGCGACCGGATTTGTCGGGCTGCGGCGGCGGTGCAGATGGTGTGAGGAGAGGCTATTCGACGACGCGGGCGGTCCAGGTGGTGATCCAGTGCCAGGCGCCGCGACATTCGCCCATGCTGGTCGCTTCGATCAGGCGGAAGCGCTGGCCATCCCAGACATAGGCTTCGCTGCCGCCGCAATCGCCCAGCCCCCTCCCCTTGGCGAAACTGTCCAGCCGGGATTTTTCCGGGGTCCAGCCGACATTGACGAGCATCGGGTGGCCCGCTTCCTCGCTCCAGCCGGGCTTATAGTCGAAGGCGGCGAAGCGGAAGGCGCGGCGCCCCGGAACGCCTGTGGCGATGACCGGCACGGACGAGAAATTATAGGCGCCCGATCCACAGGGAACGAGGATGAGCGTTTCGGTCTTGGACAGGCGTTGCAGGTCCGGGGTCTGATCGCTGCGCATGTCGTCGGTGCAGCCGGTATATTTGCTGAGCGCGGTCAGTTCCTCGCGCCACAGGGCGGCGGGCGCGGGACCGGCAGGGATGAGGGCGCGGCGAATGGTGGGGACGACGGGCGCGGGCTTTACCGCTGTCGCGCCAAGCGCGCCGGTCGCGACCAAAGCAGTGGTGGTGCCGGCCCGGCCCTGCCGCGCGTCCATATAGCGCAGCGCCGCGCCTGCACCGGCGAGCGAGGGGCGGCCAAGCGGTTTCGCGCCCGCGCGCACGTCCATGGTGGAGCCGCGCGCCATGGCGATGGCGAGGGCCGAGGCCTGCGGTCCCCGGATCGTCGCTTCGCCGTCGCGGGCGATAGCGCTAGCGATCTTGCGGCCATCGACGGACAGGGTGATGTCGGCCTGGCCCTTGCCCTCGCGGCTGATCCAGACTTCGGCCTGGGCATCGGGTCCTGCGGCGCGGGCGATGCCAATCATCAGTGGAATGTCGGGCAGGTCGCCGCCTTCGGGGAGCAACGCGACCGCCTCGCACCGGTTGCGATTGTCGCAGCCGATGGTCCAGTCCTTATAGGTCTCTAGCCCTCCCGGCTTTGGCGCCTGCGCCATGGCCGTAGCCGATCCCAGCGTGACCGCCAGCGCAGCCGCGAAAAGTCTGTTTGCCCCCATGGGTTTAACCATAATGGATTTGCGGGGAGAGGGATAGAGTCTCGTTACGTGGCCGTATTGGACGGTGGAGAGGTGGTTGGGCGCTGTGTTTTTCCGCGCAATGCGTCAGCGCAGGCTGAGCATCAGGCCGGCCAGCGCGGCGCTCATGAGGTTGGCGAGGCTGCCGGCGACCAGTGCCTTGAGGCCGAGCTTGGCGATCATCGGGCGCTGGTTGGGGGCGAGGTTGCCGGTCACCGCCATCTGGATCGCGATCGAGCTGAAATTGGCGAAGCCACATAGCGCGAAGGTGACGATGGCGATGCTGGCGGGGGATAGCGTCCCCTGCACCTGCCCCAGATTGATATAGGCAACAAATTCATTCAGCACGACCTTGGTGCCGAACAGGCCGCCTGCGACCTGCGCTTCTTCCCATGGGATGTTGAGCAGATACATGACCGGCGAAAAGACATAGCCCAGCAGTTGCTGGAAGCTGAGCGTGGGATAACCGAACACGCCGCCGATGCCGCCCAATATGCCGTTCGCCAGCGCCACCAGCGCGACGAAGGCCAGCACCATCGCGCCGACCGCGACGGCGAGCTTCACGCCGGTCTGCGCGCCTTGCGCGGCGGCCATGATCAGGTTGGCAGGCTTTTCCTCGTCATGGCTGGCGACCGGCATGGGTTCGCCCGGCGTGCCTTCGGGCAACAGCGCGGCTGGCCCCGCCCCGCTGATCCGCGCTTCGGGCAGGTGAATGTCGGGATCGTCACCCAGCGGCAATTCGCCCTGCACCGGCAGGCGCGTGTCGGGCATCATGATCTTGGCCATCAGCAGCCCGCCGGGCGCAGCCATGAAGCTGGCGGCGAGGAGATAGTCGATCTTGATCCCCATCGAGGCATAGGCGGCAAGGATGGTGCCCGCGACCCCGGCCATGCCACTGGTCATCACGGTGAACAGCTGCGGCGGGGTGAGACCCGCCAGATAGGGGCGGATGACGAGCGGGCTTTCGCTTTGCCCCACGAAGATGTTGGCAGCGGCGCACAGGCTTTCGACCTTCGACACGCCCGTCACCGCCTCGATCGCGCCGCCGACCCAGCGGACGATGAACTGCATCACCCCCAGATAATAGAGGATCGACACCAGGCTGGCGAAGAAGATGATGACCGGCAGCGCGGCGATGGCAAAGCTGGCCCCGCCGATTTCAGGACTGGCGAGGGGTCCGAAGATGAAATTAGTGCCCGCCTGCGCATAGCCGAGCAGATTGGACACGCCTTTCGACATGCCCGCAATGACCGCGCGCCCGGCGGGGACATAGAGAACCAGCAGGGCAATGCCCGCCTGCAACAGGAAGGCCGCGCCCACGACCCGCAGCCGGATGGCGCGGCGATCGGACGACAGGGCAATGGCGATGGCAAGGATGAGCAAGATGCCCGCAAGACCGATGAGAAGATGCATGAAGGGCTTTCACGGGGAGGATGTTACGCGCGACTATATGAGCGGCGTGCGGGCATGGCGAGTCTGAGTTTAGGGATGCGTGATATGCCCGGTCACTGTCACAATATAAATGAGATACTCTCGCTTTTCTGATCGGACGCGCTAGGCTGGGCGCAAGACAGAATCGGGTGAGGAGAGCGGGATGACGCAGGCGGGGGCTTTGACGGCCGGGGCGGAGTGGCGGCGGTCGCCGGTGCTGCCGATCGCGGCGGGGCTGGGCTATGCCACCAGCGTCATCCATATTTACGGGCTTGGCCCCTATATCGAGCCGATCAGCCAGTCTTTCGGCTGGTCGCGGACGCAGACCACCATTGGCCTAACGCTGGCGACGTTGGTGCAGGCGCTGTTTTCCGTGCCGATCGGGCTGATGGTCGACCGGCAGGGGCCACGGCTGTTCGGGCTGGTGGGCGTACTGCTGACCTGTGGCGCCTTTGCAATGCTGGGGACGGCGAGTGGCGACAAGACGCAATGGCTGATGCTGTGGAGCCTGCTGGCGCTGGCGACGCTGCCTGTGCAGGCGACGGTGTGGACGAGTGCGGTGGCGACCCGCTTTGCCGCGTCGCGCGGGCTGGCCTTTGCCGTGACCCTGTGCGGCGCATCGCTGGCCGCCGCGCTGTTTCCATTGCTGGGTAGCTGGCTGATCGGGCGATATGGCTGGCAAACAGCCGCGCCGATCCAGGCGGCGATCTGGGTGGGAATCGCCTTCCCGATGATCTTCCTCTTCTTTCGCGGCGCGCATGACCGGCGCGGCAAGGCGGCGGTGGCAGAGCGTCCAGTGCTGACCGGGGTGACATTGGGCGAAGGGTTGCGATCGTCCATCTATCACCGGCTGCTGCTGGCCAGCCTGCTCTTCACCTTCACGATCATCGCGCTGGTGGTGCATTTCGTGCCGATCCTGACCGACCGGGGGGCGGACCGGATGGCGGCGGCGGGGGTGGCGGCGCTGGTTGGGCTGTTTTCCGTCATCGGGCGGCTGGCGACCGGGCTGCTGCTTGACCGGTTTCGCGCGTCATTGGTGGGGGCGACCGTGTTCCTGCTGCCCGCGATCGGATGCCTGTTGCTGCTGACGGGCGGCGACAGCTGGATGGCGCAGGCGGCAGCGGCGGCGATGGTCGGGCTAACCCTCGGCGCGGAAGTGGACGTGATCGTCTATCTGACCACCCAGCATTTCGGCCTCAAAACCTTTGGCGGGCTTTATGGCGGGCTGTTGATGGCGCTGTCGGTCGGCACTGCGACCGGGCCGCTGGGCGCATCGGCGCTCTTCGATGCGACGGGGGGCTATGGCCCGTTCTTGTGGCTGACCATCGCGCTGATGGCCGGGAGCAGTGTGACGCTGGCCAGCCTGCCCCGCCCGGCGTTCGCGCGGAGCTGACCAGCAAGCTCAGGCGTCTGCCACAAAAGCGAGCGAGAACCAGGAGGACATGGCATCGACCGCCAGCGGCGAGAGGCAGATCGCGCGACGGCGGCGGCTGTTGGGGGATGTTTGATGCTCGTCCAGCAGGCCGCGCCGTTCCAGCACACCGACCTGGCCGACGATGACACTCATCGACAGGCGCGATTTTTCGCTCAGTTGCTCCAGCGTCAGCGCCCGCCCCTCCAGCCCCGCCTGATAAAGGAGGAGCAGCATGTCCCAGGCAGGATCGCTGAACAGATTTTGGCCGAGCAGGGTGGCACGCGCCCGCCGCGCTTCGATATAACGCGCGAGCGTGGCGAGCTGACCCCCGCCATCGCCATCCAGAACCGCCGCATCCTCCTGCCGCGCATGAACATTGCTGAGGCAGCGTTGCAGCGCGACGATGAGGTCGGCCGCTTCCTGGCTGGGGACAATGCTCTCAGGCGGGATATGCGCGGTCATGGAGCGACTTTCGATCAAGTTCGATGCCAATGATGGTGAAGAGCATCAGGGGAATGATCCAGACCGTGTTCAGCCCTTCGTAGATGCGGTCGGAAAAACTCTGGAGCAGCAGCGTCGCCACATGGGACAGCACCGTCATCAGCTGGCAGGCGGAGACCCAGACCGGCCAGTAACGGTGGCTTTGCAGCATCAACCACAGCATCGCGGCAAAAGTGCACAAATCGACCGTCATCAGCCAATATTGCGTCGCCTGCCACGATCCGGCGAGTTGGGCGGGAATGGTGAACAGCACCGCTGCCACCGAGATGACGACGAAGCGTCGCCCGTCCCGCCCGCCAAACGCCAGCGCAAAAGCGCAGGTTAAAAGCATCAGAAGCCAAAAAGAAGCCGCCAGCATTTGATCACCGGTTGAGAGGGGGGAGAAATCAAACGTGTACCCAATGCCGACGGCTCCACCTGGTCAGGCGACCAGGGTCAGGTGGCGCTGCACATCGTCCTGCACGGGCGCGTCCATCCCCAACGGGCATCCAAAGGCCGTGACGGCATGTTGGCTCTGTTCGATACAGCGGGTCAGCAGCGCTGTCGCGCGGATCATGTCGCTGCGCCCTTCGATAATCTTGGTCGCGCTTTCATGGATGCGCAGGATGATGCGCTGGCTTTCAGCGGCGGTGAGGCCGGAATCCTGGGCAGCGGTGAGAAAGGCGGTGGTCAGCTGCGCGGTGTCGACAAGCGCGACGTCCAGCGCGGCAAAAGCCTGCTTGGTCTGATCGGCGACGGCCTGGGTCTTTGCGGGATCAAGATTAAGCACAAGTCATCTCCTTCGCACGACGCCATGCAGGCGGTGCGTTGTCAGCGTGGCAATGTAGGAAGGATCAGGCCAGCGCCTTGAAAGCCCCGGCAATAAGCAGCAACAGAGTGACGACACCAACGCCGGTCAGAACGGCGGCGCGGATCATCGCCAATATGCGGCCATCGAAACTCAGTTCATTGATCGATCCCCCTAGCGGCGGGCCGAAGGCGAGGATGCGGCGCAGGAGCGTTTTGCGTTCCATCTGCTCATCCGGCCTATCCGGCTGAGCGATGGATGACGCAGGAGAGGCATCGGACGCAAGCCGCTGCGTTTGATGTATCAAAGGCTGATATGTGCCACTTTGGGCCTGTGGTTGATCGAACGAAACGAACAGGCGCGCGGCTTCCTTGCGGGACGGCACGCCGAACTTGCGCAAACTGGTGCGGACGCGCTGATCCACCGTATGCTCCGAGACGTGGAGCTGCCGCGCGATTTCCTTGGAATTGAAGCCCTGCGACACCAGCCGCAGGCACTGCTTTTCCCCCTCGCTCAAGGCTGGCAGGGTATCCGCCACTCCATCGCTCCTCCTGCATGGACTCTTTGCCTAAGAACGAACCAAAGGCGTAAAAAGGCCCAGCCAACGCATATCACACCGTCAAGGTTGCGATTCGGTTTGCGTTGCGTCCTAAAGTGACACGACAGGGTGTTGATATGCAACGTAGTTACGTAGGTAGCGGCCACGACGGTCAGGCAGTGGGCTTGCCGTCCTGTTTTGCCTTGTGCGCGGCCAGCAGGGCGTCGATCTCGACGATGCGCTGGCGCTGGACCGTGTCCTTGGCCAGCCCCTTGAGGCGACATTCGGCCCACAGGGCGCGACGCTCGGAGGTCAGGGCTTTGAGATAGAGGTCGGCCATGGGTCTGTCCTTGGAATGGGAAAAGGGCGGGAGCGTTGTGACGCCCCTGCCCCTCCACCACCGACTACGTCGGCGGTCCCCCTCCCCAGGCAAGCCTGGGGAGGAATTATTTTAGGCCGCTTTCGAGCGGCTCATGCGCTTGCGCTCGTTCGGGTCGAGGTAACGCTTGCGCAGACGAATCGTCTTGGGCGTGACTTCGACCAGTTCATCGTCATCGATATAGGCGATGGCCTGTTCCAGCGTCAGCTTCCATGGCGGGGTCAGGCGAACGGCGTCGTCCTTGCCGCTGGCGCGGAAGTTGGTCAGCGCCTTGGACTTCATGGGGTTGACTTCCAGATCGTCGGGCTTGGCATTTTCGCCGATGATCATGCCTTCATAGAGCGCTTCGCCCACGCCCACCATCAGGATGCCGCGTTCTTCGAGCGGACCCAGCGCATAGGCATTGGCTTCGCCCGCGCCGTTGGAGATCAGGACGCCATTCTTGCGGCCTTCGATCTTGCCCTTGTGGGGGCCATATTTCTCGAACAGGCGGTTCATGATGCCGGTGCCGCGCGTGTCGGACAGGAATTCGCCATGATAGCCGATCAGGCCGCGCGAGGGGGCGGAGAAGGTGATGCGGGTCTTGCCGCCGCCCGACGGGCGCATGTCGGTCATTTCCGCCTTGCGCAGGTTCATCTTTTCGACAACCGTGCCGGAAAATTCATCATCGACGTCGATCATGACGGTTTCATAAGGCTCGGTCTTGTTGCCGTCCTCATCCTCACCGAACAGCACGCGCGGGCGGCTGATCGACAGCTCGAAACCTTCGCGGCGCATGGTTTCGATGAGGACACCCAGCTGAAGCTCACCGCGACCGGCGACTTCGAAGCTGTCCTTGTCGGCGCTTTCAGTGACCTTAACGGCCACGTTCGATTCGGCTTCGCGGGCCAGACGATCGCGGATCATGCGGCTCGTCACCTTGGTGCCTTCGCGGCCAGCCATCGGCGAATCATTCACGGCAAAGCGCATCGAGAGGGTTGGCGGATCGATCGGCTGGGCCTGGATCGGCACGGTGACCGACGTGTCGCAGATGGTGTTGGCGACGGTCGCGACCGCCAGACCGGCGAGTGAGATGATGTCGCCAGCCTTGGCTTCATCGACAGGCACGCGATCGAGGCCATGGAACGCCATGATCTTGGACGCGCGGCCGGTTTCGATGACCTTGCCATCCATGTCGAGCGCGTGGATCGCCTGGTTGACCTTCACCGAACCGCTGGTCACGCGACCGGTGAGGATGCGACCCAGGAAATTGTCACGATCAAGCAGCGTTACCAGGAAGGTGAAAGGCACGCCATCGACTTCCACGGCGGGCGCAGGCACATGATCGACGATCTTCTGGAACAGCGGCTTCAACGTACCCGAACGCAGCGTGGGATCTTCATTGGCATAGCCGTTGCGGCCCGACGCGTAGAGGACGGGGAAGTCGAGCTGCTCGTCGGTCGCGTCGAGCGACACGAACAGGTCGAACACTTCGTCCAGCACTTCCTGAATACGCTCGTCGGGACGGTCGACCTTGTTGACGACGACGATGGGACGCAGGCCCAGCGCCAGCGCCTTGCCGGTCACGAACTTGGTCTGCGGCATCGCGCCTTCCGACGAATCGACCAGCAGGACGACGCCATCGACCATCGAGAGAATGCGCTCGACTTCGCCACCAAAGTCGGCGTGACCGGGCGTGTCGACGATGTTGATGCGGGTGCCTTCCCACTCGACCGAGGTCGGCTTGGCCAGGATGGTGATGCCGCGCTCTTTTTCAAGGTCGTTGCTGTCCATCGCGCGCTCTTCGACGCGCTGATTGTCGCGGAAGGTGCCGGACTGGCGGAAAAGCTGATCGACGAGGGTGGTTTTGCCGTGATCGACGTGCGCGATGATCGCGATATTACGCAGGGACATGTCTTGCCTTTGGGATATGGGCTCCCCTGGCCGACACGAGGTCACACAGAGGCTTCGGGCGCGCCCCTACAGGAATTGATGCGCCGCGGCAAGGCTTGGGGGTTTGGCGTTGGGGGAAGTGATGCGGGGAGCGGGCGGCCGTCCCGCTCCCGCGCCGGATCAATGATTGATGGTGATGATGTTCGTCGACGCAACACTGCCGTCGAACCACGCCTTGCCGTCCGTCAGATCAAGATGCAGGCCCAGATCCTTGATCGCGGTGGCATCGTCAATATCGACGCCCTGTTCCTTGAGCAGACCCAGAAAGCTGTTCATGAAGCGCACGCGCGCCGCAGGACTGGCTTGCAACTTGGTCGTCAGAGTAGCTCTTGCCGTACCCATATCCATATTCCTCTCTGTTCAGCTGCAGTGTTCGAGCATGTTTCCGAAGAAGGCTGCAGCGCGTTCCTTCCCCAAAACCCCTTCGACCCGGTCCATTGTTTTGATGATTTCCTGCGTGCGGTAGGTTTCAAACACGGCCTGCACGCGGGCGGCGATCTGCGGTTTGCGAAGCACCGCATGGCATGTGCTGCACGCACCGGGATAATCCTCGAACTTCGGCATGTCGGCATGGAGCGCCGGATCGAGCCGTTCGATGATGTCGTAAAATTGCGGAAATCCCTCCCGCTTGATCACGCGCAGCAAAAGCGACGCCTCGATTCGCGCGCGGATCAGCGCCAATGGCTCGGTAAATGCATTGCCCATGACCAGGCCCGGCGTCGCCCGGTTGAAGGTCGAACAGCAGGGATAGGTCTTGCCATCCCAGAATATGACAATGTCATGATGGACGCGCCGGTAGCAGGTTTTGACCTTCGGCCCCGTCAGCGCGGCATAATCGACATCCCATTTGGTTGCCCGGCCGGTCTTGGCCACGATCTTGTCGATCAGATGGACGTTGGGGACATCGACCAATTCCGGTACGAATTCGCGCAACGTGCCGCCGGGCGTGTCAAAGGTGCCGACGATGTAAACCGGAATGTCGTGTGCCGCGCAGGCATGGGCGGCCCGCGTCACCGCGTCCGGCGTGACGAATTCGGCGTGGGACGGGTCGCAACTGATGTTCATCCGGCGCAGGCCGCACGCCGCCATGCGCGCCGCCAAATCCCGTGCTTCCTCCCCGCTTTCGCCCCAGTAGCCCGAACTCGCCACCGTGAAGGGCAAGCCGTGCAGCGCGCAACGGTCGATCATCGCCAGGAAATCGTCGCGATGCACCATGGGTTCGCCGCCGGTGAAGCCGACCGATGAAAAATGCTCGATGGCCGCGGCCTGGTCGATCAGGCTTAACGCCTGGTCGATCGGCATCCGTTCGCTACGACCGGGATGACAGCCATAACAACAGAAATCGCATGACAAAGGACATGTCATCGTCGTGTTGAGGACAAGAACATCCTTCTCAAGAATGGCGGACCATTCTCTCAAATCTTCATATTCTGACAAAACCCTATCCTCCCCGACGAATATACGCGAAGATCAATCTGTTATGACGATTTTGGATTTTTTATGGAGCGACCACCGCCAGTATGTCGGCGACTCGAATATTAGCAGTATGGTCCTATGCCATCAATTTTAATGATAACTGTATTTGTATTAACCATAATTAACTGAACGAATATTGTCAGTCATGTTGACGTTTTGATCGTCAAGATGGTGCCAAATCAGCGCGTTAACCGATGATAGCCGCGCAGGATTTTTTCGTCCGGCCATCGCCGTGAGCGACAAAGCACCAAAGGAGCGCTGACCTGGCTTTTTGGTTCCGATGTCCCGATCCATTTGCATCGGGCGCGGGGCCGCGCCATATTTCGGGCCTGTTCCGCATTGAAGATGCAGTGTTATAGTCGCATATAACAGCCGCAAGGAGATAGCATGGCCAGCACCGCGCCCACCACGACCGCAACATCCTCCGGCGATCCGTTCAGCCTGACCCCGCCCGACCCGGTGCCGGTCGTCAGCGCCGAGAGGGCCGCCGGGCTGGTGCCGATCGACGAAGGCAAAAAGTCCAAGCTGGACGAGAAGGTCGATGCCTTCATCGACGATCTGGTGGCGCAGGACGCCAATTCGCCGGCATTTGGCGCGCGGGTCGATCAGCTGACCAATATGGGGCGCAAGGAAATTGCCGAGGCAGCGGGCCACTCCAACCGCTTCCTCGACCGGCCCGTGCGGGCGATGGACAGCGACAGCAAGGTCGGCGCGGACCTGGCCGAACTGCGCCGCATGGTCGAGGATCTGGACCCCGGCAAGCGCGGCAGCCTGACCAGCCGCAAAAAGCTGTTCGGGATCATCCCCTTCGGCAACAAGATGCGCGACTATTTCGACGGCTATAAGAGCGCGCAGAGCCATATCAATTCCATCCTGGGATCGCTGGCAAGCGGCAAGGACACGCTGATCAAGGATAATGCCGCGATCGATGTCGAGCGGCAGAATATGTGGGCGACGATGGGTCGTCTGGAACAGATGATCCATATCAGCAAGACGATGGACGCGCGGCTGGAGGCCAAGGCGCTGGAGCTGGATTCGACCGACCCGACCAAGGCGAAGGCGATCCGCGAGAGCGCGCTGTTCTACATTCGCCAGCGCACGCAGGATTTGCTGACCCAGATGGCAGTAACGGTGCAAGGTTATCTGGCGCTCGATCTGGTGAAGAAGAACAATGTCGAGCTGGTCAAGGGCGTGGACCGCGCCTCCACCACCACGGTCGCGGCGCTGCGCACGGCGGTGACGGTGGCGCAGGCGCTGGTCGGGCAAAGGCTGGTGCTGGAGCAGATCACCGCGCTCAACACCACGACCGCGAACATGATCGATTCGACCGGCGAATTGCTGAAAAGCCAGACCGCGCAGATTCACGAGCAGGCCGCGTCGAGCACGATCCCGATCGAGACGTTGCAGCGCGCGTTCCAGAACATCTACGACACGATGGACAATATCGACAGCTTCAAGCTGAAAGCGCTGGAGAATATGAAAACCACGGTGACCACGCTGTCGAACGAGGTCGAAAAGTCCAAGGGCTATATCGCGCGGGCCGAAGGACAGGCGCAGGCGTCGAAGGAAGCGCGGGCGGACAATCCCCTGCTGAGCGCGATCGAGGGGTGATTAGCACTTTATCATCCGTTCGCCCTGAGCGAAGTCGAAGGGGTCGGCCGAGCGCAGCGAGGTGCCTTCGCCTCCGCTCAGGCAAAGGCTTCGACTTCGCTCAGCCCGAACGGTTTAGGGGCATTAAGCAATGAGCCGTTCCGATCGTGTCCTGGCCGATGCCGAGGCGGTGCTGCGGCGTCATAGCGAGCGCGGGCAGAGCCTGACCGCGCGGGCGCGGCAGCGGCGTAATGCAGGGCTGATCCGCAAGGTCAAATATGCCCTCTGGGCTGTGCTGGCGGTGATATTGGGCAGCGCGGTCGCGGGCTTTGTCGTGCCGCTGGGGACGACCGGCATCATGATCGCGCTGGGGGTGATGATCGCGGCTTTGCTGCTGATCGGCCTGCTGCCGACGGAAACCCGCGTGCGGACCGACGCGCTGGCGGAAACGCCGCTTACCGCCCTGCCGCTCCAGACAGAAATCTGGCTGGAAAATCAGCGCAAGGCACTGCCAGCCCCGGCGGTGACGCTGGTGGACAGTATCGGCGTGAAGCTGGAGATATTGGCGCCGCAGCTGGAGCGGCTGGGACCACAGGACCCTGCCGCGCTGGAGGTGCGCAAGCTGCTGGCCGACCATCTGCCCGAACTGGTGACCGGCTATCAGTCGATCCCGCAGCCGTTGCGGCGGGAAGAACGCAATGGCCGGGTGCCGGAAAAGCAGCTGGTCGAGGGGCTGGCCGTGATCGACGCGGAAATCGGGCGGATGAGCGAGAATCTGGCCAGTGGCGATCTGGACAAGCTGGCGACGCAGAACCGCTTTCTGGAGTTGAAATATCAGGAGGCGAAGGAATTGGGGCAATAGCCCCGTCCTTCCTGAATGATCCACCTCACCCTCATCATCGTCGATTTTCTGACCGGGCTACTGGCGGCGGGCGCATGGGCACTGGCGTCTGCGGGCGGGGCGATCGCGGCGGTGGTCGGCGGCGGGGTGCTGGGCGTATCGCTGTTCCGGCGCTGGCGGCGCAAGGGTTAGAGCCTGATGACTTCAGGTTGAAACCCCAACCTCCGTTCGTTTCGAGCGAAGTCGAGAAACGGTCGCGCGCGGTTTCTCGACTTCGCTCGAAACGAACGGGTCAAGGTAAAGTGATCACGCTCTAGCCCCCGCGCACGACCTGCTGCACTATGGCGTCGGACAGGGCTATGTCGAAATGCAGCCCAAAGCGTTTGGCCCGGACCCACACGACATGGGCCATGGCGGCAATCCCTTCCGCCTCTATCCTGACGCGATCACCCGCTTGCGGGGGATGATCGCAATGGGCGAGCGCCCCCGTTGTCGACAGGTCCAATATATGCGCGCGCAGCGGCATACCGCGCAGGCGCAACACCACCGGCTCGAACATCTTGTGCCGCGCGGCGATGCGCGGTTTAGGCCCGGACGGGGCGAGCGAACCATGATCGGTCATGAAGGGAACCTCCCCGACATCTGTATATTGCAACGGCAAACAACAGCCAATCACCAGACAGGATCAGGGCCGTGTTAACCCTGATTTTCACTGCGGAAGGTGCAAGGGACGATGCTAGCCGGGTCTGGTCGCGCGGCGATGCGGCGGAAGCGGGCGAGATAGCCGCCTGCGGTCGGCTTGGGGATGACCTCTTCCAGACGGAAGCCCATCGCCGCCAGTTCGCAGGCGAGCAGGCGCGGCGGCGTGCCATGCTGCTCGGTCGGCCTGTTGGCATCGACCACGATCAGCTCGCCATCCTTTTTCAACGCGGGGCTGAGGTGCCAGAGGAAAGCGTATGGCTCGGCAATCTCATGATACATATGGACCATCAATATGCGGTCGAAACTGTTGACCGGCAGGCGCGGATCTTCCGGCGCACCCAGCTTGACGCTGACATTGTCCAGTTTTTCGCGGGTGATGCGGCGGGACAACGCCTCGATCACTTCGGGCATGATATCCTCGGCCAATACTCGCCCGCTTTTGCCGACGCGGGTGGCGAGGCGGACGGTATAATAGCCCTCGCCCGCGCCAATGTCCGCCACGGTCATGCCGGGAAGGATACCGGCGCGGTCCATGATATCCTCCGCCTCATTCACCCGGTCGCGCGCCTCCTCGCTCGACCAGCGGGTCGATACGATCGGGGCGACAGGGCGATCGGCCAGCGGGAATGGCGAGGCGGCGGGCGCGCGCTCCGCTTCGTTACCGGGCGACAGGCGATCGCAGGCGGCCAGCAAGGCAAGCACGCCCGCCAGAGCCACCCGCCATGGCATCAGTCGACATCCTCGACATCGACGCTTTCGCCGGTGACCTTCTGGCTCAAGGCGGCGGCCATGAACGGATCGAGCGCGCCGTCCAGCACATCGTCGGGCGCAGTCGAGGTGACGCCGGTGCGCAGATCCTTCACCAGCTGATAGGGTTGCAGCACATAGGAACGGATCTGGTGGCCCCAGCCAATCTCGGTCTTGGCCGCATATTCGCCTGCGGTCACGGCTTCGCGCTTGGCCAGTTCCGCTTCGTAGAGCCGCGCCTTGAGCATGTTCATCGCGGTGGCGCGGTTCTTGTGCTGCGACCGGTCATTCTGCGACGCGACGATGATGCCCGACGGAACGTGAGTGATGCGGACGGCCGAATCGGTCGTATTGACGTGCTGTCCACCTGCGCCGGACGCGCGATAGGTGTCGATCTTGAGGTCGCTTTCCTTGACCTCGATATCGATATCATCGTCGATCACCGGATAGACCCAGACCGACGAGAAGCTGGTATGGCGACGCGCGGCGCTGTCATAGGGGCTGATGCGGACCAAGCGATGGACGCCGCTTTCGGTCTTGGCATAGCCATAGGCATTTTCGCCCTTGATCAGGAAGGTGGCGGACTTGATGCCTGCCTGATCGCCCGCCTGATAATCGACCAGTTCGACCTTATAGCCGCGCCGTTCGGCCCAGCGGCGATACATGCGGCTGAGGATTTCGGCCCAGTCCTGGCTCTCCGTGCCGCCAGCCCCGGCGTGAATTTCCAGATAGGTGTCGCTGCCATCGGCCTCGCCTGACAGCAGCGCCTTGATCTTGTCCTCGTCCGCGCGGTCGGCCAGCGCCTTCAGGGCGGCAATGGCTTCGGACACCATCTCCTCGTCACCCTCGGCCTCTGCCATTTCGATGAGTTCGGCGGTGTCGGACTTTTCCGAGGCGATCGCGCGGGTCGCGCCGATGGCGCTGTCCAGCCGGGTCCGCTCCCGCATGACCTCCTGCGCCAGCTTCGCATTGTCCCATAGCGTGGGGTCCTCGACGCGCGCGTTCAGCTCGTCAAGGCGGCGCAGCGCGCGGTCCCAGTCGAGCGACTGGCGCAGCAGGGCCAGCGCGGCGTCGATGCGATCAATATATTGCAGCGCTTCGGCGCGCATGGGAGGTCTCCAAAAACTCGGCCCGAAAGAGAAGGCTCTCTAGCCGTTCGCCCTGTTTCCACGAGCCACTTGTCTCGCTTCAATGTCGAAGGGCCGTCCTTTCTTGCGTAAATCGCTTTTCGTCAAGAAGAACAGGGCTTCGACAGGCTCAGCCCGAACGGTGTTGGGGTGATTTCAATAAATCCCGCCCTGATCGGACAGGAAGTCGCTGTCGGTGCGCGCTCTGGTACGGGCGGCGGCGCGGGTGGCGGCGACCTTGGCCAGCTCCTCCGCCTCTTCCTTGCGTATGGTGCGGCGGGGTTCGGATTCGGGTTTGAAGGCTTCCCAGATGACCGCGGCCTTGGGTTCGCTGGTCGGCCAGGCGCCATAGACCCGCTTGCCCGAACGCCGGTCGATCGCAACCATCCGGATGCCCGCAGGGGCGACGAAGGGCGTCTTTGGCATGGTTTCCAATATGGGGGCCATCGCCGCTTTCCAGATCGGCGCGGCGATGCGGCCGCCCTGCGCCCAGCCGCCAAGGCTGCGCGGCTGGTCGTAACCGATATAGACGCCCGCGACGAGATCGGGCGATCCGCCGACGAACCAGACATTGGTCGGGCCGTTGGTGGTGCCGGTCTTGCCGAACAGCGGGCGGTTAAGGTCGGCCAGTACCGTGGCGGTGCCGCGCTGGACCACGCCTTCGGTGATGTGGACGACCTGATAGGCGGTCATCGGGTTCATCACCTGCTTGCCTTCAAAACCGAAGCGCGGCATCGGCTTGCCGTCCCAATTGGCCGCGTTGCAGCCTTCGCAGGCGCGCCAGCGTTCGGGCCAGATCACCTTGCCGCGCCGGTCCTGCACATAATCCATCACCCGTGAGGGAAATTGCCGCCCCTGATTGGCGAGCGTCGCATAGGCGTTGACCATGCGTTCGACCGTAGTTTCACCCGCACCCAGCGCGAAGGAGAGATAGGGCTGATAATCGCCGATACCCATGCCCTTTATGGTGCGGACGACCCGTTCCATGCCGGTCTGGCTGGCGGCGCGCACGGTCATCAGGTTACGCGATTGTTCGACGCCCCAGCGCATCGTCTGCGGCCCGGCGCTGCCGCCGGAAAAGTTGCGAAAGCATTTCTGGCCAAGGCCCGCGCCCTGATAGACGCACAAGGGACCATCGACGATGATCGAGGCCGGGGTCATGCCGCCATCGAGCGCGGCAGCATAGACGAACGGCTTGATGGTAGAGCCGGGCTGGCGCAGCGCCTGGGTTGCGCGGTTGTAGCTGGAGAGGCGCGAATCAAAGCCGCCCTGCATCGCGCGGATGCGGCCCGAATGGACTTCCTCCACCACCATGCCGCCCGATACTTCGGGGATGGAGCGCAGCGCCCAGCTTCCCCCGTTGCGCGCGACGACGATCAGGTCGCCGGGCTTCATCGCGGAGAAGGCAGGACCGCCGGTCTTGCGATAGGGGGTCTGCGCGGCGCTGGCGGGGAGCGTGCCGGTGCTGCCGTCGGAAAAGCCAAGTTGGGCGTCAGTCGATGTGCGGCTGACGACCACAGCGACGCGCCATTGTGCATAATCGACGTCGATATAGCTGGCAGCCAGTTCCCGCTCCCAACCATTGTCGATATTGAGATGGCCGACCGGGCCGGACCAGCCGCGCCCGGCGTCAAAGCGCAGCAGACCGCCGCGCAGGGCGTTCTGGGTACTTTCCTGCACCACCGGATCATAGGGGCTGCGCACCCACAGGCCACCGGCATAGATGCTGTTGGGACCATCGCTCGCCTTTTCCCCGAACAGGGCGATCAGGCGGCGGCGCACCTCTTCCATATAATAGCCGCCCGCGCGCGCATCGAAGCCGGAGCCGTGCATCGCGACGGTGCCAAGCGGCTGCGCCATCGCCGCGTCGCGCTGGGCGGGCGTGATCCAGTTGCTCTTGACCATTTCGCCGAGCGCCCAGTTACGCCGGTCGATCGCGCGGGCATGGCCGGTCGGGCTTTCGGGGCGGTAATTGGCCGGACCCTTGGGCAGGATCGAGAGATAGGCCATTTCGTGGAGCTTGAGGTCGGCGACATCTTTGTCGAAATAGGCGCGCGCGGCGGCCTGCACGCCATAGGCGTTACGACCCAGAAATATCTGGTTGAGATAGAGTTCGAGGATCTGCTGCTTGGTCAGCACATTTTCCATGCGCCAGGCCAGGATCATCTCCTTCACCTTGCGCGTGGGCGAATATTCATCGCCGATCAGCAGATTCTTGGCCACTTGCTGGGTGATGGTGGAGCCGCCACGCGCGCGCTGGCCGGAGCCGAGCTTGCTGGCATAGTCGACCACGGCGCCGGCAAAACCGGGGAAATCGACGCCATGATGGTCAAAGAACGTCTTGTCCTCCGCCGCCAGATAGGCGTGGATCAACAGCGTCGGATAATCGCTATATTGCAGCTGGACACGCCGTTCGCGAGCATAGCTGTGGACGGGCTGGCCATTGATATCGCGCACGATGGTGGGCAGCGGCGGCTCATATTCCAGCAAGGTCGCCGCGTCGGGCAGGCCGCGCGCGAAGATCAGCCAGAAGAGCGCGCAAAAGAGCAGGAAGCCGCCCAGCAGGATTGCCGCCCAGCGGAACAGGCGGCGCTGCCAGAGCGGGCGCAGACGATCCAGCACGCCCCCTGCGTCGCGGCGCAGGCGATAGGCGAAGGACGATGCGGGCGGATTGGAACGAGCCTCTTCCATGACGGATCAGGCTCTAAGGTCAAATTGCGACTAAGGCCAGTGCCGTGATCAACGAACGGTCGATCGTGGCGTCATGGCTGGGTCGCGCCTCACCTCCCACCGTTCGCCCTGAGCCTGTCGAAGCCTGTCCAGAGCGCCTGCCGCAGGCGGGCAGTCGAAGGGGGCTGTACTTCCTGCGAAGAGAGAAGAAGGACAAGGCTTCGACAGGCTCAGCCCGAACGGGGTCGAGGGTGAATGAATATCTCCTAGTGGCGGTAGCAATCAGCCCCCTGCCGCACCCCCATGCATCGCCAGCTTGCGGGCGAAGTGGACTTCTACCGCGCGGGCGACGCCGCGGGCGATTTTCTGCTGGCCTTCGCGCGAGGCGAGGAAGGCGGCGTCGTCGGCATTGCTGATATAGCCGGTCTCGAACAGGACCGAGGGCGTGTCGGGTGCCTTCAACACCATCAGCGATGCGAAGCGGTGATAGGCGCTGCGGAACGGGACATAGGGCGATGCTTCGCGCTGGAGCAGGCGGGCGAAACTGGCCGAGATGTTCATCGATTCGCGCTGGGTCAGGTCGATGAGGATCGAGGAGACGTCGCCCGACTGGCCACCAAGGTTCACGCCATTGATGATGTCGGCCTTGTTTTCGCGCGCGGCTAGCCGGGCCGCTTCGCGGTCGGACGCGGTTTCGGACAAGGTGTAGACGGTCGCGCCATGGGCTTCGGCATTTTCCGCCGCGTCGGCATGGACCGAGATGAACAGGTCCGCGCCCAGCTTGCGGGCGATGCCATAGCGTTCCTGCAACACGAGATATTTGTCATCGTCGCGGGTCAGCGCCACGCGGACGCGGCCGGACTTGACCAGTTGATCGCGGATCGCCTGGGCAATGGCCAGCGTCACATCCTTTTCGCGCTTGCCATTTTCCTTGTTGATCGCGCCCGGATCATGGCCGCCATGGCCAGCATCGATCACGATCAGCGGGCGGGCGCCGTCGCGCGCGCCTTCGACGGGCGGCAGCGCGACGCCGCGCGCCATGGACGGGATCGGCACGGTGATGGAATGGAGCCGCTTTTGCGGCCGGGCGCTCATATTGGCGGGCGCGTCGAAATTGGTGCGGCCCCGGCCCACCGCGGTGCGAAACGCGCTGTCGGTTGCGCCCTTGAGCAGGAAACTCAGCGATTTGCCGTCGGGCGCAATCTGCGCGTCGCCCAGCGTCGCGGGGCTGGAAAGGTCGAGGACGACGCGGGCCGTGCCTTCGCGCAACTGACCCTGACGCACGGCGGCGATCGCGCCATTGCCGGGGGCAAACTGGCCGCGCCCCACCTGCGCGCCGCTAATGTCGAGCGCGATCCGGCGTGGCGTGTCAAGCAGGAAGGCGGACGCGCCATCGACCCGATCATCGAAGCGGACGATGACGCGATCATCGCGCACGTCGACGGCATAGATGCCACCGGCGCTGCCGGGCGCTGCCATCGTCAGGGTGCTTGCAAGGGCAAGGCTCTGCAACATGCGCCGTTTGTGCATCGCATCGATGCGGGCCGTCCAGCCAAATGTCATGCGCTTATCCGTTCAGCGTCCCCACGCTAAACTCCGGATTAAGCACAGCCTGTTGTGGCTCCGTAAAATGAGAGGGTTAATATGATTTTCAGCAAGACGGGGGATAAGAGCGATGCTGGAAATACTGGCGGCATAATATTTCAGGCAGCCGTTGCCCCGTGGGTCTTTGACTGCTACCCATTCACATTCCCGCAAGACTTGCCTGTTTCATGGCGGCGATGCGGGGCATCAAGAGAGGCATCGGCGCGCACTCTGCGCGCCAAAGGATGCCAGTAACAGGTTGACGCTGCATGAGGCATGAATTCCATTCCACGCTTGCCCCGGTAACGGGCGATGCGGCGTGGATGGTCCGGCCCGGCGATTTGTCCGGCCCTGCCAACGCAGCAGACACGCAACATTTCCTTCAAACCTGGACGACGCCGCAACCTGCGCCCCTTTCGGCGCGCGCGTGGTCGTCCCTTCACTATCGCGTGGCGGCGCGGCCTTGTGCCGCAGCCCGTCCACGCCGGAGACTATTACATGACAATGCGTATGCTGATCGATGCGCGCCACCGGGAAGAAACCCGTGTCGCGGTCGTCAAGGGTAACCGGATCGAGGAATTTGACTTCGAGTCCGCTGAGCACAAGCAGCTCAAGGGCAATATCTATCTGGCCAAGGTAACGCGGGTCGAACCCTCGTTGCAGGCCGCCTTCGTTGACTATGGCGGCAACCGCCACGGCTTCCTCGCTTTCAGCGAAATCCATCCCGACTATTATCAGATCCCGCGTGAGGACCGTGAAGCGCTGTTGCGCGAAGAACGCGCCCATGCCGAGGAAGAGGCCGCGCTGCGCGCCGATTTCGACGATGAGGATGACGAGGACGGCGAAGGCAGCGTCGAGACCGTCGAGGCGACCCATCATCATGATGATGAGGACGGCCATGACGAGCAGGATGGCGGCGAACCGGCAGAAGGCGGCGAGACCGAAGGCAATGGCGGACGCGGCAATGGCCGCGGGCGTGGCCGTGGCCGGGGTGGCGATGATGCCGCCGACGAACTGCGCCGCAAGCGGATGGCGCTGCGCCGTCGTTACAAGATCC
Organism: Sphingobium sp.; assembly: GCA_023266575.1. Lineage (GTDB taxonomy): Bacteria > Pseudomonadota > Alphaproteobacteria > Sphingomonadales > Sphingomonadaceae > Sphingobium. The sequence goes on from JAHFPV010000002.1 coordinate 415,555, forward strand.
AGGATGTCATCAAGCGCCGCCAGGTGCTGCTGGTCCAGGTCGTCAAGGAAGAACGCGGCAACAAGGGCGCGGCGCTGACCAGCTACTTGTCGCTGGCCGGTCGTTACTGCGTATTGATGCCCAACACGTCGCACGGCGGCGGCATTTCGCGCAAGATCAGCAATGCGGCGGACCGCAAGCGGTTGAAGTCGATCATCGCCGACATGGCGCTGCCTTCATCGATGGGCTGCATCGTACGCACCGCTGGGCTTCAGCGCACCAAGGTCGAGATCAAGCGCGACTTCGACTATCTCGCCCGGCTGTGGGACGAGATTCGCGAAAATACGATGAAGTCTGCCGCGCCTGCGCTGATCCACAATGACAGCGACCTCATCAAGCGGGCGATCCGCGATATCTACAATAAGGATATCGAGGAAGTCATCGTCGAGGGCGAGCATGGCTATAAGGCCGCCAAGGACTTTATGCGCCTGCTGATGCCCAGCCATGCGCGCAAGGTGAAGGGCTATGCCGACGCGGTGTCGCTGTTCCAGCGCGCGGGGGTCGAGGATCAGCTGGCCGCCATGTACAACCCGGTGGTGCAGCTCAAATCAGGTGGCTATCTGGTCATCAACCCAACCGAAGCCTTGGTGTCGATCGACATCAACTCCGGCCGCTCGACCCGCGAACATGGCATCGAGCAGACCGCGGTTGCGACCAATCTGGAAGCCGCGCGCGAGATTGCACGCCAGTTGCGCCTGCGCGACATGGCGGGCCTTGTCGTCATCGACTTTATCGACATGGAGGTGAACTCCAACATCCGCAAGGTCGAGAAGGCGATGAAGGACGCGCTGAAGGACGATCGCGCGCGCATCCAGGTCGGCCGGATTTCGGGCTTTGGCCTGATGGAAATGAGCCGCCAGCGCCTGCGCACGGGCGTGCTGGAAGCATCGACCCGCCAATGCCCGCATTGCGAAGGCACGGGTCTGGTCCGCACCGCGTCGTCGGCCGGCCTGTCCGCACTGCGGATGCTGGAAGAGGAAGCGGCGCGGGGTCGCGGCAACGTCATCACGCTGCGCGCCAGCCAGGAAGCGGCCTTCTATGTCCTCAACAACAAGCGTCGCGAACTGGACGAAATTGAGCAGCGCTACGGCGTCAGCATCGTCGTCCTGCCCGATGGCGAGGTTGAAGGCGCGCGCATGTCGGTCGAACCGAGCGGCCCGCGCCCCGAACGGGTCGTGACCTACGCCCCGATGGATCAGGATGACGACGATCTCGACCTGATCGAGGAGGAAGAGGAAGAAGAAGAGGCGCTGGCCGAGGACGAGGAAGAGGTCGTTGCCGAGCGTGAGCCGCGCGGCGACCGCGCCGAACAGGGCGACCGGGGCGAAGATCGCGATGGCAATCGCCGTCGCCGTCGCCGTCGTCGCCGTCGTGGCGGCCAGCGCGACGACAATCGCGTCGAGGGTGAAGCCGGGGAAGAAGGCGAAGCTGGTGCCGAAGCGACGGATGCCGAAGAAGGCACGGCGGAGGACAGCGAAGGCGAGGCCGAAGTCACTGCAACCACCGCCGAAACCGAGGAAGAGGGCGCTGCCCGTCGTCGTGGCCGTCGGGGTCGCCGTGGCGGTCGTCGTCGTCGCGAAGGTGGTGAAAATGCTGCCGAAGCGGGTGCAGAAACCGTGGATGCCGAATCGGTTACCGAGGATGCGCCCGTGGTCGAGGACGCCACTGTTGAGGAGGCTCCCGCCGAGGAAGCCCCCAAGACCCGCCGTCGTCCCCGCGCCCGCAAGCCCAAGGCCGACAGCGCGCCGGTGACCGAAGCGATCGCCGAGGAAGCGCCGGTTGAGGTCGCAGTCGAAGCCCCTGCCGAGATCGTGACCGAGGCCGCACCCGCCAAGCCCCGCCGTGGTCGTCGCACCAAGGCGCAGATCGAGGCTGATGCTGCTGCGCCGGAAGCCGTGGTCGAAGCGCCGGTAGCAGAAGAAGCGCCTGCCAAGCCGAAGCGCACCCGGCGCAAGAAGGCTGACATCGCGGTGGAAGCAGAAGCGGCACCTGCCGTCGAAGCCCCTGCTGTGGCTGAGGAAGCGCCTGCTGCCGAGACAGTGGCAGCGGAAAACGAAGCCGAAGGCGTGAATGAAGATGGCTCGCCGCGTCGCGGCTGGTGGCAGCGTACCTTCGGTCAATAAAGACCGGCTCGCTCGCTGATGAAAAAACGCCGCTGCTCGTCCGGTCCTATCCGGTGCGCAGCGGCGTTTTTCGTTCGGGCCGACGCTTCACCGGCTGTTCATGGCCTGCATGGCAGTGGCGGCGCGTGATGGTTCGACTGTTCCGATGGCTTGCCCTGCTGCTGGGTGCGTTCATGCTGATGGCGCGCCCGGCGCTGGCGCAGAGCATCTTGCGCGATGCGGAGACCGAAGCCTTCATGGCCGACATGTCCGCGCCTTTGGTCAAGGCGGCGGGTATGGACCCGCGCAATGTTGAAGTGCTGGTCATCAACGATCCCGAAATCAACGCCTTCGTCGCGGGCGGCCAATATGTGTGGGTGCATAGCGGGCTGATCGCGCAGGCCGACAATGTGAACCAGCTGCAGGGCGTGGTGGCGCATGAACTGGGGCATATCGAGGGTGGCCATATCGTCCGCTTTGGCGAGGGGATTCGTGAGGCGACCGGCGTCACGCTGCTGAGTCTGGTACTGGGTGCCGCCGCCATCGCGGCGGGCGGCGCAGAAGCGGGCATGGGCATTATGGGGCTGGGCCAGCAGGCCGCGATGACCAAATTCCTGGCCTTTTCGCGCGGGCAGGAAAGCTCCGCCGATCTGGCGGGGGCGCGCTATCTGAGCGCAGCGGGCGTCAGTGGCCGGGGCAGCCTGGAGTTTTTCAAGAAGCTGCAAAATCAGGAATATCGCCTCGCGATCCCGCAGGACAATAGTTATGGCCGCACCCATCCGCTGTCGGGCGAACGCATCAATGTGCTGCGCGAGGTCTATACGGTCGACCCGGCGTGGGAAAAGCCGGTCGATCGGGGGCTGGAGCAGCGGTTCGAGCGGATCAAGGCCAAGCTGGTCGGCTTCGTGTCCGAACCGACGCAAACTTTGCAGAAACATCCCGAAAGCGACCAGTCGATCCCGGCCCATTATGCCAGAGCCTATGCCTGGCACAAAAGCGCCTATCCGCAACGCGCGCTCTATGAAGCGGACGCGCTGCTGACGGCGGCGCCGGACGACCCCTATTTTCTGGAGCTGAAAGGCCAGATATTGCTGGAAAGCGGCCGTCCCAAGGACGCGGTTGCGCCGCTGCGCGAGGCGGTGCGGCTGACCAACCAGCCGCTGATTTCGGTGCTGCTGGCCCATGCGCTGATCGCGACCGAAGATGAGGCGAATTTTGCCGAGGCCGAGCAGGTGTTGCGGCTGGCGGTGGCGCGCGATCGGGAAAATCCCTTCGCCTGGTATCAGCTGGGCGTCGTCTATGAACGGCGCGGCGACACAACCCGCGCGGCGCTGGCGACGGCCGAACGCTATGCCATGATCGGCGAACATCCGATGGCGCTGCGCAGCGCCGACGCGGCGATGCAGGGGCTGAAACCGGGTACGATTGACTATCTGCGGGCGCAGGATATCGCCATGGTATCGCGCGCGGCGATCGAGCAGCAGCGGAAGAAACGATAAGATGACGCAGCAAAACCGGCCGACATTCCGCGCGGCCCTTTCCAACAGGATGATCCAGATGACCCTTGGCGCTTTCGCCTTTATCGCGGCGGCCGCCGGGACCGCATTGGCCGTGCAGGCTCCCGCTGGCGTGACTGCCACGGACAAAAGCGCGATCGAGAAAATCGTCCACGACTATATCCTTGAGCATCCCGAGATCATCCCGCAGGCAATCGAGAAATTGCAGGCGAAGCGGATGTCGGGGACGATTTCCGACAATCGCGCGGCGCTGGAAAGACCCTATGCCGGGGCGTGGGAAGGCACGGCCAATGCCGACGTCACCGTGGTTGAATTTTTCGACTATGCCTGCGGCTATTGCCGCGCATCGCTGCCCGATCTTGCGAAGCTGGTAGGGTCGGATACCAAGGTGAAGGTCGTGTATCGCGAACTGCCGATCCTGTCGGAAGAAAGCAGCGACGCGGCCAAAGTATCGCTGCTGGCGGCCGAGCGGGGCCAATATATGGCCTATCACAAGGCGCTCTATGGCGCGGGCAAGGTGACGCGCGACACCATCGTCGCAGCAGCGGCGAAGGCGGGCATCAGCAAGCCTGACGCGGAAGCCGCGATCACATCGAGCAAATATGACGCAGAAATCCAGTCCAACATCGCGCTTGCCCAGAAATTGCAGGCAAGCGGCACGCCGACCTTCGTGATTGGCGACCAGGTGCTGAACGGCGCGGTCGGCTTCGACGCGCTAAAGAGCGGCGTCGCGGCGGCGCGGGGGAAGTAGGAAAGCCTGGTGTTTCTGCGCGGGCAGGAACCCAGTTCCGCCCGCGCGGTCATGCGGCAAGGCCGGACTGGGCTCCTGCCTTCGCAGGAGCACGAACTGCATGATGCAGGCGCATCCTGCCATTGACTTCCCCCCCCCATTTGCCTATCGGACGCCCCCTGAACATGCGGCCGCTGCTTTGGCGGCCCTTTTTTGTCACGCCCGATTCTCTAGTTGTTTTTTGAGGAATGAACGATGAAGCGCACTTTTCAGCCGAGCAATCTGGTTCGGAAGCGCCGTCACGGTTATCGCGCCCGCATGGCGACCCCCGGCGGCCGCAACATCATCCGCGCCCGTCGTGCGCGCGGCCGCAAGAGCCTGAGCGCCTGATCGAAGGGCCGCCTTCGGCTGCGCCTGCCATCATGGGCAAGCGGGCCGATTTCCTGGCGGCCAATCGCGGCAAGCGCGCACCCATGCCGGGATTCGTCCTGCTGGTGCGCGAACGCGACGATGGCGATCCGGCGATGCGCTTTGGCATCACGGTCACGAAAAAGATTGGCGGCGCCGTCATCCGTAACCGGATGAAGCGCCGCTTTCGCGTTCTCGCACGCGAATTGCTGCCGCTGCATGGCTATGCCGGTGCCGATCATGTGCTGATTGGCCGCGACGGTGGCAAGGAACGCGATTTCGCCCTGCTGCGCACCGAACTGGAAAAGGCGCTGCGCAAGATTGCGCGCGCCCAGCCTGGCGACGCGCCGCCGCGCAACGGGCTGCGTGCCGGTCATGGCCGGGGCAAGGGCAAATGATTGCCCGCATCCTGATCCTGATCGCGCGCTTCTGGCAGATCGGCCCTTCGCGCATCCTGCCCCCTTCCTGCCGTTATGCCCCATCCTGTTCGGAATATGCGATCCAGGCCGTGCGCAAATATGGCGCGATCAAGGGTAGCTGGCTGGCGGGTAAGCGGCTAATGCGATGCCACCCATGGGGCGGTTCGGGCTATGACCCGGTCCCCTGACACAGATATAAGACGGCGGAGCCGAACAACGTGGACGACAAGAAGAATATTATTCTGGCGGTGCTGCTGACCGCGGCGATCCTGTTCGGCTGGCCCTATGTTTCGACCTATTTCTTCCCGGCGGCCAATCCGCCCGCAACGAAGATAGAGGGTGGCAAGACGACAGCGGTCGCCAACCCCGCAGCGGACCCCGCCGCCGACAGTGTAACCGCGATTCGCGACCGCGCGCTGGTGCTGAAGGAAAGCCCGCGCATCCCCATTCGCACGCCCAAGCTGGACGGGTCGATCAACCTGAAGGGCGCGCGCATCGATGACATCGTGCTGCCGACCTATAGCGAGACGATCGCCAAGGATTCGCCTGCGGTGCGCCTCTATTCGCCTGCCGGTACGCAGGACGCCTATTTCGCCGGTTTCGGCTGGCAGGGCGAAGGGCTGAAAACGCCGGGCAAGGACACAGTCTGGACCGCGCAGGGCCGCGAACTGACCCCGACGAGTCCCGTCACGCTCAGCTGGAATAATGGCGCTGGCCAGACGTTCGAGATTCGCCTGAGCGTCGATGAAAATTACATGATCTCCGCCGCGCAAAAAGTGTCCAACAGCGGCACCGGCGCGGTAGGCGTGAAGCCCTATGGCTATATCAGCCGCAGCAGCATCCCCAAGGACCCCGATACCTGGACCATCCATATCGGCCCGATGGGCGTGTTCAACAATGCGGCCAATTATGATGTGAACTACAAGGATCTGGACGAAGGTCCGTCCACCCGCGATTTCCAGTCCAAGGGCGGCTGGATCGGCTTTACCGACAAATATTGGTTGTCGGCGCTGGTGCCGGGCAAGGACGCCGATGTCGCGGCGCAGTTCCGTAAAGGTGCTGGCACCCAATATCAGGCCGATGTCGCCCTCGATTCGACGATGCTGGCGCCGGGCAAAGCGGTGACGCAATCGTTGCGGCTGTTCGTCGGCGCCAAGGAGGTCAAGACGCTCCAGGCCTATGAACGCGACGGCGTCAAGCTGTTCGACCGCGCGATCGACTGGGGCTGGTTCTACTGGTTCGAGCAGCCGATCTTCGCACTGCTGCACTGGCTGTTCGAGACGCTGGGCAATTTCGGCGTGGCGATCATCTGCCTGACCTTCGTGGTGCGTGGCCTGATGTTCCCGGTCGCCCAGCGCCAGTTCGCCAGCATGGCGGCGATGCGCGCGGTGCAGCCCAAGATGAAGGCGCTGCAGGAGAAGTATAAGGACGACAAGCCCAAGCTCCAGCAGGAGATGATGGCGCTGTACAAGACGGAGAAGGTCAATCCGCTGGCCGGGTGCCTGCCCATCTTCATCCAGATCCCGATCTTCTTCGCGCTCTACAAGGTGCTGATGCTGACGATCGAAATGCGGCACCAGCCCTTCATCCTGTGGATCAAGGATCTGTCCGCGCCGGACCCGCTGCATATCCTGAACCTGTTTGGCCTGCTGCCCTTCACCCCGCCATCCTTCCTGGCGATCGGCGTGCTGGCGGTGCTGCTGGGCATTTCGATGTGGTTGCAGTTCAAGCTGAACCCCGCGCAGATGGACCCGATGCAGCAGCAGATTTTCTCGATCATGCCGTGGATGATGATGTTCATCATGGCGCCGTTCGCGGCGGGCCTGCTGGTCTACTGGATCACCAACAACTGCCTGTCGATGGCGCAGCAATGGTGGCTGTATCGCAAGCATCCCGTGCTGAACGCGGCGGTCGCGAAGTAGGCACTTTAATGCCGTTCGGGCTGAGCTTGTCGAAGCCCTGCTCTTCTTGAAGAGAAGAACGGCCCTTCGACAGGCTCAGGGCGAACGGATTTTATATGATCGACCAAGACAATACCGACCTGACCGAAGAAGCGCGCAAGGTTTTTTCCGGGCCGATCACCTTCCTCAAATCCGCGCCGACGCTGGAATTTCTGCCCGACATGGCAGTGAACGAGGTCGCCTTTGCGGGCCGGTCCAATGTCGGCAAATCATCGCTGCTCAACGCGCTGACCAATCGCAACAATCTGGCCCGCACGTCGAACACGCCGGGGCGGACGCAGGAGCTGAACTTCTTTGAGGTGGGTGAGCCGCTGCGCTTCCGCCTGGTCGACATGCCCGGCTATGGCTATGCGAAGGCACCCAAGGATGTGGTGCGCAAATGGAAGTTCCTGGTGAACGATTATCTGCGCGGCCGCGCGGCATTGAAGCGGGCGCTGGTGCTGATCGACAGCCGCCACGGCATCAAGGAGGTCGATACCGACATGCTGGACATGCTGGACGGCGCGGCGGTGAGCTATCGCATCATCCTGACCAAGGCGGACAAGATCAAGGCGAGCGAACTGGCGGCAGTGACGCAAGCGACCGCCGACGCGATTCGCAAGCGCCCCGCCGCCCATCCCGACATCATCGCTACGTCCGCCGAAAAGGGCATGGGCCTGCCCGAACTGCGCGCGGCGGTGCTGGAAGCGGTGACGATCGGCTGATCGCTGGCGCTTGGCGGCCCCAGCGCCTATGGACTGCGCAACGAACAGGAGCGCATGACCATGGCCGACGACGATTATGTCTATGACGAAGCGACCGGCGAATGGATCAGCGCCGCCGATGCGATGCAGGCCGACAGTGAGCCGAACAGTGTCGAAGTGCGCGATTCGGTGGGCAATGTGCTGGCCGATGGCGATCAGGTGACGTTGATCAAGGATCTGACGGTCAAGGGCGCGGGCCAGACGCTGAAGCGGGGCACGCTGATCAAGTCGATCCGGCTGACCGGGGATGCGCAGGAAATCGACTGCAAGTTTGACGGGATCAAGGGGCTGGTGCTGCGCGCCGAATTTGTGCGCAAGCGGTGAACGAAAGCCGCGCCCGCAGGATCGCGCGGTGGGTGCTGGCGCTGGCCTATCTGGTCGCGGGGGTCGCGCATTTACGGTCGCCCGGCGGCTTCATCGCCATCACGCCGGGCTGGGTGCCCTACCCTGCGACGGTGATTTTCCTGACCGGTCTGGCCGAGATTGCGGGTGCGGTCGGGTTGATGGTGCCGCGTCTGCGCCAGGCGGCAGGCATTGGTCTGGCACTCTATGCGCTGTGCGTGTGGCCCGCCAATATCAACCATGCTGTCCATAATATAGCGATTGGCGGCGTGCATCTGGGCTGGGCCTATCATGGCCCGCGCCTGGCGTTGCAGCCGGTCATCATCTGGTGGGCGCTGTGGGCGGCCCATGTCATCGACTGGCCCTTTGCCCGGCGCGATTAGCCAGCGATTGTCTTTCCGGTTCAGCGCCCTACTGTGCGCCCTTTCCTACTGACGAGCGTGAGAGAGCATGATGACCCGCCATCTTCCCTGGATAGCAGTCGCTATCATCGGCGCGGTCGCGCTGGGCGTTGTTGCGGTGTCTCGCGGCGAGGCGGTCAATGCGCTGTGGATCGTCGTCGCGGCAGTCAGCTGCTTTCTGGTCGCTTATCGCTATTATGCGCTGTTCATCGCGCGCCATGTGATGCGGCTCGACCCGTCGCGGCCCACCCCGGCGCTGCGCCGTGCCGATGGGCTGGACTATGTCGCGACCGATCGCACCGTCCTGTTCGGCCATCATTTCGCGGCGATTGCGGGCGCGGGTCCGCTGGTCGGGCCGGTGCTGGCGGCGCAGATGGGCTATCTGCCCGGCACGCTCTGGATCATCGTCGGGGTCGTGCTGGCGGGCGCGGTGCAGGATTTCATGATCCTGTTCATTTCCATGCGCCGCGACGGCAAGTCGCTGGGCGAGCTGATCCGCATGGAAATGGGACAATGGGCCGGGACGATCGCCCTGTTCGGTGCGTTCATGATCATGGTCATCATCCTGGCGGTGCTGGCGCTGATCGTGGTCAAGGCGCTGGCGGAGAGCCCGTGGGGCATGTTCACCGTAGCGGCGACCGTGCCGCTGGCGATGATCATGGGGGCCTATACACGCTGGATCAGGCCGGGGCGGATCGGCGAAGTGTCGCTGTTGGGGCTGGTCGGGCTGCTGGCGGCGATCGTCTATGGGCAGGCGGTGGCGGCTTCGCCCTTCTGGGGGCCGGTGTTTACCTTCACGCCGCTGACGCTGTGCTGGATATTGATCGGCTATGGCGCGGTGGCTTCCGTGCTGCCGGTATGGCTGCTGCTCGCGCCGCGCGATTATCTGTCCACCTTCCTCAAGATCGGGGCGATCGCGGCGCTGGCGGTCGGCATCGTCATCATGGCGCCTCCGCTCAAAATGCCGGCGCTGACGCAGTTTGTGGATGGCGGCGGGCCGGTATGGGCGGGCGGCCTGTTCCCCTTCCTGTTCATCACCATCGCCTGCGGCGCGGTGTCGGGCTTCCATGCGCTGATTTCCAGCGGCACCACGCCCAAGCTGATCGCCAGCGAGGGTCATGCGCCGGTGATCGGCTATGGGGCGATGCTGATGGAGGCGTTCGTGGCGATCATGGCGCTTGTCGGTGCGTCGATCCTGGACCCCGGCATCTATTTTACGATGAACAGCCCCGCCGCACTGATCGGCACCGATGCGGCGACCGCGTCAGCCGCAGTTACCGCCATGGGCTTTCCGATCTCGCCGGACCTCATCACCCAGACGGCGAAAGATGTCGGCGAACATAGCATCATCAGCCGCGCGGGCGGCGCGCCGACGCTTGCCGTGGCGATGGCGGAGATATTCAGCCATGTCGTCGGCGGCGAGGGCATGAAGGCCTTTTGGTATCATTTCGCGATCCTGTTCGAGGCGCTGTTCATCCTGACCGCCGTGGACGCAGGGACGCGCGCCGGGCGCTTCATGTTGCAGGATCTGATCGGGCTGGCGGTGCCAAGCTTCAAGGAGAGCAAGGGCCATATGCCGGGCATCGTCGCCACCGCGCTGACGGTCGCGGCCTGGGGCTTTTTCCTGCATCAGGGGGTCACCGATCCGCTGGGCGGGGTGAACACGCTGTGGCCGGTGTTCGGCATTTCGAACCAGATGCTCGCCGCGATCGCGCTGATGCTGGGGACGGTGGTGCTGTTCCGCATGAAGCGCGACCGCTATGCCTGGGTGACGATGATCCCGACCGCCTGGCTGCTGGTCTGCACTTTGTCGGCAGGATGGCTGAAGCTGTTTTCGGCTGATGCCAAGGTCGGTTTTCTGGCTCATGCCGCGAAATTCAGCGCAGCGGCAGACGCGGGCGAGGTGCTGGCCCCGGCCAAATCGATGGCACAGATGGAGCGCATCATTTTCAACGACCGGGTCGATGCGGCGCTGGTCGCGCTGTTCCTGTCGGTCGTGCTGGCGCTGCTGGTCTTCACCATCCGCACCTGCATTGCCGCGCGGCGAATCGCAGCGCCGACAGCGCGCGAAATTCCGGCGCAACTGGTGCCGGCGGAATGAGCGGATTTCTGCGCCTGTTGCGGCAGACCGCGCGGCTGATGGTCGGGATGCCTGACTATGACGCCTATCTGCGCCATATGCTGACCCATCATCCCGACCAGCCCGCGATGGACCGGACGCAGTTTTTTCGCGATCGGCAGGAAGCGCGCTATGGCGGCAAAAATGGCGGAAAATGCTGCTGATCCGCGTAATATTACTACTGTAAAATATCAATCTGGGACAGAAAGTTACAGACCAAGCGCAAAACAGGATTGATCTGTGCGATCATCCTGCTAGGCGGCAGCGTCCTTTTTGCCCGACAGCTTCTGGGATGTGTCCCCTGCCCCATCCCTTGCGGCAGGGGGCAGTTTGTTTCAGCGCCGGGCGTTGAAGCCTGCCACCATCCCTGCCGTGATCGACAGCGCAATTTCCGCCGCGCCGATCGCGCCGATATCCAGTCCCGCCGGGCCGTCGATTCGCGCGAGATCATCCGCGCCGAAGCCCTGCCAAGCCAGCCGCTCCAGCCGTGCGGCGTGGCTCTTGCGCGATCCAAGCGCGGCGACATAGCCGGTGGGCGCGCGCAGCGCGGCCTCCAGCGCCGGATCGTCAATCTTGATATCATGGCTGAGCGTCACCACGGCGGTCGATTCGCCGGGAAAGCGCGCCGCGATCGCTTCGTCGGGCCAGCGATCGTCCAGTTCAACGCCGGGGAAGCGTTCCGCGGTCAGGAACCGACCGCGCGGGTCGATCACCACCGGGGTCACGCCGATCGCCTGCGCCAGCGGGACCAGCGACTGGGCGATCTGCACTGCTCCGACGATCAGCAGGCGGCGTGGCGGATCATAGCGGTTGAGGAAATCGCCCTCGCCCGCCTGTTCGCGCGTGACCCCGCTGGCAAGATCGGTCGCCAGCGTCAGCGCCCGGCCCCGCGCGCTGGCTGTCTCGATCCGGTCGAACAGGTCGGGGGCAAAGCCACCCTCCCCCACCGGCTGGACGAGGACGGCTATTTCCCCGCCGCAGGGCAGGCCGACTTCCCAGGCATCGCCATCGGCCACGCCATAGGTCGCGACATGGGCGGCGCGCCCGGCGATCACCTCGGCGGCGCGATGCAGCACGTCGTTTTCGACGCAGCCGCCCGAAATGCTGCCTTCAAAGCGCCCGTCCTGATGCACGATCATATGGCTGCCGCGCGGGCGTGGGGCGGAACCCCAGGTCGACACCACCGTCGCCAGCGCCAGCCTGGGGCCGCGCCATTCCACAGCCTTGCGGATCACCGCGCCATTATCGTTCAAATCAGGACTCCTTTGGCGCAGAGATAGGAAGGCCTCGCCCGCTAAACCAGACGCCTGCCGGTCCAGACGACTCGCCCGACAATATCCACCAGCGCCGGGTCAATATCGGTCCAGTCGGGATAATGGAGATTGTCGCTGACGACGCTGAAGCGCCCGCGCAATGGTCCCATCGCGATCCGCTTGACCATCAGCACCCCGTCGAGCCGCAATACATAGACGCCGTCGCGCAGCCGGGTGGCGTCATCGTCATGATCGACCATGATGTCGTCGCCATCGCTGAGCGTCGGCGCCATCGATTCGCCATCGACGCGGATGATCGACACGCGCTGCGGCCGTACCCCCAAATGGCGGAGCCAGTGGGCGTCGAACGCCATCACGCCGGCGGCGCGCTCATCATCGTCCAGCGTGCCGACGCCCGCCGACGCGCCCAGCGCCAGGCGCGGCACCGCCACCACGGCGGGCATCCCCCGCGTGCGGGCGGGGATGGCCACCGGCGCGACGCTGCCCCCCAGCATCTGTTCGGCAACGCCAAAATAGCGGGCCAGCACATGCCGGTCCGCCTCGTCCAGTTTGCGCGGGGTGCCGCGTTTGATGAACTGCTGGATATAGGCGGGGTTGCGACCGATCAGCCGGGACAGATCGGCATAATTCTCCCCTCGTTCGGCAATCAGCCGATCCAGCGCAATCCGGGCGTTCTGCGATTCATCCATATCCAGTCCATAATGATAGGAATTTTCCTAGACAAGTAGGAAATTGGCTTAGAGATAGGAATATACCTATCGGCTTGCAGCGGGCGAGTCGGACCAACAGGGGAGAAAGAAGCCGATGCTGCTGCATGCGATCGAACGATTCCTTCGCCAATATGACATGCCGCCAACCACCTTCGGTCGCGCCAGCACGCGCGATCCACGGCTGGTTTTCGACCTGCGCCAAGGGCGCGAGCCGGGGGACCGCGTGAGGAGACGAATAGAACATTTCATGAACACATATCGCAGGAGCATCAGTCAATGACAAGCGTGCATCATGGATTTCGGCCTGAAAATCTGGTCCGAAACAAACCGATAGGAAAAACCCAGCGCGACCCGTTGCCGCGCCTGCTTGAGCAGTTGCTCAAGCGCGCTGGCGCGCCGACGACGATCGAGCGCGCGGTGAGCCGCCCCTGGGCCAGCGCCCTGTTCGAGGGGCGTCGCCATGTCATCGCGCTACGCCTGTCCGGCGCGCAGGTTGCAACGCGACTCTGCGATTTTGTCGAAGGCATAGAAAGCGCGGAATGGCAGCTGCCTCGCCATTTCGTCGCCGACATCAGTATTGATGAGGTGCGGGAGGGCGAGGATGAAATCTGGCTGGAGCTGTCCGCGCTGACGATCGAGGACTGGTAGGGGGTTAGCGCCCCCGGCCAGCCATGCTGCGCAATGCACCGAGCGCAGCGCGCAGGGCATCGTCGGCGTCCTGCGCCACCATGTCGCGCACCGGCACGGCGGGTGTGACCGGCATGTCGGCGATGACCCGCACGGCGCCTGTTTCCGCCGACGGGGCGCGGCTGCGCAGGGCGAGGCCGCGTTCCAGCCGCTGGGTCAGTTCAGTGATCGACAGACCCTGGGTCGGGATGGGATCAAGCGGCGGGGGCGTGACGGGCGCTGCGTCTTGCGGCGCTTCGTCCGGCTCGACCAGCGGCGCGGCGGGCCGCTGGAAGGTCGGCAAGGGCAATTCTTCCTCGGCAATCGGCAAGGGCGCGCTGGGCATGACCAGACCGGCGGACGGGACAATAGCGTCCTGCTCCGGTTCGGGATGCATCACCAACGGCCTGCGGATCGCGTCGGGACGGGCAAAAATGTCGAGACCGTTAAAGTCGCGGCTGGCGAAGATCGGCGCGCGGGCGGGCGCATCGGGGTGCGCATCGGCGCGGCGCAGCGATGGAATGGCGTCATCGACAGGGGCAGCACGTCCCCGCGCCAGCGCGGTCAGTTTGGAAAAGGCGAAACCCATTTTTCTTGCTCCCTGGACGCGCAACCTGCGCCCTTCTTGTTCAGCTGGCCGGTCCTGCCGGCGCATCATCCCCATCAGTCCCACCGCCATCAGAGCGGCGAAACCCGCCAGCAGCAGCCGGGCTTTGAACCCCAGCGGCGGTGCGGCGGCGGGCAAACTTTCCGACAGGCCGCTCGACGCCACGACCATTTCGATCAACCCGACCGGAATCCACAGCACCAACAGCGCCGCGGCCAGGCCGCCCAGCGCCATGATGGCGATCCCTCTTGTCGGTGCTGCCTTCATGGCCACTTTGCTTCTTCAAACCTCGCTCAGGCCGCCGCGCGCGTGCCGGCAGGACGCGCCAGCAGCCGCTGGTAAACAGGTTCGTAACGCAATATGTTTGACGACCAGTTACGCTCACGCTCGACAAAGGCGCGGGCGCGCGCGCGCCGTTCGTCCCAGATCGTGCGATCGGCAAACAGGCCCGCCAGCGCGGCTGCCATGCCTGCCGGATCGTCTGGCGGGAACAAGGTCCCGGTGACGCCATCCTCGATCAGTTCGCGATGGCCGCCCACGCTGGACGCGGCGACCAGCTGCCCCTGCGCCATGGCTTCGAGCGGCTTTAGGGGCGTGACCAGATCGGTCAGACGCATCGCCTTGCGCGGATAGGCCAATATGTCGATCTGGGCATAATAATGTTCGACCTGATCGTGCGGAACGCGCCCGACAAAGACGATATGGTCGGCAAAGGGGGAGGCCAGCGCCTGATCGCGCAAAGCCTGTTCGCGCGGGCCGCCACCGACCAGCAGCAACTTGGCTTTTGGTCGGGCGCGGACGAGTCGCGGCATCGCGGCGATCAGATCGTCCAGCCCTTCATAATCATAGAAGCTGCCGATGAAGCCGACGACGTCCGCCCCTTCCAGGCCCAGTTGTGCCGTCAGCGCCGGATCGCGCGGCACGGGCGTTCCGAACTGGTCCATATCGACACCATTGGGCGACACGATGATCTTGGCCGGGTCGATGCCGCGCGTGGCGAGATCGCTGCGCAGCCCTTCGCAGATGACCGCGACCGCATCGGCATTGCGCACGGCATGGGTTTCGAGCTGGCGGGTCAGCCAGTAGCGCGGGCTGCCCTCCGTCCCCGTGCCGTTGCCGACCGCCGCATCTTCCCAGAAGGCGCGGATTTCATAGACCAAGGGGATGCCATGGCGCTTGGCGACGCGCTGCGCGGCGATGGCGTTCAGCACGGGCGAATGGGCGTGGATGATGTCGGGCCGCCATTGCTGCACCAGTGCCTCGATCGCGTCGGCATGGGCGGCAATGTCGCGCCATTCGCGCAGCACCGGATTGCCGGTCGCCGGCGCGCCGGGGGTGCGGTGGAAATGGAGGCCATCGACCATCTCCTCCAGCGGCCCCGTCGCACTGTGGCGATGCCCGGTTATGCCGCGCACCTCCCAGCCCCTGGCCAGCTGCGCCCGCAGGATGGCTCGGGTGCGGAAGGTGTAGCCGCTGTGCAGTGGCAGGCTGTGGTCCAGCACATGAAGAATATGGGTCATAGCCCATGGACTTAACCACAAAAGGTTTAACGGCCCGTCAACTGTGTCGCGTTAGGGAGGGTCGGGTAGCCAGTGGAACCACCAAGACGCAATGATCGACACCCTGTCCCTGCTGATCAGCCATGGCGTGATCCTGCTCGCCGCGTGGCGGCTGTTGCCGCGCGCCGATCTGGATCGTGATCCACCGGTAGAGGAGAGCGCGCGCGATGCGTGACCTGTTCTTCCTTGCCTTCCTGGCCGTGTTTTTCCTGATGGGGCTTAGGCGGCCGTTCCTGCTGGTCGCGGTCTATGCCTATATCGACATCGTGTCGCCCCAGCGCCTGTCCTATTTCCTGCTCAATTCGATCCCGATTTCCGCCATCGCCTTTGCCGCGATGGTGGGGGCTTGGCTGGTGATCGACGACAAGAAGGATTGCCGCTTTTCCGCGCGACAGGTGCTGCTGCTGATCCTGCTGGTCTGGTGCGGCTATACCACCGCGACCGCCGATTTCCCCGCCGAGGCGCTGACCAAATGGAACTGGGTGTGGAAGGCGATCATCGCGGGCATCTTCCTGCCGCTCACCCTGCGCACCCGGTTGCGAATCGAGGCGATGACGGTTGTCATGATCCTGTGCGCCAGCACGATCATCATCAATGGCGGCATGAAAACCGCTTTGTCGGGCGGCGGCTATGGTGTGCTGAACCTGATGGTCGACAATAATAGCGGCCTGTATGAAGGGTCGATCATCAGCTGCGTCGCCATATCGCTGATCCCGCTGATCCTGTGGCTGGCGAAACATGGCACCATCTTTTCGCCGGACGACTGGCGGGTGAAGGCATTTTGCTACTGCCTGTGCCTGGCCTGCCTGCTGATGCCGATCGGCACCGAAGCGCGGACGGGCCTTGTTTGCATCGTCATTCTGGCGGGGTTGATGCTCGTGCGATCGCCGCGCCGTTTCGTCTATGGGCCGCTGATGCTGCTCGCGGCGCTTGTTTCCATCCCCTTCCTGCCCGCCAGCTTCACCCAGCGGATGCAGACGATCGAAAATCATCAGGGCGACGAAAGCGCATCCACCCGCGTGGCGGTATGGATGTGGACGCTCGACTATGTGAAAACCCATCCGGGCGGCGGCGGCTTCGACAATTATCTCCAGAACAGCTTTACCTATTTCGCGCAGAGCGAAGTGGGCGAAGGAGACGCGAAGCGGGTCGAGCGACGGCTGGTGACGGACAAGGGCCGCGCCTATCACAGCGCCTATTTCGAGATGCTGGGCGAACAGGGCTATTTCGGCTTCCTGATCTGGGCGCTGATCCACGGCATCTGCTTCATCCGCACCGAAATGATCCGCCGTATGTATCGCAAAAGGGCGGGACCGGACGAGGCGTGGATCGCGCCCTTCGCGCTGGCGCTGCAACAGGGGCATATCATCTATATGATCGGATCGCTGTTCGTGGGCATCGCCTATCAGCCCTTCATCTTCATGATGCTGGCGCTCCAGATCGGTCTGGACACTTATCTGAGCCGACGGCGGAAGGCCGCGGCACGGATCGACCTCAACGCGGCGATGAACCGGCCGCGCGGGGCGCTGGCATGAGCGGCGAGCTGCGCGCGCTGGGGCTGGTTCATGGCCTGTTGCTGGGGCTGCTGCTGGCGTCGCCGCTGATCGCGCCGGGGCTGCTGCCCTGGGGGGTCGAGGCGTTGTTCATCATCGGCGCGTTCCAGTTGCGGCTGGCCGACCGGCGTTGGGACATGCGCGATGGCTGGCGCAGCTGGATCAGCCATATCCGCATGGCGCCGTTGCGACTGATCCCCTGGGGCGCGGCGGCGACCGTCGCGCTGATCGCTGGCAATGGCGCGCGCGCGCAGGCGATCCTGATCGCCGCGTCGCTGTGCGAATTACTGGTCTATCCCGTCTGCACCCATGTGCTGGCCCGACTGTCGCGGCGCGTGGTCGGCGCGGTGCTGGTGTTGCTGATCCTGATCGGGTTGAGCGCTGTCGGCGAGACGATCCGCTACATGATCGGCTTCATGACCGGGATGAGCGCCTGCCTGTTCTGGCTGCGCGGTCCCGACGGGGAGGCTCATGCGCTGGGACTGGCGCTGGGCGGGCTGGTCGCTGCGGCGATAGCGCCGGTGCTTTGGCCTGCCTCTCTGCCCGTCGCCTTCCCCGCCGCCATCGTCTGCGCGACGCTGGCGCTGGCGCATGTCTCGACGCTGCGCCGCCGCCCGGTCCCATGGCGGGCGGGCGGCGGCACACAGGTCAGGCCGTAACGGTTCCGGCTTCTGCCACGGCCTTGCTGAATGCTTCGATGAAGGCGGGGATATCGTCGGGCTTGCGGCTGGTGATGATGTTGCCGTCCACCACGACGGCGTGATCGACCACATTCCCGCCTGCATTGCGAAGGTCGGTGCGGACCGATGGCCAGCCAGTGACGGTCCGGCCATTCACCACGTCAGCCTCCACCAACAGCCATGGACCATGGCAGATCGCGGCGACTGGCTTGCCCGTGGTCACGAAGGCGCGCACCAGCGACACGGCGGCGGCATTGGTGCGCAGCGTATCGGGATTGGCGACGCCGCCGGGCAGGATCAGCCCGTCATATCCCTCTATCCTGACGGCATCGAGCCGAATGTCGGGGGTGATCGTGTCGCCTTTCTCATCATGCTTCATGCCCTGAATAGGGTCCAGGTCCGGCGAGGCGAGCGTCACACTGGCCCCCGCCGCGATCAGGGCGTCGCGGGGATCGAACAATTCGGACTGCTCGAATCCGTCGGTCGCGATGATGAGGATGCGGCTGTTGGTAATGGCGGGCATGGGGCTTCTCCTTGCGCCTGATGGGAGACAGGCTAACGGACCACTGCCCGACCCGTTGCGGAACGAAGCGATGAAAGGTGGGTTTTTGGCCATGAGAAGGAAAATATGGCCAGCCAACCCCTTATCCATGTCGATGACAGCATCCCCGGCATTTCACGACGCGCGCTCAAGAGCGGCTGGGGCTATTACCAGCCCGATGGCGGGCGCATCGCCGACCGGGACGAGATTGGCCGGCTGAACGCCATCGCCCTGCCGCCTGCGTATCGCGATTGCTGGTTCTGCCCGATGCCCCATGGCCATATATTGGCGACGGGGCATGACGAGCGGGGCCGCAAGCAATATCGCTATCATCCCGATTTTCGCGCGACGCGGGAGGCGCAGAAATATGAGGGCTGCGCCGGCTTCGGTCGCGCCCTGCCCAAATTGCGCGCGCAACTGGAAGCGGACCTGTCGCAGCGCGGGTTGCGCAAGGAACGGACTATCGCGGCTGTCGTGCGGCTGCTGGATCTGGGCCGGTTGCGCGTGGGCAATGAATATTATGCAACCACGAACAAGAGTTTCGGCGCGACGACGCTGCGCCGCCGCCATATCGACCTGACCGGCAAGGCGCTGACGCTGCGCTATCGCGCCAAGTCGGGCAAGCAGCATCAGGTGACGCTGACCGACAAAAGGCTGCTTCGCTTCGTGCGGCAGGTGCAGGATTTGCCGGGCCAGCATCTGTTCCAATATCTGGACGAGGATGGCGAGGCGCGGCCGATCACGTCGAGCGACGTCAACGCCTATATCGCGCGGGCCATGGGCGGCCCCTTTACCGCCAAGCATTTCCGCACCTGGGGCGCATCGACCGTCGCCTTTGCCACATTGGCCGCCGGTCCGGTGTCGATGAAGGCCTTGCTGGAGCCGGTGGCGGCCGCGCTGGGCAATACGCCCGCGATCAGCCGCAAAAGCTATATCCACCCTGCCCTGCTCGACCTGTGCAAGGATGGGCAAGACGCATGGCGCGCGGGGCTTCGCCTGCCGCGTTCAACACGCTATCTGTCTCGCGAGGAACGCGGACTCATCGCATTTCTCGACACTTTAGCCTGATACAGACTAACGGGACCAGCATGGCCAATAAAACTGAACCTGCCGCCGCCGCATCGGTGCGCGCGCCCGATTTCGTCGAAATGTGGCGATCGACCAGCGATTGGTTCGCTGTTCACTATGTCCAGATCATCGTCGCCATTGGCGCGGGCGTTCTGATCTACCTCCTGCTGGCGGCGCTGCGTTCGTTCGGCAAAAGGTGGCGCGGTGCCTATGGCGACCCGCTGGGCTATGCCAATGTGCTGGGCCGGGCGGTGGCGCGGACATCCCATTTCTTCATGGTCATGGTCGCGGCCAAGCTGGTCGCGGGTTATGCCGATCCGCCTGCGATACTGTTCAAGACGATCGCCTTCCTCTTCACCATTGCCGCCGTGTTGCAGGGGGCAATCTGGGCGCGGGAAATCATCCTGGGGCTGATCGAGCGCAAGACGCTGGCCGAAGATGGCCAGGGCGAGACGCTGGCCAACGCGATGGGCCTGATTCGCGTGCTGGTGACCTTTGCCCTGTTTGCGATCGCCACCATCGTCGTGCTGGACAATCTGGGCGTCAACGTCACCGGGCTGGTTGCGGGTCTGGGTATTGGCGGTATCGCCATTGGCCTGGCCGCTCAGGGAATTTTCTCGGACCTGTTCGCCGCACTGTCTATCATTTTCGACAAGCCGTTCCGGCGGGGCGAGATCATCACCTATGACCAGACCACCGCGCGGGTCGAGAAGATTGGCCTCAAAAGCACGAGGCTGCGCGCGATGAGCGGGGAGAAGAAGGTCATCTCCAACGCCAATCTGTTGCAGAAGGAAATCACCAGCCTGCAAACGCTGATCCAGCGCAGGGTGACCTTCGCCATCGGCATCATCTACCAGACGCCGGAGGAGAAGGCCGAAGCAATACCGGAGATGTTGCGCGAGATTGTCGAGGCGGAGGGGTTCATCTTCGTCAATGCTGGCCTTGTCCGCTTTGGCGCGAGTGCGCTGGACTATGAGGTGAATTTCGACGTGCCGGACCCCGACACGCATGATTATTTCCTATCGCGTCACCGCATGGGGCTGGCGATCTGGAAGCGGTTTAATGCGGAGGAAATCGAGTTCGCCTACCCCACCCAGACCAGCTTCACCGCTGCGCCGGATGGGCGGCCCATCATGCCCTATCCAGAGGTGCAGCCGGTGCGATCCGCCTGACGCCGCTCATTCACCTATGCCCCACAGGCTGCCGGGCTGGAGCAGGCCGTCCTCCAGCGCCAGTCCGCCGTCGCGATCCCGCGCCAGCAACAGCGCACCGTCAAGGTCGATCCAGTCCGCCCCCTGCGCCACCAGCGCGGCGGGCGCGATGCCAAGCGAGGTGCCGAGCATACAGCCGACCATAACGCGGAAGCCCCGGTCCCGCGCGGCCTGACGCAGAGCGAGCGCCTCGGTGAGGCCGCCAGCCTTGTCGAGCTTGATGTTCACCGCGTCGAAATCGCCCAGCCGGTCAAGGTCCGCGCTGGTGTGGCAGCTTTCGTCGGCGCAGAGCGGCAGCGGTGCGCGGACCCCGGCCAGCGCCGCTTCCCGGCCATGGATCACCGGCTGTTCGACCATTTCGACGCCAAGGTCGGCCAGCGCCTGCGCCTCTGCGGCTATATCCAGATCATGCCAACTTTCATTGGCGTCGACGATCAGCCGCGCATCCGGCGCGCCCGCGCGCACCGCGGCGATGCGCGCCCGGTCGCCCTCGCCAGTCAGCTTGCATTTGAGCAGGGCAAAGCCGCGCGCCGCTGCCGTGCGCGCCGCCGCCTCCATCGTTGCGGGATCGCCCAGGCTGATGGTGAAGGCGGTGGGTAGAGGGGTGGGCGCGGCCAGCCCGGCAAGTTGCCAGACTGGCACGCCTGCGCGCTTCGCCTCCAAATCCCAAAGAGCGCAATCGAGCGCATTGCGCGCCGCGCCGCGCGACATCTGCGTCAGCAACGCCTGCCGGTCGAGCGGCCCGGCATAGGCGCGGATCGCGGCTGCGCAGCCCTCTGCCGTCTCGCCCTCATAATAGATGGCCGTCCCCTCGCCGCGACCGACATGGGTGCCGTCACCCACGGTGCAGACGACCACATCCACATCCGTCTTGGCCCCGCGAGCGATGATGAACGCGCCTGCGACCGGCCAGCGTTCGACGGTCGCGGACAATAGGTGGATCATTGCTGGCTCCAATGGCGTGAAAAGGCTGATCGCCTATGCGCGAAAGTCGCGCGCGCCACCAGCCCCGCCCCATTGAGGCGCGGCGGGCAGCCTGCTAAGCGCCGCACATGGAGGAACAACCCACCCCGTCGCCGCGCGCCAGCGCCCGTCCCGCGCTTGGCAGCCTGGCGATGCTGTGGATGTTCGCCAAACGCTATCCGGGACGGATCGCGGGCGCTTTGGCTGCGCTGATCGTGTCGTCCGCCGCGACGCTGGGCATCCCCAGCGGCTTCCGACTGGTGATCGACCGGGGCTTCATGGGCGGGGGCGACATCAGCCGCTGGTTTGAATATCTGCTGCTGATCGTCATCATCCTGGCCGTCGCCAGCGCGCTGCGCTTTTACTTCGTATCCTGGCTGGGCGAGCGGGTGGTTGCCGATATTCGCAGCGCGACCCAGGCCAATTTGCTGCGGCAGGCACCCCGCTTCTTCGAGGAAAACCGCCCGTCCGAAATCGCGTCGCGGATGACCGCCGATACGGCCGTGGTTGAACAGGTGGTCGGATCAACCGTGTCGATCGCGCTGCGCAATCTGGTGACCGGGATTGGTGGCCTCATCTATCTGTTCGCGCTGGCGCCCAAGCTGGCGGCGATGCTGCTGCTGGGCATCCCTGTCATCCTGCTGGTGCTGGTCAGTCTGGGCCGCAAGGTGCGCAGCCTGTCGCGCGCCAGTCAGGACCGGCTGGCCGATGTCGGCAGCGTGACCAATGAAGTGCTGGCGGCGATGAAGATCGTCCAGGCCTTTGGGCAGGAAGCGCGGGAAGCCGCACGCTTCGACGCAACGGTCGAAAGCGGGTTCGGCACCGCGCGGCGGCGCATCCGGCTGCGCGCGATCATGACGGCGGTGGTGATATCGCTAGTGTTCGGATCGATCACGGCGGTGATGTGGCAGGGCGCGCTGGATGTCGCGGCGGGGAAGCTGTCGGGGGGCAGCATTGCCGCGTTCGTGCTGACCGGCGGACTGGTTGCCGGGGCGTTCGGATCGCTGTCCGAAAGCTGGGGCGATCTGTTGCGCGGCGCGGGGGCGGCCAGTCGCTTGCATGAGTTGATGACCGCCACGCCGGACATATTGCCGCCGGCCAGCCCGACCATCATTCCACCCGCGGCGCATGGCGCGCGGCTGACGTTCGAGGATGTGCATTTCCATTATCCCACCCGGCCCGATCAGGCGGCGCTCAATGGCGTGTCGATCGACGTGGCGCCGGGCGAGACAGTGGCCGTCGTCGGGCCTTCGGGCGCGGGGAAATCGACGCTGATCCAGTTGGCGTTGCGATTCTACGATCCTGCGTCTGGTGTGGTCCGGTTGAACGGCGTGCCCCTCCCGCAGGCTGATCCTGCCGCGTTGCGCGCCATGATGGCGATGGTGCCGCAGGATAGCGTGATCTTCGCCGCGTCGGCACGCGACAATCTGCGCTATGGACGGTGGGACGCGACCGACGAACAGATTTGGGATGCCGCCCGCGCCGCCAATGCGGAGGGCTTCCTGCGCGCGCTACCGCAGGGGCTGGACAGTCCGATGGGGGAAGCGGGCACGCGCCTATCTGGCGGGCAGCGGCAAAGGCTGTCGATCGCGCGCGCGCTGCTGCGTGATGCGCCGATCCTGCTGCTCGACGAAGCCACATCGGCGCTCGATGCTGAATCGGAACGGCTGGTGCAGGATGCGCTTGGCCGGTTGATGGAGGGGCGCACGACCATCGTCATCGCCCATAGGCTGGCGACGGTGCGCGCCGCTGACCGGATCATCGTGCTGGATGAAGGGCGGATCGTCGAACAGGGCGATCATGCATCGTTGGTCGCGCAGGGCGGTCTTTATGCACGCCTTGCCAGTTTGCAGTTTCAGGATGCGCCGCTGGTCTGACCTTTTGGGCGTTGGCGCTCAGACGAACGCGGGGCCGCTGCTCAGCTTGATGATATGATCGAGAATTGCGGGATGGAGCGGGCGTTCGAAAGCGCAGCCTGCCTCATGCGCGCGCGACCACAGGACGCGGGCGCGACGCCCCTCGAAGCCCGGCAGCATGACCCATAACTCGCTGCCGCTGGTCAGTTTCATGAAGCTCTGGAGACGAAAGCCGGTGACGGACACGTCGGCGATGCGACTGTTGAACCAGGTTTCACCGGGACGGCGCACACGGACGCTGATCTGCACATAGGCGCGCTCGGCGAGCCGTGCTTTTCGATCCAAGTCTGTCTGTCGTTCGGCGCTCATGGCTCGCTATCGCCCGTCCTTCGCCGCCATTATCGGCGATTGGCGTAAGCAAAGGGTTAAGGCGTTAATTCACCCGGCCCAAAAATCAGGGCGAGAAAAAAAGGGCCGCCCGAAGGCGACCCCTGAAAGATTGGCATTATCACCATCCCGATGCCGCCCTGCCCGCCTGGAAAAACGGGAAGTCCTGACACAAACTGGCAGGCGCGGGCAATCAGCGTTTAGAAATTGCCATATTGTTCGTTGCCGACGAAGCCCAGTTTCGTCACGCCCGCACGCTTGATCTCCGCCAGCACCTCATCAACGGTGACATAGCGGGTCTGCGCGTTCGGCTGGAACTGAAGTTCCGGCTCGACCGGCAGGCGCAGCGACTGCTGCAGATATTGACGCAGGGTCAGCAGGTCGATCGCCGAACCGTTCCAGGTGATGATCCCGGCCTGGTCGATGGCAACCTTGTTCTTCACCGGATCGATCGGGCTATCCGTCGGCGGTGCGCTCTGCGGCAGGTCGATCTTGACCGCGTGGGTCTGGATCGGAATCGTGATGATGAACATGATGAGGAGAACGAGCATGACGTCGATCAACGGCGTCGTGTTCATTTCCATCATCGGTTCGCCTTCATCGGAACCCATGCTCATGGCCATAGCGAAATCTCCTTAATCAGCCGGTCAGAGGCGCTGCGTCGTCGAGCCGGGTTCCGGCTCGGAGATGAAGCCCACTTTGGGGAAACCGGCGCGCTGCATCGTGTAGATCGTACCACCGATGCACCGGTAGGGTGTGTTGATGTCGCCGCGGATATGCACTTCGGGCATGTCTTCAGGCGTCATATTTTCGACGCCGCCTGCCTTCTTGATATCCGATTCCAGCTTCGCAACGGCCCGGTTGAGCAGATCGCTGGAATCGACCTTGGTCATGTTCCAGAAAACAGCGCAGCTGCCGTCCGACCCGGTCGTGACCGAGAGAGAGACATTTTCGGGCTTCGTCGTGGTCGGCTCGAACGCCACCTTGGGAAGTTGCAGTTCGACCGTCTGGACGACGACCGGGACCGCGATGAGAAAGATGATGAGCAACACCAGCATGACGTCGACGAGCGGCGTCGTGTTGATGTCGGACAACGGTTTGTCGTCACCGCCGCCGGGGCCAACACTCATTGCCATTGATAATATCCTAACATTGGTGTCGATGGCGCCTCACCATCGCGACGAGGCCCATGGTCGGCGGGGAACGGGATGGTCGCAGCGGCCATCCCGTTCCCGCGCCGGCATCTCAAGACAATCAGGCCTTGGTCGGCGCAGCAACCGGCTTGGCAGCAGGTGCGGCGGGAGCCGGAGCAACGCTGGGCTTAACCGCGCCGTTCGACACCAGATAGGCCAGCAGATCGACCGTGAAGCCGTTAAGCTGTTCGGCGATCGACTTGTTGCGGCGCTGCAGGAAGTTGTAGGCCAGCACCGCGGGAACGGCCACGGCCAGACCCAGGGCGGTCATGATGAGCGCTTCACCGACGGGACCGGCGACCGCGTCGATCGACGCCTGACCGGCTGCACCGATCTTGATCAGCGCGCGATAGATGCCGATAACCGTACCGAACAGACCGATGAACGGCGAGGTCGAACCCACGGTTGCGAGGAAGGCGAGACCGCCGCCCAGCGACGAGTTGATCGCAGCTTCCGAACGGCCGAGCGAACCGTGCAGCCAGTCATGCGCTTCGACCGGATCGGTCAGCTTGGTATGTTCTTCCTGCGCCTTGATGCCGTCATCGACGATCTGCTTGTAGGCGGAGTTCTTTTCCAGCTTGGCCGAGCCTTCCTTGATGTTGGCGGCGCGCCAGAAGGTCGCACGGACCTTCTTACCCTGGTTGATCACCTTCTGCTGTTCGATCAGCTTGGTGAAGAGAATGTAGAAAGTGCCGACCGACATGCCGCACAGGATGAGGAACACGGTCCAGGCGATCGTGCCGCCCTGTTCCAGAGCTTCCATCAGGCCATAGGGGTTTTCCGGCTTCGGCGCCGCAGCTGCGAGATACATCAACATGTTCAAGACTTCCCTCTCAATGAGATCAAGCTAGAGCAAGACGGCGCCGGGCGCGCACCTTGCCCGTTTGGATTATTCCGGCAGACGCCAGGTGATACGGCCATTGTACGTATCGGGCATTTCCGCACCATCGGAACCCTTGGCCGGCTTGAAACGCGCACGGCGCGGCAGCAGGCGGCAGGTCGCCTCGTCGAGATCCGGGTGGCCGGTCGAGGAGGTGATGGTGCAGTCGGTTACCCGACCGTCAGCGCCGATTTGCAGGCGGAACCCCGCCGTACCGGAGCGTTCTTCACGCTGGGCGCGGCTCGGATAATCCGCGTCGCTGAGCCAGCTGCCAGGCGAGCTGCGCGGGGTAGCGCGGCTTGCGGCGACAGCGGGCGGCGGCGGGGCCGGCGGTGGCGGCGGGGCGGCGACCGGAACCGGGTTGAACACCGGAGGGGGCGTCCGAACAACGGTCATGGTCGGCGCAGGCGCCGGGGTCTGCACGATCGGCGGCGGGGCCACAACCGGCGGCGGCTCGACCGGCTGGTCTGGCGGCGGCGGTGGCGGCTCCTCGTCCGGTGGCGGCGGCTCTTCCTTCACGTCGATCACGTTCAGCTGTTCTGCCGCCTTTTTGACATATTTCATGCCAAGACCGGTGACGAAGGCATAGCCAAGAACAGCGTGAATCAGGGCGACGATGATGATCGAGACAGTCCGACTCGATCCTTGCGAGTGGTCAGCATAGGCCATTCGGCAACGACACTCCTTAACTCATCTTACCAGTGGTTTATACAAATCAGCCAAAAACGACCCAAGCCGACCGGGCTACCCCGGCCACCTTCGGCCCCTGTCCGTCCAATTGCTACCGTGCAAACTCCTATCGCGGCACATCGTGGCACGCAAACGCTTTATCGATATGTTCATTTGCGGTTACCATTTCATAGCGGAATGACTTGCCTGTGACATCCTTGCCACGAGCCAAAAACATAGGACGAAGCTGATCATGAAATCCACCACCCTGTTGTGCCGGCTCGCGCTGCCATGCCTCATTTCAGCCGCAAATCTCCCGGTTTTTCCGGCTTTAGCGCAACAATCCCCGATGACAGCGCGATCGAGGGTTGCGGCCACCGCCCTGTCCTATGCCGACATTGTAGACCTGGCGGACAATGCCCCGCTGGTGGCCCATGTGCGAATCCGCAACATCATCACATTGAAGCCCGAACAGGCCGGAGACGTCCCGGCGGGCTATAAACGGCTGTTTATCGAGGGCGATGTGACGGGTTTGATTCGCGGTGAGGCGGGAATCACCCCTCTTGTCAGCTGGCTCTATGATGCCCCGATCGATGCGCGCGGCAAATTGCCCAAGCTAAAGAAAGCACAGGTCATCCTGTTCGCGCGGCCCGGCAGTCGGCCCGGCCAGATTCAACTGGTTGCCCGTGACGCGCAGATTCCGGCTACCCCCGCCGAAATCGACCGGGTCAAAGGCATATTGTCGGCACTGGTCGCGCGCGATGCCCCACCGCGCATCCTGGGGCTGGGCGATGCCTTCCATGTCGCGGGCACGGTGGCGGGCGAGGGCGAGACGCAGATTTTCCTGCGCACCGAAAATGGCGATCCGGTATCGCTCTCGATTCTCCGGCGGCCAGGTGAACCGCCCCGCTGGGCAGTCGCGCTGGGCGAGATTGTGGACGAAGCCGCGCGCCCACCGGTTCCCGGCAGCCTGCTCTGGTATCGCCTTGCTTGCGCGTTGCCCCCTGCCCTGCCCGCCCGCGCAGTGCGCACCCTGTCCGTGCAGGATGCCGAAGCGGCGCGCGCCGACTATAGGGTGGTGATTGAGGCGCTGGGGCGGTGCGGGCGGACGCGGACGCCCGCCTGATACAGCTTTTGCTTGGACGGGCGCGCACCTGTCGCTATCAGCGCGGGCTTCATCACCTGCGCCGATTATAGAGAGAGACGTCCCCATGACCAATCTGCACCGCCATGCCCCGCTGCGCGTCGCGCTCGTCGGCCTCGGCACGGTGGGCGGGGGCGTCATCCGGCTGCTCAACACCAATGGCGACCTGATCGCCCGGCGCGCGGGTTGCCCGATCCAGGTCGTCGCCATTTCCGCGCGCGACCGGAACAAGGATCGCGGTGTCGATCTGTCCCCCTATGAATGGGTGGACGATATGAACAGCCTGGCGACGCGCGACGATATCGACGTCGTCGTCGAACTGATCGGCGGGTCGGACGGCCCGGCGCTGACGCTGGCGCGCCACTGCCTGACCGCGGGCAAGCCGTTTGTCACCGCGAACAAGGCGATGCTGGCCCATCACGGGCTGGACCTGGCGCGGTTGGCCGAAAAGGGCGGCATTGCGCTGAAATATGAAGCCGCTGTCGCAGGCGGCATTCCGGTGATCAAGGGGATGCGCGAAGGCGCCGCCGCGAACGAGATTTCGCGCGTCTATGGCATCCTCAACGGCACCTGCAACTACATCCTGACGACGATGGAGAAGGAAGGCCGGGGCTTTGGCGAGGTGCTAAAGGAAGCGCAGGAACTAGGCTATGCCGAGGCCGACCCCAGTTTCGACATTGATGGAGTGGATGCCGCGCATAAGCTTACCATCCTGGCCAGCCTTGCCTTCGGCACCGAACTGGATTTCGCCGCGGTCGCGACCACCGGCATCCGCCACGTCATCGCCGCCGACATTGCCGAAGCCGCCGCGCTGGGCTTCCGCATCCGCTTGGTCGGCATGGCGCAGAATGGCGCGGATGGACTGTTCCAGCGAGTCCACCCGATGCTGGTGCCGCTCGACCATCCGCTGGCCCATGTCGATGGATCGTTGAATGCGGTGGTGGCAGAGGGCAATTTCGTCGGGCGTCTCTTCTTCCAGGGCCGCGGCGCAGGCGATGGCCCGACGGCGTCGGCTGTCGTTGCCGACCTGATCGACGTCGCGCGCGACGAATATGGCGACGCCTTCGCCATGCCGGTCGCTGCGCTGACTCCGCAGAATACCGCTGACGCGGGCGCGCGGGTGGGCCGCACCTATTTGCGCTTCATGGTGCAGGACCGCCCCGGTGTGCTGGCCGAAATCGCCGCCGCCACCCGCGACGCGGGCGTATCGATCGAAAGCATGATCCAGCGCGGCGCACATCAGGAGGATGGCGTGCTGGTCGCCATCGTCACCCATGCGGGCGAGGAGCGCTGCATCCGCGACACGCTGGAGCGGCTTGCCGGATCGGAAAGCCTGCTCGGCACGCCGATGGTGATGCATATCCTGGATTGAGCAGTCCTAATGCTGCCCGGCGGCCTTGAAACGGTCCGGGAGCGGTGGCGGTGGAGCGAGGTCGGCATCGGGATCGATGATCGCGGTCACGCTTTTGCGCACAACGTTCGCCACCTTGAACACCGACAGACCGCCGACACATCCCATCCCCTGCCCACCGGTCACGCCGCAACTTCCCTGCCGTACCGCCGCTGCCGATGCACGCGGGGCATCCCCCCTCACGACACCGCCCTGTGTAGATTCGCGCGGCAGAGGCAGGCGTTCGCGGGCGTTGCGTTCGGCACGATTCCCACATACGACAATCGCATTGCCGCTGCGGTCGCACGGTTTCACTACCTGAGTCCTGGCGCGATAGGCGGCCATCAACGCTTCGTCCGCCGCGTGCGCATCTAACGGCAAGAAGAGAATAAAGAGGCTGGCCAGGGCTTTCATTGCACCCAATCCACCATGGAAACATGGCTGCATAATGGCCACTCCCCTTCCCCGCTCGACAAGGACGGGGCAACGGCCTATCCGCTCTGCCCATAAGAAAAGGCAGAGGAATGAAGATGGTGCAGGCAAGTTCGACGCTGGATCGCGTGTTGGTGCTGGAAATGGTCCGCGTTACCGAAGCGGCGGCCATTGCCGCGTCGAAGCTGATCGGCCGGGGCGATGAAAAGGCCGCTGACGCTGCCGCCGTCGAGGCCATGCGCCTGGCGTTCAACGACCTCTATATGGACGGCACCGTCGTCATCGGCGAAGGCGAGCGCGACGAGGCGCCGATGCTTTATATTGGCGAGAAGGTCGGCAATGCGATCGGCACCGGGCCGAAGATCGACATCGCGCTCGACCCGCTGGAAGGCACGACCATCACCGCCAAGGCCGGACCGAACGCGCTGGCCGTGCTGGCCATTTCCGAAGAAGGCGGGCTGCTCAACGCGCCCGACGTCTATATGGACAAGCTGGCGGTGGGACCGGGCTATCCCGATGGGATCATCGATCTGGCCCGGTCGGCGAAAGAAAATGTCGAGGCGGTTGCGGCGGCCAAAGACGTGGAACCGTCCGACATCATCGTATGCGTGCTGGACCGGCCGCGCCACGAGAAGCTGATCGCGGAATTGCGGGCCATTGGCTGCGGCATCATGCTGATCCCAGACGGCGATGTCGCCGGCGTGATCGCCACCACTGACCCGGAAACCACGATCGACATCTATATGGGGTCGGGCGGCGCGCCCGAAGGCGTGCTGGCCTGCGCGGCGCTGCGCTGTGTCGGCGGGCAGTTCAAGGGGCGGCTGCTGTTTCGCAACGAGGATGAAAAGCAGCGCGCCCGCAAATGGGGCATCACGGATCTCGACAAGATTTATGACCTGAAGGAACTGGCGAAGGGCGACTGCATCTTTGCTGCCACCGGGGTTACGGACGGGTCATTGCTTGACGGGGTCAAGCGGCTGCCCGGAGGCAAGCTGACGACCGAAAGCGTTGTGATGCGCGCCAGCACCGGCACGGTGCGCTGGGTCAAGGGCGAGCATCGGTTGAACCACAAACCGCTTTAGGTGACACTGAGCCGGACATAGTGAAAGGGAGCCAGCCGGCTCCCTTTTTTGTAGGCCTAGCGCCCGGCGCGGTGGTTGAGGTCATGGCCCAGCGCCAGGATGCCGACGCCGATCAGCGTATAGACGCTTTCCTGCCAGCCATGGTCCATGGTCAGCGCGCCTGCCATCACCCCAAGTCCCAGCGATCCGATCGCGGCGGGCATCATGAAGCGGTGGACCATCGCGCCATGGCCAAGCGCGATCGCGCCGAGCAATATGGCCAGCACCAGTCCTGCCTCATGGAAGATCGGGCTTTCAAAAATGCCGCCCGCCGTCGCCAGCAGGCCCAGCACCACGGCGGTCACGAAGCAATGCGCCAGGCACAGGCCTGACAGCGCGATCGCGAAACGATCGAGGCGGCCGGACAAGAGGAAATGGCGAAGGGATTGCGACATGCTGGCCGTTACATAGGCCAGTCGATCGTAAGTTACAACATATCATTGGATGTTTTTATGGGCGGGCGCGAACCTGCCGTCCACTGCGCCTAAGCTGCCAGACGCAGGCAGTTGCGGCCGCTATGCTTGGCGCGGTAGAGCGCCTTGTCCGCTGCTTCGAGCATCGCCGATCGCGTCGATTCACCGTCCAGTTTGACTAGACCCGCACTGAAGGTGACGGAGATAGCCTCGCCGTCCGCCTCCCCGACCGGGATCGGATCGACCATGCGGGCGCGCAGCCGTTCACAGATCATGCTGGCACGATCAATGTCGCTGTCAGTCAGCAGGATCGCAAATTCCTCGCCACCCAGGCGACCGATACTGTCAATGGTCCGCAGCCCAGGCCGCAGCCGTTCGACAAATGCGCTCAGCACCCGGTCCCCTGCGCCATGGCCGTAACGGTCGTTCACCGCCTTGAAATGGTCAATGTCGATCAGCAGCAGACAGGACCGCGCGCCCTGACGCGCGCGCAATATTTCCGCTTCCAGCTTGTCGAGGAAGGCGCGGCGACTGTCTGCGCCGGTCAGCGAATCGCGCGCGGCGACCTGTTGCAGCGCCTGCTGGCGCGCCTTGTGCCGGGACATGTCACGAATCATGCTGACGACGCCGACGGGAACGCCGCGTTCGTCCACCACGGCGCGGCTGACCATTTCGCACCATTGCAGTTCTCCGTCGGATACGAGGGAGCGAAATTCCACGGTTTGACTTACGCCAGGATAGGCCAGAACGCGGCGGTGGGTCGCGATGACTATAGCGCGGTCCTGCGGATCGACCAGATTGGCGGCGGACTGGCCAATCAGCAGTTCTGGCGCGCAGCCAATCTGTTCGGCAGCCGAGGGGGAGGCATAATGGATGATACCGTCCACACCGATGTTGAGGACCACGTCGCCGCTATGTTCGGCAATAGCGCGATAGCGCGCCTCGCTATCTTGCAACATCAGGAACAGGCGGCGGCGGCTGTTGAGTTCCGCCGCGACCAACATGCTCATCAGGAAGCTGAGGGCGAGGTAGAATTGAAAATATTGAACCCGCATACCCGTCGACCCAGGCAGCATGGTCATCGGGCCAACACCGTGCATGGTCGCCACGCCGCCGATCACCGCCAGGATGATGATGGACGCTGCCGCCCCCATCTGCCCCGTGCGGAAAGCGATCAGGACCAGCGGCAGGAGTGACGCGAACAGCAGCGGATAGCGCGCCCAGAAGAAGATATGCACGATGGCCAGTGCGAACAGCGCCAGCAGCACGACCATCTCGACCTTCGCCCGCACCGGCGTATCACGCCACCAGCGGCCACATTCGCCCTGCAAGAACAGGATCAGGATCGGCGCGAAGGTCAGTCCACCCAGCACATGGCCGCTATACCATTGCAGCCAGGATGCGCCGAACGGCACCGGCGTCAGGAAGGCCGCGACGCTCGCCGCCATGGCACCAGCGATCACATTGGCAACGCCGCACAGGGCGATGATGAATATGATCAGCGGGCGGATCGCGCCGATAATCCGGCGATCCGGCACGAAGCGACGGCAGATGATCGCAACGATCAGCGATTCGACGATGTTGATCGCCGCCATCGGGATGGCAGCGAGCGGTCCCATGCCGAACAGGGCTGTGGCCATGGCGCTGGCGATGGCGCAGGCGATGATGGCGCGCGGCCAGTAGCGGGTGCGCGAGGTCAGCAGTTCGGCCATCAGGAAAGCGTTGGCGCCCCAGATGAAGGCTAACCCGCCTTCAAAGCGCGAGAGCAGCAGCGCCAGCGTCGCCACGACGAAGTAAACGCTGCCGGTGATGACCGGCGCGAGTATCGATGAGGAGTGACGAAGGGCGACCCGTTGCATGTTGGCCGGGAGGCTAGCGCGGCATCCTTAATATTTGCTCACTATTTGCCCGCTATGGAGGGAAAGGCCGCTGCGATGGCGACGCAAAAACCCCGGCGCTTTCGCGCCGGGGTCGAGTATTTCAAAGCTGGGCCGAGGCGTCAGGCCGAGGCATCCGAAAGCAGCTGGTCGGTCGGCGCGGAAATGGACGGATTGCGATCCTTGATCGTCGCCCGCGCCGCGCGCACGCCCGCGCCATAATCAGGGTGAACCTGATCAAACAGCTTGCACTGACGTTCCTCGATAAAGTCGGGGATGTCACCCATGGCCGCGGCGATATTGGCGAACAACCGGTCCCTCTCGCCCGCGTCGAACAGTTCGAACAGGGCGCGGGGCTGGCTGAAATCGTCATTCCCCTCCCTGTGGTTCCACCGGTCTGCATCGCCCGAAATCCGCAGCGGCGGCTCCAGGAATTGATTGTCCTCGACCGGCCCGCCAAAGCTGTTCGGCTCATAATAGGCCGCCGGATTGGGATTGTTGGGGGTGAAGCGCATCGCCCCGTCCTTGTGATAGTGATGGACCGGGCATTTGGGGGCGTTGACCGGCAGCGCCTCATAATGGGTGCCGATGCGGTGGCGGTGCGCGTCGGCATAAGCGAAGATGCGCGCCTGGAGCATCTTGTCAGGCGAGAAACCGATGCCCGGCACGATGTTGGAGGGCGACATGGCCAGCTGCTCGATTTCCGCGAAATAATTGTCGGCGTTACGGTTCAACTCCATCACGCCGATGTCGATCGGCGGATAGTCGGCATGGGGCCACACTTTGGTCAGGTCGAACGGATTATAGGGCGTCTTGTCCGCGTCCAGTTCGGGCATGATCTGGACCTGCACTTTCCATTTGGGGAAGTCGCCCTGCTCTATCGCCTCGAACAGATCCTCCTGCGTCGATTCGCGGGTGCGGCCCACGACCTGCGCCGCTTCCTCATTGGTCCAGTGCCTGTGGCCCTGCATCGTCTTGAAGTGGAACTTGACCCAGAAACGCTCATTGGCGTTGTTGATCAGGCTGAAGGTGTGGCTGCCATAGCCGTTGATGTGGCGCACATCGGTGGGAAGGCCCCGGTCAGACATCAGGATCGTAACCTGATGCAGCGATTCCGGGCTGAGCGACCAGAAGTCCCACATGGCCGTGGGCGAGCGCAAATTGGTGCGCGGGTGGCGCTTTTGCGTGTGGATGAAATCGGGGAATTTGAGCGGGTCGCGGACGAAAAACACCGGCGTGTTGTTGCCGACCAGATCCCAATTGCCTTCGGGCGTATAGAATTTCATCGCAAAGCCGCGCACGTCGCGTTCGGCATCCGCCGCGCCCGCTTCACCGGCCACGGTCGAAAATCGCAGGATCATCGGTGTCTGCGCGCCCGGTTGCAGCACCTTTGCCTTGGTATAGGCGCTGATGTCGCCAGTGATGGTCAGCGTGCCATGCGCGCCCCAGCCCTTGGCATGGACGACGCGTTCGGGGATGCGTTCGCGATTCTGGTGGGCCAGCTTTTCGAGCAGCTGATAATCCTGGAGCAGCAGCGGGCCGCGCGGGCCAGCGCTCAGGCTGTTCTGATTGTCGGCGATCGGCGCACCGCCGCTGGTCGTCATGATGGGCTTGTCGGCCATGATCTTGCTCCTCGTCTAGCGAATGGAGAAAGGATAAGCTGCCTTCAAGTTCCGGTGAAATTAATTAAAACGTGCTGACTGATCGAATTTTACGGTAAATCCGATAATGGCCGCGATCAGGCCTTTTCCAGCGTGCATTGCAGCGGATGCTGGTTTTGCCGGGCGAAATCCATCACCTGATTGACCTTGGTCTCCGCCACTTCATAGCTGAAAATACCGCACACGCCGACGCCGCGCTGATGGACATGCAGCATCACGCGAGTCGCCTGCTCCATATCCATGCGGAAAAATTGCTGGAGGACATGCACGACGAATTCCATCGGCGTGTAATCGTCATTGAGCATCAGCACCTTGTAGAGCGACGGCTTTTTCGTGCGGGTGCGGGTGCGCGTGGCAATGCCCACGCTGGGACCGGTGCCATCACCCGGATCGTCGCGATCCTCCCCCGTCATCGTCACGGAGATCATCGATGCTGTCAAAATGCTGGTCATGATGGGCGAGAATATGGCGATTTGTCGCTGCATGGCAAGGGGTCCGCGGGGACATGCGCCTGTGGTAACCATCTATTTTGCAGACAGCAAAAGGGCGCGCCCTCCGATATGGAGGGCGCGCCCCTGATGCGGCTAGTCCGATCGCTTAGGCGGCGAGCGACTTCACCTTGTCGGTGACCAGGGTCACGCGCGCGGTCAGCGGGCTGGCGACGTCACCGGCCAGCTTCATCATCGCTTCGCTGCTCTTGGCGGCTTCCTTGGTGAAATCGTCGAAGCTGCTCGAAAACAGCTGGCTCTGCAGCTGGAAGAATTCGGTCGGCGTCTTGATGGTCGAGAAGGTCTTGAACGAGGCAGTCGCCTTCTCAAAGCTCTTGCGGCTGTAATCGACCGCTTCCTGGCCCAGCGTTTCCATGCCCTTGGCCGCGATCTTGCCGGATTCGACCAGCGCTTCGACATTGCCCTTGGCCAGGTCGCTCAGCTCTTCGATCGCCTTGGTCGACTTTTCGACGCCGGCCTTCGCCTTTTCGTTGAGGTCGGCATAGACGGTTTCCATCTTGGCCTTGGCGTCTTCAGCGAACTTCTTGCCGGTTTCGATTACGTCGTTCATCGTCTTTGTTCCTTCTATGGCGGACAGCGTCTTGATTGCGAACGGTTCGGCCTGCTTGGGCAGGCTCTTGGTCATTTCGGGTTCGACCGGGGCTTGCGGCGGCGCGGGGGCTACAGGCGCCGCGAGAACGGGTTCAGCTTCCACGACTGGCTCAGCAACCGGCTCCGGGAGCGGCGATGCATCGACGGCGGTGGTCGCTGCCACGATCGCGGACGGATTGGCGTCGATTGCCTTCACGCTCGATGCCGTCGCCTTGCGTGCGGCCGGCTTCTTGGGAGCAGGCGCGATCGCCGCTTCGGCAGCCTTGAGCGCTTCGCTGGCCGACAAGGTCGTCGATGCGCTTTTAGCGCGCGGGGCGCTGCGTCCGGTCTTGGGTGTTACGGCCATGGACTTTTCTCCATTTGTTGCAGTGCACAATAATCATTTCGCAAGGTGATTGCAAGACTTATTGTGCACTGCAACAAAACCGTCATCCTGTCTGACGGTGGAGGCTCGCAAAGGCTGGAAAAAGCGGGATTAACGCCCCTTTACGTAGCGCCCCGGTGCGTCCTCTATCGCCTTGAGCAGGCCTTTGCCTGGCTGGCGCGCGCCCTTGGCCGGGACGGTCTGCGGATCGAGTCGCTCGATCCAGGCGCGCCAGTCGGGCCACCAGCTGCCCTTGGTTTCCTGCGCTGCGGCAAGGAAGGCATCGAGCGTCGGCTGGCTGTCGTCGCAGGCCCAATATTGATATTTCTGCGCCGCCGGAGGATTGATGACACCGGCGATATGCCCGGACCCGGCGAGCAGAAAGCGGATCGGGCCCGACAGATTCTCGGTCAGTTTCCACACGCTTTCCAGCGGGGCGATATGGTCCTCCTTGCCCGCCTGCACATAGGCGGGGGTCATGATTTTTTTAAGGTCAATCGGCGTGCCGTCGATCGTGATGGCGCCGGGGACAACCAGCAGATTGTCGCGATAGAGCTGGGTCAGATAATCTTTGTGCCAGCGCGCGGGCAGGTTGGTGGTGTCGCCATTCCAGTAGAGCAAGTCGAACGGGGGATAATCCTGTCCCAGCAGGTAATTATTGACGACATAGCTCCAGATCAGGTCGCGGCCGCGCAGCAGGTTGAAGGTCAGCGCCATATAGCGCCCGTCCAGAAATCCGCCCGACGACAGCTGATCAACCAGCTTCATCTGCTCATCGTCGATGAACAGGGTCAGATCGCCCGCCTGGCTGAAATCGACCTGTGCGGTGAAGAAGGTCGCGCTCGCCACCTTGTCCCCCTCCCCGCGCGCCGCCAGCAGCGCCAGCGTCGCCGCCAATGTGGTGCCCGCGACGCAATAGCCGATCGTATGGACGCTCGGCACCTTGAGCAGATCGCGCACCGTGTCGATCGCGTCGATCTGGCCGCGCAGGATATAATCGTCCCAGATCAAATCCTTCATCGACGCATCGGCGGACTTCCAGGAAACGAGGAACACGCTGATCCCCTGATCCACCGCCCATTTGACGAAGCTTTTTTGTGGGGACAGGTCGAGAATATAGAAGCGGTTGATCCAGGGCGGGAAGATGATGAGCGGGGTCGCCAGCACGTCCGGCGTGGACGGCGCATAATGGATGAGCTGGTAGAGCGGGGTTTCGTGGATCACCTTGCCCGGCGTCGCGGCGATATTGCGGCCCAGCTCAAACTGGGTGCCGTCGGTATGGGTCAGCTGGCCCTTTTCCAGATCGGCCAGCATATGCTGCAAGCCCTTGACCAGATTTTCGCCCCCGCTCTGGATCGTCTTTTCCACGACCGTCGGATTGGTCAGCGGGAAATTGGAGGGCGAGAGCGCATCGAGCATCCCGCTCGTCGCAAAGCGCAGCTTCGCCTTCTGCTTGGGGTCCACGCCATCGACCGCATCGGCCAGTTGCAGCATATAGTCCGAGACGAGCAGATAGCTTTGCCGGATCAGGTCGTAAAAGGGGTGCTGGGTCCAGGCCGGATCGGCGAAGCGGCGGTCCTTGCGCGCGGCGGGGCTGTCGGCCGGAGCCGGTTCAGGCTTGTCGCGGAACATGCCGCCCGAATCGAGGAAACGCTGCCACATCGCCAGCCCTTCGTCGGCAAAACTCGTCTGGATGCGCGCCACCGCTTCGGGCGAGAAAGGCAGGGTCTGGCCCGCCGCCCCCGCCGCCTGCTCCAGCATCAGTTGCTGGGCCTGGCCTATCGCATGGGTCCATTGCTGCATCTGTTCCAGCGTGGGCAGATGCGGCTCCATGATGTCGGCTTTATCCATGGCCACCCTGCTCCTCCTGGCATCGTTTCTATGCGCCGCTTTCTCTGGCGCGTCGCCATCGGGCCGGTTATAGCCAGATTGTGACGCGGCAACGGCGCGACACGCACTATTCCTTACCTAGAGCTTTCAGGAAAGCCTTATAATGTCCGAAGAATTCTATCGCATGAAGCGCCTGCCCCCCTATGTCATCGCGGAAGTCAACGCGATGCGGGCCGCCGCGCGTGCGGCGGGAGAGGATATTATCGATCTGGGCATGGGCAATCCCGACCTGCCGCCACCGCCCCATGTCATCGACAAGCTGATCGAGGTGGCGCGCAAGCCCGACGCCCATGGCTATTCGCAATCGAAGGGGATTCCGGGCCTTCGCAAGGCGCAGGCGAACTATTATGGCCGCCGCTTCGGCGTTGATGTCGATCCGGAAACCGAGGTCGTCGTGACCATGGGGTCGAAGGAAGGCCTCGCCAGCCTCGCCACCGCGATCACCGCGCCGGGCGATGTCGTGCTGGCCCCCAACCCCAGCTACCCGATCCATATGTTCGGCTTCATATTGGCAGGCGCGACCATCCGGTCGGTGCCGACCACGCCGGACGATAATTATTTCCGTTCGCTCGACCGCGCCATGGCCTTCACCGTGCCGCGTCCGTCGATCCTGGTGGTCAATTATCCGTCCAACCCGACCGCCGAGACGGTGGACTTGGCCTTTTACGAGCGGCTGGTCGCCTGGGCGAAGGCGAACAAGGTCTGGGTGATTTCCGACCTTGCCTATTCCGAGCTTTATTATGACGGCAACCCGACGCCTTCGATCCTGCAAGTGCCGGGCGCGAAGGATATTGCGATCGAGTTCACCTCGCTCAGCAAGACCTACTCGATGGCAGGCTGGCGGATCGGCTTCGCCGTCGGCAACAAACAGCTGATCGCGGCAATGAGCCGGGTGAAATCCTATCTGGATTATGGCGCATTCACGCCGATTCAGGCAGCCGCCTGCGCCGCGCTCAACGGGCCGCAGGATATCGTGCAGAAGAACCGCGAATTGTATCACAAGCGCCGCGACGTGCTGGTCGAAAGCTTCGGCCGCGCCGGATGGGACATTCCCGCCCCGCCCGCATCGATGTTCGCCTGGGCACCGTTGCCGCCTGCGCTCAAGGACATGGGCAGCCTGGAATTTTCCAAGCAGTTGCTGACCCATGCCAAGGTCGCGGTCGCGCCGGGCGTGGGCTATGGCGAGGATGGCGAAGGCTATGTCCGCATCGCCATGGTGGAGAATGAGCAGCGGCTGCGGCAGGCTGCGCGCAACATCAAATCCTATCTCAAGTCGATGGGCGTCAATACGCCGGCCAAGGGCGCGGCCTGACGGTCGCGCCAGCGCCATGATCCCGCTGCCACAAGTCTCTCAGGTCGCGCAGACCATCCAGCTGGCGCTCGCCCCGGTGTTCCTGCTGGCGGGGATCGGCGCATTCCTGAATGTCTGCGTCAGTCGTCTGGCGCGGATCATCGACCGGGCGCGGACGGTGGAGGCGGCGATCCTGACCACGCGGGGGCGCGAGCATGACCGGCTGGTCAATGAAATCCGCGTCCTCGACAAACGTATGAGCGTGGTCAATATCGCGATCTTCCTGTCGGTCGCGTCGGCCTGCGCCGTCTGTCTGGTCGTCATCCTGCTGTTTGCGGGCAATTTGTTCGACGCGCATCTGGGGACGGCGATCGCGGTGCTGTTCAGTCTGGCGATGCTGTTGCAGGCGGGCGGCTTTGCGACCTTCATTCAGGAAATCCGGCTGGGATCGAAGATCATCCACGTCCGCAACGAAGTCTTGTATCACAAGGTCGAAACGGAAGAGCCGGACGCCGAATGACCCGCTTCACCGTCAACGACCGGCCGGTGCAATATCGCATGGACCCGGATACGCCCTTGCTCTGGGCGCTGCGTGATGCGTCGAACCTGACCGGCACCAAATATGGTTGTGGCACCGGCGACTGCGGTGCCTGTACGGTGGACATAGACGGAGAAGCGGTGCGGTCCTGCCAGGTGACGATCGGCAAGACCGAGGGCCGTTTCGTCACCACGATCGAGGCGCTGTCGCCCGATCGCGGCCATCCGGTGCAACAGGCGTTCGCCGCCGACAATGTGTCGCAATGCGGCTATTGCATCCCCGGCATGATCATGGCCGCGTCCGTGCTGCTGCGCCGGACCAATGATCCCAGCGATGCGGAGATTGACGCGGCGATCACCAATATCTGCCGCTGCGGCATCTATCCCCGGCTGCGCGGTGCGATCCGCCGGGCGGGGCGGATCATGCGGGGGGAGGATACGGGTATCGGCGAACAGGGTGCCGCCGCCCCGCCGCCGGGCATTACGCCGGAGGAGGCTGCCCGCACCGTCCCGGCGCTGGGCAGGCCTGCGCCTCAGCCGAAGCGATAGCCCGACACCGCCCAGCCTATCACCATGCTGTGATGGTCGCGCACCGCAGGGTCATCGCCGCCCGCCCCCAGTGCGACCATCAGCGGCAGCAGATGCTCCTCGCGCGGATGGGCGAAATGGGCGTTGGGCAGGCTGTCCCACGCGATGACGCGCGCGGCCCGGTTGGCCGGATCGGGATCGGTCACCGCCGCCGTCAGCGCATTATCCCACACCTGTGATGGCGCGGTCGCCTGCGCTCCGCGCACGCGCAGATTGTGAAAGCTCATGCCCGATCCGACGATCAGCACGCCTTCGTCGCGCAACACGGACAGCGCGCGCCCGGCGGCGACATGGGCGGCGGGGTCGAGATCGTGGCGCAGCGACAGCTGGACCAGCGGAATGTCGGCATCGGGCAGCGCGACCTTCAGCGGAATGAACACGCCATGGTCCCAGCCGCGCGCCGCCTCCTGCGCGGTCGCAAAACCTGCATCGGCGAGCAGTGCCGCAACGCGCGCGGCCAAATCCGGCGCGCCTGGCGCGTCCCAGCGCAGCGTGTAGGTGTGCGGGGGGAAGCCATAATAGTCGAACAGCAAGGCGGGCCTTTCGCCGACATGGACGGTGAAAGCCGCCTCCTCCCAATGGCCCGACACCAGCAGAATGGCGCGGGGGCGTTCGGGCAGGCTGGCGATCAGCCCGGCCAGATAGTCCTGCATCGGCTGCCACATCGGATCGCTATGTGGATGGTCGGGGTCGGCGGGGTCCATGAAGAAGCAGGGACCACCGCCATGGGGGATGAAGAGGCTGGGCTGTGTCATGCCCAGCACATTGGCGCGCGGGAGAACAACCACAACGGGCAAGCGCGAAACATTCCGTTTCTAGCGGGTCCGATCGACCAGCGGCGTCATCGCCTGCGCCAGGGTCGCGCCCGAATAGGGCTTTTTGACCAAGGTGACCCCGGCGAAGCGATCCGGCAGTTCCAGCCCGTCGCCATAGCCGGTCGCAAACAGGAAGGGGATGCCGCGTTCGACCAGCA
Organism: Sphingobium sp.; assembly: GCA_023266575.1. Taxonomy (GTDB): domain Bacteria; phylum Pseudomonadota; class Alphaproteobacteria; order Sphingomonadales; family Sphingomonadaceae; genus Sphingobium. The sequence goes on from JAHFPV010000002.1 coordinate 456,934, forward strand.
GGTCCGCCACCGGCATACTGGTTTCAGCGCCCAGGTTGAAATCCAGCACGGCCAGATCAATGGGCTGCTGCTCGACCGCTTCCCGCGCCCGCGCGACGCTGGCGGCGGTGGTTACGTCCGCGCCCAGATCGCGCAACGCATCCTCTCCATCCATGGCGATGATCATATTATCCTCGACCAGCAGGACGTGCCGACCTTTCAGCAATTCAGGCGTCGCGGCGATCACGGGCAGCGGGCGATCCGTGCCGACGACATCGGGCAGCACAGACACGACATGGACCGAAGGGATGCAGAAATGCGCCTCTATCCCGGCCAGACGGTAGTGGATTTCGGCATGGCCATCCAGATCATATGGGATGGAGCGCTCGATCACGGTCGATCCAAAGCCGCGCCGCGTCGGTGCTACGACCGCCGGGCCGCCGCTTTCGGTCCAGTCGATCAGCAGGCTGCCATCCTGATCGACATGCCAGTCGATCGCCACTGTGCCATTGTCCGACAGCGCGCCATATTTGGCGGCATTGGTCAGCATTTCGTGGATCACCAGCGCCATGACGGTGAAGCAGCCCGGCGTCAGCAGCACATTGGGACCGGACAGGCGCACCCGATCGCGCCGCTCGCCCAGATAAGCGCCCGCCTCCACCTCGATCAGGTCATAGAGGCGCGCGGGACTCCAGCGGTCGGCGGTGATCTGGTCATGGGCGCGGGCCAGCGCATGGACGCGGCTTTCGAGCGTGCCGATAAACTCCTCGACCGTCACGGTGCTGCTGCGCGTCTGGGACAAGAGGCCACGAATGAGCGCCAATATGTTGCGTACCCGGTGGTTGAGTTCGGCGATCAGCAATTCCTGCTTCTCATGCGCGCGCTGCCGCTCCGCATCCGCTGAATCAGACAGGCGCAGCACCACTTCCAGCAAGGCGGTGCGCAGCGCTTCGGCGACGCGCAATTCCGCCGGGGCAAACGGCAGCGCAGTCCCCTTCACCAGTTCAGACCATTCCTCAAAACTTTTGCGCGGGGTCAGGCGCGGGCCGTTGGGGCCATATTCGATATGCTTTTCCTGATTGCCCGCCCAGCGCACGGCGCGCAGCTGTTCGGCGCGGAACAGCACGACATAGTCGCGGGGTCGGCGCGACAGGGGAATGGCAAGCAGCCCGGCGGCGCGATCGGCATAGGCCGCCGCTTCGGGCAGGACGCGGCTGAGCGTATCAGTGGTATAGACCTGGCTGGCGGCGACGCGGTTGAGCATCGAGACGATCCCGGCAAAGGTCGCCTTGTCCGGGGTCAGCCCTGAAAAGCTGATCTGTCCGTCAATATAGACGCCCACGCCATCGGCGGGGATCGTGTCGAAGATGATGTCGCCCAGCCAGCGCGCATTGGACAGCAGGTCATGATCCTGCGCCACGGCCGACATCAACCGGTCGGCCACTTGCCGCGCCTTGCCCTCATAGGCGGCGGTTTCGGCGCGCTCGCGGCTTTCCAGCATCATCGAGAAGATCTGGCCGAACAGTTCCGCCGCGCTGCGCTGGGCAAAGGTCGGCAGGCGCGGGGCATAATGGTGGCAGGCGAACAGCCCCCACAGCCGCCCTTCGACAATGATCGAGATGGAGAGCGACGCCCCCACCCCCATATTGCGGAGATATTCGATGTGGATCGGCGAGACGGCGCGGGTCAGGCACAGCGACATGTCCAGCGCCGCGCCGGTCGGATCCAGCGTGGGGACGACCGGCACGGGCACCGCCTGCACATCGGCGATGACGCGAAAGATGTTGCGCAGATAGAGGGCGCGCGCCTGCACCGGAATGTCGGATGCGGGGTAGTGCAGACCAAAGAAGCTGTCGATGCCGGGCCGCAGCGCTTCGGCCACCACCTCGCCATCGCCGCCATCAGCGAAGCGATAGACCATCACCCGGTCGAACCCGGTCAACGCCCGCACCTGCCGCGCCCCATCGCGCAGGAAGGCGGTCATGCCATCGGCCTGCCCCAGCCGCGCGACCATCGCGCGGACAGTGCTGCTGGCCTCCATCTCGTCCGCGCTGGCGGGTTCCGCCTCTATCACCACAAGCTGACCGGAAAAATGGACGGCGACATCGAACGGCGTGCCGCCCGTCATCAGCGGCAGGGAGAAGATGCGCTCGACCGAATCGGGGCCACGCAGCAGGGTGATGCGGTTGCGCAGCGTGTGGATGGCTTCGCCATCAAACAGCGCGCTGACCGGCTTGCCCAGCATGTCGTCGGGGGACAGGCCGATGAACGCGGCGCTGTTGGCCGACACGCGCGATACCAGCCAGTCGGCGGTCAGCGCGATCAGGAAACCGAATGGCTGGACCGTACCCAGCACATGGATCGGTTCCCGATCGCAATTGGTGAGGTTGACGGCGAAATCCGCGCCGCTGCCGCCGTCAGCCATGGGCGGCAACCGGTTCGGGCCGGGCGGCTGCGGCAAAAAGGGCGAAGGCCGCCTGCGCGCCCTGCACGGCGTCGTCCAGCCAGCCTTCGCCCCCTTCAGCGGCGGCCTGATCAAGCGCCTGCTGAAACGCGACCCAGCCGCCCTTTCCATGGACGGCCGACAGATAGGCGCGGGGCAGGCCCGGCGCGACCTGACGCGCCAGCATTGCGCCGCCCAGGCGCGAACCTTCCAGCGCATAGAGCAGCCCCCAGCGATAACCGTCCCGGTCGGGATCAGCGAGCGACAGGGGCGCAGGCATGGCCATATCCATCGCCGCCAGATCCGCCGTGATCAGCGGCAGGCGTGGCGATGCGGGGCGCGCAACCGATTCGAGTGCGCCCAGCGCACGGGCATGAGCTGTCAGGAAGGCAGCATAATGGCTTTGCGAATCAAGTTGATAGCCCGAAAACAGCGTGTCGACACGGTGATGGCTGTCGCTCGTCGCTTCGCGCAGAGCCTGGCGGACGCCGCTGACATTGGGAGATTTCTTCACTCGGCAGTCCTATAGAGAGGGCAGGCACCCTGCACTGATCTGGATCAGCTTTTGACCCGGTTCTGGCCATTTTTAACGGACAGAACGATACGAACACGGAACAACGCGCAAAGCCGAAATTGGGTTCATTACGCCCGGCGATTCTTTCAGCAAGCTGACGGACAGGTTCAGAATTGCGACATCGCGCGCCATCTAGAAGGGCGGCATGAGGGGGCAGAAGGTTCCCGCAAACAGAAAGTCACGATGATGTTCAGGAAGATGATGCTGACGGGACTGATGGCCGCAACGCTGCTGAGCGGTGTCGCGCCAGCCTATGCCCAGAGCAATGAGAATGGCCGTGGCAATCGCGGCGACCGTGCAGAACGCGGTGGGGCAGACCGTGGCGGAGCGGACCGTCAATCCTATCAGTGGCGCGGTAACGGGCAGCGGCCGATGGGCGGCGACGGGCAGCAGGTGCAACGCTGGCAGCAGCGGCAGGACCGCGCGGTAGCGCAGGCACCGGTGCAGCAGGCTCCCGTCCAGCAACCGCGTGCGGATCGTCCGTGGCGCAACCCCGGCAATCCTGCGGTCGTGCCAGCACCGGCGCGGCAGGACGCACGACAGGACAGACGGGATGATCGCCGCAATGACCGGCAGGACTATCGCCAGGACCAGCGTGCCGATCGGCAGGACTGGCGCAACGATCGCCGCGACGGTCGGCAGGATTATCGTCAGGACAGGCGCGACGACCGGCGCGATGATCGTGGCTGGAGCGACAATCGCGGCTCGGCAGGCAATTGGAATAATGGCCGCCGCTATGACGACCGCACCCGCTGGAGCAACCAGCAGCGTTGGAACAATGGCTGGCGACAGGACCGGCGCTATGACTGGAACAGCTATCGCAACCGCTATGGCAACCAGTATCGCATGGGCCGCTACAACGCGCCGCGCGGCTGGGACTATGGCTATCGCCGCTTCTCCGTCGGCATCGTGCTGAGCAGCCTGCTCTATTCCAACAGCTATTGGCTGAACGACCCCTATGCCTATCGCCTGCCGCCCGCGTACGGCACGCTGCGCTGGGTCCGCTATTATGACGACGCCATGCTGGTGGACATTCGCGACGGCTATGTCGTCGACGTGATCCATGATTTTTTCTGGTAGCACGCCTCCCTGAAGTGGCCTTCAGGAATACTGGCCCCGGTGCGGCGACGCGCCGGGGTCTTTTCATGGCACTGGCCGCTGTGGCAGGAGGGCCGCATGACAGACGGTAACGATGATGGCGGCATCGCTTCGCCCACCCGCGCGGCCATAGGCGCGCAGGTGCAGGCGCGGCTGGAGCGCAACCCGATGGTCAGCCGGATCGACGCGCCTGACCTTGCCATCTATGGGCGGCAGGATTTCCTCAGCCCAGAAGAATGCGCCGATCTGCGCGCGATCATCGATGCGGGCGCGCAGCCTTCGACGCTCTTTTCCGGCAGCGCAAACGCCGATTATCGCACCAGCCATAGCTGCAATCTCGATCCGTTCGATCCATTGATCAAGGCCATCAGCGACCGCATCTGCGCGCTGACTGGCCTGCCCGCAGACCATGGCGAAACATTGCAGGGCCAGCGCTATACCAGCGGCCAGGAATATCGGCTGCATTGCGATTATTTCCCGGTCACCGCCGACTATTGGCCCGCCATGCGCGCCACTGGCGGTCAGCGCAGCTGGACCACGATGATCTATCTCTCCCCGGTCGAGGCGGGGGGCGAAACTCATTTCCCCCAATGTCAATTCATGGTGCCGCCGGTCGAGGGAATGATCCTGATATGGAACAATATGAACGCCGACGGCGCGCCCAACCGGTTCAGCCTGCACGCCGCCCGGCCAGTCGAACAGGGCACCAAATATGTCGTCACCAAATGGTTTCGTGAACGGCCCTGGGAACCGAGGGCGTGATAGACTTGGATTAAATCCCCGCCGACCGTTCGTTTCGAGCGAAGTCGAGAAACTTAGCGCGCTGGTTTCTCGACTTCGCTCGAAACGAACGGATCGGGGCGCAGGTGTCGCGCTCTCCACCTCATCCCCTCGTTACACTTTGCGACATAAATGACTGAAAACTGACAGCTTCATTCGCCGGGCGTTCAGGCGCGCTGCCCCATATCTCCTTGTGTTGGCGACAGGAACCCGATCCAGCCGGACAGGGTTCAGCCGCCAGAGGAAATAGGAGATATGCTATGCGTAAACTGATCATCCTGGGCCTGCTGGCCGCTACGGTGGCGCCCAGTGTCGCGTCCGCCCAGTCCTATGGCGAAGCGCGCCGCAGCGAACGCAACCTGCGTGAGGAGCAGCGGGAGCTGCGTCAGGCCCAGCGCTATGGCGACCGCCGCGACGTGCGTGAAGAACGGCGCGATGTCCGCGATGCCCGCCAGGAAGCGCGCGAGGACTGGCGCGACTATCGCCGCAATCACCGCGATGTCTATCGCGGCGGCAACTGGCGCGCGCCCTTCCGCTACAATCAGTGGAATGTCGGCGTCCAGCTTCGCCCGGCCTATTATAATTCGCGCTATTATATCGCCGATCCCTATCGCTATCGCCTGCCCCGTCCGGGCGTGAACCAGCGCTGGGTACGTCATTATAACGATGTGCTGCTGGTCAATGTCCGCAACGGGCGCGTGATCCAGGTGCATCGCGGCTTCTTCTGGTAAGACGCCTGCATAAAAAAACAGCCCCGGACAGCAATGTCCGGGGCTGTTTTTATGGATGTTTCCCCCCAACTTGGCCGCGCCGCCCGTTGCCGGGCAAGCGCGGCCGATGGCACGCAGGACGCACCATCAGTCCGAAAGGGGGGTGGACCGTTGCGCAGAACGCGCGTCCGCCCGAAAAGTTCCGCTTTTCTGCGAAAAATCCGCGATTCAGGCGGCTAATGCCTGCGCAATGAGCTTGCGGCTGTTATCAATGCCATAGAGGGCGATGAAGCTGCCCATGCGCGGTCCCTGGTCCGCGCCCAGCAGCGTTTGGTAGAGCGCCTTGAACCAGTCGCGCAGCTCGGCAAAGCCGAACGCCTCATCCTTGCCGATGGCATAGACGATGTTCTGGATATCCTCCGCGCTGGCGTCCGCCGATAGCGCGGCCAGCTCTGCGTCGAGCCTGCGCAGCGCCGCCGCTTCACTGGCGTCGGGCGCACGGCGCTGGAGGGTGGGTGCCACAAAATCGCGATGATAGGCCAAGGCATGGCCGATCAGCGCGTCCAGTTCGGGATAGGTGTCCGGCGAGGCGTCCGCGACATAGTTGGTGAGATAGCCCCACACCTGATCCCGGCTGGCATCGCCCATCACACCCACCAGATTGAGCAGCAGCCCAAAGGTCACCGGCAACCGGCCTTCAGGCAGCTTGCCATCATGGACGTGATGGACCGGATTGCCGAGCTGCTGTTCGATCGCCTGATTGGGATAGTTGACCCGGAACTGCCAATATTCGTCCACCGCGCGCGGGATGACGCCCATGTGCAGCTGCTTGGCCTTTTTGGGTTCGCGATAGGCGTAGAAGGCCAGGCTTTCCTGCGGACCATAGGTCAGCCATTGTTCGAGGCTGAGGCCATTGCCCTTGGACTTGGAGATTTTCTCGCCCTTTTCGTCGAGGAACATCTCGTAATTAAAGCCTTCGGGCGGGCGGGCGCCCAGCGCGCGGCAGATTTTCGACGACTGGGTGACCGAATCGATCAGATCCTTGCCCGCCATCTCATAATCGACGCCCAGCGCGACCCAGCGCATCGCCCAGTCGACCTTCCATTGCAGCTTGGCGCCGCCGGACAGGATCGACTGCTCGATCATTTCACCCTCATCCTCGAAGCGGATCAGGCCTGCCTCGGCATCGATCACCTCGACCGGCACCTGCAAGACGATGCCGCTCTTGGGACTGATCGGCAGGACGGGCGAATAGGTCGCCTGCCGTTCCTTGCGCAAGGTCGGCAGCATGATGTCGAGGATCGCCTGATTGCACCGCAGCACCTGCCGCAGCGTATCGTCAAACGCGCCCGCCTGATAGCGTTCGGTCGCGGAGACGAATTCATAGTCGAAACCGAAGCGGTCGAGAAATTCGCGCAGCATCGCATTATTGTGATGGGCGAAGCTTTCAAACTTGCCGAACGGGTCCGGCACCTGCGTCAGCGGCTTGCCCAGATGCTCCGTCAGCATCGCCTGGTTGGGGACATTGTCGGGCACCTTGCGCAGCCCGTCCATATCGTCACTGAAGGCCACCAGCCGCGTGGGAATATCCGACAGCGCATGATAGGCGTTGCGCACCATCGTCGTGCGCAGCACTTCGTTGAACGTGCCGATATGCGGCAGGCCTGAGGGACCATAGCCGGTTTCAAACAGGATATGGCCTTTGTCCGGCGCGCCATTGGGATAGCGCTTGAGCAGCTTGCGCGCTTCTTCATAGGGCCAGGCCTTGGCCGCCAGTGCGGCGGTACGGAGAATATCTGTCGCGGTCATGATTACGCCCCCTAGCCCCGGACAGGCCGAAAAGAAACGTCCTTCGGTAGCAAATCTGCGTTAAGAATCGTTCGCACATTAGGGTTTCATTAACCCTGACCGTCGATAATCGGGTTTCTGGAGGCACCATGCACAGCTTGCGCACCCGCGAACGCATCGTGGTCGAGATTGCCATTGTCGTCACGACCGTATTGGACAGCCTAGAAGGCATGATCGTCGATTTGAGCGAGGGCGGCGCGCAGGTAGTCGGTTGCACCCTGCCAGCAGGCTCTTCGTGCCAGATCGACCTGGACGGGCATATCACTTTCGGCACGGTGCGCTGGTCCGAAGAGGATCGCATGGGCATCCGTTTCCCCTATGAGCTGAATGAAGGCCCGCTTTACGACCAGCTTGAACTGGCCCGCGCTGCGCTGCGCACGCCTGTAGCATTTCAGCCGCGCGTACGCGCGATGGCCGCAAGCAGTGGCGGTGGCGGTTTTGGCCGCCGGACGAGCTGAAACAGGTTTTCCTTTTGTTCCCGCTCGCTTAAACGGGGCGGGTGATTAATCCTGCATCCCTGCCCGCTCTCCACGCCAGCCATGGCGGCATCTGGTTGCGCGAAGGTGGCCGCACGCAAGGTCTGGCCAAGGGACAGGCGATCGGCCGGGCGGCGGAAACGCCGGTACTGCTGCTCAATGCGCCGCTGACTGGCCAGCGGCTGGGCTATCCCGATCTCAATGGCCTGGACCTGCTCGAGCTCTGGGCCTTTCTCCACCCGGCCCGCTTCCTGGTCCCCACGCCCAAGGGTTTGGCGCAGGCGCTTGGCCTGCCGGTGCCGAGCGCGGAGGCGGATATTCCCGCCCTGCTCCAGAGCGCGGCGCAGGCGTTGCTCGACCGGATCGAATCGCCGGACTGGCGCGAGCGGGAGGGGGGCTGGACGTCGGCGCAGACGCTGCACCGGCTGCGCTGGCCCTGGTCGCCACTCGTCGCCCCGCGGATCGCCAAGCCCAAGGAAGCCGAGCGCTGGCTCTTTTCCAAGCTTCCCGAATGGGAGGAAGCGCAGCCCCGCCCCGCCCCGCGCACCGTGGTGCTGGATGAAGCGCAGGTGCTGGCGCAGCTCGATGCGTTGACCGGCGCGGGGGCGGAGGCCCGGCCCGGCCAGCGTGCCTATGCCACCGCCGCGATCAGCGCCTTTCGCCCGCGCGCGCATCGCGACCAGCCCAATATGTTGCTGGCGGAAGCCGGCACCGGCATCGGCAAGACATTGGGCTATCTCGCCCCCGCCTCGCTCTGGGCAGCGCAGGCGCAAGGTACGGTGTGGGTGTCAACCTATACCAAGGCGTTGCAACGCCAGCTCGATCGCGAATCGCTGCGCCTGTTTCCCGATGCGATGGTGGCGGCCAAACGGGTGGTGGTGCGCAAGGGGCGGGAAAATTATCTCTGCCTGCTCAATCTGGAAGATGCGTTGCAGGGCGGCTTTACCGGGCGTGCGGCGATATTGGCGCAGTTGGTCGCGCGCTGGGCGGCGTTCAGCAAGGATGGCGATATGGTCGGCGGCGACTTGCCCGGCTGGCTGCCCACTTTGTTCCGCCGCAACGGCTCCACCGCGCTAACCGACCGGCGCGGGGAGTGCATCTATGCAGGCTGTCCGCATTACCGCAAATGCTTCATCGAGCGGTCGGCACGTGCGTCCGCCGATGCGGACATCGTCATCGCCAATCATGCGCTGGTGATGATCAACGCCGCGCGCGGTCGCGAAACCGGGCAGCGACCGCAGCGCATCGTGTTCGACGAAGGGCATCATCTGTTCGATGCGGCGGATTCGACCTTCTCCGTTGCCCTGTCGGGGCAGGAGGCGATCGAGCTGCGCCGCTGGATCATGGGACCGGAGGGCGGATCGCGCGGGCGACGACGCGGCCTGTCGGCGCGCCTGTCGGACTTGGCCAGCTATGATGTCGAAGGGGGAGAGGCGATCCGCGCCGCCGCCGACGCGGCGCTCGCTTTGCCCGCTGATGAATGGCTCAAGCGCGTGGTGGCGGGGGAGCCGTTCGGGCCGCTCGAAGCCTTGTTCGGTGCGGTGCGTGGCACTGTGTTTGCCCGCGCCGCCGACACGGGCGAGGCGGATGCGGGCTATGGGCTGGAGACCGAACTGGCCGCGCCTGATGGCCCGCTGGTCGAGGCGGCACAGGAGGCCGCGCTGGCGCTCGATGCGCTGCTGCGCCCGCTGACGCATTTGTCGCGGCGGCTGGAAGCGGTGATCGAGGACGCGCCCGATTGGCTGGATGGCGCGGCGCGGGCGCGGATCGAGGGGGCGGTCGCGTCGCTCGGCTGGCGGCGCGACCTGATCAGCGCCTGGCTGGCGCTGCTGGCGCGGATCGGCGGGCCTGCTGACCCCGACTATGTGGACTGGATGACGGTCGACCGGGTCGAGGGGCGCGAATATGATATTGGCATCCATCGCCACTGGCTCGACCCCAGCCGTCCGCTCGCCGAAACCGTGCTGAAACCCGCGCAGGGGGTGATCGTCACCTCCGCTACGCTCAAAGGCGGGGGCGACTGGGGCAATGCGGAAAGCCGCAGCGGCGCGACCCACCTGCCCCATGGCGCCGGGCGGTTCGAGGCAAACAGCCCGTTCGACTATGCCGCGCGCGCCGAAGTGCTGATCGTCACTGACATCAAGCGCGGTGATCTGGCCGCGCTGTCGGGTGCCTATGGGCGATTGATCGAGGCGGCGGGCGGCGGCACGCTGGGGCTGTTCACCGCGATCCGGCGGCTGCGCGCGGTCCATGCCCGCATCGCCGACCGGCTGGCGCGCGCAGGGCTGCCGCTCTACGCGCAGCATGTCGACCCGATCGACACCGGCACGTTGGTCGACATTTTCCGCGACGATCCGCGCGCGTCGCTGCTGGGGACGGACGCGCTGCGCGACGGGGTGGACGTGCCGGGCCATTCGCTGCGGCTGGTGGTGATGGAGGGGGTGCCATGGTCCAAGCCGACGGTGCTGCACGCGGCCCGACGGCTGGCGAACGGGGGCAATGCCTATGACGACCGGTTGATCCGCGCGCGGCTGGCGCAGGCATTCGGTCGCCTCATTCGCCGGGCGGAGGACAAGGGCAGTTTCGTCATCCTGTCCGCCGCGATGCCGAGCCGCTTGCTGAGCGCCTTTCCGCCAGGCACGCCGATCCGCCGGGTGACACTGGACGAGGCAATCATTGCCGTCAGTGTCGCTTCGCGGCGCGAATCCCTTGGCGAAACGACGCCCTTAGGGCATCAGGGACACGAATCCGGCCACAGCCATCTGGAGAGAGAATGAAGCGGCTGACCCTGTTGCGCCACGCCAAGTCCGACTGGGACGATCCGGTGGCCCGCGACTTCGACCGGCCCCTGAACCACCGGGGCGAGAAGGCGGCGCTGTTGATGGGGCAATTTGCCGCCCGGCGGCAGATGCAGTTTGACGCGCTGGTCGCATCCCCCGCCGTGCGGGTGGTGCAGACGCTGGAGACGTTTTTTGCAGGCTTTGGCGAGACGCTCGACGCGCGCTGGGACCGGCGCATCTATCTCGCCTCCTCCCCCACCTTGTTCGATGTCATCCGCGACCTGCCCGACAGCGCCGACAGTGCGCTGCTGACCGGACATAATCCGGGGCTGGAGGAATTGATCCTCGACCTGGTCCCCGATGACGGGGCCAATCCGCTGCGCGAGGATGTGGAGGTGAAATTCCCGACCGCCAGTATTGCGGTGCTGGACCTTGCCATCGACCGGTGGGATCAGGCGCAGGAGAATATCGCCACGCTGATCAGCTTCACGCGCCCGCGTGACCTGGACCCGGCGCTGGGTCCGGGGACGCGCTGACGCGGCCTATTCGCCGATCGCGCGGGCCAGCGTCGAACGGATCGCCTGCAACTGGCTCAGCACGTCGTCGGCCGGTTGGGCAGGCGTGTCAGGCACGCTCGTCCCATTGCCATCGACCAGCATCTTCTGCGCGCCCTTGACGGTAAAGCCCTCGACATTGAGCAGGTCGTGGATACGGCGGGCCAGCGCCACGTCGGCGGGGCGGTAATAGCGGCGATTGCCGGAGCGCTGGAGCGGGCGCAGCTGCGGGAAACGGGTTTCCCAATAGCGCAATATATGTTGGGGCAGACCCAGTTCACCCGCCAGTTCGCTGATGGTCAGCAATGCACCTTCTGCCTTTTTCATGACAGCAATGTTGCACCCTAAGACCCGCCAAGGTCAACCATGGTAAACTACGGATTAACGTGGAAAACGCCTATCTTCGCACCATCGCGGCTCGGCGACCGCGCGCCCGCCTGCTTGATGGTGACCCCTACGGGCACCCGGTAATCATAGCAAGGTACTGACTTTACATCTATATTTCTTGGATGCGCAATTTTGATACCATCACAAATGCCATCTGTCCATTAGGTTTAAATAGCTAATTGACATCGCACAGCACGAGAATTGCCTATCGGGTAGGCCGATTGATCGATCGATGGCTTTAGATTTGCGGAAGCATCTGTTGAAATTTAACGGGTATATCTACCACAACATGATCAGATCCGACTGTAAACCTCACAAGTCGGTCATTTAGAGGCTTAAGGCCGAGGAATGCACGCCTGCCAAAACCCGCCAACGCCAAGAACGCTTTGACAACACTTGGCCTTTGCATCAATGACGCATTTGATGGGGATTATTCTAACGTTTTCAGGTTTGCCAGCTAGCTGTCCACCGGCTCCGCGTGATACAAACGCGATCGGCCCAGTTTTTCGTGTGCTCCACAATGGCAACACGGTAACGGCATATGATTGGCTTTCTCACCAAGCGCGTGGGGAGGTATTGAAGCCGGGAATGGACCCTTGTCGCTTCGCCTCGCTATCGCTGTTCAAGGACCCGTCCGTGGTGAAGAAGTACAAAAATCTCAAAGACAAGACCCACGCCGCCGAACTTCATATCCCAGCGGATGTCGGCGCGCACACCACTAAGAAGAACGGCCATGTCGATTTTTGGTGTGCCGATGGGAACGTCGTTTCTGGCTATGTAGCTCAGATAGTGAGTATCTGATATGGCGTCAGTCCACACCAAGGCGCAATTTGAGCAGGTTTTGTTTTATTTAGATGGGCCACAACTTATTTCCTTGAGCATGGGGGACAAATCCAAGGTCGTTGCGGTCGCAACCGATAACATTGCACGCCGAGGGTTCTTTGGGGCCAAGGTCAGCATTCACCAGTTTAGTGAATATCTGAACGAGCGGTTCGACCTTCGTTTCCTAATGGCTTATCCAGATCGTCACACTTGGTTTGAGTTCGACCTACCGGCGGACAACGGCGATTTGGTCGATTTAACACCTGTCGAGTTAACCAAAGCTCGTATCAACTCATTATTGCCTGATCACGGGCTTTTTGCACGAGATCATAGCGAAGACTATCAATCTATTGTATTTCCCGAGCAATCAGTTCAGCGTTTTAACGTAGATGGCAAGTGGGATATGAAAGAGTTTGGAAAATTTCACTCATACGTATCTGATCTTTACTCATTAAGCCGTAGCATCGACTTGTTCATCGATGAACAAGTCGAGATTGACCGAAAACGCAAAGTTATGGAGTCTTTTGTAAAGCCTTGGGAGGGTGGAGGAAGCTACTATGGCTTCTTCCGTTCGCTAGGGGCGGCTGGCGGACGGGACTACCGACCAGACATTAAGGCTATACACTGGGCGTCACCTGGCCATATCGACATTGTCGGTGAGCATGAATCTTTCGAAAAGCTGAAGAATTTGCTTCGTCACTACGGTAAGAATCGTAAGGCTATCGTGGATAACTACGAACACCTCTGGTCATACCTCCATGAAATGAAGCTATTGAAATCAAATTCAAAACACTTGGATCGCAAGTCGGCTATCGCCATTGAAGTTGGAGTGCGAGCTAAGCTACTTTCACGGTCTTTAAATATCACTTCTTATCGAACGATGAAGAAGATGGCAGGGAATGATACAGTCGTTGCAGGTAAAGTTCTTCTTGCAGCTCAACGCCGTACTGACAAGTTGTATAAGTTTTTCATCGAAGGGCGCGCTGCTATTGTAGGTGAGGTGATATAGCTGCCCTCTGTCTACTGGTCGTTGTGATCGGGAGATTATGGATTAGGTTTTGCTACCACAGTGTCATAAAGACCGTATTGGGTCAGCCCTTGGTGGCTGTCGATGCCAGTATAGCGCAACGATGCTTCTTCATATCGGCGGAACGCGAACACAGCTGCGTTCATTCGCTCGGTGTTGAACACGTTAAGCCGGACAAGAAGGTGAAAGTCCTCAATGGTCAGACCAGTCACTGTCATAAACAGTTCTGGTTCAAGTTTGCGAATGATGTCCTGTAGATTGTTTTCACGGTAATCGGTGAGATACATAAAGGCTGGAATACGAGTCGCGAATTTTATCAATTTTTTTTGAACCTCTTTACGAAGCGATTTATATTCACGTTCCTCGTCGCTCAATTCCTTTTTTTCTTTTTCGGTTTGCTTACCATCCTTGGCTTTGTTTTTTAAGTCTTTGACCGTCTCGGCCTTGTTGATGATTGTCTCGATAACATTGTCGCCCAGCTCGCGCCAACCTTCGATCCGCCCCACTGCCGCCATCGCTTCTTCGTTTGAAAGCACTCGGCGCAGCGTGTCGTTGTCCACGTTCACAAGCATGGCTGATTCCCACTTGCGCGCGAGCAGCGTGCCGGTGGTGCCGGACATTGCGTAATCTAAGATTTCGCCTGCATCCAACTGCTTCAAGATCGCCCCGTCATGCGCCAGGACTGGAAGGAAGGACACCAGATCACGCACTGCATTCTCAGGGTTCGGCTCGCTGGGAGACAGGGCGATGCCATAGTCTGAAAGCTGACGCAGCGCTCGCGTTGGTGCGAAATCGAAGACGAAACAAACGGGTTTCAGCACATCCTCACGGTTCGGATCGTCGCCATCGGGATTCTTGATCGACCAAGGGGACTGAACTCGGAAGGCTGCCTGAAAATAGGTTTCAGGCGATTTCAGGTTCCGCAGCATGAGGATGGAAGACCATTGCGGGACGGTGACCCCGGTGGCGAGCTTGCCGCAAGAAATCGTAATCGACTTGCTCTCAAAGCCGCTGCCGATAGCGTCTTTAACCGGCTTCAATGCCGCCAAACCCATGCCCGCTCCGCCACCAGCGGCCATGATGACTTTGTATTCATGCCAAAAGACATTCTGCTTTTCTTCCAGTAGGTTTTTCATGGCCTGACATGAAGCGACATTAGGAAGAAACCAGAAGGCATGTTGGAGATAGGGCAACAGCCGCGCATTTTCGTATGGGAAGGGAGCTTTTGTGCCTGTTTTCAAATTCTCGATAGTCTGCGGATTATAAGACCCGCGAATGATGTTCAGCCATTTCTGCACATCATCCTTGTGCTTGAAGGTCGCGAGCACACCGGTCCCACTGGCAGAAAAAAATTCGTTCAGGTCAAATTCGTCAAACTCACCAGCGCTTGCGATGGCTGTCAGCTCTTCGGGCATCTGGTAGGTGAACAGGCTGAGCATGGGCAGCGCGCCATATGGATTCCGCTCTCCCGGATACGCGGTAGCGAAATCAGCCTTGGCGCGCTGTTCGTCGGTATAGGTCCAGTTGAAAATCTGCTCTTCGATAAACTCGCCTGTGGCCAGCGCCTTGAACGGTGTGCCGGAGAGATAGAGATAAGCGCGCGCCCTAATCGGCAAGAATTCGGATTCCGGTTCCAGAGGCTGTTGCAAATCAGCAGCTTTGGCATTGAGCCTCTCAATCTCCTTTTCAGTTCTGGGCGATAGTAGAGCCTCTTCGCGAGCAATAGAGTCTTCTTCGCCCTCGAAAAGCTCTTTGGCGCTGTCCCGCCATGCCCCAAAATGATACTCGTCGAAAACCACCAAATCCCAATTTACAGAGTGAATCCACTCGTTCTTGAGCTTGATGTTGCCCAAGACATCGCGTCCGAGAAGGTCTTGAAATGACCCGAAATATACAAGCGGCTTGCTGCTATCATATTCGACCGATCCGTTTCCGGCATTCTGCGAACGATACTGCCATCCATCGAAAGCAACATGGTTTTCCAGGTCGGATTGCCAAGCATCCTCGACGGCGGGCTTAAAGGTAACCACCAACATTCGCTTAGCGGCCATTTTTTTGGCGAGTTGGTAGCTCGTAAAG
>JAHFPV010000016.1 GCA_023266575.1 Sphingobium sp.
GTCGGCCGCGCGGCCGCCGGCGCAGCCATGTCGCCGCTGCGCAAGGCCGCCGCTTCGCTCAAGGACAGCTACCGCTCGGGCGGCCGTGCCGCCGTCACCGCGACGGGCGGCGCCATTTCGGGCGGCAGCCCCGCGCCCGCGGCCGAGGCTTCCGGCGGCTCGCCCGCCTGGGCCGCCGCGATGAGACGCCGCCAGACCATGACCCACGGCGCGACCGTCGCCGCCCATACGCTGCGCTCGGGCGACGGCGGCGGCGGCGGATCGTCCGTCGATCTCAGCCAGAAGGATTGATCCATGTTTCGACGCCCCAGCATCCGATACGGACAAACCCCGGAGCCGACGACTCCCTACCAGCGCGCGGCGCAGGTGTGGGACGACCGGATCGGCTCGTCTCGCGTGCAGGCGAGGAACTGGCGGCTCGCCTTCTTCGGCGCGCTGGCGCTATCGAGCGGCCTGGCTGGCGGCCTCGTCTGGCAGTCGGCCCGCGGGCATATCGTGCCCTGGGTGGTTGAGGTCGATCGGCTCGGCGAGGCCCAAGCGGTCGCGCCGGCCGAGGGCGGCTACCGCCCGACCGATCCTCAGGTCGCGTTCCATCTCGCCCGCTTCATCGAGCAGGTCCGCGCGATCCCCGCCGATCCCGTCATCGTCCGCCAGAACTGGCTCCGCGCCTACGACTTCACCACCGACAAGGGGGCGCTGTTCCTCAACGACTATGCGCGCGCCAACGATCCGTTCGCGCAGGTCGGCAAGGTGCAGGTCGCGGTGGACGTATCGAGCGTGATCCGCGCTTCGCCCGACAGCTTCCGCGTCGCCTGGACCGAGCGCCGCTATCAGGACGGCAGCCTTGCCGCGACGGAACGATGGTCGGCGATCCTCACCGTCGTCGTGCAGCCGCCGCGCACCCCCGATGCCCTGCGCAAGAATCCGCTCGGCGTCTTCGTCAATGCCCTCAACTGGTCGAAGGAGCTGTCGCAATGACCGCGAGTCCGTTCCGCCGCGCCGCGTCCGCTGCGCTGCTCGTTTCCGCATCGGCGCTCGCCGGCTGCGCCACCACATCGGCGAAGCCGCCCGCCATCGCCTATGACGATCCGCCCGCGCCGATCACGGCAACGCCCGCGCCGGAACCGCCACGCCCGGTCGAGGTGGTGACGATCCCCGAGCCGCTGCCGCTTCCCGGCCAGCTAAAGCCGGTGACGGATACGCCGCGCGCGCCGGAGCCGTCCGATCCCCGCCGGCGCGTGGGCGCGGCGAATGCCGCCGCGCGCGTGCAGCCGGTGCGCGACGGGTTCCTCAACGCCATCCAGCAATATCCCTGGACCGATGGCGCGCTCTATCAGGTCTATTCCGCGCCCGGCCAGGTCACGGACATCGCCTTGCAGGAAGGTGAGCAGCTCGTCGGGCCGGGTCCGGTCGCGGCCGGCGACACCGTGCGCTGGATCATCGGCGATACGATCAGCGGCAGCGGTCCCACGGCGCGCGTGCATATCCTGGCGAAGCCCACCCGGCCCGATCTTTCAACGAACCTCGTCATCAACACCGACCGGCGCACCTATCATCTGGAGCTGCGCGCCACGGCGGCGACCTATATGGCGTCGGTGAGCTGGACCTATCCGCAGGATGCGCTGATCGCCTTGCAGGGCCGGAACGCCGCCGCCGCATCCGCCGCCCCAGTGGCGACGGGCGTGGATGTGTCCGCTCTCAACTTCCGCTACCGCATCGAGGGCGATCGGGCGCCGTGGCGTCCCGCCCGCGCGTTCGACGACGGCCAGCAGGTCTTCATCGAGTTTTCGGCCGGGATCTCGCAGGGCGAGATCCCGCCGCTGTTCGTGACCGGCGCGGCCGGCGATGCCGAGCTGGTCAACTACCGCGTCCAGGGCCGCTACATGGTGGTCGATCGCCTGTTCGCCGCCGCCGAACTGCGCCTCGGCGACAAACGCAGTGAGCAGCGCGTCCGCATCGTGCGCGACGATGGACGGGGGCGGCGGCCGTGAGCGATTCTGCCGACACTCCCTCGACCGAAGCGCCCGCCACGCGCGCGCCGCGTTCCGATCCTCAAGCCTTCCAACTCCGAGGCGACCCGCCGCGCGTCATGCGCCTGTCGCGCAAGGCACTGGCCGTGATGGGCGTCGCCGCGGGTCTCGGTATCGGCGGCTCGCTGATCTACGCGCTACGGCCGCCCGGCGAGAAGGCCGCTCAGGAACTCTACAATACCGACAGCCGGACCACGGCCGACGCGATCACCTCGGGGCCGAAGGACTACGGCCAAACGCCGCGCCTTGGCCCGCCACTACCTGGCGATCTTGGCCGGCCGATCGTCTCGGCGCAGCAGCGCGGCGATGCCGTGCCCGTGCCCGTGCCGCCGGTCGGCGCGCAGCCCGATCCGCGCGCCCAAGCCGCCGAAGCTGCCCGCCAGCGCGCCGCTCAGGAGCGGGACGCGGCTCGCACCAGCGCGGTCTTTCTCGGCAGCGGCGGGGGAGCGTCGTCATCGGCCGCGCCGGCCTTGCCCAGCCTGGCCGTGGCAAGCCCGGCGACACCAGCGGCAGGGGATACGGCGGCGCAAAGCGATCAGGCCGCCAAGCGCGCTTTCATGGCGCAGGCGGCCAACCAGCGCACGGTCAGCGTCGAGCGACTGACGGCGCCGGCATCGCCCAACATCGTTCAGGCAGGCAGCATCATTCCCGCCGCGCTCATCACCGGCGTCCGTTCCGACCTGCCCGGCCAGATCACGGCCCAGGTGACGGCCAACGTCTATGACAGCCCGACCGGGCGCATCCTGCTCATCCCGCAGGGCGCGCGGCTGATCGGGGAGTATGACAGCGAGATCGCCGCCGGGCAGACCCGCGTGCTGCTCGCCTGGGACCGGCTCATCATGCCGGATGGCCGCTCGATCGTTCTCGAGCGCCAGCCCGGCGCGGACGGAGCCGGGTTTGCCGGCCTACAGGATCGCGTCAATCAGCATTGGGGAAACCTGCTCAAGGCCGCTGCCGTCTCGACGCTGCTCGGCGTCGGCGCCGAGCTGGGCGCGGACAGTGAGGATGACCTGACCCGTGCCCTTCGGCGCGGCTCGCAGGACACCATCAACCAGACCGGCCAGCAGATCGTGCGGCGGCAGCTCAATGTGCAGCCGACACTCACCATTCGGCCGGGGCACCCCTTGCGCGTGATCCTGACCCGCGACCTCGTATTGGAACCCACTGGAGGCGCACGATGACGAAATTGAAGCTGGGGCCTCTCGCCGATGATCGGCCGGTGAAGCTGACGGTCGAACTGCCCGCCGCCGTTCACCGCGATCTCGCCGCCTACGCCGCTGCGCTCGCAGCCGAAACGGGAGGGGAAGCCATCGCCCCCGAGAAGCTCGTCTCACCCATGTTGGCGAAGTTCATGGCAAGCGACCGGGGGTTTTCGCGGCGTCGCGGCGGCGCGAAAGACTGAGCCATCACGCTGCCGTCAGTTGCCCATGAATTTCTTGAAGCGCTCGCGGCCTTCCACTTCGGCCACGGCTTGCTCGGCACTGGCGCATTCGCCGCCGCGCACTGAGCCATCGCGACATCCGGCGACGATCCGCCGCGCTTCATCGACATGCGCCACGAAATACTGTGTGCCGCGCGCCTCTGTCGATGTCGGCGCAACTGTCGCTGGGCTGGCGACCGCAGCCGTTTGCGGCGCTGGCGTGATGATCGGCCGTAGGATGAACCCTCCGGCAAATCCGAAGACCAACGCGACCAGAACAATGATAAGTGGCTTGCCTTGTGACATGGCATTACGCTCCAACGAAAACTAACCCTATTCTACTGAATTCTCAGAAATTTTGAAGGATAGTGCATAGCGTGTTTTGACGAATTGGAGAAATCGCCGCAAAGCGGGATTGCAATTTTCGTCGCGCCAGTATCCGGAATAGCAGATCAGCACTGGTCCTTGTTCTCCGTACATGGGCCTATAGACCACATTGGGATACTGTGTGCCGGAGCCACCCTCGCAGATGATGCTGAGGCCGCGCCCGTCGCCTAGCACACTAAGAATTGTCCCATGACCGGACTGGTGCATTCTGACGTCCGGCTGCATTCCCGCCACCGACAGGCGGCCGAGTAGCATGTCGCGAATTTCTGGACCGGGGTCTGTTGCGGGGAGCAGGAAGCGTTCGCTGCGAAGGTCGGTCCAATGGATGATCTCGCGTTCTGCAAGAGGGTGGCTCGACGACAGGGCTACCATCACGCGCTCGCTCCAGAACGCTTCGCGCTGATAACCATCATGGGCAGCTTCGCCCGCCATAATGGCAATGTCGATCTCCCCGGTATCGAGACCAGCAAGCAAAGCACCTCGGTTTGCCTCTATCCCGTCTAGATTGACGTCTGGATGCGCACCGCGCCAACCCAGCATGGTCGCGCGTAGGTTGCCGGCCGAGAGCGAGCAATAATGTCCGATAACGAGGTCGCCGGCGCGGCCCTGACCAGCAGCACGCATTATGGCTACGAGCTTGTCCGCATTCGCGAGCATTGGCCTAACGCATCGAATAAAATCGCGTCCGGCCCCTGTCGTACTTATTCCTGCACGCGAACGCACAAAAATTTGGACTCCGATCATTCGTTCTAGTTTGGCAACGTCCCGGCTAAGTGTGGACTGTTCCATCCCCAATGCGCGGGCAGCTTTGTAGAAGCTGCCGTGATCGGCCGCGGCGAGGACGTGTCGTATCTGGCAAATGCTGAATGACATCAGCAATCAACCGTAGAGGGGGCATAGATTGCTGTTGCTATTGCGCGCCGTCCCGATCCCAATGCGGTTCGCCAAGGCACGAAGAGGCAGCCGCCTTCGAGGTAACTTCGGTGGCTGAGCCCGGCGACAATTAATTTGGCGCCCGTCATGGCCCGCTCAAGCTGGCTTGAACGTCATCGCTACGCCGTTCATGCAATAGCGAAGCCCGGTCGGTCTCGGGCCATCATTGAAGACATGTCCCAAATGACCGGCGCATCGTGTACAATGAACCTCGGTGCGTTCCACACCAAGGCTATTGTCGCGGTGCTCGCCGATGGCGTGAGGAAGGTGGTCGTAAAAACTCGGCCAGCCCGTGCCACTGTCGAATTTAGTCGCGGACGAATAGAGCGGGAGCGCACATCCAGCACATGCGAACGTGCCTTTGCGGTGCTCCTTATCGAGCGGACTTGTATAGGGGTATTCGGTCGATGCTCGTCGGAGCACGGCGTAAGCCTGCGGAGAGAGTCTCTTGCGCCATTCCGCGTCGGTGAGACGAAATGTGGCGGGTACGGTCGCCACAGCCGCGGCATCATCGGCGCCTATCAACCGCCATGCGAGCGCGCCGAGGGCTGCAGTTGTGCCAAGCCCAAGGAGCTTGCGGCGAGTAGGCTGAGCGAGCGATCGTTCCATGCTGACATATTCGTAGTCGAAGGCAGGATGGTTACAGGAAGGAGTGTAACCTGTGTCGCGGCACGAACGAATGCCGGATTGGAGGTATGTTTCCGGAGTTTGAGTCCATGTTACGTTCCACTGCCCTTGCGGTTACATTGTTCGCCGGTGTCGCCGTGACCGCTGCGATAAGGCCCAGCGAAGCTCGCAATAGCGCAATCAAGGTTCCCGTCGCGGTCATGAAGGAGGCGCCTGGGGGAAATCGCGAGACGGCGATCTTTGCCGGGGGCTGCTTTTGGGGTGTCGAAGGTGTCTTCAGCCATGTGAAGGGTGTGGTTAGCGCGACTTCGGGATATGCCGGTGGCTCGGCATCGACCGCGCAATATGAGACTGTTTCGAGCGGTGCGACTGGCCACGCGGAATCGGTCAAGGTCGTGTTCGACCCTCGGCAGGTGAACTACGCTACGTTGCTGCGTATCTATTTCTCCGTGGTCGCCGACCCAACCCAAGTGAACCGACAGGGGCCTGATGAAGGCACCCAATATCGCACCGCCTTGTTCCCGCTATCGGCGGCCCAGACGAGGGTGGCGCGTGCCTACATCAGCCAGCTGAGCGCCGCTCGCGTCTTTTCCGCGCCGATCGCCACGCGCCTCGAGCAGCAGAGGGGCTTCTTTGCGGCGGAGGGCTACCACCAGGACTTTATGGCCCGCAACCCGAACTACCCCTACATCATTGTCAATGATCGGCCGAAGGTCGACGCGCTCAAACGGATTTTCCCCGAGAACTGGAAGGCCTGATCCACGAACCGCGTCCTCCCGGTCCACCGGGAGGACGCGGTTGACCACAATTCCGTCGGAAGCCGGCGCACGCACATCGGATAGCAAGCGTTTGCCCTTCATCACCAGCTGCTGCGAATCCAGCGGAGGCCATGAACGCTCTTGCGAAAGTTACGATGTTGAGAAGGATCTACAGCGCGGCCAGCTCAGTGCCGCATTGCAGGAGAACGGTTCGTTCAATAGCTGCATAGCGGTGAACAAGCGCGGCGCGATAAGTTTCGTCGCGCATCATCGCGAGAAAATGCCCGCGCGAAGGATAGCGAACGATCAGCACCCGATCCCAGTCAGTCGGAGCCGTGCCGGGTTCGCCGATAAAAACCAGCCCGACATCGCCATTATAGATGATGTTCGCCTGACTGACGGTGCCGACGGTGACGCTGAATGCCTTTTCGTACAGGGCATAGGCTTCGCTTCCCGAGCGTGCCGGCTCCCCGCTGTCTTCGGGATAGACGGCCCGATCTTTGAACTTCAGCAGGTTGACCATCGTCACGGGGCCGTCCGGTCCATCATCACGCAACTGGCGTACCTGATCAGCGGTCGGGTCAATCGAGCGATCGATCATCATACCACCCCGTTTGCCTTGAAATGTGCCAACATCCGCGACCATCCGTCACGCGCGTCGCCTTTGTTGTAGCTCGAACGATAGTCGGCGTGAAATCCATGCTGGGCGTCGGGATAGACGTGGATATTCGAACCCATTTTCCCGGCGGCTTGCAACGCAGCGCGCATCGCTTCGACATCGGCCTGGGGGATGCCCTGATCAAGCGCGCCGTACAGGCCTAACACCGGGGCCTTCAGTTCTGCGGCACGGCTGATCAGCGGCTTGAGCTGTCCATACCAGGCGACGCCTGCCTTGATATCGGGATCTTCCATGGCAGCACGCCAGACGACTGCGCCACCCCAGCAGAAGCCAGTGATCGCGATCCGCGTGCCTTCGACGAACGCTTGAGCCTTCAGCCACGTCGAAGTCGCTGCGACATCGTTGTCGACTTGGTCGGGTGTCGCCTGTCGGACGATCGGGATGATCTGCTCGATGTTGGCGATAGCCGGGAGATTGACGCCCGAACGGTAGAAGAAATCGGGCGCGATCGCGACATAACCGAGACGCGCCAACCGTCGGCAGATGTCCTTGATATAATCGTGGATTCCGAAGATTTCATTCACGACGATGATCGCGGCATGTCGGGCCTGACCGGCGGGCCGGGCGACATAGGCCGGTAAGTGCTGGGACGCGCCATTCGGAATCGTTACGCCCTCAATAATCAGCCCGTCTTCAGGTGTCGTGATCGGCGCGGCCTCCGCGGAGAAAGCCGCGAGAGCATAGCCGGCGAAGAACAAACCAGCGGCCGCCCGGCGCGTCAGGTGGAAGTCTTCCGGCAATGAGCCTTCGGGCCTGGTCAGCATGGGGGCTCCTCATCAGTTCACAGCGCGCAGTGCGAGCGTACGTCTCGCTCAAAGACGTCCTTGATCGCAAGAAAATGGGCGTCGATCGCCATCGGATCCTTGCTGTTCAGGTCGATCAGGGCCTGTCTTTCGGGACCACCACGAACCACATTGATGGCGTCATGCTTGATCCCTGCAATGATCGCTTCAGCGACAGCTTCGGCTGGCTCCAGCGAGAATCCAATCTCTGGGCCCGCCTGGTTCGTCGCCATCATCGGGGTATCGGTGCCGCTGGGGTAGACCGTCATCACACGAACACCTTCTCCATTGAGCTCGCGCCGCAGCGACTCCCCAAAGCTCGACAGACCGGCCTTCACCGCCGCATAGGTCGCATAGAACGGCATCGCGACCAATGCGATCGCGGAAGAGACGTTAACGATCATGCTCTCGGAACCAGCTCGCAGCAACGGCAACGCCGTGCGAGTCAGCATGATAGGGGCAACAAGATCCACCTCGATCATGGCGCGGATCTCCTCTTCATCAATCGCATCAAGGCGACCGGCGCGAACCGCGCCGGCGTTGTTCACGAGAATATCGAGCCCGCCGAATGCTTCGATCGCGCCCTGCAAGGCTGCCGTGCGACCTATCGGGGTCGCGACATCGGCAGTGATGCCGGCAGCCTCCGCACCTGATGCGTTCAAAGCCCCGACAGCTTCATCGACGCGCGCTGCTCCGCACGCAGCGATGACCAGACGTGCACCGCGCGCGGCAAGCCCACGCGCCAATTCAAGCCCGATCCCGCTTGACCCGCCAGTGATGAGAACCCGTTTTCCTTCGACGTCCATGACCGGCACCTCAACCTTCTGCAGCATAGTTTGAGGGAAAGAGCGCGCGCAGCGTTTGCTCGTCGAACTCGCGCTTGAATTCGTGATCGCTCCCAACATCGCGAGCACGCCACGCCGCCTGCCGCGCATTGACCAGCCGATGCCAGCGGGCCAAATCGGGATAGCGACTGAGGGGCTCGTCGAATTCGGGGAAGACGAAGCCGGCGCGTTCGATCCATCCCCAGGCCGCCATATCCGCGACCGTGTAGGTCTCGCCGACTATGTACGTCCGATCGCGCAGGTGATCGTCGAGAACCTGGTAATGGCGCTCGGCTTCGCGCCGATAGCGGTTGAGCGCATAGTCCAGACCCGCTGGCGCGGCGCGCTGGAAATGAACCGCCTGGCCGGAAAACGGTCCAAGGCCCGACGCCACGAAAAACAGCCAAGAGAGCAATTGCCCTCGATCCTCGGGTGATCCAAGAAATTGACCGTGCTTTTCTGCGAGATAGAGTAGGATCGCGGTCGAATCGAAGACCGCCGTCGGAACTCCGCCGGGGCCTTCGGTGTCGACGATCGCCGGGACTTTCCCGTTCGGATTGATTGCGAGAAAGGAGGGCGCGCACTGTTCGCCCTTAAAGGTATCGACCGGCACAAGCTCATAGCCGATGCCGAGCTCTTCGAGCAGCAGGGCGACCTTCAAGGGGTTCGGGGTCGGGTGAAAATAGAAGCGGATCATCTCGGTTTGGTCCTCATGCAAAACAGTCTCACCGGACGTCTGCGATCATCTGGTCTTGCACCCAGGACGCGAGATAGCGGCCGGCGGCATCGACCGCCGTTTCGACGCCGATTTCTTCGGACAGGCGGTCGCACAGGCGAGCAAAGCTCATGCCCGACGATGCGAGCTGGATCGCGCCCATCTCAGCGGTCTCGATCGAGGCGAAATGCGGTTGAAGACCGACGCGCCAAACACGCACCCAACCCGGCTCGGGCAGCAACTCGGCTGCCGGAACTTCCTCTTCGGCGGCGATCGCGTTCCAGATCGCGCCACAGTTGGTCTTGACGGGCAGCAACGTGAGCGTCGGCACGAATGCGATCACCGCCTCATCCCAATCGACCGCTGCGAGCTGTTGCCGGTCGAAGGCCGGTGCGTCGGGGCCGTCGAACGCGCGCCGCAAAGCCCAGTCGAGCGCGGCGATTTCGGCGACCTCAGGATCGTCCGGGTAAAGGTCGGCCATTGTCTCCGAGAATTTGACGCCGTAGTCGGCGAGCGTCCAGCTATGCGGCGGGTGGGCGGCGATATGCCGGCGCGCAGCCGCTTCGAACGCCTCGTCTCCGAGCCACGCCCACAGGCGTTCGTAACTGTCTTTGAGGCACTCTACGAGCTGGCCACCATAGGCGTTGTGATAGACGGCAAGGCCCGGCCCACTGGACCCGCCAACGGCAACCGGAATGTCGCTCGGTTCATCCAACAGGAATCCCAGGAAATCGCGTTGAAGGTCGAGAAGCGTCATGCCGCGGCCGCCGTGACGTCGCCTGCGATGCGGCGCGCAACATCCAGCTCGTCCAACATATCCTGAAGCGGAGGAATGTTGTCGTCGCGCTCGATCATAGTGGCGACGCGTCCGAGACGAGGATAAATCCGGGCGAACAGATCCCAAACTGGATCGGGAACAGGCTCGTCGTGCGTATCGATTAGCCGGCCTTGCCCCTGGCTGTGGCCCGCGAGGTGGATTTGCCGAACACGGTCCGCCGGCACGCCCGCCAGATAATCATAGGGGTCAAAGCCGTTGTTCGTTCCGCTCACATAGATGTTGTTGACGTCGAGTAGCAGGTAGCAGCCCGTCCGTTTCGTCATCTCGGCAAGGAAGGCCCATTCGGTCATCTGGTCGTCGGCGAAGGTCAGATAGGTCGAGGGGTTTTCGAGGACCAGCGGACGTTCGAGCGCATCCTGGACATGCTCGATGTTCGCGCAAACGGTGTTGAGTGCTTCCTCGGTGAAGGGCAGCGGGAGCAGGTCATGGGAATTGACCTCCCCAACGCGCGACCAGCTCAGATGATCGGAGACCCATAATGGCTGGATTCGATCAGCCAGCGCTTTCAGGCGCGCAAGATAGTCGGAACGGATGCCGTCAGCCGAACCGATCGACATTGAAACGCCATGCATCGCAACGGGCCAGCGATCGCGCACCTCATCGAGAACGTGGATCGGGCGCCCGCCGGCCCCCATGAAATTCTCGGAGATGATCTCGATGAAATCGACAGGAACGGCCTCGGTCAGATAATTCTGGAAGTGTGGAATCCGCAGGCCGAGCCCGAAGCCGTGAAATGGCGCGATTGTTTCTTCCGGCACAGACTTACTCCGATCGGTGTGCCGGGCCCGGACGGAACGGAGGGACAGCCCGGCACATGACGGAATACGAGTGGTAGCGTCTGGCGGTTACACCTGCTCCGAAAGTTTCGCGCCGCAATGCGATTGGGGTGGGCGCGAGACGGGCCCGCCGCCTTACCAGCGTAAGAGCCGTGGTCCGACGGCGGCGCCGACCAACGTCGCTGCGGCAAGGCCGAGCGAGTACCATAGCAGCACGAAGCCAGGCGATGTCTCGGCGCAGTGTAGAGCGTAGATGGAAGCGCCAGTGGCGCCAGCAACCAATCCCGCAGCTGCGCCAGCGGCCTCAAGCCTCGTCGGAGCAAGGTGGGCCATCGCCCGCACCAGCCCAACGAACACCGGCACCGATAACAACATCACATAGAGCGGGCACTGAAACCAACTCGAGCCCATCCAGAAGGAGGCAGTATTTCCGTCGGGGGCGATGGCCAGCTGGATGGACGTGACCAATGCCAACAGAGCGATGGGTGGCCACAAGAGTCGCGTCCAGTGAAGGTCGCGAGCGCCAGGCCGGCTCAATCGTTCGAGAGCGAAAAAGCCGAGCGACGCGATCGAGGCGGTGTAGAGCAGCTTCATCCAGAAGCCCATTGTCACGGCCGCTACGGACAAATCGCTACGCACGGCCAGCGAAGGCCAGAACAAGACCAGCACCATCGCGACGGCCGCACCCCGAATTAAACCCCGGCGCAAAAGGGCGCGCGGACCATGCAGGGGCACGGGCTGCAAATTCCTGGAAAGCTCCACAATCAACACTTCGGTATTCATCAAATGCTCCGTCGAACACTCGGTCGACGGGCCTCCACGCCGCGAGTCTTGACTCTACATTCGGAACCGCGAGGCAATCGGTTACGCTGGGGTCGGTCCGGGACTGACGTGCATCCAAGAGGCAACGGAGGATGTTCGCGAGAAAAATCCCGACAGAGTGGTGGAGAGGGTTACACCTGACGTCCGCCGAACGCCTTCGCGCGAACTTTTGGCGCCGGTCATGGCCCGTTATTGGTTCGGGAGAGGGCGGTGGCCGTGCCACCGCCTTGAAATGGCATGTTGCCGTCTCCTCAAGTTCGCCTCTCGTCAAGCCGCAGCCTGGTTAGGCGACGCTTGATCCCTTCCGCTGGACCGAGTTTACGAACAAGACGAGGGATGCAGCCAGAAGAACGGCGTCTTTCAATAGAAATTGGCCGGGCGCCGCCGAGATTGCGGGAAAACCGCCGGCGGTTTGCTCAGCCACGCCGGGCGTGCTCACGAAGAACGTCAGCGTTATGGCGTAGGTCGCAATCGACATCGCCGCGCCGAGTGCTGAAAAAGTGGGATGGAAAGCTCCAGCAACAAGGGCACACGCCGTCGCAAGTTCGATCACGCCAATGGCATAGCTCTGCCCCTGGATGCCGAGCATGTTGAGCCAGTGCATGATGGGGCTGTTGTCGATGAACGGTGCGATTCCGTTTGCCTCATAGGCGGTGAATTTCATTCCGCCAAACCAGAGGAAGACAATGACCAATGCCCAGCGCAGGAGGGCGAGGTCACTCCGGCCATGCTCCGCGACCCGAAAGCCGTAGTCGTCGAAAATTTTCATATTTCAGTCCTTTCTTTATGCGAATTGGAAAGTGCTTGGTGTGATTTCGCGTCCCCACTGCGCCGTGGGTGTCCAGCTTCAATTGATCGATCCCGCTCGTCGCGGCGCTCGAATGAGGAGCGCGGTGGAATTGAGCGATCTCGTGCGTTCATGCTCCGGTACGTGAATTATATGCGCCGCGCATATATTGCAGATTGAGGCTTGTCTATATGCGCCGCGCATATAGATGTGGGCGATGCATACGAACCGTGACAGGAACACGATCGGGGCCTTCGCCTTGATGATCGGTGACGAAATTGCCCGTGCAGTCGCGTCCAAGGCACCCGAGGCCGGCCCGATGGCCGCGGCGCTGGCTCTTTTGGATCACGAACCGGGCCTTTCGATCAGGACGCTCTCCGCTGGTGTCGGACTGTCTCATGCAGGCACTGTTCGACTCGTCGATCGACTCGTCTCCGAAGGGCTGATCGAAAGACGGGGGCATGCCGACGACGGTCGCGCCGTTTCGCTCTATCTAACCCCAACGGGGCAGCAGGCCTGCGCCGCCGTTCTTGAAGCGAGGGGCGAAGTCTTGGCGTCCAGCCTTGACGTTCTGAGCGCAGATGAGATCGCTATATTGGCGGAATTGTCTCAGCGTGTCCTCCGCTCCCGTCTGCGCGATTCAGACCATTCATATCGCATCTGCCGCCTGTGCCAGCACGATGCTTGCACCAACTGTCCGATCGACGCCGAATTGAAGGAACGGGTTGAAGGGAGCGCTGGCTGATTCTTCACCAGGCGTCGGGACTGTGGGGCAGCAGATTGATTTAAGGAAATCACAGAGGCGGGCGTGACTTCCTGTAACCCCCGATTGCTTATGGGCGAATGAACCAATGCGCCGTGTAAAAAGAGTCAAGAAGGCGGCGCTGTGTGGCGGGAGATGCCCCCCCGCTTCCCGCCACACACATTTTTCCGGACGGGAGCGACGCGGTGACGGATTTCTCTATCTCGATCGTCCAGGCTCCGCCCGTCTTCCTCAATCTTGCGGCCAGCATGGACCGCGCCGAGGTGTTGATACGTGATGCGGCCCGAAGCGGTGCTGCTATTGTCGTGTTCCCGGAAGCCTGGTTACCCGGCTATCCCGTTTGGCTGGATGAGAGCGCTGGCGCGGCGCTTTGGGGACATCGCCCGGCGGAGTCATTGTTTCGAATATTGTTTGCGAATTGCCCGGATTTGGAGGGGCCAGAAATCGCGCGGCTTGCCGACCTCTCCGCTGAGCTTTCGGTCGAGATCGTGATGGGCATTCAGGAGCGACGCGGCTCAAGCATCTACAATAGTGTCGTTCGCACAACCCCGAGCGGGTGGCGTGATATCCACCGCAAGATCATGCCGACGCATAACGAGCGGCTGATTTGGGCGGCCGCTGACGGCAGCACCTTGAGGCCTTGGCCAGGAACGCACGGACCTGTCGGTGCGCTTATCTGCTGGGAGCATTGGATGCCGCTCGCCAGAGCGGCGCGGCATCAACATGGGGAGGTGTTGCATTTCGCTTTGTGGCCCGCCGTCACGGAACTCCACCTCCTCGCGAGCCGTCACTATGCCTTCGAAGGCCAATGCTATGTCGCGGCCGCGGGCACGGTTTTGACCAGGGACGATGTGCTCGACGGGTTTGATAGCCTCGACATTGCGGAACCCGACGCGCGTTCAATATTGGAGGCGATCCCCGCGGAGCGCGAACTGCTGAAATCGGGGGGTAGCGCCATCATCGGCCCGGATACCTCGATCATCGTGGTTGCGGCCAGCGGCGATCCTTCCACGCTCAGCGCCACGATCGATCCGGGTAGGCTCGCCGAGGGGCGCCTCTATCTCGATACCGCTGGCCATTATTCGAGGCCCGATATCTTCGAACTGCATGTCGATGCACGAGAACGCTCGGGCGTGCGGTTCACTAACTGAGACAGTCGTCCGCGATCGAGTGGTGGAACGGGCGCTGTCGATCGCGGCTGCGTTCTTTACACGCGCTGCCCGCTGCTTTGTTGCGGATTACGCGCTCCAAGGGAGTTTCTTGGTCGGCGAACTGTAACCACCGCGCCGATGGCGGCGAATTCCCAATCATCAAGCAACATGTCCGAGAGGAACGAAATCGTGCGGACCAATACCACCCAGGCGGCATTTTCCGGCGCGCTCCCGGTCATCGGCTCCGGCGTGGCGCTCATCGCCATGCTCACTATCGGCACGATCACAATCGCAGGCGCCATAATGGGCGCGATGCCGGGCTACTGAAAGGAACCGTGATGCGCGCTCCAGCGCTGATTCTCGGCGTGCTCGCCTTTGGCGCGGGCGTCATGGGCTTGATCGAGTCCGGTCGCGGGGATGCTCAGGCGGTTCCAGCGCGGCGCGGCGGTCCCGTTCTGGTCGAACTCTATCAGAGCCAGGGTTGTTCGAGTTGCCCACCGGCCAACGCCAACGTGAATGCTCTGGCCGACCGCCCCGATGTCGTGGCTCTGTCGTTCGGTGTCACCTACTGGGACTATCTCGGCTGGCGCGACAGTTTTGCAACGCCGCAATTCACGCAGCGCCAGTGGGATTATTCACGCTACAACCGTCTTGGCAATGTTGCGACACCTCAGGTCTGGATCAATGGCACGAAGACGATCGTCGGCAACAGCCGAAGCGAACTCGACGCATCGATCCGCACAGCGCGCAGCGACGGACCTCCGCTCGCCATCGCGAACGGCAAGGCTAGTGTTGGCGCCGGCCGCGCGCCGGCCGGCGGTGCGGATGTCTGGATCGCCAACTATGACCCGCGAACGGTTCAGGTTCCGATTAGGGCCGGTGAGAATGGAGGTCGGACCCTCCCGCATCGCAACATCGTTCGTCGGCTGGTGAGGATCGGGCACTGGGATGGTAGAGCGATCAGCTTCGCTCTTCCCCCAGCCGCCCCCGGTTTGGCTACAGCCATCTTCCTGCAAGCGGGTCGGGGTGGTCCGGTGCTGGCCGTAACCAAGGCAAGCTGAGCTGTAACCTCTTCAAGAGTCTGATCGAAGCTCTCCTCGTCTCCAATCAACCATGGAATTGCGATCATGACCTTTCTTCGCGTACTGCCTCTTGCAGCGCTTATCGTTATTGCTGCTCCCGTTCAGGCCCAGCCGGTTCGACCATTCAGCCTAGCGGCGCTCAAGGCGGCTCAGGCGGCCGGCAAGCCTGTTCTGGTGGACGCCTTTGCGCCTTGGTGCCCAACTTGCCGCGCCCAGGCGCCGACGATCGAAAAGCTCGCGAAAGATCCCGCGTACAAGAACCTGATCATCCTTCGCCTCGACTATGACAATCAGGGGGCTGAGAAGAAGTTGCTCGGCATCACCAAGCAAAGCACGCTGATCGCCTACAAAGGCAACCGGGAAGTCGGCAGGATCGTCGGCATTACGGATCCTGCGCAGCTGAAGGCGTTCGCCGCAAAGCCTCTGCGCTGACGCCATGCGCTTCGATCGCCGCGCCGTCATTGCAAGCCTCGGGGCTGTCGCGATCGGCGGCACTTCCTTGGCCGGAGCTATCGCGACTCCGAGCTATGAAGACCCGGACGACATGTATGCCGCGCTCGGCCGCCAACCTCAGCAGGTGCTGAGGATCGGTGGCGGGACGATACGGGTCGTTTTCGCCGATGGTGCGCCCGGGCTCGTTCGCGACCCGGTCCTGGCATGGATACAGACGGCAGCCGTTGCGGTTACGGCCTATTTCGGACGCTTCCCCGTCGAGGATTTCGGTCTGCTCATCATCGCCGACTCATCCGATAAGGTCGGCCACGCGACCACGTTCGGCTACGCCGGTTCCGCCACCAGGATTCATGTCGGGACTGGGGCCACAAGCACGGCCTTTCGCAATGACTGGGTGCTGGTCCATGAAATGGTCCATACGGCGCTTCCCGACCTGCCTCGCCGCGCGCTATGGCTACAGGAAGGAAACGCAACCTATGTCGAGCCCATCGCGCGTGTGATGGCAGGCCAGATCCCGGCGGCGGACGTGTGGCGTCAGCTGGTCACGGGGTTGCCGAAGGGCAGTCCACAGCCTGCCGATGGCGGTATGGATGGCACCCGGGCCTGGGGCCGGCTCTATTGGGGCGGTGCCGCATTCTGGCTGCTGGCGGAGATCGCCATCTATCGCGATACCATGGGCAAGCGCTCACTCCGTGATGCGCTTCGTCGTATCAATCGCGCGAGCGGTGGAAACACGATGGATTGGTCGCCCGAGCAACTCATGACGGCCGGCGACCAGGCGATCGGGGCAAACTCGTTGATCGACCTCTATACCCGTTTCGCCGACACGCGGGTGGTCCCCGATCTCCCCGACCTGTTCCGTCAGCTTGGCATAATCCAGCTCGGCGATGGCGCGATCTCCTTCGATAGTCACGCTCAGTTAGCTGAATTGCGGCGAACGGTAACGCTCCCGCCGCGGTAGGCCGGAGCGAGAACCCTGGCCGACGTTCGCCGGGATTGCCGACTATAATCATAATTGACGGGAGGAGGAGTCAGGTGACGATCATCAACGGATCGGATCCACAGTCGATCTGATTGGCGCAGTGTGGTGGGCCCGGCCGGGGAAATAGTGAGCGCGCGGTTCTGGGGCGTATCGCGATGCCGGGCCGCAGGGGCAATCCGGCCCGGCATCGTCTTACGGACTGCCGCCACTGTTGAGCGACAGGAGTCACCGCCCATCGGGCAGCGGCGTCGTCGGCTGAAGGGAGGGTTACGGCCGCGACACTATGGTATTCGATGGAACGGATAGTCAGGTTACTGTCCCCGGAAGTTTTTTGCCGATCTTGAGCAGCGTTGAACTTCCGCTGCCCGGGATGAAGCGATGATAGATCCCAGCCTCAACTACGAGGAAAAACACTGACGATGAGCCGATATCAATCGGCCGCATAATCCTTGTTCAGCTTTCCGCGTGCCGGATCGATCCCGAGCAGATGGTCGAGCGAAAACTTGCCGCCGCCGCGGAAAATGATCGGGAGGAGCAATCCGGCCCAGCTCAAATGCGTCGGCCAGGCGTCGGGATACACGAACACCTCGATGACCGTCGTCATGCCGAGCAGCCCCAGAGCCGCGACACGGTTGAACAGCCCGAGCACCAGCAAGATCGGGAACAGATGCTCCTGATAAGCCGCGAGATGGGCCGCGATGTGAGGCGGGATCAAGGGGATGCGATAATCGGTCTCGAACAGCGAGTAGGTGCTGTCGGTGATATGAAGGATACCGTCGACCTTGGTGCGGCCGGACATGAAGAACACGCCGGCAACACCGAGGCGGGCGACCAAAAGGAGGATCGAGCCTGGAAGCTGGTCGAGTTTTTGGCCGATACGGGCGTAAATGTTCATGGATTTTCTCCCTGTTGGATGTGTCCGGCAAAGGCGCCGGCCGAAAGCAAGGTTGCGAAGATCGTGGCGACATCGCCGTCTTCGTCGGCAGCGTTCGCCGCCGCGACCGCAAGCGTTGAGCCTGCAAGGAAGGCACGCATTGGCGCGTCGATTACCCGGACCTCGATTGCGTCGGCCGGCCGCGTGATGAGGAACTGCTCCGGCGTCCAGAGCACCTCATCGAGGGCTTCGGGCGGCGCGTCGGCCTGATGCGCAAGCCATAGGCTTGCTGCGGGCGACAGGCTCCGTCCGATCCGTGTTGCCGGGTGCCAGCTCAGCGGCGCGTCTGGATCGATCCCCGCCGCGAGTGTCTCGGGATCGAGAGCGTCTGCGTCCGCGGCGAAAAGCGCCTCCGTCACCAACCGCTCAAGCGCAGCGACGGCACCGAGATAGCGTGCCTCGGCGAAAGGACTCCAAGTGTCGACGAATGCCGGAAAACTGGAGCCATAAAAGCAGAGGCGTGCTTCCGCCGGGGGGGACATTTCGACATAGGCCGTCGCGCAGGCTGCGAAAGCATCGTCGCCGACGAGGGTCGCCGCGACCGGATAGTTGGCGAACAAGGCATCGCGCGCGGCCTTGGTTGCTGTGTTGCGATGCACGGCCAGAGCGCGTCTGATCGCCGGATCGGGCGCCCGTTCTGGCGAGGCAAGCATCGCGCCGAAGCCATGCTGGAATGAGCGGGCATCAAGCATTGGCCGGCATCCGCTGTTCGAGAAGGCGGTGCGCGTGATCGCGCTCCATCATCAGCTCGTTGAACGGGGGGATGTCGTCGTCGCGTTCGACGATAGTGGGTCGCGGGCCGATCCGCTCGATCAACCGCCGATAGAGCAGCCAGACAGGGTCAGCCACCGAAGCGTCATGGCTGTCGATCAAGAGCCCACTGTCCGGATCGGGATCGGGGCGGTGGCCAGCGATGTGGATCTCCCCCACGATCGACGCCGGAATTGCGTCGATGCGGGACTCTGCCGAAAAATTGAGGTTCGCCGCGCTGACGTAGATATTGTTCACGTCGACGAGAAGGCCGCAGCCGGTCCGCGCTGCGAGCTGCGACAGAAAGTCCGCCTCATCGAGTTCGTGTCCGGGCAGATCGACATAAAGCGATGGATTTTCGACCATGATGGCGCGGCCGAGCGCATCTTGGACACGCGCGACATTGTCGGCCGTGATGCCGAGCGCTTCGCGTGTGCGGGGAAATGGCAGGAAGTCGGAATGATGCGCTCCTTCCCATTTCTGCCACGCCAGGTGATCGGAAACAGCGGTGGGTTGGATACGATCGACGAGGCGCCGCAAAAGCGCCAGGTGCTCCGGCGTAGGGGGTTCGACGGAGGCGAGCGAAAGGCCGACGCCATGCAGTGAAATAGGGAAACATGCCGCGAGCGTCATGAGTGCCCGCAGCCGCGGCCCCCCGTCCACCATGTAATTCTCGGCGTGCACCTCGAACCACAGGCCTGGGTTCCGCGCCGTTAGCGCTTCATCGAGATGCTCGAGCTTAAAACTCAGGCCTGCGGTTATGGACATGGCGTTGATCCTCAGGCTTTGGGGGTCAGCGAGCCGTAGCCCTTGGGCGTCTTGATCTTGGCGCAGGTGCCGGCAGGCACCAGCTTCCAGGCGTCGCGCTGATAGTCGATCTTCGACGTTCCCGCGCAGGTCGTGCCGGCGCCGGCCTTGCAGTCGTTCTTGCCGGCCTTGGCGACGCCGTAGCATTTTTCCATCGGCTTCTTGGCCTGAGCATGGGCCGCGTTGGTGGCACCGGCGGCGAGCGAGGCGAGAAGCAGCGCGCTGAGCGCGGCGGTCTTACGGTTGGTCATGACAGTCTCCTTCAATCAGCCTCACGTGCGACGATCTCCGGAAAGGCGATCGCCGCACGGTGGCCCGGGAGGCTGATTAGGTCGGACCACGATGTCGGGTCCGCTGAAGGCTGGCCGGCGGTTACACTTGCTCAGGAAAAATAGAATTTGTCGAAGTCTGTAACCGGCGTCGTATCGAACGCGAAAACCGCCATGCCACTTGGCGAAACATCATCTCTATTCAGGAGTATCCCATGAAGACCTTCAAGACCGGCGCCGCCATTGCTTCCGCTGCTGCCATGCTCGCGCTGACGGGCCTCGCGACTACCGCTCCGGCTTATGCCGCAGGCGGAAAGGCGGCCAAGGTGCAGCACTGCTATGGCGTCAATTCGTGCAAGGGCACGTCTGACTGCAAGACCGCCACGAATGACTGCAAAGGCCAGAACAGCTGCAAGGGCCAGGGCTTCAAGGCTCTCTCGGCCAAGGCCTGCAAGGCGCAGGGCGGCAGCCTCACCCCGAAGGCCGGCTAATCGTCGGCACCGCCCGGTCGTTAAACCGAGCACAATCACGAGCCGCCCGTCAGTTTCGCGCTGGCGGGCGGCATTTGTTTGTGCCGCCTATTCTCGTGTGCGTCGCGAAGGCGAAGGAAAATCGGCCGAGCGACATCCCGGTGAGGTCTGGCGGCACGCACTGCTGCGCGTTCATCGATTAAGGGTCGGCCTCCTCGCGGCGGCTCGGCTATAGCGATCCATGGGCATCGGCCGGAATGCTCAGTCGGGAAAGACGATCACCTTTCGCGCGCGTGGTGCCCACGACGAACGTGAGCTGCCCCCTTCTGAGTGGTCCATCGACTATGACAGTCTGGATCAAGGAAGGGACGACGAATGCCTTCGAAGAAGCACAAGCCCGAGGAGATTATCGGGAAGCTGCGTGAGGTTGAGATCATGCTGGGCCAGGGCGGGACGACGGCTGAGGCGTGCCGGCGGATCGCGGTCAGCGAGCAGACCTATTACCGCTGGCGCAAGGAATATGGTGGCCTGAAGACGGATCAGGCTCGGCGGATGAAGGATCTGGAGAAGGAGAACGCCCGGCTTCGGCGTGCGATTTCGGATCTGACGCTCGACAAGCTGATCTTGCAGGAGGCGGCAAAGGGAAACTTCTGAGCCCCGCACGGCGCCGGCGCTGCATCGATCATGTCCGGGACGTGCTGGATGTATCCGAGCGGCGGGTGTGCCGCGTGCTCGGCCAGCACCGGTCGACGCAGCGCAAGGTGCCGTGCGGGGCAGATGACGAAGAGGCGCTGACCGAGGACATCATCGCTTTGGCCAGGCAGTACGGCCGTTACGGCTATCGCCGGGTGACGGCACTGCTGCATGCGGCCGGCTGGTCGGTGAACCATAAGCGTGTGGAGCGGATCTGGCGACGCGAGGGGTTGAAGGTGCCGCAGCGGCAACCGAAACGAGGCCGGTTATGGCTCAACGATGGGTCCTGCATCCGGCTGCGGCCGGAGTATCCGGGGCACGTCTGGGCCTACGACTTTGTCGAGGCGCGGACGCACGACGGACGCAAGTTCCGCATTCTGACCATCATCGACGAGGCGAGCAGGGAATGTCTGGCGCTGGTTGTGGCACGTCGGCTCCGCCACGAGGATGTGCTTGCGGCACTTGCCGAGCTGTTCATCGAGCGGGGTCCGCCAGCGCATATCAGGTCCGATAATGGCAGCGAGTTCATCGCTACCGCCGTCCAGGCCTGGCTCGGGCAGATCGGCGTGAAGACGCTCTACATCGCACCGGGCTCACCATGGGAGAACGGCTACAACGAGAGCTTCAACGGCTCCCTGCGAGACGAGCTCCTAAATGGCGAAATCTTCTACAGCCTCGCCGAGGCCAAGGTCCTGATCGAGGCTTGGCGGCGCCACTACAACACCGTCCGGCCGCACAGCAGCCTCGGCTACCGACCACCGGCTCCGGAAGCGGCGACACCGCCATTGCCGGTCTCCGGCTCCGCTTCGCTCCACCTCCGACCGGCAATGGCGGCGGAGACGACAATGCACTAACTAACAATCCGGACCACCCGATGGGGGCTGCTCAGCCTTGGCCCGCGACATCGATGACCCAGCCGACGAGGAAGAGACTGGCGACCAGCACAGCCCAACGGCGCAGCCCCGAGCGCGGCGACGAGACAGGGTTGAACGAACCGAGAGCGATGTGGACGCCGAACGCCGCCAACAGGGCGAGGCCTCCCATCTTCCACCAAAATGCTGCGCGACCAAGCGCTGCCGCCACGTCGGGACGCAGCGTGCCAAGCGCCAGGAAACCGGCAAGCTCGACGGCGGCCAGGCAAAGCAAAATCGCCAGCTGGCGACGCGGATTCGACGGGCGGACGGGGCGAAGTTCGTCAACCAGTCGATCTAGCAGAAGATCACTCGACATCGGGCTGCTTCTGAACGATCGTGGCCAACCGCGCCAGCCCGCGATGGATGTTGACCTTGATCAGCGACCCGGATTGGCCAGTTCGTGCCGACGCTTCCTCGACGGAGAAACCCTCGATCTTCACCAGTCGAATAGCTTCGGCCTGAGCGGGTTTCAGTTTGGTCATCAACTGAGTCAAGATGACGGAACTTGTCACGCTGCTCTCATGGTCCTCAATGGCGATGTCGTCAGGCAGTTCCTCCATTGTCGCTCGACCCATCGATCGAAGGCGATCGATCCATTTGTAACGGGCGACCGCAGCGAGCCATGGCTTGAACGGGCGTTCGGAGTCATAAGTATGGCGCTTTTCGTGAATCGCGATCAGCGTATCCTGCACTGCGTCCTCCACCATGGCCGGCGGCAGACGACGGGCATAGAACCGGCATAACCACTTCCTCAGTTCGTCGAGGAGCCGCCTATATGCCCCGGCATTTCCCTGCTGGGCCGCAACCATCAGCCGTCCCCATTCTTCCTCGGCTGCGGTCATGACTGGCGCCGGGATGAATCGGGCAAGTTCGGCCGTCCGGCGGGCGGTCTGGGGGCGAGGGTCAAGGCGCACGGATACGTATTCGATACAACTAGCTGGCGGGTTACACTCGGCTTCCGCGAAAAATGCGCGGCAGTCCTTGGACGAACCGCGGCGCCGGCCACGCCCTTACGCATCAACAACCTCCTGATGGTCTCGGGCTTTCCGCATTTTTGTCGGGTCCATCCCAAAGGTATTCCGGAAAGCGCGACTGAAATGGCTGCGGCTGATGAATCCGACGCGATTGGCGACGATCGACACCGGAAGCTGCGTGGAAAGCAGCAGATTGCGAGCATGATCGAGGCGTGTGCGGGCCACGAATTCCATCGGTGGAGATCCGACGGTCTCGGCAAACATCTTGGCGAACTTGGAACGGCTCATGCCCGCGCTCCGGGCGAGACCCACCAGAGTGTGGTTGGCGGCCGGATTTTCCATGACCTGGGCGACGGCGCGCGCAAGCGACGGACCCTCGAATAATCCAGGCAACGCCCTCCGCGATCCTTGCTTCTCCGCAAATCGCCGGATCGCGAGAATCAGACAGCTTTTCATGAGCGAGGCAATGAGCGCCTTGCTCCCGATCGATGTGATCCGAGTCTCGAGCAATATCCGTTCGAACGCGCTGCGGGCGAAGGGCTCATCGGCGAGCAACGAATAAATTGGCTCCCTCAGCCCATCAAACGGGCCGAACGATCCCGCGAAATCTGCCGTTATCTGCCCACATGCGATCAGCACGCTCGCAGGCTCGCCCATGGAAGCATCGTAGTGCATCAAGCCATCGCGCCGCCGACTACAGGTTTCCGACGGACTGAACATGCTGGAGGGTGCTGGCGAACCGCCAATGACCTGCCTGATTAAAGGCGGGACTAAAACAATCCCGCCTTGCGGAACCGTCATAATCGGGTCGTCGCCGATCTTGAGGTGCAAGCTGCCCGCGAGCACGAAATGGACCTCGATCTGTTCGAGCGGCGGAATCTCGATCGCCGAGCTCGATGCAAATTCGCATATCGCGAATTCCTTCACGTCCACCGCGAGGACGGCCAGAATCTGATCAAGCGCCGAGTGTTCCATAGCTACTTCATGTGTGCCTTATCGTCAGAATGATTCCAGACGATTCGCAACGGCAGGCAAGTTTCGGACGATCAGGCACGCTAACGGATGATCCGCAACTTCAGATGGCGTGAGCAGCCATCTTCTGGCGATCGGCCTTCGCTGCTCGGCGAGACTTACTTGTGCTGCTGGCTGGTCCAAGGTCGGCGTGCCTCGCGCTGTGTCGGCATCGAGCCCGGTGATGACGCATCTGGTTACGGCGGCGGTCCCTTCGGCGGTTGAAGGTCAATGGCGTAAGTGGCGCAACGAACGAGCGCTTTTCGTCGGCTTCTGTAACCTTTTGACAGTTGTCCCGAACATCCGAACATGCGCGTTTTCTGTATCTTTCGGGGCCGGCATCGTCGGCGCACGCATCTTGTGCGATTTGTCGCGGCGGGCTGCGCGGGCTTTCTTGTCCCAGCAAGTGCAAACGCGCAGGCAGCCGCTGCCCCCGGACAGTTCGCGCTGAAGGTCAGTGGCTATGCCAACGGCACTCTCGCTGACGCCACGGCCCAGCCCGACGCGGGCGGGGGCGGTCTAGCCGAGGCCGAAGCGGAGATCACACCCCAATACCGCACCACTGGAGGGACGGTCCTTGCATTTCGCGGCGTCGCCAATGTGCAAGGGCTGGCAAGCAATACCTCCTCGTCGTATCGACTGTCAGTCCCGGAGGTGAGCCTGTTCGTCATCGGTGACTTCGGGCGGATCGAGATCGGCGAGCGGGCAGGATTCCCGCAAAGCCTTGTCGGCTTTACTCCCTCCGAGATCGCATTCACGACGCCGGGCTTTGGCCCGGAATCGGGCGCGCGCCTCGATCCGAATGGGCGCTTGCCGACCAGCTTCCTGCCCCGCGGATTGGGATCGCGGGTCAATGCGCTCACCTACCTGGGCTATGCAGCACGTTTCTACGGCGATGCGTCGCCGAAGATCATCTATCTCTCGCCGCGCTCAAAGGGCGGGTTCTACGGCGCGGTTTCGTATACGCCCGAAACAGTGCGGCCTTCGGGCTTCAAAGTCGCCAATGGCACCACGGCACAGAGTGGCACGATCGCCCCTTCGATGGCGGAGGGCCGATTCCGTGACGTGGTTCAGGCGGCGCTTGTCTGGAACCACAGGACCGAGTTGCTCGATCTCTCGATCGGTGGGACCTATTCGCGCGCCACTGCTGACACGCCCGCAACGCCACTCGCGCCGCTCCGGCGGTCCGATTCATTGAGCGGCGGCATCAGCGCCACGTTCCGCGACACGGTCTCGATCGGAATCAGCGGAACCTATGATGGCTGGTCCCGGGTCGCGCGCGCGCCCGCCGGCCTGCGCCGTGCGACCAGACCCTATGGAATTGTCGCGAGCGCCGATTACGTGCGTGGCCCCTGGACCTTCGGCGGATATTATCAGCACGCGACAGCGGACAGCCAAACGCTGATCGTCTCTCGCGATACTGTCGACATCGGTGAACTCGGCGCGTCCTACCTACTGGATCGCAATCACGATCTGTTGGGGCAGAAGTTCCATACGGACGTAAAACTCTTCGCCGGCATCTATCTCTATCGGTTCGCAAGCACTGTGAGCGCAGCTGATCGGTTGCGGCAATCGGGTCAGGTGTTCCTCACAGGCGCCCGCTTCTCATTCTACTGACTTTCTCAACCGGGAGACAATCGATGAACAAGGCAACCACTATCGTCAGTGCCGCCGGGCTTCTCGCCGCGGTCACCATGGCGGCGAATGCCGCGCACGGCCAGGTCAACGTGCCCAAGCCCACCTACAAATTCGAAAAATGCTATGGCGTCGTGAAGGCGGGTGAAAACGACTGCTTCGGGCCGGCGAACGCCTGCGGCGGAACGTCCAAAGCCGACCGTCAAGCCGATGCCTGGATTTATGTGCCGGCGGGGACATGCAAGAAGATCGCCGGAGGATCGACCGGGCCCGTAAAATCTTGATGCATCGGGCACCAGGCATCGACTGGGTCGGGATCGGATTGCGCGG
This sequence comes from Sphingobium sp., assembly GCA_023266575.1. Taxonomy (GTDB): domain Bacteria; phylum Pseudomonadota; class Alphaproteobacteria; order Sphingomonadales; family Sphingomonadaceae; genus Sphingobium. The sequence goes on from JAHFPV010000016.1 coordinate 25,597, forward strand.
CCCCTATCATGCTGCTTTCAGCGATCCCGAGAACGACCCCGCCGTCGACTGGCTCGAGATTCATGCCGAGAACTATTTTGATCGCTCTGGCCCCCGTTATCGCTCGCTCATAGCGATCGCGGACCGCTATCCCATCAGCGTACATGGTGTGGGGCTATCGCTCGGCTCGGCCGGGCCAGTCGATGAGGACCATCTTGAGCGTCTCGCCGCGCTCGTCGATGGTGTCGGTGCGTGCCAGATCTCGGAGCACCTCGCATGGTGCCGGCTTGGAGAAATCTATTACAACGATCTCCTGCCGCTCCCGTTGAGCGAGGAGACGCTTGATGTCGTCTCGCGCAATGTCGAATACACGCAGCGCCGACTCGGCCGAAGCATCCTGATCGAAAATCCTTCCGCATATCTGGATGTGCCGGGCGGGACGATGAGCGAAGGCGCCTTTCTCAAGCGGCTCGTCGAGCGGACCGGCTGCGGATTACTTGCCGATCTCAACAATCTGATCGTCTCATCCGGCAATCTGGGTCGGTCTCCGCTTGATTGGCTGGAGGAAGTTCCGCTCGAATCAATCGGCGAAATCCACCTTGCGGGCCACGAGTCGGATGCTGCCGGTAGCGGCTTGCTGGTCGATACGCATGGCAGCGACATCGGAGAGGGTGTGTGGATGCTCTACGCCGATCTCGTCGCGCGCATTGGCCCCCGGCCGACGATCATCGAGCGTGATTGCAATTGGCCGCCGCTTGGCGCGCTGCTGGCGGAAGCAGACCGCGCCAGTGAGATTGTCGGGACGGCAGCGCGATGACGGACCGCCGCCTCGCTGAATTTCAGTCACGCTTTGCCGAAAGGCTGTTTGCGGACGCGCCCATCTTCAGCGCGTCCACGGCAACTCGAGGTTATGCCATTCACGCTCGCAACATCCGAAATTCGCTAGTTTTAGCGCTTGAGCAGAGTTTCCCGGTGGTCCGCGCGCTGGTGGGGGATGCCTTTTTCGTCGAGGCGGCGCGCTGCTTTGTCAGCAATTCTCCGCCGACCAAATCGTGGCTGACCGCTTATGGCCGCGGCTTCCCGGAATTCCTTTCGGCATATCAGCCCGCATCGACATTGCCATATCTCGCCGATATCGCCGAACTGGAATGGGCCCGGATCCGGGCGGCCTTCTCCGATGATGCGCCGGCAATCGACCTGCGGGCGCTGACGCTGCTTTCGCCGAACGCGCTCATGGAGCTGGTGGTGAACCTCCATCCGTGTGCGGCGACCATCACGACCTCCTTTCCGATTTATCGAATCTGGATGGCTCATCAGGAGCCTGACAGCCTTGAGGAATTGAAAGCTACTCCGCCTGGCCCGGGTAACGAGATCGTTCTTGTCTCACGGTCAGCGGACGGCGAGGCGCTAGTCAGCCGCTTCGAGGCGGCGCGAGCGACATTCCTCATCGCGCTGACCAAGGGTGTCCCACTAGGATCATCTTGGAGCCGGGCATTGGACGACGATCCGGAATTCGATTTGACATCGGCCCTTCAGGAGCTGGCGATGCTGCGCGCATTGGGATCGTCGAGCCGATAGGCGTAGGCGCTGGGGTTGATCGAGCCACGCTCTCGGATCGGGCTAACCTTCAGCGTCAGATGGACGTCGTGAGATCGGTCAGCCAGTCGGGCGAAGCGGTGAGAATGGCTCCCTCGATGAGGCGGTCGGTGCCTGTGATGATCAGCAGCCCAACCGCCATGACGAGCACTCCCAGCGCTTTCTTCCCGCTGTTGCCCGCGTTCATCAGCTTGCCGCGCCACTTCGCGAGCACGCTCCGTGCGGCAAGCGCAAGCACGAGTAATACCGAAGCGATACCGAGGCCGAAGGCCGCCATCACGATCGCAACGCCGGCAAGATTCTGTCCCTGGGATGCAAGAATGGTCGCTGCACCCAGCGTCGGCCCGACGCACGGACTCCACACGAGTCCAAGTAGGGCTCCGATTCCGGCTTGCCCCCAAAGGCCGTATTTCTCAAGTCCGGCTTGGCGTTCGCCCGCCCAGCCCGCCAGCGGCGACGCCAGGCGCTCCGACAATCGCTGAAAATATGGGATGATCAGCGCGAGACCGATCAGGATGAGCACGATCGCGCCGATCAGCCGAACCGTATCGCTGTCGATGCCGGCCGCCTCGCCGACGGTCGCCAAGGCGAAGCCGGTGAGCGAGAAAGAGATTACGAGTCCGGTAGCGAGCGCGAGCGGGCCGAAGCGGTGCCGTTGCGCGGCACTTCCCAGCACGATTGGCACCAGCGGCAGTACGCAGGGAGAAAGGATGGTAAGGGCGCCCGCCGCATAGGCGAGCACCGGGTTCAATGCGTTGCTCATCGTCGTTTCTCCCTGGACATCGCGACCATGACTGGGCGCCGGAGCAAATGGATCACGGCGCGAACGCCTCGGCTTTGTTAGATTTCGGGGCAGCCCTTGCGCTGGTTACAGGCCGAACGACATCGCGGTCCGGGCACCGCCGAGATCAGTGAAGAGTCGACGCCAGCAGCGCGTTGATCTTGTCCTTGTTGGTCATGTATTGAATCCGGCCAACCTCCTGCCGCCCGCGAAAGGCAATCAGAGTCGCTTGTTTGCGAACACCGAAGCTTTGCCAAACCGGCTTTTGCTTGTCGTAGTTGATCCGAAAAACGATCAGTCTGTCATAGGCGGACGCCATCGCGGTCTGTTTGATCGTGCGGTTTTGCGAGGCGCAAACCGGACACCACCAGGCATGAACGTCGAGCAGAATGGGGCGGCCCTGCGCCTGTGCCGCAGCAAAGGCCACCTGGTCGAAATCGCGGAACTCCGCAGCTTGCGCTGGCGCGGCCGCAATCGCTGCGGAGAATAAGCTGGCAGTCAGGAAGAAGCGCCGCATCGTAACCTCGTAGAGTTCGTGGTCTGAATAGGTATGGCCCGCAGGTCCATTCGATAGTTCGATGGCGGCTGCGCCATCGTTACAATCCGGGTTCAATCGAGCCTTGACCGATATTGGGCGAGTGCCGCCAGCAGGGTGACGGCAAGGAACATGACGATTGATGCGCCTTGAAGAAGGACGGCACCGGCGTCGCCCCCGCGCAATGTCGCTTCGCGCGCCGCCCGGATGAGATGGGTCAGGGGAAACAGATTACCCAACCACTGCGCCCAGACCGGCAAGGTCGAAAACGGATAGAGGAATCCCGACAGCAACATCGCCGGCAGATAGAATGCGATTGCGCCTTGTAATGCGGCGAGTTGGGTCCGCGCACGGGCGGCAAGGGCCTGGCCAAGGATTAGATGGGCGGATGCGAAGATCGGGAATAGAACGAGCAAGGCTGCGATACTGCCGCGAACCGGCAGATCGAACAGCAGGATGCTGAGCCCCACCACAATCACCCCCTGCGCGGTCCCCACCAAAGCCAGCGGGAGCGTTTTTCCGGCGAGAAGAGCCACGCGGCCAACAGGGAGCGAAGCGAGCGTTTCCCACGTGCCGGTCTCCCGCTCGCGCGCCATGCTCAGCGTTCCCAACATAAGCATGCTGATCATGATGATCGTCCCTGCCAGTGCTGGCAGGAACGCCCAATCGGGGCGCGCGTCGAGGTTAAACAAGCGATCGATCTGTAACCGGGGGCCAATGTCGGCGACCTCATTCCGCTCTGCGAGAGCCTGCCAATAGATGGCGCTGACCTTTTGCTCCGCGACGGCGGTCAGATTGGGATCGCTCGCGTCGATGACCGCCCGCACGGGCGCGAATGGCTCGATAGGAAGCTCGATCCCGATCGAGGCTTTGCCTGCCTCCACCATGGCACGCGCGCCGCCAGGTCGAAGGTTCTGCGCCACAAGCGTGAGGTGCGCGTCCCTGGCGAGGCGCGCGATATCGGCCTGGCCTGCCGGAGGACCGGCAATCGCAACCGCGACGGCGGCTGACGTCGGCCGGATGGCATAACCGAACAGCAGGATTTGCAGCGCGGGGACGAGCAGCAGCAGCGTGAAACTGGTCGGCGAGCGCAACAGGCGCAACAGCTCGACTCTCGAGATCGCGATCGTGGCACGCAGGCTTGCTCTCATCTGCGCGTCGCGAGGCGGATCACCGCGTCCTCAAGACTCGCCGCGCCGGCCTCGACGACAAGCGCCGCCGGCGGCATCGGCCCATTCACCCTGCCATCGGCATAATGTAGGATATACGCGCAGCGCTCCGCCTCGGCGAGATCGTGCGTGCTGATGATGACGCCATGGCCGGCGTCGGCGAACTCGCTCAGCCAATGCCAGATCGTTTGACGGGTGAGGACGTCGAGGCCAGCCGTCGGTTCGTCCAGCAAGAGGATCCGAGGACTGTGGAGTGTCACCGCGGCGAATTGCGCGCGCCGTGCCCAGCCGCCGGACAAGAGGTCAAACCGCGTGTCGAGAACCTCACTCAATCCGTATCGCTCGATCGCGAGATCAATCGTCGGCCGCGAAGGCGGGGGTAGCAAGGCTCCCCGAAAGGCAAGATTCTCGCGCACCGTCAGTTCGGGATAGAGCGACAGGCGCTGGCTCATATAGCCGATGTCGCGGCGCGCCTGGCGATCGAGGCGATAGATGTCGCGTCCCCACACGCTGCCTTCGCCCTCGTTTGGCCGGGTCAGGCCCGCGAGCATCCGGAGCGTCGTGGTCTTCCCGCCGCCATTGGCGCCAACAAGGCCGAGAATAACGCCGGGCATCAAGACGAAGCTCAGGTCGCGCACGACCCAGCGTGTGCCGAAACGCCTTCCAAGCCCGCGGACAGAAATCAGGGGTGCCTCACGCGCTTTCATGGACGAAGCCTCCGAACATGTACTTCGTCGCTTCCGCACCAAGCGCGAGCGTTCGGGTGCCGCGCGGCAGTCCTCTCGCCCTCAATTCGGCAAGCGCGATCCAGATCGCGGCCGATCCCGTGTTACCAAGGCGATCGGCATTGACGAAGAAGCGCTCCTCGGGTTGCCCAAGATGGCGCGCCAGAAGCGTGCCGACCTTGCCGCTAGCCTGATGGGGAATGATCCAGTCCACGTCGCCAAGCGCGAGCCCTTGGCTCATCGCCGCTGCGATGCCCGCTTCGAAGAGCTCGGCACCGCCGCGTAGCACGGCCGAGAAGTCATGCTCGAAGCCGAGTGGTCCCCGACTATTGTTGCCGGGCGCGGCCGAGCCGCCATTGCGCATCTGCAAGCCGGGACTGCGATCGAGCCCGATTGAGCCGAACCAGGCGGCACTCAGACGATCGGCACCAGGCGCTGGCGGTCCAAGGACAATCGCTCCGGCGCCGTCGCCCATCTGGACGAGGTTCACTATCTGGCCAGCTTCATCGGCGAGCGCCGTAAGGTCGAGGAATACGGACCCGGTCTCCGAACCGACAATTGCGACGGGCCGGGCATTTGGGGCAGACAGCAGGCCCATGGCGATCATCAGCGCATTGGCGAAGCCGGTACATGCCTGGCGCAGCTCGACATGTGGCCCGCGATACCCCAGCCGATCGGCAACGAAGGTGATATTGCCGGGGAGAGGTTGCGCCGGCGTCGCTGTGTGGCCGATCAGATAGCCGAGATCGCTTACCTGGAGGCCCGCATCGTTCAACGCCGCGCCAATGGCTCGCGCGGCGAGCGTCGGATTGTCCGCGCCTTCGCAAAGCGCGTCTATACGCGCCGACCAGCTTCGGCCGACATGGCGCGTTCGAATGCCGAGACGATCGGCAACGGTTTTCGCAAGCGACCGCTGGCGTCCTTCAAGGCCAGCCTGATCCAGCAGGCGTTCTGTCGCGACCGCCGGGCCCGGGAGCGCGATGCCGGTTCCAAGCACTGCGGCTACCCGGTGAGAAAACCAGGTTTCCGGCGGAACGAGCCGATCCATCAGCGATACAGGCCGGCAGGGATTCGCGCGAGATCGGCGCGTAGCCAGCGTGGATCGAAAGCAAGCGCCTCGAACGCATCGCCAGCTTGCTCGAGCAGGACGGCGAGGGCTTCGCGAACATGCACGCCGACGCAAACGAGCGTAGCTTCGTCAGCTCGATCACATACGAGATGTCGCGTGAGCCGGACATGGCCCGCTTCGTCGCGTGCAATGCGGCGTAATATGCCGGTGATCACCGGATCGGCCGATAACGGAGTGCCCGGGCGCAGCAATCGCGACAATATGAGGCAGACTGCGGAATCGAGTGCCGTGATCCGCGCCAGCCGCATGATATGATCGCCGCGGCCGAGCTCGAGATGGAAGCGCCTCGAAATGGTGCGCAACCGCGTTGCGTCGGGCGGCGGGGGCAACCCTGCCATAAGTGAAGCGATCAAACCATCATGAACCCGTTCTTCGTCGGCGATCAACCTGAGCGCCGCAATGCCCGCGACGTCTGCTATCCCCGAATCGGCGAGGCTGCCGAACGCGAGTCCGGCCGCCTCCTCACCGCACCCCAGAACTGGCAGCAACTCGGCCAAGGCCGCTGCGGCGCGGTCCGGTAAACTCGACTGGATCGGCGAGAATTGTGGACGCGCGGCTGATCCGAAGCAGCGCTGGCTCATTGGCGAGCCGCTCGGGGGGCTCTTGTCGACAGCGGTCACAGGCCACGCGCCGTCAGGCCGCAGTGCGCCAACGCGCGATATCCTGAAGAACGAGGTTCTCCTGGATTTTCTCGTCGAGACGAAACTTCAGCACATCGCCGATGCTGAGAATCCCGACCAGCTTGTCCTCGTCGATCACGAGCGCGTGCCTCGCGCGCAGATGCGTCATGGCCGTCGTGACAACGTTTAGCGTGTCCGTCGAACGCACCGCCAGTGGTTCCTTGACCATGATGTCCTGCACCTTACGGTGCGGAGCATCGCTGCCCCACCGGGCGACAGCGGCGGTGAGTTCGCGCTCCGATATCAGACCGTTCATGTTGCCGGCGGCGTCTTCGACGACGAGCGCGCCGATGCCGGAGGAGGACATGAGACCTGCGGCCGCCGATAGTGTTGCCGTCATGATGATCTGATGAACATTGCTCGATTTGTTATTGAGTACGTCGCGCACAAGCATTTGACATTCCTCTCTTAAACTAAGCGCTCTCACATTCGGCGCGCTCAATCAGATATTCGACCGCGCGCTTCTTCCGGTTACGGCTACGGCTCTGGAGGATGACGATTTTGCGTGTGGCGCGTGACGGACCAAGACGTCACCCCGCAGCGATACCGCTGTGCGAACGCCGCGAAATAGTGAGGAGGACCAGTATCGCCGCCGCCATGGCTGCCGCCGCGATCCAGGCATAAGGGCGCAGGAGGGGCATACCGATCAGCAGCAAGCCGTCGTTGCCGCCGGGAATCAAATCGGCTCCCCAGCCCATCAACGCGCCCCCGACGAGGCAGCGCAGGGCGGTTCTCACGCTCGGCGATTGCAGGCGGAGCCGGCCACCATGCCACCCGCCGAAGACCGCACCAGCGAAAAGGCTGGCGATCAATATCCACCTTCCGTCACGGGTGCTGCCGCCGTTGCGTGCGATATCCGCAATAACGTCCGTGTACGCCCAGGGGCCGACCGTCAAAAACATCGCGAGGAAGGTCAGGGCAATTCCGATCGTGGCAAGGTGCGCGGTCGATGGGTGTGCGACCAGCGGACGTCTGGCGAGTGCTCCTCCGACGCCAAGAGCACGCCATGCAAGCAGCCCGATGATCGGCGCCAGCAGCCAACCGTGCTCGATCAGGCCAGTCGAGGCACTGAACATGCCCGCCGCCATCATCCGGTGCAGATGAACGAACGCGATATCGCCTGCGAGGATTCCTATCGGGGTGAAGGCATAGGCCCATTGCCCCGAGCCCAGCCGCGCGACAGTACCAAACGCGCAGGCGCCGTTCACGCAAGCGCCCGCTCCGAACAAAAGCCCTCCGGCGATTGCCCAGGCCACCGTCGTTGAAGGTTGTGGTACGGTCACCGCGAAACCTGCAAGCCGCGCAATCGCCATCCCACCCGCAACCCAGATCGATGCTTCGGCGATTGCGGCGAGGCGAGAGCCTCGTCGCATGTGAAGCAGTTCCTCGATTGCTGCAACGAGGCAGGTGCTCCCGCGCTGGATGGCATATCCCATGACGAAGGTGCAAATGGTGCCGAACAAGATTCGATGCGGGGTCAGCGATAGCCCAATCTCGGTAAGTTCGCTCGACCAAGGCATGGCCATCGTTCATTCGCCTCGATTGCTCTCTCTCTGTGCACCGGGAGCCTACGCGATCCGATATCCGGATCGCTTGCGTTCATTGCGTGCGTGCAAGGATCTTGGTCGCCTCAGGGCCGGTCCAGTCGATGGAGCGCGTCACCCGCTGAACTTCTGCGCCTTTCGCATCGAGGATAACGGAATATGGCATCCCGAGTGCGCCGTAGTTCTGGACGGCCGCGAGAGAAGCGAACGCCAGGCGCAAGTGCGGACGGGTGTTGCCGAAGGCAGCCTTGCCCATGCGAGAATCCTCGTCGACCGAGGCGGCGATCACGATCAGTTTGCCAGTTCGCGCTGCAGCAAGCCGTTCGAGACTCGCCAGTTCTGCCCGGCAGGGTACGCACCAACTCGCCCAGAAATTGACGATGACGGCATGACCGCGGAGCGACTGTAGCTTGATTGTCCGGCCCTTGTCCGCAACTAGCGCCGGGAATGCCGCTGGTCCGGCACGGTCCGGCCTTAACCGGGCGTTCGCCGAAACACCGCCGACCCCGAGCAACGTCAAGATGAGCAGGCACTGGCCAATTGAAAGCGAGACAATGCCTCGCCCGCTCACTGCGCCTCGTCTTTCACCGTGGGCCAGTTCTGCTCAGCGCGCTGGATGGTGCCTGGCACGTCCTTGTTGAACAGCGCCTGCGCCTTCTCATTGAAATTCACATAGAGCCTGCCGTTGACGACGCGGCCGGTCTCTGGATCGGCATCGACCTTTTCGCCAAAGGAAGTTCCGATCGCGCAGAAACCACCAAATTGCGGCACATATTTTGCCGGATCGGCCATGAACTGCTGGCGATGCTCCTCGCTCGCGAAAAGATAGCGGGCTCCGTCAAAGCTCGCATCGAGGCTGGCGAGTCCTTTCGTCGGCGTGCCGGTATCGAAATAGGCGACAGGATCATAACCGCGCATCGCGAGGCCATCTTGGTCGACGTTCACGGCCAAGGTTGAACCTGGCACGGTCGCGTGCACGGCGGTCGAGGATAGGAGAGCCGACGGCGCAGAAACTGCAAGCAACGCAGCTGCTAAAGAACGAAAACCAACGCGCAACATATATCCGTCTCCCATTTGTTCGGACCCTGAGGTGATCCGAGATGAGTTCGACGGCATGACGGTCCCGGTTACAGGTTCCGCGATTATTTCACGACGAATCGCGCGCGATTGCAGCTGTTTTTGCCAACGAGCCAACCCCGAGGTCGGGCGACGGTGGGGACGTGTTGGCTCCGCCGATGAATGTAGCGCCGGCAATGGTCACCCTGCTGGTTGCGGCGCTTTCTCTGTCGGCCAGCACTCCTGATTCCTCGGGGCGCCGTCGGTCCTAGGATGGCAGCTTGGGTTGCAATCCGTTACCCAGCGCAAACGACCATCAGTAGCGCGGCCCGCCGGAATCTGTCCGGCCATCGCCGTAGCGCTCGATGCAAGACGTAACGGTCGGCGACGGCGCGCGGCGCTTCGTGACGGCTCTAAAGTAATACGAACGGCGAGATATATTCGTCACGCTTATCCGGCGCGGCGCACCAAACACCGCCGTCTGCCGTCGTGTTGTGCCCGTGAGCCGCCTACGCTTCGATCATCATAGTAGGTGCGGCGGCTTGAGCCGGGCCTGTGCGGCAGGTCTGAAAATCCTTCGCGTTGGCAGAGCGGTCGGCTCATTCCTTGCGGATCGAGGTCAACCGGCCGGCTTGCCCGTCCCACTGAAACGAGAATGCCACCTTGTCGCCAACGGCCAGGCCCTGCGCCATCGCGGCATTGCCCGCGAACGTCATCGTCATCGCCGGCCATTTCAGTTCCGCGACGGGGCCATGATCGAGCGTGATCTGGCCGGTGGCGGCGTCAATCGCGGTGATCGTTCCAACGCCGTTCGCCTGTTTGGACTCACCGGACATCGCTATGTTGGACATGGCATCCGACTTGGTTGCCTGGCCGGTCGAGGCGGACTGTCCGCAGGCTGCCAGCGGAATGGCGAATAGTGCGGCGATAAACGGAATTTTCATCACGTCGGGTCTCCTTGGGTTGCAACGGGTGAAGCGGCGCTGCGGCGCATCAGCAGGTAGGCGGCCGGGATCACGAACATCGAGAGCAGGGGCGCGGTCAGCATCCCGCCGATCATCGGCGCGGCGATGCGGCTCATCACTTCCGATCCGGTGCCGGTGCCGAGCAGGATCGGCAGCAGGCCGGCGAGGATGACCGCCACCGTCATTGCCTTGGGCCGGACGCGCAGTAAGGCGCCTTCGCGGACCGCTTCTTCGACTTTGCCGGCATCGGGCGCAGCGCCACGATCGGCGAGCGCGTGTTTCAGATAGATCAGCATCACCACACCGAACTCGGCGGACACGCCGGCGAGCGCGATGAACCCCACCGCGGTCGCGACCGATTGGTTGTAGCCGAGCAGGTAGAGCAGCCACACCCCGCCGGTCAGCGCGAACGGCAAGGTCGCCATGATAAGCGCCGCCTCGTCCAATCGCCGGAACGTCAGGTAGAGCAGCAGGAAGATGATCGCGAGGGTCGCGGGCACGACGATCTTCAAGCGTTGCGTGGCGCGTTCGAGAAACTCGAACTGGCCGGTATAGGCAACGCTGATTCCCGGCGGCAGCGCGACCCTGGCCGAGACCGCGCGTTGCAGATCGCCGACCATATCGGTCAGCGCGCGGCCGCGGGCATCGACATATATCCACGTCGCCGGGCGACCATTCTCGCTGCGCAGCATCGGCGGGCCCGAGACGATGCGGACATCGGCGACGGTGCCGAGCGTGATTTGCTGACGCGAGGGCGTCAGGATCGGCAGGTTGACGATCTTGTCCGGACTGTCGCGTAGCTCGCGCGGGTAGCGCAGGCTGATCGGGTAGCGTGCCAGCCCCTCGACTGTCTCGCCGATTACAGCGCCGCCGATCGCGCCCGACACCACCTCCTGCACATCGGCGACGTTCATGCCGTAGCGCGCAGCGGCGGCGCGATTGACCTGGACGTCGATATAGCGGCCGCCGCTCAGCCGTTCGGCCAGCGCCGAACTGACCCCCGGCACGGTCTTTGCCACGGCCTCGATCTTCTGCGCGACCTGATCGATCTGGCCGAGATCGGCGCCCGACACCTTGATCCCGATCGGACTCTTGATGCCGGTTGCCAGCATGTCGATGCGGTTGCGGATCGGCGGTATCCAGAAATTGGCGAGGCCGGGCACCTTCACGGTGCGGTCAAGTTCCTCGACCAATTTGTCCTGCGTCATCCCCGCACGCCATTGGTTCTTCGGCTTGAACCGGATCGTCGTCTCGAACATTTCGAGGGGGGCGGGATCGGTCGCGGTATCGGCGCGGCCCGCCTTGCCGAACACGCTCTCGACCTCAGGCACAGTCTTGATCAGCCGGTCGGTCTGCTGGAGCAGCAGCCCGGCCTTCGCGGTCGAGATACCGGGCAGCGCGGACGGCATGTAGAGCAGGTCGCCCTCGTTCATCTGCGGCATGAACTCGCCGCCGGTCTGGCTGATCGGCCATAGGCTGGAAGCGAAGACCAGTCCGGCGATCAACAGTGCCTGCTTCGGCCGTGCCAGCACCCAATCGAGCGCCGGGCGATAGGCGTGCGACAACCAGCGGTTGACCGGGTTCACTTCCTCGCCCGGAATCCGCCCGCGGATGAGCCACCCCATCAGCACCGGCACGAGCGTGATCGACAGAATCGCCGCAGCCGCCATCGCATAGGTCTTGGTGAAAGCGAGCGGGGCGAACAGCCGCCCCTCCTGGCCCTGAAGTGAGAAGATCGGGATGAAGGAAAAGGTGATGATCAATAGCGAGAGGAACAGCGCCGGCCCGACCTCGGCGGCGGCATCGGTAATGACGCGCCAGCGCTCCGGTCCGGCCAGTTCGGTATCGGGATGATCGTGCGCCCAGCGTTCGAGGTGCTTGTGGGCATTCTCGATCATCACGACGGCGGCATCGACCATCGCGCCGATCGCGATCGCGATCCCGCCAAGCGACATGATGTTGGCGTTGACACCCTGCACCCGCATCACGACGAAGGCGGCGAGGATGCCAAGCGGCAAAGTCAGGATCGCGACCAGTGCCGAGCGAACGTGCCAGAGGAACAGCGCGCAGACGAGCGCGACGACCAAAAACTCCTCGAACAATTTGCCCGTGAGATTATCGACCGCGCGGTCGATCAGCCCCGAGCGATCGTAGGTGGTGACGATCTCGACCCCCGGCGGCACGCTCTTCTTCAATTCGTCGAGCTTCGCCTTGACGCCCTCGATCACCTCGCGCGCGTTCTTGCCCTGGCGCATGACGATCACGCCGCCCGCGACCTCGCCCTGGCCGTTCAGTTCGGCGACGCCGCGGCGCATGTCGGGGCCGATCTGGACCGTCGCGACATCGCTCAGCAGAACGGGAACGCCTCCGGTGGCGGTGCGGATCGGCACGCTGCGGAAATCGTCGAGCGACGAGAGGTAGCCGGTCGCGCGAACGATATATTCCGCCTCCGACATCTCGACGATCGAGCCGCCGGTCTCCGAATTGGCGCGCTTGAGCGCCTCGCTCACTTCGGCTTGGGTGATGCCGTAGGAGATCAGCTTCTGCGGATCGAGCAGCACCTGATACTGCTTGACCATGCCGCCGATGCTCGCGACCTCGGCCACGCCGGGGACGGATTTCAGCTCGTAGCGCAGGAACCAGTCCTGCAATGATCGCAGTTGCTGCAAGTCCTGCCGACCGGTCCTGTCGACCAGCGCATATTCGTAGATCCAGCCCACCCCGGTCGCGTCGGGGCCGATCGAGGCCGTCGCGCCGGGGGGCAGGCGGCCCTGCACCTGGCTCAGATATTCGAGCACCCGGCTGCGCGCCCAATACAGGTCGGTCCCGTCGTCGAACAGCACATAGACGAAGCTGTCGCCGACGAACGAATAACCGCGCACCACCCGCGCGCCCGGCACCGACAGCATCGTCGTCGCGAGCGGATAGGTAACTTGATTTTCGACAATCTGCGGCGCCTGCCCCGGATAGGACGTGCGGATGATGACCTGCACGTCGGACAGATCAGGCAAGGCATCGACCGGCGTGGTCCGCATCGCGCCGATGCCGATCGCCACTAGAACCAAGGCCGCCAGAACCACGGCCATGCGCGCCTTGACCGATGCATGGATTATCCGCGCGATCATTTCGCTGCGCCGATCGCGCGAACCGGGATGCCCGTCAGGCTCGCTTCGGAATCGAGCAGGAACTGCCCCGATGCGACGACCTTTTCGCCCGGCGCCAGACCGGCGAGAATTTCGGTCTGGCCGCCCGCATCGCGCCCGACCCGCACTTCGGCGGGATGATAGCGCCCGTCGCCGGTCGCCAGCATGACCAGTGTGCGTGTGCCGGTGCGGATCACCGCCTCGCTCGGCACGAGCAGGGCTGGCCGCGCATCGCCGCCGAGCGCGACGCTGGCGAACATGCCGGGCCGCAGGCGCCCGCTGCGATTGGCGAGTTCGATCCGCACGGTGAGCGTGCGGCTGTCGGCCTGCGCGGTCGGCAGGATCGCGATCACGCGCCCGCTAAACGGCTCGCCCGGAAAGCCGGTCAGCGTCGCGGTCGCCGTCTGGCCGACGCGAACGTCGCCGGTGCGCGCCTCGGGCACGGCGGCGTTGAGCCAGACCGTGTCGAGGCCGCTGACCTGCGCGAGCGTCTGCCCCATTGCCAGCGTCACTCCGGCGCGCGCGTCGAGCGATTGGATCACCCCCGAAATCGGCGTGGTGATCGTCACGACGCCGTTCGGCCGCCCGCTGCGCTCGACGCTGCTGATTAGCCCGTCGGACATGCCCATCAACCGCAAGCGTTGCCGCGCCGCCGCAGTCAGGTCGGGCTTACCGAGGCGCTTGACGCTTAGGAACTCGGTCTGCGCACCGCCCCATTCGGGCAGCAGCAGCGTCGCGATCGGTGCGCCAGCGCGCACCACGTCGCCCGGCGCGCGGGCATAGACGCGCTGCACGAACCCGCCCGATCGCGCCTGGATGATCGCAACATCGCGCTGGTTGAAATCGATCGTGCCGGTGACGTCGAGCGCGCTGGCGAGACTGCCCATCGTCGCCGCAACCGCTCGAATGCCCAGGCTCTGCCGTGCGGCGGGATCGACGCTGACGCCCGGCGCGGCGCCGCCCGCTGCGCCATCGGCGTATTTGGGGACGAGCTGCATGTCCATGAACGGCGATTTGCCCGGCTTGTCGAACTTCTGATTGGGGAACATCGGATCATAGTAATAGAGCGGCGCCGAGCCGCCCGCGCTTGCCGGTGTAAGCGGCGCTTCATTGGCGCTCTGACCCAGCCAGTATCCGCCTCCGCCGGCGACGATCGCCGCCAGCAGGACCGCGCCGCGCCAGCGTGCAGCCTGGGTGCTCGAAAGCGTCATGACGGTTCCCCTCCATAAGTGATGGTGATGCGCACGGCGTCGCGCGCCACATCGGTTTCGCGATTGAGCGCATCGACTTCGGCTTCGGCGAGCGCGAGCGCCGAGAGCAGCGCGCTGCCAAGGTCGAGCTTGCCCGCGGCATAGCTGTCGCGATCGAGTTCGGCACGGCGCTTGGCCAGCGGCACGAGGGTGCTGCGCGCATTCTCCAGCCGCTCATGGTGCATGGCGTGATCGGCGAGGTCGGACTGGAGCGCGGCGATCCATTGCCGTCTGACCGCTTCGCGATCCAGTCTGGTGCCATTCGCTGCGCTTTCACTGGCGGCAATCTTCGGGTTCTGCCGCTTGCCCGCGAACAGCGGCAGATCGATCGACACGCCGACCGACACGAGATCACCGTAGCGCGGGTCGCGGCGGCCATAGGATGTGCTCAGCGACCAGTCAGGGCGCTTGTCGGCGCGCGCCAGCCGCGTATCGGCATCGGCCCCGGCAATCGCCGCGTCGGCAGCGCGCAGCGCCGGCAGCGCATCGATCCCGGCCATCAATAGCGCCGGGTCGATGTCGAGGCTCGGCGGGGGACCGCTCACCTCGGGATTGGTATCGCCGGTATAGCGCGTCAGTCGCGCGCGCGCCTGCGCCACCGCCGCGACCATATCCGCGCGCCGGTCGGCGACCGCGGCGCGTAGCTGCGCCGGTTCGAGCGTCTGCGACGGTCGTGCGGTGCCAGCCGTCAGTCGCGCCGCAACCGTTTTTTGCAGATCGTCGAGGCTCGCGTCGAGCAGGTCGAGCTGCGCCAGCCGGCGCTCGCCATAGTAAAGGTCGATCCACGCCAGCGCCGTCTCCAGTCGAACGGCGCGCGCTTCGGTGAGGACGCCGGCCTCGGCGATGCCGATATTGGCGGTTGCCCGCTCGGCGAGCGCGCGACGCTTCGCCAAATTGGGAAAGCGCTGCGTCAGACCGATCACCGACATCGTGAAGTTGTCGCCTGTGAAGCTGCCCGCCGCGGGGCCAGTGACGGGAAAGTCCTGGAGGCGGAGATCGAGCGTCGGATCGGGCAGGCGGTCGACCGCAATCGCTGATGAGCGCGCCGCATCGGTCGCGGCGCCGCGAGCACGAACGCTGGGCGCCGCAGCCGCCGCGCGCGCCAGCGCCTGATCATAGGTCATCTGGTCGGCGAGCGCGGCGGACGGCACACCCACGCAGGCGAGCAGGATTATGGCGTATTTCATGTCGTCCTCCCCATTGGGACGGAACCGGCTTGCGGGCGGCACCGACGCCGATGGCGCCGCGGGGAAACATGCGTTTCGCCCGCTACGCCACCAGTCGGTTGCTCAGCCCTGACGAGCCGGGTTGCTGGCGGACGGCATGGTCATGCAGTTGGCCGCCTGGGGTCCGCGCATCATCGAGCAATCGCAGTCAGCGGCCATCATCTTGCTGTCGCTGACCCAAACGCGCACGGGCGCGCGAGTGGGTGCCCGTGGGCCGTAGGACGGCTGGCTACGCCATTCGAAGTGCCCCGTCGAAGGAGCCGGCTGCGCGTCCGCAGCAAACGCGGCCGAGGCCGTTGCGGACAGGGCGAGGGTGGCCGCAATGGCTGCGGCGCGAACGATAGTCTTCATGGTGATAGTATCCTTGGTTGAATCGCAGTTGGACGAATGGCGATCGTCGGAGCGCGTGCCGGGCACGACGCTGGACAGCAATCACCGACGCCGGATCGGTTCAGCCAAGGAGTGAGGGTGGTTCAGGCTCGGGCGTGACGGTGCGCCCGGCAAATACGGCCGTGACCGGCCAGAACACCCCGATCGGAGTGATGTACGGCGACGACGCGGCGGGCGCGGGCTCACTGACAGCCAGCATGACGCCGCAACTCGCCATCAGCGCGCAGCCGCGCTTCGTATCTTTGCTCTGCTTCTTATCGCAGTCCGGACACTTCATCGCCATGTCGCAGTCGGGCATATCCGCCATCGCCGAGGTCTGGCTCTGCATCATCATGTTGCACGGCGGCGCTGCCGCGGCCACGCCGTTGCCGACAAGCCCGAACAGGACTCCCACGAGCAATAGATGGCGAAGCAGCCTCAGCATTTAATATGGGTGCGTGATGACATGGCGAAAGTCAATTCGCGTTGCCGCGCAGTTTGGTTACAGTGTCGCGTGCTGGCCGCTTCCTCATCCAATCATCCGAGCCTCCGCACAAAGGTAGCTGGACGGAACTGGTCATTTCGGCCTCATCGAAGCGTTTGCGACGAGATTTAACGGCTCACGACGGCTAAGGGCGTTAGCGGACGGCGCTAGAGTAGCGTGAACGGCGACATATATTCGTCATGTTTGTCCGGCGCGGGGCGCCGCGCCCGGAGCGATTCGAACTTCTGTGCTGCCACTACGGCTAGTGTGTATCATACGGGCACTTCTGCCACCGCGATGGTGCTGGAAATGTGATTGTTCCACATCGCTAGTGCTTCGCGCTTTTCTGGTTTCCAGTCGTGGCGTTGATAGATACCTGCCACTCCTGAGCGCGAACCTCCGACATGATTGAGAACCGCTTCGGTCACCTCGAAGCGAACTCCGAGCCTTTGAAAGCCGGTCGCCAATGTTCGCCTGAGGTCGTGGAGGCGCCAAGGTAGCATTGAGTTGCCGCCGTCTTTTGAAATCAGCTTGTCGAGCTTCGCCTTACCCTTGTGATAGGCGGTGAATGCGGCGCCAGTCGCAGTGGGAAACACCCTGCCACGACTTGGCCACTTCTCCCCACCAGCCACCTTGTCAAATTCTGCGATCGCTAGGTCGTTGAGCGGAATGGTCGTCGGCTCGCCATTCTTTGTCCGATTGCCGGACAGCCGCATCTCCCGTTCTGAGCGGTCAAGTTCTTGCCAATGAAGGCCGCCGATCTCCTCTCGACGTTGGCCGGTAACAATCAGAAGGCGAACGATTGGCCCGAAGCAGCGATGGCATTCCGGAACCTGCACCCAAACCCTCGCCAACTCGCTATCGCTAAGCCATCGCTCGCGGGGCTTGACGGCTTTGGGCGTCTCCATCCCCTCCATCGGGCTTCTGTCGATGTCGCCGCGGCTCACCGCCCATCGAAACAACCGTCTTAGTACCGCGAACACGTTGCGACGATTGGCTGCCTGTTCCGCCGGCATGCGATCGAACACGGCCACCACATCAATACGCGTGATTGCAGGAAGCGCCCTATCACGCAAAACGGGTTTGACGTGCAGTTGAAGCGATCGCGTTACGAGGGTCGACCATCCTGTCCCCTTGCAGTCCGCTGCGAAGCGGTCGGCATAGTTGGAAAAGGCAAGGTCGACAGCCTCGCGCCGTCGCTGTTTGTCCGATTCGACGGGGTCGATCCCTTGGGCGACGAGGCGGAGGAGTCTCGTCGCCTCCTCGCGAGCGGTGAAGGGCGTCCATGGCGAGCCATGACCGCCGATGGTGTAGCGACGCGTCTTCGCCTCGCGACCACCCATCCGATACTGGACGACATAGGACGCAGAGCCGCCTGCGGTGATCTTGAGTCCGAACCCCTTCAGTTCGTCATCCCAAAGGAAGCCGGTAACAGCCCCTGCCTGGAGAGCATCGAGGGTTCGCTTGGTGATTTTTCCGGTGGCCATGACGAACCTCATGTACCAGAAAAGTAATCACCCAGCAATCACCGGAACGGAAATCGGCGGCGGCAGGCGGCGGCGTATTTCGGTTTAACCAACTGAAAACTCATAATTCATGGCGCCAGGTTATTGATCTAAATCCGCTGGTAACGGAAGTACCAGACTTCGTGGCCTTTTTGCCGGGCCTTGGCTTCGTAGCGGGTCTGGGGCCAGCCGCCGGGGCGGGTGAGGAAGTCGGCGGGGTCGCTGGCCAGCCAGTCGAAATCGGGATGGCCGTTCATCACCATCAGCGCCCAGCGCAGATAGATGGGATGGTCGGTGCCGAAGCGAAATTCGCCGCCGGGCTTGAGTTTGCGGGCGATCATCGCGACCGGGCCGGGGTTCATCATCCGGCGCTTGGCATGGCGTGCCTTGGGCCAGGGGTCGGGGTGGAGCAGATAGACGAAGCTCAAGGAGCCGTCGGGGACGCGGGCGAGGACTTCTAGGGCGTCGCCCATATGGAGGCGGATATTGCCGAGCGCGCCTTCGCGGATATGGCCGAGCGCGGTGACGACGCCGTTGAGGAAGGGTTCGCAGCCGATAAAGCCATGATCTGGCAGCATGTCGGCGCGATAGGCAAGATGCTCGCCGCCGCCAAAGCCGATCTCGAAATGGAGCGGGCGGTCGTAACCGAAGAGCGAGGCGGCAGTGACTTCGCCTTCTTCCGGCACGGAGATGGCGGGGAGGAGGGTGTCGACCAGTTCCTGCTGCCCCTGCCGCAGCTTGTGGCCCGACTGGCGGCCATAGAGGCGGTTGAGCGTCGTGGGATCGCCGGATTTATGCGCTGTCATGGGGTGGCGGACTAGCGGGCGAGGGGCGTGGGGGCAAGGGGGGCTAGCGACAGGGCTTGCCGCTATATTCCTTGCGGTTGGCGACATAGGCCTTGCCGTTCCAGCGGACGACGGGAAAGCAGAAGCCGGGGCCGCCGATGGAAATGTCGGGCCAGCCGCCGACGCCTTTGCTTTTCAGAAATTCCGGGATGCCTGTGCTGTTGGTGACCAGTTTCCAGCTGCCATTGGGTTGCTGGCTGACGAGCCAGAAGGCCGTGCCGGTGTTGCCATAGCAATAGGTGCCGCCTTCGGTGACGACCGCTTCGGGACGGCCATCGCCATTGAGGTCGGCGCGGCTTTCGATCGTGCCGGGGGAATAGCTGGCCGTGCCGGGATCATCGCAATCGCTGCGCCATTGATTGCCGCGCTTGATGAACCCGGCGGCGCGGAAGATGGCAGCGTCGTTGGATGGCGCCGCGGTTGCGGGCCTGGTCGTCCTGGGACTGGTTGCGGTCTGGGCATTGCCCGATGTCGCAAGCATCAGCGCCAGTATGGCACCAGAATGACGATATGACATCGCGCCCCCCATGTTCACCCTCTCCGAGTCGTTTCGGATTGGGCATCATAGCATGAAGGGCGCGATATCAGGCGTTAGAAGATGGCGCGTCAGGCCAGTGCCGCTTTCAGCGCGTCCACCAGATCGGTCTTTTCCCAGGGGAAGAAGTCGCCTTCGGGGGTGCGGCCGAAATGGCCGTAGGCGGCGGTTTTCTGGTAGATGGGCTTGTTGAGGCCGAGATGGGTGCGGATGCCCTTGGGGGTCAGGCGCACCAGCGTTGGCAGGACCGCTTCGATCGCCGAGGCTTCGACGGTGCCGGTGCCGTGCAGGTCGACATAGAGGGAGAGCGGTTCGGCGACGCCGATGGCGTAGCTCAGCTGGATCGTGCAGCGGCGGGCAAGGCCGGCGGCGACGATATTCTTGGCGAGGTAGCGGGTGATGTAGGCGGCCGAGCGGTCGACCTTGGTCGGGTCCTTGCCGCTGAACGCGCCGCCGCCATGGGGCGAAGCGCCGCCATAAGTGTCGACGATGATCTTGCGACCGGTCAGGCCTGCGTCGCCGTCCGGCCCGCCGATTTCGAACAGGCCGGTCGGGTTGACATAGATGCTCTCGTCGCCCGGCAGCCAGCCTTCGGGCAGGATGTCGGCCATGACGCCCTTGACATAGGCGCGCAGCTTGGCGCGGCTTTCGTCATTGTCCATGCCTGCGGCGTGCTGGGTCGAGACGACGAGGGCGGTCGCGCGGACCGGCTTTTCGTCGATATATTCGAGCGTCACCTGGCTCTTGGCGTCCGGCTCCAGAAAATCGACCACCTTATTGTGGCGATCATGGGCGAGGCGTTCCAGGATTTTGTGGCTGTAATAGAGGGTGGCGGGCATGAGGTCGGGGGTTTCGTCCGAGGCATAGCCGAACATGATGCCCTGATCGCCAGCGCCTTCATCCTTGTTGCCGCTTTCATCGACGCCCTGCGCGATATGGGCGGACTGGCCGTGGAGATTGTTTTCAAAGCGGAAGGTCTGCCAGTGGAAGCCGTCCTGCTCATAGCCGATGCGCTTGACCGTTTCGCGGACAGTGGCTTCAATCTCTTCCTTGGCACCGGGCGCCCATGCGCCATCCTCATAGACGCCCTTGCAGCGGATTTCGCCCGCCAGGACGACAAGCTGGGTCGTCGTCAGCGTTTCGCAGGCGATGCGGGCTTCGGGGTCTTTGGACAGGAAGAGATCGACGATGGCGTCGGAAATCTGGTCTGCAACCTTGTCGGGATGGCCTTCGGACACGGATTCCGAGGTGAAGAGGAATTGGTTACGCATGGGACTCCCGTAAACGGCTGAACCGGAAAACGATATAAAGAATAGTTTATGTGGCTATTAGCTTTTGCTGCGCAGCATGGCAATGGCCAGTCCGGCCAGCAATGCCATGAAGGCGAAGGACGCCCAGTTGCCGATCCGTGCGAAGAGGGTCGGCGGCAGGGCGGGCGGCAGGCCGGAATCGAGGAAACCGGCGCGGTTGAGGCCGAGCGCATGGACGACATGGCCGCGCGCGTCGATGATGGCGGAGACGCCGGTGGGGGTGGAGCGGATGATCGGAATCCCCTCCTCCAGCGCGCGCAGGCGGGCTTGGGCGAGATGCTGGACCGGTCCCCAGCTGCCGAACCAGGCGTCGTTGGAGGGGTTGAAGAGGAAGGTGGGACGGTTGGCGCGGTCGATCACCTGGCCTGAGAAGATGATCTCATAACAGATTTGCACGCCCATTTTGAGGTCCGGGCGACCGAGCGTGGCGGGGAGGGGCAGGCTTTGCGGGCCGGGGCCGGGCCAGAAATCGGCGTCGCCGGGGACCAGGCGGGAAAGGCCGATCGGTTCTAGGATGTTCCGCATCGGCAGATATTCGCCGTAGGGTACCAGATGCGCCTTGCTGTAGCGGCCGAGCAACCGGGCGTCGGGGGTGACGATCCAGACGCTGTTGTTCGCGCCCGCCAGCTTTTGCGTGATGACGCCATCCTGTTCGACCGGCTTGAAATAGACCTTGTCCGCGCCGGTCATCAGCAGGTCGCCGGGGCCAAGCAGGCTGGCGAGACGGGCGCGCCAGCCCGGTTCCATGTCGAGATAGGCGGGGATGGCGGCTTCGGGCCAGAAGAGCAGGCGCGGGGCGGGGCGGGGCTGGCCGGAAAGGGCGGCGAGCTTGCGGAAATTGGCGACTTCGTTTTCGACCGAATATTTCTGGTCCTGGCCGATATTGGGCTGGACGATGCGGACGCGCGGCGCGCCGGGCGGGGTCGGCGGGGCGGGGGCGAGATGGCCCCAGAGTGCGAGGAGGGCGAGCGGCGCGGCGAGGGCAGCGGCGGGGCGGTAGTGGCGCTGGAAGGCGAGGAGGAGCGCGCCTGCCGCGAGGATCGTCAGCGCGCCAAGGCCGTAGGTGCCGATGAGGGTGGCGGCGATGGCGATGCCGGTCGGGAGCAGGGTGACGCCGAGCGGGTTCCAGGCGAAGCCGGTGAAGAGGGTGGCGCGGCAATATTCGGTCGCGAGCCAGAGGGCGGCGAAGAGGAGGAGGGGGGGCAGTGCCATCAATCCTCCCCTGCAAGGGGAGGTGGCATCGCGTAGCGATGACGGAGGGGTGTCGCCGTCTCGATAGGGTGACACCCCTCCACCACTTCGTGGTCCCCCTCCCCTTACAGGGGAGGAATGAGAAAGCCACCATGTCCCCAGCGTCGCGAGGCCCGGATAGACAGCGAGGTAGAGCGACAGCAGCGCCACGGCGGGGTAGCCCAGCCAGTGGGGCATGCTGTCCTGAAAGGTGAAGGCGTGGGCGATCCAGTTGAGGCCCAGGGTGAAATGGGCGACGCCGAAGAGCCAGCCATAGGTGAAGGCGGCGCGGCGGTCGGGGGCGTGCTGGATCAGGTGGATGAGCAGCGCGAGGCAGGCGAGGGTGACCGGCCAGAGGTTTAAGGGCGCGAAACCGGTGGCGCTGAGCAGACCCGCCAGTAGCGCGGCGAGGCGTGGCCAGGACCTGACATGCCGGGCGATCAGGCTTTGCATCCTGTGTCTAGCGGACCGTGGCCATGGTGGCGGCGCTGCAACTGTCGCTCTTGCTGGGGCCGCCGGTCAGCATCGAGGCGGCGATGAAGCCGCCGACGATGAGGACAAGGAACAGGCCCGACAGGAGGGCGAGATATTTCTCGATGAACGCCTTGATCGGACGGCCAAATTTCCAGAACAGGAAGCCCACGAGCATGAACTGGAACGCACGGGACAGGACGCTGGCCCAGAGGAAGGTGAAGAGCGGCAGGCCGATAAAGCCCGCGGTGATGGTGATGAGCTTGAACGGGATCGGCGTTGCACCCTTGATCAGGATGATCTCCGCCCCGAACTCGCGCAGATAGCAGGCCGCGACCGGGAATTTGGCAGCGAGGCCAAGTGCGGCGAGCAGTTGCTGGCCCACGGTTTCATAGAGGAAATAGCCGATCGCATAGCCGAGCAGCCCGCCCAGCACCGAGGCGAGGGTGCAGATGACCCCGAATCGCAGCGCGCGTTCCGGGCGGGCGAGGCACATGAGGCCGAGCAGCGGGTGCGGCGGGATGGGGAAGAAGCTGGATTCCATGAAGCTGAAGGCGAACAGCCAGCGTTCGGCGTGGCGGTGGGCGGCTTTCGCCAGCATCCATTGATAAAGGCGTGTCAGCATCGGGGCCGACCCCTAGCCGAGATGAAGGCCGGTCGCCAGCGCCTTTTGCCGGTCCAGCGATAGGTGAAGGCGCAGGGATCGCGGCGCTTGATCGGTTGGTGCGCGTGGCGATAGGATCGGCCGACTGAGGAGAGACAGATGCAGGGTATGGGTGAGGGCGGTTGCCCGTTCGAGTTCAATACCGATCCGGCGACGTTCAAGGTCGGCGATTCGGTAAGCTATCGCGTGACCGGTAGCCTGGAGGGCTTTCCCTTCGCAGGCGTGCTGCTGGAGGTGCATGACGATCATGTCGTGCTGACCAGCGATGTCGACGACCAGGCCAGCCGGATGCGCGCGACGCGCGAGAGCAGGCCGGTGGTGCGTGAGGAAGATGTGTGCTGAGGAAGTGCGTGTTTGAAAATGCGCGAAAGGGCGCATTTTGAAGCCGCACCGGCCCTGACCCCCACCCGACCGCCCACAGTGTATCCTGATTGGAAGGTCGGGTGGGGGTGAGGGCCGGTGCGGTCCGAATGTGCGAACGCACAATCGCACGCTTTGACGCGACGGCGTTGACGGGACGGTGTCGTCTGGGCATGACCCCCCATCAGTCCTGTTTGGTCGGCGCGTTTGACATTTTCTACCATTTCCTGGGCCAGATTGCGGCAACGCGCGGGCGGCATGGCGTTCGCGCTGGTGCTGAACGCTATCCTGCTGCTTGCGCTGTTCACTTTGGCCCCCAGGCCCGAACCCAAGCGGGTCGATGACCGGATGCCGGTGACGTTCGACGTCGAGACCGGGCAGAAAAGCGCTGAGCAACAGAAGCGCGCGCCCAAGGCGGAGCGGCGCGAGAAAGAGGATGCGGCGGCGCCCAAGCAGGCCGAGGCGGTGGTGCGGCCACCCGTGCCGGTCGCCAAGCCCGCCGAGCAGCCGCCATCGCCCTTCCCCTTCCTGACGCTCAACCGCGAGCAGATGGCCTCAGCCGATATCGGCCGGATGCCCAAGGCGGCGCAGGGAGCAAGTGCCGCTGGGCAGGGCAATAGTGCGGCGGTAGCCGGGCCGGGCGAGGGGCCGGGGGGCGTGCAATTGTTCAACGCCGAATGGTATCGGCGACCGACCAATGCCGAGCTTTCCCCCTTCCTGCCCGCCAATGCGCCACCCAATGGATGGGGCATGGTCGCGTGCAAGACGGTCGATCATTATCATGTCGATAATTGCCAGACGCTGGGCGAATCGCCGCTGGGGTCCGGCTTTGCCCGCGCGGTGCGGCTGGCGGCGTGGCAGTTTCTGGTGCTGCCGCCGCGCGAGAATGGCAAGGTGATGGTCGGCAGCTGGGTGCGGATACGGATCGACTATACGCGCACGATGGTGAGTGCCGGGGCTGGCGCGGGCGGCGAATGAGGTCTCGCATTGCTGCGTTTGCGGCTGTCCTTATCCGAGGACAACCGCTCCGGCATATTGTGCGCCGAACATCATCTGTTTTGCACGCGGGTGGTGACCATTTCCAGTCCTTTGGACGGGGCTGCGGCTACAGGCGGCGTGACCGTCACTTTGGCCTTCGCGGCGGTGATTTGCTGGTCTGTGATCGCCTTGTCCAGCTTGAGTTGCTCCAGCACGGATTTCACCTCCCTCAATTCCTTTTCCGCCGCGGTTTCCGTTGGCGCGGGAGATGGGGTGTCGCTTGTCGTCGATTCGACCTCTCCAGCCTCAATGGCTTCACTGACCAGTTGCAGGATATGGCCGGGCGAACATACCGCCTGATTGTTGAGGAGGTGGGTAACGGATTGGGAATAGGTGAGCTTCGTGTCTGCGGTCTTTGACGCTTCCAGAGCATTGTCGGCGAGCGCCTTGAGAATCAGCAGACGCACCGAGTTTACATTTTCGGCCCCGAACAGGTAGCGTTGCTCATAGATGCGAAAACCGGCCGATGCGGCGCTGGTGCCGAGCGACAGCGCGGTCAGTGCATCGTTGCTGGTGTCGTCCCCTTTGCCGATCAGCGCCACGGCCCCGGTCAGCAAGGCGGTGATCGGGGCGAAAGTATCGCGCCATACATTCACGCGGCGCTGATTGTCGGCCTTGGAGAGGATGTAGATGTTGCAGCGCGCCTGGATGAGGGCGAAGCCGGCGTCCATGAAGGCGCGCTGCTTGACGGGATCATTGGGTTTGAGGGCAATGGTCGGACCGCTGGTAAATGGACTGGCTTCGGCTGCGGCAAGTTTGAACTGAAAAAGAAGTCCGTCACCCATCGGGCTGACGCCGTTGGCATCGATGACTTCTTTCGTGACGCCACGATCCGATATAAAAGTGGGCCGTCCGTCGTTGGCGCAACCAGATAGCATCGAAATTGTTGCGACCAGGCCAATAGTCTTGAACGACATATGCATGATTCCTGCCCTCCCGGAAGCATCATCATTACTTGTGCGTAACGGAACGGCAAATGGCGTTTGCGCCATAATCGCTCCGTTGTGGCAGGATGCATAAAATAGTTGCATTTTGAGACTGGGTTGCCATCCTGACGCGCTGACAGGATAGGGAGAGATTGCATGATCATCCATGGTGCGCGGCCGTCGCCTTTTGTGCGCAAGGTTATCGTCTTTGCCGCCGAGAAGGGGATTGATGTCGAGGTGCAGACGGCCGGGTTCGGGCGCGGGGCGGAGGGCTATTTCAAGGGGTCGCCGTTCGGCAAGATTCCGGCGCTGGAGGATGGCGATTTCCTGCTGTGCGATTCGACCGCGATCATAACCTATATGGATGCGCTGCGACCGGGGACGGAGATGATTCCGGCAGAGCCGCGGGCGCGGGCGCGGACGATATGGTATGAGGAATTTGGCGATACCGTCGTGCAGCCGGCGGGCGCGAAGATATTTTTCAACCGCGTGGTGGCGAAGATGGTGAAGGCGCCGCAGGATCTGGCGGCGGCGGACACGGCGGAGGCGGAGGAGATGCCGCGCTTCTACGACTATCTGGAAGGGGTTTTGCCCGACAGCGGCTGGCTGGTTGAGGATCGCTTTACGTTGGCCGATCTGGCGGCGGCCTGTCCGATCATCAATGTGACCTATTGTTCGGACGGGCTGGATGCGGGGCGATGGCCCAGGGTTGCGGCGTGGATCGCGGCGGTGAAGGCGCGGCCCAGCGTGGCAGCGGCGCTGATGCTGGAGGCGCCGATCGTGGCCGGAATGATGGGCAATAAATAACCTATATGGAACATTCGTCTTGACAGCGTCACGCTGTTCTGGCAGAGATAGGCACAGTGGAAAAATGTGAGTCGCCAACAGGGCGACGCAGCAGGGGCTGATCCGGGCGGGTCGGCCCTTTTTTGCGTTGGGCTTGTGGCGCGCGGGCGGGGGACATAGGCATGGCGGACGGGGTGGAGGCGCAGGGGCGCGACTTGGAACCGGCGCGCCGGACGATTGCGGGCAAGGCGCAGATGCAGATGCGTGCGCCGCGCAAGGATGGCTGGACCAAAGAGCAGGAGCGGCTGTTTTTGCAGACGCTGGCGACGACCTGCAACACCAGCGAGGCGGCGCGGGTGGCGGGCGTGAGTCGCACCAGCGCCTATGACCGCAGGCAGCGCAACCGCCGCTTTGCCGCCGACTGGGAACGGGCGATGGATATTGGCTATGCCGAGATTGAGGCGATGCTGATGCGCGAGGCCTTGTTCGGGAGCGAGAGCGAGGAGATTTTGCTGGACGGCGAAGGGGCGGTGAAGAGCCGCAAGGTCAAGCGCGGGCATGACCTGAAACTGGCGCTGCAATTGCTGACCCGGCATCGCGACCGGGTGCTGGCCTATCGCGCGAGCGCGGCGGCGGGGAAAGAGCGGCCCGACAGCCCGGCGGTGGTGCGGCGGGTGCGGCGCGCGCGAGACGAAGTGGAGCGGATGCGCGCGGCGACGGGGACGTGAGGCGTGCGCTCAGGCCGGGCGTCCGGGCGCGATCATCGCACCGATCGTGTCGAGCAGGGCCAGTCGCTGTTTCTTGAGATCCTCCAGCCGGGCGTCCGATGCGGCGCTAAGCCCCTCTATGATCCGGCTGATTTCGCCGGCCAGATCATGATAGCGATCGGCCAGCCCGCGAAAATAGGCGTCGGTGAGTTTGAGATGGTGCAGCCGGTCGATGGCGTGGGGAAACAGGCTGTGGA
Organism: Sphingobium sp.; assembly: GCA_023266575.1. Lineage (GTDB taxonomy): Bacteria > Pseudomonadota > Alphaproteobacteria > Sphingomonadales > Sphingomonadaceae > Sphingobium. The sequence goes on from JAHFPV010000016.1 coordinate 52,862, forward strand.
GATCGTGGCCATGTTCGCTCATTCTGTCGTCTCCATAAGGAGGATGGTATGAGCGGATTATGCGGCGGGGTGGCGCTGTGGTCTCTAGGTAGTTGTCCGGGGACTGGCCGCTGAACCTTTCGTCGCCGGACAAAAGGAAAGCGGGCGTTTGCACGATCGCAACGCCCGATAGTCATGCATGGCCGATCAGTCGGGCCTGCGATGGTTTTGCGTCGATTTGCCGGGATAGTCCGGGCCGAGCGATCGCATCGGGGCGTCGGGATCAAGTTCGCCGTGGCGGATGCTGCGCGGGTGGATGGCGGTTGATGACGCGGCGTTATGCCCAACGTTCAGATTGAACGGTGGCGAGAGGCAGAAGTTGAGAATGAGGTCGTACATTACCGCCCTTGTGCTGGGCGCGGCTTCCAGAATGGATTTCCGGGAATCATGACGATGTTCACGCCGGTAGATCATGCCGCTGCGTTCCATGCGGGCAAGGTGGCGCAGCGCGGTGGTCATCGGGACGCCGCTGGCATAGCAGAGTGAGGTGACGCAGGATGACCGATATTCCGCCATATCTGCGACAAGCGCCAGCAGCATGTTCCAGCCAGGGTCCGAGACCGGTTGACCAAGCGCTTCGCTACGGCGTAGCGAGAAGCGGTGAAATTGTCGCGCAATCTCTCCGATCTCCGCTTCGGTTGCCGTCGGGTTGATGCTCGGATCATCCGATATGTCGGGTTTGGCGTGGTTACGGATCACCGTCATTAAATGGGCAACAACGTCCGGGCTGATGCCTAATTTTGTCATGTGGCGCTCGATCTCGTACATTCGGTGGGGCATCGAGTTTCCCTTCGTAATTGAATCGATTTCGAAACGATGTTTGATTTTATAGGGTTAGCAAGCCTGTCGCAGCAGATGAATTTTTTGTTTGATCCGATTTGGAGGTTGTCGCGCTTGCCAATCGCCGTCTTTACAGGGCGCTGGGGTGCGATAGATTGACGTCCATGAAAAATCAGATTTTGTTCGCCGCGGCGTCGATGCTGTCCACATCAGCCATGGCGAAGGCACCAGCCCCCGACCCCGATCGCTTGAAGGCCACGGTCGAGAAATTGGTGAGTTTCGGGACGCGGCATACATTGTCGTCGGCGACTGATCCGAAGCGGGGGATTGGCGCGGCGCGGGCGTGGGCGGCGGCGGAGTTTGCGCGGATTTCCAAGGGGTGCGGCGGTTGTCTGAAGGTCGAGAGCGTGTCGGAGCGCTTTACCGCGCCGCGCGTGCCCAATGGCGCGGATATTGTCGATGTGCTGGCGATCCAGACCGGGACGGGTGATCCCAGCCAGGTGGTGATCGTCGCGGGGCATATCGACAGCCGGGTGAGCGATGTGATGGATGCAACCAGCGATGCACCGGGCGCGAACGATAATGGGTCGGGCAGCGCGCTGGTGATCGAGGCGGCGCGGGTGCTGGCAGGCGAGACGTTTGACGGGACGATCGTCTACGCGCTGTTGTCGGGCGAGGAGCAGGGGCTGCTGGGCGGCAAGTTGCTGGCCAACACCGCCAAGGCGCGCGGCTGGCGGGTTCGGGCGATGCTGAACAATGATATTGTCGGCAATACGACCGGCCTGAACGGGCGGATCGTGGCGGACCGGGTGCGGGTGTTTTCCGAAGGAATACGCTCTGCCGAGGATGCCAAGGCGGGGCTGACCCGGCGCGGGATTGGCGGCGAGGATGACGGGCCTTCGCGCGCGCTGGCCAAGGCGATCGACGCGATTGCCGAGGCCAATCCGCAAATCGGGCTGGACGTGTTTGCGGTGCGGCGGCCTGACCGTTTCGGGCGGGGTGGCGATCATACGCCGCTGCTGGAGGCGGGCTATCCGGCGGTGCGTTTTTCGGTGGGGATCGAAAATTACGACCGGCAGCATCAGGATTTGCGGGTCGAGGCTGGGCGCGATTATGGCGACACGGTTGTCGGCATGGACTTCCCCTATCTGGCGAAGGTGACGGCGCTGAATGTCGCGGCATTGCGGGCTTTGGCCAGCGCGCCGGCGGCGCCTGCGACTGTATCGCTGGATGGCGCGCTGTCGATGGATACGCGGGTGTTCTGGGACGCGGTGCCGGGGGTGGCGGCCTATCATGTATATTGGCGGCGGGCCGATGCGCAGGACTGGACCGATAGCCGTGTCGTGACCGGCGCGACCGAATTGCTGCTGAAAGATGTGGTGGTGGACGATCATTTCATCGGCGTGGCGGCGGTGGCCAGGGACGGTAGCGAGAGCATCGTGACGTTCGGCGGAATGGCGCCGCGCAAGTAGGGGCGTGCTTGTCGCCGCCCCGGCAAGGGGAGGGCGATGGAGACTTCGCATATCGAATGGATGGATGCGTGGCCGCGCGAGCAGGCCAAGGTGCGGCGGTTGCTCAAGGAGGCGGGCCGCGAGGCGTTGGGTTTTGATTGGAACTGGCTGGCGCGACCGGGGCAGAAGGCGCCGGAGGGCGACTGGCGCATCTGGTTGATGATGGCGGGGCGCGGATTCGGCAAGACGCGGGCCGGGGCGGAATGGGTGCGGGGGATTGCGGAGGCTGATCCCAAGGCGCGGATCGCGCTGGTCGGTGCGACGCTGGGCGAGGCGCGGCGGGTGATGGTCGAGGGGGCGTCGGGGATATTGGCGATTGCGCCCTGGTGGTGCCGCCCGGTCTTTGCACCCGCGCTGCGCAAGCTGACCTGGCCCAATGGCGCGGTGGCGACCCTGTTCGGCGCAGCGGAGCCGGAGAGCTTGCGCGGGCCGCAGTTCAGCCATGGCTGGGCAGGCGGCCGCAGGTGATGGCGACGACGACGCCGCGTCCGGTGGCGCTGGTGCGGCGGCTGGTGGCGGATGCGGCGGCGGGGAGCGTGGTGGTGACGCGCGGGCGGACGGCGGACAATCGCGCCAATCTGGCCGACGGCTTCGTCGAGGCGATGGAGCGCAGCTATGGCGGCACGCGGCTGGGGCGGCAGGAGCTGGACGGCGAACTGATCGAGGAGGTGGAGGGCGCTTTGTGGTCGCGCGACCTGATCGAGCGGTGCCGGGTGGCGCATGTGCCGGGCGGGCAAGACGGGGCGGCGCTGCGCCGGGTGGTGGTGGCGGTCGATCCGCCGGCGTCGGCGCATGGCGATGCGTGCGGGATAGTGGTGGCGGGCGTGGGTGGTGACGGGCGCGCCTATGTGATTGCGGATGCGAGTGTCGAGGGATGTTCGCCCGAACAATGGGCGCGCGCGGTGGCTGCGGCGGCCACCGTCCATGGCGCGGACAAGGTGGTGGCCGAGGCGAATAATGGCGGGGCGATGGTGGAAAGCGTGCTGCGCGCGGCCGACGAGATGCTGCCGGTGAAGCTGGTCCATGCCTCACGCGGCAAGGTGGCGCGGGCGGAGCCGGTGGCGGCTTTGTATGAGGCCGGGCGGGTGGCGCATCGTGGGGCTTTTCCCGCGCTGGAGGACGAGATGTGCGGGTTGCTGACCGGCGGCGGCTATGTCGGGCCGGGGCGATCGCCCGACCGCGCCGATGCGCTGGTGTGGGCGCTGACGGAGCTGATGCTGGGCAAGAGGGGCGAGGCGCGGGTGCGGGGGTTTTGAGGGGAACCCTGCGGTGCGGTCGGTCGTTTCGGGAGCATCTATTTCTGGTGCGGAGTTTTGGCGATGAAGATGGTGACGATGTTGGGCGCGCTGGTCGGTGCGACGCTGGTGGCGACGCCGGTGATGGCGGTGACGTTGAGCGCCAAGGAGCGGGCGCGGGTAGCGCGGGCGGTGCCGCGGGATCGTGATGATGTGCGCTATTGCCTGATCCAGGCGAAGAAGGGCCGCGACAAGGGCACGGTGATCGGTGCGGCCGGTGGTGCCGGCGTCGGGCTGATCGCGGGCGGTGGTCTGGGCGAGACTTTGCTGGGCGCGGGTGCCGGGGCGCTGGCGGGCCGAGTGATCGGCAAGAGCGAGGGGACGAATTCGACCTGCGACCGGGTGTTGCGGCGTAATCCTTGATTTAGCGTGAGGGGGCGTTGATCCCCCTCTCCCAGTTTTGGTAGGCGGCTTCGCCACCAACCTTCACTAGCCCTCTCCCCGCCGGGGAGAGGGTTTTTGCGTTTTGGGGGACAGGGTATGAAATTTTTTGGGGTGAAGGCCGCTGGGTCGGCGGATGTGCGGCCGGTGCTGGCGCGGGCCTGGGGGACGGGGGCGGTGGCTTTAGGCGAGTGGCCCGCCAGCTATGAGGCGCAGTTGCGGGGCGGGGTGATCGGCAATCCGGTGGCGCAGCGGGCGATGCGGCTGGTGTCGGAGGGGGCGGGGGCGACCGCGCTCAAAGTCGCTGGCGTGGAGGATGGCGCGCGGGTGCTGGCATTGGTGGCGCGGGCTTCGGCGGGGCAGGGGTTGGTGGAGACTTTGGCCTGCCATTTGTTGTTGCATGGCAATGCTTATGTGCAGGTGATTGGCGGGGCGGACGGGATGCCGGCCGAACTGTTTGCGCTGCGGCCTGAACGGGTAAGCGTGGAGGCGGATGCGCGGGGGTGGCCCGCGGCCTATCTCTATCGCGTCGGGGAGAGCGTGACGCGGCTGTCGCCCGAAGATGCGGCGGGGCGGACCAATGTGCTGCATCTCAAAAGCCTGCATCCGCTGGACGATCATTATGGATTGGGCTGTGTCGGCGCGGCGGCGGGGGCGGTGGCGATCCACAATGCGGCGACGGTGTGGAACAAGGCGCTGCTGGACAATGCGGCGCGGCCCAGCGGGGCGATGGTCTATGATCCGGGCGATGGATCGGTGATGGCGCCCGACCAATATGAGCGGGTGAAGCGGGAGATGGAGATCGCTTTTGCGGGTGCGGCCAATGCGGGGCGGCCGATGCTGCTGGAGGGCGGGCTGAGCTGGAAGGCGCTGAGCCTGACGCCGGCGGAGATGGATTTTGTCGGGCTGAAGGCGGCGGCGGCGCGGGAGATTGCGCTGGCGTTCGGGGTGCCGCCGATGCTGATGGGGCTGCCAAGCGACAATAGCTACGCCAATTATCGCGAGGCGAACAAGGCGCTGTGGCGACAGACGATATTGCCGCTGGTGGGGAAGATAGGCGCGGGGCTGGGGCAGGGATTGAGCGGCTGGTGGCCGGGGCTGCGGATCGAGCCGGACCTGGATGGCGTGGCGGCGCTGAGCGATGAGCGGGCGGCGCTGTGGGAGCGGGTCGCGGGGGCGGATTTCCTGTCGGCGGAGGAGAAGAAGGCTTTGTTGGGATTGTAAGGCGGGCGGCGGTGTCCCCTCTCCCAACTGCGCCTAGGCGGCTGCGCCGCCAAGGCTTCGTATCCCTCTCCCCCAAGGGGCGAGGGGATTGGAGGGCGTGATGAAACAGGATGGCGAGATGCTGGCGCGGTTGGTGGCGCAAGCCGATGGCGGGCCGGGTGCGGCGGATATGGTGATGATCCGGGCGCTGGTGGAGGAGGCAAGCGAGCTGGGCGCGGGGCGGGCGCTGGAGCGGCTGGGGCTGGCGGACCGGCGGGCGGAGGGCGATGTGCGGGAGCTGCGCGAACTGCTGCGCGCCTGGCGCGATGCGAAAAAGGCGGCGCGCGGGGCAGTGATCGGCTGGATGGTGCGGATAGCGCTGGCGCTGGTGTTGCTGGGGATTGCGGTCAAGACCGGGCTGGTTGGGTTGGTGAGAGCGTGAGTGGCGATGTTGCGCTGGGGGCTTCTCGACTTCGCTCGAAGCGAACGGAGGAGGGAAAGGGGGGCGACGTGCGCTTCGCGGGCTATGCGGCGATTTTCGATCGGGTGGACCGGGGCGGGGATGTGGTGCGGGCGGGCGCCTTTGGTGGCGTGCGCGCGGCGGCGGTGCCGTTGCTGTGGCAGCATGGGCCGGGGCAGGTGATCGGATCGGTCGAGCGGCTGGAGGAGGATGCGCGGGGGCTGCGCGTGATCGGCCGGGTGTCGGCGCGCACGGCGGCCGGGCGCGAGGCCGCGGCGGGGCTGAAGGCCGGGGCGCTGGATGGGCTGTCGTTTGGATATAGGGTACGGGAGGCGCGCGGGGCGGGACCGCGCGAGTTGCTGGCGCTGGAACTGGTGGAGGTGAGTCTGGTGACGCATCCCATGCAGGATGGGGCGCGGGTGATTGCGGTGGAGTGATTTACGCGGGCGCAGCTCCCCCCTCATCCAACTTCGCCTAATCGGCTTTGCCGATAAGGCTTCGTATCCTTCTCCCCCCTGGGGAGAAGGTTTGCTGGGCCTATATCCCCAACCATTCCAGTCCGCCGGGCAGAGCGTCGGCGCTATAGTCGAGTTGGAGGACGCGGCGGTGGCGGGGATTGGCGGCGGCGTCTGAGGCGTGGAGGATGGGCGTAGCGTAGAGCCAGATGTCGCCGCGCGACGCGAGGCAGGCGACGATGCCGCAGCGATCGACCATGGCCAGGACATCGCTTTCCGCGATGCGGCCATGGCGGTGGGAGCCGCGGGCGATGAGCAAAGGCGCATTGTCGGCGTCGACCTGATCGAGATGGAGGCGCAACGTGACCATGCGGTCCAGCAGGGATTGCGGCGGGGCGACATGCTGGAGGCCGGATTTGATCGTCCAGGGGCCAAAGCCGGGTGTTTCGATGCGTTGACGCACGGCGATGGTGCGGTCCTGATGCCAGCCGAGCGCCCAGTTGGTGGCTTCGTTTTTGTCGAACAGGATCGCACGCACCGGCTTTGCGGCGTTGCCCAGATGGGCGGCGGCGTGGCAGCCGATGGGGCCGGTTGGCGCGAGAAATGGCGCGAGTTCGGCGAGGGCTGTCAGGCGTTGACCGGGGCGGCCTGTTGGCAGCGTCGTGAGGGCGGCTTCGACGGTGGCGAGGGTGGTGGCGTCGAGGGCGGCGGGGATGTGTTGCGCGCCGTCGGTGGCGAGGGTCAGGGGCATGGGGTTTTATGCTGTGTCGGGGTGCGTGACGCAAGCGGCGCTTCCCCCTCATCCAACTGCGCCTAGCCAGCAAGCTGGCAAGGCTTCGTATCCTTCTCCCCCCAAGGGAGAAGGTTTTGAGAGTTTTAGGGCGGTCCCACCGGGGCCGCCCTTTTTGGTGTTTTCTAGCGGGAGAATGACATGACGGACGGCGTGGCGGATGCTCTGGAGGGGAGCTTTGATGTGGTGCTTCAGGGGGAGCGGATTGCGGCTTTGGAGGCGGATTTGAGTGCGATGCGGGTGGCTATGCAGCGGCCTGCGCTCGATGGGGTGAAGGGCGGGGCGGTTGATCCGGCGCGCGCCAATTTCGTCGATCGCTATTTGCGGCAAGGGCAGGAAGCGGGGGTGGAGCTGAAGAGCTTTTCCGGCGCGAGCGGTGCGACCGGCGGTTATGCGGTGCCGCGGGAGATTGATCAGCTGATCGATGCGACGCTCAAAAGCATTTCGCCCATTCGCACGATCGCCAATGTCGTGCGGACCGGGACGGCGGGCTATCGCAAGCTGGTGAGCGCGGGCGGGATCGTGTCGGGCTGGGCCAGCGAGACGGGGGCGCGGGGCGAGACGGGGACGCCAAGCTTCAACGAGATCGCGCCGCCGTCGGGCGAATTGTTCGCCAATCCGGCGGCCAGCCAGGCGATGCTGGACGATGCGCAGTTCGATGTCGAGGGCTGGCTGGCGGGCGAGATTGCCCGTGAATTTGCGGTGGCGGAGGGCGCCGCCTTCATCAACGGCAATGGCACCAACAAGCCCAAGGGTTTCCTGACCTATACGACCACCAATGAAGCGGACGCTGTGCGGGCGTTCGGGTCGCTGCAATATGTGGCGTCGGGCGCGGCGGGGGCTTTTGCCGCGTCCAACCCGCAGGACCGGCTGATCGATCTGGTGCAGAGCCTGCGGGCGCCCTACCGGCAGGGCGCGTCGTTCGTGATGAACAGCGCGACGCTGAGCGCCATCCGCAAGATGAAAACGAGCGATGGCGCGTTTCTGTGGCAGCCTTCGCTGAGTGCCGGGCAGCCCGCAACTTTGCTGGGTTATCCGGTGGTGGAGGCCGAGGATATGCCGGACATCAGTGCGGGCAGCCTGTCGATCGCCTTCGGCAATTTCCAGGCGGGCTATGTCATTGCCGAGCGTAGCGACACCAGCATTTTGCGCGATCCGTTCAGCAACAAGCCGTTCGTGCATTTCTATGCGGTCAAGCGGATCGGCGGGGCTGTGGCCAATAGCGAGGCGATTAAGTTGATGAAGTTTGCGGCTTCTTGACGGGCGAGGGGGTGGTTCCCCCTCTTCCAACTTCGCCTAACTGGCTGCGCCAGTAAGGCTGCGTATCCTTCTCCCCCCAGGGGAGAAGGTTTTTTGGGGGGGAGGCGTTTGGCCTTCCCCCTTTTTGTTTGTGGGGAGCAAGCAGCGATGAGCCTGTATCTGAAGGATGCCGATAGCAGCATCGATCATGGCATCGACTGGTCGGCCCATCTGGCGGGGCAGACGATCCTTGCCAGTGCGTGGAGCGTGGAGCCGGTCGAGGCGGGCGGGCTGAGCGTCGAGGCGTCGGCTTTTGAGGCAGCGCGGGCCAGCGTGCGGGTGAGCGGGGGGCTGGTCGGGCATCTGTATCGGCTGACCAACCGGGTCACCTTGTCCGACGGGCAGGTGGACGAGCGATCGGTGACATTTCGGGTGGAGGAACGCTGATGCTGGCGCAGGATGAGAGCGGGGCGCTGGCGGCGTCGCTGGCCGAGCTGAAGGCCTATTTGCGGATCGAGACGAGTGGCGAGGATGGGGTGCTGACCGGGTTGCTGCGGAGCGCGGCGGCCTTGTGCGAGCAATTTGTCGGGCAATGGCTGATCGTGCGGGGCGCGCGCGAGACGGTGGCGGGCGACGGGAGCTGGCAGCGGCTGGCGGCGCGGCCGGTGGTGACCATCGAGAGTGTCGAGGCGGTGGACGCGGATGGCACGGCGGTGGCCTTGCCGGTCGATGGCTATGCGATCGACATTGATGCCGCGGGCGAGGGGTGGGTGCGATCGACGCGCGCGGGGGACCGGCGGCGGTTGATGGTGCGCTATTCGGCGGGCATGGCGAGCGAGATGAACGGCCTGCCCGAAGCATTGCGACAGGGGATCGTGCGTCTGGCGGCAGAGCATTTTTCTGCGCGCGGGACGGAGAGCGCCGCGCCGCCTGCGGTGGTGAGCGCGCTGTGGCGACCCTGGCGACGGATGCGTTTGCGATGAGGGCGGCGCTGGCGCGGATGGTGGAGCAGCGGGCGGCGCGCAGGCGGGCGGCTGTGGCGGCGGGGCTGGAAGAGGTCGGGGTTGCGGTGGCGATTGAGGGCGATGCGGTGCGGGTGTCCGGGCGCGGCCTTGTGGCGCGCTGGTGGCGGGATCTGGCGCTGCGGGAAGCGGGGAGGGGCGGGTTATGAGCGCTGAAGTGGCGGTGCGCGCGGCGGTGATCGACGCGCTGCGGGCGGATAGCGCGTTGATGGACGGGCTGAACGGCCTGTTCGACGGCGAGCCGGTGCGGGCCAGCCTGCCCTATGGCGTGGTCGGCGAATGCATCGGCGCGGACTGGGGCGGCAAGGATGTGGCGGGGCGCGAGCTGCGGCTGACGATCGGGCTGCATGATGGTGGCGAAACGCCGGGGCGGCTGGCGGGGATGATCGCGCGGATCGACCCGGTGCTGGCGGGCGTGGCGGTGCGCGAGGGCTGGCGGATCGTGACGGCGCGGTTGGTGCGGTCGCGCGTGGCGCGGGCGGCGCGGCAGGGTGGTGGGTGGACGGCGGTGGTGGATTATCGGGTGCGGGCTGTGCGGGAGGGGTGAGCGATTATATTTTCGTTTTATTCAACATCCGTTCGGGCTGAGCCTGCCGAAGCCTTGTCCTTCTTCGCGAAGAAGAACGGCCCTTCGACAGGCTCAGGGCGAACGGTATTGGGGGCATCGTACCCCCTCTCAACTGCGGCTAGGCAGCAGGCTGCCAAGCCTTCGTATCTCTCCCCGGTGGGGAGAGAGGGTTTAGGTTGATCTGTTCTGAAAATCCTCCCCTGCAAGGGGAGGTGGCTGGCCGCAGGCCAGACGGAGGGCTGTCGCCCTGACGATAGCGGGACACCCCTCCGTCATCGCTCCGCGCTGACACCTCCCCTTGCAGGGGAGGATTGGGAGGGCGTGCAATCCTGGCCGACTGCGCGTCAGCCTGGTTTGTTATAGTCCTCATATTCCGCGGTGATCTTGTCGACATATTCGGCGATCTGGTCGTCGGCGTCGGCTTGCGCGGCTTTTTCGGACATGCCGTCGGCCTTGTCGGCAGCGACGATTGCGGCGCGGAAGGTGGCTTCCTTGGCGGCGCAGGTCTTTTTCATGTCGGACTGAAAATCGCCGAGCGTCAGCTTCTTTTCAAGGCCCGGCTGAATCTGGGCCGACAGGCATTGCGAATAGGCCTTGCGACCCGCGCCGACAGGATCGGATGCGGGAGCGGCGGCTGCGGCCAGCAACATGAGCGGTGCGATGAAGATCATTGAGACTCTCCTTAACCAGCGTTTTGCACGCTTTATCGGAAGAAAGGATGCGCCATGGGCGTCGAAAAGGGAAGTGCGTTTCTATTGAAAGTGGGGGATGGCAACATTCCGGCAACATATGCGACCGTGGCGGGGATGCGCACTACGCAATTGTCCGTGAATGGCGAGGCGGTGAACATCACGTCCAAGGATTCGGGCGGGTGGCGCGAATTGCTGTCGGGGGCGGGGGTTCGATCGGTCAGCGTGTCGGCAGCGGGGCTGTTCACCGGATCGGCGGCGGAGGTGCGCATTCGCAATCATGCGCTGTCCGGCACGATCGAGGATTATGAGCTGAGTTTCGAGAGCGGCGAGCGGATGCGCGGGCGCTTTCTGGTGACGCGGCTGGACTATGCCGGGGACTATAATGGCGAGCGCAATTATGCGCTGAGCCTGGAAAGCTCCGGCGCGGTGGTGTCGGAATGAGTGGCGTGAACGAGGCGCGGGGCGAGGCCGCGCTGGAGATTGGCGGGGACGTGCTGGCGTTGCGGCCGAGCTTTGCCGCGCTGGTGGCGGCGGAGGCGGAGCTGGGGCCGCTGTTCGCGCTGGTGGAGCGGGCGGCGGACGGGAAGCTGTCGCTGGGCGATCTGGTGGCTTTGTTCTGGCATTGCCTGGTCGATCGGGACCGGATGGATCGCGATACGCTGGGCGAGGCGATATTGGCGGTCGGGCTGGCGAAGGTGACGCCGGTGCTGAAGGCGATTTTGCAGCAGATATTGGCGGGAAAATGACGGGCTTTGCGCAGGGCGCGGCGCGGCTGGCGGGGGTGGCCGGGTGGCTGCTGGGCTGGCGGCCCGATGAGTTTTGGCGCGCGACGCCTGCGGAGCTGGCGGTGGTGCTCCGGGCGGCGCGGGGGGATGCGGTTGTGGATGCGGGGGTGGATGGGGCGGTTCTGGATCGGTTGCGGGCGATGTTCCCGGATTGATCTGGCGTTGAACCCCCTCTTCCAACTGCGCCTAGGCAGCAAGCTGCCAAGGCTTCGTATCCTTCTCCCCGCCGGGGAGAAGGTATTTTTTTGATGGGAGGCGCTGGTGGACGAGGAAATCGAGACGCTGGTGGTGCGGGTTCGGGCGGATACGCAGGGGTTGAGCCGGGACGTGGAGGCGATGCGGGCCGGGATTGAGGGGCCGCTGGGCGACGGGGCCGAGAAAGCCGGGCGGCGGATCGAGCAGGGGCTGTTGCGGGCGGTTCGGACGGGCAAGTTCGGCTTTGAGGATTTGCGGCGGATCGCGCTGTCGGTGCTGGACGAGATTGCAGCGAGTGCGTTGCGGACGGCGATGAATGGTGCCGGTGGCGGGGGTGGTCTCGTCAATCTGGGGGCGTCGTTGCTGACGTCGGCGCTGGGGCTGCCGGGGCGGGCGACTGGCGGGCCGGTGACGCCGGGGCGGGCCTATATGGTCGGCGAGCGCGGGCCGGAAATGTTCGTGCCGACGAGCAGCGGGCAGGTTGTCGCGCATGGCGGCGGCGCGCGGGATGTGCGGGTGAGCATCGCGGTGAATGGCCGGGGGCAGGAGAGCGAGGCGCGATTGCTGGCGCGCAGTGCGCGGCAGGTGGCGCGGGCGGTGAAGGGAGCGCTGGGCTGATGGCGGGCATCGACTATTGGCTGGCGGATGCGCGGCGGGGGCAGGAGACGCGCTGGATGAAGCGCTTTGCGCCGACCCACTGGACCGTCAATTTCCCGCGCCCGATGATGGCGAGCGTGATCACGACCGGGGCGGATTCGTTGCGGGTGGATGCGGTCTTTTACGGGTCGGGCGATCTGGCGGGGCTGATCTGGGAGGCGGCGGACGGGTGGAGCCATCCGTTGCTGGCCTATGAGACCGCGCGGGATTTTCGGGACTGTGTGTTGCGGTTTCGCTGGCGGAGCGGGGGGCTGCGCCAGCTGGACCAGACGCATGGGCCGACGCTGACGATCGAGGGGCGGGACGCGGCGGGGAATCCACGCGCCTGGTATGTGCGGCTGTGGAACTATGCGAGCGGCGGGCCGGAAGATGCAGTGATTACGCTGGATTTTGCCGCGCTGGATGGCGGTTTCCTGCTGCCGGGCGAGGCCGATCCGGTGTGGGCGGGAGATGTGGACCGGATGTTCATATCGCTCGTGCCGCCCGATTATGGTGTGGGGGAGACGGCCTTTGCCGCGGCTGTCGAGGGCTGGGCTGAGCTTTCGGAGATGGCGTGCGACGGGGCGGGGTCCGTGCTGGCGGTGGGTGACGTCATGGTGCCGGAGCATGGGCTGGCCATGGCGACGGGCTATGATGATTGTTTCAACCAGACGCCCGAACGAGTGGTCGCGGCCATCCATGCGCTGGGCTATCGCGGGGCGATCAACCATTATGTCGGGATGAGCCATTATTTCCGGCTCGAACGGGTTGGCAGTGGGCTTTACGTCAGTCTGGCGGGGGGCGTGCTGAACGCGCCGTGCGCGGCGTGGCATCGGGATTTTGCGGCACGGGCCAAGGCGCTGGGTTTCGACGTCATCTGGTCGCTCTCCTACGAACTGTTCGACGCGCATTGCTGGAACGACTGGAAGCAGCGGGCGGAAAATGGCGATCCGGCGCTGACGGGGTGGGTGCCGCCTTCGACCTTGCTGTCCCCTGCGCATGGCGGGGCGATGGCTTATTTGCAGGCGGTAGCCGGTGCCTTTGTTTTCATTGGGTTGGAAGCGGGACTGCCGATCCTGTTTCAGGTGGGCGAACCCTGGTGGTGGGTGGAGCCGGGCGACGGGCGGATATGCATCTATGACGATGCGGCGCGGGCGGCCTTTGGCGGCAGTCCGGTGTCGATTGCGAGCATCTGGGGGGCGCTGGACGGGGCGCAATGCGCTTTGCTGGATCAGGCGGGGGCGGTGCTGGCGGCATCGACGGCGGCCCTGTGCGCGGCGGTGAAGGCGGTCGCGCCGGGGGCGGTGACGCATTTGCTGGCCTATCTGCCGACGATCCTCGACCCGCGTGCGCCAGAGGCCAAGCGGGCGAACATGCCGGTGGGGTGGGCGTCGCCTGCCTTCGATGTGCTGCAACTGGAAGATTATGACTGGGTGACCGAGGGGCGGCCGGGACTGACCGCGCGGGGCGTGGAGCTGGCGACGGCGCGGCTGGGCTATCCGGTGGAGGCGCAGCATTATCTGGCGGGGTTCGTGCTGTTGGGGAGCCAGGCGGGGCAGTGGTGCGCGATTGCGGCGGCGGCGCAGGCGTCGGTGGCGCGGGGGACGGCAGCGACCTTTGTCTGGGCGCTGCCGCAAGTGTGCCGCGATGGCTTTGTCGCGTTCAGGATCAATGGGGAGGATGGGATGCAAGCCTTTGATGATGTGCTGTTTCCTCTGGCCATTGGGCGGGAGGCGAGCCTGTCGCCGACCTTTTCGACGCAGATTGTCGAAAGCCCGTCCGGGCATGAGCGGCGGAGCAGCGACTGGGCGGATGCGCGGCTGTCCTTCGATGCGGGGCCGGGGGTGCGGTCCGAAGCGGACATTGCGACGCTGATCGGCTTTTTCCGGGCAAGGCGGGGCGCGGCGCGGGGCTTCCGATTCAGCGATCCCTATGACGATCGCAGCGGGCCGATGGGGCAGGCGCCGGGGCCGATGGACCAGAGGCTGGGCGTGGGCGACGGGGTGCAGGCCGCGTTTCAGCTGATGCGCTATTATGGTGCGGGGGAGGATGCGCAGGGGCGGGTCATCACCCGGCCAGTGGCGGGGACGATCCGGGTGGCGGCGAATGGCGTCGAGATGGTCGGCGGGTGGAGCCATGAGGGGATGGGGATCATCGCCTTTGACGACGCGCCTGCCGATGGCGTGCTGCTGACCGCCGGGTTCCGCTTCGACGTGCCGGTGCGCTTTGCCGAGGACCGGCTGGACATCAACCGGGCGACCTTTGCGGCGGGGGAAGCGCCGTCGGTGCCGCTGGTGGAGATACGCGAATGAGCATGATCGAGGCGCTGGAGCAGCCGCTGGTGACTTTGGCCTTTTGCTGGCGGATCGAGCGGCGGGACGGGGTGACGATCGGGCTGACCAGCCATGATCGCGATCTGGCGATTGGCGGGCTGACCTATCGCGCCGCGCCGGGGATGACGCCGTCGGCGATCCGCAGCGGGATCGGGCTGGACGGGGAGGATAGCGATCTGGCGGGTGCGCTTTCCAGCGATGCGATCAGCGAGACGGATTTGATGGCGGGGCGCTGGGATGGCGCGGCGCTGGAATTGTGGCTGACGCAGTGGGAGGCACCGGGCGATCTGTGGCTGTCGCTGGCGCGGGGCGAGATTGGCGCGGTGGCGCGCAGGGGGGCGGCGTTCAGTGCCGAGCTGATCGGCGCGGCGGCGGTGCTTGGGGCGGCGGTCGCGCCGTCGACATCGCCCGATTGTCGCGCGAGCCTGGGCGACCGGGCGTGCCGGGTCGATCTGGCGGGGCGGCGGCGGGTGGTGGCGGTTTCCGGTGTTGATGGTGCTGAGGTTGCTGTCGGCGGGCTGGTGGCGGGGGATTATGCTTTCGGGACGTTGCGCTGGCTGGGCGGGGCCAATGCGGGCCTGGTGCAGGCAGTGGTGGATAATGGGGTGGACGGGGTGACTCTGGCCGATCCGCCGGCCTTTGCGGTGGCGGCGGGGACGCTGGCGTTGCTGACGGAAGGGTGCGACCGGCAGATGGCGACCTGCGCCGGGCGGTTCGGCAACGGGGTGAATTTTCGCGGTGAGCCTTATTTGCCGGGGATGGATTTGCTGACCCGCTATCCCGGCGCATGAGCGTGGTGGAGCGGGCGCGGGCGCTGGTGGGCGTGCCGTTTCGATTGCATGGGCGAAGCGACAGCGGCGTGGATTGCGTCGGGCTGGTGGCGCTGGCGCTGGGGCGGGGTGCGCCTTGCGCTTATGGGTTGCGCAGTGGCGATGTCGGGCGGGCGGAAGGCTGGCTGCGGGCGGCGGGGCTGGTGCCGGTGGCGGGTGGTGAGCCTGGCGATGTGGCGCTGGTGCGGCCGGGGCCGTTGCAATTGCATCTGATGATCTGTGTGCCGGGCGGCTTTGTCCATGCCCATGCCGGGTTGCGGCGGGTGGTCGAGATGCCGGGGGCGTCGCCCTGGCCGGTGATTGGCTGGTGGCGGGCGATATAGAAGGAGTGTGTCATGGCGACGGTGGTGCTGAGTGCGGTGGGCACGGTGATTGGCGGGCCGATCGGCGGGGCTATCGGGGCGCTGATCGGCAATGCGGTTGACCATGGGGTGCTGTTCAAGCCCAAGGGGCGGGAAGGGCCGCGGCTGAATGAATTACAGGTGCAGACGTCGAGTTACGGGACACAGGTGCCGCAATTGTTCGGTACGATGCGGGTCGCGGGGACGGTGATCTGGGCGACCGACCTGCGCGAGACGAAAAGCAAGAGTGGTGGCGGCAAGGGGCGGCCGAGCGTGACCAGTTACAGCTATGCGGCGAGTTTTGCGGTCGCTTTGTCAGCGCGCAGGATAAGGTCGATCGGGCGGATCTGGGCCGATGGCAATTTGCTGCGCGGGGCGGCGGGGGACTTCAAGAGCGCGGTGTCGGCGTTCCGGGTGCATCCGGGCGGCGAGGATCAGCCGGTCGATCCGCTGATCGCGGCGGCGCAGGGCGTGGGGGAGACGCCAGCGCATCGCGGCTTGGCCTATGTCCTGTTCGAGGATCTGGCGCTGGAGGATTATGGCAATCGCATCCCGTCGCTGACGTTCGAGGTGGAAGCGGACGAGGGGGCGGTGGCGATCGGGGCGATTGCGGCGGCAGTGAGTGCGGGGCGGATTGGCGGGGCCGGGCTGGCCAGTGTCGAGGGCTATGCGGCGAGCGGGGCGGATGTGCGCGAGGCTATCACGCCGCTTGTCGAGGCGCATGGGCTGGCGTTGCAGGGGCTGACGCTGATGGCGGCGGGCGAGAGCACGGACGAGATTGGTTCCCGCGTGCTGGCGGCGCGGGTCAATGGGCGGGCGGTCGATGCGGTGGAGCAGTCCGGCGGGGCGGCGGATGGCGTGCCGGTGGCTCTGTCGCTGCGCCATTATGATGCGGCGCGCGATTATCAGGCGGGGGTGCAGCGGGTGACGCGACCGGGGCCGGGGCGCAGCGAGCGCGGGATTGAACTGCCTGCGGTGCTGGCGGCGGATGCGGCGCGGGGGCTGGCGGGCGAGCGGCTGGCGAGTGGCTGGACCGGGCGGGCGACGATGGTGCTGCGTTGCGGCTGGGCGGCGCTGGGGCTGGCGCCGGGCATGGTGGTGCGGGTGGTCGATGCGCCGGGGCTATGGCGGATCGAGGAGCGCGAGTGGGAGGCGATGGCGGTGCGGCTGTCGCTGCGGCGGGTGCCGGGGGCTGGCGGGGTAATGCCGGGCGGCGCGTCGTCCGGCGCGATCGTGCGGCAGGTGGATGCGCCGCATGGAGTAACGACGCTTATGCTGGCCGACTTGCCGCGCCTGACCGAAGGGGTGGCGAATGCGCCGCTGGTGGTGGCTGCGGCGAGCGGTGGGGCGGGTTGGCGCACCGCGGCGCTGTTTGCGATGAGCGGGACGGGCGAGGCTGTGCCGATCGGCCGGAGCGCGCCGCGGGCGGTGATTGGGGTGGCGGACACTGCGCTGCCGCCCGGAAGCGTGGCGATGGTGGACGGGCAGAACGCGATGCGGGTGACATTGCTGGCGGCGGATATGGAATTATTGTCAGCGGATGAGGCGGGGCTGGCGCAGGGGCGCAACCTGTGTCTGGTCGGGCGCGAGTTGATCCAGTTTGGCGCGGCGGTGCAGACGGGAGAGGCGAGCTATCGGCTGACCGATTTGCGCCGGGGGCTGCGCGGGACCGAATGGGCGATGGCGGACCATGCGGCGGGCGAGGCGTTCCTGCTGGTCGAGGAGGAACGGCTGGTCGAGCCGTTGGCGATGCTGGGCGTGGCGGGCGAGGTTGGCGGGACGGTGCAACTGTCGGCGATCGGGCTGGGCGATGTGGAGCCTGTGGTGGCCGAGGTGGCGGTGACGGGCGAGGCGCTGGTGCCGCCGGCTCCGGTGCATCTGACGGCGCGGGCGGTGAGCGGTGGTTGGGTGATCGGCTGGACGCGGCGCAGCCGTGCGGGATGGCGCTGGAGCAGCGGCGGCGATGTGCCGCTGGGCGAAGAGAGTGAGCGCTATGCGGTGCGGGTGCTGGATGGCGATGTCGTGGTGCGCAGTGCCGAGACGGTGTTGCCGGGCTGGACCTATGACGCGGCGATGATCGCGGCAGATAGTGGTGCCGGGCATGATGGCGCGCTGCGCGTGGAGGTGCGGCAGGTCGGCACCTTTGCGACCGGGCGGGCGGGGGTGATCGGGATCACGATTTGATTTGGGACGGGAGCGATGGTGATGGACATGACGGCGCGATGGGCGATGCCGATGCTGTTTGCGGGGCAGGCGCAGAAGGAAATTTTCCACAATGAGGCGCTGGTGCGGATCGATGCGCTGCTGCACGGCAGGGTCGAGAGCGCGGATGTGGCGACGCCGCCTGCGACGCCGACGGTTGGGCAATGCTGGATCGTGGCGGCAGGCGCGAGTGGCGCCTGGACCGGACAGGAGGGATGCGTTGCCAGCAGGAGCGAGGGCGGCTGGCGCTTTGTGGTGCCGCGTGCCGGGCTGTCGATGGATGTGGCGGACCGGGGTCATGCGCTTTTTTATGACGGAAGCCTGTGGCGGGACGCATTGGTGCGGGAGGATGGGCTGTATCTGGACGGGGAGAAAGTGGTCGGCGGGCGGCAGGGGGCGATTGCCGCGCCAACGGGCGGCGCGACGATTGACGCAGAGGCGCGCACTACACTGGACGCCATACTCGTTGCTTTAAGGACACATGGGCTGATCGAAAGCTAAATTTGTCCGAATTTACTTTTTATTGTCATGTCGTCTCGCTATTAGCTGAGTGAACCATGCAAATAGCCTCACAGGGGGTTCCGAGGAACCCTACTGCGTTATTTTTGCAACGGTTTCACTATTTGTGGACTTGCCATGAAACTTTCTTCCCGATACAGGGTTTCAGCAGTCCTTCGTGACACTTTTGAAAGGGGAATTCAGATGCGGAAGCTTGCCCTCGCGGCTGCTCTTGCTACCACTGCTTTGGCCACCCCGGCCATGGCACGTGACGACAGTTGGTACGTCGGCGTTGATGCCGGTGTAATGATTGTCGAAGACCAGGACATGACCTTCTCGGCAGTCCCTCCCGGCGGCCGTCCGGTCCCGTCGATCGATTATCATAAGGGTTATGATTTCGACGCCAATATCGGCTATGACTTTGGCGGTTTCCGCCTGGAAGCCGAAGCCGCTTACAAGCGCGCCAAGATTGATTTCGACAAGACCGGTGGCCGTTTTGGCGGTGCCTCTTCGGCCCTCTCGTTCATGCTGAACGGCTTGCTGGACTTCGGTTCCGATGACGGCCTGCAGGGCTTCGTCGGCGGCGGCGTCGGCGTTTCGCGCGCCAAGGTTGCTTCGGACATCGTCAACGACAGCGACACGGGCTTTGCCTGGCAGGCAATCGCCGGCGTTCGTTATCCGGTGACCAACAATGTTGACGTTTCGCTGAAGTATCGCTTCTTCAACCAGGACGATATCAAGCTGATCCCGGCTTATCAGAGCATCTATGGCCAGGCCGGTTCGACCGCCGACACCAAGCTGCGCACCCACAGCCTGCTGCTGGGTCTGACCTACAACTTCGGCGAACCGGCTGCTCCTCCGCCGCCTCCCCCGCCGCCGCCGCCTCCCCCGCCGCCTCCCCCGCCGCCGCCTCCGCCGCCAGTGGCAGAGTGCAGCCCCGGACCGTACATCGTGTTCTTCGAATGGGACAAGTCGGACGTCACGCCTGACGCCGCCACCATCCTGGACAACGCGGTTTCGGCCTACAGCAACTGCGGCAGCGCCCAGGTCATGCTGGCGGGTTATGCGGACAAGTCGGGTTCGTCCTCGTACAACGTCGGCCTGTCGCAGCGTCGCGCTGACGCCGTCAAGGCTTACATGGCTTCTAAGGGTATCCCTGATGGCGTCATGACGACCCAGGCGTTCGGTGAATCGAACCCCCGCGTCGAAACCGCCGACGGCGTTCGCGAACTGCAGAACCGTCGCGTGGAAATCACCTACGGTCCCGGTTCGGGCATGTAAGAGACTTTCCCTTCCGCAAGGTTGGAAAGCAGATGAAGGGGCTGGTCGAAAGACCGGCCCCTTTTTCGTTGCGCTGAGTGGCGTTGGGCGTGCGGATCGGACTATTGGCCGTTTTGTAGCGCGCGGGGTAGTGCGATTGTGGCTTCTCGACTTCGCTCGAAGCGAACGGTGGTATGTGTGGCCATAGGTTTGGCTGCACTTGGCAGGATTTTGCAGGACAGAAATGCGGTGACAGACCGGTGGTGCTCGGCAACAAATGCGCCGTTGCGGCGTTCGCTGCTATGTTCGCCGACCTCCGGGAGTTTGTCATGAAATTTGCCTCGATATTGCTCGCCTTGCCTTTGACTGTCGCGGCATCGGCCTGTGCGACGACCGGGTCGAGACCGTCTGCGCCAACGGCCAGTGCCAGTCTGACAGCAGGTGATGGGTCCGCGCGTGGCACTGCCAGCGTGACCGAGGCGGCGGATGGGCTGCATGTGCTGGTCAAGGCGCAGGGACTAACGCCGGGCATTCATGCGGTGCATGTCCATATGACCGGCACCTGCACCGCGCCCGATTTTGCCAGCGCCGGGGGACATTGGAACCCGACCGGGCGCAAGCATGGCATGGACAATCCGGCGGGCGCGCATATGGGCGATATGCCCAATATGACGGTCGGAACGGACGGCACCGGCGCGATCGAATATGTCATTGCCGGCGGGACGATCAGCAGTGGGACGAAGCCCTTGCTGGATACCGATGGCGCGGCGGTGGTGATCCATGCGCAGGCCGACGACAATAAGAGCGACCCGGCGGGCAATGCGGGCGGGCGGATCGCCTGCGGCGTGTTGGCGGCGGGTTAGGACCGGCGTTCAGGCCGGGCTGCCTGGCCCATAATCCTCGACGATGTGATAGCTCGCGCCGTTATGGCCGAGGCGGCTTTCAAACAGGGCGAAGCTGTCGATCGTGAAGGGCGGGCTGGTCAGCGCGGCGTGGGCGGCGAGGAAGGGATCGACCAATGCGCCCGTCCGGCCAAAGCGGGCGAGGGTGATGTGGGGCAGGTAGGCGCGTTCTTCGGGCGGCAGGCCAAGCGCGATACAGGCGCGATCGACTTTGCGATGCAGGCTGGCGAGCGGATCGCGCGGCTGGACCCCGGCCCAGAGCGTATCGATCACGCCGCGACGGTCGAACGCGCCGACGCCTGAGACGCTGGCGTCGAACGGAGCGAAGCGGATGGTGCGCAGCGCATAGGCGATGTCGGTGGCGCGATGCCGGTCGACTTCGCCGATGAAGCGCAGCGTCAGGTGCAGCTGGTCGTCGCGTTGCCAGCGGGCGCCCGCGATCCCGCCCATCAGCGCAAGCAGCTGCGCGCGGTGGCTGGCCGGCGGGCGGATGGCGACGAACAGGCGGTGCATGACGCGGCGACTATAGGCTTTACCGCGCGTTAGACCAGTGTGGTTACGAGAGCGCTTGAATATCGGAGCATAACAGCCGATAATGGATGCAGCGGCGACAGTGACGCCGACGAAGGAGAATTTTCATGGCCAACTGGTCTGATCCCCGTTCCGATATTGCGGGCTTTGGCGGTCCTAGCGTCGCACAGGGTGCGGCGTACGACGCCGGTCTGCGCAGCTATATGCTGTCGGTCTATAATTATATGGCAAGCGGCGTGCTGCTGACGGGCATCGTCGCGGTGCTGTTTGCGTCGAGCGGGCTGGCGTTGCAGGTGCTGGGCGGTCCCGGCATCCTGAAATATGTCATCATGTTCGCGCCTTTGGTGTTCGTGATGGTGCTGAGCTTTGGCATCAACCGGCTGTCGACGGCGGCGGCGCAGGGGCTGTTCTGGGCCTATGCCGCGGTGATGGGCCTGTCGCTCTCGTCCATCTTCCTGGTCTATACCGGCACGTCGATCGGCCAGACCTTCTTTGCGACGGCGGCGGCTTTCGCGGGGCTGAGCCTGTTTGGCTATACGACCAAGAAGGATCTGTCGGGCTTCGGCACCTTCCTGATCATGGGTGTTGTTGGCTTGCTGGTCGCCAGCCTGATCAACCTGTTCCTGAAATCGAGCGTGATGGACCTGGTCATCAGCTTCATCGGCGTGCTGCTGTTCGCGGGCCTGACCGCCTATGACACGCAAAAGATCAAGAGCATCTATGCGCATGTCGCGGGTACGGACATGATGGGCAAGTCGGTCGTCATGGGGGCGCTGAACCTCTATCTCGACTTCATCAACATGTTCCTGTTCCTGCTGCGTTTCATGGGCAATCGCGACTGATCGGCGCGGTAGCGAGATAAGGAAGGCCCGGCGGAGTGATCTCCGCCGGGCCTTTTTTTTGTTATGGCTTTGCACCAACATCCGTTCGTTTCGAGCGCAGTCGAGAAACGAGGCGCGCCTGGCGTCGATGCAGCGCTGCTTGCTTCTCGACTAGGCTCGAAGCGAACGGGGTGGGGGTGGAGATCAGGCCTGCTTCTGCATGGCGGCGATCAGGGCGCCGTCGATCTCCTTCTGGCGCTGGTAAGCCGGGCGGGCGCGGAGGCGCTCCGCATAGGCGGTGAAGGCGGGGCGTTCCGGCATGGTGCCGAAGGCCAGACCCCAGTCGATCTGTGATCCGACATAGACGTCGGCGGCGGTGAACTGGTCGCCGCAAATCCATGTCGTCCCCGATACCGCTTGTTCGAGCGTGTCCAGCACCGCGTCGAGCGAGCCATAGCCCGCGCTGCGATCCCGCCCTTCGGGCAGGACGAAGCCCATGGCCTTGTTGGTGATGGCGGCTTCGACAGGGCCAGCGGCGAAGAAGAGCCAGCGATAATAAGCACCGCGTGCGCTGGTTGGCGGGGCGAGGTTGGCGGCGGGGAAGGCGTCGGCGAGATAGGCGCAGATGGCGGCGCATTCGGTGACGATGATGCCGTTGTGGACGATCGCGGGGACTTTGCCCATTGGGTTGATGGCGAGATAGTCAGGGGCCTTCATGCTCGTCGCATAGTCGAGGACGACGGTGTCATAGGGCGCGCCGACCTCCTCCAGCATCCAGCGGGCAATCTGCCCGCGCGACATGGGGTTGGTGTAGAGGGTGAGGGTGTCTGGCACGGCGTAGCTCTCCTTTGGCGGGGCGGTTGGGGAGAGGGTGGCGGAAATGTGGGGACGGGGCCAGCGGGATTTGGTGGAGGGCTGGTTCCGACATATGCGGATGGTCGATTAAGAGGGATGGCGGGTCAATCCCGGCATGATGAGGGGGCTGCTAACGAGCAAAGGTGGGCATTGTTAAGGCTGATCGGGTTTCCCGAAAGCTGTCGTTGACGATGCTTGCCGGGCATCGCTGAAATTAGGCCCAAGAGACTTGTTCACGGGAGGCATGACTTGGGAAAGGATGGCAGCTTTCGATTTAGCGTCTACCTTACACTCCTGCCGCTTTTTGCGTCGTCGTGCAGAGATGGGGCTGCCCCGATAATCGAGATGCAATTTGGCACTACAAAATGGGTTTGGGACAGCCAGCGCCTAGCAAGTGACTATATCGCCGATTTTCACAGGAAGATTCCGGTTTTCGCTGATAGGTGCAGAGTGACTTTGTTAGGCGCACATGGAGGCATCACCGATGGTGGTGAGGCCGCATATTTCCTCCCTCAACAATCCGCTGAGGCGGCTCAGGCCTGTTTGAAACGCAATCTTCCACAAGGGCATTTCGGGTTGATCGAACGAAACGAATGGGAAAACCGAATAAAGACGGACCCAAGCTTCCCTGTTGCTCTAAGCTCGATCCCTAAACCAGTTGAAATGCCACCTCCCTAACAGCAAATATCGCGCCCGTTGTTGCTAAAGCAGCCCGTCCGTTACTCACCGATATTGGGTTAGCGACCTGACTTCCTCTGTCATCGCCAATCGAGATGCGTGGTGAGAGATGGATCCCCGCCTCCGCGGGGATGACGAGGTTAGGGGATTTTGGTGGGGGGCATGAAAAAGGGCGGCCTTTGCGGGCCGCCCTTTTCGTTTGCGTCGGTCATCGCGCTTATTTCGTGCCTTCGCTCGCCTTGGCCTTGCCGCCCTTCTTGCCCTTTTTGGGGGCCGCGGGGGTGATTTCGAAGGCGAGGGCCCCAACCCCATCGGTTTCCTTCATATGGACATGGACTTCGCCGCCATGGACCAGCTTGCCGAAGAGCAGTTCCTCGGCCAGCGGCTGCTTGATCTTTTCCTGCATCAGGCGGCCCATCGGGCGGGCGCCGTAGAGCTTGTCATAGCCCTTCTTGGTGAGCCAGTCCTTGGCGTCCTGATCCAGGGTGATGTGGACGTCGCGGTCGGCCAGTTGCAGTTCCAGTTGCAGGACGAACTTGTCGATGACGCGGGCGACGATTTCCGGCGGCAGATAGCCGAAGGGGACGATCGCATCGAGGCGGTTGCGGAATTCGGGGGTGAAGAGTTTTTTCACCGCATCCTCCTGCACATCCTCACGGGTCAGTTCGCCGAAACCGATCGATTCCTTCGCCATGTCCGACGCACCGGCATTGGTGGTCATGATGAGGATGGTGTTGCGGAAATCGACGGTCTTGCCGTGATGGTCGGTCAGGCGGCCATTATCCATCACCTGCAACAGGATGTTGAACAGGTCGGGATGCGCCTTTTCGATTTCGTCGAGCAGCAGGACGCTGTGCGGTTGCTGGTCGACGGCGTCGGTCAGCAGGCCACCCTGGTCATAGCCGACATAGCCCGGAGGCGCGCCGATCAGGCGGCTGACCGAGTGGCGTTCCATATATTCCGACATGTCGAAACGCTGGAGCGGGATGCCGAGCAGGGTCGCGAGTTGGCGCGCCACCTCCGTCTTGCCGACGCCAGTGGGGCCGGAGAAGAGATAGTTGCCGATCGGCTTGTCGGGATCGCGCAGGCCAGCGCGCGACAGCTTGATCGCGCTGGACAGCACTTCGATCGCCTTGTCTTGGCCAAACACGACGCGCTTCAGGTCCGTGGTCAGCGATTCCAGCACGCTCTTGTCGTCGGACGACACGGTCTTGGGCGGGATGCGGGCCATGGTCGCGATGACCAGTTCGATCTCCTTGGGGGTGATCACCTTCTTGCGCTTGCTTGGCACGACCAGCATCTGCATCGCGCCGACTTCGTCGATCACGTCTATGGCCTTGTCCGGCAATTTGCGGTCGTTGATGTAGCGGGCGGACAGTTCCACCGCCGCCTTGATCGCGTCGGGCGTATATTTGACGTGGTGATGCTCCTCGAACGCGGAGCGCAGCCCGGCGAGGATCTTGATCGTATCCTCGATCGTGGGTTCGTTGACGTCGATCTTCTGGAAGCGCCGGAGCAGCGCCCGGTCCTTCTCGAAATGGTTGCGGAATTCCTTGTAGGTGGTCGATCCGATGCAACGGATCGTGCCGCCCGACAGAGCGGGCTTGAGCAAGTTTGACGCATCCATCGCGCCGCCGCTGGTCGCACCAGCGCCGATCACGGTGTGGATTTCGTCAATGAACAGGACCGCGTGGGGCAGCTTTTCCAGTTCGGTGACGACCGCTTTCAGCCGCTCCTCAAAATCGCCGCGATAGCGGGTGCCGGCCAGCAGTGCGCCCATGTCGAGCGAGTAGATGACGGCTTCCTTGAGGACGTCAGGCACTTCGCCCTCGATGATCTTGCGCGCCAGACCTTCGGCAATCGCGGTCTTGCCGACGCCGGGATCGCCGACATAGAGCGGGTTGTTTTTCGAGCGGCGGCACAGGATCTGGATGGTGCGGTCCACCTCCGACGCGCGCCCGATGAGGGGATCGACCTTGCCGCGCGCCGCCTTCTCATTGAGGTTGACGGTGAACTGATCGAGGGCGCTGTCCTTCTTACCCTTGCCGTCCTGCACCTTCTTCTCCTCTTCGGCTGCCCCCTTGGTCTCCTGACGCTCAGGCGCGGGCGTACCCTTGCCGACGCCATGGCTGATGAAGCTCACGGCATCGAGACGGCTCATATCCTGCTGTTGCAGGAAATAGACGGCATAGCTTTCGCGTTCGGAAAAGAGCGCGACGAGGACGTTTGCCCCGGTCACTTCATCCTTGCCGGACGATTGCACATGGAGGATGGCGCGCTGGACCACGCGCTGGAATCCGCTGGTGGGGGAGGGGTCGGACGCGCCCTCCACCTTGAGGCTGTCCAGTTCCGTATCGAGATATTGGGTGACGGCGTCGCCCAGTTCGCCGATTTCCACGCCGCACGCCTGCATCACTTTTGACGCATGTTCGTCATCAATCAGTGCCAGTAGGAGATGCTCCAGCGTGGCATATTCATGCTTGCGTTCCGACGCATGGGTCAGCGCATTGTGCAGGGTCGTTTCCAGAGCGGGTGCGAAAGAGGGCATGTCTGTTCTACTCCTGGCCCGATGAGAGGGCGGTATCGAACCTTATGTCGGCATTGCTCGACGCCGGATCAAGACGTGCGTCCCGACCTGCGGAATTGCCAGACTGACCGTGCCCGGTAGAACCCGTCAAATGGGTGCGTGGGGCAAGGCGCGGGTTCATCGCTTGAATAACGCCTCGGCAGTTGCCTTATGGTTAACGGCGTATTCCATTTTCGCTTCTGTCCGCGCTATTTCCGCCTTGAGGGCGGCGATGCGGGCGTCCAGTTCAGCCACGGACAAGGGGTCCAGATCCTGCGCGTGCAGCCGGGCCAGTGGATCGTCAGCCCGGCGGGGGAGATCATCATCCTTGTCCATAAAGCGTAATGTTGACCCTGCGGGCCACTCTGTCAATAAGGGCGCTCGTTCTGCCTGTCGATTTTGGTGCGGTGCAGCATGAGCGTGTTTTTGGGGGAAGCGATGATGGCCGATGGCAACCGCGTACCGGGCGAGATGATGGCGATTGCCATTCGCGTGCCGGGTGGTCCTGACGCGCTGGTGCCGGAGCGGCGCGCGGTGGCGGTGCCGGGCGATGACGAGGTGCTGATCCGCGTCGCCGCCGCCGGGGTGAACCGGCCCGACGTGCTGCAACGGCAGGGCAAATATCCGCCGCCGCCCGGCGCTTCCGACATTCCGGGGCTGGAAGTGTCCGGCACGGTCGTGGCGGCGGGGCGCGGGGCGGAGTTGCTGGTCGGGCAGAGGGTTTGCGCGTTGCTGGCGGGTGGCGGCTATGCGGAATATGCGGTGGCGCCTGCGGGGCAGTGCCTGCCGGTGCCGGACGGCTATGACATGGTCGAGGCGGCGGCGCTGCCGGAGACGCTGTTTACCGTGTGGACCAACCTGTTCGAGCGCGCCTATGCTGTCGGCGGCGACACGGTACTGGTCCATGGCGGGACCAGCGGGATCGGCACGATGGCGATCCGCCTGTGCAACCTGTTCGACGTGAAGATCATCGTCACCTGCGGGTCGGACGAGAAATGCGCGGCTGCCAAGGCGTGGGGCGCGGACGAGGCGATCAATTACAAGGCCCAGGATTATGTCGCGGAGGTGAAACGCATCACCGGCGGGCAGGGTGTTCAGGCGGTGCTGGACATGGTCGGCGGCGATTATCTTCCGCGCAACCTGGAGTGCCTGGCCGAGGATGGGCGGCATGTGTCGATCGCGGTGCTGGGCGGGGCGAAGGCGGAGATTTTCATTCCGGCGATCATGCAGCGGCGGCTGACGATCACCGGATCGACGCTGCGGGCGCGGTCGGTGGGGTTCAAGAGTCTGGTCGCGGATGAACTGGTGCGGACGGTGTGGTCGTTCGTGGAGGACGGCAAGTTACGCCCGGCGATGGATCAGCGCTTTGCGCTGGCGGATGCGAGCAAGGCGCACGCGCGGATGGATGCGGGCGAGCATTTCGGGAAGATCGTGCTCGTGGTTTGAGGGTGCGTCGGCCCACCCCCCAACCCCCTCCCGCAGGCGGGAGGGGGAGCAGAAAACCCCGCAAACCGTAGCATTTCCGTCATAATCCCTTCGGAACTGTAACATTGCGGCGTTAGGGAACCGGTCCTGAGGGCATCAGTCTTTGGGGATCGCATCATGAACGCCATCACGCGCCTGCCATTTTTGGCGGACCTGCCGGAGGACGGCGCAGAGCCATTTTCCGTGCCCGAACGGACGCAAGGTGAGCGTCGCCGGTTTCGCACCATCTGGATTTCCGACATCCACCTTGGCACGCGCGGCTGCAACGCGGCGATGCTGATCGATTTCCTCGACAATGTGGACAGCGACACCATCTATCTGGTGGGCGACATCATTGACGGATGGCGGCTGAAGAAGCGCTTTTACTGGCCGGCCAGTCACAATGACGTGGTGTGGCGGCTGATGAAGCGGGCCAAGCGCGGCACGCGGGTCGTCTATATTCCCGGCAATCATGACGAAATGTTCCGCCAGTTCACCGGCATGAATTTCGGCGGCGTGGAAATTCGGCGCAAGGCGATCCATACGACTGCCGACGGGCGCAAGCTGCTGGTGCTGCATGGCGATGAGTTCGACACGATCATGCTGGCGCATCGC
Source organism: Sphingobium sp. (assembly GCA_023266575.1). Classification (GTDB taxonomy): domain Bacteria; phylum Pseudomonadota; class Alphaproteobacteria; order Sphingomonadales; family Sphingomonadaceae; genus Sphingobium. Next base: position 80,809 of record JAHFPV010000016.1, read on the forward strand.
TGGCTGGCCTTTGTCGGCGACGCTGCCTACACCACGCTGATGCGGCTGAATGTCGTGGTCAATGCGGTGCGGCAGCGTATGGGATTGCCCTATTGGTCGCTCAGCAAGATGGCCAAGCACAAGGTCAAGAATGCCGTGTCCTTCATTTCCCAGTTTGAGGAAGTGGTCGCGCATGAAGCGGGTGCGCGCGGCGTCGATGGCGTGGTGTGCGGCCATATCCATAACGCGGAAATGCGCGAGATTGGCGGCGTGGCCTATTATAATGATGGCGACTGGGTGGAAGGCTGCACCGCTCTGGTCGAGCATGATTGCGGACGGATGGAAGTGCTGCACTGGGCTGACGAGATCGCCGCGCGGACGCAGGCCGAGCAGGGCGAACGGGCGCGGATGGCGGCCTAAAACAACAGCCGTTCGCTTCGAGCGAAGTCGAGAAGTCTCACGCGCTGTGCCAATGTTTCTCGACGTAGTTTATCCAGAGCGCCTGCCGCAGGCGGGCAGTCGAAGGGCTCGAAACGAACGGAGGTGGGTGCGGAAGCGCCTGCAATGACGGAGTAACCAAATGCGCATTATGATCGTCACAGATGCCTGGACCCCGCAGGTCAATGGCGTCGTGCGCACGCTCCAGACGATCCAAGCGGAGCTGGAGGCGATGGGGCATGAGGTTCGGGTGATTTCGCCCGATCTTTATGGCTCCATTCCTTGCCCGACCTATCCCGAAATAAGGCTGGCCTTGGTGCGGCCTGGCGTGGTGGGGCAGGCGATTGCGGCGTTCCGGCCTGACGCGGTACATCTGGCGACGGAAGGGCCGCTCTGCGTGGCCGCCCGGCGCTGGTGTTTGCGCGAGCATGTGCCGTTCACCACGGCCTACCATACCCATTTCCCCGATTATGTGGCGCAGCGCACCGGCCTGCCTGCGGCCTGGTTCTGGCGCTATATTCGCTGGTTTCACGGTTCTGCGCAGGCGGTGCTGGTATCGACCGGATCGGTGCGCGCGCAATTGCGCGCCCATGGGCTGCATAATGTGCTGCCATGGGGCAGGGGGGTGGACCTGAGCGCCTTCACCCCTGACGCGCCGCCGCCTGCGCTGTTTGCCCACCTGCCCCGGCCGATCATGCTGGCTGTCGGCCGGGTGGCGGTGGAGAAGAATCTGGAGGCGTTCCTGGCCACCGATCATCCCGGCACCAAGGTGGTGGTAGGCGATGGTCCGGCGCGTGCGGCGCTGGAGCGGCGCTACCCAGAGGCGCATTTTATGGGACCATTGTTCGGGGAGGCGCTGGCGGGCGCCTATGCCGGGGCCGACGTGTTTGTGTTCCCCAGCCGCACCGACACATTCGGGCTGGTGATGATCGAGGCGCTGGCCTGCGGCACGCCGGTCGCGGCCTATCCCGTCACCGGGCCGGTGGACATTGTGACCCCGGAAAGCGGCGCGCTGTCGGATGATCTGGGGCAGGCGATTGCCGGGGCGCTAAGCTGTGACCGGGCCGCCTGCGCCGCCTATGGGCGTAGCTTCAGCTGGGAACGCAGCGCGCGCGAGTTCCTGGCGGGGCTGCACACCATTGACCGGTTGGGGCTGGATAGCGCGGCCTGACGCTTTTCCTTGCTCCAGCGGGGATGATCGACTATCTCCAGACGGTCGCGGCCGCCCTGCTTGGGCGGCCCTTATCGTTTTTGTGCCGGAGAATGTTCCCGTGTCCCAGCCACTCATGCCCCATGCGACCGCCAGCTGGCTGGTCGACAACAGCGCTCTGAGCTTTGACCAGATCGCCGAATTTTGCGGGCTTCACATCCTGGAAGTGCAGGCGATCGCCGACGATACCGCCAGCACCAAATATACCGGTCGTGACCCGGTGCGCGCCCATGAAATCACCATGGACGAAATCCACAAGGGCGAGCAGAACCCCGACTACAAGCTCAAGATGCTGAAAGGCCCGGAGCCTGTCCGTCGCACCAAGGGGCCGCGCTACACGCCGGTGTCCAAGCGGCAGGACAAGCCCGATGGCATCGCCTGGATCCTGCGCAACCATCCCGAAGTGTCGGACGGCGCGATCGGCAAGCTGATCGGCACCACCCGCACCACCATCGCGGCGATCCGCGACCGCACCCACTGGAATATTTCCAACATCACGCCCAAAGACCCGGTGACGCTGGGCCTGTGTTCGCAGCGCGAACTGGACGCTCTGGTGGCCAAGACCGCCAAGAAGCTGGGCATCGAGGCACCGACCGATTCGCGTCTGGATGGCGACCGTGCGGCGCTGATCGAGGAGCTGCGGCGTGAGCGTGACGACAATGCGCGGCGCGCTGATGAGGCTCTGCGCAGCGAAGCGGAACTGATTTCCGGCGTCGCCACCATCCTTGATCCGTTCAGCAACAACAAGGGCGCGGTGTGATGCCGTAGCGTCATTCGGCGGCCGTCCGTAAGTCGCCGCAATGCAGCATTTTCAAGGGTCGCGCCGGGTAACCGGTGCGGCCCTTTTTGCTGTGGTTGACGCTTGCGTAAAGCAGCCATTCTCCATAGACTTCCCTCATGGAGAGCATAGAAAAAATCTGGCGGGAGCATTACCAGCACCCCACCGTCTGGGACCGGACGTTCGCCCCGATGTCGATGGGGGACATGGTCACCACCAGCGCACTGGCCCACCCCGATGCGCCGATGATCGATTTCATGGGTCGCCGGTTCAGCTATGGCACGATGTTTGGGCAGATCCGCCGCATCGCCTGCGGCTTGCAGGCGATGGGGGTGCAGAAGGGCGACCGGGTCGGCCTCTATCTGCCCAACACCCCCCATTATGTCGCTGCCTATTATGGCGCGCTGATCGCGGGCGCGATCGTCGTCAATTTCTCTCCCCTCTACACTGCTGCCGAACTGGAGCATCAGGTCGAGGATAGCGGGACGAAAATCCTGTTCACCCTGTCGGCCAAGGCGCTGCTGCCCACCGCGCTGCAGGTGCTGGACCATAGCAGCCTGGAGAAGCTGGTCGTCGGATCGGTGGCGGAGATGCTGCCGCCGGTCAAATCGGTGCTGTTCCGCCTGTTCAAGGCGAGCGAGTCCGTGCCGCTGCCGGACGATCCGCGCGTGTTGCGCTATGACCGGCTGATCGCCAATGCGGGCGACTGCACCGTGCCGCCGATCGACCCGGAGCGGGACATCGCCCTGCTGCAATATACGGGCGGCACCACCGGCACGCCCAAGGGCGCGATGCTGACCCATCAGAATCTGACCGCCAATGCGCGGCAGGCGCAGGCGATCGACCCGCACGCCCATGAGGAGGACCGCATCATCGCGGTGCTGCCCTTCTTCCATGTGTTCGCCAATACCTGCACCCTCAACCGCACCGTGATGAACGGCGGCGAGATGGTGATGCTGCCCCGTTTCGACGCGGCGCAGGTGCTGGCGGCGGTGCAGCGGGTGAAGGCGACGTCGCTGCCCGGCGTGCCGACCATGTTCCAGGCGCTGCTGGATCACCCCGCGATCCGCAACATCGACTTTTCCTCGCTGCGCGCCTGTATTTCGGGCGGTGCGCCGCTGCCGCTGGAAGTGCGGCAACGGTTCGAGGCGGCGACGGGCGCCAAGCTGATCGAGGGCTATGGCCTTACCGAAACCAGCCCGATCGTCTGTTCCAACCCCTATGAGGGGCTGAACAAGACCGGGACGGTGGGGCAGCCGGTGCCGGGGACGCGGGTCAAGCTGGTCGATCGCGAAGATCCGACCAAACCGCCGCCGCCCGGAGAGCCAGGTGAATTGCTGTTCGCCGGACCGCAGATCATGAAGGGCTATTGGAACCGGCCGGACGCCGACGCCGAAGTATTTATCGGCGATTTCATCCGTACCGGCGACGTGGGCGAGATAGACGAAGATGGCTATGTCCGCATCGTCGACAGGCTCAAGGACATGATCGCCGTCGGCGGCTTCAAGGTATTTCCGAGCCAGGTCGAGGCTGTCCTCTATCATCATCCGATGGTCAAGGAGGCGCTGGTGATCGGCATTCCCGACCACTATCGCGGTGAACAGCCCAAGGCGTTCGTAACCCTGATCGAGGATGCGCAGATTGACGGCGCGGCGCTTAAAGACTGGCTCAATCCGCAACTGGGCAAACATGAGCGGGTGTGCGAGGTCGAGGTGCGGCTGAACCTGCCGCGCACGCTGGTCGGCAAGCTGTCCCGTAAGGAACTGGTGGCCGAGGAGCGGGCGAAAGCGGCGGCGATGACGGCGGAGGCTGGAACGGCGGCCTGAGCGTTCCTATCTGTGTGGCCAACATGGATAGGAATGGATAGATGGCGCAGGAAATCGCGACACTCGCAGGCGGATGCTTCTGGTGTACTGAAGCGGTGTATCAAAATCTCAAGGGCGTTAGCGCGGTCGAGAGCGGCTATATCGGCGGGGAAAAGTCCGACCCGACCTATGAACAGGTCTGTTCCGGCACGACCGGCCACGCCGAGGCGATCCGCATCAGCTTCGACCCTGACGTCATCAGCTATGCCGACCTGCTCGACATTTTCTTTGCAACGCATAATCCCACGACGCTCAATCGCCAGGGCAATGATGTCGGCACCCAATATCGCTCCGCCATCTTCCCCCATTCGCCTGAGCAGGAGGCAGAGGCGAAGGTCGCTATCGACCGGGCGCAGGCGGACCATGACGACCCGATCGTCACCACGATAGAGCCGGACGGCCCCTGGTATCCGGCGGAGGATTATCATCAGCAATATTGGGACCGGGTCGGCGACCGTAACCCCTATTGCATGGCGGTGATCCCGCCCAAGCTCGCCAAGCTGCGCAAGGGCTTTGCCGACAAGATTGACGGCTGATTTTCCGCGACACGCTTCGCCGTCTTTGGCATCCTGATTAGGCGGCGGTTAAGGTCAGCTGTGCCAGGACGGCGGCGAACCAAGTCGGGGGACTGATGATGAACAAGATATTGATGCTGGCCGCGCCGCTGATGCTGCTGGCTCTGCCCGGCTGTATCGCCAAGACGGCGCTGGATATCGCGACGATGCCGGTGCGCGCGGGCGCGCAGGCGGCGGACTGGGCGACCACCAGCCAGGACGAATCCGATCGCAATTATGGCCGCAAGATGCGCGAGCAGGAAGCGCGCGATGGCAAGGCGCGCAAGAAGGCGGACAAGGAACGCCGCCGCCAGTGCGAGGATGCGGGCTACGATAATTGCGATTGAGCGCGATGACTTCACCTTGACCCGTTCGTTTCGAGCGAAGTCGAGCATCTGTCTTGTTGGTCAAGCATGGATTGGGGACCAAGTTCGATTTTCGGCAACGAGGCGATTGGCGAGGACGACGATTTTTCTAGCGACGGCGGCG